>NZ_KB899333.1 GCF_000378165.1 Saccharibacter floricola DSM 15669
AATAAACTAAAGCAATTTCGTCGTATCGCCACACGGTATGACAAAACACGAAAATCCTTCCTCGCCTTTCTCAACATCGCTGCCATGAAAATCTGGATGCCATCATTTGTCAACAAAACCTAGAAAGCACGATGTTTCACAGGAGCGCTCAGCCATACTATCTTGAAGAGGGTCTCAATAAGCTGACCTATAGGATTATTCATTGCATAAATCGCAATATTGGTCTGGTTAAGCGGCAGTGTTTTTTCTTTTTTGTAAAAACAGGGTAGAAGCAAGCGATCTCATGTGAAGGAACGTGCCTTTATGCCTTGTGATGCTCAGTCGGTGACATCATCATTTCGCTCTTCCCGCGCACAACGATGGCAAGCCGTTTTTGGTTCTGCTGTCGGTTATATGATGGATGGGTTCGACCTATTGATTATGGGGTTTATGATTCCTGTTTTATCTCAGGATCTGCACCTTCTTCCTGTACAAACAGCATCTCTCGTAACTGCTACATTGCTGGGGACGGTTATCGGAGGAGTTTTCTTCGGGGCGCTTTCTGATCGTCTCGGACGTGTAAGGGTGCTCGCTTGGAGTATTTTACTCTTCGCTATGGCATCAGGGCTGAGTGCTCTTGCCTATGGGTATTGGGACTTACTTTGTTATCGCGTGATTACTGGTATTGGGCTCGGGGGAGAGTTCGGAATAGGGATGGCGCTTGTCGCTGAGAGCTGGCCTGCGGCGTATCGTACGCGCGCATCGTCTTATGTTGGGTTAGGATGGCAGCTAGGCGTCTTGGCTGCGGCGCTGTTAACGCCTTTGCTTCTTCCTCTCGTTGGTTGGCGGGGCCTGTTTGCTCTCGGTGCTGTCCCAGCTCTTGTAGCCTATGGCTTACGTAATGGCATGGTTGAACCTGTGAGAGATGATAACTCTTCTGGGGAAGGGACAAAGGCCGTTCTGCACGCTTTTTTTGCTGATAAAAAACGATGCTGCACAACGCTTGGTGTGTTCCTGATCTGTGCTATTCAGAACTTTGGTTATTATGGGGTGATGATTTGGTTGCCCAATTATTTGAACAGCACGTTAGGCTATAGCACGACACGTTCAGGACTGTGGACGGCAGTGACAATACTGGGGATGATCGCTGGTATGATGGTCTTTGGTTATGTTGCGGATCGTATGGGCCAGAAACGGGCATTCCGTCTCTGGATGGTGGGGGCAGCTGTCATGGTCGTTGTCTATGCAATGCTTCATTCGCCTCTTACCTTGTTAATCGGTGGCGCCGTGATGGGTTTCTTCGTTAATGGGATGATTGGCGGCTATGGCGCCTTGATCAGCACGCTTTATCCACGCGCTGTACGTGCAACAGCTCAGACAGTGCTGTTTAATGCAGGGCGAATGGTTGGTGGCTTTGGGCCAGTCATCATCGGTATTTTAGCCGAGCATATTGGTTTTAGTGTAACGATTAGCCTACTGGCGTGCCTTTATCTTTTTGATATTGCAGCGCTTGCGCTTATCTTTCTAAAGGGAGGAGAAGCGGAGGATATGGCTGCTGTTAACGGCTGATTGGCTATTGTACCTTTAAAAAGCGGGCATCTTGGCAGGATTGATCAAGGATTATAATGATGTGAAGACAGTGATGGGCTGCTTCATTGTATAAAAGGACATCAGATGACTGAGCAGACACGGCGTTATGTCGTTTTGGAGAGAGAAGACATATGGCTGGCTGTCCTTGATAATAGTCAGAATGATATGGGGTTTTTGGATATCTATGTAGAGCAGGGTTTCCGCCCATATGATTATGCTTTTAGGCATTTTTATTCGCCTATTACAGCAAAGACCGCCCAAGAAGCCGTTGATATTGCGAAAGAGGATAAAGCATTAGAAATTAATACGCTACGATCCGAAATTTTTCGTTTAAAAGAGGAATTGAGACGGTTCCATCATCAAGGACAGCGTCAATTTACTCCAGATATGTTGAATCCTTACGATGTTCTGGGTGTCTCACGGACGGCAGATTTTAACATTATTCGAGAAAAAAGACGGCAATATTTGCGTTTTTTCCATCCAGATCATGGGAATGGCTCGAAACTACTTTTCCAAATTATTAATAGAGCTTTTCAGAGGATTGAAGATAAGTATAAAGAAAATATGTAGTAATTATTTATTCATATATTTTTATGTTTTATGTGTGCATTTTCTTGTGTAATGTATAGTGTCTTCTGGTGGGGATATAGGCGAAAAGAGATACGTTGCTTTAGAAAGATAATTTTTCAAACAGACTATCTTTTCTTTCTTTTTCATATTATGGGAGAGTAAAATCTCTACAGGACGGGGTAAGATAATGGAAAAAAAAATAGAGACATTTTCTGGAAGCGATGGTGGTGATCTCGTGGAAGAGTTTCCTTTTTTCCCCGTTAATTTGGATTATAGTGATCGTTGCAAAGCATTATATACAAGTGAGCCTTACCCTGGGAGGAGCGAGGACGGTTATATAGCTGTTGAAGGCCAAGAGACTATCGTCTTTGATGGATTTATGTCTTCGTTTTATGAACGTGAATTTAATCGCATTGTTCCTAATGCTCATATGTATTTGATGCTTGAAGTGAAAGGAAAGTGTCGGATTGTTTTGTTTCACAGGACGCAAGATGGCGTTAACTTGGAATATAAAAGGATAAAAATAAGTACAGATAGCGAAGATTCTTTTAAAGAAGTTAAGATCGATTTTGATATTATAGGATCTGAAGCTCATTTAGGGAGATGGTACTTTAGCATTACTTCCCTAGAAAAGAAGAAATCACAGAAAGATTTATTGATTAAGTCAGTTACTTGGGGGGTTTTTAATGTAAGATTAAAAAATGTAAAACCCTGTTTTGCTATTTGTACGTATAAGAGAGAAAAGCAACTATCTAATAATATTGATAGCCTTATTTCGGTGCTTGATGGAAATTATGAAGATTATGTGATTAACATAATTGATAATGCACAAACATTTAGGAAAAGATCAGATTGGCCTGATAATGTTAGAGTGATTCCTCAAAGAAATGTTGGTGGGGCCGGAGGTTTTGGGCGAGGTATATTAGAAGCAATCAAAGAGGATAGATGCACGCATATTACTATGCTCGATGATGATGCCGATATAGACATTATATCTATAAAAAGGCTTCTTAATCTTTTTTCCTTGAGTGAAGATGCTAATGTATTTTTAGGCGGAGCTCAGTTGGATGTATATGATCCTGTGCGTTTGGCAGATGGGGGGGCACATTGGATTCCAGATCGTTTTGAACGGCCTTATGGACGACTACCTCCAAGCTATTTAGGAGATATTGCAGCTAAAGATGAGCTCATGAGAAACCATCCTCTTAATTTTAATGGATGGTGGTTGTTTGGCGGTACATTAGAAGGCTTCAAAAATTTTGGCATGCCTTTGCCTTGTTTTGTCCACCTGGATGACGTGGAGTATGGTGTTCGCCTGACTATGCAGGGCGGTGAAATATTATCTATGCCTGGGGTAGCAGTTTGGCATGAGCCTTACTATGCAAAACCTGAGGGCTGGTTTGCTTATTATAACATCAGAAATGAATTAGTGAGAATGGCTTGTCATACTGAGATTCTTTATCGAAAGATCTTAGCGGAAGACTACACGGATAATTCAGATGCCTTGCGCAAACGAATTGGTAAATTAATGGAGAATGTTGCTCATCATCTTCAGAAAAGATTTAATGGTTTCATTCGAATCTATCACTATGGTTCTGCAGCTTTGTTAATCCAAGCGATTGAAGATTTCTTGAAAGGCCCGAGTGTTTTTTTGGAAAGTGATGCTTCGAATTTACATGCAAGTATTATGAATTTGTATAAAGAGAATAATGAGAATTATAAATTTTCTTTAGAGCTTCCTTTGGGTAGTATTCCAACTCCTCCTGGGACGACTGATAAGTTTATTGTTCCTTGGAATAATCAGAAGAATAAAAAAAATATTCTTTTTTCTACAGTATATAGGTTCTATCAAGATAGAAGAAGAAATGCTCCTGTTTTGAAACAAAGTTTGCGGCCGTTATCCACCCTTTCTCGTCGGAAAAGACAACTAACTCTCTTTAATAGTAGAAATGACATTAATTGGCGGGAGATACATCCGGGAAGAAGTTGGGCGTATTACGACCCTCAAAAAGTAGCGTATCATAGTTATGCGTATGATGAGAAGAAGCATATGCTTCTTTCTAAGAAAATGGCAAAGATACTTAGAAGATATCGCAAAAATGTGTACGACTGTCATTTTGAATGGTCTAATTCTTATGAGGAGATGATTAGTAAAACTTTTTGGGAAAAACTCTCTAGGAGTTTTGAACCATAAAATGAGTTTATGATGAAATTAATTCATAGCGCTATACCCGGCAAAGATACTTCTACATTAGTGGGAGACTTTTTTGTTGAATTATGGAGGCGTTATACTGCTTTAAAAGAATTGATCCTATCCGTTACGGTGGAAGAAACAGGCTCAATTCTTTTAACTCAGTATAAAAACAATACTATTTTTTGTGAAAGAAAATATAATTTAACACCAGGTAAGCACATAATTCATCTGGGTTCTATTGATGATTTGGGGGATCGTCTTTCCTGTAGTTTATTAACCCCATTTAAAAAAGAGCATAGTTTTTTTTGGTCGACATTTTCTTCTGTTATTTTGGAACCAAAGATATCAGTAGTTATATGTACTTTTAATCGTCCTGATAGTGTGATGGCTTTATTAGCAAAGCTTAAAAAACAAATAAATTTTTTGCATTCTATTATAATTATTAACCAAGGGGATAATAAAATAAAAATTTCAAAAGATAATTTTTCGGGTCAGAAAAAGATTTTAATTTTTGATCAAGAAAATTTTGGTGGAGCTGGAGGTTTTTCTCGAGGAATTATAGAAGCATTGAAAGATATTGAGACTACTCATATCCAACTAATGGATGATGATGTCGAAATTGATGAAATCTTTTTTCAGCGTCTTCATTCTATTATTTCTTATTTACATCCTAATTATTGTATAGGGGGTGGAATGACAAGTTTAAGTGATAAAAAAAGTATTTTATCATTTGGACATAAGTTTAATTCATCGAAATGTTGTTCATATTCTTTTGTCCCAGACACTAATGAGCGTCTATACGGCTCTATGGTTGAATATGCCCCAGTAGATTTTTGTGGGTGGTGGAGCTTTTGCTTTCCTAAAGTAGCGATAAAAAAAACTGGTCTTCCGCTTCCTCTCTTTATTAGGGGAGATGATTTAGAATTTGGTCTTCGCCTTTCTCGAGAGGGGTATCCGACCTTAATGTGGCCGGGTATTGAAGTTTCTCATCCAGATTTAAGTTCATATTCACAGCCGTGGCACCATTTTTATGATCGGCGTAATGCCTTCATTTGCGCGTATTTAAATACTAGACGTATCCCCTGGAAGGGTATTTTCCGAGAATATAGAGGTATAATTAACTCTATCGTGCTTTACGATTATCTGAATGCAAGAATGGGTATAAAGTCAATAAGAGAGTTTTTTGTTTCTTATAAGAGAATAAAAGATTTTAACCTGAGAAAATATAAACATATTCCGGACGTGGAAAATTTAGATTTAGAATGTGACAATAATTTTTTTGAAAAGAGACCTATAGTAAGAACGATGATGGTATTGATTAGGATTTTCAGAAACTTTTTCTCAAGGGAATATTATAGAGCGAACCATAAAAGGCATTATATTTTTTCGTTTGAGGACTGGAATGTAGGAACAAAAATATATCCTGTGTGCTTATATATATATAAGGGAAGAGGTTTATTCTTTATGAGCCTAGATAAGAAAGAACATTTCTTGATATTGAAAGATCTCATAGGTTCATTATTTGTAATTTTTATTCATCATAGAAAGTTATCGGTAGATAATTTGCAGAAATTAACAACAATCTCATGGTGGGAAAAGAAACTTTCAAAGTGAAATGATGTGTGATAATTCACTCAGGGAATGCATATTATTGAGGTTGTTATCAAATATGTAAGAGAGTGCTAAATGGCATAGTTGTGGTTTTTAGAAAACGGCGAGTTTATGTGTATGGTGGTACCTGTTATCCTGTCTGGTGGTTCTGGAAGTCGGCTTTGGCCCGTGTCGCGCAAGGCATACCCGAAGCAGTTTTGTCCGATTTTGTCAGAGGGAACCCCCTTTCAGGAAACAGTGCAACGTGCGCAACGGATGGGAATCACAGCACCACCTATTGTCGTGGCCAATAGGGATCATCGTTTTATTGCAGCGGAGCAGCTAAGGCAACTCGCCGTTGAAGATGCCAGTATTATTTTAGAGCCAGTTGCTCGAAACTCTGCTGCTGCGATGGCGGCAGCAGCTTTTTGGCAAGCTGATAAAGACCCAGATGCTGTTTTATGGTTTATGCCTGCTGATGCTGCCATTGGGAATCTTGATGCATTGGCGACAGCTCTTTCTCAGGCCAAGCAAGCAGCCGAGCGTGATTATATCGTAACGTTTGGCATGCAGCCTAATCGACCGGAGACAGGTTACGGTTATATAGAGCAAGGTTCTTCTGTAGAAAATACGGATAATGTCTATCAGATTGCACGGTTTTTAGAAAAACCTGATGCAGAAACTGCAAAGCATTTTCTTAAAGACGGGCATTATTTGTGGAATTCGGGCATGTTCATTGCTCGTGCTCGTGTTTTTCTGGAGGAGCTTTTATTGCTTGCTCCTGATATCTACCATGCCGTTAAAAGTTCTCTGTCTTCTAGTGGATCAGACCTTGGTTTTGTGAGACTGGATGAAGAAGCTTTTGGTCGCGCTCCATCAATTTCGGTTGATTATGCTGTTGCGGAAAAAACCACGCGTGCTGCTGTAGTGCCTGCTTCTTTTGAGTGGATGGATGTGGGAAGTTGGGATGCCGTGTGGGAGCTTACCACTAAAGATAGTGATGGTAATGCAGCGCATGGAAATGTCTTTCTAGATCATGTCCATAATTGTTACGTGCATTCAGAAGGAGCCGTCACAACGGTTACAGGTGTGGACGATCTTATTATCGTCGTAACACGTGATGCTGTGATGGTCTCTCATCGAGACCGAGCACAAGATGTTAAAAAGATGGTTGAACGTCTCAAAAAAGAGGGGTGCCCTGAAGCAGAGCAGCATGTGCGCATGTACCGTCCGTGGGGTTTCTATGAAAGCCTCAATAAAGGAGAGCGCTTTCAGGTTAAGCGCATTCAGGTGAGCCCTGGGGAAAAGCTTTCATTACAAAAACATTTTCACCGTGCAGAACATTGGGTCGTTGTAGAAGGCACCGCTCTTGTGACACGAGATGATGAAAATGTGCTCGTGCGTGAAAATGAGAGTATTTACTTGCCGTTAGGATGCATCCATCGCCTTGAAAATCCGGGTCGTATTCCGCTTGTGCTAATCGAGGTGCAATCCGGTCCTTATCTTGGAGAGGATGATATCGTACGCTTACAGGATGTGTATCAGCGTTGATATTCGCAGGATGCTCTCAATTGGCGGTTGTTTAGTTGAGAGTGTTCCTACTGTATAATGATTAAAGACTATATATGCAGAACATGAGATATAATTTCCATTAGCTATTGATATTAGAATCATTTATATTCTCACTTATGGACTCTTTAAGAAGGTTTCTAGATCTTGATCCCAAGAAGCCATTGAACAAGCTCAATGCATTAATATTTATAAAAAACGTATTTTTATACAGTTTAAAGTATTGAAATATGGTATTTTAGTCAAAATAGTTAAATTAACATATCATATGGAAGTACTTCATGAAGACATTACGTTTTTTGTGAAGTATATATGCAATTCCCTAAAGGTAATAATTCTTATAATTTGGGAAATGGTATAAGCGCTGTAGTTGGTTTTTTTCTTCATAATGACCCATAGTTAAAGAATCCAGAACAGACGAGAGAAGAGCGTGCTAAAGTCTAGCAATATTTTTGGGAGAATGTAAGAAAATATGATATTGGTATTAGATTAAAAACTCAAATATTGACAAATATAGGCAATAAATTAGATACTGTTACGAAGAGGCTCATGATACATGGTGAGGCTATGCAGATTGTCTCCGGTCCCGTGTATGATCCCCATATTCATTTCGAAGCACCGCCATTTGTTGCCGTTCCTTCAGAGATGGCGGAGTTTGTTGCTTAGTTTAATTTTATAGCTCCTACATTGACGGTACCCGCTGCAACGATCAGCCGACACAAAAAAGCATATTATATCGAACTGAACCGGGCCAGTGAGACCAATTAGATAGACGATTGGATGATGTAGTTTGCTCATATTGTATTGAAGGCGTAGTCTCGGACATCGCAGCATGTCTACTTTCTTATTGAGAAGACCCGTCTTTTGGACCGTTTGAGTGGGTAGCTTAATGAACGGCAGGAGAAGGTTGTACTAAGAATGCTGGCGGAGGGCCCTGACGGTTTCCAAGGTGGGCTTAGTGCTCGTAATTATCGCTTCATCACAGGGGTCTCATCCGCCACGACCACGCGCGATCTGATGGGACGCGTTTCATTAGGGGTTTTGACACGGACAGGAAATAATCGTTATGCTCTGTAATTCCCGCGTATGTCTGTTCAACAGAAAGGGCCATGAGTAAGTCGGGGTGGGAGCAGTTGTTTTGGCGGCTCCCTTCCATGGTGTAGTGTGAAAATGCCGTTGAGAATTGGTGCTTCCCAAGGTATTCTGCCATGCGCGGGCTGAAAATCGGGTGATTTGCGTTGCCCCGGATAATGTAAATTTTTCATGTTTAATGACAGACTTTTGCCTGACCCAGAGTTGATTCATTATACGCAGTGCTTCCCGCTCTACCGATATGAACCCATAGAAACACAGCATCCTGATGGTGATATGTTCCAGCAGGCAGGTTCCAATCAAGCTATTCCTGCTTATGAACGAAAAAGTGCCATAACCCAGAGGAGATCGCGTATTTCCGTAAAGCATAACCAGAGGCGCGCTTTACGGAGGAGGATGTTTTTATTACATCTATAGCCTGCTTCATGCTTCAGATTATCGCAGCCGTTATGCTGCCAGCCTCTCCAAAGAACTCCCCCCATCCCTTGCGTGAAGAAGGAAGAAGACTTCCGGGCTTTCTCCAAAGCGGGGCGAGAGCTTTCTGGGCTCCATCTGCGCTATGAGGCGGTAGAGCCCTATTTCACCAGCATATCAAAAACAAGGCGGGCCTCACAGAGAAACAGCTCTATCGTGTCGAGAAGATAGCCTTTGCTAAAATCCGCAACAAGGATGGCAAATGCATCCCCGACAAAACTCATCTGATCTATAACGATCATATCGAGATCACAGGCATCACGTTGGAAGCCTATAAATATCAGGTCAATGGCAAGTCCGCCCTTGAGTGGATCATGGACTGCCAGTAGGTCAAAATAGACAAACGCTCTACTATCACCAACACCCCCAACTACTGAGTCCTCTCCAAAGCCAAAGACTCCGAATGGCTTCTCCTATTTTTCCTGAAGGTGTTGGAGATAAAAAAGCACTGGCCACGGTACCAAGAGGAATAATTATAGGGATTGATTATTAAAATAATACGTAAACATAATAAATTTTATTTTGAAAATGATAATATACTTATTATATCCATTAATAGAATTATTGATAAGGAAATACAAATGAAGATTGTTAAATTCAACGGATCTAATATCAATGGTCAGTCAGATATAGAAGTTAATTTCCACGAAGATATAACTTTTGTTGTTGGTATAAATGGAACAGGTAAAACTACAGTTTTGAACTTTATTGTTTCATTGCTTATGTTAAAGTTTGATTTTTTAGCGACTCAAAATTACAGTTTAGTGTCCATATGTATCAAGCATGAAGGAAAGATGACAACATTATGTTCTCAGAAGATAGAAGATGGAGCTTTGCTCTTTAAAAAGGGAAATAAAGAAGAAGTGTTGCAGATAAACGCTTTTGAATGGAATGATTTTGCTTCTTTTCGGGATGGAAAAGGAGCTGAAAGTAGTTTTTATGATGAGCAACTTTTACAGCATGCTCATCATCCGATTATGTCGTTTATCAAGCAGCTTCCGACGCCTATGTATCTTGGTTTAAATAGACGAATTTTAAATACAGGTGAGGACTCTGTCAGGCGTTATGGATATCGTAATCTTTTGGGAAGACCTAAACGTAGGAATGTGTTTTCTATACCCTTGTCTCAAGGGCTTGATGACGCCCTTCCTTTTGCTTCTGTACAGTATCGAAGCGCTCAAAGAAGAAAAGAAGAACTTGATAAAAAATTCCGACAAGATTTGGTTTTGGACCTCATTGATTTGACCCCGTCAGATTTTTCTGGGAAACTAAGTGAGCCAAATGAAAATGATTTTGAAAAAATCAAGAAGGCGAAGGATAACTTGAGCAGGTTGCCTGGACTTTTGGGGGTCGATGCAGAAAAGATAAGAACAAAAACCGAACCACTTTTTAAGTTCGTGGAAAGTATACAAAGCGGTCTTTCTAAGAAGCATGGGCTATCTACTGGGAAAAGCCCAAAAGATAGGAATAGAGCAGAGGTTGCGTTGAGGTGGGAGTTTAACAAAAATCTTATATATAAAATTGATTCTATCTCAAATCTTATTTCGAAATATTCTGAAGATACAAACAATATATTTTCAGAATTGCAGAAATTTGAAAAAGATGTCAATTACTTCTTTAGTGATAGTGGAAAAGAAATACATTTCAATAATGTCGGAGATATTATTTTTAAAATAAATGATTGCGAGGATGAAAATGATATAAAATTACTTTCATCGGGAGAGATACAGATTTTGTTGATATTTGTTCATTTCCATTTCAATAAAAATATAGTAGAATCAAACATTTTTATTATTGATGAACCTGAGCTCTCTCTTCATGTAGAATGGCAAGAACGTTTTATAGATCTTATGGTTGAGAAATGTGCTGATAATGATACGCAGTTTATTGCGGCCACTCATGCCCCTTCCATAATTTTAGATAGAACAGAAAAATGTGTTGATCTTTCGCCGGGGCTAAATAAGTGAGTACAAGAACTATGTACCCTGCGAGGGCTGCGCAAGGTCTTGGTGAACTTAAAGCTCATAGTAATGAACTGGAAATTTTTGTAGAAGATAAGAGTCAACGCCGCTTCTGGCTTTTGTTATTGCAGCGCTATGCGCCAAATATTAATTTGAAGATTGGCAGTATTAATCCGTTAGGAGGGCGAGATATGGTATTGGAAGCATGTAGATGTGACCAAACCAATAATAGTCGTAAACGCTTATATATAATAGATTCTGATTTTGATATAGTTCTTCAAAAAAGAAAAGAAAGGCTTAAACATCTCTATAAACTAAAACGATATTGTGTAGAAAATTACTTGGTCAGTCAGTCTAGTATTGATGGAGTTGCTCTAACTCTTGGTAAGAAAGATACGGATACGGATATAAATATCGAACGCTGGGTAAAGGATAATGAAGATATTCTGAAAGAGTTGTTTGTATGCTATGCTGTGGCATATGATCTATCTTTTTCTGGAGAACCGACTGTGAGTTATGGATGTCACAGACTATTAGATAATAATAATTACTGCCGGGAAAAAGTCGAAGAAAGAATATTCTCTTTGTACGAGTCTATGAGAAATAAATTTGGGTCCGATTCTGTCGAGAAAACTAAGGAGGCTGTAAGAAAACAATCGGTGACTTTGAAAGCGATAGAGATGTGTTCAGCAAAAGACTATATTATTCCAGTATTATTTAATATGTTGAAGCGTAGTATAGGTATAAATTCTGAAAAAAAAGTATTTATCCGAATTCTTGCTAGTTTTGCGGATGAAAAAATAGATCCTGAACTTACGCAGATACTTAACAAAGCGGCTAAATAGCTTACTATTAATATAGTGTTATTCATTGATTATTTTTATTATGACATCGTGAATGTATGGTTTTAATTTTGTGAATTGGGTAGGTTTGCTCTTTTGCCCTTTTTGGAATGCTATTCCTCTTCTTTTATAATCATATCTAGCTGTCTCCTTGTACTCTCCGATAATTTATGGTTATATGCGATGCTATTTATCCTAGCATATGTAGCAATCTCATCCTTGAATTCTTGCGAGCCGGTCAATTCAATAGCTGTCCATCTCTTGGTAACGGCTGAAAGCACGATTCCCAGTGCCGTGGCAGGTTGGATGGGGTCAGGGAGGCAGGTCATACGGTCCCCATAATCCCTGAACTGCTCTACGTTTTTCAGTCTGATGCGGAGATGGTCTACCTCGACTCCAATCTATGCCGTGTGCCTGGCCCGCTCAATAAGCGTTTTATGCTGATCGACAGGCCCTTCTCTGTCAAAGATCGTAATAGCGGTGTATCAGTATGGCCTGGTAAACGGTATTGCCTGATACAGGCTCCCTGACCTCATTCCGAGGTAGAAGATCGGCAAAATAGGCTGGATCAAGCTCCTGTTTCAGCCGCGCCCTTGCAATCAATGACGTCTTTTCTGTGACGGGCTGCCGGAGCTTTCTGACCTGCTCCGTAAGAGGGCTTCTTCTGGACTCGTCAGCCTTTCTGCGTTGCTTATCTCCAGCTCCACAAACTGAACCAATGTGTCCTGCAGAAGCTGGATAGGGTCGTTCTCCCGCGCCTCCGGTGCTTGGTTGAACAGGTTCAGCAGTTCTTTTGAAGCGTTGGCCGCCCGGTTGCCTTGATGAAGTGTTTTCTAGGAATAGTCGATCAGCCGCTTTCCTGTGGTTGGCCCTTTCCTCTCGCTGGTGGGGGGAGGGGCGTTCTTGTAACGGGAGCCGGACGTAAGCCGGATGGTCTCGTTATCGTCAGGCTCGCCGAGCAGATGATGCAGCAGCCCGCCGGGGCCGGAAGCTGTTCTGAGGGCGTCACTATTGATGATTACGGGCGAGTGTTCCTGTCCGTGACGTTTGGGATGTCCGGATTAGTTTTTACAGCGTAATATGAGCGTTTCGGGCTGTCTGTCGCACCTCCCTCAAACAGGCTTCCACATCCTGTATCTGGCTCTGCTGGTAGCTGTAATGGGTGAGTTGGTTCAGGTTATTGCGGATCTGTTCCAGCTCCCTGTGCAATGCGGCAAGTTTCTTACCCAGCTCTCCACCTGCCCCGTCGGTTCTGGCGGCCCGATTGGCCAGGGTCTTCAGCCAGCTGGAAGATTTTATGGTCTGTTACTGAGAGACGCCACCCTCCATTGTCGGGCTTGTGCGGGCATGATGCGTATGCCCATGGTGCTGCTTCGTCTTGATAATTCTTTTATGCTATTCTTCATGTTTAGGGGGGACGGGGGAGTATCCCTCCTGGTCAGCTCTGATTTGTGCAACAAATCAGACCGCTGGTATAAAGTTACGGAAGACCGTACATGAAAAAGAAGATCATTATATGAAAAGAAAATGTAATTTACAAATTATAGGTTCTCAAAGAGAGAAGAGAAAAATTTACAAGAATGGATTTTGATTTTTTATCATTCTTGATGTCATCAATCACTTTCATAAGGTCAGTTTTCTCCTTCCGATTATGGTCAAGTATTGCAATATCGGAAAAAGACGGCCCCTGTTGTGCTTCCGGTCCGGCTATCTTGTGCCTGTAATTGTTGCACGGTTTCATGAATTTTCCTGGGGCTGGCATGAGAGGAACGAACCAGAGATCGTTCATCCTTATGGCCAGTATAGCTTTTGGCAAGATTGATATTGTCCCATATCATGTTGAACGCTTCTGAACGGCGCGTGCCTTGATGAAAACAGAAGAGGATCAGAGCGGCGGCATTTCTAGTCGTCGGGCCTTTGAAATGATGGAGGATAAGGGGCAGCTCTTCATCACTAACACGACGGCTGCGGCGTTTGTCGGCATATTCAATGCTGCTGATATAACGGGAAGAGGCGTAGTTGATTAGATCAGTGTCATGCTCACGATTAAGGAAATTGATAGCGGTTTCGATTAGGCTAAGCCGCTTATTGATTGTGGCACCTTTTAACGGGATATTCTTTATCGCTTCACGAAAGGTGCGCACATCGGCTGCTTTCCTCTCGGTTAAGAGGCAGGAGAGGGATGGGAGCTTGCCGACTTGATTGAGCAATGTGCAGGTGTGACTGTTATAACTGGTTTTACCGGTATTTCTATGATGTTCCTGAAAGGCTTCCAACAGGTTCACCACGAACCAATCCTTAAAAGGAGAAGGGGCTAGTGGTTCGGAGGAAGGTATCAGATGTAGAGAAGCTTCCTTGTCACGGTGCCATTGAATGGCGGTTTCAAGGTTGTCTAATATATCAATGCTTGCTGAGAAGGTTTTGGACACTCTCTGCCTATGTGAGCTGAAGCGCACTTCAATGGAATGACGGCCTCGGAGGTGGTAGCCTTTATGGTTTTTCAAACGGTGATTGAGTTTTTCCAGGACGGACGTAGGTAGTAATCTGTTTCCCATCAGAGTGATCTCTCAACCCGATCTGACTGGCATAGCGTCATGGCTTGGGTTAAAATTGGGTCAATTTTCTGCGGGATGGCCCTATACTTAAAAGTGAACAATGACAGAAAACTGGGGGGAATCGATGGTGGACCCGGCGCGATTCGAACGCGCGACCTCTGCCTTCGGAGGGCAGCGCTCTATCCAGCTGAGCTACGAGTCCATGGGCGCTCTTTTATCGTGTTGGGGGGGATTTGACCAGCCCTTCTGTGAGAAAAACTGCTGCTGTTATGAATAAGTGCCTTGAGAAAATGTTATACTCTTATAAAGCGCAGGAAATACGTATGGAGTGTAAACGGTGGGTATAGAATTCATTTTATTAATTGTCGTGATTATTCTTCTCATCGTGAATGTGTTTCTATCGCTGCGTAAAACAACATCTTCACCGCTCGATGCACGATATTTGGCTTCTATCGAACAGCTTCCCACTGCTTTGCGTGAAGAAGGACGTTTTGCGCGGGAGGATGTGCGCAGCGTTTTGCAGGATCAGTATCAAAAAACGCAGACATCTTTTGGGGAGTTGGGAAAATTTCAAGCGGAGCAGCTTTCTGCTATGCGACGGGAGGCGATGGAAGGGCGAAGGCATTTAGAAGAGGCCTTACAACGTCATGTGGAAAGCTTTTCCAGTGCGCAAACGTCGCGTCTTAAAGAGATGAACGAGGCGGTGCAAGGTCTGTCTGATCGCTTGCTGGCAGGGCAAGAGAAGGGCTTTGATGACGTGCGTTTTTCTCTGAAGGAGGTCACTGACAAGGTGAGCTCGCTGATTGAGGTGAACGCGACGGCGCAGGAGAAGCTCCGTGAGACCGTGTCAGGGTCGTTGACCAATTTGCAGCGTGATAATGCGGAAAAACTTGAGCGGATGCGCGCGACGGTGGAAGAAAAACTGCAGGGCACTCTCGAAAAGCGCCTCGGTGAATCCTTTCGGCTGGTGAGTGACCGCCTAGAGCAGGTTCATAAAGGGCTGGGTGAGATGCAGTCGATCGCGACGGGGGTGGGAGACCTCAAGCGTGTTTTAAGTAATGTAAAGTCGCGCGGTGGCTGGGGAGAAGTGCAGCTCGGGATGTTGCTTGAGGATATGCTGACGGGTGAGCAATATCAAAGCAATGTGCATATACCTCCGTCTAGCACAGAGGTTGTTGAATATGCTGTTAGACTGCCGGGGAAAGAGCATGATGATCAGCCGGTTTGGCTCCCGATAGACGCAAAGTTCCCTTACGAGGATTATGACCGTCTTCTTAATGCTCAGGAGAGTGGCGATGTTGAGGCAACAGAACGGGAAGGCAAAGCATTAGAACGCGAGGTGAAGGCACAGGCGAAGAAAATTTGTGAGCATTATGTGCACCCGCCTTATTCCACAGACTTTGCTATTATGTATCTCCCAACAGAAGGGCTTTTTGCGGAGGTCATTCGGAGGCCAGGTCTGATCCGTCAATTGCAAAAGGATCATCGTGTTATTGTGCAGGGGCCTACGACGTTGTCGGCTTTATTGAGCAGCTTGCAAATTGGGTTTCGCACCCTCGCGATTGAGAAACGATCAAGTGAAGTATGGCATGTGCTGGGTGCGGCGAAGGCTGAGTTTGGGAAATATGGACAGGTTTGGGAAAAGTTGGGCAAACAGCTTGATACCGCACGACGCACGGTGGAAGAAGCCGGGCGGAGAACGCGCGCTGTTGAACGCAACTTGAAGCGGGTGGAAACGCTGGAACAGCCCGAAGAAAGCTCAAACCATGGAGGGCTTCCATATGATTTGGGGCGGTCATTTGATGCGTCGGAGGATGAAGAGCCCCTTGCATAAGGGGGCGTCATTGCGTTTCGTAGAGCCAACGCCATTGCGTGGCGGCGAAGTCTCCACCAGAGGGGAGAAACGCTTCAGGGTTGTTCATCCATGCCAAAATATCATCGCTTACGCCTCGTTTGTCGCGTGTGAGGAGATGGTGCGCGCCATCAATGGAATCAAAGCGTACTGTTGAGGGGAGGCGCTGGAGCAGGGAGCGTGTGGCAAAGGGTGGGACGAACTGGTCATTACTCCCGTAAATCAGCAGCACGGGCGTGCGCACAGACGGCGCGTCATTCAGCGCGTGTGTCATGAGATGTGTCAGGCCATCAAGCGCCTCAACCGTGGTGCCGTGTTGGGTGAGAGGATCAAAGAACATTCGGCGGAGAGCGGCGAGATTGTCGGTAGCAATGCGGCGATGGCCGGGGATATGCGCCCCTGTGAGGCGTTTATTGGGGGTGAGAAGCGTCCAACCATCCAGAATCGTTTGTAAGGGCTGGCCAATATCGACCGTGGCAGGGGCGAGCAGGATCGTTTTGACGGAAGAGGGCGTACTGGGCTGGGCCGCTAGGAGCAAAGCTGTTGCCCCACCCATGCTTTCGCCCATGAGATAGAGCGGGGTATGAGGCCAGTGTTGCTGCACCCAAGCGAGTTCTTCTTTCGCATCAGCGATCATACGCGGGGTACTGCTCCACTGATGAGGGGCGAGGGCTTGGCCAAAACCGCGCGCATCGGGAGCGATGATGAGGATATTCTGGGCGTTAAAAGCCGGCGCCATGCTTTCCCACGCGTCACGACTATCGCCAAAGCCATGGAACGCGAGAATGACGGCGCATGGTTTCTGAGGTGCAGGTGAAGGGTAAAAACGGAGGGGGATAGAGGCCCCATCACTCATTGTCAGGTGGGTGTCTGCGGGGATGAGCGCGGCCTCTTGGGCCGTATGGCGGAAATGCGATGGGGGCGGTACGTGTGCGCAACTGGCCGCGGCGTAGAGGGGGAATAAACGCAAAAAATGACGAAGTGAAGAAAGGCGTTTTGAAACCATTGGGAAGTCGCTTATCATGGCAGCATTATTGATGAGTATAGGCTGAGAAAGCCAAATGGGGGAAGTGCGTGGCGTCAGAGACAAAGCATCTGGTCTTAGTGGATGGGTCTGGATTTATCTTTAGAGCATTCTACGCCATCCCTGCGATGAGCAGCCCCGACGGGGTGCCTGTTAATGCGGTGTACGGCTTTACCAACATGCTTTCGCGCCTGCTAAAAGACCATGAAGGCCAGCCGATCGCTGTTATTTTTGACGCGGCGCGTAAGACGTTTCGTAACGATATTTACCCTGACTATAAGGCGCATCGTCCACCGCCACCGGAAGATCTGCGTCCGCAATTTGATCTGATCCGTAAAGCAACGGAAGCGTTCGGAGTGCCAGCCATAGAGTTACCGGGATGGGAGGCAGACGACCTTCTGGCGACTTATGCGCGCTTGACGGTGGAGCAAGGGGGAACATGCACGATCATCTCATCTGACAAGGATTTGATGCAGCTTGTGCGCCCCGGTGTCATGCTCAAAGACCCGTTGAAGCAGAAACCCATTGGGGAAGCCGAGGTTGAGAAGAAGTTTGGCGTCTCACCGGCTCAAGTGGTGGATGTGCAAGCTTTGATGGGCGACGCAACGGATAACGTGCCCGGCGTGCCGGGGATTGGCCCAAAAGGCGCGGCACAGCTAGTGCAGGAATATGGCAGTCTGGAAGCGATTTTAGACGCAGCGCCGTCGATGAAGAAGTCCAAACGCCGTGAAAATTTGATTGAATATGCGGATTTAGCGCGTATTTCCAAACAGCTTGTGTTGTTGGCTGACCAAGTGGCGGTGCCGCGTCCTGTTGAGGAGTTGCATGTTCATCCAACGGAGGGGGAAAGCCTGCGTCATTGGCTGGAAAGTATGGGGTTCGGCTCCATTTTGCAGCGCATGGGCTTTACCCGTAAAGCGCGCCACCCAGCGGCTGAACCTTCGCAAGATAATGTGGAGGAAGACGTCGCTTCTGCACCGCAAGCGGCGTTTGGGCCTTATGAGACGGTTATGACGACTGAAGCGCTGGAAAGTTGGATTGCGGCGGCTCGTAAGGCAGGGGCTGTTGCGGTGGATACCGAGACAACGGGGCTGAATGCCCGAACAGCCGAGCTAGTGGGTATTTCGTTAGCAACAGAAGCGGGGAAGGCCTGTTATATCCCCCTCTGTCATGAAGGCACGTTGGAGGCCCCCGTTGGTCAGCAGCTTGATGTAAAGGCTGTGTTAGAGACGCTCGCGCCCTTAATGAAGGATGAGAGCGTCCTCAAAATCTTTCAAAACGCGAAATATGACCTCACGATTTTTCGCCAAGCAGGATTGCGAGAGATTGCCCCTGTTGATGACACGATGTTGCTTTCCTACGTGCAATCGGCTGGTGCGCATGGGCAAGGGATGGACGAGCTTTCCCGGCGTCATCTTGGTCATACGCCGATCACCTATGACGAGGTGACAGGGAAAGGGCGCAATCGTATCGCTTTTACGCATGTTACCCTTGAGCGCGCAACGGCGTATGCGGCGGAAGATGCCGATGTGACGTTGCGGCTTTGGCAGGTTCTGCGGGCATCATTGCCGCATCAACAGGCCGTGGCGTTGTATGAGGAGATGGAACGCCCTCTTATATCTGTTCTGGCGGATATGGAAGAGGTGGGCATTGGCGTTGATGCTGAGGAATTGCGCCGTCTGTCGGACGATTTTGCCCGGCGTATGCGCGAGATGGAAAGTGCGATTTATGATCGCGCAGGGCGAGAGTTTAATATTGGTTCGCCCAAGCAGTTGGGTGAAATCTTGTTTGACGAGATGGGCCTCCCCGGTGGGAAGCGCACCAAAACCGGCGCATGGGGCACGGATTCCAGCGTATTGGACGGGTTGGCAGAGAAGGGCCATGATCTGCCCACGCGTATTCTCAACTGGCGTCAGCTGGCCAAGCTGAAATCAACCTATGCGGATGCGCTGGTGAAGTTGATGGATACTAAGACGCACCGTATCCACACGACGTTCCAAATGGCGGTGACGACGACGGGGCGTCTCTCGTCCAATGAGCCGAATTTGCAGAATATTCCGATCCGCACAGAGGAGGGCGCGCGTATTCGTCAGGCGTTTAAAGCGGCGAAGGGGCGGAAGATCGTTTCCGCCGATTATAGCCAAATTGAACTACGTCTCTTAGCGCATGTGGCTCAGATTGAACCGCTCTTGGAAGCGTTTCGCTTAGGGCAGGATATTCATGCACGCACCGCGTCTGAAGTGTTTGGTGTGCCGTTGGAAGGGATGGACGCGCTCACGCGTCGCCGGGCGAAGGCCATTAATTTCGGTATTATTTACGGTATTTCCGCTTATGGGCTTGCGCGTCAGTTGCAAGTGCCACAATCGGAGGCGAAGCGCTATATTGAGGCTTATTTTGAGCGCTATCCCGGAATTTTGGCCTATATGGAAGGCGTGAAAGAAGAAGCACGAGACCAAGGCTATGTGCTGACGCCGTTTGGGCGCCGTTGTTATGTGCCTGAAATTAAGGCAAAGCAGGCAGCACGTCGTTCTTATGCCGAGCGCCAAGCGATTAATGCCCCGCTTCAAGGAGGGGCTGCGGATATCATCAAGAAAGCGATGGTGCGCCTTGCGCAGGTCTTACCACAGAGTGGTCTTCAGGCCCGTATGATGCTGCAAGTACATGATGAGCTTCTTTTTGACGTTGCTGATGAAGATGCAGAAAAGCTTGCCGCACTTGTGCAGCAGGAAATGGAACAGGCTGCCACGCTGGATGTGGCATTGTCGGTTGAAACAGGAATAGGACAAAGCTGGTCAGATGCGCACTAAAAACAAACAACCTCTTTCACCAGAGCGGCGGCGGCTTCGACGTTTTGGCGTTGTGGTGGCGGCGTGCTTTGTGTTGGGCAGCCTATTGGGCTATGGCGGCTTCTATTGGGCCTCTCATGCAGGGCGTGGTGCTTTGGTGAGCGCAGAGGGCAATCCTGTTGGTGGGAATTTCCGTGTCGCCTCAATGGGTGGGTCTATTGTGACAGAAGGGGAGTTCCGTGGTTCTTGGCTGATTGTCTGGTTTGTTGATCCGCGCTGCCCTGCTCAACGCTGTATGCCAGCGCTGAAGCGCCTCGATAGCGTGGCAGCCCGTCTGCATCAGGAAGGCCATTCTGTGTCACCTTTGGTGGTATCGCTGGATGCAACGGCCCCCAATACGGATGATCTGCAAGATTATGTGATGAACAATGCGCCTCATACCGTGCCAGCTTATGCAAGTCAGAGCATGATTGAAGCGATGACGGACCTGTATCATGCGCCTTTGACGAAAGAAGATGGCTATTATATCCCAGCGCCTTCTTTTGTTGTGATGAGCCCTCAAGGTCGCTACGCTGCGAGCGTGCCGACGGCCCTAGATGAAGAAAGCCTTATGCGGCGCCTTCATGCTGTGATTACCCCATAAGAAAGACGGTTTATGCCCCGCTTCCCTGTTCTGTTACTTGATTATGATGGCACGTTGGCCGAAACACGTCCTGCTATTTTAAGGAGTTTGAGTGAGGCTTTTGCCGACCAAGGGCTTACGCCGCCATCGCCTGAAACATTGGGGCGTCAGCTTGGGCGTGGTGGAACGCTTAAAGAGTTTTATCAGGCAATGGTCTCTGGGAGCACAGCAGAAGAGGGGCTGGCTTTTGCTGCGGCATATCGTAAGCATTATATCCAAGCTGACTTGGAAGAAACACACCTATATGACGGTGTTCATGAGGTCTTAGACGCTCTGGTGAAACGTGGTCATCAGCTTGTTGTGCTGAGCAACAAACATGCCCCAACGCTTGGGCCGAGCTTGGAGCGCTTTGACCTTAAAAAATACCTGACAGCCTTTATGGGGGCAGAGGACGATAAGCCACGCAAACCTCAAAAAGAGGTGCTGACTGAGCGTGTGCGTCCGCTTTTCCCCAATGTGCCTATTTCCGATTTTCTGATGGTTGGAGATACAACGGCTGATCTTGGTTTTTCTCGCAATACAGGGATTGCTTCGTGCTGGGCAAGTTATGGCCATAGCACAGAGGAAGCCATTGCGAGCATTCTGACGCCGGACTATCGCATAGACCGGCTGTCAGAGCTTCTGGACGTTCTATCCTAAAACTTTGTCAGCTTACGGATAGCGGTATTGACTTGGTCGAAAACCTGCGTGAACGCGCTGGCATAATCCCCATCAGGATCAATCCATGGTTTGAGACCGCCCCCATAATGAATAATATGGGGGTCTTGGCGGGTCTCAAAGTAACGCTTTTTCCACGGCTCTGGCAGATCACGCGCTAAGGAGAGAGCCTCATTCCCACAGAGGACATTCCAATGTTCGTCAAAAAGACAAAGAGTGTCTTTGAAGACGGCGTTGAGAATGTCTTGGTCTTGCATCCACAAATTTTGCGGGATCATGGACAGACATTGCTCCATCTGTGCATCCGTAATGCGCGGCACATTGAAGATCATGACGCCTGCTTGGAAATAATCTTCGGGTCTTTCTAACCCAAGAGCAACCTTTTGATAGTCAAGTTCCTCCATATTACCAAAATCTTCACCATGAGGGCCACGGCACTCATGAGGTGAGCGATGGCGCATATGGCGTACGGACATGCGAAGAACATCACGCACTGCTCCGATGGCTTTGCTGTCATCCATCTCTTTGAGAAGAAGAGAAAGATCGCGACGTACGATTACATCAGAATCGAGGTAGATGACGTAGCGGTGATCAGGGAAAAGAGAGGGGATGCGCAGCCGGTAATAGGTCTGGCGGGCAAAATGCCAGCGCGTCGGGAGGTCGAGGGCTGAGAATTCATCGCTAACATCCATAAAAGTAATAGATGAGCGGTCTGTTGTGAAAAGCTTCCGACCAATATCTAAAGCATGTTCATTGAGCCCTTCATGGAGAACAAAGAACGCAAAAGGTTGGTCGAGTGGCGCTGTGTTGAGAACAGAGCGTAAAACGGTAAAGCCATAGCGTGCATAATTGGAATCAAACGCCACAACGACTGTAATGGGCTCAGATGGAAACTGTGCTGAGTGTGGGACGCTTGCTGCTGTTGTTATCTTCGCGGCTGGTGACGCGTGGATGAGGGCGGCGCGCACATGGGCAAGGGTGGCATCAAAATGTTCCATATAAGGCCGTGGAGGCCCGCCTAGCCATGGTTTTGGGTCACCTGGGAAATGGATAATAGCGGGGTTGTTGAAGGCTTTTCCGTAGTCTTCAGCCCATTGTTTGGGCAGAAAAGGCGAATTGGCAAGGTTAGGCCCCCAATCAGAGGGGGTGCTGACCATGTTCCAGCGTTCATCAAGAAAATGCGTTTCTCCGTAGAATACTGCGTTAAGAATATCTTGGTCAGGCAGCCAATGCGGTGTTTGGAGTTTTTGAAAACACTGAGTGACTTTTTCATCGTTAATGCGTGGAATATTGTACACCAGCACGCCAGACTGAAAATAGTGATCAGGGTTTGAAAGGCCGAGATTGGTTCGCTCGTACTCTTCTTGTGGTTGCCCGCCACAATCTGGGGGAGCGTTAGTGTTATTGACGCGTGAGGTCTTGCGGAGTGTGTCATGCACAACGCCGAGGGACTTTTGATCATCCATAGCGTCCAACAAACGGCCGAGATCGTCTTTTACGACGACGTCTGAATCAAGGTAAATAACCTTGTTGAGGTCTTTAAAGATACGAGGAATGGCGAGACGATAATAAATCGTCCGTGTAAAATACATGGGGATGATAAGGTCTGTATTCTCGAAATACGGCTTAACATCAACAAAACGAATAGATGAACGACGTGTATCAAAAAGCTGATGAGCTTTATCAATAAGTGTTGGGTCTATTTCCTCATAGAGGACAAAGAAGGAAAAAGATCGATCCGAACGGTTTAGAATAGACTGTAAAACCGTAAATCCGTAGGTCGCATATTTCTCATCAAACGCCATGACGACGGGGATTGTTTCGGTGCTCACTCACTCTGTCCTTATGTGAAAAATAGTGTCTATAGATCCATCAGGCGGCTACCAGCGGTCGTAACTGGCAGCCGTACCGCTATCCTCTTTACACAGCGCCAATATCGCTGCGGAGCATTTTATCATCCCATTGGATGGTTGCGGCAGCTTCATAGGCACGAGCGCGTGCTTGCGCAGGGGTTTTCCCAGTGGCGCAGACGGTCAAGACACGTCCACCAGAGGCGATAAGCTTCCCGTCTTTCAGTGCTGTTCCTGCATGGAAAAGCTGAACTCCTGGGAGGGTTTCAAGCCGTTCTGTCCCTTCAATAATGCCTCCTTTCTTGGGGGCATCTGGGTAGCCCTTGGCCGCTAAGACGAGCGCGATAGACGGTTTTTCGGAGAAAGTAATCGCCTCTTGAGACAGTGTTCCGTCTGCTAAATTCTTTAAAATAGGCAGGAGATCACTTTCAAGACGAATGAGGAGCGCTTGTGCCTCTGGGTCTCCAAAGCGGACATTATATTCAATCAGCTTTGGGCCTTCTTCCGTAAGCATCAAGCCTGCGAAGATGACACCACGGAAAGGCGTGCCACGGCGTTTCATCTCGGCAAGCATGGGGCGAACGGTGAGGTCGAGTGCTTTTTCTTGGGCATCGCGATCAAAATCAGCAGGAGGGCAAATGGCGCCCATACCGCCTGTATTGGGGCCGGTATCGCCATCGCCAACGCGTTTATGGTCACGCGCGGCACCAATCAGCACGGCGTCATCATCGGCACAGAACGCAAAGAGAGAGACTTCCCGCCCAACGAGGCATTCTTCAATCACTAAGGGTAGACCCAGCTGATGCACGGCGTGTTCGGCTTCTTCCACCGTCTGGGCGACGATCACGCCTTTCCCGCCGGCAAGCCCATCAGCCTTAATGACGATAGGGGCCCCTTGCTCGCGAATATAGCGCAGGGCTGCGTCTTTATCATGGTCAAAACGCTGCCAGCGTGCTGTGGGAATCCCGGCTGCATCAGCGACTTCTTTCGTGAAGGCTTTGCTCCCCTCAAGCGCGGATGCTGCTTGAGAAGGGCCTGCACAGGCAATGTTCGCTTGGGCACATGCATCGGTAAGCCCGGCGACTAAAGGGGCTTCAGGCCCTGGAACGATCAGGTCGATGTTCTGTTCACGAGCGAACTGAACGAGCGCGTCAATATCATCCGCGCGAATATCCACACAGTGTGCCGATTCGGCCATGCCGGGATTGCCTGGGGCTGCGTAGAGCGTTTCAAGCAAAGGAGAGCGGGCAAGGGCTGTGGCTAGCGCGTGCTCGCGCCCTCCAGAACCAACCAGAAGAACACGCATGCAGGAATTTCCTTTCGATGACCTAATTTCGGGCTTCGTTTGTACCTAAGCTTAGCATAAACTGCCCCCATGATGGAAAGTGAGAGCGTGTTCCCCTTTGGTCAGTCAGGCGCGAAAGCGTCGAATATTCCTGAATATTCTGTATCGGATATTTCGGGTGCGATTAAACGTACGCTTGAAAACGCCTTTGGCCGCGTGCGTATTCGCGGTGAAATTACAGAATTAAAGCGCTACGCCTCGGGGCATATGTATTTATCGCTCAAAGATGAGGGCGGTAAGATCTCAGGTGTCATCTGGCGTGGTAAAGTCGCTCATCTTGGCCTCACACCCGAAAATGGCACGGAAGTGATCGCGACAGGGCGGGTTTCTTCTTATGGAGAGCGCTCGAACTATCAGTTTTTGATCGACCGCATGGAGTTTGCTGGGGAAGGGGCTCTGCTTGCTCGGATAGAACGGCTTCGTGTTCAGCTTCGTGACGAGGGGCTGTTTGCGAGCGAGCGGAAAAAGCCGCTTCCTTTCTTGCCGCGCACGGTTGGTGTTGTGACGTCACGTTCTGGTGCCGTTTTGCATGATATCTGCACGACGATTTCACGGCGGTTCCCTCGGCCTGTGACACTTTGGCCCGTGGCGGTGCAAGGCGAGGGAGCTGTGAAACAGATTGTGCAGGCGGTTAAGGGGATCGCACAGCTCCCATCCCCTCCTGATGTCTTGATCGTTGCGCGTGGTGGTGGGTCACTCGAAGATTTGATGGCGTTTAATGATGAAGCCGTTGTTCGTGCTGTTGCGGCGTGCCCATTGCCGGTGATTTCTGCTGTTGGACATGAAACAGACACAACCTTGATCGACTATGCGTCTGATCGTAGGGCGCCAACACCAACGGCCGCGGCGGAATTGGCGGTGCCGTTACGGTCGGAATTAATGGCCGATCTTACTCATCGCACAGCGCGGCTCACGGGAGGGCTGTCCTCCTTATTGCAGCACTATAAAATGCAGCTGCAACATGTGACGAGCCGGATGCCAGATTTGCCGAGTATGCTCGATACCGCGCGTATGCGTTTAGATGACCGTGGGCAGAGGCTTGAACTTGCGCTTCCGGCTTTTGTCATGCGTGCTCGTGCCCGACTTGGCGGGGCTGCGCACCATCTTCCGACGCCGGAAACATTGCTCACGCGCCGGAGTGTTGCGCTTGAGAGGGTGTCTTCTGTGCTGGAAGGAAGTTGGCAGACCCTTCTGCAACAACGGCGTATGGCCTTGCTCCGCTATCCGTTAAGGCTTGAGACTATCCGTGCGCAAATAACCTTGCAAAAGACACGGCTGGATGGCGTGGCTGGGCACTTAGAAGCGGTTTCTCCACAGGCCATTTTGGAGCGGGGCTATGCGATGGTGCAGGATGGTGACGGGCAACCCATTACGCGATCCAAACAAGCAGCGGATCAGGCGATTGTCTCCCTCCGTTTTGCAGAT
Source organism: Saccharibacter floricola DSM 15669 (assembly GCF_000378165.1). GTDB lineage: Bacteria > Pseudomonadota > Alphaproteobacteria > Acetobacterales > Acetobacteraceae > Saccharibacter > Saccharibacter floricola. The sequence goes on from NZ_KB899333.1 coordinate 26,038, forward strand.
GGTCAGCGTCAGGCGCAGCTAGACCCCGCAGCCGGCGAGAGCACAGCTCCTTCATCTGGGAAAAAACGTCGCGTGGTAACGAAAAAAAGACCCTCTCCCTCACAAGGTGAACTTGGGCTATGAGAGATAATAGGCCCAAAGGGTATGATGGTGGAGGCAGTATGTGGGTAAAAAAGACGGGTTTTTGGAGTGTCGCGATCATGGCCATAGAGATGTCAGGCTGCGCCTCAACGCCGCCGGCTCCAACGTCCCATGTTGAGCATACGGCACAGGGTTTTGCTGCTGAAACGCAAACACAGCCGGTTGCGCAGACGAGTGCTTCAGAAATGCAAAAAACGAACCTTCCTTCCGCTCCGCTGAATACTCCGCTTTGTGGTGCCGCCTTGAGAGAGCAAGCGCAGACAGGGGCAGGGCTCTATACGCAGGGCATGACCAGCGGTAATAGCTGCGCACAAAATGCGTGCTTCCAGCCGCTGACAGGCACGTTCATTTCTCAAAATGGCACGAATAGCGTTTGCCGGTGAGGTATAGCGGAGGCTGACTGTCTTGCGTAAGCATGATGACTAGCGGCGAATGCTCCGCACATACGGCGACTTCAGAAGAGTAGGCAGTCCTTTCTCTTTCGTTGGGCCGGAAATACGTCTCCAGCCTTCTCTGAACCCCGACAGGGCTTAGTGCATTTTTCAGTATAATAGTTGAGCTATGGAAGGGTGGACTCAGTGATCCGTATTCCCCCTGTACTGGCGTTAGGTAATCTCTCCTGCAATGAGCTGGGAAGTGTCGTTATATGCGCCATGATGGCGCGTTGTGAATGATACAAAAAAGGCGGCCGGAATACCGGGCCGCCTTTTTCTTTGCTAGAAAGGGAGGAGCGTTTTAACGCTTCCACCATCCAACACGCCGCTTAGCTGGCTTGGCTTCATCCACATTGATAGGTTGTGGAGCGGCTACCTCTTCCTGAGGAGCAGTCTCAGCCTCTGTTTTTTTGCGCCGTGTTGTGCGGCGTTTGCGCACAGGCTTAGCAGCTTCCTTCGCAGGTTCTTCCTCTGTAGGAGCAGGGGACGGCTCCTCAGTTTGCGCAACAGGCTCTACAGCTGGCGCCGTCTCTTCTGTCTTGCGAGTGCGACGACGACGGCGGGGTGTCTTAGGTGCCGGTGTCTCTTCCTGCGTAGGTGCGGGGCTCTCTTCTGCTTGCTGAGTCCCCTTATCCGTTTCAGTCGGCACTGTCGTTTCTACATCACTAACGTCCGTCTTTTTATTGCGTGTGGAGCGTTTGTGGCGTGTACGACGTGTGGGCTCTTCTTTTGCCTGAGGTGCTTCCTCAGCAACGGAAGGGTCAGCTGCTGCTTCTACAGCACGAGCCGCTTCGGTCTGCTCAATCGCATCAAAGATATCGAACCCTTGGAATGGATCAGCCGGTGTAGGTCCCTGATAAGCTTTGGGCTTGCGAAGCTCAGGCTTGCGGCGTGTTTTGCGTTCAGCCGTTTTGTCTGATGGCGCAGCATCGGTTTCTTTTTTGGAGGAAGCCACACGGCGCACACGCGTGCGACGACGACCGGGCATGAGTTCCCCTTCATCGCGCTTAGGCTCACCGGTTGGCTCAGTAGAAGAGGTTGTTTCTACGGCTTGGTGATTTTCTGGGTTGAGTGTCTCAGCCTGTACGTCCTGCGGCGTGTTGGAGCGACGGCGGCGGCGTGTACGACGACGGCGCGGATTATTATCGTTTTCTTCAGCATGCTGAGGAGCAGCGGCGATCGTCGTTGTTGAGGACTCGGGTGCTTCTCCTTCCACAATTTCAATGGTGCGGACATGATCAGCATTCTGAGGTGCGGGTGCAGGTGCTGGAAGGTCACGGGTCACCTGACGAGGACGTACGCGATCAATACGGTTATCAGCCCCAACAAAGCTGTCATCTGCTTCAAATGTCACTTTGATGTTATGGCGTTTTTCTAGCTCAGCAAGAGAAACACGTTTGCTGTTGAGCATGTACAGCACGATATTAGGCGACACATGAACGGCGAGCTCGGCAGCGCGCTGGCGACACGCTTCCTCCTCAATACTGCGCAAGACATGCAGCGCGGTGCTTTCTACGCCACGAACGGTGCCCGTTCCTTGGCAATGCGGGCAAGGAGAGAGCATGCTTTCAGCAAGGGAAGGACGCAAGCGTTGGCGTGACATTTCCAGTAGGCCGAAATGGGAAATACGACCGATCTGGATCCGTGCACGGTCAAGACGGAGAGAGTCTTTCAGGCGCTTTTCAACCTGGTTGTTATGACGACGGCTTTCCATATCGATGAAGTCGATCACGATCAGGCCGGCAAGGTCACGCAGGCGGAGCTGACGCGCCACTTCTTCTGCTGCTTCCATGTTGGTACGCAGAGCCGTGTCTTCAACATTACGCTGAGAGGTCGATTTCCCGGAGTTTACGTCAATAGCAACGAGGGCTTCGGTTTGGTTGATGACCAAATACCCCCCTGATTCGAGGCGAACCGTCGGGGAGAACATCGCATCAAGATGGCTCTCAACGTGATAATGAGAGAAGAGGCTTTGCCCACGATTTTGCCAAAGGCGAATGCGGTTTGCATTGTTGGGCATAAGCAGGCGCGTGAATTCACGCGCATTCTTCCATGCCGCTTCCCCATCCACATAAACACTCTCAATATCACGAGTGAACAGGTCGCGAATGGCCCGCTTAATGAGGCTTGCTTCCTCATAGACAAGAGCAGGCGCGACAGAGGTGAGTGCGTGCTGGCGGATATCGTCCCATAATTGCAGCAAATAGTCGCAATCACGTGTAATTTCCGCTTCAGGACGGCCTGCACCCGCTGTGCGGATAATCATCGCCATAGAGCGTGGGAGATTGAGGTGAGAGACGATTTCACGCAGGCGTTTACGATCGGTATCCGACGTAATTTTACGGGAGACCCCACCACCGCGCAGGGCGTTTGGCATCAGCACCCCATAACGGCCAGCCAGCGATACGTATGTCGTAAGAGCAGCCCCTTTATTGCCGCGCTCTTCTTTAACCACTTGCACCAGAATGATCTGACGGCGGCGGATCACTTCTTGAATGCGGTAATTACGCAGAAAACGCGCTGTGCGCCGGCTTGCTGTTTGCTCTTCGCCGGTGTCGTGCTCACCACTGACAATTTCTGGATGATGGTCATCATCATCGCTACCATCGGTTTGCTCGTCTTCTTGGGTGGAGTCGAGCTCATCTTGGCTTTGGCCACGCTGTTCGGCAGCGTATTCTTCTTCCTGTAGTTCCAGCAATTTCTCGCGGTCTGCTACAGGGATTTGGAAATAATCAGGGTGGATCTCACTAAAAGCGAGGAAGCCGTGCCGGTTGCCGCCATAATCAACAAAGGCCGCTTGAAGACTTGGTTCAACGCGGATCACCTTAGCGAGGTAAATATTGCCTTTGAGTTGACGGCGGGCTGACGTTTCAACGTCATAATCGTCAATATGCTTGTTGTTCATAACTACAACACGCGTTTCTTCGGCGTGTGTAGCGTCAATGAGCATCTGTTTTGTCATGAAAGACTGGACTCCGTGGCGTATTCAGCAGGTAGGCTCATCTGGCGAATACGCGGATTGTCATAGCGGGCAGAGGTCATCACGGTGCAGGTCGCGCAAGAAGGCCCTATAAAATAGCAGCTTGTTATTGACGCACTATGTTGCATGACGCCCCTGAGTGAAACGGTCCGGCAGTAGCCTCGACATACCGGAAAAATATATGGTCAGCCTTCACGACATTAAAATGTCATGGAGGCTTCTTTTACACAGCCGGAGTGCCTCTATCAGGGTGTGTCAGCTACAAAACAGCTTTTCTTACACCAAACGATAACAGGCACATCACGACAGAATCTACGCGAGATGGGAGCCTAACAGCCTCATCGGATTATCCCACCGGGGCCTCTATGAAGGATCGAACCACTCTCGCTATAGTCTTGTGCGTTAAGATGGCGCAAATATGGTGCTATGGCAAGTTTAGGGATAATTGAAGTATTTTCTGTGCTAAAAGAGAGTGTCTTTCAAGGCTATTTACGAGCAAATTGAGCAGATGCGTTTGCCATAATGGCACAGTCAGAACGTAGAGAATAAGCAAAGGAGGGAGGTCATGCTTTTAACGCGACGTGGCATGATTGGCCTGGCAGCTGGTGGGCTATGGCTCCCTTCTGGAGGTGAGGCACGGGCGCCTTTGCATGTGCGACCACACACCCCAGCCATTTTACGGCATGCTCGGAAACGCCCTGTGATTATGCTCGACCCCGGCCATGGTGGGAAAGACCCGGGCGCGATCGGGGTTTCTGGCACCTATGAGAAGCATGTGTCCGTTGCTGTTGCGCAGGAGCTGCGTCGCCTTCTGATGCGCTCGGGGCAGTATCAGGTGGTGTTAAGCCGTGAGGATGACCGTTTTATCCCTCTAGAAGGACGGGTTGAGCGTGCTCATCGACATAAAGCACAGCTTTTTATGTCGATTCATGCGGATGCGCTGCATCAAGCGAACGTGCGGGGGGCGAGTGTCTATACCTTGTCGCATAAAGCGTCAGACCATCAGACGGCGCTTTTAGCGGCAACCGAGAATAGCGCGGATCGTTATGCCGGTAGCTCTCTCCAAGGGGTATCCCCTGATGTGGAGCAGATTTTGGGTAGTTTGGTGAGTGAGGAAACACGGCGTGGTTCGGCCCATATGGCAGCGAGTGTGATTGGCTCTTTTCAGAACCATGTGCGGCTTTTACGTCATCCTGTCAGACATGCTCATTTTGTGGTGTTAAAATCGGCTGATATTCCTTCTGTATTAGTGGAAATGGGCTTTATGTCTAACCATTTAGATGAGCAAGCGTTGCGGATGGTGCGCCATCGCCAGCAGGTGGCTCAAGCGATGAAACAGGCCATTGACCGCTATTTTATGAATGGGGCGGGGTATACCCAGCTTGATGCATCACGTCTTTTGTAATGCTTTGAAAAAATAAACAACGATCGTCTTGCGTTGAGTGAAAATTCCATATACCGTCCATCGTGATATGACATTGAATGCATGCCTCACCCTACGACTTATCAGCCCCTGAACGCTCTATGATGCGGACGGGATGGTCTGCTGCGTTCAGGGGAAGCCAATAAAAACTGCGCTTTTAATGATAAATTTAGGTGAGGCAAGCGATGTCCTTTCAGCATCCTTCTTTTGGTTCTGTATCTGATGATCGTGTTATTATTTTTGACACGACATTGCGTGATGGTGAGCAATCTCCCGGTTTCTCGATGAATTTGGGCGAGAAGCTGCGTATGGCGCATGCGCTGGCGGCATTGGGTGTTGATGTTATTGAAGCCGGCTTCCCCGTTGCATCCGAGGGCGACTTTGAAAGTGTGCGGCAAATCGCTGAAAATGTGGATGGCTCGGTTATTTGTGCGTTGGCTCGCAGTGGTGGCAAGCGTGACATTGAGGCCGCTGGTGAGGCGCTGAAAAAAGCAAAACGTGGACGAATCCATAACTTCATTTCTACATCACCTCTGCATATGAAGTATAAACTGCGTATGGCGCCAGAACGTGTGCTGGAGTTGATCGCAGAAGGGAATAAGCAGTCTCGTCAATATACTGATGATGTGGAATGGTCTGCTGAAGATGGATCACGCACAGAGCCAGACTTCCTGTGTCGTTGTGTGGAGACCGCTATTCGTCACGGAGCCACAACGATTAATATTCCCGATACGGTTGGCTTTGCGACGCCTGATGAGATGCAAGCTATCTTTACGATGCTGCGTGAGCGTGTTCCAGGAGCTGATCGCGTTATCTTTTCTACGCATAACCATAATGACTTGGGTTTAGCGGTAGGAAATACGTTGGCTTCTTTGGAAGGTGGGGCTCGGCAGATTGAATGCACCATCAATGGGATTGGTGAGCGTGCCGGTAATGCCGCGCTGGAAGAAATCGTTATGGCGTTACGGACACGTCATGATCGGTATGGTTTGAATACGCAGATTGAAACGCCGCGCTTGTTGAGTGTATCGCGCTTGCTGGCTGCAACGACAGGCTTCGATGTTCAGCCCAACAAAGCGATTGTGGGGCGGAATGCCTTTGCCCATGAAAGCGGCATCCATCAGGATGGTGTGCTGAAACATGCGGGTACCTATGAAATTATGACGCCTGAAAGCGTGGGCTGGAACAGCACGTCCTTGGTGCTGGGAAAACATTCAGGCCGTGCGGCTTTCCGCGATAAATTGCGCGCTCTGGGGTATGAAGAGATTGATGACGCGACATTCGCTGCTGCCTTTAAGCGTTTCAAAGAGCTGGCGGATCAGAAAAAGGTCGTGTTTGATGATGATGTGCGGGCTTTGGTGGATGAAGAAGGCCGCGACCATGACCGTGTTGAGTTGAAGTCCTTAACGCTGCAAGGCGGTACGCGCCATGCCGCGCATGTCAGCTTGGAAATGACGGTTGATGGAGAGCTTCGTCAGGTTGAAGCAGAAGGTAATGGCCCGGTTGATGCTGCCTTCCGTGCGATTGGGGAAGCCTTCCCGCATGAAGCAACGCTTGCATTGTTCTCTGTTGGGAATGTGACGGAAGGAACAGATGCGCAAGCACGCACAACGGTGCGTCTGCAAGAGGCCGGGCGTCTTGTTGATGGGCAAGGGAGCGATGCCGATACGGTTGTGTCTGCCGCGCGGGCTTATATCCATGCGCTCAATAAGCTGTTGGTCAAGCGGGAGCGCCGCGCTCCAGAAGAGTTGACTGTTTAAGCCTCTAAAACGGCGCCTCTATAACGAGATGTAGGGTGTAGAGGCGAGGGAGAGTTACCGATGGTACATGGGTGGGTTTATACACTCTCAGGATTGCTGGTTGGTTTTCTAGTTGGCATGACCGGTGTTGGTGGTGGCTCACTCATGACGCCCCTGCTAATTTTGCTCTGCGGTGTTAAGCCGCAGACAGCTGTCGGGACAGACCTTATTTATGCGGCTGTGACGAAGCTGGTAGGGACGACGCTCAACCGACATTTTGGCACGGTTGATTGGCGGATTGTTGGTTGGTTGATGGCAGGGAGTATGCCTGGTGCGCTCATCTGCCTTATTTTTCTGCATCATATGGGAGCCTCGGCCTCAACGGCTCATCTCATTCATGTCGTGCTTGGGGTGAGTTTGTTGATTACCGCTCCAGCTATTTTGTTTCGCCCTTACTTGCAGGCATGGGTGTCTAAGAGAGCTGTTTTTGGTGAGGCACGGGTACGGGGCTTAACGGTGCTACTGGGATTAATTCTTGGTGGTATGGTGGCTCTGTCTTCAGTTGGGGCTGGGGCGATTGGAATGGCCGCTCTTGTGATGCTGTATCCGAAAACACCGATGAGAACGCTCGTTGCTGTTGATATTGCTCATGCGGTTCCGCTTGCGCTGGTGGCCGGAGGAGGGCATTGGCTGCAAGGATCAACGGATTTTTACGTGGTTGCGTGGCTTTTAAGTGGGTCGATTCCGGGGATCTTGTTAGGCACGACATGCGCTGGGCGGTGTCATGAAGGCTTGCAGCGATGGGTGCTGGGCTTGTTGCTGCTCTTAATCGGTTTTAGGATGATATAAAGATTATTCCTGTAAAACTTTTTATGGCGAATGGGATGAAAAACTCTCTTTTGAGGGCTTCATCCTATTTTCTTTGTAATAATTGCTTTTCATTGTGAAGATAGCCTTGCTGAAAAGGGGCTCCTGCCTCTAAATTGCCGCCGAGTACATGGAAGTATTCAGCGTTTTCTGTTTTTATCCTCACAGTTTTGTGAGGCGATCCTTGCCAGGAGTTTTGGATGTTCTCTCGTCTGCTGGGTCTCATGTCTGCCGACATGGCGATCGACCTTGGCACAGCCAATACCCTCGTTTACGTCAAGGGGCGTGGTGTTGTGTTAAGTGAGCCTTCCGTTGTGGCTGTTACGGAGGTGCGTGGTCGCCGGCAGGTTCTGGCGGTTGGTAATGAAGCAAAGCTCATGGTTGGGAGGACGCCAGGTAATATCACGGCGATTCGTCCATTGCGTGATGGGGTGATTGCGGATTTTGAGAGTGCGGAAGAAATGATCAAACATTTCATCCGTAAGGTACATAATCGCAGCATGTGTTTTAGCCCGCAGATCGTCATTTGCGTTCCGTCTGGCTCAACGGCGGTGGAGCGTCGGGCTATTCAGGAAAGTGCTGAAAGTGCTGGTGCGCGTAAGGTTTATCTGATCGAAGAGCCAATGGCTGCTGCGATTGGTGCTGGTCTAGCGGTCACTGAAGCTTCAGGCAGCATGATTGTCGATATTGGTGGTGGTACGACGGAAGTCGCTGTCGTCTCGCTGGGGGGGATTGTGTATGCCCGTTCAGCCCGTATCGGTGGGGATCAGATGGATGAGGCTATTACGGCCTATATTCGCCGCAATTATAATTTGATGATTGGTGAGAGCTCTGCTGAGCGCATTAAGATGGAGCTTGGCGCAGCATCATTGCCACCTGATGGTGGCCCGGGGCCCTTGCAGTCATTGAAAGGGCGCGACCTGCTCAATGGTGTTCCTCGTGAAATAACGGTCAGTCAGGCTCAAATTGCTGAAGCGTTAGAAGAGCCTGTGAGTCAGATTGTCGAGGCTGTAGCTATCGTGTTGGAAAATACTCCACCAGAGCTGGCTGCTGATATTGTGGAAAAAGGGATCGTTCTGTCAGGCGGGGGGGCGTTGTTACACCGGCTTGATGATGTGCTGCGCGAGGCAACGGGCCTGCCTGTGATTTTGGCTGAAAATGCGCTGTCTTGTGTTGCTTTAGGGACAGGGCGTGCTTTGGAAGAAATGCGTCAGCTTCGGAGTGTGCTGAGTAGCATGTACTAATCCCATTCCGGAGCTGAAGGGGCGATGTTATCGATTCATGCACGGCAGATTGTTGAAGGGTTGGTGCTACCAGTCCTCATCTTTGTGGCTATTGCACTTGTCTTTGTTGGGCAGGTATGGCCGCATAAAGTGCAAGCTGTACGTTTGGCTGTTGCAGGAGAGATGGCACCGCTTTACAGCGTATTGACCTATCCACAGCGTAAGGTCATCCAATGGGAGACCGTGCTGGAGGGGGTAACGAATATTGCGGAGGAAAATGCTCGCTTACGGAAGGAGAACCGTCAGCTTCAGCATTGGTACGCGCTTTCTACCTCTTTAGCAGCGGAAAATACGCGTCTTAAGTCGATCTTACATTGGGGGAATGACCCTAATTTAGCCGATATTAGTGGTTGGGTTGTGCGTGACGAAAGCGGCCCTTATCTACACGCTGTTTTGCTGGATATAGGTGAGCAAAACCCTGTGCATATGGGCAGTGTTGCTGTCGATGCGAATGGCATCGTTGGGCGCGTGAGTGAGGTGGGTGCACGTGTCGTGCGGGTATTGCTCATTAATGATGCGACAAGTCGTATTCCTGTTCGGCTTGTTTCGTCTCATGCCGATGCTATTATGGCCGGGGATAACTCACTTTATCCGCGCTTGATGTATTACAGTCAGGATGTGCACCCTGTGGAAGGCGAACGTGTCGAAACGCGTGGTCAAACGGGGATCACAGGAGGGGTGGCTGTTGGGCGTGTGCATTATCTGAATGAGCGGCGGCCTGTCATTGTGCCTGATGCAGATCTCGCTCATCTGGATTTAGTGCGCGTTTTTGATAATGACACAGCACTTGAATCCCCCCCCGCAGCGGGCCGTGTGAAAGAAAAGCCTCTTTTGAGAAATGCACCAGATGACAAAAAAGAAGGCACTTTCTCACAGGGGTTGAAGCATATTTGGCCTTTTTCTCAGTTTAATCATGAGTAAGGGGGAGCGCATGTCAACTCATTATGATCGTGCGTCTCTCCGGCAGAATAATCTACCACAACGGACGATGAGGCAGACTTTACGGGCATTGTGGAAGACGGTGCTTCCGAGCCTTTTTATGGTCGTGCTGAGCATTGTTTTTGCAGCCCCTTTTCGTATCCTTGGGCAAGGTGAGCTTCAAACGGGCTTAGTTTTAGGAACTGTGTGGTTTTGGTCGCTCTATCGTCCCGCTTCAATGCCGATATGGTTGCTTTTGATAAGCGGATTAATCATTGAGCTTTTTGTTTCCACCCCTCCGGGGCTTTTGTTGCTTTGGATGCTTGTTGTTTATGGTGTTGCGCATATGGTGCGTTTCCATTTTGCAGAAGGGGGGTTTTTTCGTTACTGGGGGCTATATTCCTTGACAGTGCTGGTGGGTGCGGTCTTGGAATGGTGCCTGTTATCCGTGCGCGCTATGATGATCCTTTCGCCGTCTGCACTGTTTTTCCAGTGGAGCTTGAGTGTAGGGGTTTATCCGCTTCTTCATGTTGTGTTTGTTCTAGGGCGTCATTTTTCTCATCCATCTGATCATCCCTAAGGGGAGTAAGCCTTCGGGCAAGCTTCTCTACCAGTGGTTATCTCTTACTGTTTTGTTTTCATGATCTTCCAGCGCCCGTCATCATTTAAAACATTTGAGGCGTCGTCTCCTTCCAAAGAGTCGGAGCGTGGAGCGAGCGGGCGTGGTGTGTTTACACGGCGTGCTCTCTTGATGATGGCTGTGCAGGTGGGTGTGTTGGGGACGCTGGCTCACCGACTGTATAATTTGCAAGCCGTGCAGGGGGAGCAGCTGCGCGCGTTAGCGCGGCGGAACCGTACAAGTAAGCGTCTAATTGCGCCTGCACGAGGGCCGTTGTACGATCGTTGCGGTGTGTTGCTAGCGGGTAGCCGCCCTAATTGGCGGGCGTTATTGATGCCTGAAGAAACGACCGATATTGGGGCGGTTATTGAGCGCTTTGCGAGTATTGTCCCCCTTGATGAGCGTGATCATGCGCGGATTGAGCGTGATCGTCGTCATTTGCGTCGTTATGTTCCACTTACATTAAAAGAGTTTTTGTCGTGGGATGATATGGCCCGTATTGGGCTTAATGCTCCGACGTTACCGGGTGTGCTGGTTGATGTTGGGTCAACGCGTGAATATCCCCTTAAAGAGCTGACAGCGCATTTGGTGGGCTATGTGGCCCCGCCGAATGAGAAAGATGTGCAAAAAGATGGGACGTTTGCTCTTCCTGGAATGCGCGTAGGGCGTGCTGGGCTTGAGCAAACGCAGGATGAGCGATTGCGCGGACATCCTGGCTCTGTAGAGATGGAAGTGAACGCGGTTGGGCGTGTTGTCGGTGAGGTGGAGCGCACAGAAGGTTTGCCCGGCAATACATTAGGCCTCTCCCTTGATAGCGCCTTGCAAGCGCAAGTGCGCGACCGGTTGGGCGAGAGGATTGCGAGTGCGGTGGTGATGGACTGCCGCAATGGGGAGGTGATGGCGATGGTCAGCACCCCTTCTTTTGATCCGTCGTTGTTTGATTCAGGCGTGAGTCATGCTCAGTGGAATAGCTGGATGTCTGACTCACGGACACCGCTTGTTGATAAAGCGGTGTCGGGCCTTTATCCGCCCGGTTCCACCTTTAAGCCGGCCGTGGCGATGGCAGCCTTAAGTTCAGGTTCTGTGTCGCCTGAGGAGCGTTTTACGTGCCCTGGTTATTATGATGTGGGTGGGGTGCGTTTCCATTGTTGGAACCGGTATGGCCACGGGTCTATCAACATGCGGCAGGGGCTAAAATATTCGTGTGACGTGTATTTTTATCAGGTAGCGCGTCGTTGTGGCATTGATGCTATCCATCAGGCTGGTGGAACTTTTGGGCTGACGGGTAAGCTGGGTATTGAGCTGCCTCATGTCAGAGCTGGATCTATCCCAACTCCGGCGATGCGCCGCAAACAGGGTTTCCATTGGAATGGAGGCGATACGATTAATGCGGGTATCGGGCAGGGGCTAGTGCAGGTTACACCACTGGCCTTGGCCACTTATGCATCGCGTTTAGCGACGGGGCGCTTGGTCACCCCGCATTTATTGCGCACGGTAGAGCATTCTCTTGTGCCAGAGGCAGAGCCGGGATTGTTTGGTAAAATGCCCTTTACGGCAGCACATCTTGATGTGGTGAAAGGGGGTATGTTCGCGGTGGTCAATGAACCGCAAGGCACGGCGCCGGCTGCGCGGCTTACGCTGCCTGGTATTAAGATGGCAGGCAAAACGGGCTCGGCTCAGGTGCGGCGTGTCCCGAGAGCTTTGCGAGAGAGCGGGCATTTTAATTCGATGAATCTTCCTTGGGAATATCGCCCTCACGCGCTTTTTATTTGCTTCGCGCCGTATGACAATCCACGCTACGCTGTTTCTGTTGTTGTTGAACATGGGAATGCCGGTGCAACGGAAGCTGCTCCTCTCGCTGCGCGCATCATGACGGATACGTTATTGCGTAACCCTGCGGAGAGAACGCCTTTCTCGCGTGAAGGGCAGTCCCCGCCAGTGGCCCCATCTGAGCATGAGAGTCATGGGAAGTCGTCCTAATGCCTGACCTAACCGTTCCCCGTGCTGCGCGCCGTTTTTTGCGGGAAGAGCCAAAGCTTAAGCTCTTCTCACTTTTATTGCGGATTAATTGGATTTTTGTCTTATTGATCTGTCTATTAGCAGGCGTTGGGTATGGAGCTCTCTATTCTGCAGGAGGGGGAAAGCCCGTTCCGTTTGCCGAACCGCAGCTTATTCGCTTTGGCTTTGGCGTGCTGATGATGATTGTGGTGGCGCTCTTGAGCCCGCGTGTGCTGCGTCTGCTCTCTGTCCCGATCTATATCTTGTCTATTTTGATGCTGGGTCTTGTGTTGAAGATGGGGCATGTCGGTAAGGGCGCTGAACGCTGGATTAACATGGGTGGCTTTCAGTTCCAGCCCTCTGAATTTGCTAAAATAGCCCTCGTTTTGATCCTCGCGACATGGTTCCACAGAGTAGGGCGTGAAAAACTTGGGAATCCTCTACGGCTTATTGTCCCGGCACTGTTGGTTTTATTGCCCGTTATTCTCGTGTTGAAGGAGCCTAACTTAGGCACTGCCAGTATTGTCGGGATGATTGGGGCCTCTCTCTTTTTTGTAGCGGGGATGCGCTGGTGGCAAATCTTTGTTCTTGTTGCACCGATCCCTTTCCTTGGGAATTTTGTGTATAGCCATCTTCACGACTACCAAAAAGCGCGTATTGATACGTTTTTACATCCAGAGCATGACCCGCTTGGAGCAGGCTATAATATTATTCAGTCAAAAATTGCCTTAGGTTCTGGCGGTATCTGGGGGGAAGGCTATCTGCACGGGAGTCAGGGGCAGCTGAACTTCCTTCCTGAAAAACAAACTGATTTTATCTTCACGATGATTGGTGAAGAATGGGGCTATGCAGGAGGCGTGGCGGTGATCGTCCTTCTGGGTGTCATTGTCCTGAGCGGGATGGTGATGGCGCTGCGTTGTCGTAATCGTTTTGGTCGTTTGGTGGGGTTAGGGATTTCGGTCGATTTCTTTCTTTATTGCGTTGTCAATTTGTCGATGGTGATGGGGGTTATCCCGGTTGGTGGTGTGCCTTTACCGCTGATTTCCTATGGTGGCTCTGCGATGCTGACGATGATGTTCGGCTTCGGTTTGCTGCTTTCAACGTGGGTTTATCGTGATGACCTTGATTTAGGGACTGATCAACAACATTCTTCATAGGTAAAAGCGGAGCATGATAACCGCAGAATGTGAGCGGTGGGAAAGCGGAGGTTGGTTATGTTGCATCATTACGTCGTTCCTTTAGCTGCTTTTGCGGTTGCGGCGTTAGTTTTTACGATTACACCGGGGCTCGATACGGTGATGATCCTTCGCACCGCAGCGGCTGACGGGCGCCGCTGTGCAGCGGGGGCGATTTTGGGCATTGGCGCCGGGCTTAGTCTGTGGGGTATCGGAGCTGTTTTTGGGCTTACAGCCTTGCTGGCAGCGTCCGCAACGGCCTTTATGGCTGTGAAATTTGCCGGCGCTCTTTATCTCGCATGGATGGGGATAGGGCTGTTATTGCGGCCACGGTCGGGGCTGACGGCTCCAGAGGAGCGTGCATCAGCGCATAAACAGAGCACACATCCTTTCTGGATGGGGTTTCAGCGCGGTTTGTTGACGGACATTTTGAACCCAAAGGTTGGGATTTTTGTCATTACGTTTTTCCCGCAATTCATCCCGCATCATGTCGATATGGCGCTGTTTACGTTGCTTCAAGCCTTTATACAGGTGGTTCTGTCGGTTCTATGGCTTGGGCTTTTGGTGCTGTTGACGGTGCCTTTAGCGGGGTTTTTCAATCGTCCAACGGTGATGCGCCGTTTAGATCGTCTTACCGGACTGATTTTTATCGGGTTTGGGGCCAAGCTCTTCATGACACATAATCCGCATTAAAGCGTTTCTCATAAAAACCCCTGCTTCGGTGAAACCGGGCAGGGGTTTTTTGGGGTGTGACAGAAGAGCAATTTACCCTTCAATTTTCCCAAAGTCGGCAATCATCCGAGCACTGTCACAGAAGGCAGCCAGCAGACGGAGGCGGTTTAACCGCTGTTGAGCCTCTTCTGCATTGACGGTCACGTCTTCAAAGAAACGATCCATCACAGGGCGCAGCTGCGCTAAGCTTTGCATAGCGGCGGTGACATTGTCGTGTGTCAGATGCGTCTGTATTTCAGGGCCAACCTGCTGCAGGGCGTCACCCAAAGCACGCTCGGCGTCTTGCGTGTAAAGGGAAGTATCAGGCTGGCCGGTATGGGGGCCGTCTTTCTTATTCTCAATGCGCAAGATATTTGCTGCACGGCGATAGGCGGCAAGCAGGTTTTTCCCGTCTTCAGAATCAACCATAGCGGAGAGCGCCTCCACTCGGTTAAGGAGGCGCAGAAGGTCTCCATCAAGGAATTCTGTAAAGAGGGTATCGTCCCCTTCCGTTGTGCCGACAGCCAGCGTTGCTTCCAGCACGTCATGACGCCGCCCTTCACTGCGAAGTTGGACGGTAAGCCGATCGGCAAAGAAGCTTTCCAGCTCTGCAAGGGCGCTGTGCTTGGTGGTGGTATGGGTTAGCGCCATGCTGGCGGTCATCAGCAACGCACCAAGGTCAAGGCGGAGGCCATTATCGCGAATCGTACGGATGACCCCAAGAGCGGCACGGCGCAGGGCATAGGGGTCGCCTGAACCGCTGGGTGTTTCACCAATGGTATAGAACCCGGCCAGCATATCCAGCCGATCCGCTAGGGCCACGGCGACAGAAACAGGCGCGCGTGCTGTATCGTCATTGAGACCGCGGGGCATATAATGCTCGGCAATTGCTTGAGCAACGGCGTTATCTTCTCCGTCATGGCGAGCATAATAGCCTCCCATAACGCCTTGCAGCTCGGGGAATTCCCCCACCATGCCGGTGGTGAGGTCGGCTTTCGCAAGGAGTCCGGCACGTTGGGCTTGTTTCTGCTGAGCGTCATCAAGCCCCATAGCCTGCGCAACCGTCCCGGCAAGGGCGGCAATCCGCTGGGTGCGCTCTTCCTGAGTGCCAAGCTTGGCGTGGAACGTCACCGCTTTGAGGGCATCAACACGTTGGTGGAGCGGTGTTTTGCGGTCGAGATCCCAGAAATGACGGGCATCTGCGAAGCGAGCACTAAGGACGCGCTCATTGCCTGCGATACTGAGTGCGCCGCCATCGCTAAAGGTGCGGTTCGCCACGAACGCAAAATAGGGGGCTGCGGTGCCGTCTTGATGACGCAGGGCAAAATAGCGCTGATTAACGCGCATGGAAACCTGCATGACCTCGGGTGGGAGGCCCATAAAGGCGTCGTCGATACGACCGAGCAGAGGCACGGGATATTCCACAAGGCCGCTAATTTCCGCAACGAGCCCATCATCTTCAACAAGGGCGAGGTCTTTTTCTTTCGCGAGAGCATGCACCCCATCAGAGATCAACGCGCGGCGTTCGTCATCGCGCACAATCACATGGCGTTGTTTGAGTTCGGTGAGCCATTGCTCGGCATTTTTGACCTCAAAACAACCGGGAGAGAGAAAACGATGGCCTTCTGTTATGTTGGAGGTGGTGAGCCCATGGCCGTCATCGCCTTCGCGTGCCAAAGAGACGGGCACGACGGCGCCGTCTAGCACGCAAACGATGTGGTGAAGAGGGCGCACCCATGAGAAGAGCGACCCATTGCCCCAACGCATAGCTTTAGGCCATGGGAATTTCCAGAGAAGGTCTGGCAAAATCTCCGCAATACGCGTGGTTGCATTCACCGCCGGGAGTGTGCGGTTGAGCACCCAAAAGCCATTTTCTTTTGTCAGCTCATCAGGTGTCACGCCATGTTTACGAGAAAAGCCAGCTAAAGCTTTTTCAGGTGCTGTTTCACGCGGGCCGCGCTCTGAGACGGAGCGGGCTGGAATCATGTCATCCAGCTCAATTACCGCGGCGATACGACGCGTGCTATAAAAAGCACGAATCTGACGTGGGTTGAGCTCCTTTAGCGCTTGGGTCAGCAACCGCGTGAGATCATTGGCGCCACGCGCCTGCATGCCAGAAGGGATTTCCTCACAGAAGAGGTCAAGAAGCAGTTCAGCCACGGTTATTTCTCCTCCTCTTCACCAGCAAGCCACGCTTCGCAGGCCGCTCTGGCGAGTGTCCGCACGCGCCCAATGTAGGACGCACGTTCAGAGACGGAAATGACCCCGCGTGCATCCAGCAAGTTAAAGGTATGAGAAGCCTTCAAGCACTGATCATACGCTGGCTGGGCCACCCCGGCTTCAGCAAGGCGAATGGCTTCTTTCTCAGCATTATTGAACTGGGTGAGCAGCATGTCTGTATCAGCAAGTTCAAAATTATACCGTGAATAGTCACGTTCCGCGCGCAAGAAGACGTCACCATAGGTTAGGCCGCGACCGTTAAAGTCGAGGTCATACACATTTTCGACACCTTGGACATACATCGCAAGGCGTTCAAGCCCATAGGTAAGCTCTGTTGACGGAACGACTGTTGGAATACCGCCCACTTGCTGGAAATAGGTAAATTGGGTGACTTCCATTCCATCACACCAGACTTCCCAGCCGAGGCCCCAAGCGCCAATCGTGGGGTTTTCCCAGTCGTCCTCGACAAAGCGAATATCATGTTTATCAGGATCAATCCCAATCGCACGGTAGCTTTCCAGCAGCAGCTCTTGGCTGTTTTGTGGCGTTGGTTTGATAAGAACCTGATACTGATAATAATGCTGAAGGCGGTTCGGGTTTTCCCCATAGCGTCCATCGGACGGGCGACGGCATGGCTGCACATAGGCCGCAGCCCAAGGCTTGGCACCAAGAGCGCGAAGGGTTGTATGGGGCGAAAGCGTCCCTGCACCAAGTTCGGTATCGTAAGGCTGCAAGATGGCGCAGCCTTTCTCTGACCAGAACTGATGAAGACGCAGGATCAATTCCTGAAAGCTGGGCGGCCGGGTTACGGACAATTCACTAGGCTCCGATTGAACAGACGATACACACTATCTTATCGAATGGTGCGCATAATCTCTAGTGAGCCTTTTAAGGAGAGTGGATGTTCTCGTACAGGAGCCCTTGCGAGGCTCACGATAGCGTATCATATTTCTGAAAGATGGCTCGGCGATGAGTCGGCTCTGAATAGTGTTTAAGGACAAGCTAGCGATGAACTCCGAAGAACGGGATGTAATCAGCCGTTTTATTGCCCGCGTTGGCGGCGGTCAGGGAAGTGGTGGCACGCCAGCAGCGAGCAACCTCCCTGCTATTGACCCCGAAGCAGACCGTTTTATTGCGGAAAATTTCCAGCAATATCCTGAAGCACGTTATCGCGTGACGCAGCTTGCCGTTGTGCAAGAGGCCGCTTTAGCGCAAGCACAGAATCGTATTCGCGAGCTTGAAATGCAGCTTCAGCAGGCGCGCACTCAGCTCAGCCAGCAGCAAGCGCAACAATCAGCGCCTCAATCTGGCGGTGGGTTCTTGTCTAATATGTTTGGTCGTTCCGGCCCTGCACAGCCGCAACCGCAGCAGCGTAGCTCGGCTTTACCTCCAGGGTGGGGGCCAGCCGCGGGCGGTGGCGCTCCAACGGCAGCCGCTGGGAATTATGCTCCTGCACCGGGCGTGCAGGCCGGGATGTTCCCGCGTTCTGGTTCTGGCTTTTTAGGCTCTGCCTTGACCACAGCCGCCGGTGTTGCTGGTGGGATGATGGCGGCGAACGCCTTGGAAGGGCTCTTTTCGGATCATCATGGCCATGAAGGCGGTGATGCCGCTGGAGGTTTTGGTGCTGACCAAGGCGGTGACACCTATATTACCAATAATTACGGTGATTCAGCAGGCGATGCTGCGCAGCAGAGCGATCCCTTCGGTGGTGCTGGAAGTGATGCAAGTGGTTTCACACAGCAGGATTTCGGCGGTAATGATGGCTTTGCGCAAGAAGACACTGGCCAAGATATGGGAGGCGGTGGCTTCGATGATGGTGGCGGCTTTGATGACAACTCTTTCTAAGGAGTCATCAAGTTATGTCCGACCGCGCTGAGCAACAGAGCTTCCATGATGTCGCGTCTTTGGAAGAGATTAAAGAAGATGGTCTGAAGATCGTCACCATTGGTAAGCGTTCCATTGTGTTGATGCGTCGAGAGGGGCGCATTCATGCCCTTGGGGGCAAGTGCCCACATAAGGGCGCCCCCCTCAATAAAGGAGCCTATTGCAAGAGCGCGTCTCACGGTGATGTGCTCGTGTGCCCGTGGCATAAGGCTGTGTTTAGTGCGGAAACGGGCAAGGTCGTTGAGCCGATCGCCTTTGAGGATTTGCCACGTTATCCGGTGGAAATTGTGCAGGGGCGTATCATTGTCGGCGCTCGCCCTTTACCATCAGCTCCAGCTGTAGCGCGTCAAGAAGGCGAGCATGTTCTGGTCTTAGGAGGCGGTGCGGCGGCTGCCAGTGTGGTGTATACCCTCCGTCATGAAGGATTTGCTGGAAAGATTACGATTATAGGGGATGAAGAATGGGCTCCTTATGACCGGACGATGCTCAGTAAATCATTCCTTCTCGCAGAGCCATCCCGGCGGCAGGCCCCGGATATTTTAGATAAAAATTATTATATTCGTCATAACATCACGCGCTTGCAGGGGCGCGTTACCGCATTAGACCATCATACGAAGACCGTTACGCTTGAGGATGGTCAAACATTACAGGGTGATCATATCGTTATCGCGACAGGGTCGCGGCCGCGCAGCCCGGACATTGCTGGCATTGAGCGCGATGGGGTGATGGGCCTTCATAGCCAGGCCGATGCGTTAAAAATGGCTGAAGAGATTACGCCAGATCAGCCCGTTATTCTTATTGGTGGGGGGTTGATTGGCTTGGAAGTCGCGTCTTCTCTCCGTCAAAAAGGCGTAGGGGTCACGATCATCACGAACGAGGGCGTGCCGATGGAAGCCCAGCTTGGGCGAGAGATTGGCCTGCGTTTGCACCAGCTTCACGAGGAAAATAGCGTTGCTTTTATCTCGGATGCTCAGGTGACGCGGATCTATGGTGAAGGGCGTGTTGAAGGGGTGGAGCTGGACGATGGCATGCGCCTTCCGTGCCGGCATGTCTTGATTGCAACGGGTGTTCAACCCCAGAGTGACTATGTTCGTGACAGTCTCAAAGGGCCTGAGGGTAGTGTGTTGGTCGATGAGGCGATGCGTGCTGCGCCGGGGGTCTATGCAGCTGGTGATGTTGCCGCTGTGACGAAGGATGGCCGTGTATGGCGAGTCGAGCATTGGCGTCATGCGCAAGTGCAGGGACGGATTGCAGCTCAGGCGATTATGGGTTTTCCGGTGGAAAAGATGCCTGTGCCGTGGTTTTGGACGCAGCAATTTGGCAAGAAGATTGAATGGTTGGGTTGGGGGGAAGCCTTTGACCATGTGTTGATTGAGGGGGCGCTTGAGGATTTTAAATTCCTAGCGACTTATCGGTCTAACAATCGTGTTGTTGCATTAAGTGGCGCTGGACGTGCAACAGAGATGGCGCGAGCCGCGGTTAGCTTTGATGAATTTGCTGAGAAAGAGGCCCCGAGCGTGCCTTTATAAGGTAAACCAAAACGGCGTACTGTTTGTCGTGGCTTCTGCAATGCGGTGTTAAATGTTAAGAGGTTGCTTGACAGTGGAGGGGCTGGCAGGCTTTCTCCCTTAGCATTATGATCATGCGCTTGTTCAGCCGTAAGAGAGACGAGGTTATTATTCATGCACCAGTACCGTACCCACACTTGTAACGCCTTGCGGGCTGATGATGCAGGCAAGACTGTACGGCTCTCTGGCTGGATTCATAGCAAGCGCGATCATGGCGGTTTGCTCTTTATCGATTTACGCGACCATCACGGTATGACACAGATCGTCGTGCCAGCTGGTGGAGCGCTTTTGGAGCAGGCAGAGCGTCTGCGTGTTGAAAGTGTCATTACGGTAACCGGTGAGGTTGTGGTGCGCGATGAAGGGCAGCGTAATCCTTCGCTTCCAACCGGTGAGATTGAGGTTCGTGCTGAGAGCATTGACGTGCAATCCAGTGCTGATGTGCTGCCGTTCCAAGTGGCAGGTCAAGAGCATTACCCTGAAGATTTGCGCCTGAAATATCGTTATCTCGACCTGCGTCGTGAAAAGATGCACCGTAATATCATGCTGCGTAGTCAGGTGATTACCAGCATGCGTCGCCGGATGGTAGAGCAGGGCTTTACTGAGTTTCAGACACCTATTCTCACAGCGTCTTCTCCTGAAGGAGCGCGTGACTTCTTGGTGCCTGCGCGACTGCACCCGGGTAAGTTCTACGCACTGCCACAGGCCCCGCAGCAATTTAAGCAGCTTGCGATGGTGGCGGGTTTTGAACGTTATTTCCAGATTGCACCATGCTTCCGCGATGAAGCGTCACGTGCGGATCGTAGCCCGGGTGAGTTCTATCAGCTGGATTTCGAGATGGCGTTTGCCACTCAGGAAGATATTTTTGGGGTTCTTGAGCCCGTCCTAGCCGGCATCTTTGATGAGTTCACCCCAGAAGGCTGGAAGATTACGGAAGGGACATTCCCGCGCATTCCGTATGCTGATGCCATGCGTGACTATGGTTCCGACAAGCCTGATCTGCGTAATCCGCTGCTGATTAAAGACGTGACGGACTCTTTTGCGGACTCTGGCTTTGGCCTGTTTGCGAAGATCGCAGCGTCGGGCGGACGTGTGCGCGCTATTCCCGCTCCGGGTGCTGGAGACCGTCCACGGGCATTCTTCGATAAGCTCAATAATTGGGCACGTGAGCAGGGCGCTGGTGGTCTGGGCTATATCATCTTTGGTGAAGAGGGCGGGAAAGGCCCCATCGCTAAGAACCTAGAGCCAGAGCGTGTTGAGCAGATCCGCCAAGCATGTGGGTTGAAGGCTGGTGATGCGGTCTTCTTTGCTGCAGGTAAGGGCGACGAGGTCGTGAAGTTCTCAGGTCTTGTGCGCACCAAGATTGCAACAGACCTCGACCTGATTGAGAAGAACGCTTTCCGCTTCTGCTGGATTGTGGACTTCCCGATGTATGAGCGCAATGAGGAAACAGGTGAGATTGATTTCTCCCACAACCCATTCTCCATGCCGCAAGGTGGGCTTGAGGCGCTGAACACGCAAGATCCGCTGACCATTAACGCGTATCAGTATGACATTGTCTGTAACGGTGTAGAGCTTTCGTCTGGTGCTGTGCGGAACCATCGCCCAGATGTCATGCTTCGTGCTTTTGAAATTGCTGGTTATGGTCCAGAAGTCGTGGAAGAGCGCTTTGGCGGCATGCTCAATGCGTTCCGTTATGGGGCACCGCCACATGGTGGGGCGGCACCGGGTGTGGATCGTATCGTGATGTTGTTGGCGGATGAGCCCAATATTCGTGAGGTGATCCTCTTCCCACTGAGCCAGAATGGGTCTGACCCGATGATGGAAGCACCAGCACCTGTTGAACCATCTCGTTTAAAAGAACTTTCCTTGAAGCTGGATCTTCCTAAACCGAAGACAACGTCCAAGTGATATATTCTCATTTATGAGAATGTAAAAAGCCCGGCTCTCTTACGGGGGAGCCGGGCTTTTTTATAGAGGCTGTGGGAGAGTGTTAGAGTTCTACACCGACACTCACGCGGATGGTGCGGCCTTGCCCCCATGAAACACGGTTGGCGGTGCCGGCTGTCGAGGTGAAGTAGGCTTTATTGGCGATATTTTCAGCATTTACCTGCAGGGAAGCGGTGTGGTGATAGATCTTGCGGAGTTTCCAAGAGGCGAACATATCGACTGTAGCGTAGCCGGGCAGCCAGAATGTATTGCGAATATCCCCCGGACGACGGCCAACATAACGCGCACCAGCCCCGATACGGAAAGCGGATTGGTGCCATGGCATCGTCGTTTGATAGGTCAAAAAGCCGCCGCCGGTATGTTTAGCGACGTTATAGACCAGTTTCCCGGCAGTTTGTGGCGTGTCTTTAATCGTCCGTGCGTAGGTGAAGGCGTAGTTGGCTAAGATATTCCAGTGACGGGTCAGATGACCTGTTATTTCTGCTTCAATCCCCTTAGAGGCGACAAGGCCTGAGAGACGCTGAAGAATGGCGTTATCTGCCGTTAGACCAGCTGCCTGAAGAACATTCTTTTTATGAATATTGTAGAGGGCAACATCAGCGGTCAACAGAGCGTTTTGGTAACGGGCGCCCACTTCAAATTGCCGTCCGCTGGTGGGTTTATAAGGGCCGCTGAGAAGACTTCCAGCAGAAATCTGATTGGGATTGAACGATTGTGAATAGTCCCCAAAAAGAGAGAAATGTTTGGTTGGCTGGTACACAATCCCGATGAAAGGCAACGCTTTGGTGTAAGACGCATCGGTCATTTTCACAAAAGGATAGCGCCCGCCATAGCTGTAATGGAACCATTGATAGCGAACACCCGGGGCAATCGTGATGCCATGCCCAAGATGAATGCTGTCTTTCAGATACCAAGAGGCACTATTGATCCGTGTATGATAACCACTTAAATTATTATCCACAGGGGCGCTGGGCGTGATCATGCCATAAACAGGGCTATAGGGGTTGAAGCCCCCTGTATTTTTCCCAGTGAGAAAGTCACCCTGAGTAATACGACGATTTTCATAATCCCCACCGGTGACGAAATCATGCGTCATACCCAGAAAGTGGTGATTGGAAATAAAATCGAGAGAGACATAGCTATTGTCACGAACCGTGCCCGCATTACTGCGGAAGCGACGTGTTAAGAGCCCTGTTGTTGGATTGTAAGAGGAAGGGTCTGCTTGACGGTCATGATAGTTGTCCTCATTCCATCCGCTGGAAAGACGGAGTTTATCATGAGCGGTAAGGCGATAATTGATGGAGCCTGCCAAGAGATGACGCGTTCCATAGTCGGCCGCCCAATGTTCATCAAGGCGGTGTTTGCGTCCACTAATAGGGCTACCATTATAAAAGACAGCGCCGCGATCGAGGACATTATGATAATCAGTCCATTGATAAGAGACCTCTGCACTTAAAGGCCCGTGCGTGTAGCTCAGTGAAGGGGCGACAAGCTTTTGTTTATTAGCACCAAAATTGCGCCAGTAATTCTCATTTTTAAACCCACCGATCAAGCGGAAGGCAAGCCCCGGTGCGAGGGGTCCGCCCACATCAATATTCCCAAAGCCACCCCCGAGAGAAGCCCAGCTTGTATCAACGGATGCACCCCATTTTTTACGTGGCTGTTTGGTGATGACATTAATTACACCACCAGGCTCCTGCATGCCATAAAAGAGGGAAGCCGGCCCTTTGAGGACTTCGACACGCTCAGTCGTTGCGGGGTCAAAGTTACGCCCGATGGGCATACGCACCCCATTGCGAAGAATAGACCCATCATCGGCACCACCGAAACCGCGTTTGATCAGGCTGTCTTGCGTGCCACCAAAGCTATTACCGATTGAAATACCGGGAATGTATTTGCTGACATCTTCCATTGTTTGAGGAGCCATATCCTCAATCGTTTGATGGGTGACGGTGTTGGTTGTTTGCGTTTGTTGAAGGAAGCTGGTGGGGATTTTGTCACCAATAGAGCTGCTCAGGGCCGCATAAGAATGTTTTTCCCCATGGACATGCAGATGTTCTTTACGGGGTGGAGGCGTTTGCTGGTGTGACGTTTTTTCGTGCTGAGCGGTTTCCTTTTCAACAATTTTGTTAGCGGCACTATAAGCACGCTCAATTGAACAGGGGAGGAAGACAGTACTAGCACAGGCCAAGAAAGAGGCTCTTCTGGTGACCATGAGGGAGAAGCTCCGCAAATGAGAATTATTTTCAACACAATTATGAAATTTTTTTTAGATTCGGCAAGGGTTATTTTTTGAGGTTTTCTTGAGAGCGTTCTAAAAATATAATATAAGTATTATAAAGGTAATATAAGTATTACCTAAGTAAGTTAATCGTAAATTTCTATATAAAATAGATTATTTCTATATTAAGAGAGGTGAATATCTTGAGTTTTCTGAAGGTTATCAAAAAAATAGGGAATATTATTCCTGGTCGGATAGGCGATGAAATGGTTGGTTTCTCTGTCAGACAAGGCAATGTGCGGCAAACGATGAAGCGTACTATTTTGATGGCGATTAAAAAGCAAAATAGTTTTCTCGGTAAAAGTGATCTAAAAATCCTTGTTATAGGCACAGAGTCATGTAGCAAGTATGATGCAGACCAAATTGGCAATGAATGTGACGAGGTTTGGACGCTTGATATCAAGGAAGGAAATCGTGTTTATGGAGTTAGAAAGGGAAGACATATTACGGCTTCGACAGAAGATATAGATAAGTATTTTAGAAAAGGTTATTTTGATATTGTTCTGCTCAATGGTGTTATCGGTTGGGGGATCAATAGTCGTTCTGAACAAGAAGAGGCGATAAAAAATATTCATTATCTCTCTAAAGAGAATGCTTTATTGATGATTGGATGGAATACACATAAATCGATTGACCCGCTTGTGAGTGGTATTACGGTGGGAGCTTATCATCACCAAGATTTTCCAGGACTACCAAAAAGGATGGTGGTGACAGAAAGCACCCATATTTTTGATTTTTTCGCGAAGGTTTAACGATTGTATAAACACAGCCGGCTGATGGTGAGATACCTTGAGCCGGCTGTATGTTGTGAAGGGGTTATTTCATATTCTTCTCAATCGAAGAGACCTTGTGATTCAGATTTTCGAGTATTTCTGCGAGAAGTTTAATGTTCTTCTGAATGTGAACATTACTCTCGACGATATGTTTAATGATGTCCTCATGGCTCGTTTGTAGAAGAGCACCGGTATAGTCTGCGTAGCCGCGGTCAGCATTAAGAAGGCTACGCAAGGTGTTTAGTGTATCACCTTTCGATAGAGCCTCTCGAATTTTGCTGTTCATATAAAGGATGGTTTGTTCTTCTTTAACGGGCCGTGTGGTGTCGTCTTCTGTGTTGGTGGCGCGGATAGAATAAACAGCGAGTGTCTCATCTAAAGTAGCAAGTTCGCCATGTTTCATGAGATCAATGAATAGATCGACATCTTCATTGTAGTTGCGTGTGTAGCTGTCTGTTGTTGCTTCTTTAACAGCACTTTTGCGGAAGAGTGTACTGATTGGGGGGAACACCCCATTCGATTGGCTGAGGAAAGAGAGAAAGCTAATATAACCGTTTGTGCGTTTGCCAGAGGTTGCATCGCGGGAAAGTTCCCGCAGGCCACCGGGCGTAACGGCTTCAATGATGTCGCTATTGCTCGCCACAACCCCAGCGCAATGAGCGTTCTTTGGGGTCTCTAAGAAATTTACCGTGACACGCAGAAAATCGGGTTCGAGATAATCATCGTCGTCGTGAAGAAGAAGATACGTCTCAGACGCTGCACAGAGAAGCTGGGAAAGCGCACGGCCACGGCCGACAGGTGCGGGGTTGTGCATAACGGTGACGTGGTTCAGAAAAGCCTCGTCATGCTGTGCCAGAACGGTTTGAACCTGTTCTTCATTTCCACCATCATTGAGAAGATGAATATGCCAATGTGGGTAGCTTTGCGCTTTAATTTTCTTCAGCGCGCGGTCGAGAAAAAGTGGACGATCTTTTGTGCGTAGAAGAATGCTAACCGTGGCTGCCTGAGAGGTGCTCATATAAATAGGGACCTTTATAGCAATTATTGGATTTGTTTGCGTAGAAAATCTATCATCTTTGTATGCTGAGAAGATAGTCCGTCAATGATTGGATGAGAGACTGCTTATGATGTTATAAAAAAGGTTTGAGAGAGCTCTTCTTCTCATGGTCGTATTAGTTGTTTGTCATCATAGATTTTTGAAGGCATGGGAAATATGTCGAAGACGATACTTATTACATTTGCTGGGCGTGA
The DNA here is from genome assembly GCF_000378165.1 of Saccharibacter floricola DSM 15669. Lineage (GTDB taxonomy): Bacteria > Pseudomonadota > Alphaproteobacteria > Acetobacterales > Acetobacteraceae > Saccharibacter > Saccharibacter floricola. The sequence continues at coordinate 52,250 of NZ_KB899333.1, forward strand.
GGATAGAATGGGTATGCTGCGCAAGCATATTAGGTCGCTTTTGGATAAAAAAGTTATTGATGAGTGGCATGTGTGGGACTTTACAAGAAATGAGAGAGACAAAGATTATATAGCTAAAAATTATGGTCCCGCTAAGTTTCTAAGGCCAGATGCTGATTATCAGAAAATTGGCTCTCTCACAAAAGGGCATAAGATAAAACGTAGATTCCGTATTGCGGCTGATTTCCATCTTGCATTGAAAATAAAAAACGCAGATTTCTTTATAGAATATGTTACTGGAGGATGGAAGAATAGTACTTCTGTCATGCGGAAAGTAGAAAATAAATTTTTTCAAGCCTGTGAGAGAGATAATAACCATGTACTTTGTAAACACTTAACACCGGGAATATTTCATGGTGATTTTGACAGTGAGATGACTATAGAATTATCATCTGAAGGTATTATTAGTTTTTCTGTAAATGGTTTTGTGTATCCAGAAACAAAAATTGATGGAAGTGATATTGATTTATATGTGAAGGGAGGATTGGGTAGCTCATTAGAGATGTGTGATATTGATGAGAAGATATTTAGATTTATAGGAGATGTAGGGGCGGAAAAGCCTTATTGGCAAGCATATCAATTTTATACAGAACATTATAAAGACTTTAAGAATGACATTTTCCTTAAATGTGATGATGATATTGTTTATTTAGATGAAGGAAAACTTCCTGATTTTATAAGGGTGATACGGGATTATAAAGAGTATTTTCTCATTTCAGCTAATGTCCTCAATAATGGGGTCTGCGCTTCTCTTCAGCAAGAGGCCGGGAATCTGCCTAAAGAAGTCGGAATATTTGAAAAAATAGATGATGGTTTTGGGGGGTCATTGTGGGAGAGCGGTGAAAAGGCACGTGCTCTTCATGAGTATTTTGTTATGAATAATAAAAGGCCCTTATTATTTGAAGAGGTTTTAGTTGAACATGACGTGAGGATCTCTATTAATTTTGTTGGTTGGAGAGGTGAGAATCTCAGACATATGGCTGTAAGATGGGATGATGATGAAGGGCTTTTGTCTGTTGAAATTCCAAAGTTTTTGAAAAAGAAAAATGCTATTTTCTCTGACTTCATGGTGAGCCACCTAAGTTTCTTCACTCAAGAAGAAACTATAGGAGCGACCGACGTCATAAAGATGTATGAAAATAGTTAGGAATCCCTCATCGTTACCATAAGGGGTACATGGTCAGAGGGGCGTTCTCTCCCGCGTTCATCACGATCAATGGTGCTTTTAAGGAAGCGGTCGGCGAGTGCAGGGGAGAGAAGGGCATGGTCAATGCGTAAGCCGGCATTCCGCTGGAAGGCGCCCGCTTGATAGTCCCAGAATGTATAAGGATGCGTTGTCGGATGGTCGATCTTTACCGCATCGGTGAGGCCAGACCAAAGAAGACGGCGGAAAGCCGCACGACTTTCAGGGCGGACAAGGGCATCATTAGGTGAGAGCGCACCGGGGGCGAAGTCTTGGTCTGTTGGGCACAGATTATAATCCCCCATGAGGGCGAAAGGCTTGCCTGCTGCACGGAGGGACTGTGCGCGCTTATAAAGCGCATCAAAAAAAGCAAGCTTTGTTTGAAAGCCAGCATCACCACCGGAATTCCCGTTGGGAAGGTACAGATTACCGATCACCACACCATTGAGTTCACATTCAATGTAACGTGCGGCGGGGTCGTCAAAGCCGGGGAGATGGTCGGTCGTGATCGTGAGCGGTGAGCGGCTGATAAAGGCCACACCATTATAGCTTTTCTGCCCAACAACGGCGGTGTGAAGGCCTTCCTCTTCAAAAAGTTTGGGGAACTGGGCCGCTTCACATTTGATCTCTTGAACCCCCAAAAGCTGGCAGTCTTGATGACGATCCAGCCAATCCTTCACCAGATGTGCGCGAACGCGGATTGAGTTAATGTTCCAGCTGGCAAAGGTGAGGGGCATCAGAGACGTTCCTTTCAAAATATGTCGCTTAGGTTAGCGAAAAGCTACTACCACACCCACAGGCAGAAGCCGCATTGGGATTGCTGATCGTGAAATGTGCCCCCATGAGTTTATCGACAAACTCCAGCTCAGAATCTTCGAGAAGTTCCAAACTGTCGGGATCAATCAGCACCCGTGCACCATTGTCTTCAATAAGATGATCATCCTCCTGGCGGTCACGCTCAAGTTTGAATTGATATTGAAAGCCGTTACAGCCACCTGCCAGCACGGCGACGCGGAGGGCAAGTGTATCGGCGTCGGGTTGTGCGTTCACAATCTCGACGATGCGGGCTGCAGCGGCCGGAGAAATACGGAAAGAGGGGGCCATAAATCCTTCCTTATGGAAAAACGTTTCTCAACAGAGAGAGATAACATGGTTGACTATATAGGAAGCACAGCTGAGAATCGAAGGGAAAGAGGAGGAACTCTGTCCATCTTCTTCTATGATGACCTCTAAAAGGGGAGAAGAACGCCACCATGACTGCTTGTTACGCTGTGCAAGATAAGGAGGCCCGAGGGCGCCAATTTTCTGAAGAAGAGAGTGCAACGCGCTCACCTTGGCAACGTGACCGTGACCGCGTTCTCCATTCGGCGGGTTTTCGCACGCTGCAATATAAGACGCAGGTTTTCCTCAATCATGAGGGTGATTTTTTCAGAACACGTTTGACGCATTCCCTTGAGGTCGCGCAAATATCGCGCTCTATCGCCCGCGCTCTTGGGGTGAATGAGGATCTCGCTGAGGTGATCGCTCTTGCGCATGATTTAGGGCATACGCCATTTGGCCATGCTGGGGAGGATGCTCTGCAAGGGGCCATGGCGTCTTGGGGTGGGTTTGACCATAATGTGCAGTCTTTGCGTCAGGTGACAGAAATCGAATCTCGCTATCATGGCTTTAATGGGCTCAATTTGACGTGGGAGAGTCTGGAGGGCCTCGCGAAACATCATGGCCCCGTGCGCAGGCCATCAGCGTGGCTGAAAACATTTGACGAGCGCTATCCGCAAGAAGGTGGGCTGCTCTTGAAGACACATGCGTCGGTTGAAGCGCAGATTGCAGCCATTTGTGATGATATTGCGTATCATGGGCATGATCTTGACGATGGATTGCGGGCCGGGCTGCTCAGTTTGGACGATATTGAAGCCGTGCCTCTTTTAAACGAATGTTTAACAGAGGCTCGTTCTCTTGATTGGTCTGGCTATAGCTCGTTTGAGTGTGAGCAGCGGATTCGTCATGAAACAGTGCGGCGTGTCATTAATCGCCTCGTGAGCGACTTAACCGAGCGTACGCGTCTCAATCTTGCTGAGTTGGCACCGACATGTGCTGATGATGTGCGTTATGCTGGCAAAGATGTGGTGGCTTTTTCACCGGCTATGGCGCGAAAGAATAAAGAGATTCGCATCTTCTTGTATGCGAATATGTATCGGCATTGGCGCGTGGTGCGTATGGCGCGTAAAGCGCGTTTAGCCCTAGGGCAGATTTGTACGATCTTGGGTGATGAGCCACAGCTTCTCCCACCGCCATGGCGTGAGAAAGCCCTCCATTACCAAAAACAGAGCAACGAAATGGCGGCACGCCGCGTTGTGGCAGACTTCATCGCCGGTATGACAGACCGCTTTGCGATGGAGGAACATCGTCGTTTGATGGATCTTTCTGTGCTGGGATAAGAGAGTTTTAGAGTGTGAGGGCAGAGGATGCGTTCCCTAAACGGCTCTCCCCCTCTATAAGCACAACAGATTGATTGCATTGTCTTTGACGTTGAATAAACAGGATCACCGTGACCATGGCTGGCATTACCGCGACCACTTCTTCTCCTGACTGTCTATTTGGGCTTCTGCGCACACGTGTGTGCACGGTTCTTAAAGAGGTCTTGCCAGAGATTGATGACGCCATTGTAGCACGTGTTGAAGTCACTCCTACGCGTGATCCTGCTCATGGTGATATGGCGACCAATGCTGCGCTGTTGGCGGCGAAGCCAGCACGGCGTAAGCCTCGTGATATTGCTGAAGAACTCGTTGAAAAGCTGGCTCAATGTCCAGAAATTGCCGAAGTGTCAGCGGCAGGCCCTGGCTTTGTGAATATGACACTCAAGCCGACGGTGTTGCAGGATGTGGCGCGTACGGTCTTAACGCGTGGTGAGCAGGCTTATGGGCGCTCCACTCTTGGAGAAGGGCAGCGCGTTAATATTGAGTATGTCTCTGCCAACCCAACAGGGCCGATGCATGTCGGGCATTGTCGTGGGGCCGTTGTGGGTGATGCGTTGGCAAACTTGCTTGGGGCTGCAGGCTACCAGACGACCAAGGAATATTATGTCAACGATGCAGGCACGCAGGTTGTGGCGTTAACATGGGCCACCTACTGGCGCTACCTTCAGGCGATTGGCACAGAGATTGACGCAGAAGCCTTTGCGGAATTCACGCCGAATGGTTTGCAATATCAAGGCGCTTATTTAATCCCGGTTGGGGAGGCGTTGGCAAAAGAGCATGGCCGAGCCCTTGCCACTGATGAGGGCGGCGTTGCTCCGCAGGATGTCTGGTTTGAGGCGGTTCGCCACGTCGCTCTTGAGCATATGATGGCCGCTATTAAGGAAGACCTTTCTGCTCTTGGGATCCATCATGAGCTGTTTAGCAGTGAAGCTGAGGTGCTCAAAAGCGGGCAGGTTGACGAGGCTATCGCGACGCTAGACCGTAAAGGCTTGCTTTATGAAGGCGTACTTGAACCTCCCAAAGGTAAGAAGCTTGAGGATTGGGAAGCACGTCCACAGACTTTGTTCCGTTCGACAGAGTTTGGGGATGATACCGACCGTGCGCTGAAGAAGTCTGATGGTACGAACACCTATTTTGCTAATGACGTGGGCTATCATGCCCGTAAAGCCAGCCGTTCGGATATGCTTATTGATGTGCTGGGTGCCGACCATGGCGGTTATGTCTCTCGTATGCGGGCTGCGGTATCGGCTCTGACAGAGGGTAAAACAGGCTTTGAAGCGGTTCTGTGTCAGATTGTGCGCGTGGTGAAAGACGGTGAGCCTGTACGGATGTCCAAACGTGCGGGGACGTTTGTCACCTTGCGTGATTTGCTCGATGAGGTAGGCCGTGATGCGGTGCGCTTTACGATGCTGACGCGCAAAGCTGATGCGCAAATGGAGTTTGACCTTAACGCTGTGGTCGCACAAACGCGTGATAACCCCGTGTTTTACGTCAATTACGCTCACGCACGTTGTCGCTCTGTGCTGCGTTTAGGCGCAGAGAAATATGGTGCAGACGCTGTGTCAGAAGCCGCTCTTGCGCAGGTTGATCTCTCGTCCATCCATGCGGAGGAAGAGCTTGCGGTGTTGCGGCGTATAGCGGGCTTGCCACGGCAGGTTGAAGCCGCAGCCCTTGCACGTGAGCCGCATCGTATCGCAACCTATTGCATTGACCTTGCTTCAGACTTCCATGCGTTGTGGAATAAGGGGCGTGAGGAGACCAGTCTGCGTTTCATCCAAGAGGATGATCAGCATGCCAGCATGGCACGTCTGGCGCTGGTGGCTGCTATTGCAGCAACCTTGCGAGCAGGGTTGGCTATTCTGGGTGTCGAGGCTGTAGAGGAAATGCGCTAAATGGATGAGCAGGACGACAAACATGCCGAGGCCGTCACAGCTCCACGGCAGGATGAGCGTTTAAACAATAGCCCCTATGCAGATGGCCCTCGGGCTCGGCTTGGGTCTGCTCCTGAAGGGGAGGGGGCGGGGCCGCCTTTGGGGCCGTCTCGAGGCGGTGCGTTTAGCGCAATTCTTGGGCATGACCCTGCGACGCGTAAGCTGATGGGGTTTGCGTTAGCGCTTGTTGCTGTCCTGCTCCTTATTGCAGGTATTTGGTCGCTTATTGGAAACCGTCATCAGGGTATTCCTGTCATTGGGCCACCTGCTTTTGCGGTGAAAGACCGCCCGACAGACCCAGGTGGCATGCAGATCATGAGTGATGACACCGCTCATAGTGATGTGACGGGTACGGGGGCTGTCCATCTCGCCCCCCCACCGGAGCAGCCTGATGCGCGTCTTTTAGCACATCGTGAAGAAACAGGGGCCCAGCCAGCAGCGGCGCGACCAGCTGGTGAGGCTGTGAATACGCCATCATCTTCACAGCCACAGCCACAAACGCAGCAGCAGACGGCAGCACCATCTCAGCAGCCTTCTGCACCGGCTGAAGCACCTTCTTCCCATGTGGCTTCCCCCGTTCCGCCACATGATGCGCATAAAGACGTGGAAAAGGCCGCACCGAAGACATCAGCTTTATCGCCACCTGTTGCGCCGCAAGCGGAGGAAGCGTCTTCTTCAGACACGCCTGCCACAGACGAAACCTCAGCGGAAGGACGGTATCAGGTGCAGCTAGGAGCGCTTGATAGCCAAGCGAAAGCCGAGCATGCATGGGCTTCTTTTCAGCATAAAGCGCCAGACATTGTGGGTGGTCATACGCCGCGTTATCAGGCGATTAGTCGGAATGGAAAGAACTTTGTGCGGTTGAGAATTGGTGGTTTTGCCAATGCTAAGGCGGCTCGGCATTTCTGTGCTCGGCTGCATGCACAATCTCTAGCCTGTGCGCCTGTTGCGTTTTAGAAAGGTGAACTGGTGAGCAACACGTTACAGTTACATCTTGATGGCTTTGAAGGCCCGCTTGATCTGCTTTTAGAGCTGGCACGAGCCCAGAAGGTTGACCTCAGTAAGATTTCTATCTTGCAGCTGGCTGAGCAATATTTAGCAGTGGTTGAAGGAGCGCAACAGCATTCAGAGACACTCCGTCTGGAGCAGGCCGCAGATTGGCTTGTGATGGCCGCTTGGCTCGCTTGGTTAAAATCGCGTCTCTTAGTGCCGTCTCTTGATGAGGGAGATGAGGCTGAGGAAGCTGCAGGTTTGTTGCAGGAGCGGTTGGTTGAGCTTGAGCGGATGCGCCGGGCAGCGCAGTGGCTCACGCAGCAACCGCGTTTAGGCAGAGAGATGTTTGAGCGGCCTGAGGCCGAAAATCATACGCATATTGATCGCTCCCAGCTGCGTGCAGACCTGCCAGCTTTAGTGCTGTCTTACCTTAAGGCGCGTCGACGTGGTGGACGCAAGCGGGTCTATGCCCCGCGTATTGTGCGCTATTGGAGTGCCCAGCAGGCACGGGCAGCTCTCGTCCGCTTGTTAGGTCATCAGCGTGTTGTGGGGTGGCAATGTTTACATTCTATTTTGCCTAACAGTGATGATGAGGAGCCTGTTAGCCGCAAGGCAGCCCTTGCTGGCGCATTGATGGCGGGGTTGGAAATGGCAAAGGGCGGAGCGTTGGAGCTTCGTCAAGAGCAGGTTTTTGGTGAGATTGAGTGGCGAGGGGCGTCATGAGTACAGAGCAAGCGTCATTTGAACGAGCCGTTTCTTTGGTGGAGGCGCTGATTTTCGCCAATGCAGAGCCTGTCAAACCAAAGAAGTTGGTTGATATGCTCTCAGCTCAGGGCCTAGAGGCGATGGTCGAGCAGCTCGAAGAGGTTATTGCGGCTGTTGAGCAGCGTTATGAGGGCCACGCTGTCGAGCTTTGTGCCGTGGCAGGAGGGTGGCAGCTGCGCACGCGTGAATCTGTTGCGCCGGCATTGGCCAAGACGGTTGAAAAGCCACGTCGCCTTAGCCGCAGCGCGATGGAGGCGCTGGCTGTCGTCGTGTATCACCAACCATGCACACGGGTGGAGATTGAAACGATCCGTGGTGTGACGTTAGGGCAGAATATCCTCGATCGTTTGCTTGAGGAAGGGCTTATTGCTCCCAAAGGGCGCAAAGCGGTGCCGGGACGTCCGGTTTTATGGGGCACCACCCCGATGTTCCTGAGAGTGTTCGGGCTGGATACGTTGAGCGACCTGCCACGGCGTGAAGAGCTTGTCGTGGAGCCGTCATCAGACGATGATAGCGTTCATGGCCGAACAGAGACGGCATCATGATGAAAGGGAGCGGGTGTGTTTGACCTCAGCTGGACTGAAATTGCCCTTCTGGTCGTTGTTTCACTCATTTTTATTGGGCCGAAGGATCTGCCCGTTGCCATGCGGGCACTCTCTAAGGGCATTCGCACGGTTAAGCGTATGGCCAGTGAGTTCCAGCAGCATATTGATGAAATGGTGCGTGAGGCTGATCTTTCTGAAACACGCGACCAACTTAATGAATTGCGGCAGTTTAATCTTCGTGATCAAGTGCGCTGTGCGGTGGATCCTCATGATGATATTCGTCGTCACGTTGAAAGCAATACCGCCTCACAAACGGCAGAACCCGGAATGCCTCCACCGCCTGATGGGGTTTTAGATGATGAAGGCCCAGCGGAAGAGCCCTATAATGCGCGGATGAAAGCGCGCGCTGAGGCTCTTGAAAAAGCGCCGGCTTTTCTCCCTCCAACAACGGCGTTACGGTTGATTGAAGACGTGCCTCATTGGAAACGTCCTACTATTTTACCACCAGAAATAGCGCTTCATGAAGGGCGGCGTGTGCCGATCATGACGGAAATTTCTTCAACGCATGGCCCTCAAGGGGCTGAGCAGGCGATGACGACGGAAAAGAAAGAGGATGAGCATGGCCGCATCTGAGGAGAGCACGGACAAGCCGATGCCTTTATTGGATCATCTGGTTGAGTTACGTCGCCGCTTGATTTGGTCGATTGCGACCTTCGTCATTGCCTTTGGGATTTGTTACCATTTCTCTGGCGAGATTTATCGCTTTCTCGCCGCTCCGCTGGCGGAGATTATGCGCCAGAAAAATGAACAGCCTCATCTCATTTATACGGCCTTGTATGAGGCTTTTTTCACCTATTTGCGGGTGGCCGTTTTTGGCGCCATTTTCCTTTCTTTCCCAATGATCGCGATCCAAGCGTGGATTTTTATCGCTCCGGGCCTTTATCGGGATGAAAAACGGGCCTTTGCCCCGTTCTTGGTAGCGACACCGGTGCTGTTTCTCTTAGGGGCTGCGCTGGCTTATTATCTCGTTTTCCCGATGGCGTGGAAGTTCTTCCTCTCTTTCCAACAAACGGGAGGGGCGAGCGATATGGGCATTCAGTTGCAGGCGCGCGTGTCGGAATATCTTGATCTTGTCACGAAGATGATCTTGGCATTTGGCACATGTTTTGAGCTGCCTGTGGTGCTGACCTTACTGGTGCGTGTTGGCTTAGTGCAGACCGCGCAGCTCCGTCGTGTGCGACGCTATGCGTATGTTGGGGCCTTTGCCGTGTCTGCCGTGATTGCTCCACCGGATGCGATTACGATGTTAAGCCTCGCCATTCCTTTGGTGATTTTATATGAAATTTCCATTCTCGCTGCTCGGTTGGTAGAACCCCGCCGCGTGGACGAGGATGACGACGAGAGCGATGATGACCCTTCTCATCCTCATGACGGAACAACGACGACAGACGGAGCCTCTTAATCATGCATGACCTGAAAGCCCTTCGCGCAGACCCTGCAGCTTTTGACGCTGCCCTTGCTCGCCGTGGGTTAGACCCTGTTGCCGAGCGTTTAGTAACAGAGGACGAGCAGCGCCGGGCCGCTTTGGCAGAACTTCAGCAGGCTCAAGCACAGCGGAAGACGATTGCCCGTGAGATCGGCCAAGCGAAGCGCCAAGGGGAGGATACGTCGGAGATTGAAGCACGCGGTGCGGCATTGCGAGACCAGATCGCACAGCTTGAAACGCGGGCGAATGAGATACAGAAACGCATTACCGACGTGCTGCAAGTTCTGCCTAATCAGGTGGATGCTTCTGTTCCAGATGGTAAAGACGAAGCCGATAATGTGGTGATCCACCAGCGTGGGGACGTGCCGTCATTCTCTTTCACACCGAAGCAGCATTTTGAACTGGGTGAACAGCTTGGGCTGATGGATTTTGCCGCTGCGGGGAAAATTGCTGGTTCACGTTTTGTGATGCTGCGTGGCGCTCTGGCGCGGCTCGAACGGGCACTTGGGCAGTTTATGCTGGACACCCATACGGGGGAGTTTGGGTATCAGGAAACGACCGTTCCGCTCTTGGTTAATGACGGCGCGATGTATGGCACGGATAAGCTGCCGAAATTTGCAGAAGATTCCTTCCATACCGATGATGGACGTTGGCTGATCCCAACAGGAGAAGTGCCTCTGACAGCGTCCGTTATGGGTGAGATCATGGCGGCTGACCAGTTGCCTCTTCGTTTGACAACCTTGTCCACATGTTTCCGTTCTGAAGCAGGGTCAGCAGGGCGTGATGTGCGTGGCATGTTGCGTCAACATCAGTTCACGAAATGTGAGCTGGTGTCTGTCGTGACGCCAGAAGAAAGTGAAGCCGAGCATGAGCGCATGACCCGTGCGGCTGAAACGGTCTTGGAGCGGCTTGGTATTCCTTTCCGTCGGATGTTGCTTTGCGCGGGTGACACAGGCTTTGGGGCGGCCAAAACGTTCGACTTGGAAGCATGGATCCCGGGCCAAGATACATGGCGTGAAGTATCGTCGTGTTCCAACACAAAAGCTTTCCAAGCGCGCCGGATGAATGCGCGTTATCGTGCTGAGAAAGGCCCCGCCTTTGTTCATACACTCAATGGTTCAGGCCTTGCTGTTGGGCGCGTGTTGATCGCGCTGATGGAGAACTACCAGACAGAAGATGGGAAAATCATCATCCCAGACGTGCTGCGTCCTTATATGGGCGGACTGGAGCATATTGGGTAAGCTTGAGGGCTTATTGTCAGTATTAAGAGGGCATCGCTTCAGACGGGGCGGTGCCTTTTTGATAAAAATTATGGTGCCCGCCTGCTTTATGACGTAAGCGGTAAGTCGGGAAGAGTGAGGAAAGTCGTTCCAAAAGGAGGTAGGCTAGGGAGCAACGCCTTTTTTAAAAGAGCAACAAAAGCGAAGTGTTGCGTTTCTGATTTAGCTAATCTGGGAAAGTGTTCACACTAATATATTGAAGAAAGGCTCTGTATTCTCTTTTTTAGGGTGTAATGTCGCGCGAGCGTTAAAGTGAATACATATATGAAATATGTATTGGAATGGATAAAAAGCGAGTTCTATGCCAATGCTTTCATTGTAAGGGAGAGGTGATGAGGCTGCGTGAGTGCTTCCTCGCAGGTGCTTGTTTAAGAGGGTAATTGAGGACACGCATATGACAACCTACGCGAGCCTTTACGCTATGGGCAGACATGCTCCCATAGCGTTGGAACGCTGAGAGAGTGTCTGCTTCTTAGCGAGAAGGGTCTTGTTGGGCGCCATGGTAAGAGCGGCAATCGTCTTTTGATGCGTCAAAGCTGAGGAGCACGGTAGAGGCATTTTCCTGCATATATCGCTCTCTGACGGAGATCCCTTTATCAAAGAGAATATAGCTAAATTTATTCCCACAGGTGCGTGACAAGAACGAGCTATTTAAGGATTGGCGCACTTTGGGGGTAATGGGTTTTTTTTTAAGGAAGCTGTTAGAAACGTCGATTGTATAAATAATGGTTGAGCCAGAATTTTCGATATTTTTAAGCGTTAAGTTGGAATCAATAGGTGAGGGAAACGTCATCATATGCTTCATGAAATCAACAATTTCCCCTGCCTTTGCATCGGCTGTCTGAGCGTAAGAAACAGGCGCTAAGCCAATAGAAAGAGCAAGTGAGGATAGGGCGAGAAGGGCTTTCATATGTATATCCTCCAATGAATAGGGGTGGTGCACTGTCGAGCATGATGATCTTAACGCTATCAGTTCTGATTTTATAGGTAGAATATGGGGAGAGTATGTTTGATGCTTTGTATCGCTTTTCTTCAATATTGAGAGCGGTTTTAGGCGCGTCGTGATAGTTTACCTGATGACCAATGGAAGCGGATAAAAGACCTTTCTCCCAGTAGAAGGGGGCCTGTTAGTGGCACAATTTCGGACAATCGGCTCTTTGTAAAAGCGGGGAGTGAGTTTTTTCGTGATCTAACTACCGATTATAACAATGAAACTATGAGGGGCGATAGCACGATTATCCGGGCTCATCAGTACAGTGGCTTAAGTCCCTAAAAAGGGGAGGAGATCACGTCATTGGGCGATCACGCAGGTGGGCCGATGACTAAGATCCACGCAGTCTGTGATGCACTCAATAACCCGGTAGAGTTTTCCATAACATCGAGATGCGCTGCAGAGATCAACTAAGCACAACCAATGTTAGACATATTAATCCAAAGGCCTTTCTTGCTGACGAAGCCTATGACGCAGATCGGTTATTCCCCTCAAATCCAAGAGAACAATACACTGAAAAACGAACGTCGCCCTTTGTAGGGAACATCATCTTAGCGAGAGGTTTTTTCGGCCAGTCAGTATACATCAATCACCAGCCTCCTTAACTGACGACAACACGTCGTAGTTGCATCCGCGTTTTAATGAACCCCTAGGCCAATGAAAGAGCAAGGGCACCATCTCGCAATGATGCCCTTGCCCTGTGGGTTAAGAGCGTTTTCCTTTTTTGAACGGCTTCTTCTTTCCCGGTGCGGGGGAGCGGCGTTTTTTCTTTTCCCACGGGGCGCTATTGCGGCCTTGCTGGCGGCGGGTATTTTCACGCATGCGGCTTTGCGTGCGGAGGACTTGCTCAATCCACTCATCGAGGATGGTGGCATTGCGCTCAGCAAGCTCAAGGTCGGGGTAGGCTTTCGGGAAGCGCATCGCAAGCCAGCGCCACGCAACGAGGCGGCGATGGCGTTTTTCCGCCCGTTCAAGCTCTTCGCGGCTGGCGGTTGCAGAGGCGGGAAGGCGGCCTGTGCCGGGTGGGTAAATGGCGCGGCCTTTTGCGTGGATAGACGCCCATTCAACGAGGCGAGGGATCCCATTATCGCGGGTATTGATGGGGCACATCGCGTAAGTCCAGCGCGTTGGGAGGTCGAGCTCTTCCACCCCTTCCAAAGCGGCGGCAATTTCAAGCGCTTGCTCCATATCGGCGAGGCGATAATTAGGATCGTCTGGACGCAACACAGCGCGTTTAATGCGGGTGAGAACCCCATAGAGGCTCTGAGTGTCGACTTCCTGAGCAACCGCTTGCACGATGTCGGAATCAGGCTGCACGAGAGGACGGAGTTCCTTGATGGGTTCTGGTGGCGCGTTCAACATTTGGCGGATAAAGTTCGGGCTCCCGGCACCGTCTAAGACGCAGACGAGCCCTTCTTCATGCTTACCAAAACGCCCAGCGCGCCCGCCAATTTGTTTGATTTCCTGCGTGGTGAGGCTACGCGTTTGGCGACCATCATATTTGCGTAGCGTGCTGAAAATAACGCGCCGTATGGAAAGGTTAAGCCCCATCCCAATCGCATCGGTGGCGACGAGAATATCCGCGTCCCCACGATTAAACCGCGCCGCTTCAGCGCGGCGGACTTCGGGGCTAAGGGCGCCGTAGATCACGGCAACGCGGCGATTATGGGTCATCAGCTCTGCACGTAAATCCAGCACTTCACGGCGGGAAAACGCAATGAGTGCATCGCCTGCGCGAAGCTCTTCCAAAGCAAGGGAACCGCCGGGTTTAAGCGGGCTTTTACGTTCGAGATGGATTTCATCCACCGGGTCGTTGCACAGCTCGGCAATGCGCTTAACGAGAGGGATACAATCGGCAGCCCCAAGGATAAAGACATGCCGTGCCGGGACACCCATAATAGCCGCTGTCCAAGCCGCACCACGGTCAGGATCGCTCAGCATCTGGGCTTCGTCGATAATCGCAACGTCCACAGGCTTGTTGAACGGGCACATTTCAACCGTCGCGGCCAAATGGCGGGCCGTTGGGTCAATGATCCGCTCTTCTCCTGTGGTGAGAGAGGCCGCCACACCATTGCTGAGCATAGCTTCACGGAACTCATGGGCGAGGAGACGTAAGGGGGCGAGGGCTACGCCGCTTTCTGCTTCTGCCAAAGCTTGCAAAGCGGTGTGGGATTTCCCGGAGTTTGTTGGCCCTGTCACCAACGTAATGCGTCGTTTGAGTGACCGAGCCGTGCGGAAATGGGCGGCAAAGCGATCAAGCGCGGCAACGCGGGCAATCGCGGCGTTACCACGACGGCTTTTCAGGCTGTTATCGTCTTCATGTTCTGCCTGCCCGGAGAGACCTTTGCGCCACGCATTAACGAGTGGGCGGCATTTTTTAAGCTCGGACGGGTCAAAGAAGAATGTCTCCAGCCCTTCCGCATTCGTTTCACGCTTTGCAACGGGGAGGCGATTTTCCGCAATCCAGCGCAGGGCTTCGCGGCGTGAGCAGCGCAAAATGGCGGGAACGGCGTTAAAATCGACGAGATGGGCTTCCCATTCTTTGAGGCGCTCCATCTCGCGTGCACGGCGTTCTTCCGCACGTTGGCGGATCTCTTCTTGTTCACGCGCACGGCGCTCTTCCGCCACGATGAGGTCATCTTCAAACCCCATATCAACGCCGCCAAAGGCTTGGGCGATGCTGTGAGAAAGCCGCTCAATCTGGCCACTGGAGAGGAACGTACCTGCATCAGCAAGGTCTGCACGGACTTCTTCCATCACCGTATGCGGGCTATCAGCCATCTCACGCCAGCGTTCTTCAAGCACAACATCCAGCATCTCACGTAGTGCCTCTTGTGAGATCATCGGGTCACTCACGCGCTCTGATACGGTGAGAACATCCATTTTACGAACCCAGACATCACCAGCACGATGGGTGACGTTCATGAGGCCATTCGCCCATCCTCGTCGGCGCACTTGGCATAAAGAGTGGAGGAGCTCCAGCTCGGTTAAGGTGTCTTTCTCAGCGCTAAGGCGGCGGGCCGCTTGCCGAATAAGGGCGGTGCGCTCACGCGGGGTGATCTTAAGATGTTCACCAAAAGCCTGCTCGGCATGCTCAAGGGCATGTTCAGCAGGGGAGAGTGGACGGTCAGAATGGGGCATAGAAGGATCGCTCATAAAGCTCTTGTGGGTGATTTTGGCGTTTTCTTCAATCTCTCTGGGTTCCCGTAAGAGGTGACAATGCGATAGAAGATGAGGCATGGTGCAGTCATGCAACGCTATGTTGACGCTTCATCGCTTGTGTTTAACTGGAGACAGAGACGGATATGACCACTCCTTACCCGGCAGAGTCCGCCCCAATGCCAACAATTGATGCGCCGCTTACGGGTCTTGTGCCTTTTGAAGGGCACGAGGGCCAATATCGGTTGGATAAGCCAACCAAGGACTATGGCCATCTTTACCCAGCCGAAGTAAAGCAGGTTCATCATTGGACGAACCGCTTGTTTAGCTTCACCACGACTCGTGATCCCGGCCTCCGTTTTTCCAATGGTCAGTTTGCTATGATCGGGATTGAGGTTGAAGGTAAACCGCTTCTGCGTGCTTATTCCCTCGCTTCAGCGAATTTTGAAGACCAAATGGAGTTCCTCTCCATCGCGGTGGAAGATGGCCCGCTGACCTCGCGTCTGCGTCACGTGAAAGTGGGTGACACCGTGCTGATTGGGCGCAAACCTGTCGGGACGTTGCTGCTGGATAATTTGAAGCCAGGCCGTAACCTGTATTTCCTCTCCACAGGAACCGGGCTTGCACCCTTTATGAGCCTCATTAAAGACCCAGACGCTTATGACCGGTATGAGAATGTCATTTTGACGCATACTGTGCGTGAGCGCGGTGAGCTGGCTTATAAAGATCTCATCGAAAATATTCTGCCAAAGCATGAGTTCTTGGGTGAAGATATCGCTGCGAAGCTGAAATATTACCCAGCTGTGACGCGCGAAGAATTCCCTGTGCAAGAACGTATTACAACGTTGATCAATAGCGGGCGTATCTTCAAAGACCTCAACATTGATGAGCTAGACCCAGAGCATGACCGCGTCATGATTTGTGGTTCCCCTGAAATGTTGGCTGATACGCAGAAACTGCTTGAAGAGCGTGGCTTTGAAGAAGGTAATATGAGCCGCCAGGGCTCTTATGTGGTCGAAAAGGCATTTGCTGAACGTTAAGCAAGAAGTACGGGACGGAGGTGTATGATGACGCAGGATGTTGATCTTTTTGTGATCGGTGCAGGGTCGGGCGGCGTGCGTTGCGCGCGTATCGCAGCCCAGCATGGGGCACGTGTTGCCGTTGCTGAACGGCGGCATTGGGGCGGCACCTGCGTCAATCTTGGCTGCGTCCCCAAAAAGCTGATGGTGTATGCGGCTGAGACAGGCCGCACACTGGATGATGCCCCCAGCTATGGGTGGGAGGTCACCAAGCCTGCCCATAATTGGTCGCGCTTTATAGAAGCGAAAGATGCTGAAATTAAGCGCCTCAATGGCATTTATGTCTCAATGTTGGAGAAAGCAGGCGTCACTCTTTATACCGGTGATGCTCGGCTTATTGATGCGCATACGGTCGAAGTAGGCCCGTCAGCTCTAGCGCCAGAGGCTCCCGTGCAACGTATTAAGGCCAAGCGTATTGTGCTGGCGACGGGGTCTGTACCCATCAAGCTGGATATTCCAGGGGCGGATTATGCGATAACGTCTGACGAAGCATTTCATCTGCCAGAGCGCCCCCATCGTGTAGCGGTGATTGGGAGCGGCTATATTGGGGTGGAGTTCGCGGGTATTTTCGCAGGTCTTGGGTCAACGGTTGAGTTGATCTATCGGCAGCCGTCCCCGCTACGTGGGTTTGACCATGACGTGCGTGACCATATGCGTGAACTGATTGACCTGAACGGGATTACGCAGCATCCCAATAGCTCACCTGTGCGGATTGAGAAGCATGAGGACGCTCTTCGTGTGGTGCTTGATAATGGCACAACATTAGAGGTTGATGCGGTGATGATGGCGACAGGGCGTCGTCCTTCAGTGGATGCGCTCGGCCTTGAGAATGCCGGTGTGGCGGTTGAGAATGGACATGTCGTGGTGAACGCACAGTCAGAAACGAATGTGCCGTCTATTTATGCCATTGGCGACATTATTGATCAGTATAACCTCACACCAACAGCGATTTCTGAAGGGCATTTGCTGGCGGAACGGTTATTTGCGCCGCAAGGGCGGAGCTGGTCGTTTGATACCACACCAAAAGCTGTTTTCTTCGCAGCGCCCATTGGGTCTGTGGGGATGAGTGAGGAAGAGGCTGTGCGTGATCATGACGTGACAGTCTATCTGTCGCGCTTTACAGCTATGAAGCAGAGCTTACCGAAACGCCCTGGTAAAATTCTGATGAAGCTGGTGGTGGATCGTCAAACGGATGTGGTGTTAGGGGCTCATATGGTGGGGCCTGATGCGCCTGAGATTATCCAGATGCTTGCGGTGATCGTTACAGCGAAATTAACCAAAAAGCAGCTTGATCAAACGATTTCACTGCATCCAAGCTCTGCGGAAGAATTTGTGACGATGCGCACGCCGACCCGTCATGTCGCTCGTGGGGAAACCGTGGCAGGTACGAGCGCGCCGCGATAACAACGTTGTGGGACAATCAAAGAGGAGGACGATGAGGAAGGAGCCGCTTCTACGTCCTTCCTACTTTAGCGCCTTTCTTTATGCTTTCCGGACAACGATTGCCTCTCTTGTAGCGCTTGCAATTGCGTTTTGGATGGAGCTTGGGCAACCACAATGGGCCGCGATGACGGTTTGGATTGTTGCACAAAGCTCCCCAGGCATGAGTCTGTCTAAAGGGCGATGGCGTATTGTGGGCACATGCGTGGGGATGGTCGGCGCGATTTGGCTGGTCGGATTTTCACCACAAGCGCCGTGGATGTTTTTTCTCTTGTTGGCGTTGTGGCTTGGCCTCTGTGCAGGCTTTGCGTCCATGACGCAGAATTTCCGCGGCTATGCTGTTGTCCTAGCGGGATATACGGGAGCGATCATTGCGTTAAGCGCGGTCGATCAACCCGACCAAGTGTTTAATATCGCCATTGCGCGCGGCACATATATCCTGCTTGGGGTCGTGTGTGAAATGGTCGCTGGCATGATGTTCGTGTCAGGAACTGTGCGCAAAGCGCGGCGTGAGCTGCAAGACCGCGTGTCCACGGTATTAAGCCACTCTACGAGCGTTCTTAGCGCGGTTATGCGCGATGAAGAGGGCAGTATTGACCAGCTGTGCAATCAGCTCTCCTCATTGCAATCTGTGAGTGACCAGCTCGAATTCATTCGTATTGAAATGCATGGTTATGGCCATGAAGTTGATCGCGCCTATGTGACCTTCGGTGGGGTGGCGGTTATGTTGTCGCGTGGGCTTGGATTGCGCTCGCGCATGGCTTCTGTTGGGCCACTGGGGGAGGAGCTTAAAGCAGATTTAGAGACGTTTGCTCAAGATATGAGTGACCTTTCCGCATTTTTGGCGATCGGCGATCATGCCGACCAAGCGTTGGAGAAAGCTGAACTTCTGCTTGCTCATTGTCGTGATAAACTTGCCGTTTATCTTACGCGTCATGATCAAGAGACGATTAAGGATGGCGTCGTTCTCACTGGTGTGGAGGTGATGCTCCAAGATCTGTGTGAAGCTTTGTCGGTGCATTGTGCGGGGGAGAAACATGTTCCTTTGTCTGGGCACCATCGTTTGCATCGGCATGTTGATAAACGCCTCGCTTTTTCCAATAGTGTGCGTTCAATGGTCGCTATTTTGCTGGGGGCTCTCGTATGGGAAGTAACGGCCTGGCCACATGGTGCGTTATTTGTCACCTTCATTGCGGTGGTTTGTACGCGCTTCTCTACATTTGATAATACTGTGTTAGCGAGCCGCCGTTTTTTCTATGGAGCTGTTTGGGCAGTTATTGCAGGTATTATTCCTGTTTTTATTGTGATGCCGATTACCTCAAGCTATGTGGTGCTGGGCATGACGCTTGGCTTTTTTATGTTCCTAGGCGGGCTTGCCTTACGGTATCCCCCAACGGCTGTGATGGCGGCATCATATGCGAATTTCTTTCCGTGGGTGCTCGGGCTGGATAACCAGGGACGTTATAGTGAGCTCGACTGGTTTAACGTCTCTTTAGCATTGCTCTTGGGGCTATGGTGTGGCGTGCTGGTTTTCCGTACAGTTTTGCCTATTACGGTGCGCCATGCATGGCGGCTCATGCGGCGTGAGTTACTCGATAGCTTGCATCATATTACCCGCCATGATGAAGACGTTACGCATTATGACTGGGTGGATGATACGACGCAGCGGTTAGAGCAGGTTTTCCACTTTGTCGGACAACTCCCCCAAAAAGATATTGACCATATGATTCATGGAACATTAGCGATTGTGACGGTGGGGCGAAATATGCTGATGTTGCGTCAACTCGTGCAAGAAGGGCGCCTTCCTAAAGAAGCTGAGCGTGAGGGAGAAGCGCTTATGAACGAGTTGACGAGCTCGAATGTTGAGAACCAAGCAGACAAGGCGCTTGTGTCATCCAACTTTCAAACAGAGCAGGAGTCCCTGTCCCAGTTTTTTTGGAAAACCAGCAACCTCACAGTAAGGCGTGATATTGTCCTTGCCATGGGGTCGCTGCGTATTATGCGGTTTGAGCTGCCAAGAGGGCAGTCTTTTCTTACTCAGCCGATGATGTCTTCAGAAACGAAATCAGGTCTTGGTTGAGCTTATGAGCAAAGGTGGCGAAAAGCCCATGCCCAGCGCCTTCATATTCTTTAAAATGCGCATGAGGGAGTGCCTTAGCTGTTCGACGCCCTGATAGGGCTACGGGAACCGTTTCATCCGCAGCGCCATGAATGATCAAACAAGGGCGCTTGACGGTGGTAAGGTCTTGGCGGAAATCCGTTTTGCTCCACGCATCAACACATTGAAGCGTTGCGACAGGGCTTGCTTGGCATGCCATGAGGAAGGTCCAGTCAAGAAGGCCAGCACTGACGTTATCGCCTGACTCTTTGTGACCATAAAAATTCGGTGCGAATTGACGGAGGAAATCAAAACGATCAAGCCGAATTTGGGTTTTAATGTCTTCGACGACGTCGTTTTCAATTCCCTCAGGGTTATCGGCTGTTTTGAGGAGGAAGGGAGGTACAGCCCCTAAGAAAACCAGCTGTGCAATACGCTCATCACCATGACGGGCGTTAAAACGAGCGACCTCGCCACCACCCATCGAAAAGCCGACTAAGGTGACATTCGTGAGGTCGAGCTGGTCGATAATACAGGCGAGGTCATCGGTGAGCTGGTTATATTCATAGCCTGAAGCGGGATGGTCAGAACGACCAAAGCCGCGGCGGTCGTAGGTAATGACGCGGTATCCGGCCTCTATGAGGGCAGGAACTTGGAACGACCACATGTCCTCGTTAAGCGGCCAGCCATGAATGAGGATAACGGGGCGACCTTTGCCCATATCACGAACGTGAAGAGCAGTGCCGTCGGAACTTTGAATAAAAGGCATAATCAATCTCCTGCTGGAGCGGATGGAGTGTCATCGCGTAAGTCTAGGAGCGCGCGCCTTATCAAGAGACCCTAGAAGGCCCTGAAAAAGCGTTAAGCTAGATGGATTATGGTCCTTTTTACCAAAGCTTGGGAATCATATTTTTGTGTTCATCTATGCAGTCCCGTTGATGGTGGAAACTGCATAGATGAGGCCGACAGGCTTAAAACCCGTTGCCGCGTGGCGCGACCCAGCCATTGCCCGTTGCATCACCAAGCTGGCCGCTCTGAGCAGGGCTGCTATCTTGGTAAGCAGAGCCAAAGGCGCCTAGATTGCTGCCTGTGACATTGTCACGATGGGATTTGACCTGTGCCTCATGGTCAGGATCTGGGCCATTCTGGAATTCAGTGGATGGTGCTTCCTGATAGCCGGGAGGTGGTGGGCGGTGTCCTTGAGCATGGTAATGCTCTCCACCAGAACGAGGGGTCTTATGAGGCCCAGCAGCTGCGCTGGAATCGCCTTCTTGGTAAGGCTGGCCGAAATGAACGGTCTGCGCCACGGCTGGCACAGAAAAGCCACAAAGAGCAGCAGAAGCGCTCAGAAAAGCGAGGGAAGAAAGTCGTAAAGCCGAAGGCATGCGGTGTTCCTGATCAAAGGGTGATCTCTTTGCCCTTTATCATCGGCTCACTGGGCATCAGGATCAAGGGTTCCGAGTTTTAATTCTGGGCGAGGGACTACCATTTTTATCCTTTTTCGGCCATATAAGAGATATTCTTACGGCGTTGCGACATATATGCGACGTCTGTCGCTCATTCATTTCTGGAGGCTGTTGATGCATTCCCCAGCTGGGTCTCAGACCATGTCTCAGAGCCCTTGGTCCCCGCAAAGTTGGCGTTCACGGCCAATTCGCCAAGCGCCAACCTATGCCGATCAACAGGCGCTGACGGCTGTGGAAGAGCGCCTTCATCGCTATCCGCCGCTTGTTTTCGCTGGTGAAGCACGCCGTTTAAAAGAGCACCTCGCGGCTGCTTCGCGTGGGGATGCCTTTGTGCTTCAGGGCGGCCCTTGCGCTGAGAGCTTCCGTGACTTCACCGGTGATGTGGTGCGCGATACGTTCCGCGTTCTGCTGCAGATGTCTGTTGTGCTGACCTATGCGGCGAAAGTGCCTGTCGTGAAGCTAGGACGTATGGCTGGGCAGTATGCCAAGCCGCGCTCGTCTGCGACAGAAACGCGTGATGGTGTTGAGCTTCCATGCTATCGCGGGGATAATGTGAATGCGCCTGAGTTTACCGCCCAAGCGCGTGAACCAGACCCGCTGCGTATGGAAACGGGTTATTTCCAAGCTGCTGGTGTGCTGAACCTGCTGCGTGCTTTTGCACATGGCGGTTATGCCAATTTGCACGATGTGTATCGCTGGAACCTTGAGTTTATGGAAGGGTCAGCTCTGGCTGAACGCTATCATGACCTCGCATCTCGCATTGATAGCAGCCTTTCCTTTGTCCGGGCCTGTGGGCTTGAGCAAGACGTCCCGCAGATTGATGAGACAGAGTTCTATACCTCTCATGAGGCGTTGCTCCTCCCTTACGAAGAAGCCCTGACACGGGTTGATAGCACAACTGGCCAGTATTACGATTGCTCTGCGCACTTTCTTTGGATTGGCGATCGTACACGTCAGCCTGAAGGCGCGCATGTCGAGTTCTTGCGTGGCGTTGATAACCCGATTGGGATCAAGGTTGGCCCGACGACGGATCCTAAGGAGCTGGTCAGCTTGCTGGATATCCTCAACCCAAAAGATGAGGCAGGGCGTATTACGTTGATCTCACGTATGGGCTGTGGAAAGGTGCGTGACCTATTGCCGCCGATCGTTGAAGCCGTTCGGGCCTCTGGCCGCTGCGTGACATGGCTGTGCGACCCCATGCATGGTAATACGACAACGACCTCTCAGAAGCTGAAAACACGTGCTTTTGCCAATGTGATGGACGAAATTCTTGGTTTCTTTGAGGTGTTTAATAAAGCGGGCTTACCAGCAGGTGGCATTCATCTTGAGATGACCGGACAAAACGTGACGGAATGCACAGGCGGCTCACAATGCCTGACAGAAGAAGATCTCATGACACGTTATGAGACCTTCTGTGACCCACGTTTGAATGCGGAGCAGTCTTTAGAGATTGCCTTCACACTTGCAGACACCCTTATAAAGAATCGCTCAGCCTCATAAGGGCTTTTCGACTTCCTCAGTGGAGGGACGATGATGACAACAGCAGAGAAGGCCCTTGACCAAGCGCAAGGGCCGCGCCACGCCCTTGATGAGCCGCTTATTGAAAAGCGGACGGATGCGTATTTTGTGCGAACGCGTGAAATCGCGCAGCATTTTGGCGATAGCCGCGTGACCTACGCTGTTTTTATTCGTCGTCCGGTTGTGGCTGCGTGCGGTTTGGCGTTGCGCTGGCTTCATAATGTTGCGGAACAGCAGGGTTTTGAGGTTGAGTGTCAGGAAGTTTACCCAGAAGGCACATGGGTTGGCGCGGGGGAGCCTCTTTTTTACCTCACAGGGTCTCTGGCAGCTCTTGCCCCGTTAGAAACTCTTTTGCTTCAAAAGCTCGGCCCGGTTTGTGTTGCGGCTCATAACGCGTATCAGATGGCGATGGCGCTTTCGCAAGTGCCGTTCTTGGCCATGGATGCGCGCCATTGTGCAGGCTATGAAATGCAAGAGCAGATGGCCTATGCTGCTTCTGTGGGGTCGCGTGCAGCCCAGCGTGAAGGGGCAACGGGCTTTGTTGGCAATGCAAATGATGCAACGGCAGGCTTCTTTGGCCTTGATCATGGTTTGGGGACGATGCCTCATGCTTTGATTGGCTATGCTGGCTCGACCCTAAGAGCTGCGGAAATGTATGCTGAGATGTATCCTGACCAGCCGCTTTCTGTCCTTGTCGATTATTTCGGACGGGAGGTGAGTGATGCGCTGGAAGTATGTCGTCACTTTCCCGAACGAGCAGAAGCTGGCGAGGTCAGTGTGCGGTTGGATACGCATGGTGGGCGCTTCCTAGAGGGGCTAGACCCGCAGACATCTTATGCTGTGCTGGAGCGCTATGCGCCGGGCACGATCCGTCGCTATCGGTCAGAGAAAGAGCTGCGTTATCTCGTGGGAACGGGCGTTTCTGCTGCGGCGATTTGGCGTATGCGCGAAGCACTTAATGAGGCAGGGTTCCCCAAAGTAAAAATTGTTGCTTCGTCAGGTTTTAGCGTTTCCAAATGTGTGGCAATGCATGATGCAGATACGCCGATTGATATGGTGGGAACGGGGTCTTTTCTTCCTGATTCATGGTCGGAAACCTACGCAACAGCCGATATCGTGGCCTATGATGGTCATCCACGTGTTAAAATCGGGCGCGAATTCTTGCTGACGAAGCTTCAGGAAAGACAGGTCCTATGAGCGAGACAGAAACAAAAACTCCCGAAAATGGTTGGACTGTACGGATTATTGATCAATCCGGGGCAACTGAGGATGATATGGTTGAAGAGGTTCGCGGTTTTGTGGATCTTTTCCATGCCAATGCGTTTGCACGGGCCTATGTACGCGATAGTATTGAGCGCTGCCGTGTGCCCGGTGCGACAGACCGTGAAGTATTGGAAAGCTGGCTTTCATTTGGTGAAAGCGCAGAGGTTCCACAATCGGGCGATGAAGGCTGGAAGGCCAACACAGAGCTTGATGAGTTTGTTTCAACCCCGGCAACGCCGATGGAGCGTGACTGGCGCAGCATTGACCCACGGCGTCTCATTGATGAGGACGAGCTTGAGGGGTTGTTAGATGGTGAAGACGCTGAAGATGACGCGTCTCGTCCTGAGATTATCCGCCATTAATTATCGAGAATAGATACGGCATGAAACTACGTTTTGCTCCTTCCCCGACAGGTTCCCTTCATGTGGGCAATGCTCGCTTGGCTGTGGCCAATTACTTATTTGCCCGTCATCATGAGGGGCAATTTCTCTTGCGGATGGACGATACCGACACGCAACGGGGAAAAAAGGAGTATGAAGACGGGATTTACCGCGACCTCAAATGGCTCGGTCTGTCTTGGGATGAAGAGGCGCGTCAGTCCGACCGCCTAAACCGTTACGCTGAGGTGATTGAGCAGCTGAAGGCAGAAGGGCGGCTTTACCCCTGCTTTGAAAGTGAGCTGGAGCTTAAATATAAGCGCGAGCAGCGCCTGCGTGCCGGCAAGCCACCGATCTATGACCGTTCGATGCTGCGGATGACTGACGAGCAGCGCGAGCGTGCGGAGGCGAATGGCAAGACACCTTATTGGCGGTTTAAGCTCAGTGACACGCAGCGCCGCTGGAAAGACCTCGTGATGGGTGATTGCGTGGTTAAGCTTACGGCTGTGTCAGACCCTGTGCTGGTGCGTGCGGATGGGACGATCTTGTACACGCTGGCCTCCGTTATTGATGATCTCGATCTCGGCGTGACGCATATTATGCGTGGGGAAGATCATGTTACAAATACAGGCGTTCAGCTTGATATTGCCGAAGCATTGGGAGCTAAGCCCAACCGCTTCACATTTGCGCATCTTCCCCTTCTTCTGGGGCATGATGGGGGGAAACTCTCTAAGCGTTTAGGGAGCCTCGCTCTTTCAACCTTGCGTAATGATGGGATTGAGCCGCGCGCGCTCGTTGGTTATCTCGCCCGTTTAGGGACGTCTGATGACCCTGAACCCGCGACGATGGAGCAGATGATTGAGTCGTATGAGATTAGCCATGTGTCACGTTCTGCGGCGCGTTTTGATCCTCCGCAGCTTTTAAGCTTGAACCGGCGTGTCCTGCACAGCATGTCGTTTGACGATATTCGTGATCGCTTGCCTAAAGGGGCTGATGAAGCCTTCTGGACGGCCATCCGTGGGAATATCGACCTCGCATCTGAAATTGCACATTGGTGGGAGGTTGTGCAGGGCCATGTGGTGCCGCCTGCGCAGCCTGAAGACCATGAGTTCCTCAAACAGGCCAAAGAGCTTCTGCCTCAAGAGCCGTGGGATGGGAGCACATGGAAGCAGTGGATTGATACACTTAAAGCAGAAACAGGCCGTAAAGGGAAAAAGCTCTTCATGCCCTTGCGTCTTGCGTTGACCGGTGAAGATGCGGGCCCAGAGCTTGCGGCTCTTCTGCCTTTGATGGGCTATGAGCGCACGGTGCAGCGTTTAGAGGAAGCGCTCCATCATTAATTATGCGGCGGTGTTGAGGATGTCGGTAGCGTGGTGGTCGCGTGGAAGAGGCTAAAGTCTGCTACCACGCTACCATCGGGGTGTGGACGCATAATCTCGCATAGGACGCACCCCCATTTAATATGCTCTGTTGTATAGGTATGCATCGCAAAAGCTGTTTGGGCTGAGGCTTGGTCAGTTGCTGAAAGCGTAACGATGATTTCTGCTTTTTGCTGAAGAAGGTCATCTTTAGAGAGCCCATATAAAGGACTATCTTGGGTGATCTCATGGGAGATGACCCACGTAATCGGTAAGATTGGTAGATGCGAGCTTTGCAGTGGAATCCTTTCAAGCTGTAGGGTGGGCTCTCCGCTTATGTCTGGAATTCTACGAACGAGAATGGCTTCCACAGTGAGGTCAATTAAGGCGGTGCGGCGCAGGTTCCCGATACGGAGATTAAGTAGCGTTTTCCCTTTATGTGTCGCGATGGTGGCTTTGTCGCTAAAAAGAACGCGTGCATGAGGGCTTGAAAAGCGCGCAAAAATAAGGCCCGTAACAAGGCCGGTAAAGATAATGCCGATGAAAGTTTCAAGTGTGACGACGCTATTAGCGAGCACCCCCACAGGGGCGATATTGCCATAGCCTACCGTAGAGAGGGTATGGACGCTGAAGAAGAAACTTCTCCAAAAATGATGTGAAGAAACACCGGTAATGCCGGAAGGGATTAGTGAATAGAAGAAACCAAAGACCATATTAATCAGCACATAAATACTGGCGATTAATGTGAAGAAAATGGTCCATCCCATGGTGAGAAACTGATGATAAACATCATGGAAATGTTTCGTTCGCAGGCCGGTTTTCCTGACGTTCTGAAAGGTGTCCTCTCCTGTTAATCGTATGCTGTTACTTTTCTTATGATGATGAGGAAAGGAGCGATGCATGATGCCGACCTATGGTTGTTTGGAACGTCGATTATGGGACAATTCGCGCACAACACCGTGAAGGGTACGAAGCTCTTGTTCTGTCACTTGACCGCGTGTGAAGAGATGGCGCAAATTCCGGATCATACCGGGTTTTTTCTGTTCATTGCGGAGGAAGCCGCACGCGTCGAGTTCGCGCAATAAATGAGCGTTAAAGTTTTCAAGCTCGCCCTTAGTCGCAACATGGGTTTCATTGGTCATGAAATGTTGTTCAGGCGTGGTATCTTCTGTGAGGTACCATTCATACGCCATCACGAGGACGGCTTGAGCGAGGTTGAGTGACATAAATTGAGGGTTGAGTGGATAGCGAATGAGCGTATCCGCTCGGGCCATATCTTCATTATCCAGTCCCGTTCGTTCTGGGCCAAAGAGAATACCCGAACGTAACCCTTGCTGGGCAGTTGTGCGCAGCTCTGCCGCGGCTCCGCGAGCGGTCATGAGGGGCTTTATGATATGGCGCGGGCGTGGACAGGTCGCAAAAACGCGATGAAGGTCGGCCACGGCGTCATCAACAGTCTCATGAACTGTCGCGGCGTCTAAAATACGGTCGGCTCCTGAAGAGGCATACCAAGCGCGTTCTTGCGGCCAGCCATCACGCGGGGCGACAATGCGGAGATGGAACAAGCCGCCATTCGCCATCGCACGGGCCGTGGTGCCAATATTTTCTGCAAGCTGAGGGCGGATCAGAATAACAACAGGGTCAAAAGGGCTAAGAGGGGCTAGATCAGCCCCGCCATCACGTCCAGTCATGGGAGATTATGCCTTTCGCCAAGTTGTGCCGTTGGGGGTGTCCTCCAAGAGAATCCCCTGTTCGGTCAGGTGGGTGCGAATTTGATCCGCTTTAGCGAAATCTTTCGCTTTTCGAGCCTCTAAGCGCTGGTTAATCAACGCGTTAATTGTGGCAGCATCAAGGGACACATCACCTTGGAACCACTCAGAAGAGGTAAGGCCGAAGAGGCCGAGCAAACGCCCGGCAGCGTAGAGGCTGTCTGCATCTTCTTGTTGGCCATTCATAGCACCATCAGCGTATTTGTGCAGCTCAGCAATGGCCAGAGGTGTGTTGAGGTCATCGCATAGCGCCTCTTGCACAGGACGTGGAACGGCGCTGTCTGGGCGCGGTGGTGTTTTCTCCAGCGCACGATAGAAGCGATCCATAATACGGCGGGCTTCATCAAGCTTTTCCCAACTGAAATCCAGCGTAGAACGATAATGAGAGCCGAGATAGAGCAGACGTAGTGCCTCTGCTGGTGCATGTTCCAGCGCCTTATGGATGGTATGAAAATTACCCAAAGATTTGGACATTTTCTCACCATTGCATAGCAGCATACCGACATGGAGCCAGTAACGAGCGAAGGCACTATCAGGGGTGCAGCAGAGCGATTGTGCGCGCTCATTTTCATGATGAGGGAAGAGAAGGTCATTCCCGCCGCCATGGATATCAAAGCTAGGCCCGAGATAGCGCTGCGACATGGCTGAGCATTCAAGATGCCAGCCGGGGCGGCCTCGTCCATAGGGGCTGTCC
This sequence comes from Saccharibacter floricola DSM 15669, assembly GCF_000378165.1. Taxonomy (GTDB): domain Bacteria; phylum Pseudomonadota; class Alphaproteobacteria; order Acetobacterales; family Acetobacteraceae; genus Saccharibacter; species Saccharibacter floricola. Next base: position 80,161 of record NZ_KB899333.1, read on the forward strand.
CAACCGGGCTCATCCTCTGCTGAAGGCTTCCAAAGCACGAAATCACCAGGGTTACGTTTATAAGGCGCGACCTCTACGCGAGCGCCGGCCTGCATATCTTCTAGGGAACGGCCCGAGAGAGCACCGTAGCTGTCGAACGAGTGCACATCAAAGAGTACATGTCCTTCAGCTTCATAAGCATGATGATGAGCGATGAGGGAGCTGATCATCGCAAGCATATCGTCAATATGTTGCGTTGCGCGGGGCTCAATATCGGGGGCAATAATCGAGAGCGCGTTCAGGTCATCGTGAAATTCTTTGGTCGTACGGGTTGTGAGAGCGTCAATGTCTTCATGATTGTTGCGAGCGCGGGCGATAATCTTATCGTCAATATCAGTGATATTGCGAACATAGGTGACTGTCTCGTAACGGGCTTTAAGAAGACGTACGAGGACATCAGCGCAGAGCATAGCGCGCAGATTGCCAAGATGGACCCGGTCATACACGGTTGGGCCACAGAAATAGAGGCGGACATTGTCCGCATCCATAGGAGTAAACACCTCTAACGCGCGGCTATGGCTGTTATAAAGGCGCAGGGGGATCGACGGGGTTATGATGCTCTTCGTACTCATATTCTGATCAATGCGGCAGAGATGCGTTTGGTGCAACAGGGGATCACGTTCTTTGCCCTTGTTTTGTTATTTTTGGTCAGTATGAGGGGGGCATGAATCCTCCTCACACATCCTTATCACCTTCTCGTACGTCTTTCTCGGCTCATGCGAAGTCGCTCTTTCGGGTTGGGCTCCCCCTTGCCTTGTCGCAGGTTTCTGAAATGGCCATGGGGGTGACTGATACGATCCTGCTTGGCAGCTTGGGCGTGGAAGCTCTGGCTGTTGGCGGTATTGCCAATAATTTCTTTTTCACCACGATGGTGACGTTTCAAGCTATTTTGGGTGGGGTCGGTGTGTTGCTCTCCCACTCACGCGGAGCAGAAGAGCACGGGCGTGCGGCGTCTTATGATGGCCCACAGGTAATGAGTGCGGGGTTTGCGCTATCCGTTTTGGTGTTTGTTCCCTGCCTGATTCTCTTACTTTTCTCCGGTCAGCTCTTTGCGTTGTTGGGTGAGCCTGCCGAGGTTGTGCAGCATGGCAATGATTTCATCCATATTCTGCTTTATTCCCTTTTGCCAGATTTAGCCTTGATTGGTGTGTGTCGTGTGGCGCTGCCGTCCTTGGGCTATGAGGCGATGCTGCTTTGGGTTATGCCCCTTATGGCAGTCCTTAATGGTATTACGAATGCAACGCTTATTCATGGGTGGTTTGGCTTCCCAGCCTACGGTCTTTTTGGCTCTGCACGAGCGACGACGTTAACAGGTTGGGTGATTGGTCTGGCGCTCATAGGGCTCTGTTTGTGTCGAGCCCCGTTGCGCAAGGTGATGAAGCTAGTGCGGGTGCGCTGGGTTGTGCTCAAGGAGCTTCTACGTCTCGGAGGGCCGATGATGGCCTCTGCTGCGTCTGAAATCTTGCTGTTCCAGATCACGACATTACGAGCCGGTCAGCTTGGCACGCAGAGTCTAGCCGCTCATCAAGTGGCGCTGAATACGGCGTCTTTGCTCTTTATGGTGTGCTTAGCGGTTGGGCAGGCGGCGAATGTGCGTGTGGCCTATTGGCGTGGCGCAGGCCATATGGATCAAGCCCGCCGTGCGGCTTTAAGTGCGCTGGGCATCGTGTTGGTCTGGACATTTGCAACGGGCTTGTTGCTCTTCTTCCTGCCAGATGTGATCGCAAAACTCTATTATACCGGCGCGCCACCTGATGAAGCGACGTTTCAAACGACGATGCTTCTTTTGCGCATTGCGGGTATTTTCCAGATCGTCGATGGGATTCAAACTGTCTGTAACGGCGCGTTGCGCGGCTGTGGTGATGCGATGGTTCCGATGGTCATTGGGATTATGAGCTACGGTGTCGTCGGAATTGGTGGCGGAGGTTTGCTGGCCTTCCAAGGTCATTTTGGTGTGGAAGGGCTTTGGATTGGCCTGGCTTCAGGCCTTGGGGTGACGGCTGTAGCACTGGGGTATCGCCTCTACCGCGTGCTACAGCGCGCATAATTACATCCCAGCGCGGCGGGCAAGGGCGATGGTGATTAGATAAATCACCAGCCCACCAGCGGAGAGCAGGGCCCCGCCCCAGCCGATGGAGGCCAGCCCTAAATGAGCATCAACCAGCATGGCCGCAAACCAAGCGCCGAGGGCATTGGCGACGTTAAAAGCTGAATGGTTGAGAGAGGCGGCCAGTGTCTGTCCATCGCCTGCAACATCCATAAGGCGTGATTGCATGGCGGGGCTGAGGATGATCGTGGCCGCAGGCAGAAGAAAGCAGATCGGTAAAATAGCCCAGGCAGAGGGTAAGAAGATCCAGAAAGCGAGCATGAAGAGAATGCTGGCACCCAGACCGCCAATGGTGGTGCGATCAAGGTTGCGGTCAATCATTGCACCGCCGAAGGCATTCCCAGCGACCATCCCTAAACCCCAGATGACTTGGTAGAGGGTAATAAACCAATGGCTTAAATGGGTGACAGACCCCAAAGAGGAGGTCAGAAAGGTATAAATACCAAACAATCCGCCAAAGCCGATCGCGCCTGTTAGCAGCGTGAGAAGCACTTGGGGGCGTGTGACGGCGTTAAGCTCAGAAAGCGCATTGACGCCAGCCTGTGGTTTATCGGCAGGAACGCAGAGATAGACACCAAGGATGCAAAGCAGCCCGAGCAGAGCGAGCGTGGCATAGACGGCTTCCCAGCTGACATATTGTGTTGCAAAGGTGCACAGCGGAGAGCCGATGACGGTGGAGATCATGATGCCTGACAGCACGCGGCCAATGGTGCGGCCGCGCCGGGCGCGCTCAACCATGGACGCTCCGGTTAGAGCGGCAATGCCGAAGAAAGCTCCATGAGGGAGGCCTGTAATAAAACGCATGATCTCGATAGGCCCGAGTGCGTTGCAGAGAACCGTGCCGACATTTCCGACAACAAAGAGGGCCAGTAGCAGAAGAAGCAGCGTGCGGCGTGGTAATTTGGCCCCAAAGACGGCCATGACCGGCGCGCCGATGACGACTCCGAGTGCATAGGCCGAGATAACGGAGCTTGCCGCGGCAATAGAAAGGTGCAGTGAGTGGGCAAAGGCGGGCAAGAGGCCCATCATGCCAAATTCACCGGTGCCAATGGTAAACGTGCCCAGCATAAGGGCGAAAATGGCCGGACCAACACCATAGGGGGGACGGAGGCGCCCAGCCTCAGAGGAGGATGTGTGGCTCATGTCGACTGATCCAAATCATAGGGGTAAACGGAGGATGTTAGAGCGAAAATAGACAGCTCACGTCCTCTCAACATCAGGACTGCATAATGGAACAATCATTGACAGAAAAGGGGGGATCGTGTAACCGCGCACACATTGCTGGGAAAGTTGGATGTCCCGGTGGCGCTAAACGGATGCTGTATCTGCTTTAGAAGAGCCGCAACGAGATGTCCCGTTCTTTAATAGGGTATAACACTGCCCAAAAGAGCCTACCGGTGCAACAAAACAGTCCGCTGTGCAGCAGGGAGCGGGCTTGATCGAGAAATGCGGGTAAACCCATGTCGAAACGTCTTGAGAGCAAGTACAAAATTAACCGCCGTCTGGGCGTCAACCTTTGGGGGCGTGCAAAGTCCCCTGTGAACCGTCGTGAATACGGCCCAGGTCAGCACGGTCAGCGTCGTCGCCAGAAGCCATCTGACTATTCTGTTCAGTTGATGGCAAAGCAGAAGCTGAAGGGTTACTATGGTAACATCAGCGAAAAGCAGTTCCGTCGTTATTATGACGAAGCTGTGCGTCGTAAGGGCGATACGTCTGAGAACCTGATCGGTCTGCTAGAGCGCCGTCTGGATGCGGTCATCTACCGTCTGAAATTTGCTATGACGCCATTTGCTGCACGTCAGTTCGTCAGCCACGGCCATGTGCTGGTCAATGGCAAGCGCGTTAATATTCCGTCTTACCTGCTGAAGGAAGGCGATGTGATTGAAGTGCGCGAAAAGTCCAAGCAGCTTGCTGTGGTGCTGGATGCGGTTCAGAGCGCTGAACGTGACGTGCCAGACTATATTGATGTTGATCATCGTAAGATGACAGGCAGCTTCGTCCGCGTGCCGCAGCTTTCTGATGTGCCTTATCCGGTGCAGATGGAGCCAAACCTCGTGGTCGAGTTCTATTCTCGATAAGAAGCGGTTTTTTTCCGTTTGTCGGAGCGCCGGGCGGGGTTTATCCGTCCGGCGTTTCTTTTATGTGTTATGCTTTCAGGGTGAGCCTGCATGTCTGATCTTTCCAAGTCGGGTGATGTTGCCCAAGAGGTGGCGCGCCGGCGTACATTTGCGATTATTTCCCATCCTGACGCGGGGAAGACCACATTGACGGAACGCATCTTGCGTGCGGGTGGTGCGATCCAGATGGCAGGGAACGTGCGCGCAAAAGGGGAGCGCCGGCGCACACGGTCTGACTGGATGGGCATTGAGCGTGACCGTGGGATCTCGGTTGTGACCTCTGTCATGACCTTCCATTATGGGGGTTGCGTCTTTAACCTGCTCGACACCCCAGGGCATGAAGACTTCTCTGAAGATACTTACCGCACGCTGACCGCTGTGGATTGCGCTGTCATGGTGATTGATGCGGCGAAGGGTATTGAGGCAAGAACGCGGAAGCTGTTTGAGATTTGCCGCCTGCGCGACATTCCAATTGTGACCTTCATCAACAAGATGGATCGTGAAGCGCAAGATTGCTTTGCTCTTCTTGATGAGATTTCTAACGCTTTGGCATTGGATGTCACGCCGGCAACTTGGCCTGTGGGACGTGCAAAAGATTTTGTCGGCACTTATGATGTGCGGACTAAAAAACTCAATACAAAAGAACCACTTGAAGAGGGTGATCCTCGCCTTGTCGCATTGGAAGAGGAATGCGGCCTCGCAGAAGCGGCTTTGCCTGAATTTGAGCAAGAGTTCTTTGATGAAGGCCATCTAACGCCTGTTTTCTTCGGCTCTGCGATGAAAGAAATTGGCGTAACGGATTTGCTTGATGCGCTCGCTGCGTACGGCCCGCCACCGCGTGCGCAACCGACCGAGACGCGAGAGGTGAGCGCAGTTGAAGATAAAGTGACGGCGCTCGTTTTTAAAATTCAAGCGAATATGGATCCTAATCACCGCGATCGTATGGCGTTTGCTCGTGTGTGCTCTGGGCGTCTAACGCGCGGAATGAGGCTCAAACATGTGCGGATTGGGAAACAATTTGCCCTTCACACACCGCAATTCTTCTTCGCTCAAGATCGGCAGCTCGTGGAAGAGGCGTTTGGGGGCGATGTTGTCGGGCTTCCTAACCACGGCACGTTGCGCATTGGAGATACGCTGACCGAAGGTGAAGAATTGCGCTTTACTGGGGTGCCTTATTTTGCCCCTGAAATCCTTCGCCGCGTTCGTTTAGATGATGCCATGAAAGCGAAGAAGCTGCGTCAGGCTTTGGTGCAGTTGGCTGAGGAAGGGGTGGTGCAGCTCTTCCAGCCACAAGATGGTTCTCCGCCGATTGTCGGTGTGGTGGGTGTTCTTCAGCTTGATGTGCTGCAATCACGCTTGCAGGCGGAGTATAAAGTCCCTGTTGGCTTTGAAAGCTCGCCTTACACCGTGGCCCGTTGGGTGAAAGGCGATAAAGCGGCGTTGGAAAAGTTCGCGCAGGTGAATCGTACTTCTATGGCCGATGATCTGGATGGCGACCCGGTCTTCCTCTCAAGCTCTGGCTTCATGATGAACCGGGCGGTTGAGATGAATGAAGACCTCACCTTCCATGATATTAAGCAGATCGGCATGGTTGACGCGTAAGTATGATGGTGGTTGGGGGAGGGCTTTAAGGCTACCCCCACCATCCTTGCGCGTTAAGGGAGAGAGAGTTTAACGGAGACAGGGCAATGATCCGACAGCCCTTTCTGTGAGCGATCATCCCGGTAGGTCATCACCCGGAGGCTATCGGGTATAAGCCAATTTTGTGCGCTATTGCCTAAAATGATGTGGTCAATAAAGCGTTTCCCACCTCGACAGGGGCTCGCGTAACCTGCTGTCGTCAGGGTGAGGGAAGCGTCACTGTTGAGCTGCTTCATGAGGGGATCGTTGGGGACAAGGCGACGGTTAAAGTCACCCAAGATGACAAAAGGCATCCCATCGTCTTGGCGGTCGAGAATCCAGTTTTCAATAATATGGAACTGTTGATAGAGCGTTGGACAGGAATGTTTCCTTTCTGCCAGAGGGCGCTCCCAACAGCCTGCTTTGAGATGCACGACAAGAAGACGCAACGATGCGTCGCCATCATGGAGGGTGACATCTAAGCCTGCGCGTAAATGATGCTGTGCATGAGGGCGCGAGACATCCAGAGCGCTCAGCTCGGGGTTTAACGTCACGTTGAGCGGCCGCCGAATAGCGAGACCAACGCGCTGGACGATAGGATCCGGTATCATAATGACAGAATAGAGCGAAGGGTCGAACAGATGCTCGGCACTTAGGGTGTCATCCACCTCTTGCAAAGCGATGATGTCACTATTGAGTTTTTGAGCGTAATGACGCAGCCGTTCTCTGTCATGGTCTGAGCGATGGGGAATATCGGCTGGCAGGTCAGGATCATCTGAAGGGCGATCGGTTAGCCAATCGAGATTCCATGTGGTGATCTTAAGAGGATGTGCCTGCACTTCTGTGGGTAAACAGACACATAAAAACAACACGACCCTACCGAGCATCCAAAGCAAGGAGGGTCGTGGGTGCATGTTCTCTTTCGTGAGCTTTACTGAGCGGGCTGTTTTTTGAGCTCTGCAACAACGTCTTCGACAGGACGTGCTTTGCGTGTTTGCTCGTCGAGCACTAAAACCTTGCCGTTCTGGATATCGTAGAACCATCCCTGAATGTTTAGTTCATTACGGGCTAGTGCACCAGCAACGATTGGATGCGTGCGCAGGTGGGTCAGCTGTAGGAGCACATTCGCCTCAGCAAGGGATTGCACTTCTTTCGGCCCTGCATCCTCAGCTTTTAGGCCGTTCATGCTGGCATAAGCCGCTTCTGAATTGCGCAGCCAGCGCCGTACGGTTGGCATGGTTTTGAGCTTCGGTGATTCGAGATCCAACAACGCATGCATCGCGCCGCAATTAGAGTGACCGCACACGACGATGTTCTTAACCTTCAGTGCACCGACAGCATATTCAACGGCAGAAGAGACGGCCCCCATCATTTCCCCATAAGCAGGAATAATATTTCCTACGTTACGAATCAGGAAAAGTTCACCTGGCTCTGTCTGAGTGATCATGCTTGGGCTGATACGGCTATCAGCACAGGTAATGAAGAGCGTAGGAGGAGCCTGATCATAGGCGAGGCTTTGGAACAGCTCAGCATTTTTAGGGTACACATCATCTTCAAATGAGCGAACGCCGTTTAGCAGTTCCAAAAGAGTGGTGTGCTGAAAAGACATGCCAATGGTCCTTGAAAAAAGCATCGAGTGCCTGCCCTTGGGGCATGACGAAACAGTGTTATCGTGCATCATTATGGAAGGAAAATGGCATAAACAGCAAACTATAAAAAAAAGTTCATACCCCGATGAGGGACATGAACTTTTTTCTCATGTGCAGAGATGTTTGTTTTAAAGCTGCGCGATTTGCTCACGAAGCATAGAGAAAACCTCATCTTCTGCAGGGCGTGCTCCGCCAGCTTGGGCCATTGTTGGGCGTCCACCGCCACCTTTCCCCCCCATAAGAGGAGAAGCCAAACGCACGAGATCAACCGCATTGAGGCGCTCTGAAAGATCTTTCGTGACAGCAATAATGATACTGCCGCGGTCATTGGCGCCAGAGATCAAGGCAACAACACCCGAATCGATCTTTTTGATCAATGTTTCGGCCAGGCTTTTAAGATCGCGTGGATTGACATCGCCCAGCATACGCGTGGCTAGAGTGACGCCATTAATGGTCTCATTGGCACTCTCACCACCTCCGACAACAAGCTTATGCTGTAGAGAAGCAATCTGAGCGTTGAGCGCTTTGCGTTCTTCCAACAGATTCGCGAGGCGTTGCGGCGCTTCGGCAGGGCTCACTTTAAGGAGGTCTGCCATATCGTGAAGCTGTTTCTCTGTCGCAGCGATGGTTTGTTCCGCACTGCGTCCACACACGGCTTCAATACGGCGCACGCCAGAAGCAACACCGGCTTCGGAGATAATGCGGAACAGACCGATCTCACCGAGACGTTCTACATGCGTGCCGCCACAGAGTTCGATGGAATAGGCTGAGCGATTCTCATCACCGTCACCCATGGCAACAACGCGTACTTCATCACCATATTTCTCACCAAACAGCGCCATTGCGCCTTCATTACGCGCTTGGTCGGGCGTCATTAAGCGTGTCGTCACAGCGCTATTTTCACGAATCCGCGCATTGACGTCTTCTTCAACCGCGCGAAGTTCTTCTGCTGTCAGAGGGCGCGGTTGGCTGATGTCAAAACGTAGACGATCAGGAGCATTCAAGCTCCCTTTCTGGGTGACATGCTCGCCCACCTGACGACGCAAGGCCTCATGCAGCAAATGCGTGGCGGAGTGATGGGCACGCACAGAGGTGCGACGTTCATGATCCACCGTTGCGCGGACTGTCATGCCCGGCTTCACGCTGCCTTTAACTACGCGTCCATAATGGACGATCAGATCGCCATTCTTCTTCTGTGTATCGGTAATGGTGATGTCGAGGCCATCAGCAGTCAATGTGCCGTGGTCGCCAACCTGTCCGCCGCTTTCGCCATAGAACGGTGATTGGTTAAGCAAGAGGGCTACGTCTTGGCCTTCTGTCGCTTCAGCAAGCTCATCATTACCTTTGAAGATGGCCTGTACTTCGGCATCAGCTTGTTCTGTCACATAGCCGAAGAACTCTGTTGCACCGAAGCGGTCACGTGCATCGAACCAGACAGTTTCAACCGCAGCATCACCAGAACCGACCCAAGCAGCACGGGCGCGCTGGCGTTGTTCTGCCATAGCGGCTTCAAATCCTGCCTCATCCACTTTATGGCCACGTTCACGCAGAACGTCCTGGGTGAGGTCGAGAGGGAAACCGAACGTATCGTACAGCTTAAAAGCCAGTTCCCCAGGCAATGTGCCACGGTCTGAAAGCTGCGCCATTTCGCTATCAAGGAGCGAGAGGCCGCGGGTGAGCAGGGCCGCAAAGCGCTCTTCTTCCCCACGCATCGTTTCAGTGATGAGGGCTTGATGACGCACAAGCTCGGGATAAGCATGACCCATTTGTTGAATGAGAGCGGGAAGGAGACGATAAAAGACCGGATCTTTTGCTCCCATCATATGAAGGTGACGCATGGCACGACGCATAATACGGCGCAACACATAGCCACGCCCTTCGCGTGACGGCAGCACACCATCAGAGATGAGGAAGGCGGTTGAGCGTAAATGATCAGCGACGACGCGGTGGCTCATCTTAAAATGGCCATCGGCATCTTGATGAAGCAGATCGGCAGACGCTTCAATCAGAGCACGGATGGTATCTGTGTCGTAATTGTCGCGTTTGCCTTGCATAATTGCTGCAAAACGTTCCAGTCCCATTCCAGTATCAATAGAAGGGCGGGGAAGAGCACTGCGCTTACCCCCAGCTTCTTCAAAAAACTGCATGAAGACGAGGTTCCAGATCTCGACAAAGCGATCTCCGTCTTCTTCCGGGCTACCCGGAGGGCCACCAGCGACGTCTGGGCCGTGATCATAAAAAATCTCAGAAGATGGGCCGCAAGGGCCCGTATCACCCATTCGCCAGAAATTATCCGACGTGGAAATACGGATGATTTTATCGTCAGAAAAGCCAGCAATTTTACGCCACAAGGCTGCGGCTTCATCATCATCACTATAAACGGTGACGAGAAGCTTTTCTTTGGAAATACCAAAGCCTTTGGTGAGAAGATTCCAGGCAAACTCAATAACTTCGGCCTTGAAATAATCCCCGAAGCTAAAGTTCCCCATCATTTCAAAAAATGTATGATGGCGTGCGGTATAGCCGACATTGTCGAGGTCATTATGTTTACCACCGGCACGGACGACTTTTTGAGCTGTTGTCGCTCGCTTATATGGGGTGGTTTCTTGCCCTGTGAAAATGTTCTTAAACGGCACCATCCCTGCATTGGTAAATAGCAGGCTAGGGTCGTTCTGAGGAACCAGAGAGGCTGAAGGGAGAATCTGATGCCCACGTTCGGCAAAATATTCAAGGAATGTTGAGCGGATATCGTTAGTACTGGTCATGGCCTAAGGGTATCTGGTTCCAGAAAAAAGAAACAGGAAAATCACGCAGTATCTTAGCGGATTATAAAAGTCTTGGAAATGCTTCAGATGAATGGATAAGCGCATGTGTTGCAGGAGAAGGGCTTAAACCTCTTCACGCACCGTTGAACTCGTTTCAGATTCTTCTTGTTCTTCTGACGTGAAGACGCATGTTTTGCATAAAGTGAAATTCACAAACATACCGCAGGCTGTACCGCACATAAGAGCAATAACAGGCCAGTGCTGGGTGATTGTTATGTAAGATAGAACGAGAAGGACGATGCCACGGTTAATCACAAAGCCGGGGAGATTGGCCAGTAGGAAGCGCTTCCATTGTTGGAGAACACTGACGGAAGAATGGTCAATATGGCGGAAGGTCCATACGCGGTTAAGGAACCAAGTTCCGCTTGCCGCAATGAGGTAGGCAAATAACACCGCGACCTTTAGGGGCATGAATGTCTTTAGAAAAGTTGTACTGCTCCAGTCTATTATAAAACCAACAGCTCCAACCATTCCAAAGTGGAAAAATTGATGGAAAAGGGTTTTAAGCTGGGAGACAGACGGAACATTCATGAGGTCACTCATGACATTAATGATTCCCATAATGCAATGATAGATAAGCAAAGTGCACAAAAAAAGGGACACCTAGCAGGTGCCCCCTTTTTATCGAGGAGCTATAACTCCAGCGCAGAGAAATCTCTGAATTACTTCAGGATGATTTCAACGCGACGGTTTTGTGGCTCACGCGTATTTTTCGCGGTTGCAACCAATGGGTTGGTGTCACCATAACCGTGGATGTCGATCGCATTCGCTGGAACGCCGTTGCGAACCAGTTCAGCTTTCACGCTGTTTGCACGACGCAGGGACAGACCCTGGTTGTACTTGGCACCACGTGGGCCAGGATGAGCAGCAGAGTTGTCGGTGTAACCGTTAACTTCGATACGTGTGGTCTGCACGTGTGTGGAAGCCTGTGCAGCCTGTGACACGATCTCACGAGCGCGCGCGGTCAGGTCAGACTTATCCCAGTCGAAGAAGACGAGATAGGTGCGAGCTGGCGTTGGGGCTGGTGGAACAACCACATGCGGCGCTGGTGGTGGTGGTGGCGGAGCGTTGTTGAAGGCATAGCGCAGCCCCAGAATGAACTGGTGCGTATAGCGTGTGCCCATCGTGACGCGATGATGGCCAGTGTTGTGGAAGTTACCAATATTCACGCCAGAGTCACTAGCTGTCTGACCAATGAAACGGTACTGAGTGGTCAGAGCCAAGCCTGGAACACCTGGGATATCATAGGCCGCACCAACGATACCCTGAGCGGCAAACCCACCGCGTGTGGAGTTCATGTTAGCAACGTTCGTCCCGTGGCGGAGGCCCAGACGATAGTGCTGCCAAAGGTAACCGGCACCGACACCAACGAATGGCGTAACAGGAGCATCAATCCCGAACTGCTTCAGGTCAATGTCATACAGAACATTGATGAAGCCACCATAACCTTGGTCTTTACCATATGCACGGTGATGGCCAGGTTGCGCGCTCACGACACCGCCTGAAATCGTACGGGCATGCGTCTGGTTGTAAGTCCCTTCGACCTCAACGCGCAGACCATTACCAAAGCCCCAACCTGTGGAGAGGTAACCATTGAAGCCCGTCGTGTGACGGATGGTGCCGCTCTGACCTGTCTGAGCGTAATGGTTATGCTGATTCTGGAGCAGGTTGTAGCCTGCGCCCATGTCAACATAGGGACCGGTGATCGTGCTGGCCATGGCAAGCGACGGTGCAGCAACCATCGAGGTCATGGCGAGAAGTGCAGTACGGATACGCATTCTTGCTCGTCCTTGTTGTAATTACATGCAGCCAAGTCATCAGGTGAAACACACAGATGTTTACTTACCAATACCCAACGTGGCCCATGACAAAAACATAGTGTAAAATGGTAGTGGATAGAAGAGGTTATAAACGCGAACGTGCTAAGCGCTTGTAGTTGGTTGCAAAAAAGTCACACAAAAAGCAATGTGGCAAAATTAAGCGCACGATACAGTCCTCTCCTAAAGTCTTCTTTAGGTTAAACATCCTTCTTTAGATAATAATTTATTAATATCTTCCATTGTGACCTCTTGTGAGGTGAAGGCTTCCCCAATTTTGCGAAGTAAAACGAATTTTACACGGCCGTTTTGTACTTTTTTATCATGCGTCATGTGTTCAATGAGAGTTGCTGCGCTGAGTCGTTTCGGAAGGTCAGCTAATGTTGTTGGCATAGAGAGTGCTGTTAAATGCTTATCTAGACGCTCAAGATCTTCAATAGGGGCAAGTCCTAATTGTACAGAGAGCGCTAAGGCCATATGCAAACCAATAGAAACAGCTTCGCCATGAAGAAGGCGTCCATCATAATGGAACTCGGCCTCAAAGGCATGAGCAAAGGTATGGCCAAGATTGAGTAGGGCACGCCCACCTTTGGCAGCACTTTCTCGTTCATCAGCAGCAACGACCTGCGCTTTGAAACGACATGTACGCTGCACAGCCTCCTCAAGGGCGCTACTATCGCCATCAAGAAGCTTCGAACCATTTTGTTCACACCATGCAAAGAGATTAGGATCAGCAATGAGGCCTGATTTCACGATCTCCGCATAGCCTGCCACGCGTTGACGGCGGGGAAGCGTCTGTAAAACAGAGCTATCGGCTAAAACGAGCTGAGGTTGCCAAAATGCGCCGATAAGGTTTTTCCCTGTAGAGGCGTTGATACCCGTTTTGCCGCCAACAGAACTATCTACTTGAGCAAGGAGTGTGGTGGGAATCTGTATAAAGGGCAGGCCGCGTAAGGCTGTTGCAGCAATAAAGCCGGCCAAATCGCCAACAACACCTCCGCCAAAAGCAATGATGGTTGTGGAGCGCTCAATTCCAAGGCGCAAAATCTCTTCAATAAGAGCACTATAGCGGGGAAGGGACTTGCTGCCTTCTCCGGCAGGAATGCGGAGAACATCGAGTCGGATATGCGTGGGGGCAAGTGCTTTTTCAAGCGTGTCGAGGTGAAGATCCGCGACCGTTTCATCTGTAATAATGATCGCGTGGTTGTTGCTGATATGTGGCGCTAAAAGCGAAGCTGCACGTTCGAGAAGATTCGCTCCTGTAAGAATATCGTACTGATGATGAGCGAGTTGAATAGGCACGCGATGAGGGGCACGAAAATCTTGTAGAGCTTGATCAAGGGTGTGCACGCTATGGTCCATAGTATCTTCTCCACATTGAACGATGATGTCTGCTTGAGCATAGAAAGGGGCGCGACGAGCTGCGAGCGCGCGCAGAACGTCACGAGGGTTTTCGTGAGCGAGCAGGGGGCGCGATGAGGCGTTTTTCTTAAGGCGGGTTGCGATAATGTCGGGCGGGACATCAAGCCATACGGTGCAAGCGTCAGGGGTTTGTTGAACGGCTTTGCGGGTGCGTGGGTCCATCCATGCACCGCCGCCCGTTGCGATGACGCAAGGCCCTTGTTGGAGAAGGCGCGTGATAACGCGGTGCTCTCCTTCACGGAAATAAGCTTCTCCATGATGGGCAAAAATATCGGCGATCGTTGTGCCGGCTGCTTTTTCAACTTCCTGATCGCTATCGATAAAAGGAAGGTCGTAGCGTTGTGCAAGCAGGCGGCCGAGGGTTGTTTTCCCTGCGCCCATCAGACCAATGAGGATGATAATGCGGGGCGGGTGCGTGGCAGAAAGCGAAGGATGAGCAGACATAGTGCCTTTTCTATCACGGGAAAAAGCTTCTATCATAGAGGGTATAGGAGAGGTATGGTGCCTTTCTTTGATGAAGCCGTACAACTGATTTGGATGAGGCTATCGTGGTGTAGGCCTTATGATGTGAGGGGTGATATGTTTCAATCGCGTTTTGGTCTTGTTCTTCTCCTGCTCATTGTCTTGTGCGGTGGTCTTGGTGGCGGTGTCATCTATCTTGGTCGTGCTCAGCCGCCGGTTCCAGTCATGGTCCATCATGTTATTGCCGCCCCTCAGCAAGCTGCTCCAGCAGGCGGGGTGAGTTTGCCTGACGTGGTGCCAGGTAAGCCGTGACAGAAACGAGTACTGTTAAAAGCGATATCACGGCTTCAGTCGGTGTGATTGAGGCGTTTTTGGAGATGCTTGCGTCCGAAAGAGCAGCTGCTTTGCGGACGCGCTTGGCCTATCGTGCTGATTTGGAGGATTTCGCATGTTGGGTGGCCCCAGCATCCATTGCGGATGCCGCTTCTTCTGATCTGCGAGCTTATGTGGTGGCGAAAGGGCGGGAAGGTCTGTCTGTGCGTTCTCAAGCCCGGCGTCTTTCATCCTTGAGGCAATTTTATCGCTTTTTGCTTCAGGATAATTATCGCGAGGATGACCCGACAGAGGATCATCCTATCCCAGGCTATCGGGCGAGCTTGCCTCATCCGCTGAGTGAGGGGGAGATCAATACGCTCCTTGATAAGGGAACGTGTGGTCATGATGACCCCCGGCGGGATTATGTCTCCCGGGCTGCGATAGAGCTTTTGTACACAACCGGGCTCCGTATTTCGGAGCTTCTTTCTCTGCCGGCGAGCTGTGTGCAACGGCAAGAGGAAATGTTGCTGGTGCGGGGTAAAGGCGGGCGAGAGCGGCTGGTGCCTTTCGCAAAAGGAGCACGGCAAGCGGCAGAAGCTTTGGTACGTTATGATACGATTTTAGATAGTCCGTGGCTTTTCCCGGGGCGTAATCCACAGCGTCCGTTAACACGGCAGGGTTTTGATAAAATCCTCCATGCGTGTGCGCTAAAAGCAGGGTTTGATCCGCAGCGTATTAGCCCACATGTTTTGCGGCATTCTTTCGCGACGCATTTGCTCAATCGTGGCGCTGATTTGCGTGCTTTGCAGATGTTGTTAGGGCATGCAGATATCGCGACAACGCAGATTTATACGCAGGTTATGGGTGAGCGTCTTAAAGAGGCTGTACAGAAATATCATCCGTTAAAAGAATGATCGGATGGTTTTTAGGCATGTTGTGCCTATAGCGATTCCCTAAGATATGAATTTAGGACTGTTGTCAGCGGTAAGAGCATGCTATCGGGCCTTACTATGCGCCAGTTTCTAGATTTTGAAAAATCAGTCGCCGATCTTGAGACCAAGATTGAAGAGCTTCGCCAAGTAGGCAACCGGAGTGACGGTGCCGATCTGGATGATCTCAACATTGATGAAGAAATCACTCGTCTTTCTGACAAGGCCGATAAGCTTCTTCGTGCGGTGTATAATAAGCTGACCCCCTTGCAAAAAGTGCAAGTGGCTCGTCATGCACAGCGCCCTCATGCGTTGGACTATATTCGTGCTCTTACAACGGACTTTACACCGCTTGCAGGGGATCGTGCGTTTGGTGATGACCAGGCAATGATTGGTGGTTTAGCCCGTTTCCGTGGTCAGTCAGTGATTGTGCTGGGCACAGAGCGTGGTGCGGATACAGAAAGCCGCCTTCAGCATAATTTTGGGATGGCTCGCCCAGAAGGTTATCGCAAAGCGCAGCGTCTGATGAAATTGGCGGAGCGTTTCGGACTGCCAGTTCTTACCTTTGTGGATACCGCAGGGGCATGGCCGGGAATCGATGCTGAGGCTCGCGGTCAAGCTGAAGCGATCGCACGGTCTATTGATACATGCCTTAATCTGTCTGTTCCCGTTGTGGCGACGGTCATTGGGGAAGGTGGTTCTGGTGGGGCGATCGCGATTGCCGCAGCAGATCGTGTGCTGATGATGGAACATGCGATCTATTCGGTTATTTCACCAGAAGCCGCTGCGTCTATTTTATGGCGTGACCCTAAGCTTGCTCCAGCAGCGGCTGAAGCCTTGAAGCTGACAGCACAAGACCTCAAACGCCTAGGGCTGATTGACCGGATTATTGATGAGCCTATTGGTGGTGCGCAGCGTTTGCCAGAAAAAGCTGTGCAATGGGCTGGTGATGCGATTGCTGAAGAGCTGATGGGGCTGAAAGAACTATCCCCAGAAGGGCTGATTGCACAACGTCGCACGCGCTATCTTGAGATGACGTGCGGTAAGTAAGAGCCGCCTCGGCTAAGCCCTGTGGACAGAAGATGTGCATCACATCTTTCCGTCTGCAGGGCTTTTTTTATGTCATCTTGTTACGGTGCAGGCTCTCCAGAGATGGGTGTTACGCCAATCTGCGTTAAGAGGGATTTGAGAGCTCGTCCAGCTTCCTGCACGGCGTGAGAGTCGTAGCCTTTCGCGACGAGGGCAACGCCGTGCTTGTCGTCCCGTGCAAAAGGATAAGAGCCTAAATCAATCGTTTTGAAATCTCCTTGCAGGGTCGTGAGAGCCTCTGCAAAGGTGCCTTCATACACGTTAAAAGCATGCCAGCTGCACATGGTGAGTGGAGCGCCAGCTTCTAGCTGAGGGACGAGCCATTGTACCATAGCGCGGAAGATGGACGGCACACCGGCCATAACGTGCACGTTCCCGATGGAAAAACCGGGCGCTGTGGAGACCGTGTTCTTAATAGGAGTTGACCCTTCAGGAAGCCAAGCCATTTTTTGGCGAGCTTGATTGAACGCCTCCTCTGGGAAGAGGGCATTAAGGGCATCATAGCTTTCTTGATGACAACGCAAAGCGACACCGAAGGCTTCGGCGACGCAGGCTGTTGTAATGTCGTCGTGGGTGGGGCCGATCCCTCCGCTGGTAAAGACCATGTCAAAACGTGCGCGGCATTCGGTGACGGCATCAATGATGCGTTGAGGAATATCGGGGATCACGCGTACTTCTGAGAGAATAATTCCCTGCGCATTAAGGGCATGAGCAAGGGTTTGTGTATTGCTATCTCGTGTTCGGCCAGAGAGAACTTCATTGCCGATGACCAGAAAACATGCTGTTTTTGGGGACATAAGATTCCTTCGACACCTCCTGAAAACCTAAGAAATAGTGTAAGCTCTTCTGTAGAGCGACGAAAGAGTATCTCAAACAAAGAAAGGCATACGCTATGACGCTCGTGCATCATGAGCCAACATGTTTGTTAGATTTCCGTGCTACGCTTGGAGAAGGCCCCGTTTGGGTTGCTTCTGAAGGGGCTTTTTATTTTGTCGATATTTTAGAGCATCGCGTTTATCGCTATCTTTTAGAAAGCGGAACATTGCAGGGGTGGGATGCGCCTAATCGGACAGGCTTTTTGCTGCCTGTAACTGATGGCCATTTCCTAGCAGGGTTGCCTGATGGGCTTCATCGCTTTGACCCTAAGACAGGGTATTTCTCTCATGCCTGTGCTGTGGAACCAGATTTGCCGGGCAATCGCCTCAATGATGGGTGTGTAGACCCACAGGGGCGTATTTGGTTTGGCACGATGGATGACGGAGAAGAGCGTGAAACAGGCTCTCTTTACCGTGTTGAGTATAAAAATGGCGCCCTAGAGATTGCCCACTGGGATGATGGATATACCATTTCAAACGGCCCAGCTCTCTCTCCGTGTGGGAAAGTTCTTTACGCCTGTGATAGCCCGCGTCAGCGTATTTATGCGTATGACATTGATGAGGGCGGTAACCTCATCCATAAGCGTGTTTTTGCCCGTTTGACCAAAGGGTTCCCCGATGGCGTTGTTGTCGATAGCCAGGGGAATCTTTGGTGTGGCACATGGGCTGGTGGGCAGATCACACGTTTCCGCCCCGATGGAACAGAGATGGAGCCAATTGCGTTGCCTGTCTCAAATGTGACGAAGGTGGCTTTTGGTGGTGAGGATGATCGCACGGTTTTTGTGACCACTGCGCGGAAAGGGCTTAGTGCTGAAGCTCTCGCTCAACAACCGCAGGCTGGGGGGATCTTTGCTTTCAGAACGGATATCCCCGGCCAAGCGCAACAAGCCTTTCGCCTTCCTTGAGACTGCACGGGCGTATTAGCCCAAACGTTCTTGAAGTTTGGGAATAAGAGGCAGGTCTGGTTTGGGCATTGAGTAGTCACCGAGTGTGCTGACGGGTGCCCATTCTAAAGCTTGCCCTTCGCGGCCAACTGGTGTGCCTTCCCAATGGCGAATAAGATAAAGCGGCATGAGGAGATGGAACGCTCCGCAATTTTCGCTCACAAATGTAAAGGGTTCTAGCGCTTCGACAGCGACGGTAACCCCAATTTCTTCCTGAAGCTCGCGGATGAGCCCATCTTCTGGAGATTCGGGCGCTTCTACCTTTCCACCGGGGAATTCCCAACGACCAGCAAGCGCTTTCCCTTCTGGGCGCTGCGCAAGTAGAACCTCGTTAGAAGAGTTAATGAGAATACCCGCGGAAACGAGAAGCGTGCGTGGGCGAAAAGGCGTGGGCATGTCAGTCTCCTAAAATCAACAAGAGAAGTAAAAAGGCAGCTTACCTCAGGAATTGCGTTCTTTATGTCACAGATTGATGCGGAAAAGGGATAGGCGAGGGCTTTTTTCTTGGCGAATGAGGGAGGAGCTGGGTAGGACAAGCCTATACGCCTGTTATAGGGATGGTTGATAAAGGCCATTCTTGTGATGTGAAGTAAACTCTTCAAGACGTGGAGTGCCTGACGCGTTGCGCCGACATTTTCTCCTTTCCTCTGTGGTTATGTTTTCTTGGACAGGGCTGGCTTATGGCCAAAGCGCTGTCGCTCCTCATGCGCGTGAGATGTCTAAAAAACAGTCGACATCTACTGTGCCTAAACATCGTACAGGGACGCATAAGAAAAAGTCGATGATGGCTCAATCGCCCGAGACGCTTTCTGTGCGGGTCAATCGCCATGTGAGCCACGGGGCTGAGATGGCCGTGCCAAAGTCGATCATGAAGCAATATGTGCCCGGCACCAGCCCGTATCGTGCGTTAGACCGTATGCCCGGTGTCAGCTTTATGTCGACAGACCCTTTTGGCATCGATAGCTTTGGGGCAAACCTCTATATGCGTGGTTTCTTTATGAACCAGCTTGGGGTGACGGTTGATGGCGTGCCACTTAATGACCAGACGTATCAGTCTGTTGCGGGTATGAGCTTGGCGTCTGCCATTATTTCCGATGATATCGATTCGACAACAGTGTCCCAAGGTGGGGGCGGGGTGGATGTGCCGTCTACCAATACGCTGGGCGGGACGATCCGCTTTGAATCGTCTAATCCGAATGACAAAATGGGCGGGAAAGTCAGCCAAGGTTTTGGGAGTTACGATTCTTACCGGACTTATATACGCTTTGATTCGGGGCGTTTGAATCAAAGCGGCACAAAGTTTTACACGTCCTATGCGCGAACCGATGCAGGCATGTGGGAGGGCGCTGGGCGTCAGTTCCAGCAGCAGGTTGATGCCAAGCTGGTTCAGCCGTTGGGTGAGCGCAGCAAGCTTTCGGCCTTTTTTAATTGGTCAGATTTGCAGCAATGGAACTATCCTGATCTGTCTGCGGGGATTATCCAAAATCTAGGATGGCGTGTGCCTCATCTCTATCCCGATTACAAACGGGCTTACGGTGTCGCGCAACAGTGCCAGAATAACTCCAACCCGACGGTGCCGGGATATAGTGGTGCGCCGGGGATTTCGAGCTGCCAGACAGCTCTTTATGATGGTGGGCAGCGTGAAATTAATTATATGGGCGGTCTTAATTTGGATCTTGCCCTGACCGATCGTCTGTCGTGGCATACGACATTATACGGCCATAGCCAGACGGGGTATTATAGCTATTCTGACTATGAAGACCCAACCTCTGCTGAGGTGCCGCTGTCTGAAGAGGTATGGCAGAATCGGCAGGAGCGTTACGGAATTTCGTCTAGTTTACGGTATCATCTAGGCCGTCATCATATTGAAGGGGGCATTTGGTACGAAAACGATAACCAGCAGGCAGGGGTGTATAATTATCCCCAGCCAGCACTCGGTCAGGGGGCTCCGTTAAAAGCGATTGGCCCTTATACGACCTATGGGGCAGGGCGGCAGCGCTATAATTTCGACTGGCGTACGAATGTTGTCCAAACACATATTCAAGATACGGTAAATATTCTGCCCGGCCTGACGTTTAATGCGGGTTTCCGTTCGATGATCGCTCAAACATCCGGTGGAGCCAATGCAAATGATGCGGACTGGACGGGGGCGTCTCAATTGCCGAATGGAACACTGAATGCAACGCGCGCATTTCTACCGCACTTCAATCTAGACTGGCACCTGAATCGTCAAAATGAGTTCTATATTGATGTCGCAGAAAATATGCGCGCTTACGAGGTATCTGGTTTTGGTGTCGCGAATTCGCTTTATTCTGTGCAGGATCAAGCGACGTTCCAGCAGCAGAAAAGCGTTGCGAAGCCGTCGCGTGCCTGGACGTATATGGGCGGGTATCGTTTTACGTCACATTTTGTGCAGCTTGATGCCACAGTGTATCATTCTACTTTGTTGCATCAGCTCTCCGCTGCAGCTGTGGGGACATTGACCAATCCTGTCTCTCAAGTCATTGATTTTGGGCGTATTTCAATGACGGGGGCAAATGGGATTGTTACCGTAATGCCTCTTCCTGGGCTAAGCATTACGAACAGCCTAAGCTATAATAAAGGCACCTATGACCGCGATGTGAATACCCCCAATGGGAGCTGGAATCTTAAGGGGAAGAACATCGTTAACTATCCGGCATGGATGTATAAAACATCCATTGCCTATTCATGGCGTGGTGCTATCGTCCATTTTGACGCCAATTATTACGGGAAGCGTTATTATAGCTACCTCAATGATACGTCTGTTGGTAGCTATTGGGTGGCGAATACGGGTATGTCGTATCGCTTTAAGAAGCTTGCCGGGGTGCGTGACGTTGTCGTGAGCTTCAATGTCTATAATCTCTTTAACAACAAATATATCTCGACGATGGGTGAGAATAATAACCCTGTCCAAGGGGATTATCAGTCCATGCAGCGTGGGTCACCACGGCAATTCTTCGGAACAGTCAGCGCTGCTTTTTAAGAGAGAAAGCTTATACGAAGATGCTAGGAAGGGCTGAGGGAAATCTCAGCCCTTTTTTGTGGCGTTAGTGAGAGCTGAGCTCAGCACTGAGCGCTGTGATGAACTGGATGGCAACACGGCCAGAGCGGCTGCCGCGCGTCATCGCCCATTGAAGAGCACGACGGTGGAGGTCTTTCTTGTCGATCAGCAGATCGCGTTCTTTTGCATAGGCGTCAATGATGGCGAGGTAGTCGTTTTGCGAGGCCCCATAGAGACCGATCCATAGACCGAACCGGTCGGAGAGAGACACTTTCTCTTCAATGGCCTCGGAAGGATTAATAGCATCGCTCGACTCATTTTCGATCATACGGCGGGGCATGAGATGGCGACGGTTTGATGTGGCGTAAATAATGACATTGTCAGGACGGCCAGCAATGCCACCATCAAGGACAGATTTGAGCGATTTATAATCGGCATCTTGCTCTTCAAAAGAGAGATCATCGCAAAAAAGGATGAAACGCCGAGAGCTCTGGCGCAGCAATGCCAGCAGCTTAGGGAGGCTGCGCAGCTCATGGCGAGGAATTTCAATAAGGGCAAGGGGTGCTTTGCTGTCGGCACGTAGCTCAGCATTCACAGCGGCTATGGAGGCTTTCACAAGAGAGGATTTCCCCATCCCGCGTGCTCCCCAAAGCATAACATTATTGGCCTCTAGCCCACGGGCGAAGTAGCGCGTATTAGCCATCACGCGTTCTTTTTGGCTCTCAATTCCGCAGAGGAGAGCAAGTGGCTGGGCGCGCATGTGGGGGACAGGGCATAGCGTGCCTAGAGCTTCTTGCCAGAGGAACGCATCCACAGAAGGATCTGCCAGAATTGACGGGTTTGTGGGAGGAGGAGCAAGGCGCTCTAAACTTTCCGCAATGCGTGTGAGTGTTGGAAGAAGTGATGACAAGTCAGGAGTGGGCATAAGTTCTCTCATTAAGAATGCTTGACGCAAAGCCCCTTGGCGATATGGTCGGGACTCTTTCTTTTCAGGATGGAATCAAAAAAACCGATGAACAATCTCTTTTTCTCAACGGCTTATGCTGCTGATGCGGGCGGTATCTTTAACCCGACAGCTTTGATGCAATATGGGCCTATCATTCTGATTTTTGGTGTTTTCTATTTTTTACTGATTCGCCCGCAGCAAAAACGTCAGAAAGAATTGCGTGAGCAGCAAAATGGTTTGCGTCGTGGTGACAAGGTCGTAACAGCTGGGGGAATCATCGGGGTTGTGCAGGCAACACGTGAGGATTCTCAAGAAGTTGAGGTAGAAATTGCGTCCGATGTTAAAGTGAAGATTGTACGCAGCACCATTACAACGGTTATCCCACGCGATAAGCCAACAAACGATAACTAAAAGAGCGTCATTGATTGATGGCTATAAAAAAACCCTGCCCAGTAGAGGCAGGGTTTTTTGTGAGCTACCGGCCTTACATTAGGCGGATTTCAGCATCTCTTCAGCAAATTCATAATTCGCCAGTTTATCGAGGAAGTTGCTGATATAATCTGGGCGACGGTTGCGGAAGTCTAGGTAGTAGGAATGTTCCCACACATCCAGCCCGAGAAGTGCACGCCCTTGGTCTTCAGCAAGAGGGTTGCCACCATTTGGTGTTTTCGTCACCTGCAGCTTGCCGTCTTTGCCAAGAACAAGCCAAGCCCAGCCGGAACCGAACTGCGTTGCAGCCGCTTGCTTAAAGGCGGTCTTGAAAGCATCGACAGAGCCGAAATCTTCAACGATTTTCTTCTCAAGCGTACCTGGTAGCTGGCCGCCTTTTGGGGAAAGGCTCTTCCAGAAAATGCCGTGGTTCCAATGCTGACCAGCATTGTTAAACACAGGGGCTAGTTCTGGGTTAGCATGGGAGAAAGTGATGATTTCTTCCAGCGTTTTGCCAGCAAGCTCAGGCTTGCTTTCCACAAATCCATTAAGAGCCGTGACATAAGCTTGGTGATGCTTGCCGTGGTGGAGTTCCAGGGTTTCTTGGCACATGCCGTTACTCGCAAGAGCATCGACTGAATAAGGCAATGTTGGAAGTTTAAAAGTCATAATGATGTATATTCCTCGGAAAAGAAGAGGGAAGCGGTACCATTTAGCTAGGTATCTACTTCCCTTCCGTCAAGGCATGGTTTTATGAAGGGGCGTTTGCGACGTCTGCTTCCATCTGTGCGAACAGAGCGGAATAGTCTTCATCGCGATGGCTCAGGTTTGAGCGTGCCAGTTTCTGAGCAGCAACAGCCATGCCAGACATATCAACGCCTGTTTTGCGTCCTGCGTCAAGCAGAAGCCCCATATCTTTGTTCATCAACCGGGTCGGGAACTGGGATGGGAAGGACTTGTTATGCGCCATTTTCAGCTTACGCTTATGATGCGGGCTGATCACGGCAAGCTCTTGCAGCGCGTTAAACAGCATATCGCGGTCTAGGCCTTCAGAAAGACCATAAGCCAGCCCTTCTGCAACGATATTGAGTGTTGCGCCCATCACACCATTGACGACGAGCTTAAAGCGAGCAGCCGAACCAGCAGGGCCGGTATGAATGGTGATACGGCCCACAATGTCGAGAATTGGGCGAGCACGTTCCAACACGGCATCTGTGCCACCTGCAAGCATAATAAGCTCACCGCGTTCGGATTCAGGTGTGCTGCCGGACATCGGCGTATCCAGAACGTCAACGCCATGTTCATGGGCGATTTTTGCTAAATGATCAGCCTGTGGGGGAGAGACGGTGGATGTATCGAGAATAAGCTGCCCTTTACGCAAACCAGCGAGAAGGCCGTTTTCACCGTTGAGGGTTTTGTTCTCTGCATTGTCATCAGGCACACATAAAATGATGACATCAACGTTTTCTGCCACTTCCCGTGGGGATGAGAGCATCGGCACGTTAGAAGGCTTACCCGCAGCTTTGCCGGATGGGGTAAAAGCGACGACATCGTAACCAGCTTTTTTGAGGTTTTCACCCATTGGGACGGCCATTGCGCCATAACCAACGAAACCAATTTTTTTATCTGACATGGATATTCCTCCTTTGGATGCCCATATGGCGTCAGAGAGGGCAGGATTTTCAAGGGGGGCTGACAGACTTTCCCGAAAATTCTCCCGTTATCGTGTAGATTTTTACCATTATGGGCGGTGATTGCCGTGTCTCGTTATGATTATCCTCGTCCTGCTCAGGATGAGATCACCCCAAGACCTCTTTTTCTTTCGCGGCGTCAGATTATGGCCGGGATAGGGGCTTCTGCGGCTAGTGCGTTGACACGTCGCGTTGCTGAAGCTGACACGCTCAAGACACATCCCGGCCCCTATAGTGCTGCACTCACACCGACGCCACGCGATGATGTGCAGAATTACAATAATTTTTATGAGTTCGGAATGGATAAGGGAGACCCCGCAGCACGCTCAGGCGGGTATCATCCTTTCCCATGGACGCTAGAGATCTCGGGCCTCGTGCAGAAGCCACAGCAGATAGATGTAGCGGATCTTTTGAGGTCAGCTGATCTTGAAGAACGCCTCTATCGGATGCGTTGTGTGGAGGCGTGGTCTATGGTGATACCGTGGAACGGGCTCGCCCTTCATAAGCTGTTAGAGAGAGTAGAGCCGTTGCCTCAGGCGCGTTATGTTGCCTTTGAAAGTATCGTTCGACCTTCTGAGATGCCCGGTCAGCGTGATGATTTTTCTGGAATTACATGGCCTTATCGAGAGGGGCTTCGCTTAGATGAAGCGCTCCATCCTCTCACTTTCCTTGCCGTTGGAGCTTATGGCGAGTCTCTTCCCAATGCTAATGGGGCGCCATTACGGCTCGTTGTGCCATGGAAATACGGCTTCAAAGGCATTAAGGCGATCCGCCGTATCCGTTTAGTCGCAGAGCCCCCACCAACGACATGGAACCAGCTGGCTCCGCAAGAATATGGCTTCTATGCTAATGTGAATCCAGAGGTGGATCATCCACGTTGGAGCCAGGCGCAAGAGCGCGTTATTGGCAGCCATAGTTTGTTTGGTGAAAAACGCCAGCCAACCTTGATGTTTAATGGTTATAGCGAGCAAGTGTCTTCCCTTTACCAAGGAATGGATCTCCGTGAGGATTACTGAGGGATCTTCTAAGGGAAAGAAGCTGAGATATGGCGTGACGAAGCATTGGCGGTTTGTGTTGTATCCGCTTGGCTTGTTGCCGGCACTCTGGCTATTAAAACAAGGGATTGATGGGCAGCTTGGAGCCGATCCCGTCAATGTCTTTGAGCGGGAACTTGGGCTATGGGCTTTTCGGTTTTTGGTGCTGTGCCTGTGCGTGGCGCCTCTTTACGCAAAAACAGGGCTCAATTTTCTGCGCTATCGTCGTTTGCTAGGGCTGTTGGCTTTCTTTTACGCGAGCTTTCATCTTGTGGCGTATATGGGACTTGATGCGGGGTTTAATCTGTCAATCCTGCTCAAGGATATGACGCATCGGCCATTCACTATCCTAGGAATGACAGCTTTTACGGCTCTACTGCCCTTAGCATTGACCTCTAACCGCTGGGCCATGCGCTGGTTAAAACGCGGCTGGAAGCGCTTGCATCTGCTGGTATTCCCAGCAGCTTTATGTGCGATGGTGCATTTTTACCTGTCTTTTAAAACATTAAACGACATGTCTGCTTTTTACGGTGCGTTGATGCTGTGTTGTATCGTGGTGCGTGTGCCGAAATGGATGAAGGGAATCAGGAAAACCATCCCTTATGGAAGGGCCATATAGCGGAATAATCTCACGTTTTAGAGAGAAGTTTGTATTTTATTTTATAATACACTCTCGCATAGGGCAGACCGCCCATGTTGCGATGATTGTTATAGATATATTTTTTTAAGCATATAGACAGGCCCGTTTGAAGCGCTCATGGTGAGGCGTTTTTTAAACATTGCGCCATGATGGGCAGAAGGAGGAGATACGGTGTCGTTGGGGTCGATTAAGCTTCAGCCTTCCACCCGTAATGCCGTCCTTTTTGCCCTTCGTACGACCATCGCTTCTCTCGTTGCTCTAGGCATTGCAATGTGGATGGAGCTTGGTCAGCCGCAATGGGCTCCCATGACTGTTTGGATTGTCGCGCGGGATTCGCGCGGTATGAGTATGTCCAAAGGGCGCTGGCGTATCGCGGGGACGCTCGTTGGCATGGTTGGTGGAATCACGATGATTGGGCTGGTGCCTCAGCATCCGTGGTTATTTTTCCCAATGCTGGCGTTGTGGATGGGGGTTTGCTCGGGTTTTGCCTCCATGACGGATAATTTCCGTGCGTATGCATTGGTACTGGCTGGGTACACAGGGGCCATTATTGCCATGCATGCCGTAACGCAGCCGGGGGAAGTTTTTCACGTTGCGATGCAACGCGGCACTTACATCATTCTCGGTGTGGTCTGTGAGATGGTCGCGGGCATGGTGAGTGTTCCCGGGGCAGCGAAAGCGGCCCAAAAACAGCTTGAAGGCGATTTAACTCATCTTTTGGAGAATTCAGCGCAGGCTCTAGGGAGTGTGATCCGGCGCGAAAAAGGCAGTGAAGCTCGCTTATCGTTGCTTTTGGGGGCCTTGCAGCGTTTTAACGATCAGCTCGAATTTATTCGAATTGATACACAGCATATAGGCCGTCATGCTGACCGCGCTTATATGACACTTGGTCGAGTGGCTGTGGTTTTGTCGCGCGGGCTGGGTTTACGCTCGCGTATTCTCTCCGTAGGGCGTCTTTCTCCTTCTTTGAAGGATGAGCTTGAGGAGTTTGCGTCTGGAATGGATGCAATTGCTCCTTTGCTTTTAGATGCTTCACTTGCCGAAGAGTCACTTCGGCATGCGGAGACAATGCTTGGAAGTTGTCGGAAAAAATTAGCACTTTACCTGCCGCGCGATGATAGCGCAGCTTTGCAAGAGGGGATTGTTCTCACTGGTGTGGAGGTTCTTCTCGAAGATCTCTGCGCGATGTTATCGTCACATTATGCAGGAACACAACATATTGCAGCGCCGAAAGCGCGGGGCTTGCACCGTCATCCAGACTGGGGAATGGCCTGGGTTAACGGGACGCGAACATTTGTTGCGATGATTTGGGGAGCGTTTGTATGGGAAGTGACGGCATGGTCTAATGGGGGAACCTACTTGGCACTCATCGCGGTGGCATGTGCGCGTTTTTCCTTGTTTGACGACATGGTTCTTGCAAGTCGTTTCTTTTTCTATGGTGCATGCGTTGCTGTTTTAGCGAGTATTGTCCCTGTTTTTATCATCATGCCGATGACTTCGAATTTTGAAGTCTTGGCTCTTATTCTCGGGACGCTTCTTTTCCTCGGTGGGCTGGCTTTGCGAGCTCCGCAACCTTTTGTGGTGATGGGGGCGGGGTACACCATGTTCCTCCCTTGGGTGATGGAGCTTGATAATAATACGCATATTGATGAGATCACGTGGGTCAATACATCCGTAGCGCTTCTTTTGGCACTTTTTAGCGGTGTGGTGAGCTTCCGCGTTATTTTCCCATTTACGCTGCAAAGTACGTGGCGCATGTTGCGCCGTCAGCTCTTTAAAGGGATGAAGCGTCTCAGTAACGGTTTGGCAGAGCGCCAGACGGAATATGATTGGGTGGATGATACGACCCAGCAAATGGAGCAAACCCTGCGCCTTGCTGGTAAAATTCCTCAAGAAAGTTATGAAGCCGTATTACGCGGAACGCTTTCTGTCATGACCGTTGGGCGAAACCTACTGATGATCCGTAACCATGTGCAAGAAAGACGTTTGCCTTTAAGTGCCCTCCAAGAGGCAGAACTTCTGGTGGGACAAATTGTGCAGATGGACGCAGAGGGGGCGATCGAAGGAGAGGATTATTCTGAGCAAGAATTTCGTGAAGAGCAGGGTGAGCTTTGGATGCTCTTTCACCAAACTCTTGATATCGAAGCCCGTCGAGATCTTGCCCTTGCTCTCGGGTCACTCCGTATTATCCGTGTTGAGCTTTTGGCAACGCGGAACTTTTTGAAAAAGAACTTTACCTTTGTGGAAACCCAAAAAACCTTAGCTTCATAAAACAGGATGCTAGCGTGCGCGGAACGATAAATGGTCGTTGGGTTGACTTTCCGGGTTTTTTGGGAGCAGCGAATCGACCAATACTTCCTCTCAAGAGCAGTAATGTTGTGGGGTCTATTGAAAGGAGTAGGCTTCAGATGGGCTATGAGCGCTGGGTGTATTCGTAAAAAATAGCGTGTGTTGAATGAGCCAACTGAGGAAAGAGGGCACTTTCCCCTTGGTTATACATATCGTGATGAACTTACGAAAAACCCCCACCATTGGAGAATGGAAGGGGTTGATCTGACTTATGAAAAAGCGAAAGAGCTTTGATCTCAATCTTCGTCTTCGTCGTCATCATAATCTGCAGGGTGGCGGATGGGGCCGCGAGGGCGCACGTCAGGTGCTGGCCCGGCAGCAGCAGCGCGTGGGTCGGTGTTGCGTCGTGTAAAGCGATGCGCGATGTCAGACAGCTCCACAAAATGATCCGTTTGACGGCGCAGGTCATCACCAATCATAGGTGGTGTCGTCCGCACGGATGAAATGACCGTCACGCGCGTACCTTGTGCCTGAATAGCCTCGACTGCGCGGCGCAGATCCGAATCACCACTGATGATAACGGCATGGTCGAGATGAGGGGCCTGCTCCATGAGGTCAACGGCAAGCTCTACATTCATGTTACCTTTTACGCGCCGTTGCCCGGAATGGCTGGTAAATTCTCGTGCTGTTTTAGTCACAAGATGGTAACCATTATAGGCAAGCCAATCTGTGAGGGGACGCAGAGGGGAATAATCCTCTGTTTCGGGCATAGCGGCATAATAAAAAGCGCGCTGGAACATGCAGGAGCGCTCGAAAAGGGCGCGCAATCCTAGAAAATCGACCTCAAAACCAAGGTTGCGAGCTGCGTGATGGAGGCTCGCTCCATTAATGAAAAGGGATGTACGGTCATTTGATCTGAGAAGAAGATTAGACATATCTCACGTTATTTTTAAAAGATGAAAGGGCGACAGCTCCGCTATAAAGCAAAATCGATAATTTTATATAACAATTTTGCTTTATGGCCTAATCGTATCGTTTTACTACGAGAAAGACAAGAAGCCAGCTTTGCATTGCGTCAATAAAATGCTTCATGATAGACTGGAAGGGAAAACTCACAACCATTTTAGATAATAGCAATGGTTGTGAGTGGGCAGTGATTTGTTTCTGAGATGAAGAGGAAGCCAGTTTTATGGCGCGCGTAACGGTCGAAGATTGCATTGAGAAGGTTTCCAACCGCTTTGAGCTGGTGCTGCTGGCTGCACAGCGCGCGCGCGGCCTGTCTCGTGGGGAAGAAATGAAGGTTTCACGTGATAACGACAAGAATTCTGTCGTTGCCTTGCGTGAGATTGCAGAAGATCACGTTAATCTTGATGAGCTACGCAATGGTATTGTGCGCTCAATGGGTCATCAGCCTGAGGTTGAGCCTGCTGATGAAGAAGTGATGGATTTGATCCCAACTGATCAGAATATCTTTGGTTTGCAGGATGTCTCTGCAGAAGAAGAAGCGTCTCATAAGGCTGCTGATTCGACAGAGACAGGGCGTGGGCGCCGCTAAAACGCGTTTATGTCTGTGTGTCTTGGATCGTAATCAGCAGGTAGAGGCTGCACCATGATGACCATGCCGTCTTCTCCCATCTCTCCATTGGAGGAACGGCATCCTGCCGAGGAGAGCCTCCCTGCTGATGCGTTCCGTCCGTCCATCAGTGGTTTGTTGGAACGGATCAAAAGTTACGATCCCTATGCTGACCTCGCTCAGGTTGAGGCGGCTTATGCGATTGCAGCAGAAGCGCATAGAGGGCAATGCCGCGATAATGGTGACCCTTATATTACGCACCCGATTGCGGTTGCGAATATTTTGGCAGGATTCCGTATGGACCCCGTGTCCATCATGGTGGGTCTCCTGCATGATACTGTTGAAGATACTGGCGTTTCGCGCGAGCTTCTAGAGCGTCAGTTTGGGCAGGATGTTGCGTCTATTGTTGATGGCGTGACGAAATTGACGCGGCTGGAATTACAGTCCGATCGCACCAAGCAGGCGGAGAATTTCCGTAAGCTTGTCTTGGCCATGTCGCGTGATATTCGTGTGCTGATCGTCAAGTTGGCTGATCGGTTGCACAACATGCGTACGCTCCATTATGTGCAGCGTCTTGACCGGCGGCAACGTATTTCGCGTGAGACGCTGGATATTTACGCCCCGCTTGCCGAGCGCATCGGTATGGATCGCGTTAAGACAGAGCTCCAAGATGTCGCTTTTGTTAATTTAGAACCAGAAGCTGATGCGACGATCCGTGCACGTTTGAATTATCTCCGCGGGCAGGGCGCGGATATGATTGAGCAGATCCGTCGTGAGCTCGTGCGGTTGTGCCAAGAGGCCGGGCTCAAAGATGTTGAAGTGATGGGGCGCGAGAAATCTCCTTATTCTATTTGGGAGAAAATGAAACGCCGCAATGTCGCTTTTGAGCAGCTTTCCGATATTATGGCGTTCCGTATTGTCGTGCCAACGCGTGATACATGTTACGCGGCGTTGGGGGCTGTTCATGCGGCTTATCCGATGATTGCTGGGCGCTTTAAAGATTATATTTCAACGCCTAAAGCTAATGGGTATCAGTCCCTTCATACGGGGGTGACATTATACCGGCCTCATAGCCAGAAAATTGAGGTGCAGATCCGTACGCCAGAGATGCATGACCTTGCTGAAAACGGGGTCGCTTCTCACTGGGCCTATAAAGAGCAAAGCACACCGGCAGAGAATGAAGCGGCTGTTCTTTCAGAAACCTTTGAGACCTACACCCGTAAGTTGCGTTGGGTGCAGGATCTGCTCGATATTTTGGAAGATAGCCAAGAGCCTAATGAGTTTCTTGAGAATACGAAGCTAGAGCTCTATCAAGACCAAGTTTTTTGCTTCACGCCTAAAGGAAAGCTCATTCCGCTGCCTCGTGGCGCTACGCCTGTTGACTTTGCTTATGCTGTGCATAGCCAAGTTGGGGATCGTTGCGTGGGCGCTAAGGTCAATGGGCGTCTTGTCCCTTTGCGTCATACGCTCGAAAATGGTGACCAGGTTGATGTGATGACGGCGCGTGGTGGGGCGCCTTCTCCATCATGGGAGCGGTTTGTTGTTACAGGCAAAGCGCGTGCGCGTGTCAGGCGTTTTGTAGCGCTTCAGCAGCGGCAAAGCCATTTGGATAATGGACGCGGGGCGATTGCGCGGGCTTTCCGGCAGAAGAGCGTTGATGGGTCGGAAAAGGTGCTGGAACGCATCTTACAGCCCTTAAAGCAGCGTAGTTTGACTGATCTCTACGTGGCTGTCGGTGCTGGGCAGATTGAAGCACGCGATGTTGTCGGAACGGCTTATCCTGAGCTTGCCCGCCAAGGGCGCGCACCGCGTGTGGTGCCAGGGCTTTCCCCTCGGTTGGAAGCGCGGGTGGATCAACGGCCCGTCCATCATCATAAAGGGTATGAGGGTTCCATCCTTAACGGTGTTGGACGTGGCATTGAGGTGCATTTTGCCGGATGTTGTCGCCCCATCCCTGGTGACCGTGTGGTAGGGATTATCGCACAGAGTCGCGGTGTGACGGTGCATCGGCGGGAATGTCATAATCTTTCTGTCTTTGCAGAGACGCCGGAGCGCTTTTTAGAAGTATCTTGGAATGAAGAAGCCGTTGATAGCACGCGTAAAGATGCGCCACGTTACACAGCACGTCTTTCTGTCGTTGCGGGGAATGACCCGGCTGTTTTGGCTGCTTTGACCAATTTGGCCACGCGGCATGAGGCCAGTGTGGTGAATTTACGCATTACCAATCGACAGCTCGATTTTATGGAGATTCTCGTCGATATTGAGGTTAAACATCTCAAACATATGGCGACAGTTTTAGCGGCTTTCCGGGTGGCTGATGGCGTTATACAGGTGGAAAGAGCAAAGGGGTGACGGCCATGATTGTGGGGATGGGCGTTGACCTTTGCATGATCTCGCGTATTGAAGGCGTATTCTCTCGCCATGGGGATGCGTTTTTGGAACGTGTTTTTACTGAAGATGAGCGCGCTTATGTGGAGCGCTTGCGAGGGAGTGTTCGCTTTGGCGGTTATGCTAAGCGCTGGGCTGCGAAAGAAGCGTGCGCTAAAGCGTTAGGAACGGGTTTTACTAAAGGGGTTTCCTTTCAGGATATTTCTGTTGGTCGTCACCATAATGGCGCTCCACGGCTTTATGTGAGTGGAGCCGCTGAGCGTGCTTTATGGGCATTGGTGCCGCAGGGTATGGTGCCGGAACTCTTTATTAGTTTAAGTGATGATCCGCCTTTCGCGATGGCTCAGGTGATTATACAAGTGCGCGATCATGGTTCAGATGATACCTATGGGCGTAGTGAAGACCGCTTCTCCGAAGCGTCTTATCGGGAGTAGGAGAACGGTATGAGTGTTTATAATAAGGGCGCGGAGCCAGACCAGCAGGAAAACTGGGGCGACATTGTGCGCCAGATTGTTATTTTAGTGGTCGTGATTTTTGGGGTGCGCTCTTTTTTCATTGAGCCTTTTAATATTCCGTCCGGCTCGATGATCCCAACCTTGCAAATTGGGGACTTTGTGCTCGTGACGAAACCGAGCTACGGCTATTCACGCTATTCCTTCCCGTTTTCCTTGTCACTGTTCTCAGGGCGTGTTTTTGGCAGTTTGCCACATCGCGGGGATGTCGCAGTTTTCCGTTACACGCAAGATACATCCATTGATTATATCAAACGTATTGTTGGCCTGCCTGGGGATCATATTCGTGTCACAGCAGGGAAGCTTATCCTGAATGGTCAGGAGCTTCCACGGCAGTCGATGGGGGCTTATTCGTTCCGTGATGAGATGGGAACAAATTTTTCGGGTGAACGCTACCGGGAGACGCTCACACGTGAGAATGGCAAGGGTTCAGTCACCCATGATGTGTTGAAGCTGACGGATGAAGGGCCAGCGAACAACACAACTGAGTATGTCGTGCCGCAGGGTTGTCTGTTTGCGATGGGTGATGATCGCGACGATAGTTCCGATAGTCGTTTTCAAGGTGGGCGTGAAACAGGGAAATGTGCGGCGCCTGCAGGGAATGATTTTCTTCGTGCGTCTGATCGTGATCTAGGATTTGTGCCAGTTGAAAACCTCGTCGGGCATGCGCAATTCGTTCTCTTCTCTATTGATCTAAAGCACCCATCTTGGCAGTTCTGGTATTGGCCTGCCGAGATCCGTTGGGGGCGTTTTTTGCACGGTGTTCATTAATGGCAGAGCAGGGGAATCCAGCTCAAACGATTGAGCGTTTGCTGCATTATCAGTTTGCGCGCTCCGAGCTGTTGCATGAGGCTTTGACGCATCGTTCAGCCTTGTCGCGTCGTCCGCCTAAGGGAAAGGGGCGTTCTGGGCAACAATCCAAGCGATCTCACACGAAAGGGCAAGGCTCTAATGAGCGTCTTGAGTTTGTCGGGGATCGCGTTCTTGGCTTGGTGATGGCTGAATGGCTTTTTGAGCGCTATCCTCAGGAGCAAGAAGGGGCCTTAGGGGCACGGCATGCTCATCTGGTCTCTCGTCCTGTGTTGGCAGAGGTTGCGGATGCGATCTCCTTGGCAGATATGCTCCATATCGCACAACATGAAGAGGCGGCCGGTATTCGCACACTTGCAAGCGTTCGCGCCGATGCGATGGAAGCTCTTTTAGGGGCGATTTATCTTGATGGTGGCCTAGAGCCTGCGCGCCGCATTGTGCGGCAGCTATGGGGAAAGAGCATCGAGAGTGGGGCGCGCCCGCATAAAGAACCTAAAACATTGCTTCAAGAGTTTTTGCTAGGCCGCGGTGAGTCTTTGCCGTGTTATGAAATGGTATCGTCTGATGGGCCGTCTCATGCTCCTGTTTTTTGTGTGCAGGTGCAAGCAATGGGTCACACTGGGCATGGGCAAGCGGGAAGTAAGCGTTTGGCCGAAAGTGCTGCAGCAAAAGATTTGCTTCATAAGTTAGGGCAGGAGAAAAAGCATGCCTGATCACCTCTCGTCACGTTGTGGCTTCGTTGCGCTCGTAGGGGCGCCCAACGCTGGGAAATCCACGCTCCTTAACCGCATGGCGGGCGCTAAGCTCTCCATTGTTAGTCCCAAGGCGCAGACAACGCGTTTTCGGACATTGGGCATCGTCATGCGGGAGCAGACGCAGCTAATTTTTGTTGATCTTCCAGGGATTTTCAAACCAAAACGACGGCTTGACCGGGCAATGGTGAACGCGGCGTGGAGTGGTGCTCAGGATGCTGACCTGACGCTCTTTATGATTGATGCGCGGCGTGGCTTGGCTGATGATGTGCGCGAGATTATGGGACGGCTCGCCGAGAGCAAGCGTACCATTTGGCTTGTGCTTAACAAGACAGACATGGTGACCCCACAGCAGCTCCTGCCTTTAACGCAAGAGGTGAGTGATACGCTGAAAGTTGACCAGGTTTTTATGGTCAGCGCACGCTCTGGTGACGGTGTGGACGAGCTCTTGGATCATTTAGCGCGAGCTATGCCAGAAGGTCCATATCTTTACCCTGAAGATGATTTAACAGATTTGCCTGATCGCTTGTTGGCTGCTGAAATGGTGCGTGAGCAAGTGTTCTTACAAACGCATGAAGAAATCCCGTACCATGCGACGGTTGAAACAGAATCGTTTAAACAACGTCGTGATGGGTCGGTGCGGATTGATGTGACGATTTATGTCTCTCGCCCTGGTCATAAGGCTATTTTGATTGGGGAAAGAGGCAATCGAATCCGTGAAATTGGCACGCGGGCACGGCATTATCTGGAGCCATTGCTGGACTGTCCTTGTCATTTATTCCTGAATGTGAAGGAACGTGCCGAGTGGGATAAGGAGACAGCCCGTTTACGTGCACTGGGTCTTGATGAGTATGGCTAAGCTTTTCGCAAAGGAGTTGCGCTCTCTGACTTGTTCCCAGAGGCGTGGCTCTGTATGTAGAGGGAACCGTATTTTTCAAAGACATCAGAGTTAAGAGAGCCGGCACGATATGAGCACCGCTGCGCGAGAACAGAAGTTTCCCTATAAACGCGTCCTGCTCAAGGTGTCAGGTGAAGCGTTAATGGGTAAGGGGTCTTCTGGTGTAGATCCCGAAATGGTGGACATGGTGGCCGCCGATATTGCTGCGGTTGCGGCTAAAGGCGGGCAAGTTTGCTTGGTTGTTGGCGGGGGAAATATCTTCCGTGGATTAGCTGCTGCCGCTAAGGGAATGGATCGCGTTCAAGGCGATTATGCCGGAATGCTCGCAACGGTCATCAATGCTCTGATGCTCCAGAATGCTCTTGAGCGGCGTGAGATTGAAACGCGTGTGATGACAGCGATCCGGATGGAATCGATTGCGGAGCCGTATATCCGCCGTCGTGCTGTGCGTCATATGGAAAAAGGGCGCGTTGTAATTTTTGCAGCAGGCACAGGGAACCCATTCTTCACGACCGACACAGCTGCCGCATTGCGTGCTAACGAAATGGAGTGTGACGCTCTGTTTAAAGGCACGCAGGTAGATGGTGTCTATGCCGCCGACCCACGTCATCATCCTGATGCGGAGCGTTATGATGAGCTAACCTATATGGATGCGCTTGCTCGTAATCTTCAGGTGATGGATGCCGCGGCGGTGAGCTTGGCACGAGAGAACTCCTTGCCTATCGTCGTCTTCAACATTCATGCTCCAGGCGCTTTTGCGACGGCGATGCGTGGAGAAGGGCGTTTTACCCGGATTGTCGAAAAGAGCACGGGAACAGAGCCTTCAGGCTCTTAAGATTAAGACATTATTGCGAGAGAGTACTGTCTTAAACGAAAGGAATTATCCATGAGTGTCGAATTAAATGATCTCCTTGAAGACCTAAAGCGTCGTATGGAAGGCGCTCTTGAGAGTTTGCGCCGTGACCTTTCGGGGTTACGCTCAGGCCGTGCAAGCCCAAATTTGCTCGAGCCTATTCGTGTTGAAGCGTATGGTTCTGTCATGCCGATGTCTCAGGTGGGGTCGATTGCCGTGCCAGAAGCACGGATGTTGACGGTTTCTGTTTGGGATAATGCTCTGGTTGGGGCTGTTGAGCGTGCTATTCGCGATAGCGGTTTAGGCCTAAACCCTGCCGCTGAAGGGCAGACCATTCGGGTGCCGATCCCACAGTTGACGGAAGAACGCCGCAAAGAGATGGCCAAAGCTGCGGCTCGTTATGCTGAGAATGCTCGTATTGCTGTGCGCGGCGTGCGTCGTGATGGTATGGACACGACAAAGGCGCAGGAAAAGAAAAGCGAGATCAGTCAGGATGATATGAAGAGCTGGACAGCGGCTATTCAGAAGCTGACAGACGAGCATATTAGCAAGGTTGATTCGATTCTTGCTGATAAAGAACGCGACATCAAGCAGGTCTGATGGCGGTAAGACGTTGACTTCTTCTTCTCACTCTTCTGCCTCTACTACGCTAGGGGCAGAGGTGACACCGCGGCATATCGCCATCATTATGGACGGTAATGGGCGCTGGGCGCGGCGCCGTGGTGTGCCTGTAGCGCAGGGCCATAAGGAAGGCGGCGAGGCCGTGCAGCGTTGCGTGCGTGCGGCCCTGAAAAATGAGGTGCCGTTCCTCACGCTGTACGCTTTTTCTTCCGAAAACTGGCGTCGCTCTCATGAGGAAGTGGGAGAGTTGACGTCTCTGCTGCGTTTTTATCTCAAGCACAAACTCGCTGATTTGCACCGCCAAGGTGTGCGGTTGCGCATTATTGGAGAGCCGGAGCATTTCGGTGCTGCTGTATGTCAGGAGCTCCAACGTGCGGAAGAAAAAACAGCGCAAAATAAGCGTTTAACGATGCTTTTAGCGTTGTCTTATGGTGGTCGTGCTGAGATGGTCGGGGCTGCTCGCTCGTTGGCCTGTAAAGTTGAAGCAGGCCTCCTTCATGCTGATGATATTGATGAAGCTGCCTTAAGTGCCTCACTGCAAACACATGATATTCCCGATCCTGACGTGATTGTACGAACCAGTGGTGAGAAGCGTCTGTCCAATTTCCTTTTATGGCAATCGGCTTATGCTGAGCTTATTTTTTTAGAAAAACTATGGCCTGATTTTCAGGAGAGTGACTTTTCAGAAATTATAAAGCGTTATGCACGTCGTCAGCGTCGTTTTGGCGGAAGACCTTCAGGAGAGGAGAAAGCATCATCGTGACGGAACTTCAGAAGCGTCTGTTGTCGAGTGCTGTTTTGGTTCCTGTGGCGGTGGCCTGCTTATGGTATGGGCGCTGGGCGTATGACGCCCTTATCTTGGCCGTTATGGTGGGGATGGTCTGGGAAGGAGCCACGCTACTTGGGCAGAAGATGCGCTGTTTGCGTGGCGCTTTGCTTTTACTATGGCCATTTTGTGCCGGTGTTTTGGCTATTAAAGAACAATGGTTAAGCGTTCTCTATCTTGCTCTGGCGGCGCTTTTCTTTGGTGTGCGTCTATGGGGGGCTGTTCTCGTCTCCCTTATCGGAGGAAGCGCGTTACTCTATTTGCGTGCTCGCCCCGATGGGTTGTATGAAACCTTATTCGTTATGGCTGTTGTCGTAGCAAGTGATAGCAGTGCCTATGCGGTTGGACGGCTTATAGGGGGAGCGAAGTTGGCGCCCTCTATTTCTCCGGGGAAAACGATTTCTGGCTCTATTGGTGGGTTGGTAGGGGCTGCTCTTATGGGCGGCGTGATTGCCTATTGTGCCATGGGGCATTGGTGTGGCTCTGCTTTCCTTTGGGGAGCCGTGGTTGGTGTGGCCGCTCAATGTGGGGATTTAGGCGAGAGTGCGTTTAAGCGTCGTCTTGGCGTTAAGGACTCTGGTGCTCTTATCCCGGGGCATGGCGGTTTATTAGATCGTTTTGATGGTCTTCTTTTGGCAGCACCTTTAGCGGCATTGATTGCATTTTTGAGCCACCACAAGCCTTTATGGCTGTTGGGGGTTGGATAGTCTTGCTCTAAGAAGAGCCAAGTTTTGTTAGTCGATCATGGTTAGTGTGAACAGTATTTGATCGACATGTTTCGTAAACATGACGTGAGGTGAGGAGCGTAGTCTCATGACAGATGGCCCTAGACGGCGGCGTATCAGCGTATTGGGAAGTACTGGCAGCATCGGGACGTCAACGGTTGATCTGCTAAAACGCATAGCGGACGATATTACGGTGCGTGCTTTAGTTGGTGGGCAAAATGCGCAGCTTTTGGCGCAGCAAGCGCGTGAACTAAAGGCCGAATGGGCGGTGATCCATGATGAAACCCGTTATGAAGAGCTTAAAGCCCTTCTTGATGGGAGTGGTGTGCGCGTTGCGGCGGGGCGTCAGGCTGTGATTGAGGCAGGTGCTTTGGAGGCAGATTGGACGATGGCGGCCATTACCGGTGCGGCCGGTCTCGCGCCAACACTGGAAGCTGTCAAAAACGGGAATGCTGTCGCTCTTGCTAACAAAGAGGCGCTTGTGTGTGCGGGCGATGTGATGCTGCAGGCCGTGAAAGATGCGGGCGCTACGCTTTTGCCGGTTGATTCGGAACATAACGCCATTGCTCAATCCCTTGGCGATAATGACCCAGCCTCTGTCGAGAAAATTATCCTCACGGCTTCTGGAGGGCCCTTCCGCACGGCAACGCGTGAGGAAATGGCTGTTGCAACCCCAGAGCAAGCACTGAAACACCCGACTTGGTCTATGGGAGCGAAAATCACGATTGATTCGGCTTCTATGGCAAATAAAGGCCTTGAGGTGATTGAAGCAGCCCGGCTATTTGGGCTTGATGAACAGCAGATTGACGTGCTTGTTCATCCACAATCAGCCGTGCATGGGATGGTGCGCTATAAGGATGGAAGCTTTGTGGCACAGATGGGGTCAGCAGATATGCGCATTCCCATCTCACACACGTTAGCGTGGCCTACGCGTATGGAAACACCCTGTGAACGCTTAGATTTTGCAAAAATGGGGACGATGACCTTTGAAGAGGCTGATGAGACGCGCTTTATTCCATTGCGTCTTGCTCGACAGGTGTTGCGCGCTGGTGGTATGGCAGCGACGGTTTTTTCTGCTGCGAATGAAGTGGCTGTTGAAGCGTTCTTGGATGGACGGATCCGTTTCCTTGGTATTGGTGAGCTGATTGATGCATCATTGCAAGCGATGCCGAGCAACCCAGAACCACAAGAACTTGACGATATTTATGAGTGGGATCGGCGCGGGCGTGAGTTGGCGCGTGAGCAGATCGCTCGGATGGGATCATGATGCACACGGTTGAGAGTATTCTTATAGGCATTTTAGTGCTGAGCGTGGTCGTTTTTGTCCATGAGCTTGGGCATTATTTAGCGGCGCGCTGGCGGCATATTAAGGTGGATGTTTTTTCCATCGGTTTCGGCCCGGCCCTTACGTCATGGTATGATCGTGCAGGAACACGTTGGCAGTTAAGCGCTCTTCCTTTGGGAGGATACGTAAAGCTGCACGGCTTCGGAGGGGATGATTCTTCTGATGAGGCTGTTGACGATGATGAAGCTTTCCATAGAAAGCCGGTCTTGTCGCGCGCAATCGTGACGGTCATGGGACCAGTCTTTAATTTCATTTTCACGATTATCATTTTCATCGGATTATTTGGCTTTTATGGCCATTCTGAGGTTCGTCCAGATGTTGGAGAGATTGAACCAGGGAGTGTCGCTCAAAAAGCAGGCCTTCATGTTGGTGATCATCTGACGTCTCTTAATGGTCGCACGCTTTTGGGCGTGGCTGATTTACAGGCCCAGATTAGCGCTCATCCAGGAGAGAATGTAACACTGGGTTTGAGCCGCCAAGGGCAGGACTTGGCGTTGCCGCTTACTCTAGGGGAAAAAGGGCAGACTGGTCATAAAACGGGCTATCTGGGTGTTAGGTTTAGCATTGTTATCGGTAAGGCGCTGCCGTTCTATAAAGCCGTCCCTATGGCTTTTGAAAAAACGTGGGATCTGTGTGTGCAGGTTTTACAAAGCGTGTGGCAGATTATCAGTGGCCAGCGTAGCGCGTCTCAGCTTTCGGGGACGATTGGTATTATCCACGCCTCTGGACAGGTGGCCCATTATGGTTGGGTGAGTTTGCTGCTGTTCGTTGCTGCTATTTCAACGAGTTTGGGTCTCTTTAATCTTTTCCCGATCCCGATGCTTGATGGTGGCCATCTGGTTTTTTATGCGGCAGAGGCTATTATGGGGCGCCCTGTATCTGAGCGTGTGCAGGGATATGCTCTGCAAGCTGGTTTAAGCCTTGTCTTAGTCTTGTTCTTATTTACGGGATATAATGACTTGAGAAATTTAGGTTTTTTCCACAAGATTGAAAGCATCTCTCATTGGGTATTTTCACAGCATTAG
Source organism: Saccharibacter floricola DSM 15669 (assembly GCF_000378165.1). Classification (GTDB taxonomy): domain Bacteria; phylum Pseudomonadota; class Alphaproteobacteria; order Acetobacterales; family Acetobacteraceae; genus Saccharibacter; species Saccharibacter floricola. The sequence goes on from NZ_KB899333.1 coordinate 120,750, forward strand.
TGCAATGGTAAGAGATGACATGTGAGAATATGCGAAAAATGTCATTATGAGGCCTTAGTGTTTGCTTCTTTTCGCATGTATCTCTTGCGCAGAGGGTGAGTTTTCAGATACCTCGCATAAGACATGGCGCGATAGGGTCTTTATAAGAATCTGGGACGAGGAATACCGGTTTTGTCAGGAATACGCATAGAAGGTCTTCGGCCTGTAGCCGTCCGATTAGCTCTGCTGGCCTCGGCCTGCTTGTTTCCTGCCTATTTTTGTGATGCAGAGGCGGCGTCTGTTCATCGTCAGACCTCTTATCACACAAAAAGGCACCACCAGAACGCTGCACGTCATAGCGTTGCTGTGGGTAAGCAGGACACCTCCCAAGTGCCTGAAGGGGGTGTTGCCGAATCTATTGTTGTCAAAGGCAATACGCGCATTGAGACAAGCACTGTCCTTTCCTATATGGTGGTGCAGCCTGGTGACAGTTTCAATAGGGATGCCTTAAATAGGTCGTTAAAAACACTTTATGCGACGGGATTGTTTCGCGATGTGACCTTTCGTCGTGAAGGCTCCACATTGCTGGTGCAGCTGGTTGAAAACCCTATTGTGAACCGTATTGTTTTTGAGGGAAATCACGCCCTTAAAGACGCTGAAATTATGAAGGAACTAAACCTTCGTCCACGTGCTGTGTTTTCAACACAGACTATTGCGGCTGATCGTCAAAAGATTTTGAATATGTATGCGGGTCGGGCGCGTTATGGTGCAACGGTGACACCGCAGATTATTCGCCTATCGCATAACCGTGTTGATGTTATTTTTAATATCAATGAAGCACGTCAAAGCCTCGTGAAGAAAATTGTCTTCGTCGGCAATCATTCTTTTAGCGAAGCGGCATTGTCGAATGTCGTATCATCTAAAGAATCTTCCTGGTATCGCTTTTTCTCTTCTTCAGATGAATATAACCCAGAGCGTGTGCGGTATGATGCGGAGCTTATGCGTCGTTTCTACTTGCATAATGGGTTTGTTGATTTCCGTATGATTGATGCGACGGGTGAACTGTCGCCAGATCATAAGACGTTCTACATCACCTTTACCTTTAAGGAAGGCCCACGTTACCGGCTAGGTAAGATTGATGTGCGGTCTAATATCCATCACGTAACAGCGAAAATGATGAGACCTCACATTGAGGTCTATAAGAACCAATATTACGACGGAACGGCTATTCAAAATAACTCAACCGATATGCAGGATTGGTTGCAGGGTAATGGCCATCCATTCGCTATGGTGCGGACGGAAATCGCTCGTAACCCTGAAAAGAAGATTGTTAATCTTCTCTATGACATTGTCGAAGGCCCTCATGTTTATGTCGAGCGTTTAGACGTCAACGGAAATACGATCACACGTGATTCGGTCATCCGCCGGAACTTACCTGTTGCCGAGGGTGATGCTTACACGCCGTCGACCCGCAAGTATGCGCGTATGGCGTTACAGGATCTTGGCTATTTTAGCAGTGTTTCAGTGGATCAAAACCAAGGTTCGGCGCCTGATAAAGTGGATCTAAGCGCCAATGTGACTGAAAAACCGACGGGGGAATTCTCTCTCGGTGGTGGTTATTCAACCGACGTGGGTGTGCTTGGGAACCTCGCGTTGAAGCAACATAACTTGCTTGGAACAGGGGTTGATGCAGGGTTCTCCGGTACGGTGGCCTATTATGAAAAGCAAGCCGATTTATCATTGACGGACCCATATTTCCTTGGGCGTAACTTTGTTGCGGGTGCTGATATTTATTTCGTGCAGAATAATTATCAGACATATCAGAGCTATAATGAAGGACAATATGGTCTCTCACTGCGTTTAGGTTATGCGTATAACCGCTATCTCTCGCAGTCATGGACTTATACGCTGGTTGATCGTCATGTCGGGAATTCGTACCCGCATACAGAGTATCCCGGATTCAGAGATGACGTTTCTTCCATTTACGTGTTGCAGTCAGCAGGTTGGTCGCTCCTTTCCCAGATCAGTACGACGTTGACATATGACCGCCGCGATAACCGTATGAACCCACATTCTGGTTTTATGCTGTCTGCGACGGGTGATTTTGCTGGTTTAGGCGGGGATGAAAAATATGCCCGTGGCAAGTTTACGGGTGCTTACTATATTCCCCTTGATGATATTACCGGGAGCCATAGCTGGACGATCCAATTAAAGGGTGGTGTTGGCTATATGGGCGACTGGGGCGGCCGCCATAGTGACCGTAATATTATTGATAACTTCTATCTCGGTGGTCAGAATTTACGCGGCTTCCTCCAAGGGGGTGTTGGGCCACGTTCCGGCCATATTCGCGGTGCTAACGGCCAATGGATACCGGGCTATGGTGGGCAGGAAGATCTGTTGGGGGGGCGTTTTATGTACACGGCCTCTGCTCAGCTGAACTTCCCACTGCCGATGGGGGATTCCTTTGGTATTTCCGGTCGTGGGTTTATTGATGCTGGTAGCTTGGCCGGGACACGTGTCCGTCGCCATTATACCAGTCAAAGCCAGGACGGGTCACTCTTTACTCCTATTAATGGGAATACCTTTACACCGCGTGTTGCCGGCGGTTTGGGGGTTTCGTGGCAGAGCCCATTTGGTCTTGTTAATATTGATGGTGCCGTGCCTATTCATAAGGAACGTGGTGACCGCGTTTATCCTATTCGTTTTGGGTTCGGGCAGCAGTTTTAATTCTGTGTTGTGTCGTAATTCCCTTTTTACTGTTCTTGTATAGTTGCAGAGAGATTGATTATGCCGCGCTTTTCTTTGACCCGAACACTGACAGCTTTAAGTGCCCTGACCATGCTCCCATTAACGCATGCTTATGCACAAGGGGGGAATGGTGGATGGTTTGTTCCTAAAAGTCAGCAAGCACCAGCAGCGCCTCCACGGCATGCTGCGCCAGTGGCTGCTCCCGAACCAGAGCCTATGGATGATGATGGCTCAGGAGGAGATGGGGGCCCTGTAGATAATGGGGCAGGAGGTCAGAATCCTCCGCCCGTTTTGCCTCTTCCTCCTGTTCCGGCAGCTCCTGCTATCGCGAAAGAAGCACCACCGCCTGCTGCGGCGATTGGTATTATTAGTGTGCAGGGCGTTATGCAGCTTTCTACAGCAGCGCAAGAAATTCAGCAGGTTCTTGGCGCGCGTCGCGATCGTTTAGCGCATGAAGTGCAGAAAGAGGAAGCCGCTTGGCGAGGAGAGCAGCAGAAGCTGCAAGTGCAGGCGCGCTCTCTGACCTCTGATCAGCTTCAGATTCGCGTGCGGCATTTGCAGGAACGCCGCGCTAAAGACCAGCATGTTTTTGGCAATCAGGCGCGTATCATTCAGGAAGCGTATCAGGTTGCGTTCCATCAGATCGAACGTGTGCTGGAGCAACATGATGGGATTGTCTCCCGTGTAGCGGCCGCACGCGGCATGAATTTAATCTTACATGCCGAGCAAGCTGTGTTGCATGTGGATGGCCAAGATATTACCGAGGAAGTGGCAAGCCACTTGAACCAAGTGCTCCCACATGTTTTCATTCCCGATGATGGTGCCGATCCAGAAGAGCTTGCGCGTTCTGGGAAAATGGCCACCACGGCTGATGAAGAAAGCATGATGCGTCAGGCTGCGTCAGCACCACAACAAAGCGGTACGTCCGCTCAGCCTCAGGCGTCAACATCAGTGCTGCGCCGACATTAATAGGTTAGACATAACAAGCTAGAGGAGGCGGCTATGTCAGCGTCTTTCCCCGGAGAGGGGGCTTTTTTCCAGAGACGAGGGCCGTTTTCCCTAGCGGATGTCAAACAGGCCATAGGTCTTCCACGAGACCATGGCGCAGAGGAGGCGGTTGAGTATGAGGGGGTAGCTCCTCTTCATACAGCGACTAAACGGCATATCAGCTTTCTTGATAACCGCCGCTATTTACCTCTTTTAAAAGAGACGCACGCTGGGGCTATTGTTGTCTCCCGTGCGTTTGCTGATTCGGTTCCTTCAGATACCGTTCCTTTGGTGTGTGAGAGTCCCTATTTAGCGTGGTCACGCGTAGCGCGTTTGTTCCACCCTATCGTTCCTTCACGGTCTGTGCGTCATCCAAGTGCTATCATTGGGCAAAATGTCGAGATCGGTGAGAATGTCGAGATTGGCCCATTCGTGACCATTGGTGATGGGGCGCGTATTGGTGATGGTTGTGTCATTGCGGGGCACGTGGCGATTGGCGCAGCCGTAGAAATAGGAGCGGGGTGCCGGATTGGTTCTCATGTTACTGTTTCTCACGCGATTTTAGGAGAACGGGTTGTTCTCTACCCAGGCGTGCGTATTGGGCAAGATGGGTTTGGATTTGCCGTTGGGCCGGATGGGTTTGAGACTGTTCCACAGTTAGGGCGTGTCCTGTTGGGCGACGGCGTGGAAATTGGTGCAAATTCAACCATCGATCGTGGCTCTATGAAAGATACGGTGATCGGTGGGGGAAGCCGCATCGATAATCTCGTTCAGATTGGCCATAATGTAACATTGGGACGGTGTTGCATTGTCGTTGCGCAAGCAGGAATTTCTGGATCGACGGAGCTTGAAGACTTTGTGACAGTTGCGGCACAAGCTGGGCTTATTGGGCATATTCATATTGGCGAAAAAGCCCGTGTTGGTGCCCAATGTGGCGTTATGTCCGACGTTGAAGCGGGCGCTGATGTTATTGGAAGCCCTGCAATGCCTTTTAGAGAATTTTTCCGTAATGTAGCGACGCTACGGAAACTTTCGCGAAAGAAACCTTCATGATGGTTTTTTCTATCGAGTTTTGATAGATAACGTTCACATGCCGTTCGTCTTGCTTAAGCGGAGAGCGGTAAGCTTCTGGTGAGAATGGTAGGAAGGTAGAGGTAGTGGACGAAGCGACTGAGCTGACGCATCAGGTTCCCGAGAGCGTTGACATCCAGCAGATCATGAAAGCGATTCCGCATCGCTATCCTTTTCTTCTGGTTGATAAGATGGAAGAAATTAAAGCGGCTGAATCAGCGGTTGGCATTAAAAATGTCACCATGAATGAGCCGTTCTTTCAAGGGCATTTCCCGTCACGCCCTGTTATGCCGGGCGTTTTGATTGTTGAGGCGATGGCTCAGACGGCGGCCACGTTGGTTGTGCTGACGCTGGGGGAAGCTTTCGAAGGGAAGCTAGTTTATTTCATGACGGTAGAGAATGCTAAGTTCCGTCGTCCTGTTGGGCCCGGAGATCAGCTTCGTATCCACGTCAAGAAAGAACGTGCGCGCGGGAATGTATGGCGGTTCCGTGGTGTTGCACGTGTTGATGACGTCTCTGTTGCGGAAGCATCTTTTAGTGCGATGATCGTGGACTAATTTCATGGAGGACATGGCGGACCAAGCGGTTCAATGTGAGATACATCCAACAGCTATCGTGGATCCAAATGCTTCTTTAGGTCGTCATGTTGCAATTGGTCCGTGGTGTTGCATTGGTCCTCATGTTCGTTTGGGTGACGGTGTGCGGTTGCATGCTTCCGTGATCGTAGATGGGCATACGACCCTTGACGATGGGGTGGAGGTTTATCCCTTTGCAACGATTGGCCTTGCACCGCAGGATCTGAAATATGCTGGTGAACCAACCCGCTGTCATATTGGCGCACGGACTATTTTACGAGAAAGTGTCACCGTCCATCGTGGGACATCCCAGGCACATGGGGAAACGCGTATTGGGCATGATTGCCTTCTGATGGCTAATGCTCATGTCGCTCATGATTGTGTGTTGGGTGATCACGTCATTATCGTGAATAATGTTGTCATGGGTGGGCACGTCTCCATTGAAGATGGCGCGCGTATTATGGGGTCTGCAGCGATTCATCAATTTGTGCGGATTGGTCGTGGCGCTGTCGTTGGTGGGCTTTGTGGGGTAGAGATGGATGTCCTGCCTTATGGGAGTGTCCTTGGTAATCGCGCCCGTCTTGTTGGGCTTAACTGGGTTGGTTTGAAGCGCTCAGGGGTGAGTGCTGAAGAAGTTCAGCTGATGCGTCGCGCCTTTCGCCATCTTTATCCAAGAGCGGGCGTTGAGGGGCGTGTTTTGCGCCAGCGTATGGATGATGTGCGGGAGCGGTATGGTCATATTGACCGTGTTGCCGAAATGCTTGTTTTTATGGAGGCTCCTTCGCAACGAGGGCTGACACGGGCTGCCAGCCGTACTCTTATGGAACAAATTGACCGTGATGCCGGGTGAGTGCGTTCGTGAAGACGCGTGAAACTGTCGGCATTATTGCGGGTGGAGGCCCTCTTCCTGCGCAGCTTGCCCAGGCTGTGCAACGGCAAGGGAGAGCAGTCTTCCTTGTCGGAATCGCGGGGTTTGCGAACCCTGAGCTTTTATCCCCTTTTCCTCATCGCTTCTGTCGTCTTGCCGCTGCTGGTGAGATCTTGGACGCGTTTCGTGCGCATCATTGCCGCGAGCTTGTGCTGATTGGGCCGATTAAACGGCCTGCATGGCGTGACCTTAAACCTGATGCCGAAGGGGCGCGTATCCTTATGCGGTTAGGGCGTGCTGTTTTTAGCGGCGATGATGGATTGCTTGCCTCTGTGGTGCGGGTATTAGAAGAAAAAGGATTTGCCGTACGGGGCGCGCATGAATTTCTTCATGACGAGCTTGGGCCGAGAGGAGCGCTAGGCCGGATTGAGCCTGATGAGCAAGCGCATCGTGATATGGAACGTGCTGCTCGTGTGTTGCGTGTTATGGCCCCTCTTGATATTGGCCAAGGGTGTGTTGTGCAAAATGGTCTTGTCTTGGCCGTAGAGGCTCTAGAAGGAACCGATGGTATGCTGCAACGATGTCGAGCGTTGAAGCAAGAAGGCGTCGGTGGTATCCTGCTAAAGATGCCTAAAACGGGTCAGGAACTTCGTGCTGATATGCCCGCGTTAGGAGCGGAGACAGTACGGCGTGCGGCCGAAGCGGGTCTGCGTGGCATCGCTTTTGCGGCTGGTGGCACGCTCCTTATGAATAAACAAGAATGTGTAAAAGAAGCAGACCGTTTAGGGCTCTTCTTATATGGTTACGCGCCGCGTGTATCATGATCGTTTTGGAAGGATGTAAAAGCGTATGAGTAGTTATCTACATACGATGGTTCGTATTCGTGACATTGACCGCAGCCTTGCTTTCTATCGCCTCTTGGGGATGAAGGAGCTGCGTCGCAGTGAGGTGCGTGAAGGCCGCTATACGCTCATTTATATCGGCTTTACCGATAATGCTCACGGTCAAGCAGAAATCGAGTTGACGTATAATTGGGATCAGACCGAAGATTATACGATCGGTAGTGGCTTTGGTCATTTTGCGGTGGGCGTTCCTAATGTTGCTGCAACCGTTGAAGAGATACGGCAAGGCGGCGGGAAGGTTACCCGTGAGGCAGGGCCTTTGAAATTTGGGACGATTATTATCGCCTTTGTTGAAGATCCTGACGGATATAAAATTGAGCTGATTGAAAAGCCTGACGCCTAATGTAGAGATGTCAGCGATGTAATAGAGCCCAGCCCATTACGGTGCTGGGCTTTTTTTATGGATAAGACGCCCTCAAAACATAATGGAGGGTTATGAGGCGGTGTTGTCAGAAAAGAGACGATCGCCTTTAAGCCATTTTTGGGTGTTGTCATCTGTTTTTAATAGGGCAGCGACGGCATCGTCTAAAAAGACCGGGCCAGCGTCAAGGTTGAGTGCTTGTTCGGCATTTTTGAGGTGATCTTCCAAAACGAAAAGGAAAATCATATTCTGATGAGCTGCGTGAGCGTCATCACCCTGATAGCCTTTTTCCTCTTCGCAATAGTGGCCCTTGAGACAGAGTGCTAAGTCAAAGCTATAATAGCCACGACAGACAGGTGGACGGTTTTCATAAATGGAGCAAGCACCATTAAAGTGGAAAGGGCAGAAAGCAGCTTCATTGTCCAAGCGCTCTTCAATGATGCGTAACTTTTCTTCTGAAAGTGTCTTTTGAGCGTGGTCTAATGTTACGAAAGCCCACAGCGGATTGACTTCGATGCGATTATGGCAGCACGTGCCGCAGCCCTCCCGGCATGCAAGAGGAGGGGTAGGGCGGATTTCTTGAAGATGGGCATCAACCTGCTCACATTGGCGCAGAATAGCGTGGCCAAGCGTGATAATATCGTGAGCCGTGCGAAGCGTAGGAAGCTTCTCGCTTAACCATTGATCCATTGTTGAAATATGGTCGCGCATATACGCAAGCGGCGAAGGGGAATGTGTCACGCGTCTTTCCTCGGTCTGGGGGGATGAAAGGACAGCAGCGGTCAAAAGCGCTCAATGATAAAGCAGGAGCCTTGCCCCCTAGCGGATTAGGGACGGGTACGACAAGGGATGGAGGCGACGCTTTTGCAAAGAAAAATTGCAGTACTCAAGACGCGATATATCATGAACATTATTGAAGAAGACTGTATAACGTGGGAACAGGATTGACAGTCTTGAAGAGCAGCCTTACAAGCTCCACACGAATGTAGAAGGGTGTCGTGTAGCACGCCCTGTTCCTATACGCGCTTTTGCGGGCGTGTTTGTTGTTTAGAGGATGAATAATCATGAAGCGCACGTATCAACCTTCCCGCCTGGTTCGTAAGCGTCGTCACGGCTTCCGTACGCGTTCTGCAACTGTTGGTGGCCGTCGCGTTCTAGCGAACCGCCGCGCAAAAGGACGTAAGAAACTGTCTGCCTAATCATGAAACAGCCTGACCGCCTTCAGAAGCGGTCGCAGTTTCTATATGTGGCCCGAAAGGGCCGCAAGATTGTGACCCCCGGTTTGATTGCGCAAGTTTTGCCATGTCAGGGGGCGCAAGCGGCGTCTGTCGGTTTTACGGTTACGAAGAAAGTCGGTAATTCCGTTATTCGTAATCGGACAAAGCGCCGGTTACGGGAGGCTTTGCGTCTTACCGTCCAAGAGCATGGTCTTTCAGGAGGGCAGCTCGTTTTTATTGGGCGTGCGGCGACGCGGAGTCGACCTTTTGAGAAGTTAAAGCAAGATGTCCAAAAAGCTGTTTTGGCATTGAGCGACGCACACAAGTAGCGTTCCTGTGAGGCGAATTCTCTCATTTGTCCTTCTGAGTCTCATCTGTTTTTATCGCCTCGCGATTAGTCCTTTGTTAGGGCGTAACTGTCGTTTTCATCCAACCTGTAGCGCGTATGCTTTGGTGGTGATCCAGCGGCATGGGCCTTTTCGAGGGGGATGGCTGACTATATGTCGACTCATGCGCTGTCATCCTTTTCATGAAGGTGGCATTGATCCGCCTCCTTAAAGAAAAATAGCGTTTGAGTGGCGGTCTATCGCGCATTGTGGTGCTGAGTGATGATGAAAACTTATAGGAAAATCACGTCAGCTATTGTTTTGAGGGCTTTTTTCCGTCACTGAAGAGAGAAATTCGCCCTCCAGTAAGATGAAAGAGCGGCCTTAGCCCGATGGAAAGTAGCAAACGCACTCTTTTGGCCATTGTTGTCTCGGCCATAATTTTGGTTGGTTTCAACTATTTTATGCCGAAACCACCGCACCAAGAATCCTCCCATAGTTCAACGCCTGCGCAGACATCTGCGCCAGCACCGGTGCCAACCTCTCAAGAAGCAAAGCAGGATGATGCGTCTTTGGCTGATAAGCCAGCTCGTCGCCTGACGATTGCAGGGGCTGATGTAAAGGGCTCGCTTAATCTGCGTGGCGCTCGGCTCGATGACCTTGTATTGACGCGTTATCGTGAGACACTGGCTAAAGATAGCCCTCTCGTGCGTCTGCTGGATCGCGCAACGAGCGAGCACCCAAGCTATCTCGTTATTGGTTGGCACAATGCGCCAGGCTATACAACGCGCCTTCCAGATGCGGCAACAGAGTGGCAAACAGAGGCAACAGAGCTTGCTCCTGGCAAGCCCGTTACCTTGCATTGGGACAATGGAGCGGGGGTGACCTTCCAGATTCATCTGAGTTTGGATGATCATTACATGTTTGATGTGCAGCAGGAGGTGAGTAACCAGTCTGGCCAACCTGTTTCTGTTTATCCGTTCCAGCGTGTGCAACGTGACTATCTTCCGGCTGATACGGGCTCTTTAACAGCCTATGAAGGGCCAATTGCGGTCATGAATGGGACATTGGCTGATAATGGATATAAAAACCTGCGGAAAGGCAGCGATGCGCCTGAGCATGTATCATGGCAAACGACAGGCCAAGGTGGCTGGGGCGGCATTACAGATAAATACTGGCTAACAGCGATTGGTGCTGATGCGGGGGCCCAAGTCTCAGCACGTTATGCTTATGACCCACAGCTAGGCCGTGGTGGTTCTTATCAGGTTACCTTTGCAAGCCGTGACCCACAGTTGGTTCAGCAGGGTGCAACGCTTGGCTTTGCAAGTCATCTATTTACCGGTGCAAAAGTTCCCAGTTTGCTTCAGACCTATGGAGAGAAGTTAAAGCTGCCAGATTTTGATAAAGCGATCGACTTTGGCTGGTTTAGCTTTATTACACGCCCCATTCTTTATCTGCTGCATTGGCTTTATGTGCATATCGGCAATTTCGGTCTGGCTCTGATGGCACTGACCTTGATTGTTAAGATTGTCTTCTTCCCGCTTGCATCCAAAGCGGCAACTTCTGCAGCGCGGATGCGCTTAGTTGCTCCGAAAGTGACGGAAATACGCGAGAAGTTTAAAGATGATCCGATGGCGATGAACCAGAAGATCATGGCGCTGTATAAAGAGGAAAAGATTAATCCGGCGGGTGGCTGTTTGCCGATCTTGATCCAGATGCCGATCTTCTTCTGTCTTTATAAAATGCTTAATATCAGCATTGATGAGCGCCATGCGCCTTTCTTTGGGTGGATTCGTGATTTGTCCGTGCCGGATCCGACAAATCTGCTTAATTTGTTGGGACTCATTCCCTATGACCCGACCCAGCTTGCATCCTTCCTGCATGTAAGCATCTGGGGCACAGCGTTGGGTGTGACGTTCTGGCTTATGCAGCGTCAGAGCATGGTGAGTATGGATCCAGCTCAGGCACGTATCATGCAGTTTATGCCGCTGGTTTACGTATTTATTATGTCGGGATTCCCGGCGAGCCTCTTGGTGTATTATACATGGAATAACCTGCTGACCTTTGCGCAGCAGTATTATATTCAAAATCACACCAAGCTGCCGAAGCCGGTGAAGCGCTGAGAGGAATGACCAACGTGAAGGAACTCCCCGGAGAGCTGACAGCAGAAGAGGTGGAAGAGGGCCGTCGCCTTTTCGCAGGTGAGTGTGATTTCTTCTACGGTGCGCAATCACTGGAGCAATTGCCGGAGATTGGCCGTGCTGAAATTGCTTTTGCGGGGCGTTCCAATGTTGGCAAGTCAAGCATTATCAATGCGCTGACGAACCGTCGTGCATTGGCGCGCGCCTCTTCTGAGCCTGGACGCACCAAACAGTTGAACTTTTTTAACCTAGCTGGGCGTCTTACCTTGGTGGATATGCCCGGCTATGGCTTTGCAAAAGCTGCTAAGGCGGTCAAAGAGGATTGGCAACGCACGATGTTTGCGTATCTACGTGGACGTCCAACGTTAGAGCGTGTCGTGTTACTGATTGATGGTCGTATTGGGTTGAAAAAGTCAGACCGTGAGGTGTGTGAGCTTCTCAATAAGGCTGCCGTTGTTTTCCAGATCGTGTTGACGAAATGCGATTATCTCTCTGAAGCCGCCTTGCGCGCTCGTGTTGAAGAGGCGCAGGCCGTCGTGGCCGCCCATGCGGCTGCTTATCCCCATGTTCTTCCGACTAGCAGCACAACAGGGCTTGGAATACCTGATTTGCGCGCGATGATGGCGCGTTTTGCTGAGCCTGCTTCTCCCCGCCAGTAAGGACCCCTCGAACCATGACAGAGCCTTCTTCCGATTCTCATAAATCCATGTCTGCACCAGAAGAGCTCATAACAGCCGAGGCACTGGGCGAGCAGCAGCAGGCGGCTATTTTGGCGGGTGCACTGCCTTATTTGCGGCAATATGCGGGTGATACCATCGTGGTGAAATATGGTGGTCACGCTATGGTAGAGGATGGTCTGGCAGCAACATTTGGACGTGATGTTGCGCTGCTGAAGCAGGTCGGTATCAATCCCATCATTGTACATGGTGGCGGCCCGCAGATTAATGCTGTTTTGAAAAAGCTTGCTATCGAATCGCAGTTTATTGATGGGCTGCGTGTGACGGATCAATCCGTTGTCGAGGTGATCGAAATGGTGTTGTCTGGCACCGTTAATAAGCGTGTGGCGGATTTAATTAGCCGTGCTGGCGCTCTAGCTGCTGGGATTTCTGGGCGTGATGGGCGTCTCATTCAAGCACGGAAGCTTCATCATACACGTCGTGTGGGAGAGCACGCAGAAGACGTTGATCTTGGTTATGTAGGAACACCGGAGACGGTTGATCCTCGCGTCTTGTATGCGTTGCTCGGGGCTGGGCTTATTCCGGTTGTGGCGCCTGTTGGGGCAGGGCCGAACGGGGAAACGTATAATATTAACGCTGACACAGCAGCCGGGGCTGTTGCAGGTGCGGTTAAGGCATCACGCTTGTTAATGCTGACGGATGTGCCCGGTGTGTTGGACGAAAACGGTAAACGCATCGAAGAACTCAGCGCAGACGATGCGAAGCGCCTCATCCGGGAAGGGCATATCACGGGGGGAATGATCCCTAAAGTTGAGACCTGCCTGAAAGCTGTACAAGCAGGCGCAAAAGCGGCGGTTATTTTGGATGGTCGTGTGCCTCACACCTGCTTGCTGGAGCTCTTTACGCGGGCTGGGCCGGGGACATTGATCAAAGCCTCTTAAAGAGGGGATCGGAGGATGTTGAGAGTGGGTGTCCATGTTGACTTCCACCTCAACTCCGCGCATGGTTCGGCCTGCTATTTTCATCTAAAGAAGTTGGATTATTTTCATGCAGCATGATGCTCTTCGCGCCAGCATTGACGCCCTTTGGGAAGACCGTGATAGCCTTAACTCCAAGACAGAGGGCAGCGCTCGCGAAACGATTGAAGCCGCTCTTGCCGGACTGGATAACGGCACGTTCCGCGTTGCAGAAAATACGTCAGAAGGTCGTGTGGTTCATGAATGGCTGAAAAAAGCTGTTCTGATGTCCTTCCGTCTTTATGACTCAGAGCCAATGGCTAATGCCTGCGGTGGGGCGCCTGGCTTTGATAAAGTTCCGTTGAAATTTGCCGGTTGGGGCAAAGAGGACTTCGCTAAGGCAGGCTTCCGTGCTGTCCCTGGGGCGGTTGTGCGTCGTTCCGCGCATATCGCGCCGGGTGTGGTGCTGATGCCAAGCTTTGTTAATCTTGGTGCCCGCGTTGAAAGCGGCACGATGGTGGACACATGGGCAACCGTTGGCTCCTGTGCGCAGATTGGTAAGAACTGCCATATCAGCGGTGGTGCCGGTATTGGTGGCGTTCTAGAGCCTCTTCAGGCGGCTCCTGTCATCATTGAAGATGATTGCTTTATCGGTGCGCGTTCTGAAGTGGCAGAGGGTGTGATCGTGGAGCGTGGTTCTGTGCTCTCCATGGGGGTTTTCCTTGGGGCATCGACGAAGATTATCGACCGTGCAACCGGTGACATCCATATGGGTCGTGTTCCAGCGTACTCTGTAGTTGTGCCGGGCACGCTGCCTCCTAAGACACCCGGTGGTCCAGCTTTGGCATGTGCGGTGATCGTGAAGCGTGTGGATGAGCGCACACGTTCTAAAACATCGATCAACGACCTGTTGCGCGACTAAGATCATGAGCGAGACTTCTTTCCCGACCGACCCGTTGCAGTTTTTACAAATGCTTCTCCGTTGCCGTTCGGTAACCCCCGCGGATGATGGGGCGCTGAGCGTTGTGAGTGACGCGTTGGCGGGAATGGGGTTTGAGGTGCATCGTCTGGACTTCGGGCCAGAAGAGGCACCAACGCCTAATCTCTATGCTCAACTGGGGCAGGGGCGTCCGTCTCTGTGTCTTGCTGGGCATACAGATGTCGTGCCGCCGGGTGAAGGATGGTCGGATGATCCCTTTGCTGGTGTGGTGCGTGATGGGCGGATTTACGGGCGCGGCACAGCGGATATGAAGGGCGGTATTGCCTGCTTCGTCGCGGCTGTGGCGCGTCATCTTAAGCAAAATTCGCTCAAAGGCACGCTGTCGTTCCTGATTACAGGGGACGAAGAGGGGCCTGCCCATTTTGGCACAAAACCTGTGCTTCAATGGATGAAAGAGCAGGATAAAATCCCAGATTTCTTCCTGTTGGGAGAGCCGACTAATCCCTCCGCATTAGGGGATGTGGTTAAAATTGGCCGGCGTGGCAGTCTTAATGCCGTGATTACGGTTCCGGGTGTGCAAGGACATGTGGCTTATCCGCATTTGGCCGATAATCCTGTGCATCGTCTCATCTCGGCTCTTCATGAGCTGACGGCACGCTGTCTTGATGAAGGAAGCGAGTGGTTCGCACCGTCATCGCTTCAGGTTGTCAGTGTTGATGTGGGCAACAAAGCAACGAATGTCATCCCCGGTGAGGCACAGGCGCGCTTAAATATCCGTTTTAATGACCGCCATAGCGGTGAGAGTTTGGCTTCTTGGATTAAAGAAGTCGTTGCGCGCTGGGCGCCGAAAGCGTCCGTGTCAATTGCTGTGAGCGGGGAATCGTTTTTGACGGAGCCGGGAAAAGCCGTCCAGCAGCTCAGTGCTTCGGTAAAAGACGTGACGGGGCGTGAGCCAAAGCTTGATACAGGCGGCGGGACGTCAGATGCACGTTTTATGACCCATTATGCACCAGTTGCAGAGTTTGGCCTTGTTGGGGAAACAATGCATAAATGTGACGAACATGTTGGCGTCCAGTCGCTCGAAGAGCTGACGCAGATTTACCAACATTTCATGGAACGCTTTGGCGTTTAAGAGGCGGATGAAAACCCGTTATGAGGGATCAAACGGGTTTTCAGGATAGCCGACATCCATCAAACATAAGCCATCAGCCGGAGCCGTTGGGCCCGCTTTGCAACGGTCTTTTGCCTCAAGAGCCTGTTTGACGCGTTCGGCTGGCCATTGGCCGCTACCAACAAGAGCCAGTGTACCAACCATATTGCGAACTTGATGGTGCAGAAAAGACCGTGCTTGCGTATGGATCAGAATCTTATCGTCTTGACGTGTAATGCTCAGCTCGTCCAATGTACGCAGAGCGTCCCGCGCTTGGCATGCTGCTGCACGGAAAGAAGAGAAATCATGCCAGCCGATCAAATAGTTCGCGGCTTGTTGCATGGCATCCAGATCAAGAGACTGGCGAATATGCCAAACAGTGCCATCCAAGAGCGCCGGTCGTGCAGGGCGGTTGAGAATGGTGTAGCAATAGCGCCGCCATGTGGCTGAGAAACGCGCATTCCAGTGGGGCGGAACGAGTGCTGCTTCCAAAATAGCAATCGGGTGGGGTTTTAGGTGATAATTGATCCCATCCCGCACGGCTTTGGCGGTGATATTGGCTTCTGCGGGGAAGTCTAGATGCGCCACGAGACCGGCAGCGTGAACACCTGAATCGGTTCGTCCAGCCGTAATGCTGCTAACAGGACGGTTCGCAGCCACGCGGTAGGCGGCTTCTTCAATGAGTTGTTGAACAGAGAGACCGCTTTTTTGGCGCTGCCAGCCGACATAATGCCGGCCATCAAACTCAACGCGAATAGCCCAACGGCGCACATGGGGCGGCGCGCTATCGTCAATCAAGGCGATCTCCCGTCGAAAGACTGTTCCCACGGAGAAAAGCGGCGCTATCCATCATGGCACGGCCGGGCTTTTGCAGGCGGTCAATACGCACAACGCCTTTACCACAGGCAACATGTAGCTCTTGATTGATCATCGTGCCGGCCAGAGCGGAAGAGGGGGTCTCTAAGGGTGTAACGGCCCCAATACGGAGGACTTGGCCCTTATAATGGGTGAAGCTGCCAGGCCAAGGGGTGAACGCACGGATCTGCTGGTCAATCTCATGGGCAGAGCGTGTCCAGTCAATCTGTCCATCCGTGCGACTTAAGCGCGGGGCGTAACAGCTTTGACTATCATCTTGTGCAGTGGCTGTCGGAGAGTCTGCGAGGGCTTTGACGACCAGTTGTGCGCCAAGTTCTGACAGGCGGTCATGCAGGGTGCCTGCTGTATCGTCTGGCGTAATGGGTGTGCGGCCTTCTAGCAGCACCGCACCTGTATCGAGCCCTTCATCCATCTGCATAATGGACACACCGCTTTCGCGATCGCCTGCACGGATGGCTGATTGAATGGGGGAGGCACCACGCCAGCGAGGTAGAAGGCTTGCATGAATGTTCAAACAGCCTTTGCGGGGGGCGTTAAGAATGGCCGGAGGCAAGATCAAACCATAAGCGGCGACAATCGCAGCATCTGCGTTGAGGGCAGCAAACGCTTCATGCTCTTCGTGATTATTCCGAAGACGAGCAGGGGTGCGCACCGATAAGCCGAGCGCATCGGCTGCTTCATGCACGGGCTGGCGACGCAGGCTTTTCCCGCGTCCCGCTGGGCGAGGAGGCTGAGTGTATACGGCCACAATATCGTGGCCGGCATCACGAAGAGCATGCAGAGCTGGCACAGAAAAATCTGGCGAGCCCATAAAGATGAGCCGCATAAGGCGCGTTATCTCCGCTTTTGTTCTTTGGCCAAGCGACGCAAGATCATATTGCGTTTGAGTTTGGAGAGATAATCAACAAAAAGAATGCCATCAAGATGGTCAATCTCATGTTGAATGCAGGTGGCGAGTAGCCCATCCACTTCTTGCTCAATCACCTCCCCAGCAAGCGTGCGGTAGCGCACTTTGACAGCGTCGGGGCGGACAACCTCGGCATATTGATTGGGAAGAGACAAACAGCCTTCTTCACGAGCGGCGAGGTCTTCGCTCTCATCAATGATTTCCGGGTTAATGAGTACCATAGGGGCGCGTTCTTCGTCTTCGCGTGCAACGTCAACGAGTACGAAGCGCTGGCTGATCCCAACTTGGGGAGCGGCAAGACCGATGCCCGGGGCTTTATACATCGCAGAGAACATGCCTGGGAGTGCATCGCGCACGGCGCGCACGTCATCAGGGGTGACCTCGCGTGCTTGTTGCCTCAAGACAGGCGCGGGGGCGACGAGGATGGACGTTGGGTCTACATCCTCAATCGTTTTGAGAAAATCCAGATCATTCATGAGAGAGATTTTAGCGAGGCAGAGCGATGAATGCCAGCCTTTCAACAACCTGCTTCTGTTGTTTGCTTGAAAAGTCGTTACAAAACCACATATGCTTATCAGCAAGGGAATGCCCATGTTGGGGTTCTCTCATGTTGGTCTCGCTCCTTGAGGAGGCGTATTATCTGTGTCTAGTCGTTTATTTACATCCCCCATGTTTCTTGGCTTCGACCATCTGGAACAAATGCTTGAACGTGCGTCAAAATCAACTTCGGATGGGTATCCACCCTATAATATTGAACAGCTCAGCCACACGGCGCTGCGCATTACGCTCGCGGTTGCAGGCTTTGTGATGGATGATTTGCAGATTACTCAAGAAGATAATCAGCTCGTCATTCGTGGCCGACAAGCGGACGATAGTCAGGGACGTGTGTTCCTCCATCGTGGTATTGCAGCACGTCAATTCCACAAGGCTTTTGTCTTAGCTGAAGGCATTGAGGTCGCTGGAGCATGGCTTGATAATGGCTTGCTTCATATTGACCTTTTGCGCCCGGAGCCGGAAGTGCGTGTTCGGCATATCGCTATTGCGCAAGGTAAACAGGGGAAAGAGCCTCCCGCTCCGTCTTCTGCTGAACCGAGTGAGCGTATGCGTTCTGTGCGAGAGTTAGGGCTTCCTACGGAATATGCAGGAGGGTTTGATATTGAGCGATGAGAAAGAAACACCCACTGTTTCATTAGAGTTTTTATTGGCCCGTACGCGGGCCATGACCGGGCAGGAATTGCGCACATTAGGAATATCCGAAGTCGCTTATTGCCGTTCTGTCATACAGGACGGCGCTCTTCGGGTCGCTATTCATGCTGCTGATGGAACACCTATGGCAATCATGGAAGACGAAGCAAGTGCTCTCCAAGCCATGGTTGATAATGAGCTAACCCCTGCGCTTTTGCATTAGGAAGCGCAGAGGGAATGCCTATAAAGGCTGTGCGATTTATTTAAGGCTGAAGGCTTCGCCAAGATAAACGCGGCGTACATCTTCGTTAGCGACGATGGCTTCAGGCGTGCCCTCCATAAGGACTTTTCCACTATGGAGGATATAGGCACGGTCAATAATCTCAAGTGTTTCGCGCACATTATGATCGGTAATAAGCACACCGATCCCGCGGTCTTTGAGGTGAGAGACAAGGTCTCGAATCTCGCTCACAGCAATGGGGTCAATCCCAGCTAGTGGTTCATCTAATAGAATATAATTGGGCTGGCTTGCGAGAGCGCGGGCAATCTCAAGGCGGCGTCGTTCCCCACCGGAGAGAGCAAGGGCTGGGGAGCGACGCAAACGCGTAATCCCGAATTCAGCGAGGAGCCCGTCAAGCATTTCTTGGCGTTTATCACGATCGGATTCGATCACTTCCAGCGCAACCATGATATTTTGCTCAACCGTCAGTCCACGGAAGATACTTGCTTCTTGTGGGAGGTAGCCAACCCCTAAGCGGGCGCGCTGGTACATAGGGAGCGGTGTGATATCAGACCCTTCAAGGGTGATACTGCCTGTGTCAGCCGGAACGAGGCCGACAATCATGTAGAAACTTGTAGTCTTCCCAGCGCCATTAGGCCCAAGCAGGCCAACAGCCTCGCCACGTTGTACATGGAGCGAGACATTCTGCACGACGGCTCGCTTTTTATAGCTCTTGCCGATGCCACGAGCAGCGAGCCCTTTATTGAGATAAGATGGGAGGTCAGTGTCCATTATTGATTGGCCTCATTGGGAACAACAAGCCCCTGAATGGGGGAGTCCGTGCCGGGAAGCATGTGGGAAATGCCGGTCTTCATATCCACAATCGCTTGTGACCCATTATTCTGGTTCTGCCCTTGTGTCACATGAACATGGCCAATGAGACGCGCGAGCTGAGGGCCGAAGAGATAAACGCCACGGTCCCCCGTAGCAACTTGGTTACGGGTGCGGATAACGACGTGGCCCCACCCATAAGCACGGTCAAGGCTCGAATTGGATGGTGCCTGCCCAGAACGTGCGGCATCAGCGGCATTTTGCGCTTTCTGTTGGTTAGAAAGTCCAATAGCCTCCAGCACATCAGCAATAATGCGATGGCCATCTGTCGTGGTGACTGTCGCCTCTCCACGTCCAATAGAGACATGCGTATTGGGGTAATACTCCACTAAGTCACGAGCCGTCATTGTTTGGCGTGGCGTGGTGAACTTCATGTTTTTACCGGTCATGATCATAACGGCTTTATCCACATCATAAAGCCCGTGATCGCCCCAACCTTGGTCACGTAGATTGTACACATGCACATGTCCACGGGCCTCTACGCGGTAAAGCTCCATAGAAGAATCACCTGAGGCGTTGTCTTTTTTAGGAGCTGCAGGGTTAGCGGCTTTATGGCGAAGGTACCCGATCAGCACATCACCATCGACGGTAATGTCGCCACGTTGTGCCCGCGCCCCTCCTGTCAGGGTAACGGTTTGCTGATTCCGGTCGTAAATTTCTTCTTTTTTCCAATAGAGATGAACCACCTGACCGTGAGAGCGGTCAGGCGTTTTGGGCCCAACAGCAGTTGACGCCGCGAATGCAGAGGAACAAAGCGCCGCAAACGCCGTGCAGGAGGCCAGAAAGAGAGAAAAAGAAGAACGCATCATGCCTCCTTTATGGCCTTTTATTCGTCGAAACAGAAGGGGGGTGAGGTGTTAAATCATTAAAACGGTTGGTTAAACCCGGTCCCATAAATTGAACAATGTTTTCTTCTTGGTCAAGAAACGCACTCTGGGCGTCTTGGGTTCCAAAAGGCCCTTCGGCATGCACCCACTCATGGGTTGTGATGACTTGTTGTTTCATATCCATATCAGCCGATGGGGTGTTTAAAAGCGTGCCATCATTACGGTACATGACCACGTGCCCATCAAGGTTGAGGGTTTGTTCATGCTGTAGGTAAACGCCGCGATCGGCACGGATATGCATCCATTCCCCACGAGGCAGCATGATATCCGCTTCGGGATGATTAAGGTTAATACGATCATCGCCAAGTTGGCGAGCGGTCTGTGCTGTCAGTGTATAGGGGTGATTATGCGAATCAATATCGCGATAGACAGCATGTTCCATAGCTCCACTATCGATATGAAGCTGGCGCATTTCACGAAGAATGGCGCGGTCTTGATGAACAAGATGGTTAAGCTCTGGCCAAATGGCGATAGAGGCCAGCAAAACCCCAGCGAGTGACGGTAGCGCCCATTTCGCCAGAGTAAGGCGCGAGCGGCGGCGTGCCATCGCTTTGGGTGTTGGAGGGCGACGCACACGTTGGAATGCGGCTTTGCGGAGTGCATCTAGTTTGCGCAGGGGCTCGCTTCCCTGCTTATGAGTGAAATCCTCACGATGTGGAGAGGGTTTGTCCGTCATAGAACACCTGCTTGCAAAAAGTCATGCAGATGTAAAATACCAAGCGGACGCTGTTGGTCATCAAGCACGAACAGGCTACTGACAGGTACAGCGCGATCGTGCATTTGATGAAGCGCATCTTGCATCAACGTTCCAGGACTGGTCGTTAACGGGTTTGGATTCATGATGTCCGCTGCGGTGGTGCGATCAAGATCACGCTTCAAAGCACGGCGTAAGTCACCATCCGCGATGAGGCCGCAGAACCGCCTGTCATGGTCAATAACCCCCATACAACCGAATGCTTTGCGCGTCATTTCGATAATGACTGAACGCAGCGGTAAAGTGGGGGAGCCAAGAGGCATGGATGTTCCCGTATGCATGAGCTCGCGGACAGGACGTAAACGTGCCCCGATTTGTCCTGCAGGATGAAGGCGGCTGAAATCATGCGCGGTGAAACGACGGTGCTCCATGAGAGCAATAGCAAGCGCATCGCCAAGAG
Source organism: Saccharibacter floricola DSM 15669 (assembly GCF_000378165.1). Lineage (GTDB taxonomy): Bacteria > Pseudomonadota > Alphaproteobacteria > Acetobacterales > Acetobacteraceae > Saccharibacter > Saccharibacter floricola. The sequence goes on from NZ_KB899333.1 coordinate 141,768, forward strand.
CGAGTTGCAGGAGCGATGATGTTGTTGGAGCGAGATTAAGAGGGCACGCTTCTTGCGCAGGGGGGAGAGTTAGGCAGACTGTAGAGGCACGCCCCAGAGAAGATGCCGCTGCTGACGTTATCCCAATGAGAGGGAGAGCATTATGAGCGGCAAAAGCGAGGAGAGGGGCGAGCTCAACACTTTCACCGGAGCTGGAGAGAGCTAAGACAATATCGCCGGGCTGAATAATGCCTAGGTCACCATGTGCGGCTTCAGCAGGGTGGAGGAAAAGGGCGGGAGTGCCTGTAGAGGCTAATGTTGCTTGAATCTTGCGTCCAATATGTCCCGATTTCCCGATACCAGTAATGATAAGGCGGCCGGGAGCAGCCAAAATCTGTGTAACAGCGTGCTCAAGCGCAACACCTAAAGGCCCATTAAGCGCCTGTTCAAGGCGCTCTAGCCCTTCACGCTCTACGGTGAGGGCTTTACGGGCTGCTGTGAGGGGTTGAGCAGTCATAACACAACCACAATCCGCGTTAGGCGCGGTGTGCAAAAATGTCCGAGACATCATAGCCTAGCAAATCAAGCTTGGCACGTGTCGGCAGGAAGTTATAGCAGTCTTGGGCGAGGTCGCGGCGTTCCTCACGAATGAGCATCGCCTCAAGTTTTCCCCATAATGCGTGAAGGTGAAGAACATCGGCAGCAGCATAGCGCTTTTGGTCTTCTGTAAGGTTTACTGCTCCCCAATCAGAGCTTTGCTGCTGTTTGGAGAGTTCAATACCGAGAAGCTCACGGCAAAGATAAGCGAGGCCGTGACGATCGGTAAAGGTATAAACAAGCCGCGCTGCAATTTTTGTGCAGACGACAGAGGTAAGCGTAATGCCAAGATTATGCTGTAAGACGGCAACATCGAAACGTGCGAAATGCATCAGCTTGGTTACAGAAGAATCTGTGAGGAGTTTTTTCAGGTTGGGGCAATCATAGCCTCGTCCACCAAGGCGGGTTGGCTTAATTTGGACGAGATGGGCCTCTCCATTGCCTGAAGAAAGCTGAACAAGACACAACCGATCACGATGAGGGTTGAGCCCCATTGTCTCAGTATCAATGGCAACCACCGACCCAAGGTCTAGAGCGTCCGGCAGGTCTCCGTCATGAAGATGAATGACGACGTTACGCGGATCGTTCATGGTGTCACCAGATAATAATAAAGAGGAAAGATAAGCCATCTAAAATTATGGTGGCTTATATGGTGCCCAGAAGAAGACTCGAACTTCCACGTCCCGAAGGACACAGGCACCTGAAGCCTGCGCGTCTACCAATTCCGCCATCTGGGCAAAGAGGCTCTCGATTTGTCGTGACGACTATCGAGCTGGTGAGGTGCTTTCTACGCATCTGAGGGGAGGCCGTCAATATGCAAAATGCATGAAAGGTTAAAAAAGAGCAGGAGAAGAAGTAGGGCCAAAACGGACTTATTTTGTTGTGAATAATTCTCATTTATAAACAATGGATATATTCTGTTGATGAAAAAGGTAAGTATTGCTGCCTATTCATTTGTTTATTTCAGCGTATATCGTGAAGCCAGCGAGGGTTTTGCCTCATAGATTTATAGTTAGATGTGCTGTGCGTTCCGTCGGTAGTGCGGGCGTTGTCGCGAAGGAGATTGCGCTCATGACTGAGAAAATGTTGCGTTTTGTAAGCTGCTCTCAGCATCCTCCAGAGAAACGTCCTGCATCGGAGCGTCGGCATGATGGTCGCGAAATTTATGAAGGTTTTTCACTAGAACGGGCTGAAGAACAGGCATCACGGTGCTCTCAATGTGGAATTCCCTTTTGTGCGGTGCATTGTCCACTTGAGAATGTCATTCCCGAATGGTTGCGCTTAGCGGCGAGTGGACGACTGGAAGAAGCTTATGAGCTTTCTTCATCTACCAATAGCTTTCCAGAAATTTGTGGCCGTATCTGCCCGCAGGATCGTCTGTGTGAAGGCAATTGCGTGATCCATAAAGGGTTTCGCAGCGTAACGATCGGTGCTGTCGAGCGCTTCATTACAGAGACAGCATTTGCAGAGGGGTGGGTGAAGCCTGCTCTCCCTCATCATGACCGTGGGCAGAGCATTGGTATTGTTGGTTCAGGCCCCGCCGGGCTTGCATGCGCGGAGCGCTTGCGCGCGAAAGGCTATGAGGTTCATGTCTATGAGCGTCAGAATAAGCCGGGCGGGTTGCTGATGTATGGTATCCCTAGCTTTAAGTTGGACAAAGAGGTCGTTGAGCGTCGATGGCGTCTGCTTGAAGAGCAGGGGATTATGTTCCATCTCGGCCAAGCTATTGGCTCTAAGGATGGTGAGTTATCTCTTGAGACGCTCCGCTCACGTCATGATGCTGTCTTTTTAGCAACGGGTGTGTATCGCTCCCGTCAGGTGAAGGTTCCCGGTGTGGGGATGGACGGGGTCGTTGATGCTCTGGATTACCTTAAAGAGTCCCATAGTCCTTCAGAGGAGCTGAACGCGAAAGGGCGGCATGTGGTTGTTATTGGCGGGGGCGATACCGCGATGGACTGCATGCGCACTGCCATTCGACAAGGGGCGGAAAAAGTTACCTGCGCCTATCGTCGGGATCGCGACAATATGCCCGGCTCCCGCCAAGAGGTCGCGAATGCAGAAGAAGAGGGGGCTTACTTCCAGTGGCTCGCTGCTCCTGAAGCATTTATTGGTGAGGATCATGTTCATGCCGTGCGCCTCAAAGAGATGCGCCTTGGTGCCGCTGATGAGCAGGGGCGGCGTATGGTCGAGCCATCTGGGGGGCATAATACATTGCGGGCAGATATGGTTATTTGCGCCCTAGGGTTTGAGCCAGAAGATTTGCCAGGTCAATGGCATGAGCCGGAGCTCGCGGTGACGCCATGGGGCACGCTAAAAGTGCCAACAGGAGGGTATGAGACGAGCCTTTCTGGTGTGTTTGCAGGTGGCGATATTGTGCGTGGGGCCAGCTTAGTGGTCTGGGCGATCCGTGATGGTCGTGACGCGGCGGCGGCTATCCACACGCATCTATCTCATAAGACAACCCCCTCACAGCCTGTTCAGGAGAATGCATAATGTCAGATCGTACGTTTGTTCGTGAGTATCAGGACAATATTGAGCGTCTGCGCGGTGTGTATGATCCGCTTCAAGAGCATGATGCGTGTGGTGTTGGGGTTGTTGCTGCTCTTGATGGGGCGCCAACACGTTCTGTCGTCAAGGCTGGGATCGAAGCGCTGGGGAATCTCTGGCACCGCGGCGCTGTGGATGCCGACGGGAAGACCGGAGATGGTGCGGGTATTCATGTTGAGATCCCACAAAACTTCTTTGCTGCGGCTATTTATAGCGGTGGTGATGTCGTGGTTGAAGGGCGCATTGCTGTCGGTATGGTCTTTCTTCCGCGTACAGATTTAGGGGCGCAAGAGAGTGGTCGTCAGATTATTGAAACCGAGATTTTAAAATTCGGTTACGGGATTTATGGCTGGCGTCAGGTGCCTATCGACACGTCTTATATTGGCGAAAAAGCCAATGAGACACGGCCAGAAATTGAACAGATCATGATCCGCAACACGCTAGGGCGTGACGATAAAACGTTTGAGCGTGATCTGTATGTCATCAGACGGCGAATTGAGAAGGCCGCCGCTCATGCGCATGTCGATGTGTATATCTGCTCGCTGTCATGCCGTTCTGTGATTTATAAAGGGATGTTTCTGGCTGAAAATCTAACAGATTTTTACCCAGATTTGCTGGATGAACGTTTTGTGTCGCGTTTTGCGATTTATCATCAACGTTATTCGACCAATACTTTCCCAACATGGAAATTAGCGCAGCCTTTCCGCAAAATTGCCCATAATGGTGAGATCAACACGCTATCAGGTAATGTGAACTGGATGCGTGCGCATGAAACGCGTCTGTCTCACCCTGATCTTGACCCGTATATGGATGCGCTTAAACCTGTTGTTCAAGTCGCAGGGTCTGACACGGCGGCCTTGGATAATATTTTCGAGCTTCTGACGTTCGCTGGGCGTGACGCTACGGCGGCCAAGGCGTTGCTCGTGCCGGCTTCCGCAGGTGCGAATTCGTCTATGCCTCCAAAAGTGAAGGCGTTCTTCCGCTATTGTAATGCAGTGATTGAACCGTGGGATGGACCGGCTGCGCTGTGCGGTACTGATGGGCGCTGGGTGATTGCGGGGCTAGATCGTGCCGGGCTGCGGCCATTGCGCTATAGCATCACCAAAGATCGCTTACTGATTGTTGGCTCTGAAACCGGCATGGTGCGTGTTCCTGATGAATCTGTGCTGCAACGCGGGCGCTTAGGGCCGGGGCAGACATTGGCGTTGGATTTGGAAGAAGGACAGCTCTACGCGCCTGATGACGTGATGGAGCTTCTGGCATCACGGCAAGATTTTGAACGTTGGGTTGACCAAATTCAGGACATCAGTCCGCTTTTTGCCGATGTTCATGAAAAAGGGGCACTCGCGGTTGAAGAGCTTCGTCGTCGTCAGCTCGCGGTAAGCCTGACCTATGAAGAGATGGAAACCATCCTTCAGCCTATGGTTGCCAATGCGGCGGAAGCTATCGGCTCTATGGGGGATGATACACCACTTCAGGTGTTGTCGGGTCATTATCGAGGTTTGGCGCATTATTTCCGCCAAGGGTTTAGTCAGGTGACGAACCCGCCAATTGATAGCTTGCGGGAAACGCGTGTGATGAGCCTCATTACACGCATGGGGAACCTTGGGAATATTTTGGAAGAAGCATCAAGCCAGTGCCGCCTTCTTCAGCTTTCCAGTCCTATTTTGACCAATGGTGAGTTCGATAAACTTCGTCAGGTATGCGATACGCAAGGGGCGGTGATTGATTGCACCTTCCCTATTGAATGGGGCGAGAACGGTTTACGTCGCGCGCTGACAGAGATGAGCCGTCAGGCAGAAGATGCGGTGCGTGGGGGCTGTAGCCATCTCTTCCTTACTGATGAGCATAGCGGGGCTGAGCGTGTGGCTGTGCCGATGATTTTGGCGACAGCGGCGGTGCATCGTCACCTCATCAACCAGTCCTTGCGTACCTTTACATCGGTCAATGTGCGGACATCCGAAACGCTCGATGTGCATGGTATTGCGGTGACGATTGGTGTCGGGGCGTCCACGGTTAATCCGTGGCTTGCACAGCATGGCATTGCAGACCGTGTGCGTCGTGGCCTTCTGGGCAGCATGACGATGGGCGAAGCGATGCAGCGTTACCGCACAGCGGTGGATAAGGGTCTGCTCAAGATCATGTCCAAGGCCGGGATTTCGCTCGTGGCTTCTTATCGGGGTGGGTATAACTTTGAAGCCGTGGGGCTGTCTCGTGCCCTGGTGTCGGAGTTCTTCCCCGGTATGGCCTCGCGTATTTCCGGCATTGGTCTGTCGGGGATCGCGCGTCATGTGCTGCATGCGCATAAAAAAGCATGGGGTCAGGAGGGTGTTGTCACCCTGCCGGTTGGCGGACGCTATAAAATCCGCCCGAAAGGGGAGGTGCACTCCCTGTCAGCTACCGTGGTGCATTTGCTCCAAACAGCCGTGACGGCCAATAGCTCGAAGCTTTATCGTCGCTATAGTGAGGCATTGCGGGCTCAACCACCAATTGCGCTGCGTGATTTGCTGGATTTTCGCACATCGGCTCGCTCAATCGACGTGGACGATGTAGAGGGGATTACCCAAATCCGCCGTCGTTTGGTCGCTCCGGGGATCTCGCTGGGGGCACTCAGCCCCGAAGCACATGAGACGCTTGCGATTGCAATGAACCGCATTGGTGCGAAGTCTGATTCGGGCGAGGGGGGAGAAGACCCATCACGGGCATATCCACGCCCTAACGGTGATAATGCCTCATCGGCCATTAAGCAGGTGGCTTCCGGGCGTTTTGGTGTGACTGCCGAATATCTCAATGATTGTCGTGAGATTGAGATTAAGGTCGCACAAGGTGCCAAGCCAGGTGAAGGTGGGCAGTTGCCCGGCTTTAAGGTGACGGAGTTAATTGCCCGCTTGCGTCATGCAACGCCGGGTGTGACGTTGATCTCACCCCCACCGCATCATGATATTTACTCGATCGAAGATCTTGCCCAGCTCATTTATGACCTCAAGCAGATCAACCCTGATGCAACCGTCACCGTCAAGCTTGTGGCGCGCACAGGGATTGGAACGATTGCGGCGGGTGTGGCGAAAGCCAAAGCTGACGCTATTTTGATTTCTGGCCATTCAGGTGGCACGGGGGCGAGTTCTCAATCCTCCATTCACCATGCAGGTTTGCCGTGGGAGATGGGGCTGAGTGAAGCGCATCAGGTCTTGATGCTCAACCGCCTCCGTCATCGCCTTGTGTTGCGTGTTGATGGCGGGATTAAGAGCGGGCGTGATGTGGTGATCGCAGCCATGCTGGGGGCTGAGGAGTTCGGTATTGGGACGGCAGCGCTTGTCGCGATGGGCTGCATTATGGTGCGGCAGTGCCACTCGAATACCTGCCCGGTTGGTGTTTGTGTACAGGATGAAGACCTACGTAAGAAGTTCGAAGGATCACCCGAGAAGGTCATTAATCTCTTCACGCTGATTGCCGAAGACGTTCGCACCATTCTAGCTCGCCTCGGTGTGCGATCACTGACGGATGTGATCGGACGAACGGATATGCTGCATCAGGTTTATCGTGGTGCGGAATATTTGGACGATTTGGATCTTAACTCGTTGCTCGTGCAGGCAGATCCAGGCGGTTATGCGCGCTACTGCACGCGTGAGGGGCGTAATGCCGTGCCTGATACGCTGGATGCACAGATCATCAATGATGCACGGCCGCTTTTTGAACGGCGTGAAAAGCTGCATCTGCAATATGATGTGCGGAACACGCATCGTGCTGTAGGCACTCGGATTTCGTCGTTGATTACGCGTAAATTTGGCATGAATAGCCTGCCTGAAGGGCATCTAACCTTGTCGTTGCGTGGCTCTGCAGGGCAGTCTTTGGGCGCTTTTGCTGTGCATGGTCTGCGGATTGATGTGGAAGGCGATGCAAACGACTATGTCGGTAAGGGACTATCCGGGGCGACGTTGGTGTTGCGCCCAAGCCAAGCGGCGCATTGGGAGTCGTCTGAGAATTCCATTATCGGCAATACAGTTCTGTATGGTGCGACGGCAGGGGCGCTGTTTGCGGCAGGGCAGGCCGGCGAGCGCTTTGCGGTTCGGAATTCCGGTGCTGTGGCGGTCGTGGAAGGCTGCGGGTCTAATGGCTGCGAATATATGACCGGTGGCACCGTGGTTGTTTTGGGTAAGGTTGGTGATAATTTCGGTGCGGGCTTTACTGGTGGAACGGCCTATGTTCTGGATATTGATGGCGGGTTCGCCTCCCGTGTCAATGGCGATACGCTAACGTGGAAGCGTGTCACCGTATCGCGCTGGGCGGATGAGCTTCGTCGTTTGGTAGAACGGCATGTGACAGAAACGGGCAGTGCCTATGCCGCGAGCTTACTCCATGCTTGGGAGGATATTTTGCCGCAATTCTGGCATGTCGTGCCTCAGGATTACGCTCGGATTATCGGCTATGAGGACGAGGATCTCAGCAGTCTTTCAGCCTAATGGTGGAGGGGAGCGCTCATAAAACAGTGAAGAAAGGGCGTTCCCACCATCCGCAGTTCGGGTTAGTCTGACGGGATGATGACTGTACCATTTGCTTCTCCCCGTTCATTTTCTCCCAATCAACCGACGGACACAGCCCAGGAAGGGGCGGTGTCTGCTCCGCGTTGGGACTTATCAGACCTCTATGCCTCTCCTGAAGATCCAGCCTTAGAAGCGGACTTCACACGTCTGGAGAAGGCGGCACAAGATTTTGAAAAGAGCTGGAAAGGTCAGCTTTCAGAGGCATCGCCTGCCTCTCTTGCTCAAGCACTCAGCGCGTATGAGGAGATTGAGGAGGGCCTCGGTAAGATTGGCTCCTACGCTCAGCTGTTATTTGCGGCTCATACAACAGACCCAAAATGTGGACGCTTTGCCCAAGCGGTGCGGGAGCGCATCACGACACTTTCGACGCATTTGCTGTTCTTTTCCTTAGAGCTAAATCGGCTAAGCGATGAGGCTGTCGCGACAGCGCTTAAAGACCCAGCCCTTGCGCCTTGGCAGCCTTATTTGCGTGATTTACGTGTGTTCCGCCCGTATCAGCTCTCCGATGAGGTTGAGCGTGTGTTGATGGAGACATCTGTCTCTGGACGTGATGCGTGGGTGCGTCTCTTTGATGAAACAATGGCTGGGCTGACCGCCTCGCTTGACGGGAAAGATCTCCCGATTAATGAGGTCTTTACACAGCTGACCGATAAAGATCGTGCCAAGCGTGAAGCCGCAGCAAAAGCGATTAGCCGGGCACTGGCCGAAAAGCAGCATCTGTTGGTGAGCATCACCAATACATTGGCTAAAGATAAGGCCACGTCAGATGCGCTCCGTGGTTATCCACGCCCTGTCAGCAGCCGTAACCGGGCGAATATGGTGGAAGATGAGGTGGTGGATGCGCTGGTCAGTGCGGTTGACCAGTCCTTTCCGCGTTTATCTCATCGCTATTACAGCTTAAAAGCAAAATGGCTGGGCCTCGACAAGCTCGAACATTGGGATCGTAATGCCCCATTACCGGACGTGGACGATAAGCGTTTGAGTTGGGAAGAGGGCAAGGCCCTTGTGCAGAAGGCTTACGCAGGGTTTGACCCGGAGATGGGGCGCCATGCAGAGACGTTCCTGACCCATCCATGGATTGATGCGGCCGCCGTGCCGGGGAAATCCTCGGGGGCCTTTGCCCATCCTGTCGTCCCGTCGGTTCATCCCTATATTCTGATGAACTATCAGGGCAAAGCGCGCGATGTGATGACTCTGGCTCATGAGATGGGGCACGGCATTCATCAGCTTCTTGCGGGACAAAAGCAGGGCTATCTCCGTTCCTCCACACCGCTGACATTGGCCGAGACGGCGTCTGTTTTTGGAGAGATGCTCACTTTCCAGTCTTTGGTGGATGCCGAACCATCACCGCAGCGTAAGCGTCATCTTCTCGCCTCAAAGGTGGAAGATATGCTCAATACGGTTGTGCGTCAGATTGCGTTTTATCAGTTTGAAGTGCGCCTTCATGATGAGCGCCGCCGCGGCGAAGTGTCTGCCGAGCGGATCGGCACGATTTGGCGTGAGGTGCAGGAGCGGAGCCTTGGCTCTGCCTTTAACTTCACCCCCGATTATGACCTTTATTGGTCGTATATCCCGCATTTCATCCATGTACCGTTCTACGTATATGCGTATGCCTTTGGGGATTGCCTCGTGAACGCGCTGTATGGCGTGTATCGCGACCAGCCTGAAGGGTTCGCTGAGAAGTATAAAACCATGCTTGAAGCGGGTGGCACGCTCCGTCATCAGGATTTGTTGGCTCCATTTGGACTGAATGCCAGTGATCCAGCTTTTTGGAATCGTGGGTTGGATGTCATTAGCGGGCTGATTGACCAGCTTGAATCTGAAAGCGTCTAAGAGAGGAAGGTAAACGGTCATGGCACGCGAAAGCGACCTCGATAAGACGGGCTTTGTGGACAGTATGCAGCGTATGTTTCGCACATCCGGCGCTGTTGGGGGGGTGGCGGCGCGAATGGCCGGCCATAGGCTGGGCTTGCGTTCTGACCATAGCCAGCATGCAGAAGGGTTGCGTGCCGTGCTGGGTAATCTGCGAGGCCCCTTGATGAAGGGGGCTCAGCTGCTCTCTACCATTCCCGGTGCGTTGCCTGATGAGTATGCGGAAGAGCTGGCTCATTTGCAGGCCAATGCGCCTCCTATGGGCTGGAGCTTTGTTCAGCGGCGCATGAAGACGGAGTTGGGGGCTGACTGGCAGAAATATTTTCGTTCTTTCAGCCATGACGCTGTTGCGGCAGCCTCTTTGGGGCAGGTGCATCGTGCCGAGCTGGCTGATGGCCGTGAGGTTGCTTGTAAACTGCAATATCCGGGCATGGCCGGAGCGATGGACAGCGACCTCCGCCAGCTGAAGCGTGGCCTTGGCGTGTATGGCCTTTTTAGCTCCGCGATCCGTCAAGATGAGGTTTATGCTGAGTTGGCAGAGCGGATGCGTGAGGAGCTGGATTATACGCGCGAGGCCAGCCATTTACGCCTCTACCGGGCAATTTTGGCCGATACGCCGAGCGTGCATGTGCCAGAGCCAATGGCTGGGCTGACAACAGAACGGTTGTTGACGATGCAATGGACGCCTGGGCGTTCCATGAAGGCTGTGCTGGCTGAAGAATTGTCTCAAGAAGAGCGTAACGCGATTGCGAAGGCGCTTTTCCAAGCATGGTATCGTCCCGTTTATCGCTATGGGGTTATACATGGTGACCCGCATATGGGGAATTTCACGATCCGTAAGGATGGTGGGTTAAATCTTCTGGATTTTGGTGCGGTACGTGTGTTTTCCCCTCGGTTTGTAGGAGGGGTTGTGTCCTTATTTGAAGCTCTGCGTCGTGATGATGAGGAGGGCGCGTACCAAGCCTATCATGATTGGGGCTTTCGCGATCTCTCTCGTGAGACGGCGTCTGTGCTCAATGAATGGGCGCGTTTCTTCTACCGTCCTCTTATGACAGACCGTGTTTGCACCATGCAGGAAAGCAATGACCCAGCCGAAGCCCGGGAAGTGCTGGAACGTGTATATGAGGGGCTTAAGCGCACAGGCGGCGTTACGTTGCCGCGTGAGTTTGTAATGATGGATCGTTCTGCGATTGGTTTAGGCAGTGCCTTCTTACGTCTTGGCGCGCGCCTGAATTGGCATGAGCTGTTCCAAGAGCTGATTGAGGATTTCAGCGTGGATGCTCTAGCTGAACGTCAGAAGGAGGCACTCGACCGTGCGGGCGTAACACCAGCACGGTCTATGATCTAAGCTTATTTAAACAGCTTACCGAGGAGGGTGCTGCCAATATTTTGCATAGCACCCGATTCGAGGGATTTGCCGAGATCAGAGTTTAGAAGGCTGGAGATCATATCAGAGGTACCGCTATTTTCTCCGCCTTCTTTATTTTCTGCTTCGTTCTTTTGGCCAAGCAGGCTGAGCACACCGTGGAATTGCTGAAGCAAGGAGTCCGCACTGCCTTGGCCATCTTGGAAGGTGGAGGCGACTTTTTTGAGCTGTCCGACCCATTCCCCAGCTTGGCTGTCACCATTATCAGCGGCGTTTTGCATATGGCCAATGACGCCATCAAGCAGCTTGAAGGCTTCCTCAGCCGTGTTGCGGAAGTTGGTATAAGTCTCGCCGATTTTCTCGATGTCCATAAGAGAGGCTTCTTTCTCAGAATGTCATAAGGTTTCTGTCCTTATAGCAGGTTTTTCTTAAGAGAAGGCTTTGAAAAAATGCTTTTATCTTGCGGGAAAGACGAAATCTTCCCATCTTGGGGCTATGGCATCACATTCTTCTAAAGAAACGACCACATCAGCTCAGCCTGTTATGTCTCCCTTTATGCCGGTGCGTCAGCCTGTTCGGCCGAAATTGCACCGCTTTAAGGTGAGTTCTGACTATGAACCGTCAGGCGATCAGCCTAAGGCCATTGAGCAACTTGCTACCGGGTTTAAAGAAGGCGAGCGGAACCAGGTGCTTTTAGGGGTCACGGGGTCGGGCAAGACCTTTACGATGGCCAAGGTGATTGAAGCCGTGCAGCGGCCAACCTTGATTATGGCGCCCAATAAAACGCTGGCTGCTCAACTTTATAGTGAAATGAAACAGTTTTTCCCCGATAATGCGGTGGAATACTTTGTTTCCTACTATGATTATTACCAGCCGGAAGCGTATGTTCCGCGCTCTGATACCTTCATTGAAAAAGACAGCCAGCGGAACGAACATATTGACCGTATGCGCCATGCAGCAACGCAGGCGCTTTTAGAGCGCGACGATGTTATTATCGTGGCGTCTGTCTCGTGTATTTACGGTATCGGAGCGCCTGAATCTTACGCCCGTATGATGGTGCAGATTGAGGAAGGCGGCACGCTTGATCGTGATGACCTCATCCGCTCTTTGGTAGAGCTGCAATATCAGCGCAATGATATGGCGTTTGAGCGCGGCACATTTCGTGTGCGGGGGGAGCAGATTGATATTTTCCCTGTGCAGAATGAAGACCGCGCGTGGCGGATCAGTCTTTTTGGGGATGAGATTGAGGAAGTGATCGAATTTGACCCGTTAACAGGTCATAAAACGTCTGATCTCGGGACGGTGAAAGTTTACGCGAACTCCCATTATGTCACACCGCGTCCAACGCTTAACCAAGCCATGGGGCTTATTGCGACAGATTTAGAGAAGCGATTGGCTGACTTTAAAGCGCAAGATAAACCGCTAGAAGCCGAGCGGATTAAGCAGCGAACTGACTTTGACCTTGAAATGATGGAAACAACGGGGGCGTGTAAAGGGATTGAGAACTATTCACGCTACCTGACGGGGCGCCGACCCGGTGATCCTCCACCAACCTTGTTTGAGTATCTCCCTGAAGATGCGATGCTGATCGTGGATGAAAGCCATGTTGGTGTGCCGCAAATTGGTGGGATGGAACGGGGCGATAGAGCGCGTAAGGAAACGCTCTCGGAGTTTGGTTTCCGGTTGCCGTCCTGCGTTGATAACCGCCCTCTTTCCTTTGCAGAATGGGAGCGCTTCCGTCCGCAAAGCTTGTTTGTCTCAGCCACACCGGGCAAATGGGAGATGGAACAGACAGAGGGCGTGTTTGCTGAGCAGATTATTCGCCCAACTGGCTTGATTGATCCCGTCACGATTGTACGCCCTGTTGAGGGGCAGGTGGATGACTTGCTGCATGAAGCGCGGGAGACGATCAAAGAAGGCGGTCGTGTCCTCGTCACGACGCTGACCAAGCGGATGGCTGAAGACCTGACGGAATATCTCTCAGAGCATGATATACGCGTCCGCTATCTGCATTCTGACGTGGATACGTTGGAGCGGATCGAGATTATCCGTGATCTACGCCTCGGGACTTTTGATGTGTTGGTGGGGATTAACCTATTGCGAGAGGGGCTGGACATTCCAGAATGTTCTCTCGTTGCCATCTTGGATGCGGATAAAGAAGGCTTTCTACGGTCACGGACATCGCTGATCCAAACCATTGGGCGTGCGGCGCGTAATGTGGAGGGGCGCGTGCTGCTCTATGCAGATAAAATGACCGACAGCTTGCGTTACGCTATTGATGAAACAGCCCGCCGGCGTGAAAAACAAATCGCGTGGAATGAAGCGCACGGTATTACGCCACAGACAGTGAAAAGCCGGATTAACGATACGCTGTTTATTCAAGAGGAAATTACAGGTAAGGAAGCAGCCTCTTCCAAGGTGGATCCGCAACTCCCCATTGAGGCGCTGCGTAAGCAGATGCGTGAAGCAGCAGCGGAGCTGGACTTTGAAAAGGCAGCGACATTGCGTGATGAAATTAGACGCCGAGAAGCGGAAGAAATAGGGCTTGTGCCAACACGCCAGACATCGGAGAAGGGGGCGACATCCTCCTCATCGCTTCGTAAACGTCCCCGGAAAAAGAAGGATTAAACCATGCTTGAACTGACAAAAGGACGGCACCGCCTCACACTTCTTCCGGAGACAGGGGGAGCGATTGGGCAGTGGCAGGTAGATGGGCATGATGTCTTCCTCCCTGTGCAGACAGCAGAGCTTACGGCACAGCGTGGCGTGGCGGTCGGGGCATACCCTCTTGTGCCCTATGTCAATCGTGTGGCCCATGGCCAGTTCTCCTTTGCGGGGCATGAGTATCATATGTCACCGAATATGGAGGGATGCCCGCACCCGATTCATGGTAATGCGTGGGAAAATGAGTGGACGGTTCTTCATAAAAGCGACAGTCATGCAATCTTGGCTTTTGACCATCAGCCTCAAAACGGTGATGGGGTGAATGACCTACATTGGCCGTTCGCCTATCGTGCTGTGCTGTCTTACGCCCTACGAGGGGAGATGTTGGAAGTCGCGCTGGTGGTTGAAAACCGTGATACGGTTGAGCAGCCTGTGGGTTTCGGTTTCCATCCTTTCTTAGCATCGGGGCAAGAGGCTTCGCTCTCTTTTGATGCGCGCGATGTGTGGATAACGGACGGGCAGGGCCTGCCTGTTGAGGCGCAGCCTTGTGACGGGGAATGGTCGTTTCAAACGCCTAAGCCAATCTATGAGCGTGGGTTAGATAATGGCTTTACCGGCTTTGGCGGGGCAGCAGAGCTGCGACAGGCGGGGCCAGTGGGGGGCATTCGTGTTGAAGCAGACGCTATTTTTGATCATCTAACCGTTTTTACCCGCGAGAATGGTTCTTTCGTTGCGATAGAGCCTGTGACCAGCATGACAGATGCCTTAAATCGTCCTGATATTGCAGATCGCGGTGTGCATGTGCTCAAACCGGGCCAGCGCCTTGGGGGCAATATTCGTTTCACCGTCCTTCCTTCAAACGCATAATCAGGAGACGTGAAGCGCTTATGGTAACGGAGAAAATTGCACTTAATCGCTATTTGTCGCCCTATGGGGCCGCATTGATGCGTCGGGAATTGCGCGAGTTAGCCCAAGAAGAACGACCGAAAGTGGTGGAGGTTGTCTCCTGGGCGGCCAGTAATGGTGATCGTTCTGAGAATGCTGATTATCAGTATGGAAAGCGGCGCCTCCGAGAGATTGACCGTCGTATGCGCTTTTTAACGCGTCGGTTAGATCAAGCTGTTATCGTTGATCCGGCTGCTCAGAAGAATCGTGATCGTGTCTTCTTTGGTGCAACCGTCTGTTATGCCGATGAGGACGATCGTGAGTATAAGGTAACCATTCTTGGTGCGGATGAAGCTGATCTTGCTCGTGGTGAGGTGAGCCTTATCTCTCCGGTAGCGCGGGCTTTGATGCGCGCACGCGTGGAAGATGAAGTTACTCTTCATACGCCCTCCGGCCCTATGATCATTGAAGTTCTTTCGATTTCTTACCCTCAATCTCCCTGATGAACAGGAGCCTGTACTGAAATGACGCTCTCATCCCCACGCCGTGTTGCGGTGCAGATGGATCCACTTGAGGAAGTCAATATTGATGGCGATTCAACCTTTGCCATGATGTTGGAGGCACAGCGCCGGGGGCATACGCTGTATGTATATCACCCAACGTCACTCGCTCTTGTGGAAGGGGAGGGAACCTCTGGCCGCTTACAAGCACGTGTGCGTCCGGTGAATGTCCAGCGTAAGAAGGGAGAGCATGCGGTTTTTGGCCTAGAGGAACGACTTGATCTTGGTGCAATGGATGTCATCTTGATGCGTCAGGATCCACCCTTTGATATGGGCTATATTACCGCGACCCATTTGTTGGAGCATATTCACGGTGTGGGAGAGGGTAAGGCTCTTGTGGTCAATAACCCTGTTTCTGTGCGGAATGCGCCTGAAAAGCTGTTGGTGACGCACTTTCCTCACCTCATGCCGCCTACTTTGGTGACATGGGATATAAAGATGATTGCCGAGTTTCGGCAGAAGCACCAAGATATTATTCTCAAACCGCTTTACGGGAACGGCGGTGCGGGTATTTTCCGCGTGAAACCTGATGATGAGAACTTCACGTCTTTGCTGGAAATGCATTTTTCGCGCTCGCGTGAGCCTTTGATGGTGCAGCGTTATGAACCAGCTGTCAGACTGGGTGATAAACGTATCATCCTCGTCGATGGTGAACCGATCGGGGCGATTAACCGTGTGCCTGCTCAGGGAGATACACGCTCTAATATGCATGTAGGAGGGCGAGCCGAAAGCGTTCGTTTAACTCCGCGCGATCAGGAAATATGCGCTTCCATTGGGCCTTACCTCAAAGAGCATGGTCTGATCTTTACCGGAATTGACGTGATCGGTGACTGGCTAACAGAGATCAACGTGACGTCTCCAACTGGCCTGCAAGAGCTGGATCGGTTTGATCAGATCAATAGTGCAGGTTTGATCTGGGAAGCGATCGAAAAGCGTCTCGCTGTTTAAGTTTAGTAGAAACGTTATGAGGGTTGTTTTCGTAAAAATTTAGCTCAGGAACAGGCCAGAGCATCTTCATTACCACGCAGCGCGTAGAAGAGTTGTTATGCGTGTATGGAGAGAGCAATTTTTATTGGGAAGAGAAAGCCTGCTTCAAGGTATCTCCTGCCTTTAACAAGCCGTCTGGCAAGCTCATATATCCTTCATGTGCGATCGTAGATTTCTGGCCGTCTGACTGCCCTCTTAAGCGAAGGAGGGCAGAAGCCGACCATTTGCCTAATGTTACCGACCTCTAAAAGAGCCATGGCCAGCGTCTCCCGAGGCAATGGAATGCCGCGGGGAGAAAAGAAGCTGGCCAACTGCTTATGAAGAGGTCTTTTGGGAAGAGGGCTTGTCTTCCTTCGACTGTGCAGCAGAAGAGGGGGGTGCTTCTTCTTCGTCCTCTTTCATAGCTGCTTCCTTCTCAGCTTGAAGGGCAGCTTCGATAAGGGCGATTTCTTTTTCACGCTTTTCTTTGGCTTGCTCTTCAGTTTCATATTTAAAGGGTAGGGGAGCGGCCCCGCCGAAAAGACTATTTTCCTCACTGGCCTTGGGTGGCTTGTCACGCGTAAAGCGATTAACGAACCAAGGAATAATGCGCTCCCGATAGTAAACGAAAAATAAGCCTCCCCATGCTAGAACAGCAAGGAGCGCGAAAGCGATGTTGAGATACTGCATGATGGAGTGTTTCTCCTATGCGACGTTGGGTTGATGAGTATAGTCAGAAATGTTTTTTTTGATAGCTGTTGCTCTTTTGCCAGATATGCCCCTTGAAGAGAGTATAGGAAGCATGGTTCAACACCAACACAGGAAGCGCTCCCTTTGGGTGGGGCGGTTAAAGTGAGGTTGCAGTAGTTCCATGAAGTCTTCCTTCCAGCCCCGTTCCGCTTTGGACGCGGATAGCGTCCGTTTAGCGTATCGTCGATGGGCCCGTTTTTATGACTCCGTTTTTGGTGGAGTGTCAGCCTTTGGGCGCCGGCAAGCGGTCACAGCGGTCAATGCTCTCCCTGGTGAAAAAGTTCTCGAGGTTGGTGTTGGCACGGGGCTTGCTTTACCCCTTTATAACAAAAACAAGCGCATTACAGGGATCGACCTGTCCGAGGATATGCTTGAGAGAGCACGTCAGCGAGTCGTCCGTGAGCATTTGAGCAATGTGGATGATCTTGCTGAGATGGATGCTGAAGCAACTATCTTTGAAGATAACAGTTTTGATATTGCCGTGGCGATGTTTGTTGCCTCTGTCGTGCCACATCCTGACGCGTTGCTTAAAGAGTTGAAACGTGTTGTCCGTCCTGGTGGGCATATTTTATTTGTAAATCATTTTCTTGCTCAAGATGGCCTGCGCCTTAAAGTTGAGCGCGCTATGGCGAGTGCGTCGCGCTCGTTGGGGTGGCATCCAGACTTTGCGATTGAGACACTTCTTCCGCCAGAAGATATGCAAAGAGCGACGATCAGACCTGTTCCGCCGCTTGGCTTGTTTACTCTCGTGACATTGCCGCAAAACAAGGATACATAAGAGAGCGCAGCTTTATTCGTTGTGATAGTGCGCTGCTTTGACCTCTCTGCCGTGCTAGAGGCAGAGTCAGCGTGACTGATGGGCGTATGGGGCTGCCCGGCAACCGTTCGGCCCGGAATTTTAACAAAAGCTGACATAAGCCGTGACTGTAGACCAATCTAATTCTTCAATTTTCCCCTCTAAAACAGCCGTCTTAGGGGGAAGTTTTTTATTATTGGCTCTTTTCTCAGGCATTTTAGGTGGTGCACTTGCTCTGCCTGTATTTCGCACATCCCCGACGGAAGGGATGGTCGTTGCGCACGCTGTTCTCATGACATTTTTTGTGATGTGCCCTGCCGTTTTGGGGGGCGTCGCCTGTTGCTCCTTGCCCAAGCTTCTTGGGGGAGACCGCATGATGCTGCCGACAGCTTCCGTAATCGGCTGGGGACTCTTAGCATGTGGTGTTCTGTCTCTTCCTGTCTCTCCGGCCATTGGCTTGGCTCTATGGGCGCTGGGGATAGGGGGCGTTGCTATGGATGTCATCGCCACGGTGCTGGAAGGTCGGCAGGTACGCTTCCGTGAGTTGGCACCGCTTGCTTGGTCTCTGCTTGCACTGTCTATGGCTCTTATTGTCGTCGTACCTGTTTTATTGGCTCTCTTGGTTAAGGGGGTGGCCCCGATTACGGTTGTGGAAAAGCTGCGTGTGCCAGAAATGAGCATGATGCTTATTCCAGCCCTAGGGATTGTGGCGCAAACCCTCTTTGGGGGAGCAGCATCTCGCCACGGCCTTACCCATCGTGTGGCTCCTTATGCGTTTATTGTCATGGGGTTGGTGGGGCCGCTTTTATGGGCTGATGCGCTCTTTGGGGGCGTCCCAGGTTATTACGAAACATTGGCACTTATCGTGGGGCAGGTTGTACCAGGGGGGAGCATTCTATTCGCTCTTTGCCGCGACAGTTGGTCTCATTCTCTTCGTTACAGGGCGTCAGTGTTATGGTCTTTGGGGGCTGTGGCGTTGCTCGCTGTTGGTTGGGGCGTTGCTCTCTTCCCTGAGCTTATGGCGGGCCATGGGATGGGTGAAGAGTTTGGTCATCAAGCGGCGGTTTTTGGTGCATTATTGGCTTTAAGTGGGGCCTTTTATGCGTGGTTTGCGCGCGATCGGGCTGTAGGCTCTTTATGGTATGAAGGCGCTGGAAGCGTTCATGCGCTGCTCACCTTTGCTGGAGCTCTTTGCACCCTTGTTCCACAATGGGAAGAGCTCGCTGTTGCTTTAATGACAGCGAGTCTCGTTGGGTATTTCTATCTAGGCATGGCGGCCTGGAAGCGTGTCTTGCAAAATTATATGCGCGCTGCCTCTAGCGTGGTGGTAAAAAGAGGATAACAAGGTGGCTCATCGCTTGTCTTTTCGTGCCCTCTCCCCAATTAGGGAGTTATTTTCTCTAGAAGGGCGTGATGGCGACGCAGCCCTAAGAGAATGGCTTCTTCTTTTGAAGCCCCGTGTGATTTCACTGGTTGTTTTTACGGGGCTTGCCGGTATGGCTGTGGCCCCTCGCTGGCCATCCATTCCGATTGGGTTGATCGTGATCAGCTGTATCTGCGTTGGTGCAGGGGCCGCTGGGGCGATCAATATGTGGTATGACCGCGATATTGACGCCATTATGAAACGCACCAGCGTGCGTCCTGTGCCTGATGGACGCGTACAGGCAAGCTCTGCTTTGATCTATGCTATCATTTTATCCGTCATTTCCGTCATTGTGCTATGGCTTGCAACAAATGCCTTAGCAGCGGGCATCCTTGCTTTTTCCATCTTCTTTTATGGCGTTGTGTATACGATGTGGTTGAAGAGGAACACGCCGCAAAATATCGTCATTGGTGGGGCTGCGGGGGCTTTCCCGCCTATGATTGGCTGGGCAGCGACGATGGATTCTTTGGACGTCTTGCCCGTTACGATGTTCGCAATTGTCTTTTTGTGGACGCCGCCGCATTTTTGGTCGCTCGCTTTATATGCCTGCAAAGATTATAAAAAAGCGGGAATTCCGATGTTGCCGGTCATTAAAGGGCCGCGATATACACGCCAACAGATTGTTTTTTATACGATAATTCTAACCGCTGTCTCATTGGTTCCTAGCTTTGTAGGGCAGTGCGGATGGTTCTATACGGCTAGTGCAGTCATATTAGATGTTGGCTTTCTCTATTTTACCGTTAAGGTGTTACGAGACCGTCAGGATGAAAAAGGATTTAGTCAAACAGCTGACAAGCCAGCACGTTTGGCCTTTCGTTATTCGTTAGCGTATCTTTTTCTCCTTTTCTGTGGGCTTCTAATTGATAGGGTTCTTTTGGCATGACAGACCATCTCTTCCCTCGGCGCCGGCGCAGCCGGTTATGCGGTATCGTAACGAGCCTGCTCTGTCTTTCTTTATCGATTTTTATTATCGCTTTGTATCGCCTGTAACGTCAGGCGGGCACTATAAAGGAAACCCCCTGAGGATAAATCCTAGGGGGTTTCCTTTATAGAATCGTGTAAAAGAGCCTCTTTTTATCCCGCTTGCTGGATAGCGGAGAGGATCCAGTTTCCACGTCCTTCTGCGCGGGCAAAAGTCCAGAGTTCTGTAACTGTTTGCGGTTCTGTGCGGCTGCCATCAATGACATTGCCCATGGAGTCTGTCGTGACATCAATCAGCGAATAACGCAGTGCCACTGTGGCGTAGGTCATGTCATTCTCACGCCAAGATTCTGATAGATCTCCGCGGAGAAATTGAACCTGAGAGACAACATTACGAGCCCCGCGGCTGGTGAGGTTTGATAGCTGCTCGTTGAAATAGCTGACCATCTCAGGTGTTGCCAGACGTTGGAGCGCAGCAATGTCTTGATTGCTCCACGCTTCTTGCACATTCACGAGCAGATTCTGAAACGCGGTATAATCCTCTTGAGAGAGCGAAACAGGGGTGCTGTTGGGCTGAGAAGACGGGCCAAAAGCATTCGTGCTAGTGCCACCAAACGAGGAGTTGTCGGACTGACCTGCCGTGTTCGGAAGGCTCGGCTTTTTCCACAAACGGATGAGCAAGCTGATAATTCCGGCAATGATAAGAACCTGGAACAGGAAGCCAAAGAAAGAGCCTCCACCACCTGAGAAGCCGCTAAAGAACCCGTGGCCACTCAGCATGCCGAAAAGCCCTGCTCCGATAAAACCACCAGCAAGACCGCTGAGGAACGGATGGCGTGCTGTAAAGGGTGGGCGTGCCTGGCCCATAGCGCGGTTCCCGAAGGAAGAAGCACCCATTCCAGCACCCATCCCCATACCGCCGCGGCCCATAGAGGAAGGCGGCGCTTGAGGTGTGACGCTGCGCTCCATTGGGCGGGACCAGTTAGGTGTCAAGGAGGTGCGCGGTGCGTCACTCCATGTGTGAGAACCGCGGCTTCCCATTGAACGGCCACTACCTGCGCGCGCATCAGCCTGTGGGGCAAAAGCGACTAATGGCAGGCACATAAGGGCCATAAAGAGAGAGAAAAAACGGAGACGCATAATTCGGTTACTCTCCTGCTATCGTCATCGAATCGAGTCGAATACTTGGTGCGTTAACGGCTTGGTCAAACTGAAGATCATCAGCGGGGCGAAGATGAGTGAACATCTCATGTAGGTTGCCAGCAATGGTAAGACCAGACACAGCTTCCGCTTTATGACCATTGCGGATCATAAACCCAGAAGCACCGCGGCTGTAATCCCCTGTGAGCATATTGATAGCATTACCCATTAATTCTGTAATAAGCACCCCTTCTTTGATGTCCTGACAAAGTTCTTCAACGCTAACGCTGCCGGTCTGGAGGAAGAGGTTACTGCTACTTGGATGAACCGATCCATCGAGTGAACGAACGGCTCTCCCGTTGGGGGTGAGAGAGAGCTGCCGGGCACAGCGACTATCGAGGAGCCAATGGTTGAGGACGCCATTTTCCACGATATTTAATCGACTAGTTGCACAGCCTTCGCCATCAAAAGGGCGAGAACCAGCTTGGCGGGCAAGGGTCGGGTCATCGGTGATGGTAATGCCATCTGCAAAAATACTCTGGCCCATTTTGTCTTTGAGGAAAGAGCTGCCCCGTGCAATAGCTGCTCCATTGATGGCGGAGGCGAGATGACCGAGCAATGAAGAAGAAATGCGACGGTCAAAAATCACCGGATAATGGCCTGTCTTGGGGCGTCCTGGGTTGAGTCGTGCGAGGGCGCGCTCTGCTGCCTCATGGCCAAGGGCCTCTGGTGTGCGGAGGTCTGTTTGATGGAGGGTGCTGTGAAACGCGTAATCACGTTCCATCTTATCGCCCTCACCAGCCAGAACACTTACCCCTAAACCGAACTGACTGCGCTGGTAGGCTCCGTAAAACCCGCCGCTTGTAGCTAAGGCGATGTCAGTGCGACCAGCGCTCGCGGAAGCCCCGCTGCTATTGGTAATGCCTTTATGGGATAGCGCAGCTCGTTCCATCTCTAGAGCTTTGTCGAGGAGACGGGCTGTGTCTGGTGCTGGGCTGTCATCAAACATATCAAGCGAGCGTATGAGCGCTTGGTCTGGAGCCTCTAGGGGGTGGTCAGCTAACCCATCATAGGGCGAAGGGGGCACTATTTTAGCCATTGCGCAGGCGCGTTCAGCCAATTGGTCAAGCGCGTTAGACGATACGTCATTCCCTGATACGGTTGCGATGCGCTGCCCTCGAAAGACACGTAAACCTAGGCTGATATTGTCAGCATGCTTAATGCCTTCTGCTTTGCCTTGGCGCACCATAGCAGACTGGCTATGGCTGCGTGTGGCAACCACATCGGCATGGTCGGCCCCGTTGCGTTTGGCGGCCTGTAAGGCTTGCTGCAGGAGAGAGGAAAAATCGTTCATGCTGCGGCCAATATGTCATGAATGTGCTGAGGTGAGGGGATGTTTTCTGCAGGCCCCATTGTGGTGACTGTTGGAGCCCCGGCAAAGAGCGTGCGTGCCATCGCGAGCACGTCAGATTCGGTGACGGCGTCAATTTTAGCGATCATCTCTTCGGTGGAGATGAGGCGGCCGTGAATTTGCAACTGACGGGCGAGCTGGGAGCAGCGGCTTCCTGTGCTTTCAAGAGACATTAGCAGCGAGGCTTTAAGCTGCGTGCGTGCCCGCTCAAGCTCGCCCTCTCGCAGACCCTTTTGCAGCCCTGTCAGTTCGTTGAGCATAGCGGGAATGAGTTCATCGGTTTTTTGAGGGCTCGTGCCTGCATAAAGCCCAAAAAGACCGTTATCGGAGAAGGGACTGGCGAAGGAATAGACGCTATAGACCAGCCCACGCCGTTCACGAATTTCTTGGAAAAGACGTGATGACATGCCGCCACCAAGGATGGTGGAAAGGATCATGGTGCAATAAGCGTTACGGTCACGATAGCCCGGGGCCGGGAAGCCGAGCAGCAGATGCACTTGGTCAAGCTTGCGTGGAGTTTGGTGGATCCCCCCGTGATAATGGGCCTTGTCTGCCGTTGGTGGCGTATGGGTGGGGAGGTCTGCAAAATGCTCATGCACTTGTTTGACGACATCGTCATGGCGGAGATTACCTGCCGCAGCGACGATGGTGTTCTTAGTGCTGTAATGGGTGTGCATATATTCCATCAGCGTTTCACGCGTCATGGAAGAGACAAGCTCTTCACTGCCTAAAATAGGGCGGCCGATGGATTGGTTGGGGAAGGCTGTTTCTTGGAAATGGTCAAAAACAATATCGTCAGGTGTATCGTTTGCTTGGCCGATTTCTTGTAAAATCACGCCCCGTTCACGCTCGACTTCTTCGGGAAGGAACGTGCTATGGGTGAGGATGTCACCGATAAGATCAATGCCGAGTGATAAATCCTGCTTAAGGAGCTTGACGTAATAGGCAGTACTTTCACGGGCTGTATAAGCGTTAATATAACCGCCGACATTCTCAATTTCTTCTGCGATTTGAGCGGCAGAGCGGCGTTTGGTGCCCTTAAAAGCCATATGTTCAAGGAAATGGGCGGCCCCATTATGGGAGGCGTCTTCAAAACGACTTCCTGTAGCGACATAGGCACCAAAAGAAACGGTCTCGAGATGCTCCATCCGTTCAGTGACGATCGTGAGGCCATTATCGAGAGTCGTACGTTCGATCTTTTCGCTCATATAAATTATGCGTTTCCTAAGAATGGGGAAAAAGGTGCTCCCATGGACGTATTCTTTCAAGAACGCGCTCATGGGAGCCTTGATGTGTCACTCAGTGACGGTTTAGCGGGCGCGATGATGAGCCAGAACGGCTTCTTTCACACGGGCAAGGTCATTGGGGAGGACGTCATACCGTTCTTCACGGTCGAACAGATCCGCCAAATGTGGGGGCAGTTCTGGGTGAATACCGGTGGCAGCTTCCACTGCATCGGGGAATTTTGCTGGGTGGGCTGTTGCCGCTGCGACCATCGGAATACCCGCTTCTTTGTAATAAGAGCCGGTGGCGAGGCCAATGGCGCTGTGGGGATCAGCCAAATAATGGCTCTCTTTGTGGAAGCGGCGCATAGCGTCTGATGTTTTGGCGTCATCTAAAGCGTGCCCACGGAAGACATGGCCAATATTTTCCCACGCATCGTGCGGGACAGCCATAAAGCCCGTCTGGCGGAATTCTTCCATGATAGCACGGCAACGGTTGGGGTCGCGGCCTAGCATCTCAAAGAGGAGACGCTCGAAGTTGGAGGAGACCTGAATATCCATAGACGGCGACAGGCTTGGTTCCACAGAGCGCACACGCATATCATTATTGAGCAAGAAGCGCGTGAGAATATCGTTGCGGTTCGACCCAACATAGAGCTTCTCGATCGGGAGGCCCATTTGTCCTGCAGCCCAAGCGGCGAGGATATTGCCGAAGTTCCCTGTTGGCACAGCAAAAGAAACGGGGCGATCTGGCCCGCCAAGGGCAAGAGCTGCGCGGATATAATAGGGGATTTGCGCCGCAATACGGGCCCAATTGATGGAGTTCACCGCAGAGAGTGAACATTCCTGACGGAATGTTTCATCGGCGAACATGGCTTTTACCATGTCCTGACAGGTGTCAAAGTCCCCATCAACGGCGATATTGAGCACGTTTTTGTCATGCACTGTCGTCATTTGCCGGCGCTGCACGTCAGAGGTGCGGCCGTGAGGGTGCAAAATGACGATGGATACACGCTCACGCCCACGAAATGCTTCAATCGCCGCAGAGCCCGTGTCGCCTGATGTTGCACCGACAATCGTTACATGCCGGTCGCGTTCTTTCAGGACATGCTCAAACAAACGACCGAGCATCTGCATAGCCATATCTTTGAACGCAAGCGTTGGGCCATGGAAGAGCTCAAGGGAAAACAGCCCTTCTTCAACCTCCACGAGGGGGGCAATGGCGGTATGATCAAAGCGGCCATACACATCGCGGCACATCTCGCGCAGCGTTTCGCGATCAATACTGCCTTCTGTAAAGAGCCCAATAACCTCAGCGGCGAGGTCGGGATATGGCAGTGAGCGCCAAGCGGTCAGCGTGTCGCGGGAGACATGCGGCCAGTGCGTGGGAAGATAGAGCCCTCCATCATTGGCAAGGCCACTGAGGAGAATATCGGAGAAGTTAGGGGCACTGGCTTCGGCCGTGCCGCGAGTGGATCGGTAACGCATGATGTCTCTTATAACATAAAAGAAGATCAGGGCAGCCCAATCTCAGCGATATGGGAGGCCTTTTGGGAAGAAGAAGGTGCGTTTTCTTCAAGCAATACCGCAATGCGGGCATTCGCTCGAGAACTGCGCGGGAGGAGCGCAATATCACGGGTATGCGTTAGGCGCGGGTCATGAAGAAGACGGAGAGGAATGCGGTCAGCACCGAAAGCGAGGAGATCGCCATGATCAATATCGACCATATAGAGCGTATCGTTTTTGCTAATGGCTAGGCCTCCAAGGCTTGGGGTGCGGCGCCAATTTGCCATGCCTTCAAGTTGCTCAATAGGGCTAACGCTTGGGTCGGTCACCAAAGCCGTTGCGAGGCGGTAGAGAGGGCCTGTTGGGGTTTGGTAGAAGAGCCATTGCCGGCTATGATCCATCACCATAAAACGCACGTTCCCACCAGAGCGCGGTGTGCCGTCTGCTGTGGTCACTTCTTTCCCATCTCGACGGAGAGGGCTGTGAGAGCTGAGAGAGGGAGAGCCTTCAAGAAGGCGGCGTGGTTGTTTTTTATCAAGATCAATGACCACGAAAGCGGGATTGGGATCATCAACAAGATAAGCGTGTTGATCGGTGACTTGAAGGGCAGAGAAGCGACTGCCAGAATGGCTGACGCTTTTGAGGGGGAAACGGCTGGCAATCGTCCCTGATGACGGAGCAAAGGACAGTAGTTCTGCAGAAGAGCCAGTGGTAATGCCCCAAAGCCCTTGATTGTTAGCAGTGAGGGTGGTGAGAGGAGGAAGGCCGCTCAGTGGATACAGCTGCCCATCCACAAGGTCAATCCGTTGTGGTGTTCCGTGGGAATCAAGACTGTAAAGCGTGCCGCTGGGCAGGGCTGTTAGCGACCCTTCAACAGGCGATGACAGAGGATGGTCGGAGATAAAACGGGCTGGAACGGGGGCGTCTTGCCATGGCCGGTCAGCATGAGCTTGCGTGGCACCTGTCAGTAAGGCACAGGCTCCAAGAAAGCACGAAGAAATCAGGCGAGAAAAACGCATAGTCATAAACTGCATGTTTGTGATTCTAAGGGCTTTTGGCAAGATAAGAAGCACTATTTGAGCTGATGAAAGCCAAAGAAACCGTTTGAGGGAGAGATTTTATGGAAGACTCACCTCTTCATGAGGCATTAAGCGCTCTGCAGGCGGGGCATTTTACAGAAGCAGAAAGAAGAGCGCGTGACGTGATCACCCAACGTGACGCGATGGTGCCGGAGGCTGTGCATATTCTCGCTTCTATTGCCTTGTTGCGCGGGCAGTCAGCAACGGCTGTGGCTCTGCTGGGGCGTCTGATGCAACAACCGCAAGCGCCCTGTTCTGATGCATTAAATGGACGGATTCATCAAACATTAGGGCGAGCGTTATTGGCGGAAAATCAACCTGAAGCTGCGCGGGCGGCATGTTCAATCGCCGTCCTGTTATGCCCTGAGGAGGCGGCGTCGCAGGCGGGACTAGGGGAGGCTTATCTTGCTCTAGGAAACGCCGGAAAGGCCGTGCGTTCTTTAAAGCGGGCTGTGCGTCTAGCGCCACAACAGGGCGCCTTATGGGGGTTGCTCGCGCAAGCGCAGCAGAAGCGCGGGGCGTTGGGGGAAGCTTTACGGTCATGGGAAAGGCTTTTGGAGTTAGCTCCCAAAGATCGCGCTGCATGGGCGAATTATGGCGGTGCACTTTTTACGTCGGGACAGTGGGATAAGGCGAATTTTGCGCTAAAAGAGGCCTTAGACCAAGGCTGCTATACGGCGGAAACGCTCAATAATATGGGGCTTGTGCAAAGTGCGTTGGGCTATATGGATAAGGCCTGCGATTATTTCCAAAAAGCCCAGCATCAGCTCCCTAGTGACGCCGCTATTATGATGAACTGGAACGCTGCTCTCTATGATAAGGGCGATCGTGCAGCCGCTTGTGCTTTGTTAGATCATTTTGAAAAGGAATATGGCACGTTACCGGCGAAAGCCCAGTTTAATCGGGCGGCCTTGTTTTTGGAAAAAGGGCAGTGGCGAGAAGGCTGGCAGGCTTTTGAAAAACGCCGTGATTTTTTGCCATTACAGCTTACGCGCCCTTTACCGCATTGCCCTCTTTGGGAGGGAGAGGCAGGGGAAGAGCCGATCGCCCTCTATGCTGAGCAAGGGTTAGGTGATGCTGTGCAGTTTTTGCGGTTTCTGCCTGACGTTATAAAGCGACGGCCTGTGCGTCTGCAGTTTCCCCAACCGCTGATGGACCTTGTTGAGCAATGCTTTGCTCTTCCGCAAGAGCGGCTTTTGTCGAGTGAAGGGCTTGTCATTGCGCAGCAAAGTCTTTTAAGCGTGCCCTATGCTTTGGGTATGAAAAACCCTCCTTCCTCATCGCCATATTTAAGCACTGGCTCTGAGGAAGAGGCGTGTGTTGTTGGGCTTTGCTGGGCGGGTAATGCGTCTTATAGGTTTAACCGACGCCGTTCGATTCCTGTCGCACTTTTGGAACCGCTAAGGCATGTTAAAGGCGTGCGCTTCTTAAGTTTGCAGCAAAATGGTGATGTGCCGGAATGGATGGAGCGTGTTCCGCTGTCATCGCTTACGGAATTAGCAGAGACAATTGGTCGTTGCTCACTCGTGGTGAGTGTGGACACGTTGGTTGCTCATCTCGCAGGAGCGCAGGGCCGTCCTTTATGGTTGTTGAATCGTTATGGGGGAGATTGGCGCTGGAAGAGGCCTCATGATTGGTATGAAAATGTCAGGATCTTTCAAGCCGACAAAGCTGCACCGCCCTATGAAGCCTGGCCTTCAGTGATTGAGCGCCTTGTCGTGGCGTTGAAAAAGCGTTTCCCAGATTCTGAACGTATTTAAGAAGGTAACGGCCATACTGATGAACGGTGCAGAGAAGCTCCAGATAAACAGCCCTACGATACCTTCATACAGACAGCTCCCGAAGAGGGCGATGGTTGGGCATAGGAGGCGTAAGAATCGCTGCACTGAAAGAGAGTAGGGAAAGCGATAGAGTGCACGGCGGCGATAGCTTGGCTGAACGCTGAGATGGAAGAGGCAGGCAGCGGCCCAGCCGAGAAGTGATAGACACAGAGCAATCATGACAGACAACTTCTACGATAGGCAAAGAGACTGAGAAGACCCACAGCTACTCCACAGCCATCAACACTAAGGAAGAGTAATGGTCGATCTGTAACCAAAGGACGTGTCAGTAAATCTACGGGAAGAAGGCCTAGCCCCATAATACACAGAAGCAATAACTGACATCGTGCAGCCTTGCGGAAGCATAGAGCATGTATGAGGCTGCCAGCCCAAAGAGCAAAAAAGAGGGCTGTTTCCCAAGAGCGGGGCGGCAAGACTGGCAGTGCTGGCAACCGAGTGCTCCATAGTAAGCCTAGCGTTGCGATGGAGAAACCAATAATCGTAGCGGTATTGACGGCATAGATCACACGCAGCCCCCAAGAACTGCTGGGACTTCTTTCTTTTATCTGGCGGCGCTCTGTTTTGTAGAAAAGAATGAGACCACTAGCCATGAGAAAAGCGCCGATAATCCCGAGACCGAAATAAAGCCAGCGCATTGTAGGGCCAGCCCAGCGCATAAGATGAATGCCGGTTAGAATACTATGGAAGTCAGGGCAGTATGGGAGAGTGCGAGGGATGGGATGTGTGGTGCTGATGTGAGCACGGGTGATGCAAAACGTCGCTTGGTCTGGGCGGTAGAGGTAAATATCGTTGCCGATTGGCATGAAAAATCCCCCTGCTGTCTCTCCCCATACATGTTTCCCTTGTGCCTCTAATGCCGAGAGGCTTTTTGAAGAGAGAGGGGGACTGTGTGTAGGGGGAAGGGAGCGATGCACAGGGGAAGGGACAAGGCTGCTGAGTATGTTTTGTATCTGTAAAATTCCTCCTGAAAGGCCAATGATGAACACCAATGGCAAGGTAAGCGTGCCGATCAGAAGGTGAAAATCCAGCCAAGAGCGATGGGACGATGCATGGGGACGAAAGAGCATAAGGTCGCTAAAAAAGCGCCGCCAATGTAAAATAACACCCGTTATCAGAGGGATAAGAAGAATAACGCCTAAAAGAGAGACTAAGCTACGGCCCCATAAATTGGGCAGAAAAAAATACGCGTGAAGCGTGTTGAAAAAAGAGCTTCCCACTACATCGCGTGTCGGTAGGGGCTGACCCGTTTCTGGATGGAGGGCGGGGCCGTGGAAAAAATATCCATCATACTGCCAAAGGCGGAAAACCGGGTCACGATTGAAGGGCAGGCGGAGGAAACTAGAGGTTTTTTCATCCTTCTTTCCTTCAGGGAGGAGGAGCTTCTCTGCGTGGGTAAGACCATTGGTAGTTTCTGGCGCCAGAATGGCTGTTTGCGGTTGCATCCATTGTTGGAGTTCGAGGTTGAACGTAACAAGTGCACCGCTGGCAAAGAGGACGAAAAGCCCCACTCCCACGGGAAAACCAGTCCAGCGGTGGAAAAATACAATCCATGAGCGAAGAGCTGGAGACATAAGAAGCTGCCTTCAATGTTCGAGCGGTTGTTGTTAATAATAAGTTGCATCTATATATAATGTATAAAAAATACAAGATTTATTTCGCCTAATGAGGGGGGAGTTTAAAATTTGTGACCTTGGGAGAGTATAAAAAACAATAAAGGTTATAGTTCTTGTTGATAATAATATTTTATAATTAAATTAGTGATTTTATCACTAATATTAGGTTAACTTCATTTAATAATTAAGAGTAAAAAATCATATAAATTTTGTATGTTATTTGTTTTTTTCTAATTCATTCAAAAAGCAACAAGTAAAAATTAAATAAAAATTTACGATTAATATTTTTTAATTTCATGAATGAATTAAAAAATAATATCTTCTATTCATGATGGAATTTTTATCGTGCAGCAAAGAGCGGTCTATTTTTCACCAAGATTGGTGGTTGGAATGTTCAACAGGTCGCAAGGTTTCCTATATTAATGTTGAAATGGGTGGGAAGGTCGTTGCTGTTCTCCCTTTTTTGAAAAAAAGTCGTTTTGGTTTTTCCGTTATCAAGATGCCAAAATATACTAGGACATTGGGGCCATATTTTGACTTACCTGCCTCAAAAACTTTTCGGCGACAGCAGAATATACGCCATGTTGTAGATGAGTTTACGTCTCGTCTGCCTAAAACGCATGGGGTAAGGTTTTTTATTGATCCGGAGAATGAGTCAGCATTTGCATTTAAATTAGCTGGTTTTAAAGTCTATCAAGATTTTACATTCCGGGTTCCACGTCACAAACCATTAGATGAGGTATGGCGGGATTGTGACCAAAAAACACGTAATTTGATCCGAACAGCACAAAAAAAGTTGACGATTCGTTACGAGGGAACGGTAGAGGCATTTATTGCCCTGTCACGTAGGGAAGTGCGCTATAATACTCACGATTTTCCTCTCTTACGTAAGCTTTTTAATGAGGCCTATAAAAGGGGGCAGGCGGTTGCTCTCTATGCGTCTGACGGTGGCCGTTTGGTATCCGCTGCTTTGCTCATATGGGATGATAACGTTTTGTATTATTGGCAATCTGTAAGGTCGATGGAATCAAGGGTTGCAGGGAAAAATATGCTTCTCATATGGAAGGCGATTGAGATAGCTAAAAAAAGAAATTTAACATTTGATTTTGACGGTTTTGGCTCAGTTAGGTCTGCTGTTATGCTTGCGAGTTTTGGTCAAAAACCGGTCTTTCAAGCAGAGATTGTCCGTGAGACATTTATTTATCAAGTAGAGAGGAGGATTAATAATTTTGTAAGAAGATATATAACTAAAAAAAGCTATAAATACGATTTCTGACATGAACGAGATGAGATCTTCTTGAGAGGGAGGGAGAAGGAAAATTTTAATTTTTTGTTGCAAATAATTCTCAATGGCATATAGAGAGCGCGTTTTCCATCTCATTCGTAAGGTAGAGCACGCGATATGCCCGTTTCCTTCCGCTTCACACGCTGCTCAGCAGGTTTGTTTTGTTTGTTGGGAGGAGGTCTTTTGCCTGATAGTCTGGCATTGGCTGAAACCGCGGTACAGTCTGAAGAGGCACATAAAGAGAAAAAAGAGGCCCCAAAAGCTTCTGTCGCCCCCAGTAAGCAGGAAAACCTTATTGTTAAGGCGCGTCGGCGCGAACAAATGCTGGTTAAATCAGGCGGACAGCTGGGTGTTTTGGGGAATAAGAAGGGCCTTGATGTCCCCTTTAGCATTCATAGCTATACCTCAAGCTTGATTCTCAATCAGCAGTCACAAACGCTGGGACAAGTCCTGCAAAATGATCCTGCGGTTCGAACGACCTACGGGTATGGGAATTTTTCAGAATTGTTTGTCATCCGTGGCTTCCCTGTCTATGGCGATGATGTGTCTATCAACGGCCTTTATGGCATCACGCCGCGTCAGCTTGTCTCGCCGCAGCTTTATGATCAGGTTCAATTACTTACGGGAGCGAGTGCGTTTTTAAATGGTGCAGCACCGGGGGGAACGTCGATTGGCGGGACGATTAATCTACAATTCAAGCACGCTGATGACGACCCGCTTTTGCGCTTAACGGGCGATTATACCAGTAGCGCTATGGGTGGCGGCAGTGTTGATATGAGCCGCCGTTTTGGAGACCATAAAGCATTCGGTGTGCGTCTGAATGTGGCGGGCATGAGTGGTCAAACATCCATTGAGCACGAACGTCGTCATTCAACCGCCCTTGGTTTTGATACGGATTGGCACGACGATAAAACGCGTATTTCCTTAGATATGAACTATCAAAACCAAGGCGTGCAGCAGGGGCGGCCAGGGCTATTGCTGGGTTCTGGTCTTACGGCTACGCCGCGTCCTGTCGCGCCTGCGCATAATTACGGACAGCCTTGGACCTATACAGAGCTTAATTATATTTTCGGGATGCTGAATGTTGAGCATGATCTCAATAAGCACCTAACATTCTACGGTGCTTTTGGGGGTATGAGCAGCGATGAGAAAGGGAATTACGGCTCCCCAACCGTTAATAATGCTCAGACTGGTGATGCTACAACGGGGTTTCTATATGTTCCGTATCGCCAAACTAACGAAAGTACGCATGCAGGGGTAAGAGCACATTTCCGGACGGGGCCACTCAAACATGAGATGAATGCGGGTGGTTCTGGCCTTTGGGAAGATACAGCAACAGCGTATTCATTCGCGAGCTCCACGGCGAGCAATATTTACAACACGCAGAATTTTGCACAGCCAACACCTACTTGGTATGGCGGAGATGTCAAAAACCCGAAGACGATAAACACCGTTCGTCTGTATAGTTTATTCTTCTCCGATACTGTTTCTGTTTGGCACGACCGTATTGCGCTTACAGGTGGTTTTCGTTTTCAAAATATTCGAACAAAGAGCTTTGGCTATAATTCGCGCGCTCTTGAATCGCAGTACGACCAAAACGCGATTACGCCTGTTGTAGGGCTCGTTGTGCATCCCACGAAGCATAGTGCTCTCTTCTTTAACCGCACTGAGGGGCTATCACCGGGGCCACAGGCTGGAAGTACTTATATTAATTCCGGGCAGATCTTTGCGCCTTACCGAACAGAGCAATATGAGATTGGCGCGAAATATGACATCGGAACGCTTAGTACGTCTTTAGCGTTTTACCGGATGACGCAGCCAAATGCTTATGGCGTGCCTGTCGGCAATACCGGGCAAGCGCTGTACACGATGGATGGGCGTCAGCGGAATCAGGGTATTGAGTTCAGCCTACATGGTCAGATTATCAAGGGGCTACGCTTTAATGGAGGAACATCCATTACGCAGGCCGTGCAGCGGCGGACATCAAGCAGTGCGACGCAGGGAAAAAAAGCGGTTGGTATTCCGAGTTATACGATCAACGGGAATATAGAATATGACCTGCCGTTCATCAAAGGTGGAACTTTAACGGGGCGTGTGACCCATACAGGGCCGCAATGGGTGAATGCGACCAACACGCAACGTGTGAAAACATGGACGAGCTTTGACCTTGGTGCGCGTTATACGTTCCTCGCCACACATCGTCATCCGATGACCATGCGATTTGGGGTCGAAAACTTGGCGAATACGCGGTATTGGGCCTCGGCTTACGGAGGGTATTTGACTGAAGGGATGCCAAGAACCTTCAAGTTCTCTCTATCGACGGATTTATAAGCATAGAGGATAATCTTACGTCTCTTTTCCGAATGATGGATATATGTATCGTTTCTTTCTCGGAAAGGAGACGTTGGGTGACAAGGACATGAAGATGCCTTCAATGCATTATAGCAAAGTCTGTCATTCTAGCCGTCTGAACGCTCCTTCTGTTTGTCATGGTAGGCTTTGCGGGTGATGTGCAATTGGCGCCTCCTCTGGAGGTTGGGGATGAGATTAGTGATTCAACCTGGTTCTCGCCTTTTGTGTCACGTCTAAGTGTGCTGGTCGCTTGGTTTTGTTATAGGCGGGGGTATAACAGTATTATATGGGGCGTGACGTTCTATCTCCTTTGCCTAAGATAGAACGCTGTCTCTTTAGAGATCGGATAGAGGCTCGGCTGTTAAAGGTGCTCAATGGAAGGGTTGGTAAGAGCGTGGAGCAAAGCCCTTCTAATCTTTTCTAAATGAGTGGGATCGGTCAATTTCAGGCCTTGTTCATCATGGAGATAAAACACATCAACAGCGCGTAGTCCGTATGTCGTGACATGAGCGGAAGAAATCTGCACGCCTTCGCGGTTTAACGTTGCCGTGAGGTCATGCAACAGGGCGGGGCGGTCACGCCCATTGACTTCGACAACACTGTACCATTCGGAAGCGTCATTATCGACAATCACTCGAGAGGGGATAGGCAGTGCTTCTAGGCGACGGCTGAGAGGCGGTGTTGCGGAAGCCAATGCTTCATTAAGGTTAAGATCTCCCTTCAAGGCTGCTGTAATACAGTGGCGTACGCGTTCTAGATGGTCTTCTTCTTCAAATGCTTCTCCATATGAATCTTGGATCCAAAAAGAGTCGAGCACGGTGCCGTTGCTCAATGTGTGGATACGTGCATCAGCAATAGACGCGCCACAGAGTGCTAAAGCGCCAGCAATTTCTGAGAACACACCAGGTTGGTCGGGACAAATAATGGTGAGCTCAGTAATGCCGCGTGACGGGAGGGGGTGGATATCGACGGTAATGCGGTCATTGCCCGCTCTGTTCAGATGGTTGTGCACAAGATGGGCATGACGCAGATGAGTTTGTGTATCAAACCCCAACCAATAGCCCGGTCGCCCAAGCTGTAGAAAATGCTGAACGCTCTCTTCAGGTAATGACGTGCTCAGAGCCTCACGTGTTAGGGCGCGTGTTTGGGTAACGCGCTCATCATTTTCGCTGGCTTGCATGCCGCCGTCTAATACATCAGCGATGCGCGTGTAGAGGCGATAAAGGAGTGTTGCTTTCCAAGCATTCCACGCACGCGGGCCGACAGCACGAATATCAGAGATCGTGAGCAGAAGCAGCAGGCGGAGGCGCTCTGGGGATTGAATAATATCGGCAAGATCGAGGATCGTATGCGGGTCATCAATATCGCGCGTAAAGGCAGTGCGTGAGAGGAGGAGATGATGAAGAACAAGCCATGAAACAGTATCAGTGTCATCAGCTGAGAGATTGAGCTGTTGGCATGTCGTGACGGCAATCTGTGCCCCAATTTCAGAATGTCCTCCACCGCGTCCTTTGCCAATATCATGCAGTAAAGTCGCGAGGAACAAAGCTTGCCGTGCTTGAAGGTTGCGTGTGAGCCCATAAACAGCTGGAATTTCATCAGCCATATGGCCATTTTCGATCTGACGTAAAATTCGCACAGCTTCGATGGTATGCTCATCAACGGTGTAAATATGGTACCCGTCAAATTGCGTGCGCCCTAAAATACGGGACCATCCCGGAAGGAACCGCGCGAGAAGGCCGGTTTCACTCAGGACAGGGAGCCAAAAATTTTTTTCATCGTCGCGTATGGGGGGAGATGGTGCTTTTGGCGCGGGGGCACAAAGAAGATTGAGAAAAATCCTAATCGTGGCAGGATCATGCTTGAGGCGGGTAATATGGCGTTCGAAACGAATGAGCTGTTGAACGGCGGCTGGGTGAAGGGGAAGCTCATGGCGGCGGGCGCAATCCAATAATCGAAGAAGAGTCTGAGGATTGCGCGCAAAAGCCGTTGGGTCTGTGAGGCTTAGACATCCATCAATTCGGCGGAACTCTTCAGGCCCTTCTTCAACATAAGGTGGGCGACCGCGCTGCTGGTTTTGTAAATAAAGAAGCACGGCGGGTTGTAGAATATGCGTTAGGCGCATGATGGAGCGCGCCATAAGGAAATAATGGCGCATAAAGCGTTCAACACCGCGTTGACGCCCATGACTAGCATACCCCATACGCGCGCCAATAATGGGCTGTACGTCAAATGTGAGACGTTCTTCATTTCGTCCCGTAACGTAATGAAGATGGAGCCGCACTGTCCAAAGAAAGTCCCATACTTTTTCGGCGCGATAGGTTTCGCGTTCTGTAAAAAGACCAAGCAGAACGCATGCAGGAGCTAAGCCAAGCTCACGACGGAGCGGCGTTGCGCGGGAGATTAGAAGGCCGAGGGAGGCACGACCAATCCAGTTCAGCACTTGGAGGTCACGAAGCCCCCCGCGGCCGGCTTTGAGATGGGGTTCAACGAGATAGGGCGTTGCGCCGTAATGGGTATGGCGGTCTTCGCGTTGAGCGATGGCTTCTGTTACAAAATGCTCCAGCGTGGGGCCGGTAAGATAAGCGCGCAGGGCATGATGGAGAGCGTCAGCGCTTTCTTTATTGCCGTAGAGAGGGCGCAAATCAAGCAAGGCTGTGCAGGTGGTGAGGTCTTCTTGCGCACTCTCAAGGCATGTTGCTTGGGAGCGCGTTGCATGCCCCACGCGGAGGCCGAGATCCCATAACGTATAGAGAACATATTCAATACAGCGTAGAAGATTTTCTGACGGCGTATCATCGGTCAAAAAAAGCAAATCGACATCACTAAAGGGCGCGAGCAATCCTGCACCGTACCCTCCTGTTGCGCACAGGCAAAATGTTTCGTCTTTGTCTGTATCGCCATTTGGTAAGCCTGCGTAACCACAAAGATCAACGGCGATTTTATCCATGAGTGTGGCGAGGGCGCGTGCAGCCTCAGTCCCTGACAGATGTCGTTTTTCAAACTCATGACGGATATGTTTACGTTCATTACCCAAATGCCGCCTGAGCCGCTTAACTGCTTTTTCCCGCGGAAGGTTATGCAGAGCAGCAGGAGGGCGTGTGGCTACGTTTTGTTGGTCGGCTTGGGGCATACCGTGAGATCTGTCGGAGTCGGGGTGAAAGGAGCGTGGTGTTTTCGTTTCAGTGTTGCGCAGTCTCATCATGACGTTCAAGAAAAACCTTTCGTCATCATATCTTTAAGCCGATAGAGTGCCGCATGTGCATCACGTGGAGAGAGCGCATCGGGGTCAATCTCGTCCAAAGCCGCATGGAGGGCTGAAGGTTCGGGAAAGAGTTCGTCTTCGTCTGGCTTGGCAGAGGGGGGGGATGTCTCAAAGAGGGGAAGTTCTTGTGTCTCATCAGGAGAGACGAGATTTTTTTGCTCATCTTCTAGGCGAGTGAGGAGCGTCTTTGCCCGTCGGATTACAAAAGAAGGGATACCGGCGAGACGGGCAACATGGAGGCCCCAGCTTTTATGAGCACTTCCGGGTTTGACTTCATGTTGGAAGACAACGTGACCGTCCCACTCTTGCACAGCCATGGTGTAAGCCGCAAGCTTAGGAAGTGTGTGTAACAGCCCGCTGAGTTCGTGGAAATGCGTCGCAAAAATGGTGCGTGATCCAAGTTGGGAGTGCAGTGCTTCCAATGTGGCCCATGCGATCGAAAGTCCATCTAAGGTCGAGGTGCCGCGGCCAATTTCATCAACGACAACAAAAGAGCGCGGCCCTGCTTGGTTTAAGATAGCGGCTGTTTCCGTCATTTCCACCATGAAGGTGGATCGTCCACGAGCGAGGTCATCTGCGCCACCGACACGGGAAAAAAGCCGGTCGACCACGCCAATCTCAGCACTTTCTGCGGCAACGGGAAGGCCGGCTTGGGCGAGAATAACGGCTAGGGCTGTTTGGCGCAGAAAAGTGGATTTCCCCGCCATATTAGGGCCGGTGAGCAGCATGACGTGCTTTTCTGGCGGTAGGGCGCAATGGTTGGGGATGAAACGCGCTTCTGGTGAGGCGCTGCGTTTAAGGGCTGCTTCAACAACGGGATGACGCCCCGCTTGAATGGAGAATTCTTTACTATCCGAAACTATAGGGCGGCACCAACCGCCTTTGTCTAACAAGGCCGCACAAGAGGTGAGAACGTCTAGTTCAGCAAGGGCGCTGGCGATCTCATCAAGTTCAGGTGTTTGGAGAATATGCTCAACGAGCGTGTTAAAGATGTGCCGCTCAAGCTGCATGGCCTGTTCGGACGAATCGAGGATCGCTTTATCAAGAGCGATAAGCTCATCATTAGCAAAGCGCGTGAGGCTGGCCGTGCCTTGGCGAACGTAAAGATCGTCCCGTTGGCGAAGCTTCGCGCCTGTGGAGGATGGCACCTCAATGACATAGCCGAGCTGGTTATGATGGCGAATGCGTAAATTGGTGACGCCATACTCTTCCGATAAACGTACTTGAAGCTGGGCGAGTGTGCGGCGGCTATCGTCACGCAGGCTGCGAAGGCGGTCAAGCTCTGTGTCAAAGCCCGCCGCAATGACACCGCCATCTTCAATCTTCACGGGGAGTTCGTGGGCCAGCCCATGATCGAGCCGCTCAAGCAGGGTATCGGCTCGTCCATACAAGGCGGAACCAATCGCCCGGATTGCCTGCGGCATATCGTCAGAAGAAAAGGCCGCGAGCTGTTCGGTTACATGGTTAGCGCTACGGAGTGTGTCGCGGACTGAGGCAAGATCCCGCGGGAGTGGACGCCCGCTGGAGATACGCCCAAGGGCACGAGAGCAGTCCGGTGTCTGACGAAGCGTTTGACGAAGCTGTGGGGTGAGCTCTTTTTGGGCATGCAGCCAAAGCCAACCCTCTTGTCGTCGTTCAATGCGAAGAAGGTCTGTAACGGGGGTGGAAATCCACCGTGCCAGAAGACGCATTCCCGCAGCGCTATTGGTGTGGTTTACGCTGGTAAAAAGCGTGTGTTCTGTTCCGCCATCGCGGGAGCGGAGTAGGTCTAGGCTGGCGCGTGTGGCGGGGTCTAGCCCCATAATCTGTCCATGCCCTTCGGGGATAGGCGGGCTAAGGCGGGGGAGACGCCCTGCTTGGCTGCGGCGGACATAATGCAGCAATGTTGCGCAGGCGATGAGCTGCTCGTCTGGGAAGTCCCCCAGCGCTTCACTATGAGCGACATGATAGGCTTCTGCGATTAAGGCATCAGCTTTATCAAGAGAGAGGCGTGTGGTGGATGGTGTGAGACGTTCTTGGTGCTCTTCGGGAATAAGGGCGGGATCAGCCAAAATTTCTGAGGGATCAAGCCGGGCGAGAAGTTCTGTCAGATTAGCCGTGGGTTGGGAGACAGTTTCAACAGAGCCGGTTGAAATATCAATCCAAGCAGCCCCTAAAGGGGATTTGCGACGTTTTACTGGAGCTGTGATCGCGAGGAGAATATTAGGGCGCCCGGCCTCAAGCAGTTCATCCTCAGTCAGCGTGCCGGGAGTGATAACGCGTGTAATTTCGCGCTTTAATGGGCCTTTTTGGCCCTTCTTGGGCGTTTCTGTTTGTTCCGCAACGGCCACGCGAAAGCCACGGCGGATTAGACGTGAGAGATAGGCTTGGGCAGTTCCCACGGGAACACCGCACATAGGAATCGGTTGGTCTTCATGGGTGCCGCGATGGGTGAGAGTAATGTCGAGTGCCGTAGCGGCCGTTTCGGCATCACCAAAGAACATCTCGTAGAAATCACCCATGCGAAAGAAAAGCAGCGCATCCGGTTCCTGAGCCTTCAGTGTGAACCATTGAGCCATGGTGGGTGTGGCTTTTTTTACTGAAGACGTCAGAGACGGTGAGGCGCTGATATCGGGCATAGAACCGTGCAGATGTGGAGACAGAGATATTAAATTTTCATTATACGGAAAAAATTAGTCTTGTCTGCTCTCTCTTGCGAGAAGGTGAAAAGCTTTTAATCTATGGTGCATGAGTACAGCACCCCAACAGTCTATCGCGTTTGATGATGTTTTTCCGGTTGCCCAAGGGCTTTTGGAGGCAGAATCAGATCCTATTGCTAATATGGCCAATCTTTCAGCTCTGCTTTACGAGGCGTTGCCTGATGTGAACTGGGTTGGGTTCTACATCATGCGTGATGCAGAGCTTGTTTTAGGCCCGTTTCAGGGACGGTTAGCCTGCACGCGCATTCCCGTTGGACGGGGTGTGTGTGGCGTTGCGGCGCAGTCACATTCTGTGCAGCGCGTGGCGGATGTGCACCAATTTGATGGTCACATTGCGTGTGATGGTGCGACCGAATCGGAAATTGTGATTCCCATCATAGTGAACGGCGCGGTGTACGGGGTGTTGGATATTGATAGCCCACGGAAAGATCGCTTTTCTGAGGATGATCAGCAGAAGCTCGTTGCACTCGTTAAATTACTTGAAGCTGTTTTACTGGCGCTGTAGGCGGCGCTTGACCATTTTGCTCAGCTCGGAAGGGC
The DNA here is from genome assembly GCF_000378165.1 of Saccharibacter floricola DSM 15669. Classification (GTDB taxonomy): domain Bacteria; phylum Pseudomonadota; class Alphaproteobacteria; order Acetobacterales; family Acetobacteraceae; genus Saccharibacter; species Saccharibacter floricola. The sequence goes on from NZ_KB899333.1 coordinate 181,589, forward strand.
TGAGCACTCGGAAGAAGATGAGCAAAAGAGCGTAAATCAGCGCGCTGGATATAATCAGCGCGCTGAGCATCATTAAGCGCGGCAGAGCGTGCCATGTTGGAAGGGTAGGGGCGAAGAGCCATTCTCCGCCAAAGGCCCATCCTGCCATCAGCACAGCAGATAGAGCGATGAGCGAGCTGCGTTTGACACTGTGTGCTGTTGGGCGGAAGGCTTCGCGTTTATAGAGCATAATCCCTAAAATGAGCATATTCACACAAGCGGCGATGGTACTGGCAAGCGGCGGTGCGATATGGGCAAGAGTGCGATAGAGCAGGAGGTTCAACACAAGGTTCAGCGTGAGTGTGAGGAACCCCACACGGACGGGGGTTGCGGTATCGCCTTCAGCAAAAAAGGCCGGCGCTAAGAGTTTGACGACAATAAAAGCGGGGAGGCCGAGCGCATAAGCGCGCAACGCTTCACCTGAATGGATGACATCGCGTGCGGTGAAATGGCCATAGCCAAACAAGCCAGCGATAATCGCAGGAGCTAAGGCGAGCAACCCCATGGTTGCCGGAAGGGTAAGGAGTAACGCGTAGTCCAGCGCTTTATTGAGGCTTGCCTGCATAGCAGGACGGTCTTGATCGGTCACATGGCGGGTCAGGAGTGGCAACAATGTTGTGCCTAATGCTGCGCCTAAGACACCAAGGGGGAGTTGATTGACGCGATCAGCGAAATAGAGCCACGAAATAGAACCCGTCGGTAAGAGGGTAGCAATGATTGTATCAATCGTCAGGTTGATCTGTGTGACACCAGAGCCGATTAAGCCGGGAACCATCCGTCTGATAAGAAGTTTTACGTCGCGCGACAGCATGGGGAGGGAAATGATGGGCAGGACACCGACGCGTTTTGCAGCCCAAAGCAGCCCGCCAAGTTGCACAATGCCAGAGACTGTAATGCCCCACGCGCTGATGCGCGCGACATTGTGTGGGCAGAAGAACGCCCCAAGGAGAATGGCGGTAATCCCGACAACATTAAACGAGACATAGGCCGCTGATGCTGCACTAAAATGGTTCCGCCCATTGAGCACACCGGCGACGAGTGCCGCTCCGCAAATCAGAACGGTGTATGGCATGGTGATGCGGGTAAGCTGCACAGCGAGTGCGAAACGCTCTGCGCCGCCATGGCGGAAGCCCGGCGCTGTGAGGTCAATGAGCCACGGCATACAGAGTTCAGCAATGACGGTCAGCAAAATAAGCCACGTCAAAAGCAGTGAGAAGGCCTGCCCAGCAAGGACGAGTGCACTATGGCGGCCCTCTTTTTCATAGCGTGCTGTAAAGAGCGGCACAAAGGCTGCGCTTAGTGCGCCTTCCCCAAAAAGGCTGCGGAACATATTGGGCAGGCGCAGGGCAAATTGATACGCATCTTGAACCGGGCCAGCCCCTAAGAACATGGCGAGCAGTTGATCTCGGACAAGCCCGAGAAGGCGGGAGAGCATCGTCCATCCGCCAACGGTTAAAAGATTACGCAGCACGGCACAGGCCTTGGGGAAAAGAGGGCATGAGAAGAAGGGTTAATACTTAAAGGTGGTGCGCTGCACTTCTTCGAGAAAACGCGGTGCATCAGGGCGTGTCAGCGGGGTAAACCACCGTTGAAGCTTACCTTCACGATTGATGAGATATTTGTAGAAGTTCCAGCGTGGATGTGAGAGGAAGCCTCCTTCATCTGCGAGCCAGCGGAAGAGTGGGATCGCATGAGGGCCACGCACAGCACTTTTTGCTGCGAGCGGGAAGCTCACCCCATAACGCCGCTGGCAGAACCCTTGGATATCGTCTGCTGAACCGGGTTCTTGCTTACCAAAATCATTGCTCGGCACCCCTAATATAATCAAACCATTCGGTGTGGAATGGCCCAAGGTACGCCAGAGATATTGCAGAGCTTCATATTGGGGAGTGAACCCACATTCAGACGCTGTATTGACGATCAGGAGAGGGCGCCCCTTCCATTGGGAAAGGTCAATCTCTCCCCCTTCAAGAGCGGGGAGGCGGAAATCATAGGCCGTTGTCATTGTCTTATTCCGTCATAAGCGAGGGGAGGAGAGAGAGGGTGAGTTATTCTAAAGCAGGAGGCCGGTCGAGCAGCTCATCACGAGCGCGTTCAGGTGTGACTTCTCCTGACAGGAGGCGTGTGATGGTGTTTATGATAGGGGTCTCAATTCCGTGTTGCTTCCCGAGCTTTTGGAGGGTTGGCGCGGTAAGCACCCCTTCAGAGACGGTGCTGCGTTGGGCAAGAATAGAATCCAGACTTTCCCCCCGACCAAGCGCGATCCCGAGGCTATAATTGCGAGACCCCGGGCCCGTGGCCGTAAGAATGAGATCCCCCATGCCTGCTAAACCATAGATGGTGCGGGCTTGTCCGCCCATTGTTTCAATCAAGCGGCCAAGTTCCGCTAAAGAGCGGGTAATGAGTGCAGCGCGGGCATTTTCTCCCATCTCTGCACCAACGGTAATCCCAGCCCCAATGGCGATGACATTTTTAGCCGCCCCGGCCATCTGCACACCAAAAGGATCATTGCTGGCATAAAGGCGTAATGTCGGGGTGGTAAGGCGTTTTGCGAGGTCTTGAGCAAAGGACAGGTCTGATGCTGCGAGTGTTGCAGCGGCAGGGAGGCCCTTAGCGATTTCAATGGCGAAGTTGGGGCCAGAAAGAACAGCAGCTGGATGGTCTGGCATGGTTTGCGTCAGCACCTCTAGCGGCAATGCAAAGGTGCCTTGTTCCATCCCTTTGCAGCAGGTGATAACCGGCACATGAGCAGGAAGGTTTTTTTCGAGTGCTAGGGACGTATCGCGCAGTGCTTGGGTGGGGACGACTAGCAGTACAATATCGGCCTCATGAGGGAGGCTATTGGTCACAGACACACGTTCTGGCAAGCGCACATCTGGCAGGCGCGGCATAGAGCGTGTGTCCGGAGCAACAGGGCTGCGTGTCCATAGGGACACGTTGGCGATTTGAGCGGCGCTGCAAGCGAGGGCCGTGCCCCATGCCCCAGCGCCGATCACGGCGATATGAGGAAGCCGGGTCATGGCAATGTCTCCACGGAAGAAGATCGATAGGGTTGGCGCTCAGAAAGCGGCCAACGTGGACGGGGTGCTATGGTAATATCGTTAGGCCTTTCCCCTTGGGCAAGGCGTTCTAACGCAGCCCAGCCAATCATAACCGCGTTATCGGTGCAAAGCCTTAATGGAGGGGCGAGGAAAGGGATAGCGTGCCGTTCGGCAACGCTTTCCAGTCGTGCGCGTAAGGTACGATTAGCGGCGACGCCCCCCGCAACGACAAGGGCAGTGGCTTGCGGTGCTAGAGCGAGGGCATGTTCGGCCCGGTCTGCCATCACATCTGCGACAGCACGTTGGAAGGAGGCCGCAAGGTCAGCGGCAACGCGGTGAGAGAGGGCGGCCTTCCCGTAAGGTTCAATCAAGCGAGAAACGGCTGTTTTAAGGCCAGAGAAGGAAAAATCACATCCGTCCCGCCCTTTGAGCGGGCGCGGAAGGGAGTAGGCCGTGTCGTCACCTTCAGTTGCCAATTTTTCCAAAGCAGGGCCGCCGGGCCAGCCGAGACCGAGCATTTTGGCGACTTTATCAAAAGCCTCACCTGCTGAATCATCAATCGTGCCACCTAAACGACGATAATGCCCCGTTTCTTCGACACTCACGCATTGGCAATGCCCACCAGAGACGAGCATAGCAAGGTAAGGGAAGGAGAGCGTGATTCCCTCATCAGCAAGAGCGCTGGGAAGGCGTGGCGTCAAAATATGTCCTTCGATATGATTGATGCCTATAAAAGGTTTCCCCTGTGAAAGAGCGAGCCCTTTTGCGTAGTTACTCCCAACGATGAGCCCTCCAATAAGACCGGGGCCTGTGGTCGCAGCAAAGTGGGCAATATCACCTAAAGTAAGGCCAGCGCGCTCGAGGGTGAGATCAACCAAATTTGGCAGAATATCAAGGTGTGCGCGGGCTGCAATTTCCGGTACAACACCACCGAGAGCGGCATGACTTTCCTGCGACAAAAGGGCTTCAGAAAGGACGGTTCCGTTGGCGTCAAGGATCGCACACGCGGTATCATCGCACGATGTTTCGATCGCAAGCAAAGGGGTAACAGAGGCAAGACTGGGCATAATAATCTCATTATGCCGAATAATTTTCTTGCATGACACCCCTAATGAACCCAGATACAGAAACCGCTATGACTGTATCTCTTCCTTCCTCTGATGCTCTTCAGCATATTGCTGCTGAGGCAGCAAAGCGCTCTCACGCAAACTCATCGTCGCGGCGTAATAAATTGCCGCTGCGGGTTGGGACGCGTGCCTCTCCTCTGGCGTTGGTGCAAACGCGCCATTTTCTAACGCGTCTGACGCGCTTTTGCCCTGTTTTGCGCGATATGGGCGCTTTTAAAGAAGAGCAGATGAATACGTCAGGCGATCTGAATTTGAAAGATCGTTTGGCTGAAATTGGTGGGAAGGGTCTTTTCTCCAAAGAAATTCACGAACTTCTTGCGTTAGGCGGGATTGATTTCGCCGTGCATAGTTTAAAAGATTTGGAAACCAATCTTCCACCTGGTCTTGTCTTAGCGTGCACAATGAAGCGTGAAGATGCACGTGATGTTCTCGTTCTGCGAGATCGAACCGTTAAAGTAGACCCCAATGACCCTTATGCCTGTTTGCCTAAAGGGGCGTTGGTTGGGTGTGCTTCGGTGAGGCGGCAGGCACAAATGCTTCATAGACGTCCTGACCTGCGTTTTTGCTTATTGCGTGGCAATGTGCAGACCCGCCTTGATAAGCTTAATGCAGGCGCGTGTGACGCGACGTTGCTCGCTTATGCTGGGTTGAAACGTTTGGGGATGGAAGACCGCATTGATGTCCCCTTAGAGCCAGAGCACATGCTGCCTGCAGCGGGGCAGGGAATCGTGGGTGTGACCTTGCGAGAAAGTAATTACGAATTGCGTGAGCTGCTTTCTGCGATTGAAGACCCAGAGGCCCGCGCCGTTGCCACAGCAGAGCGCAGCTTGCTGGCAGAGCTGGATGGGTCGTGCCGTACGCCAATTGGTGGTTATGCGCGTCTCACAGACGGTGTGCTTCATCTTAGCGGTTTGGTTGCGAGCGAGGATGGAACGTTTTTACTGCGTCGTGAAGCGCAGGGACGCCCAGCAGACGCTGCTAAAATGGGGCGAGAGCTCGGGATTGAGCTGCGTGCGAATACGCCTCCGCATATCTTTGAAAAAATTATTAATCCATCATGAACAAAGCTCCCTCTCGTATGGTCGTAGTGACGCGCCCTGAGCCGGGTTTGTCGGACACGCTGGCTCGGTTACGGGAGGGGGGATGGCGTGCTGTGTCTTGCCCTGTCATGGTGATACAGCCTGTAGCGCCTTTGCCGTTTATTGAGGGAGATGCGTTGGTCATTACGAGTGCTCAGGCGTTACCTGCGCTAGCTGAGCAGCCTAAAGAGCGGCTTCTTCTTACAGTAGGTAAGCAGACAGCAGATCGCGCACGGAAGGCGGGCTTTACACAGGTAAAGGCGGCTCAAGGGAAGAGAGAGGGGCTGGTCGCTCTTTGTCGCGCCTATGGTGTGTCAGGAGAACGTGTGAGCTTTGTGTGCGGGTGCGGCTGGCGCGGTCAGGCTTATAGCCGTGCGGTTGCAGACCAGCTTGGAGCCCGATGGGTCAAGGGGTATCAAGTTCAACGCACATCTTGCTTGGCAAAGGAAGCTGTGCAGGCGTTGAGTGAACGAGATGTTGAGGCGATCTGTTTTTATTCGGTAGAAACGGTGCGTGCGTTTCTTTCTCTTTGCCCAGCATCGCTGACCGCCGCTTTGCGGAGCGTGCGGGCTGTGTGCTTGTCTGAGGCGATTGCCGCTGAAGCACGAGACATTGTGTGGCGTGAGGTCTGTTTTGGCGATCCGGTAGCGGTGCTTGGGAGCCCCTGACATAAAAAAGGAGGAGCCGAGGCCCCTCCTTTTTGAAGCGGATTTTATGCTTCGCCTTCTGGTTCTGGGAAGTTTTGTTCCCGCTTTGCTTGCCAAAGAGCAGCAAAGTCGATCGGCTGAAGCACGATCGGTGGGAAGCCACCATCGCGGGTAACATCGCTGATAATCGCACGAGCGAATGGGAAGAGAAGGCGTGGGGCCTCGACCAGCAGAAGTGGCTCAACGAGGTCATCAGGGGCGCCTTCTAGTGTGACGATCGCCGCATAGGTGAGCTCAACGATAAAGACGATACGACCAGGTTCATTGCTGCCTTCAGCGGCAGGCTCAGTGGCTTCTGCGCGGATGATGACAGAGACTTCGAAAACCGGCTGGTCTTTTTCAATACGATTTGCCTGCACGTCGATATTAACACCAACCTGCGGAGCACTGCGTAATGAGGCGAAGGTTTCAGCGCCCCGTGGAACCTCAAAAGAGAGGTCTTTTGTATATTGCAGGTTAATCGCCAGCGGGATGCTGGGCGGTGTGTTATCCTGAGATGGAGCGTTGTTTTCGTTGGCGGACATAATATTTCCAACTTTTTCTAGTTATGTGCAAAACAATAGTCTCTAGCCGGTAGCATGGATTGCTAAATGGGCCAAGAAGAAGACGGGCTTCAGCCCATGAAAATGCACGTTTTGAGCATATGATAAGCTTTTTAAGCAGAATTGAAGGGGAGGGGGAGGTTGAGATTAGTGGCTGGGCATTCTATTTTTAGGGATAGCTTTTGTCGGACCGGCAAATTTAAGGTTTGGAACCAGTCTTGGAATATATAATGGCTCACCCCCCTTGGGATATTATTGTATTGGCTGTCATTGCGCTCATCTTAGGTGCAACGTTATATCGCGTGCTTGGGCGTAAAATTGGCGCACAAGGGGATAGGCAGGAGAATTATCGGCTCATGGCACATGTAGAAAAGATGGGGCGTCGCAAGACGGCTTCGAATACGATGCAACCCCCTCCATTGCCGGGGAGTGTTCAGGCTGCGGAGGAGCAGACAGAGTATGTTGTGCCGCAGGCGGATAGCCCGCTCGGGCAAAAGCTTCTCAAGGTAGCGACGTTATCCTCCAAGTTTCAGGGGAAGGCGTTTTTGGAACAGGTTGAAGAGATGTTCCAAAAAATCGTGCAGGCATTTGCTCATACCGATATCCTGCTGCTGGAAGAACGTCTGACGCCTCAGGTCTTTACAGCTTTTCAAAAAGCATTGCGGCAGAGAGAGCAGGATGGCGATCGTTTGCACGTTGACGTGAAACGGATGGAACGGTTGGAAATTGCCGATATTACCTTTCCTGAAGAGCAAGCCGCTAGTTGCCAGATCAATGTGCTGATTACATCGTGGCAGGTTCGCTATGCAAAAAACTCTCATGGGAAAATGGTTGGGGGGACTGAATCTCTCACTGAATTCCGTGATATGTGGGGACTTGCTCTGATTGACGGGCATTGGCGCTTGGCGGAGACTGCGGTCGCTTAAAGTCTTTAAGCTGCTTTTGATAATTTAACGCCTCCAGTAATGGGGGCGCTATTGGCGATGGAATGGCCGAGTTTTGGTAGTGCTGACATGATGCGTTATTCGCCCCTGCTTGCTTTGGTTGTGCTGCTTTCGGCATGCATGCCAGGCGTCCCTTCGGGAGATATGGACATTCACAAGGTGGACTTTTCTCATCTCAGTCATTGGGAGCAAGAGCAGCATCAGCCGTTGTTGGGTATAGTGCGCACTGAGTGTCGCCGTTTAACGCAGCTGTCTCCCAATGCGTCTTTAGGGGGGGCGACGTCATTGCCCTATGGGCGCAAGGTCAGTGACTGGGCGGGAGCGTGTCGGGCTTTGCCATCGTCTGAGCAAACTACCTCTGAAGAAGCTCGGCAATATTTTGAGACATGGTTTCAGCCTTATCTCATCCAAGATCCAGCCTTTTATACAGGCTATTATGAGCCGCAAGTTGAGGCTTCTTTACAGCGCCAAGGGGCTTATCAATATCCTCTTTATCGGCGTCCTGCTGATTTGCTGCGTGGGCGTACGGATACGGGCGCGGTTGTCTTTGGTCACTGGGTTAATTCCGTCTTCCAGCCTTATGATGATCGGGCGGCGATTAATGCGGGGGCGTTGAATGGCAAAGGGCTTGAAATTGCTTGGCTAAAAAGCCCCGTTGATGTGTTTTTCCTACAGCTACAAGGGGCCGGACGACTCCACCTTCCCGATGGCAAAATGATGCGGGTTGCTTATGATGGGCGAAATGGGCAGCCCTATAATCCGATTGGACGCGTGCTCGTAGAGCGTGGGGCCTTGAAGACGGGAGAAGTGACAGCTGAAAGCATTCGGGAATGGTTGCAGGCGCATCCGCAGGACATGCGCTCCGTTATGGAGAAGAATCCTAATTATGTTTTCTTCCGTAAGGTGGAACGCTCCCCCTTTGAAGGGCCGGGAGGCGCTCTTGGTATACCGCTGACGCCCCAACGTTCTTTGGCAATTGACCGTGCACTGGTTCCGTATGCGACGCCTATTTGGGTGGAAACCTCTGTGAAAGACCAGCAAGGGCAAATGGCACCTTGGGAGCATTTAACCTTTGCGCAAGATGTTGGTACAAACATCAGAGGTGCTGGACGGGCGGATCTCTTCACAGGATGGGGAGAGAGTGCTGAAGCGATGGCCGGCGACCTCAAAAGCCCTGGCCGTATGATTTTATTGCTGCCCAGACCGTCAGCGCAATCAGAAGAAACGTCGGAAGCATTGGACTTTCCATCCAAATGATTCGCACACGCCGGGAGACGTTAGGGCGGCACATTTTATACCGTGCAGATTGTGCTCGTGTGTTAAAACGCTTGCCATCAAAGAGTGTTGATGTCGTCATTACGTCTCCGCCTTATAACCTAGGCTTAGCGTATCGTAGCTATAAAGATCGCCTTTCTGAGGAAGATTATTTAGCGTGGATGGAAGGGGTCTGTGCACAAATCTCACGCGTTATGCGTGACGATGGCTCCTTCTTCCTCAATATTGCGGGCTCATCGTCTCAGCCGTGGTTGCCTTTTGAGCTTATGGTTCGCTTGCGGCGTCTCTTTACGTTGCAGAACCATATTTCATGGATAAAATCTGTCGCTGTTGGGGATGTGACATATGGCCATTTCAAGCCCGTCAATTCACCACGTTTTGTGAACCGAAATCACGAGCATGTTTTTCATTTAACGAAAAATGGTGATGTGCCGGTTGAGCGGTTACAGGCGGGTGTGCCGTTTACCGATAAGAGCAATATCACCCGTCGTCAGCATGCTGCTGATCGTCGTTGTCGAGGGGATACATGGTTTATCCCTTACGAAACTGTGCGTAGTCGCAAGGGGAAGTTTAGCCATCCAGGGACATTTCCACGAGCATTACCAGAGCGCTGCTTGCAATTGCATGGGTTTGACGGGGATAGTGTTGTGCTTGATCCTTTTATGGGAACAGGAACAACGCTTTTGGCTGCGGAAAAACTAGGTCTCCAAGGCATTGGGATTGAAGCAGATACAAGCTATGTACGCGTTGCTCGCGAGCGCTTGCGGGCGATGCTTGCCGAGAACGGTGTTTAACTAGGGTATTAACGCGTCTTTTTACAATAAGATGCAGGCCCATTATGGTGCGAGCGTCAACCGAGCAGAATGATTAGGGAAATAGGCTGTGGGGAAACGGAGCGTACAAGATGGTGAGGCAGCGTTATGGCGTTTGGCTATGCGTGATGTCGCGCCGTTAAGGGCCTCTCATGCACAGTCTTCTCTGCCACCATCTCCTGCTAAACCTGACAAAACTTTAGAAGCACATCGGAAGAAGTCTGTACAGCCAAAGGCCTTAAAAGCGTTTAAAACAACGCTTTCTGTAGCCCAGGAGCGGCCCAAACGTGCTCAAGAGCTTGCTATTGGGGAGCGTTCCCCCGGGCTTGATAATACGCAATGGAGGCGCCTGTCGCGGGGGGAGATGCGTGTTGAAGCACGCCTCGACTTGCATGGTTACATTGTCCAAGATGCTTTTGAGGCTTTGTTGCATTTTATGCATCGTGCGCGAGGGATGCGGTGGCGTTGTGTTGAGATTGTTACAGGCTTGGGGAGTGGTGCACGAGGGGGTACTATTCGCCGCGAATTGCCCTTGTGGTTACAGCGTAGTGACGTGCGCCCCATGATTCTGGCGGTTGTGCATTCTCATAATAGCAACCGAGGAGCTGTGCGTATTCTATTAAAAAGACGTCGATCATAAGCAATATTTATGAAAATGTTATAGATGGGCCGCTTGCCAGAAAAGTAAGGGATTGTACTTACTTTTTTAAAAGTTTTGCAAGCGCGTAGAGCTTGGATTGCTCGGCTGGGTCGGTTATAACACGAAATCGCGAATGATTATTAACTTCTTGTATCGCACCGTAGGATCTTTCTGACCATTCCAGCATGCTAAGAAACCTACCGATATGGGAAAGGCCCCGTTTTGAGGGGGGCGGGAGAGTAAAGACGTGTCCCTGAAATCTGTCATGCATGCAATAGGTGCGGTTTCTGTCTTAGCTGGCGGATGCGTTGCGCTGAGTCCCAGCAGTCACGCTAAGGATATAACGGATATTACGGGCCATGTTGTGTCCATTCCTGACCATCCGCAGCGTCTCGTTTTGGGGGAAGGGCGCCTCATTTACGCTCTGGAACCTCTGGAAAAAGAGCATTTGTTTGATCGCGTCGTCGGTTGGCAGGGGGAGTTCCGTGATGCTGATGCGCAGAATTATGAGCAGATGCGTCACGCTTTCCCAAAGGCTGATCAGGTTGCCGTGATCGGGCGTAGCTCGGCTGATACCATCAGCCCTGAAAAGCTGCTTGATCTACATCCCGATGTGGCCATTTTTAGTACAACAGGGCATGGGCCAGGGCAGTCCGGTGATGTGACAGAGCGCCTAAAGGCAGCTCACATCCCTGTGGTTTTTGTTGATTTCCGTGAGGATCCGGTCAAAACAACCGTGCCGAGCATGCGTATTCTCGGTGAGGTTTTAGGGCGTGAGGAAGAAGCAAAGGCCTATACGGATTTTTATGAACAACGGCTTAAGGCTATTCAATCCGTTGTTGATAAGATTCCAGAAAACAAACGTCCTCGGGTCTTTATTGATATGCTTGCAGGAGCACGGCAGAGCTGCTGTCACACTGCGGGGCATGGCAATATGGGTGCTTTTATTGAAGCGGCAGGGGGGCGTAATGTCGCTGATGGACTGCTCCCTGGCTATTTAGGAGAAGTGTCGGCTGAGAAGCTGATCGCGCTAGACCCCGATATTCTGTTGCTTGATGGAACGCGCGGGCCGGTGCGGTCTGGGCCAGGGCTCAAAATGGGCTCTCAAGTAACGGCTGAGCAGGCCAAAGCGTCGCTTAACAGCTTACTGGAGGCGCCAGAAATTTCCGGTTTGCGGGCGGTACAAACGGGGCGGACGTACGGCATTTGGCATACCTTCTATGATAGCCCCTTTAATATTCTCGCTGTGGAAGTCATGGCAAAATGGTTTTACCCAGAGCTTTTCCCTCAGCTTGACCCTGAGGCAGACCGCCGTGAGCTCCAGAGTCGTTTCACAAATCTACCAGTGAGTGGCACTTACTGGATCAAAGCTGATGTTCACTGAAATGCCGTCTGTTTCTTCATCAACAGAAGCCCAAAAACGGGAAAAGATTGCGCAACGTTTGACGGGGATGCGCCAGTCTTATGCGAAACTGACCCATCATCGAGTGGTCGTACTGCTTGTTTTGGGCGTGCTTATTCTGGCGTCTTTACTGCTGGATTTTTCGCTTGGGCCGGCGGCGTTATCACCGATGCAGCTTGTTCATGCCCTGTTAAATCCATCTTCTGGCATGAATGCTGTGATCGTCTGGCATATTCGCTTGCCGTATGCCTTGATGGCGGTGTTGGTAGGGCTTGCGCTTGGCATTTCTGGTGGGGAAATGCAGACCATTTTGGATAACCCTTTAGCGAGTCCCTTTACGCTAGGAGTTTCAGCCGCAGCGGCTTTTGGTGCGTCGTTGGCGATCGTCTTGCAGTGGCATTTGCCCTATATGCCAGAGACATGGATGGTTCCCCTTGAGGCCTTTATATTTGCCGTTGGGTCAGCTGTGTTGCTGGAGCTCGTGGCGCGGGTAAGAGCGCGTTCTACAACGATGGTTGTCTTATTTGGGATTGCCCTCGTTTTTACCTTTCATGCGCTTGTATCACTGATGCAGTTCGTTGCTGATGAAGACGCTTTACAAGAGCTTGTTTTTTGGACAATGGGCAGCCTCACCAGAGCGAGTTGGGGAAAAATTGCTGTACTCGCAGCAGGTTGTTTAGTCGTGTTGCCTTTTTGCTGGCGTGCTGCACCGGCGATGACGGCCTTGCGTCTGGGGGAAGATCGTGCGGCGAGCTACGGGGTGGACGTGCATCGCCTACGCATGATGTCATTGCTGCGCGTGAGTATTTTGTCAGCTCTAGCGGTGTCCTTTGTAGGTACGATTGGCTTTGTCGGACTGGTGGCACCGCATATTGCCCGCCGCTTGTTGGGGGAGGATCACCGCTTTTACCTGCCCGGGTCAGCTCTATGCGGGTGTTTGATTATGTCGCTTTCGTCCATTGCCGCGAAGAACATCATGTCAGGCGTGGTTATTCCTGTAGGGATTGTGACGGCTCTGGTTGGGATACCATTTTTCCTCGGTGTCGTGTTGAAACGAGGCAGATAATGACGGGGAATATGACAAACGCACAGTCTCAAGAAGGTCTTCTGGTTCACGGCCTTACTGTGAGCTATGGGAAGCGCGAAATTTTACACGGGATTTCTCTCGACAATATGCGTCCCGGTCGGGTAACCGCTTTGCTTGGGCCAAATGGCTCTGGAAAGTCCACGTTCTTGCGTGCGGTTGCGGGCCTAACGGCCTCTAAGGGGGAGGTTGTGCTGAAGGGACGTAACCTTGCAACGCTACCTGTAGGAGAGAGGGCACGGATTGGTGCCTATCTTCCGCAAAGCCTTCCACCTGAGGTTCACCTCCAAGTGCTGGAAGCCGTCATGGTGGCCCGCCGGGCGGGAGAAGGCGTTTCTGCTGAATGTGCGCTTTCTGAAGCTATGGAGGTCTTGGAGGGGCTCGGTATTGCCGACTTAGCTCTACGGTATTTGGATGAGCTTTCCGGAGGGCAGCGTCAGCTTGTAGGCTTGGCGCAAGCTCTTGTGCGAAAGCCGGAGCTTTTGTTGCTTGATGAACCTCTGAGTGCGTTAGATCTTCGCTATCAATTCGCTGTTATGGAGGCTGTGCGGCGCGAAACGCAGGCGCGCGGGATCGTCACATTGCTTGTGGTACATGACCTTAACATTGCTCTGCAACGTGCTGATGACGTTGTGTATATGCGCGAGGGACGTCTAATTGGGCAAGGGGTCGTGATGGACGTGACCACACCAGACATTTTAGCAGATGTTTATGGGGTGAGAACACGGCTCGAAGTCTGTCCTCGTGGTTTGCCACATGTGCTTGTTGATGGTGTCGTTGAGGATTCTTCTGAAGAGGAGCAGCGTTACTAGGCTCCCGATATAAAAGGGAACCTAGTAACGATGTGCCTATATCAGGGCCAATGTGCTTCTGGAGGCATGCTCATAAGAATAGCCTCTGTATTGCCGCCTGTTTTTAGCCCGAAAATCGTGCCTCGGTCATAAATGAGGTTAAACTCAACATAGCGGCCACGTCGCGTAAGCTGCGCTTGGCGGTCTTCCTCTGTCCAAGGAGTAAACATGCGGTTGCGTACGGCTTGAGGATACGATTCGTAAAAAGCATTCCCCACGTCTTTAGTGAAGGCAAAATCTTTTTCCAGATCACCTGTGCGCAGCCAATCGTAGAAAATGCCCCCTAAGCCACGAGGCTCGTTGCGGTGTTTGAGGAAGAAATATTCATCACACCATTTTTTGAAGCGTGGGTAATACTCAGGGTCATACTTATCGCATGCTTCCTGAAATTTTTTATGGAACTGGGCTGCGTCCTCTTGGGCTTCCTCGCTGTTGGGGAACATGGGTGTAATGTCACCCCCGCCACCAAACCACCCTTTAGAGGTAATGATCATACGCGTATTAAAATGAGCCGCGCTGACATGGGGGTTACAAGGATGCGCCACGAGCGAAATACCCGTTGCGAAGAAGCGTGGGTCTTCTTCAGCACCGGGGATTTGTTTACGGAATTCTGGTGAGAATTCGCCCCAAACGGTGGAGACATTAACGCCCACTTTTTCAAAAACGCGTCCGCGCATAACCGACATGACGCCACCGCCACCTTCAGGACGATCCCAAGCGGTGCGCTCAAAGCGTCCGGCTTTCTCGCGGCCATTAAGTGTCTGCGAATTCTTCGCGACTGCTTCGTCTTCAAGAGCTTCATAAGACGCGCAGATGCGGTCACGCAGTGTTTCAAACCATTCCTTAGCGTCTTTTTTTAAAGAATCATGGGGAACATCTGAACGGATAAGCTCACCAAAATGAGGGGATGAATTCATTATTTATCTTCCGTCTCTCTAGTTGCGTTGTCTGAGACATGCGAAACCCTAGCACAGAGTTTCTAAATTAGAATAACTATTTATACGTGTCGTTATTATAGGGAGAACATAATTTTTCTTGTTCACTGATGGAAAAAGAGGCAGAGGATGTTCTTTTGTTCTTGAGGCTTTGGAAAAGCGTTATTCTTGGGCTACACTCAAGATTCTAGCGTTTGAGACGATTATAAACGGCATTGGGAGTACAACCGCATGGCTTCAGAAAAACACGTTGAGCCCGTTATCGGTGTTATCGGAGGGTCTGGCCTCTATGAAATTGATGGGCTGAAGGATAAAGAGTGGCGTCGCTGTGAAACGCCATGGGGTGCTCCTTCTGATGACTTGCTTTTTGGAAGCATTTCTGGTGTCCGTTGCGTCTTCCTCCCTCGGCATGGGCGTGGCCATCCTATTCCGCCCTCACGTCTCAATTATCGGGCGAATATTGATGCGCTAAAGCGTGCAGGGGTGACAGATATTATCTCCCTTTCTGCTGTTGGTTCTTTGAAAGAAGAGCTTGAGCCTGGCCGCTTTGTGCTGGTTGATCAGTTTATTGATCTCACCCAAGGGCGCCAGCGCACTTTCTTTGAGGAAGGGTGTGTGGCTCATGTCAGCATGGCAGAGCCTGTGTCGCACCGTTTGCTCACGACATTGGGTGATACGGCTGAAAAGCTTCATATTCCCGTGACGCGCGGTGGGACATATGTCGTGATTGAGGGGCCACAATTCTCCACACGTGCGGAAAGTGACCTTTATCGCTCATGGGGTTGTTCAGTCATTGGGATGACGAACATGCCAGAAGCGCGTCTCGCACGTGAGGCGGAAATGAACTATGTTACCGTTGGTATGGTAACAGATTATGACTGCTGGCATGAAGATCATGACAGCGTGACCGTCGATACAGTTGTGACGACGATGAAAAAGAATGCCACGCACGCGCGTGAGCTGGTAAAAGATGCCATTGCGTCACTCGGGCATAAGCGTGAGCTGGATCAAGCTGAACGCGCTCTTGATAATGCGATTATCACACCGCCAGATGCGCGGGATTCCGGGCTATTAGCACGTCTTGATGCTGTGGCAGGGCGTGTATTGTTCAGCCACCAGTAAAGAGCTGTATCTCCCTGCAGAAAAAGAAATACCCTGCAGGGAGACGCTTTTTTACCAACTCCGTAAAAGCCCACCATCTACGGGAATACAGGCCCCCGTTATGTAGGAAGCGCGAGGGCTGGCCAGGAAGGTTGCCATTGCGCCAAATTCATCAGGCTCTCCGTAACGTCCTACAGGGATTTCCTGTTCTTTTCGGCGTTTGAGCTCCTCAACAGAAATATGTTGTTGTTCTGCGCGTGAGGCGTTCAGTTTGGCGACACGGTCTGTATCAAACCGTCCCGGCATGAGGGTATTTACCGTAATGCCATCCGGCCCCACTTCACGGGCGAGTGTTTTCCCCCAACTTGCAAGAGCAGAGCGGAGCGCGTTCGAGAGGACGAGCCCCTGAATCGGTTCCTTAATGCTTGTGGATGAGACCATGATAATGCGTCCAAATTCTTGCTGACGCATGGAGGGTAGAAAAGTATCCGTCATGGCCATCGTCGGCATAAGCATAGCTTCAGCATAGTGCTGCCATAGCTGCGCACCTAAAACGCTCGCAGGCCCGGGAGGGGGGCCGCCTCCATTGCCAATGATAATATCAGGCGCTTTTGGATAGTGCTGTTGAATATGGGTGATGGCTTTTTGCACCCCTTCTAGGGTGGAAAGATCAGCGCTGATCCAAGAGGCTTTTCCGTTAGCATTTTCAATTATCTCTACCATATTCCGCAAGGGCTGTTCGCGGCGCGCTATAAGACACACATGGACGCCTTCTGCCGCGAGGGAACGGGCGATGCCAGCGCCTAAGCCAGCGCTTCCTCCCATAATGATGGCAAAGCGTTGTGATAGCTGCATATCCATAAATAAATATCCAATTCCTCATATATTTTAGCCATCATGAGTGTGAGCCTTTGAGAGAGGAACGTGAAGGGGATTCTGTCTTTTCTAGGAAGCTCTATGGTGAGAAGATTTTTTTAGAAGGAGATGATTAAAAAATATGCTTCTTCACAGCAGAGGTTCTTGACGCTTGCAGGGGGGAACACTATTTTTTAATCACCTCCTTTTGAGAGAGGAGGCTTTATAGGTGCGCTGCTAATTTGAGCGCGATAACCCGGCCATGCTGCTTTGAAAAAGGGCTGGCCTAGAATGGAGCGATCCATGACGAATTTTCGTCCCCTTCATGACCGCGTAGTGGTCCGCCGCCTCGAAAGCGAAGCAAAAACCGCTGGTGGCATCATTATTCCGGAAACAGCTAAAGAAAAACCGATGGAAGGCGAAGTTATCGCTGTCGGTCCTGGTGCACGTAACGAGCAGGGGCAGGTTGTGCCGCTGGATGTTAAAGCCGGTGACCGTATTCTGTTCGGCAAATGGTCAGGCACTGAGGTAACGATTAGCGGCGAAGAACTGCTGATTATGAAAGAGAGCGACGTTATGGGGATCATTGGCTAAGGCGCCTGTCTCTCGTTAACTTTGTATCTCTTAAAGTAACCTCCTAAGGAGAAATGTGTTATGGCTGCTAAAGACGTTAAATTCGGTTCTGATGCTCGTGAGCGTATGCTGCGCGGTGTCGATATTCTCGCAAATGCCGTGAAGGTGACACTGGGCCCTAAAGGCCGCAACGTTGTTCTTGATAAGAGCTTCGGTGCGCCACGTATCACAAAAGACGGTGTGTCTGTCGCCAAAGAGATCGAACTTGCTGATAAGTTTGAAAACATGGGCGCACAGATGGTGCGTGAAGTTGCCTCTAAAACAAACGATATTGCTGGTGATGGTACAACCACAGCGACCGTTTTGGCTCAGGCAATTATCCGTGAGGGTGCCAAGGCTGTTGCCGCTGGCATGAACCCGATGGATCTGAAACGCGGTATCGACAAAGCTGTGGCTCGCGTTGTTGAAGAGCTAAAGTCTCGTACAAGCAAGATTTCTTCTCAAGCTGAGATTGCTCAGGTTGGTAAGATTTCTGCGAATGGTGAGTCCGAAATCGGTGAGATGATTGCTCACGCGATGGAAAAAGTCGGTTCTGAAGGCGTCATCACTGTGGAAGAGGCTAAGGGCCTGCACACAGAACTGGATGTCGTTGAAGGAATGCAGTTCGATCGCGGGTACATCTCCCCATACTTCGTGACGAACACCGAGAAGATGGTTGCTGATCTGGATAATCCTTATATCCTGATCCATGAGAAGAAGATTTCTTCCCTACAGCCGATGCTGCCGCTTCTGGAGAGCGTTGTGCAGTCCGGTCGTCCGCTGCTTATCATTGCTGAAGAAGTTGACGGTGAAGCGCTGGCAACTCTCGTTGTGAACAAGCTGCGTGGTGGTCTGAAGATTGCTGCTGTGAAGGCTCCTGGCTTTGGTGATCGTCGTAAAGCGATGCTGGAAGACATCTCCGTGCTGACCGGTGGTCAGGTTGTGTCCGATGATATCGGCATCAAGCTGGACTCCGTGACGTTGGATATGCTGGGCACAGCAAAGAAAGTCCACATCGACAAAGAGAACACCACGATCGTTGAGGGTGCTGGTGATGCTGAAGGCATTAAGGCACGTTGCAACCAGATCCGCGCTCAGGTTGAAGAGACCTCTTCCGATTATGACCGTGAGAAACTGCAAGAACGCCTAGCTAAGTTGGCTGGCGGTGTTGCTGTCATCCGCGTTGGTGGTAGCACGGAAGTGGAAGTGAAAGAGCGTAAAGACCGCGTTGATGACGCTCTGCATGCAACACGCGCAGCAGTGGAAGAAGGGATTGTCCCAGGTGGTGGAACGGCTCTGGCCCGTGCAAGCCAGATTTTGGAAGAACTTTCCCACGTTAATGACGACCAACGCGTTGGTGCGGAGATTATCCGTAAGGCTCTGCAAGCTCCACTGCGTCAGATCGCGCATAATGCGGGTGAAGATGGTGCCGTGATCGCTGGTAAGGTTCTAGAAGAATCAACCTACACGAAGGGCTTTGATGCTCAGACAGGTGAGTATAAAGACCTCGTGGCTGATGGTATCATCGACCCAACAAAGGTTGTTCGTACTGCTCTGCAGGATGCGGCCTCTGTCGCTGGTCTGTTGATCACAACGGAAGCAATGGTTGGTGAACGCCCAGAGAAGAAATCTGGCGGTGATGATGCTGGTGCTGCTGGAATGGGCGGCATGGGTGGAATGGGCGGTATGGGAGGCATGGGCGGCTTCTAAGTCTCCCAAACCTTCTCTTTCCCTTTTCGTTAGGAAAGGGGAAAGACCGCAGTTCTCTGCTGAGAAAGCCTCACTTCTTCGGAAGTGGGGCTTTTTTTATGAGCTGATTGGCAGAGGAGGTGTCATAAATGTGTCTTAAATGACACGCTATGAGCTTATAAGTAGCGCTAATGGCACAGATCGCTAAATAGCTATGGCATTTTGTTCTGGAATCGAATTAAGTAAAATTAATAACGATGATGGAACATTAAGTATGACGATTTCTCCTCGCCATTGGCTGCTATGCGCGTCAATTCTTTCTGCTGGTTCTGTTCCTCACCTAGCATGTGCGGCGGGATCCCTTGTCTCTAGCGGGGAGAAGGGGCAAGTAACTGAACGCTCTCACGCGTCAGAGCTGGGCTCGCATCATGCTAAGCCGAAAAAACGTACAAAATCGACCCATGGGAATAATGCTTTCCGTGGCATCAGCGCGCGTCGTTCAGAAGAAATTATGGTGACAGGCTCTATGCTGAGTAAGTCACGTAACTCTGACGCTAACCCTGTGCAGACAATTAGCAGTAAGCAACTGACGCAAACAGGTTTGACAAATTTAGGCGATATTTTGCAGCGTATGCCTTCCATTGGGTCGAGTGGAACGGGCAATTCTGATACGAATGGTGGCGGAGGTGCTTCCTGTATTGATTTGCGTAATTTAGGGCAGCAGCGCGTTTTGGTCATGATTGATGGTAAACGCGTGGCTATGGATGCATTGTCGAATTGTGTTGATACGAACACGCTTCCTATTCAGTTGATTGATAATATCGAAATTTTGAAAGATGGAGGGTCCGAGCTCTACGGTGCGGATGCTGTGTCTGGTGTGGTGAATATTAAGTTGCGCCATAACCTTAATACCGGTGGTGTAACGATTCGTGGTGGGATTACAGGGCGTGGTGACGGAAAGACCGGCATGCTCTCCGCCTATAAGGGGTGGAACTTTGATCATGAACGCGGGAACATCACCGTAGGGGCGACGTATAATACGACAGAAGGTCTTATGCAGCGGAGCCGCAGCTGGGCAAATCCTGTTCAGATTGGTACGAGCGGAAAGCGTTTTGGTTCTGGGTATAGTTCTCAGCCTCTGTGGCAGGACAATAATGGAAATACGCTAGGCTCTACTCCATCACGTTACCAGTTCGGGCAAGACTCGATGCTGACTAATAGCGTGAATACCGGCACGCTGTATGGTGATGCGCATTACGACTTTAATCGTCACGCAACACTTTACTCAAATGTTCTGTACAGCCATCGTGACTCGTTATCACAGCTGGCTCCCATGCCTTTTTACGGGAGTATTCCGCCTTCAACCTTGCCGTCTAATTTGACGGTTCCTGGTAATTATCCAGGGAACCCTTTTGGGCAAGACGCTACGATGGCTTCACGCCGTTTTACGGAGTTTGGCCCACGTCGTTTCGAGAATTCATCCGACACTTACACGGTGAAATCTGGGTTGAAAGGGGAGATCATAGATCACTGGATGTATGATGCCTCCTTTACCTATGGGTGGAATCAAAATCTTGAGCATGATCTCAATATCGGAAGCTATACGAACTTGCTGAACGGGTATGGTCTCCAGCAGGTTCAGCGGGGGAATGCTAATAGTGCATTAGCGTATAATCCTTCTCTGTGCCCGTCATCAGGATGCGCTAGCCCGTTTCATCCGCTTTCAGGTAAAGCGGCAGCTTATGCGAATGCAACAACAAACACTCATAGCTACTATCAGTTACGCGACTGGAACCTCCGAATTCACAATAGTCGCGTTGTGACAATGCCGTGGGAGCATGGTGGAGCGTTGGGGATCGCTTTGGGAATGGAGCATAGAGGCGAGCATCTGTCTTCTACGCCAGATCCGCTGATTTCTTCTGGTCAGAGCATGACAAACTCCGTCCAATATACGGGTGGTGGGTTTAATGTGACGGAAGGTTATGCGGAGACAAGTTTTAACCTGTTGCATAATGCGTTCCTTGCTAAAGATTTGACCGTTGACGCTCAAGGACGTGTGTCTGCCTATAATACGTTTGGAACGACAAAAAACTGGAAAGCGTCCATCAACTGGATGCCAACGCGTGACGTAAGGTTCCGTGGAACGATTGGGACATCCTATCGTCAGCCTTCAGTGTATGAGCTCTATCAGGGGCAAAATCTTTCGTATAATCAGGCGAACGACCCTTGCGACATGGGAGCTGTTGGCACGTACGGGGCGCAGTCGGCAGTCGTTGCATCGCGTTGTGCACAGCAGAAAATTAATACCAAAACCTTTACAGCACAGGGGAGCGGACAGGTGCCGACCTTGGGCGGAGGGAATAATAAACTGAACCCAGAGACGAGCCGAACCTATACATTTGGTGCTGTTTTTACACCGCGCTGGATTCCGCGTTTGTCTTTGTCCGCAGAGTTTTGGCATACAACAGTATCGAACACCGTTGGTTCTCTTCCAACGCAGTATATTCTTGATCAATGCTATACAGCTGGGAAAGAGTGTGGCCTCATCCAAAGAAATGGGGTAGGGCAGCTCCAACAAGTAACCGCTAATAATATGAATATTGGTGGATTGCGGACGAGCGGCGTAGATTTAGACCTAAACTATTCTCTTCCTTTGACACCTGATGATGTTGTCACCGTAGAAAATAATATTCAGCAGTTGGTCTCTTACCAGCAGCAATACACACCAGGCGGGCAATGGTATAATTACTATGGGCGACTTCTGTACCAAAATGGTCAAGGTATGCCGACATTCCGTGATTATGCAACGGCCACATGGCGTCATAAGAACTTCTCGATCACTTATATGATGCAATATATGGGTGGTATGACATGGAATAATTCGACACGTGACCTGACATCAGCTGATGGGCCGCGTCATTCAACGCCTGGTATGTTTGAGCACGATATTACACTCAATTATCGGTGGAAGAAGTGGAACTTCCAAGGTGGTATTACAAATATCGCCAATAAGCGCCCTCCATTTGTTGCTGATGGAGGCCAAAATTCGCTTGGTTCTCTCTATAGTAACTTCTATGCGGGTAGAAGCTTCTACTTACAGGCTGGGCTTGCTTTTTAAAAATCCCTTAGCCTTTTTTAGGGATGCGAACAGGGAGGGGCATAAGCCTCTCCCTTTTTTGTGAGACGTATCGTGTTCTGTGACATCCAAGGACAGAGCTGGTCTTTCTTGATGGGCAATAGTCCGCGCCTCTCACGAGGTAGTCGGAGCTGCTAAAAAGGGGGAGACAGAAACATCGTGAATCTATCTCTTGACTGCTGCTGCTGAGGGGTAGGCACTTAAAGTCTTCCGTGCCGCTGGTGGAGGCGGCAAAGCACGATCCTCTACATTTTCACCCGGAAGGCGTACGAACGGCTATAGGCCTGCGGTCGCAACTAGATACGAAAAAACCGCATCATCCTTTCTCTCCGTCATCCTCATTGCGGCTACAACAGATATGATTAAGGCCTAACAGGTGCTAATCTAAAGAGACGCTCTAACGGTGTGGTCGCTTCTCATTATGCCGACATTTTTGAGCCATCGGTTCCGTGAGGTCATGTATGACTCAGTAGGATATGAAACTGTTTCGTATGAATAGGCGATTCTATACGCACAACTCATTGAAAATATTGGCATCAAATAAAAAAAGAATTTTTCTATTGCTTTTTTGAAAGATGATTGTTTACCGTGAAATTACGGGGAAAGAAACGACGCCCCGTCAATCCAAGGATTACTTATCATAGAGTAATCTAAAGTCGTTAGGAGTGTAGCACTATGGCTACTAAAAAAAAATTGGTCTCATTTTTCATCACTCCGTTTCGGGCTGTGTCCCAATCTATTGGTGCCCGCTCGGAGACAGAGCGATATCTCGCTCCGGCATCTTACCCAAGTATGTGTTTTGGTAAGCAGGGGCATGCGTTACGCGATGATGTCGCGTATGTTCGACGACGACATTATGCTTCTATTTTCTAACGCGCATTAAATTTTTCTTTTAACTTATCGGGGATACGGATTTTTAAAGATGTATCCCCGAGCTTTTTTTTGAGTGTATTCTTTACGGGAATGACGAATAGTACGATTTTTCGAGGAGGTCGCGCTATTTAAAAGAGATATGGAGAGAAGGGAAAGAATGGGTTCACATTCTTTCCCTTTTTTATTTCCGCTTTTATCAAAGCTGTGTTGCTTCCCGCTCTTTGAGGAATATCTTAATATCGGTAATAGCTTGCTCTAGGCCAAGCCGCTGGACGGGGACACCTTCCGGGAAAGCAGAAAGAAGACGTGAAGGCATGCGATTATCCAGCATGACAAAAACGCCGTAATCATCAGTACGGCGGATGAGTCGACCGAAGGCCTGTCGCAAACGCATCCTTGTAATATGGTCATCATAAGCACGAGGCCGCCCCCCAGATAAAAGACGACGTCGTTCGCGATGAAGAATGTCCGGACGAGGCCAAGGGGTGCGTTCAAAAGCGACCATACGGAGTGCCTCTCCGGGGACATCGACACCATCGCGCATCGCGTCAGTGCCTAAAAGACAGCTATGTTGTTCAGTACGGAAGACATCGACAAGGGTGGCATTATCCATCGCATCTATATGCTGTGCAAAGAGGGGAATGCCCTGTAAGCCAAGGGGCTCGTTGATGCGTTTATGAACTTCCTTGAGGCGTCGAATGGCGGTGAAAAGCCCCAAGGCTCCTCCGCCTGATGTTTCAAAGAGGCGCTGAAAAGCTCGAGCCAGACTGGCAATTTCCCCTGAAAGATCCGTGATAATATAAGCCCGTGTTTGTTGTGCATAATCAAAAGGACTCATGAGCGAAGCACGAAACGGGGGCTGGAGGAAATGCGTGGTTCCCAGCCGCTCTTCTGCTTTACGCCATTGGTCATCGTCTGTTTCGTCGGGGCTGCGGTCTCGTAATGTTGCAGATGTGACGAGTAACCCATGCGCCGTGCTTTGTAATGTGCTGGCAAAAGGCATTGTGGGGTCTACCCAATGCCGGTTCAGCGTTATGTCGTGCGTTTCATCCATTCCACGGAGTGCAGGCAGGCGTTCACGGCGGATGAAATCAATATAGAGAGGGCGCTCATGAGGGTTAGGGGGTGTCGTAATCGCCCGTAACATGGTGATCCAGCCTTGAAGGCGTGAAAAAGCGCGACGATGGAGGCTACGAATGGTGGCCTCTAGTCGTTGCTGGAAAGCAGCATCAAGGTCGTCTTGGTCTTCAAGCTGTTCGGATAATAAGGTGATGATACGGTCAAGCGGTTGGGCAATGGCTTGTAACGCGCTTAGAACCTTTTCTGTAACGGGAAGAAGGGCGTCTTGCGTAGGGTGGAGGTCACATTCCTGCCGATCATAAGCGGATGTTTCGCCGCGTTTGAGGGTGTTTTCTTCTTCTACCCGCGCCTGAAGTTGGCGGTCTAGGGCAAAGAGAAAGGCTTCAGCGGGGTGGTCGAGGGCGGCTTCTGCTTCAGAAGGAACGTTTGGGAACGCAATAGAAGGGGTGCCCTGTCCTTCGGGGGGAGAAGCGGCTGCCTGCGTTCGAGCATCTTGCAGCCGGACGCTCCATGAAGGGCGAGGGAGGCCTTGTTGTGTCGCATGAATGAGGGCTTGGAAGGGGCCTTGTAGGGCGGGGATGCGTTCTAAAATATCATCCATACGGCGGCGTAGGCCGCGTGCACGGGAGCGACCACCTTCAGCGCCTAAAATCCAGCGTCGGAGCTCGGCTGTTTCAAGCCCTGAAAAGGTGAGAGAGAAGGCACTATCCGCTGCAGCTGGGATATGATGGCCTTCGTCAAAGACATAGCGTGTGGGGATGCCGTTTTCATCAGACAGGTTAGCCGGAGCAAGAGCTTGGGGAAGAAGGGCATTCCAGGCAGCTTGGGAGAGAACAAGGGCATGATTAGCAATCACTAAATCCGCATGGCGCGCGCGGCGGATGCTATGTTCAATAAAGCAGCTTTGATAATGCGGGCAGGCAGAATGAATGCACTCACCGCGTCGGTCGGCAATGCTGCTGAGCAAGCCGTGATGAAACAGTTCCCCAAACCAGCCGGGAAGATCGCCACCCATAACGTCGCCATCTGAGGTGGCATCTGCCCAACGGGAGAGAAGAGCGAGTGGAATGAGCATGTGCCGCTCATGTGGAGGGCGGTTTTTGGCGATGTTAACGATGTCTTCAAAGTTGAGAAGGCAGAGATAATTCTCACGCCCTTTGCGAATAACCGCCTTTTGGCGGCGCTGGGTCGGCTCGGGATAAAGGCGGGTGAGTTCTTGCTCAATTTGTCGTTGAAGATGTCGCGTATAGGTGCTGATCCAAACAGGCCCATCGTTCTTTTCTGCCCACAGGCTCGCTGGCGCAATATAGCCGAGTGTCTTACCTGTGCCGGTTCCCGCTTCAGCTAAGACAATATGCGGCGCGTTGGGAACGTCGCGCGGGGCAAAGGCTTGCGTGGCAGCAGAGGCAAAGTCTGCTTGTCCTGGGCGCGGCTCTGCATGGTCGCCCAGCATCATTGTCAGGCGTAAACGGGCTGCTTTGGGGGCGACAGGTTGACCTCCGGGGGCTGGGCGAGGGGCTTGTTCTTCCCATTGAGGGAGCCGACGCCAAATTTTTAACGCGTCATGAGGGGCGTTTCTTGAAGGGGAAAGTCCCTCTTCAGAGAGCATATGCTTGAGAAAACCAGCCCAGCTCCAGCGCGCTTGCTCTAGGGGAAAGAGAAGGGCGGCAAGGGTATCGCGCCCCTTGAGATGAAGCGCTTCTTGAAAATCGCTGAGGAGCTTTTCGCAAATATGATACAGCATATCCGCGCCAAAAGAGGTGGTCTTAGGCTCTATCAGACCAAGCTCTAGGGCTAATCCGCGCGGTGTTGGGGTGACACTACGTGCGGGATGGACAAAGAGGAAAAGCTCAAGAAGGTCAAACCATGGGGCGGGAGGGGGCTCAGACGGGAGATTCAGAATTTTTAGTGTAGCGGGGCCATGCACCAATAAAGGCGGCGGAAAGAGGCGAAGCTGCTCTTGAATCTCTCGTTGTGATAGGGCCAGAAGCTCACCGTCTGGTGTCAAAAGGGATGACTGACCATGGCGGGCAATCAGCGCTGGGGCATCAAAAGGGGAGAGCAACGGGTTGGACATTACATGTAGTCTAGCGGGAAAATGAGCCCCTGCCGAGAGGTTCTTTTTTACCAGAAGAGAAAGAGCTTGCTTGACCAGAAGGGCGCGGCCCCATATTTTTGCACCCCTTATGCAGAAAAACCCTTCTTCCCCACTTCCTGATTCGTCTTTTCCCAAACTCTGGCCGTTTGAGGAAGCCCGCAAAATTGCTAAACGTGTGGCTAATGCAGACCCCAGCAAACCTGTCTTGTTAGAGACGGGTTATGGGCCGTCTGGCTTGCCACATATCGGAACGTTCGGGGAAGTTGCCCGTACCACATGGGTGCGTCAGGCGTTCGAAGCGATGACTGGTCGCCCCACACGTTTGCTTGCATTCTCTGATGATATGGATGCTTTGCGCAAAGTGCCTGGGAATGTGCCTCAGCAAGAGATGCTAGAGAAGCATCTAGGCTTACCGCTGTCACGGATTCCTGATCCATTTGGCACGCATGAAAGTTTTGCTGCACATAACAACGCGCGTTTGCGTCAGTTTTTAGATAGCTTTGGCTTTGAATACGAGTTCGCGTCCGCGACCGATTACTATACGAACGGCACATTTGATGCTGCGCTAAAGCGTGTTTTAGAAGAACATGATAAGATCATCGCTGTGATTGCCCCAACCTTGGGGAAAGAGCGCCGCGCAACCTATTCGCCTGTTTTGCCCATTCATCCTAAGACGGGCCAAGTGATGCAGGTGCCTATTCTGGCTGTAAACCCAGAGGCCGGGACAGTGCGCTGGGAAGACGAGACTGGCGAGATGTTTGAGACCTCCGTGTACGGTGGTCAGGCGAAAATGCAGTGGAAAGCCGACTGGGCGATGCGTTGGTACGCGCTCGGTGTGGACTATGAAATGTCAGGAAAAGACCTGATTGATAGTGTGAAGCTCTCTTCTAAGATTTGCCGGATATTGGGGAAAGAACCACCTGCTGGGCTGACATATGAGCTGTTCCTTGATTCTGAAGGGCAGAAAATCAGTAAGTCAAAAGGCAACGGACTGTCTGTTGAGGAATGGCTACGTTATGGGCCGGCTGAAAGTTTGGGGCAGTATATGTTCCAGCAACCGACACGCGCTAAACGTCTTTACACAGATATGATCCCACGGGCGGCGGATGATTATCTCACGCATGTTCAGAAGGCCAAAACGCAGGATGAGGAAACATTCCTCGCTAACCCCGTATGGTTTCTCCATAACGGTACATTGCGCCCTCAGGATACGAGCCCTGTTTCATTTACAGCATTGTTGAACTTGGCCAGCGTGGCGAATGCTAAGGAAGCTGAGACGCTATGGAAGTTCTTGCAGCGTTATGATTCGTCGCTATCGCCAGAAACACATCCGTATGTAGCGCGCTTGGTTGAACATGCCTTAGCGTATTTTAACGAGCGTGTCCGCCCTCGTAAGGTCTATCGTGCTCCTAATGAGCGGGAGCGGAAGGGGCTTGAAGACCTTGCCGCGGCTCTGAAAGAACTTCCTGCTGATACGTCTCCTGATGATGTGCAAAATGTCGTCTTTGAAGTAGGTAAACGGTATTTTGAGAAATCAGAACTACGTTCCTGGTTCGGCTGCTTGTATGAGGTTCTTCTAGGGCAAAGTGAAGGGCCACGTTTTGGTATCTTTGCCGCTCTTTTTGGGTTGAATGAAACGGTTTCCTTGATTGAGGAAGGCCTTGCTCGCCCTGTCGTTGTTGAGCCTCTGTCAGAAGAGGTGACAGAGAAGTAGCTGGAGGCGAGGTGTCATTGCAGTCTGACAAAACACAGCAAGAAGAGGTGCCACCCCCCAGTAAAAGGCGGTGGCAGCGCCTCATGATGCGAGCACCGGCGCTTTTTGGGTTGGTGCTTCTTATTGTTGCTGTTTTTGTGATTTGGCGTGAACTTCGCTGCCTCTCTGTTCATGACATCTTTCTGAGTCTTCATGGCATCCCTGCTTCAGCTTTATGGGAGGGAGCCGGGGCAACGGTGATCGCTTATGCGATTTTGTCTTTTTATGATGGCCTTGCTTGCCGCCATGTGAAGGCCGGTGTTTCGTGGGGACGTTCGGCCTTCGTGGCCTTCTGTGCCTATGTGTTGTCCCACAATATTGGGTGTGCAGCGGTTTCTGGCACAGCAGTGCGTTATCGGCTTTATCGAAGTTGGGGAGTATCAGGCGGTAAGGTCGCTTCTATCGTGGCCTTTTGTTCCATTACTTACTTACTGGGAACGCTTGGGCTCGTTGGTTTTGTGTTGCTCTGGCAACCAAGGGCGATCCCGCTTCTAGTTCATCTTCCCCTATGGGTGCCCTACCTTGTGGGAGGTGCGTGTTACGTGGCTCTATTGGGGTATGTTGGGGTATCGGTCTGGCGGAAAGAATTACGTCTTTTCCGTTGGACGATTGACCTCCCCGGGTGGCGCCTTGCGCTGGGGCAAATCATTATCAGTATGGCTGATATGTCTGTCACAGCACTGATTGCTTGGTGCGTGATTGGGCCTTTGCCGGAAAGTTGTGGTCTGACCTTTGGTGGGTTTTTGGCGATTTATATCGTGTCCTACACGGCGGGGCTTGTGGCGAGCGTTCCTGGCGGTTTGGGCGTGTTTGAAAGCACAATGCTTCTGTCATTATCGCCATGGCTTCCCGTGTCGCGCATTATGAGTGCGATACTCGTTTTCCGGCTATTTTATTATATCATTCCACTTCTTGTAGCGGGGTTTCTGTTCGCAGGGCATGAGCTTCTGTTGCGTGGTCTACCACGTTCTGCGCGTGAAGGAAGTCGCGGCCAGGTGCTTAAGCCAAATGAAGTCGTGCGGGAATCAGAAGCTGATTTTTCGGTGATTGTCGCGACAGGGCTGCAAGCGCTTTTGGGTGTGAGTATGGTTATCTACGCCCTCATTGCGCCATTGCCTGAGTTTCATTCATTAATTCATGCAACATTAACGCAGTTGGCTGTTTTTGCTCTTTGTGTGTGTGGTGTGATGCTTGTTGGGCTTTCATTGGGACTTTCCCAACGTGTTGCGCTTGCTTGGCGTCTTTCAGTGGGCGTGCTGTGTGCTACCTTCATTGCGTTGTTGTTTCGGCAAGCGCATTGGATCACATGGCTCATCGTGGCGGCTGTTCTGATGGTTCTGGTTCCTTTTCGTGGAGGATATTACCGGCAAGCTCATTGGCGTGTAGAGCCATTATCGCCGGCCATTTTGGCGCCATTATCGCTCTGGCTCTTTGGTCTTGCAGGGATGGGCTGGGTCGCTGTGCAGCGTCACCTTGGGCCCATTTGGTGGCGTGCGATGATTTACGATGCGCATACAGCTGCTGGACGATGGTTTCTGGGTGTGTCGGCACTGTGCTGCATTTACGCGTTGTGGCGCGCTGTGAAACGAACGCAGATTCATCCGTTCCCGTGGACTACACAGAGTGCCGCCGCTTATGGGTGTCTTATTGATGATGTGGCCCCTAGAAATGTGCTGTCCTGTGCACGGATTATTCCAGATGGGTTTATACGGGACGAGACCAATAGAGCGGGGATCGCTTTCGTACGGATGGAGCCTTATTTGCTGGCGCTAGATGGTGCTGTGGGGGGAGAGGCTTATTATGACGCTGCGATTTGGCGTATGCGCGACTATGCCCTGCAGGAGGGATACGGGTTGGCCTTCTTACAGCAAGGGGACGCCTTAGCCTCTATTTATGAAGATTTAGGGCTAAGTGCGTTTCCGCTTGCAGAAGGGTGGTACCTTTTTTGTGCTATTGAGCACTATAGTTCTCTTATGGTTCAGCTGAAGCAAAAAGGCTTTGCCTAGAAAGCCTCATTAAATGCGGGAAGAGGGAGTTCCTGACCGTAGCATCCATAGGCCTCAACAGCATGGCAGGAGAGTGTCTCATGCTGACCGAAGAGCTCGACCAACTCTAGGCGATCAACAACGAGAGGTTGGCTCTTGAAGAGGTTATGACGTTGTATCCAAGGGATAATATCCGTCTCACGACCGGGCGAAACATAGCCAAGTGTTGTTTCTGGATGAAAGCGCTGGCGAACAGGCGCGCAAGTCGCTGCTCTTAGGCGTTTTTCGACGTTTCGTTGAAGTTGCGATAGAGGGTCGCTGGGCGAGGGGCACGTAACAAGGCGATCATCATACGAGCCAGGGCGATGATAAACTTGCTGGAAACAGATAGAAAACGGTTCCCATATGAGCTTCCGAAGTTCATAATCAACTTCGTCCAACAGTGGGCGCGCATTGATATCGCCGAGCGAGCGCAGGATAAGGTGGCTATTGAGCTGCGGGGTCCAGTGAACATCATCAAGCGTCCCCCGCAATAAAGAAAAATCATCATCTAAAAACGGAGCAAGAGGCACTCCGAGAGCCAGTTTCATCGGTCTTGACCTTTCTGCAAAAGCGTTCGGTCTTGACACTCATGTAGGAAACGCCACATCTTACTTCAAGATTGGGTTGGGGAAGAGTGTCTCCATAAGACGGCCCAACGTCGATTATTTTCCGGAAAAAGGTATCATGGCTTTTCATCCTGATTTTCAAGGCACGGAAACCCAACAGGGTCAGAGCGCGGTCGATGCAGGCCTACGGGCTTACATGTTGCGCGTTTTTAACTGGATGGCTGTTGCGCTCTTGCTGACATCAATTTCAGCCTATGCCGTTGTGAATACGTCATTGAAGACGCTTTTCTACAGCGCTCATATGCTTAGTGATGGGCGGGTTTCGGTCGGGCCGACACTTCTAGGAATAGTCGCAATTTTTGCCCCTCTTGCGTTTGTGTTGGTTCTATCCTTTGGGGTAAATCGCCTTTCGCGTAATGTGGCACAAGCGCTTTTCTTAGTTTACAGCCTCGTTATGGGCGTCAGTCTTTCGAGTATTCTGTTGCTCTATACAGGGACATCGGTTGTTAGAACCTTTTTGATCACAGCAAGTCTTTATGCGGCTGTGTCTTTATGGGGCTATGTAACGAAGCGCTCTCTTGTTGGCATGGGGTCTTTCCTTTTTATGGGCCTGATTGGTTTAATCATTGCCGGGCTTGTGAATATGTTCTTTCCTTCAGATAAGGCGAGCATGCTTATCTCTTTTGTTGGAGTGCTCATTTTTACTGGTTTTACAGCGTACGATACTCAACGTATTAAAATGTCCTACCAGTACTATGTGAGTGCATTAGGCCCTGATGATGTTGGGAAGATGAGCGTTTATGATGCTCTGTCGATGTATCTCAACTTTGTTAATATGTTCCAGTATTTATTGCAGTTCTTTGGTCAGCGAACCGGTGGGCGTAACTGAGAAGAAGAGGGCTGATGAAGGGAAGGGGGAGTGGAAGCACTTCCCCTTTTTTGTGGAATCATTATGATCTTATCTGTGCAGTTATGAAACGATCATCCTCAAAAATTACTAAGAGGTAATTTTTGAGCTATTCTTTAAAAAAGCACAGAGGCAGCTGCTAACTGCTATTTTTTAAATTAGAACTTGATTAGTGCCCTTTATTTTTGTCAATTTCCCCTTGTATTCTATGCCATTCAGGCGGATTACGGTGGGTGGCACTGGGATTATAATCCCTAACTATATGAGTAGAGTAAGGAAGGGAGACCTTCTTTTGTCAGGATACGAGCGAAGAAAGGCATACTATCATGGTAACGTTCGGTCGCATTGATGCGGTCCTGGCTGTGTCACAATGTGTTTTGGCCCTAGACGGCCAAAGCGACAGATAAAGGCAGGACCCATGAAAAGACTCTGGCGATTTTTCCCGGCGTTGCCTGCGTTAATGCTGTCGGGTTGCACGGTTGACTTGCTTCAGCCGGGCGGGCCGATTGGCGAAGGTAACCGCGACATGATGGTGCTTGAGTTCGCCGTCATGATGTGCGTTGTTGTGCCTACCTGTATCGCAACCTTGGTCATTGCTTGGAAATACCGGGCAGCCAACACTAAGGCTGAATACAAACCAAAATGGGCACATTCGAACGTACTCGAAGTGTTTATTTGGGGTATTCCGGTTTTGATTATTGCTGTTCTCAGTTGCATTAACTTCTGGAGCACGCATTATTACGATCCGTACAAACCCCTTGCACAAGACATGCTTAAACGTGAGCATGCTGAGAACACCAAACCGCTTGAAGTTCAGGTTGTTTCACTGGACTGGAAGTGGCTGTTTATCTACCCTGAGCAGGGTATTGCGACGATTAACGAGCTGGACGTCCCAACGAAAACTCCGTTGGATCTCCACATTACGTCAGATAGCGTGATGACATCGTTCTTCATTCCGCAGCTTGGCTCTCAGATTTACAGCATGGCTGGTATGGAAACGCGTCTTCATCTCTTGGCTCGTAAGCCAGGAAGCTATCGTGGTGAAGCAGCGCAGTATAGCGGCCCAGGCTTCTCTGGCATGAAGTTCCGCGCTATCGCTATGCCACAAGAGCAGTTCGCTTCTTGGGTAGAGAATGTTCGCACCGGAACCAGCCAGTTTGCTGAGAAAGATGCATTGGACGAAAAAACATATCGTCGTTATGCAACTCCCCCAGCAGTTAGCAATGAAGTCGCTCCGGCTCCAGCACCTGTGACATATTTCTCAAATGTCCAGTCTGCTCTGTTCCAGCATATTATTGCTAAATACAACAATGGTATGGCGCGTGATGCGAATGGCAACGGTGTAATGCATATGGATATGCAGAACAACGGTGCTAATGGCACATCTTCCGCTACCGGCATGTAAGGAATTACCTAAAGATGCTCGGAAAACTTACCTTATCAGCCATACCGTATGATGTGCCGATTCTTGTCGGCACCTTCATTGGTGTGGCCGTTATTGGGCTCGCTGTTCTTGCAGCGATTACCTATTTCCGCAAATGGGGCTATTTGTGGCGTGAGTGGTTAACAACCGTTGACCATAAAAAGCTCGGCGTCATGTATATCGTTCTCGCTATTGTCATGCTGCTGCGTGGCTTTGCTGATGCGGTTATGATGCGGACACAGCTTGCGCTGTCTTATCAGGGTAACCCAGGTTACCTGCCGCCTCATCATTATGACCAAGTCTTCTCCGCCCATGGGACGATCATGATTTTCTTCATGGCCATGGCGTTTATGACGGGTCTGTTTAACTTTGTCGTGCCGTTGCAAGTCGGGGCACGCGATGTTGCTTTCCCATTCCTGAACTCTGTCAGCTTCTACATGACATTGGTTGGGGCGGTTCTGATCAATATTTCACTCTTCATTGGTGAGTTTTCCAATGTTGGTTGGTTGGGGTATCCCCCTGTATCAGAGTTGCAGTTCAACCCTGGCGTTGGTGTTGATTACTACATCTGGGCTGTTCAGATTTCTGGTATCGGAACGTTGCTCACAGGCGTTAACTTCTTCACAACAATTGTGAAGATGCGTGCACCTGGCATGAAATGGATGCATCTTCCTGTCTTCACATGGACAGCGTTTTTTACCAACATCATGATCTTGACGACATTCCCGATTTTGACGGCGACCATCTCTATGTTGAGTTTGGATCGTTATCTTGGGATGCACTTTTTCACCAACGATGGTGGTGGGAACGTGATGCTATATCTGAATCTGATTTGGGCTTGGGGACATCCTGAGGTCTATATTCTGATTCTCCCAGCATTTGGTGTGTTCTCAGAGATTGCAGCGACCTTCTCTGGCAAGTCTCTCTTTGGCTATAAGACGATGGTTTATGCCAGTGGCGCTATTACCGTTCTCGGTAGTATCGTGTGGGTGCATCACTTCTTCACAATGGGCGCAGGGGCAGACGTCAATACCTTCTTCGGTATCATGACAATGTTCATTGCTGTTCCAACGGGTGTGAAAATCTTTAACTGGCTCTTCACCATGTATAAGGGGCGTGTGCGCTTTGAAGGTCCGATGAACTGGATCGTCGGCTTCATGATCACCTTCTCCATCGGTGGGATGACAGGTGTGATGTTGGCTATGCCAGCAGCGGACTGGGTGCTTCATAACTCCTTGTTCTTGGTGGCTCACTTCCATAACGTGATTATCGGTGGTGTGTTCTTCGGCTATATTGCTGGGATGAACTACTGGTTTCCGAAAGTGTTCGGCTACAAGCTTCGTGACAGTTGGGGTAAATGGGCATTCCGTTTCTGGTTTGTTGGTTTCTACCTCTCCTTCATCCCGCTTTACATTGTGGGTATCGAAGGCATGACACGTCGTCTGAACCATTATGACAATCCGAACTGGCACCCATGGTTGCTGGTTGCATGTGTCGGTGTGTTCGTGTTGACGCTTGGTGTGATTTGCCAGGTTGGACAGCTCGTTTTCGCTATTGTTGACGCTGTTAACAAGAAGCATGACGCGCAGGATCTAACAGGTGATAACTGGGGTTCTGGTCGTACGCTGGAATGGTCTATTCCTTCACCAGTACCGCACTATAACTTTGCACGTTTGCCGGTAATCCGCGGCTTGGATACGTTTGAAACTGAGAAAGAATTAGGACGTCCTGAGCCTGTTTCTGAGCTTCAGCCAATCCATATGCCTAAATATTCGTCATTGGGGCCGATCCTTGGTTTCTTCACCTTCTTGTTAGGCTTCGCTATGGTCTGGCATATTTGGTGGCTGGCGATTGTTGGCTTGGTTGGTGCATTCATTGCCGTTGTGGTGCGCAGCGCTGATCTTGACATTGACTACTATGTTCCTGTCGAAGAAATTCGTGCGGATGAGGAAGCCTTTGCCAAGCGTCTTAATGCCCCTCAGGCAGCAGAATAAGGGAGGCGATGATTATTATGTCTCATGACACCACTCACGCGTCCCCAGCTCATCACGAGGAGCATGAGCACCAGGAAAGCCCTGTCGTGTTCGGCTTCTGGGTTTACCTGATGACGGACTGCATCATCTTCGGGACGTTGTTCACCGTTTTTGCAGTCCTGTCTCATCAGTTTGCTGGTGGCCCGACCGGTAAGGAGCTTTTCGATCTTAAGAATGTTGAGATCGAAACAGCTATCTTGCTGTTCTCTTCCATTACCTATGGCTTTGCCATGCTGGGTGCTCAAGCTCAGAAGAAGGCAGCTACTCTTGGTTGGTTGTTCATTACATTCCTGCTGGGTTGCTCCTTCGTCTTTTTGGAAGTGAACGAATTCACGGATCTGATCGCTCATGGCGCAGGTCCTGACAGATCGGCATTTTTGTCGGCATTCTTTACATTGGTTGGGACGCATGGTCTCCATGTTACCTGTGGTCTTATCTGGATGGTGGTCGCCTTCATTCAGATCTTAGGCAAGCAGGGGCTTGGTAGCCGTATGATCTCCAAATTAACGTGCTTGAGCCTATTCTGGCACTTCTTGGATGTCGTCTGGATCTGCGTCTTCACCTTTGTCTATCTGGGGAGTGTGCTGTAATGAGCCAGACCCATACGACTACACAGGAAGGGGAGAGCCACGGCTCTGCCGCTTCCTACGTCATCGGCTTTGTTCTAGCCGTCATCCTGACAGTGGCGTCTTTCGCGACTGTCTTGAGCAAGGCGTTCTCTTACTGGACAGCTTTGGTTGTTCTCAGCATTCTTGCTGTAGTTCAGATCGTTGTTCACCTTGTGTTCTTCTTGCATATGAACACGAGCTCTAAGCAGCGTTGGATTCTTATGACCTTCGCTGTCACCGTGGCAATGGTAATGATTGTTGTGGTTGGCTCTCTCTTCGTGCTCTGGAATAGCCAGGCACATATGATGGTGCGCTAAGAAGCGCCGTTCATTCCTGAGGGAGTGTAAGAGGGCCGGTAGCTATATGCTGCCGGCCCTTTTTATATGTTTTCTACTGGAGGCGGTTTATTGGAGCGTCGATAGAATGCATAAAAAAAAGCCTCCCGAGCGATAATGCATCGGGAGGCTTTTTTTTGCAGAAAGACGGCAGATCAGTCTTTATGAGGTGCTTCAGAGAGCATCTCCATCTTGCCTGTTTTGCCATTCCACTCTTCGCTGTCTGCTGGAGGGGTACCTTTTTGGCTCATATTCGGCCATATATTGGCGTATTTGGCGTTAATCTCCATCCAAGGGGCAGAGCGTTCATCACTGTCAGGGAAGATAGCCTCAGCTGGGCATTCTGGTTCGCACACGCCGCAATCGATGCATTCGTCAGGATGAATAACTAAGAAGTTTTCACCAGCGTAGAAGCAGTCGACAGGGCAGACCTCTACACAATCCATAAACTTGCAGCGAACGCAGTTTTCTGTGACCACATAGGTCATTATTGCTGTCTCCGATTTGCTTATTCAGGCCGTAGCAAAGGGGCCCTATAAAAGATTTCAGCACTGATATGCCGAAGATAAGGGGGGTGTGGCAAGTCTATTGTCACATTATGATGGAATTGTTTCATAAAGCTGCATTGCCTCAGATGCGGGGCCACGGCGTGATCCAAGCTTTTTCACCTGCCAAACGCAGACATCATTGGGGTGATGAGGGGAGACAAAAGTTAACACATCATCAAGATGAATTTTTGCATGCGCTTTAGTAGTGTGCTGGCCGTTAATGCGCACACGCCCCTTGCGAATGAACTGCCCGCAAAGAGCGCGTGTTTTCGCTAAGCGGGTATAATAAAGCCACATATCAAGCCGTTGATGATCCTGTTCAGTCATAATTCTTTGTTTTTAACGTACAGGTTTCCACTGAGAAAGAGCGGCAAAGGGCGAGTGCTGGAGGCGTTCGAACGCCTTTTTTGTCTGCCGCCGTGCTTTCTTGGCAGAGAGGCGGTGCTTGGGATGTGATGTGGAAGCACGGCGCTTTGGTTTGCCAAGCAGCATAAGAGGGGCGGCTGGGCCATAATGCGTGGACGAAAGTGTTTGAGGTGCATGATGAGCAATCTTCAAGCTTCGCAGAAAGGCAGGAAGATGTTTTTTGCTGGTTCCTAAAAGGGAAGGAAGATTGTGCGGGGCGGGGCGTTTGCGCGCATTTTGGCGACCCTGTGTCAGTAGTCGTAAGACATGTTCAAGCGTATCAGCGCGGATCATGAGCGGTTCCACACGCACCCACCCTGGGAGGGCCTTTGCTGATGGTGCTGGGAGTGTTTTACGTCCTGCTGGGGGAATTGCGAGGTCTGTTCCGTGCCATAAATTATAAAGCAGGGTCATCAATGGCATGAGAGCTGGCTTGAGAAGGAACGCGCAGAAAATAAAGCGTGATCCGATGGTAATGCCCATTTTATTGAGGCGTTTCCGTACGCGCATACCGTTTTTAATGTCATCGGGAAGGGTTGTGGTCATTCCTCCATCTTCAAGGAGGCGATGGATAAGCCCACGGATGAAAGGGTCATCCTCAGATTGTTCCGAAAGAGTGAAGAGACGTTTCAGGCGGCGGACGATATGGGCCTGCACAATATTTTGTACATGGTTCCCGACACGTGTCATCTGGGTGACATCTTGGAACTCTCCAGGGAGAAGGCGACTATCAGGATGGAAAAAGTCTTTCCCCCGTGTGAGGCGCGCAATCGGTGCGTCTTGCCACGTGATGACGCCTTCTGGAGTGATGGAAAAAGCGGAGTTCTCTTCGCGTAGAAAAGCTCGGATGCGAGCTGGCAGGGCATAACGTAGGGCGCGTTTGCCTGCTTTGAGCAAGAGAGCATTTTCAGCTTGGTCTGTTGGGACGGTTATGTGCAGAGAAAAGCCAGAGATCTGACCAATTTCATGGCCTTCCACGACAATTTTATCCTGCGGCGTTACGGCATAAAGAAGATCGTGATGCTCACCAGGGGTGGGGCGGCGCAGGAGAGCCGTGGCACGTTTATTGACAAAACGGCTTGTCAGACGCTCATGAAGCGTGTCTGAGAGCCTGTCTTCAACCTCGCGGCTGCGTTCTTGCCAAAGGCTGTTATTACGCATCCAGCCAGCGCGTGCGGCGACATAGGCGCAAACACGCACACCGGAGAGACGGTGCATGAGCGTGTCAATATCACCCTCCATACGGTCGAGACCACGCAGCTGCCCGTCAAGCCATGTAGGAGGAATGCGCCCGTGATGGAGGAGATCGAGAAAGAGACGGCCGCAAAGGCGCGCATGGCTTCCATCCCCAAGTTTGCGGAAGTCAGGAATTTGGCAGGTTTCCCATAAAAGGGAGGTCGCGCGTTTCCCACGAGCCTCATGGCGGATTTCAGGCGTTTGGATAAGTGTGGTGAGAACGTCGAGGTCAGAGGCGGTACGGCCGGTAACAAGCCCCGGTTGAGGCGGTTTGCTCATCAAGCTCTCAAGCAAGGCTTCTGGGCTACTATAGTCGAGTTGTGTTTGCCGCCAATAAATCTGCCGAACAGGGTCGAAGCGGTGCTCTTCAACGGCTTCGATAAGTTCAGCAGACATGGGGGCGCAGGTGCCTGTGGTGCCGAAGGTGCCGTCTTTCATGCCACGGCCTGCGCGCCCGGTAATCTGCGCGACCTCTTGAGGGGTAAGCGGGCGAGCGTTCAGACCGTCGAACTTGCGTAGGGAGGCAAGGGCAACATGGTCGACGTCCATATTAAGGCCCATGCCGATGGCGTCTGTTGCAACGAGGTAGTCCACATCGCGATTTTGATAGAGCTCTACCTGAGCGTTGCGTGTTCGTGGGCTGAGGCGGCCCATGATGACGGCGCAGCCCCCGCGTTTTTGTCGAATCGCTTCAGCAATGGCGTACACATCGGTGACAGAGAAGGCCACAATGGCTGAGCGCGCTGGCAGACGAGTTAAATTAATGGGGCCGAGATTAGAGAGCTGAGAGAGACGTTCGCGCGTTTCAATCGTGATGCCGGGGATGAGCTTTTTAAGCAGGCCGCGAATGGT
The DNA here is from genome assembly GCF_000378165.1 of Saccharibacter floricola DSM 15669. GTDB lineage: Bacteria > Pseudomonadota > Alphaproteobacteria > Acetobacterales > Acetobacteraceae > Saccharibacter > Saccharibacter floricola. Next base: position 220,204 of record NZ_KB899333.1, read on the forward strand.
TTCAGCACCGAGAAAGAGCGTTTCTCCTCGACCACGTGCATGAAGCAGGCGATCTGTAAAAACATGGCCACGGTCGGGGTCTGCAGCGAGTTGGATTTCATCAATCCCTACAAAATCGACCACTCGATCAAGTGGCATGGCTTCGACCGTGCAGGAAAACCACCGTGCTTTTGGGGGAATAATTTTTTCTTCCCCTGTGAGTAACGCAACAGAATCCTTACCTTTTATGCTGACGAGACGTTCGTAATTCTCTCGCGCTAATAATCGGAGAGGGAAACCGATCATGCCGCTACTATGCGCCATCATGCGTGTGAGGGCATAATGGGTCTTCCCCGTATTAGTGGGGCCGAGTACGGCATGAATCGGAGCTGGCATGGCCGAGCTATTTGGTAAGGTCTGGTGTGAATGTCCCATCATGGCTGGAATGGTTGGGTGAGAGTGCGACAAAAGCAAGGTTGTTTTTTGGAGTTTTAAAGGTTTCTTATGACAGAACAGCGTTCATTACCTTTGGTACCGCTTAGCGATGAGGCGCAAAGACGGCCTCTTTATCTTGTAAGTTCACAGGACGAAGAGACTTTGGCGGCTCTATGCGGCACGTATGGGGATTTTTTCCGCCATCAAGGGTTCAAAGGTAAAGAGGGCGACTTTACCCTTCTTCCAGATGATGATGGTGTTGCCGGAGCAATTTTTTGCGTTCCTAAAAAACACGGGCCTTTACCCTATGGAGCGTTGGCATCGCTTTTATCAGAAGGTGTGTGGCGTTTAGAGAATCGGACGCCGCATGAAACGGTTCTTTATGATGCGGCGCTGGGCTTTTGTTTAGGCAGCTATAGCTACCGCCTTGGTAAAAAAGAGAAGATACATTCTGCACGGCTGTGCGTTCCTGAAGCGGTTTTATCTGAGGTGCGTCATTTGGCTGAGGCCTGTTGGCTCGGACGTGACCTGATCAATACGCCAGCGAATCTTTTAGGGCCGCAAGAGTTAGCACAGCGTGCACGCTATGCGTTGGAAAGCCGTGGTGCGGCGGTCGATATCGTGACAGGTGAGACGCTGGAGCAGGCTTATCCTTGTCTTTCAGCCGTTGGTGCTGGCTCTGAGCGGGCACCTGCTGTTGTGGTGGCGCGCTGGAAAGCTCGCGAGGGCGCACAGCGCTTGTCCTTGGTGGGAAAAGGCGTCTGCTTTGATACCGGAGGCTATGACCTTAAGCCAAGCGGGCCCATGCTGAAGATGAAGAAGGATATGGGCGGAGCGGCTCTGATGCTGTCTTTAGCCTGCGCGTTGATTGATGCGGGTGCGGATCTGGACATTGAGGTGCGTCTTGGCTGTGTGGAAAACAGCGTCTCTGGCCATGCTATGCGCCCAGGAGATGTCTTGCCAACGCGCAAAGGATTGCATGTTGAAGTTGGCAATACGGACGCAGAAGGGCGTTTGGTTTTGTGTGACCTGCTTACAGAAGCTTCTGAAACGCAACCTGATATTCTTCTTGATGCGGCAACCCTGACAGGAGCAGCCCGTGTTGCTTTGGGGCCTGATCTTCCTGTGTTGTTTAGCAATGATGATGATCTGGCCGAATCTGTGCTTAATGCAGGGAAAAAGGTACATGATCCTCTGTGGCAGTTGCCGCTCTGGTCTGACTATAATGCATGGCTCGACAGTGATGTCGCTGATTGCAGCAATGTGTCCTCGCGTCCAATGGCTGGTGCCATTACGGCAGCGCTTTATTTGCAGCGTTTTGTCCCAGAAGGGCAGAAATGGGCGCATATTGATACATTTGGATGGAATGATGTGGCCCAATCAGGTCGCCCTGCAGGAGGGGAAACATTGGCGTTGAGGGCACTCTTTAAGGCTTTTTTATGACATTTGTATCGGTATAGTTATAATCTAAGGGTATATCAGACGGGAGCTGTACGCATTCAACTCTCTTATGCAAATTTGGAAATACTTGCGCATCCGTTCCAAAAGCTCCAGATGAAGCATCATAGAGTCATGTAATTGGGTTTTTCCCTCAGTGAGATATGTCCGGGGATGCTGGGGAGACCCTTTGAGATGGGAAGGATTGAGAGATGAACTACAACACACAAGACCAGATGCTGACCCTGCTGCGTGACACGATCGTCGCTACAGTACGGGGTGAGGGGCCGGACTTGTCTGCGCGTCAGCTTGCCGTCTTCCTGACCTGTTACCTTGAAGATGGGGCACATACGGTACGCGGACTGGCACAGATCTTAAATGTCTCCAAGCCAGCTATTACGCGGGCTTTGGATCGTCTGAGTGAGCTTGATCTGGCGCGTCGTAAGGTTGATCCGTTAGATCGTCGTTCTGTGCTGGTACAGCGCACATTAAAGGGCTCTGCTTATTTGCGCGAGCTGCGTCATGTCATGAGTGAAGCAGGACATGGGGAGCAAACAGCTCCTTCAACTAAGAAGCCACGCTCTCATGTGGCTGCTTTCCGTTCCCGTCGGGCCGGCTAACGCTCTAAAGCGGTTTACCATCTCTCCCTGAGGTGCGTGCGTGCTCTTTGCACGATTGTTACGGTCCAGAGAAGCTGTGGAACAATAACGGCTATGACACAGCTGAGACCGTGACATAAAGCAAAGGCCGCGCCACCCCAGAGGGTAAACCCCCAATGGCATAGGGTGACTGCGGAGCTGGGAATGCCCGTGCGGACAGCGAGCTGGTAAAGATGACCGCGATGCGCGGTAGCAAGAGGCTCTCCAGCGCAGAGCCGACGGCCTAATGTAAAGGTGACATCCCAGAAAATACCGGCCATGAGGCAGGGGAAAAGCCAAAAAAGCGAGGGAAGGGCACTCAAGTGCTCGTGATGTGGAAGGGTGGACATCCACCCCCAGCTGAGGATGAGGGCGCAAGGCTGGCTTCCTGCATCCCCCATGAAGATACGGGCTTTGGGAAAGTTAAAGGGCAAGAAGGCAAGAAGGCTGCTTGTGAGTAAAAGAAGTATGGCAGGGGAAATTCCAAAGCCTGCCATTATGACGGCGCTGAGGAACATAACGCCGGCAGCAAGGCCATTTAGGCCATCCATAAAATTAAGCGCATTGGTGCAGACGAGCCCCATGATGATCATCGGAATGATCGCATTGGGGGATGGTATGATGCCAATAAGAAGGAGGCTTGTTGCAGCACTTTGCGCGGCGAGTTTATAACGGGCCGGGAAAGGACGCATATCGTCGACCCATGAGACCGTACATAACAGTAGAACGCCCCCTATGAGGCAGAGCTGCGCGCGCGTGAGGGGGGCCTGTGCTAGAGAGGCTTGCAACGCCATACTCCCTAGGAAGGCAGCGATAATCGCCAGTCCTCCTCCTTTGGGCGTTGGGGTATGGTGCGCGCTGCGTTGGACGGGGACATCCATAATACCAAGCTGGATGAGCGGGCGTAGCGTGATGAAGCAGAGTAAGAGAGCGGCAAGTGGTGCGAGGCTCAGATTCTGGGTAAGGTGAAGAAGAGAAAACACGTGATCTTGTCCAACATCTGCTAGAAGAACCCTTGAATGAGAAGCAATACGTGATCACACCGTCATCGGCTAGAGGAAGACAATGCGCGCAATTGGTGAGAACTCATCCATGACGGATAGATGGGGCGTGCTATTATGACGCATGGTTGGAGCCGTCCGTGGTCTTTTGCTGCGAAAAACCTGCTTCTTGATGGTCTTGTTTCTGCCATCGCAACGCCGCTTGCTCGTTGGCTGGCTGACCCATCAAGCGGTATTTTCCACCCGTTATGGTTTATTGTTGGTGGTGGTATTACGCTCTGTATTTGTGGCGTTATCGTGCGTATGCCACAGCAATATTGGCGCTATAGCAGTGTGTTGGATTTGCGCACGATCACTATGGCGGCTCTGCTAAGTGCTGCTTCTTTTGCACTCTTGTTGTGGGTAACTGGTTTTGGCCTACCGACGGCGACGTTTCCGGCTATTCATGCCTTATTGTTGATTGTCGCTTTGGGAGGAGTGAGGGTCATTGTACGGTTGCGTGCAACACGCCGCCATCAGCAGTGTGATAAAATATCCGAAGATGTGTTGCTGCTGGGGTCGGAAGAACGGCTTGATTTGCTGATCCGGCTTTTAAAGAGTGGATCATCTCAACATTATACAATCACAGGGCTTGTGAGTTCGCAGCGGGCCTTTAAAGGACAACGCATCCATGGCTATTCGATCTTAGGTGAGAGTGCCGACATCGCGTCTATTTTGGCGTCGTTATCGCGCCAAGGGAGGCGGCCAACCCATCTTATTATCGCAGACCCAGCATTAGAGGGGGCTGCGCTCATGGCGCTGCTGACGGCGATTGATGATGATATTCGTGTTGTGCGTATGCCGGCTCTGGAAACTGTACAGCCGACAGCCAAAGCATTGCTTCAGCCAATCAGCGTGGATGATTTACTTAATCGTTTTCCACGCACTCTGACGCAACATAGTCAGGCGGAAATGGCGGCTCTCATTGAGGGGAAAAGCGTGCTCGTTACGGGGGCTGGAGGAAGTATTGGTGGTGAATTAGTCCGACAAATTGCAGCCTTTTCGCCAGCATCCATTCTTTTGCTTGATAATAATGAATATGCTCTTTGGAGTATCAGCCTTGACCTGTCAGAGCGTTACTCCGATTTACGTCAACATCAGATTCTTGCTGATATTCAAAAGCGATCATCTTTAGAGCATGTTTTTGATGAATTTCGCCCTCAACTCATTTTCCACGCGGCTGCCTTAAAACATGTGCCTCTTGTGGAGGAAAGCCCCTGTGAAGGGATACTGACCAACAGTATTGGTACGCGTTATCTGGCAGAATGCGCGCGTGATTATGGCGCAGAAGCGCTGGTGTTTATTTCAACGGACAAAGCGGTGTACCCTTCAAGTGTGATGGGGGCGAGCAAGCGTTGTGCTGAAATGTATGTGCAGCGGCTAGACCGACAGGCGCGTGCGGGCAGGGGTGGTTTGCGTTGTGTCAGTGTGCGGTTTGGTAATGTGCTGGGGTCAACAGGCTCCGTTGTGCCCCTTTTCCAGCGGCAATTAGCACGAGGTGGGCCGCTGACAGTCACTCATCCTGACATGACGCGCTATTTTATGACGATCCCAGAAGCGGTTGGGCTCGTCCTGCAAGCTGCTCAGCGTGGCACAACCCAGAATAGATCAGAGGGTGATGAGAGTGAGCTGGAACAACGCTTGCGATCCGGTAGTATTTTTGTGCTCGATATGGGAGAGCCCGTCCGGATTATGGATTTAGCACGTCAGATGATTCGTTTGGCGGGATTACGCCCTGAACGCGACATAGCTATTCGTATTACAGGCGTGCGTGAAGGCGAGAAACTGACAGAAACGTTATTTTACAAGGGTGAATCTCCCCTTAAAACAGACACAGAAGGCTTGTGGATCGTTACGCCTGAAGTGCCAGAAGATGAGGCCTTTATGGTCTTGCTGGATCGGCTGGAACAAGCATGTCATGATGGACATATAAGGCAGGCTCTTGCTCTCTTAGAAGAGGCCGTGCCTGATTTTGTGTCAAAACGACCATTGGGAGCGGAAGAAGCGCCATTGTAAGAGAGGCGCTTCGGTGGGAGTGTTCTATGTCCAAAAATATTGCCTTTCTTGATCTTTCTGCACAGCAGGCTCGGTTAGGAGAGGGACTTCGACAGCGTCTGGATGCGGTGTTTCATCATTGTCGTTTCGTGATGGGCCCTGAAGTTGCTGAACTTGAAGGCGCATTGGCTCGGTATAGTGGTGCGCGTCATGCGGTTGCAGTCTCGTCGGGGACAGATGCCTTGCTTGCGGTGTTGATGGCCGAAGGGATTGGGCCGGGGATGGCCGTTTTTCTTCCGGCTTTCACCTACACCGCAACGGCAGAAGTCGTCTTGCTTTTAGGGGCTCGGCCGGTTTTCGTGGATTGTGATGAAGAGACGTTTCAAATGTCTCTTTTATCCTTGGAAGAGCGCTTGCATGATGTCCAGCGTGCAGGCCAGTATCGTCCGCAGGCTATTATTGGTGTCGATCTGTTTGGCCAGCCGGCGCCGTGGGATGCGTTAAATCAGTTTGCTCAACAGCATGGGCTGACGCTTATCGCTGATTGTGCCCAGTCTTTTGGGGCTTCTTATCACGGACGCAAGTTGGGACGGGAAGCTTTAGCCACGACGCTCTCTTTCTTTCCGTCAAAGCCCTTGGGCTGCTACGGTGATGGTGGTGCTATCCTTACCAATGATGATGAACGGGCTGCGCTTTATCGGTCTTTAAGAAGTCATGGTGAGGGCGTGCAGCGCTATGATGTGCAGCGTATTGGGTTAAATGCACGGTTAGATACGTTACAGGCCGCTGTCTTGCTGGCTAAAATGGAGGTATTTGACCGAGAGCTTGCGCGCCGGGCTGATATTGCACACATCTACGATGAAGGCCTTCCCAAGGGGGTGATTGCACCGCGACGCGTTGCGGAGAGTGACAGTGCTTGGGCGATTTACTGTGTGACACTACCTTCTAAAAAAGTGCGTGATTCAGCTCAGGATTTTTTAAAAGAGCATGGTGTGCCGACAGCCGTGTATTATCCAAAACCACTCCATCAGCAACCTGCATATGCAAAGCATCATGATGGTGCGGCTTTGCCGATCTCGGAAAAACTGGGGGAAAAGGTTCTCGCTCTTCCTATTCATCCGGATTTATCTAATAACCAGCTGAATTATGTCATCACAACTTTAAAGGAATGGGCCACCCATATATTATGACGCGGAATAACAAACTTCTTGTGGGCTTTGCTCTTATCGTTATCATACCTGTGAGCGTGGTGTGGTACACAGCGTGGCCTATTTTACGCCCTTGGCCGTTGCCGCCTGCATTATCCGGCTATGAAAGCGCCCCTCAATCTCGTGAGCTGACAGCTGATGAGGTTCAGCAGTTTAATCATTGGGTACAAACCCATAAGACCGGGTGGGGTGTGTCCGGCGAAAAAACACCAGGGCCTGCACAGCGTGTGGTAACGTTACGCACCGCTCAGGGTTTGCCGGTGATTGTTTCTCTTTGGCATTTCCGCCACGGTGACGATGTTGTTGGGATTCAGACAGCCCCTCAAGGAGCTTACCGGATGCGTTCTTGTATGGCAGGGGAAGTGGCGGCCCTTCTTCCTGCTTCGCAAAGTCATCCAACGCCGTAATATTATCTCTTCTCCTCCCTTTCCGCAAAATGGCAAGGGAGGAGGGAAAGACGTTATTTTTTTATGTCAGTGTGAGAGCTGGCCTGAGTATCGCCTACATTTTTCTTATCTTGCTCAGCTTGTTCTTTCTGTTGAGCGGCGAGCTCTTCATTATTAATTTCGTCAACCGCAAGCTGCGTTTGCTCTGCATTTTCAAGCGGTGGTAGGGCGCGGTCAAAGACAACTAACAGAGCGGCTGTGATCGGAGAGGCGAGCACAAGCCCTGGAGCGCCTAAAATGGAGCCGAACACCGTCTGAGAGAGGATCGCAAGCGCAGGTGGCATATGAACGGCGCGGCGCTGGATGAGGGGTGCTAAGATATTTCCTTCACAAAACTGGATGACACTATACAGGATGGCGACAAAGAGGGCCTCGCGCGTGCCAAGGGAAAGGCTAATGAGCAGTGCGGGGACAGCCCCTAAAATGGCCCCGATATAGGGAATAAAATTACAAAGCCCAGCAACCACACCAAGTGCGAGAGCGAGCGGTACCCCGATGAGGTAAAGTCCCAGTCCAGAGAGAAGCCCGACAACGAGCATGTCTAGCGCTTGTCCTGCCGTCCACGCCCAAAGAGTATTGCCTGCTGCGAAAAGAAGCTTGCGGGCTGTTGCGCGTTGATGGGGGGGAACAAGGCGCAGAAAGCCATTAATATAGATAGAAGGAGAGGCGGCGAAGTAAAAAGCTGCCATCAGGACAACAAATATGGTGCCCAATAACCCGAAAGCACTTCCCAACAGACCTGTTACCGAGCCCGCAAGTCCAGAGCCAAAACTGCCTAGGCTACTGCTTTTATCATTCCCACCGATTGTTGAAGGAATATGGTCTAGAATAATGCGCCCAAAGGATGAGTGTGAGAGGTGGTCGTGAATATCGCCAGATTGAGCCACCAGTGCGGATTTTAGGCTTAAAAACTGCTCCCCAATCGCTGGGCCATTGCTCCAGATGAGCCCTGTAATCAAGCTGAGCAGGGCAACGGCCACCAAAGCAACGGCAATGGTGTAGGGGATAAACCGCAAGTGCCGCCGTAACATGCGCGCCAAACCATGTAAGACAACAGCCATGAGGGCTGCAGCAAAGAGCACGGCCAAGACATCCCCAACCAGCCAAATAGCCAGCATGACTAGCGCCAAGATAAAGGCTGTACGGATGAGAATAAACATCCGGTCAAGAGCGTGGGCTGGTGTGTCGTTAGATGGGGCAGGAGGGCGTGAAAAAAACAGGGCCATGAGAGCGACCTATAAGAGGCGTGAGGTGAAGGGCGGGGAGCAACGATCTAATCTATGCTTTTTTCGAGTTTGTCTTGTGCGTCAAGCCAGAGGAGCTCCATCTCTTGCTGATCTTGCTCTATCGTTGCGAGCTGTGTGTTTAATGTCGCAATGTCATTGGCATGGCCTGATTGGTAAAGAGCGGGGTCGGCAAGCTTTTCTTCAATGGTTTTCTTCTTTGCCGCGAGCTTTTCAAGTGTGGCTTCGGCGTGCCGTATTTGGCGCCGTAGCGGGGCGAGTTGGCGTGTTTGTTCTTTGCGCTGGGCACGTTGCTGTGCTTTCGGAGGTGCTTTGGCGCGTGTGCCGCCTTGCTGCTCTGATTGTGCAAGGCGGGCTCGCTCATCAAGCCACGTCCGATACTCGCTCATATCTCCGTCAAAAGGCGTGATCGTTCCTTTTTCTGCAATCCAGAGACGGTCAGCAACCGATTCGACAAGATGGCTATCATGGCTGATAAGAATGACGGCACCTTCAAATTCGCACAATGCGCGGATGAGCGCATCGCGTGCATCAAGGTCGAGATGGTTGGTGGGTTCATCCAAAATCAGCAGATGTGGGGCATGGCGGGTTGCAAGAGCAAGGAGGAGGCGGGCCTTCTCTCCGCCCGACAGCCGCTTAACCGCTGTTTCTGCGCGCTCGGCATCCAGCCCAAAGCGGGCAAGCTGAGCACGAACTTGAGGTGGTGTTGCGTCAGGGAGAGCGCGGCTCATATGGTCAATAGGGCTATCGTCTAAAATGAGCGCATCATTCTGGTGCTGGGCAAAATACCCAACACGCAGTTTATTCGCTGGTGCGAACTCCCCACCCATCGGGGCCAGTTGGCCGGCAAGGAGCTTTGCGAATGTTGATTTCCCATGGCCATTGCGGCCTAAAAGAGCAATTCGGTCATCCATATCCATGCGAAGGGAAAGCTTGCTGAGAATAACGCGCTCACCATACCCAACAGAGACATCCGTGAGTTTGAGCATGGGAGGGGGTAGGGTGCCGGGTTCTGGAAAAGAGAAATGTGTGGGCGTTGCTTCAACCACACTTTCAATCTGGGGGAGGCGCTCAAGAGCCTTGAGGCGGGCTTGCGCTTGGCGTGCTTTTGTCGCTTTTGCCCGGAAGCGCGCAACAAAGGATTCCATCTTTGCGCGCTGATCAGCCACTTTCTGAGCTGCGCGGTTTTGTTGAAGAGCTTGCTCGGTACGAATTTGGACGAAGCGGTCATACCCACCAGGGGTGAGTGATAGACGACCATTCTCCAGATGGGCGATCGCTTGTACTGTATTATCAAGCAGAGAGCGGTCATGACTGACAACAAGCACAGCGCCTGCAAAGCGCGATAACCATCCTTCGAGCCATAAGGTCGCTTCGATATCAAGATGGTTGGTCGGCTCATCCAGCAAGAGCAGGTCTGGCGCTAAAAAGAGCGCACTGGCGAGGGCAACACGCATCCGCCACCCGCCAGAAAAGTCTGAAACAGGGCGTTGTTGAGCCTCTTGGTCAAAACCTAGCCCGGCTAGAATGGTGCTAGCTCGGGCTGGGGCGCTATGGGCGTCAATGGCGAGAAGACGCTCATGAATATCAGCGATGCGCGTGGGGTCTTCCGTCGTTTCCACGTCATGAAGGAGGCGGGCGCGTTCTTCATCACTGGCGAGGACAGCTTCAATGAGGGAAAGCTCACCTGAGGGTGTTTCCTGCTTGACGCGCCCCATCGTGGCGCGGCTGGAAAAGGTGATAGACCCGCTGTCAGGGGCAATATCCCCCGCAATAGCAGCAAGGAGGGTGGATTTCCCTGTGCCATTGCGGCCGATAAGGCCGATGCGACGGCCCGGCTCAATGGTAAGAGAAGCGCCTTCTAGAAGAGGGCGTCCGGCGATACGAAGGGTCAGGTCAGTAATGGTGAGAAGACTCAAAGCCGGGCCTCAAACTATTGAAAGCTAAAAAAACACTCTGATACTCTATCAGAGCGGTCCTTTTTCCTCTAGGGGAGCAGGAACCAATTGTCATGTTAATAAGGAGAACATCATGACGGTAGAACGCACTCTATCTATCATTAAGCCCGATGCAACACGTCGCAACATTACCGGTAAGATCAACACGGTGTTTGAAGTTGGTGGCCTGCGTGTGGTGGGGCAAAAGCGCATTCAACTGACGACAAAACAAGCCGGTGCTTTCTATGAAGTGCACAAAGATCGCCCATTTTACAACGAGTTGGTGACGTTCATGACATCCGCTCCTGTTGTGGTGCAGGTTCTGGAAGGCGAGAATGCTGTGGCGCGCCATCGTGAACTGATGGGGGCAACCAATCCTGAAGAAGCTGCAGAAGGCACCGTGCGTAAACTGTATGCGCAGAGCATTGGTGAGAACTCTGTGCATGGGTCTGACAGCCTAGAAAATGCAGAGCGTGAAATTGCGTTCTTCTTTGCTGAAACAGAAATCCTGCCGTGAGTCGGTTCTTTACTCTAAGCAGAGAATAAAAAAAAGGGAGGCCGCTTTGGCCTCCTTTTTTTTATAGCCTAAGAGGCTAAAATGACGGTTGCTAACGTGGCTGGATAGAGGAGATGCTCTTCTTTCAGCACACGTGCAGCAAGTGTTTCGGGTGTATCATGGGGGTGAATGGGGACTTTTGCCTGCGCTAAAATCGGCCCTTCATCCACGCCATCGGTGACGAAATGTGTTGTGCAGCCATGCTCGCGCGCACCCGCTTTAATGGCCGCCTCATGCGTATGAAGGCCCGGAAATTTCGGCAGGAGGCTCGGATGGATGTTGAGCATCCGGTTTTCCCAACGCTTCACCAGATAAGGCGTGAGCACACGCATATAGCCAGCGAGACAGATATACTGAGCGCCTGCGGCACGCACCGCTTCATCCACCGCTTTTTCATGCGCGGCGCGATCCTTGCCGAAGGGTTTATGGTCAATGCAGAGCGTTTTGACCCCGGCTTCCTGTGCTTTTTCTAGCCCCGGTGCATCGGGACGATTACTCAAGACAAGCACGATGCGCGCTGGGAAGTCTGGATTTTCGCACGCTTTAATGAGCGAGGTCATATTACTGCCTCGCCCACTGATGAGGATGGCGACGGGTGTTTTGTCAACCATGAAGCAACTCCTGTCTTAGAGGTTGAGAGGAGAAGTCAGTGTAAAAGGCTCATCGCTGCGGACAACCTCACCGATGCGTATGGCTTCTTCGCCCGCCTTATCGAGCTCTGCCATCACCTCATCAGGCTTATCGGTGACGAGCACCATGCCAATCCCGCAGTTAAAGACTTTGAGCATTTCGTCATGCTCCACAGGGCCTTGCTCGGCCAGCCATTCAAAAATACCCGGCACAGGCCAGCTATCACCGTCAACACGAACGCCCAAACCTTCTGGCAGAACGCGTGGAAGGTTCCCCGGAAGGCCCCCGCCTGTAATATGAGCGCATCCATGCAGCAGTCCTTTGTCATGTAGGGCTAAGACTGTGCGGACATAAAGACGCGTTGGGGTCAGGAAGGCTTCGGCTAAGCTCTGGCTGGGGGAGAAAGGAGCGGGATCGTTCCAGTTAAGGCCAGCACGTTCGACAATACGGCGAACGAGAGAAAAGCCATTGGAGTGCACACCGGAGGACGGCAGGGCAATCAATGTGTCACCCTCGGCAATATGGGCGGGGAGGAGAGCGTCACGCTCGGCCGCACCGACGCTGAAGCCGGCAAGGTCATAATGCCCTTTGCCGTAGAGCCCTGGCATTTCGGCTGTTTCCCCACCGACAAGGGCGCAGTCACTTTCTTGGCAGGCTTTCGCGATCCCGCGAACAATACGCTCGGCGACAGGCACAGAAAGAGCGCCAGTGGCCATATAATCAAGGAAAAACAGCGGACGTGCGCCTTGAACGATGAGGTCATTGACGCACATCGCGACGAGATCAATGCCGATCTCATCATGAAGGCCGCTTTCAATAGCGAGGAGCAGTTTTGTGCCCACACCATCGGTGCAGCTGACCAGCACGGGGTCTTTAAACCCGGCGGCCTTGGGGTCAAAAAGGGCGCCAAAGCCGCCAATCCCGCCCATAACACCGGGGCGATGGGTGGCTTTAGCGGCAGGTTTAATGGACTCGACCAGGGCATCCCCTGCTGTAATATCGACGCCGGCTTCGGCGTAGCTGGCTCCGTTGGACGAGGCGGATGTCTTGGCCATGAGGGACCGTCTCCATGCTGGTTGATGCTTTGGCCATTCTAGAGCATCTTGATCCTGTACGGAATGGATGAAGCACCATGAGAATGGCTCTGACGTAGAAATAGGGAAAAGAATGGTAGGAAGCCACACCCAAATGGCGCTTGATTTGCGGCGAGAAAGCCGTTTTTCAGCAGAACATTTTATTTCTGGTGCGTCTAACGCGGCAGCACGCGCTTGGCTTTCTCGTGATCGCTGGCCAGAGGGGCGCTTATGGCTTTGGGGCGGAGCGGGAACGGGGAAGACCCATCTCATGCGCATTTGGGCCATACGTCATGGTATCCCTGTTTGGGAGGCGGCCTCGTTAGGGCGTGATGAACATGGGACACTTTTAGCGGGAGAAGCACCCCTTCAGCTAGCTCATAAGCTCGTGGCGATTGATCATCTAGACCAGCTTGACGATGAAGTGGCGCTCTTGCATTTGCTTAATCGTGCTCATGCGGCTCAGATTAGGGTTCTGTTAGCCGCACGGTACCCGCCGGCCCGCCATGCTTTTCGTGTGCCTGACCTTGCGAGCCGCCTTCGTGCGACGATGACAGCAGCGATTGAAGAGCCAGAAGATGCGTTAAGGGCGACGCTGCTTTTATCGCTTCTCGCTGAGCGGCAGCTTGTCGTTGCGCAACCTGTAACAGATTGGCTCTGGCGTCATCTCCCTCGTACGGGGGAAGCCTTGGTGCAAGCTGTAGAACTTCTTGATAAAGCAGCGCTGGAAAGAGGTAGTCCGATTACGCGGCAGCTCGCTCAAGACGTGCTGGGTGAGTTGCTGGATTAATCAAGCGTTTGACAGGGCAGGCGAAAGGCAACATTCTTTCAGATAAACCAAGCCAAGGGGTATGCCGTGATTGCAGAACGCGATGTCTTTTCGTCCGCTTCGTCTTCCTGCTTAGAGGAGTTACGCCATTCGCCTGAACGGTTCGTTAACCGAGAGCTATCGTGGCTAGACTTTAATTTTCGCGTTCTAGAAGAGGCGGAAAATGAGCGTAACCCTCTTTTGGAGCGTGTGCGCTTTTTGTCGATTAGCGCGAGCAATCTTGATGAGTTCTATTCCGTCCGTGTGGCTGGGTTGGTCGGACAAGTTCGGGAAAAAACCACGGTTTTAAGTCCCGATGGTGCGACTCCCGCGCAGCAGTTGGAAGCCGTGCGTCTTAAAACGCGTGATCTGAAATATAGCCAACAGCGTGTGTGGCATCAATTATGTCATGAACTGGCGGATGAAGCGATTAGTATCGTGTCCGCCTCTGAGCTCGGTGATGATGACCGGCAATGGATGTCGCGTTTTTTTGATGAGCAGGTTTTTCCTGTTTTGACGCCGCTTGCGGTGGATCCGTCTCATCCGTTGCCTTTCATTCCCAATAAAGGGTTGGCGCTGGTTCTGTGCTTGAATGACCCCAAAAATGGTCGTCGTATGATGGATGGAATTGTGCTTCTGCCAGCGCAAATTCCTCGCTTTCTTCGTCTTCCCCAACAGGGGAAAGAGCTGCGTTTTGTGCGATTAGAAGACCTGATTACCTGCTTTGCGTCTCGTCTTTTCCCGGGTATGACACCGACAAATGCCGGATTATTGCGGATTATTCGTGATACGGATGTTGAGTTTGAAGATGAGGCAGAAGACCTTGTTCGTTCGTACGAGACAGCCTTAAAGCGTCGTCGTCGCGGGGTGGGGATTCACCTTGATATTGAGGGTAGCCTTCCCGAACGCTTAGGGCGTGAAATTGGTGAGGAGCTGGGCGTCGGCACGGAAAATGTCGTCGTCTTGCAGGATATGGTCGGCATGTCTGATGTTAGTCAGCTGGTGGTGAGTGACCGGCCTGATCTTATTTTCCCACCCTATAAGCCGCGTTTCCCCCAACGCGTATTGGATTATGACGGTGATTGTTTTGCCGCTATTCGTGCAAAAGACCTCGTCGTTCATCATCCATTTGAAAGCTTTGACGTTGTTGTACAGTTCTTACAGCAAGCGGTGCTGGACCCCAATGTCTTAGCCATTAAACAAACTCTTTATCGCACGTCACGCGATAGCCCGATCGTGCAGGCATTGATTGAAGCTGCGGAAGCGGGGAAATCCGTTACAGCCGTTGTTGAATTACGCGCTCGCTTTGATGAAGAAGCGAATATTCGCTTGTCGCGTTCTTTAGAAGCAGCCGGTGTGCAGGTGGTGTTTGGTCTGGCACATTATAAAACACACGCTAAGTTAAGCCTTGTCGTGAGACGAGAAGGGTCTGTGTTGCGCTCTTACGCTCATTTTGGAACGGGGAACTATCATCCCGTCACTGCGCGTATTTATACCGATCTCTCTTTCTTTACGTGTGATCCTGTTTTGGTCGCGGATTCAGCGCGGCTCTTTAATTATGTGACAGGTTGCGCTGTGCCTGAGGTGCAAGCACTAAGCTTTGCACCGATCACGCTGCGTGATGATCTAGAACGCCTCATTCGTGATGAAATTTCCCATGTGGAGGCCGGACGTGCGGGCCATATTTGGCTAAAGATGAACAGTCTTGTGGATCCGCATTTGATTGACCTGCTCTATGAAGCTTCCCAAAAAGGGGTGCGCATTAACGCGGTTGTGCGTGGGATGTGCTGCCTACGTCCAGGGGTGCCGGGGCTGTCTGAACGTATTCAAATTCGGTCTATTGTGGGGCGCTTTTTGGAACATTCTCGTATTTTTGCCTTTGGCAATGGGCGGCATTTGCCGTCACGTCAGGCGAAACTCTTTATTTCATCAGCGGATTGGATGCAGCGTAATATGGATCGTCGCGTTGAGGCGATGGTTCCCATTACCAATCCAACCGTTCATGCTCAGATCCTTGGGCAGATTATGACTGTCAATTTCCGTGATACCCTGCAAAGCTGGCAGATGAAGCCTGAAGGAACGTGGGAGCGTGTCGCAGCACGGCGTCGGAAATTTTCGGCTCATGAGTATTTTATGAACAATCCTTCGCTTTCAGGACGGGGCTCTGCTCGTCCAGCAACGACCTTACTTGAGCCCTATACAGGCACAGAGATTGGGCGGGAGAACTAACATTATGATGGCTTCTGATGGTGCTATTTCGTCAGAGACGCAGCGCGCTGCGGTTGTTGATCTTGGATCAAACTCTGTGCGCATGGTGGTGTTTGAAGGTGTTGTGCGCAATCCTGTCCCCATTTTTAATGAGAAAGCGACCTTACGTCTCGGGAAAGGCCTAGAAGAAACAGGCGAGCTTAATCCTGAGGGTGTTCGTAAGGCGATGGATGTTCTCAAACGTTTTGGGACAATTGCCCGTGTTATGGGGGCCGAGCCGTTTGATATTTTAGCAACGGCCGCTGTACGTGATGCCCGCAATGGACAGGAGTTTATTGAGGCTGCCAAAACGTGCGTTCCCAATGCTCGTGTGCGCGTCTTAAAAGGAGGGGAAGAGGCCGATTATTCAGCCAATGGTGTTTTATGCGCCCTTCCACATGCTGAAGGGTTAGTGGCCGATATTGGTGGAGGTTCTCTAGAACTCATTAGTATTGGTGACAAAAGCGTTGTGGACTCAGTGAGTACACCGCTGGGCGTCATTCGCCTACGTGAACGGGCAGAGGGTGAGGTCGACCGCGCTGAGCATATCGCTAAACAGGTTTTAGCCGACGTGTCTTGGTTGCCCGAGATGAAGGGGCGGCCGCTCTATCTTGTTGGTGGTGCTTTTAGAGCCTTGGCGCGGTTGCATATTGCGAAGTCGAAATATCCCATCAATATGGTTCATCTGTTTAAGCTGTCCTGCGATGAAGCCCGTGATATGACAGCTTGGATTTCCAAAGCGACGCGGAAACATCTTGAAAAAGTCGGTAATGCGCCACGCAAGCGTTTAGGGGATGCTCCTTTTGCAGCAGCAGCATTGTCAAGATTGATAAAACGCATGCAGCCGTCCGAGATTATCTTTAGCGCAGAGGGTCTGCGTGAAGGATGGTATATGCGCCACGCCGCGTCTTCTGTGGTAGCGCAAGACCCGATGCAGGCGTTGGCGAGTGAGATGGCTGGGCGGTTAGGGCGGAATGCTCAGCTCCCTGATGCATTGATTAGCTGGACGACACCGCTTTTTAGACGTGATGGAAAATGGGAGCTTTCACCGTATGAGTTGGAGCAGCACCGTTTCGCTTGCATGGTGTCTGATATTGGCTCGTATGATCACCCACAATATCGTGCAGAGCAGACCTACCATCGTATCCTTTACAGTCATGGTGTCGGGTTTGATCATATCTTGCGTGCCTTTGTCGCGCTTGTAACAGCAGTTCGTTACGAAATTGAACTGGATCATCCTGTATTAGAGCCTTCGCGTATTTTATTAGACGAAGCTACTTTTGCCCGTGCGGTTCAGCTGGGGATGACGCTACGACTGGCTTATACGTTATGTGCGGGCACAGAGGTACTTCTCAAGCCTTGTGAGCTGAAGATAGAAGATGACGTTTTGGTGCTGTATATGGGCGCCGATAGTTTACGAGCGGCTGGTGGGGCCGTGAAGCGCCGGCTAGAGCGGTTGGCTGGTGCAATGGGACTTTTATGTCAGATTCATGAAAGTTGAGGTCATTCCCTATGGAAAGGCCGAAGCTCGCTTGTTTTAACGTGAGAAAATAGGCAGATATGACACGATAAGGCTCTGTATCCATTGATGAATAGCGGGCTCTGGCTGAGAGGTGGGAAGAATGCCTGATCGTTCTCGTATTGCAACACGCTATGAGCAGGAGCTCGTGCACCTTCGCGCGATGATGGCGCGGATGGGGGGAATTGTTGAGTATCAGCTTACCCTAGCACTCTCTGCTCTCGTGGATGGCGATACGGAAGCGACTGACAATGTTCTGACATACGAGCGTCATGTTGATGGGCTGGCCCAGACGATCGAAGCACATGTGATCCGCCTTTTAGCGCTACGAGCGCCCATGGCGAATGATCTGCGTGAAGTGGTTGCAACGATGAAAATCGCTGGTGATTTAGAGCGTATCGGTGATTATGCAACGTCTATGGCGCTACGGGCAGCCGACATCCGTAAAGAAGGATATGGGCTTTCTTTTGCTGTTTTCCAGCGAATGGGCTTGTTGGTGCAAGATCATTTAAGGCGGTCGTTAGACGCGCTTTTGCAGAAAGACCTCCATGCCGCTTTGGAGGTATGGCATGCCGACACAACAGTGGATGCGTATTATATGACCCTTTTTCGTGATGTGATGGGGTCTATGGTGGAAGATCCTCGTAAAATACGTGCCTGCACGTCGTTGCTCTTTATTGTTAAAAACTTGGAATGTATTGGCGACCATGCCACCAATATCGCCGAGCGAGCATTTTTCGTTGTGAAAGGCGAAACGATTCCTGCACCAGCGCAGCATAAGGTCGCGCTGAAAAGTCATGGGGGAGAAGTTTAAGGCGTGACGGTTCAAACAGTGTCCCAGTCGAAAGGCTGGATTTTGATCGTAGAGGATGATCCTTCTTTACTCTGTATGATTAAAGGTAACCTTGAGCAGCGTGGCTATCGGGTGAATACAGCGCCTTCTGGGGAGGATGCTTGCCGCTTTTTAGAAGTCTCACGCCCTGATGCCGTTATCCTTGACTGGATGCTTCCAGGGATGTCCGGTCTAGAGATTTGTCGTTTTATCCGGCAAAAAGCGGCGTTGCGTGACGTACCTATTTTGTTTCTAACAGCACGTTCTGATGAGTGTGATGTGATCCAGTCTTTAGATACAGGCGCTGATGACCATCTCGTAAAGCCTTGCAGCATGGATACGCTGGATGCTCGGTTAAGAGCCTTGCTCAGGCGGCATCGTGTGTCGAACAAGAAGCTCGTTTTTGCGAATTTGAGCTTAGACCCTGAAACCCATCGTGTAGAGCGCGACCATGTTTTGCTCTCTCTTGGGCCGACAGAATATCGTATCTTAGATGTGCTTATGCGCCACCCGCGTAAAGTTTTTTCACGTGAAGACCTCCTCAAGCGGGTGTGGGGAGAGAATGTGCATGTAGAGCCACGAACGATTGATGTGCATATTCGGCGCTTACGGAAGGCGATTAATCAATCAGAGCAGGTTGATTTGGTTCGAACGGTGCGGTCAGCAGGTTATGCGCTTGATGATGGGGCCCTTGGTCATTAGCGGACTGTTCAGCGAATAGGGGGCTGAGATGCCTTGGTGGATGGGTGCCCTGTTGGCCTGTGTAACGGTGCTGATGATGATCGGCTGGAGCTGCACATATTGGCTTCTACGACGGCAACAGAACAAAGCAGCGCCCGTCCGTAAAAGCGCTCCTACCGCACGGCTGTCTGATGATGCCCTTATGGAATGTTTTACCGCTCTTCCAGCTGATGTGGTGATTCTGAGCCCTATGGGAGAGGTGTTGGGGCTTAATCCAGAAACACACGCTCAGTTTGGGGATCGGTTGGGTGTCGTGTTGCGTCATCCAACGATGCAGTCACTGCTTGATGCGGCGTTACGCATACGTAAAGCTGATAAAGCCGTGCATTATCCGGTCTGCTCGGCAAGTATTACGCTTGATGTTCCCATGACATGGACAGCCCATGTGGCGGTTCGCTATGTTAAATTACCTTATGCGAAAGAGCCTTTCCTAGTTGCTGTGTTATCTGACCGTAGCGAGGCACAGGCAGTGGATCGTATGCGCGTGGATTTTGTTTCACACGCCAGCCATGAACTTCGCACACCCCTTGCTGCCTTAAGTGGTTTTATCGACATGTTGCGCCATGATGATGCTTTTGAGGCACATCATGGCCGGTCGCTTTCAATGATGTCTCAACAAGCAGAGCGGATGCGGCGTTTAATTGATCGTTTGCTCTATTTATCACGGGTGCAAGCCCGTGCTCATCAGCGCCCCTCTCAGGACGTTGATGTTGACGACGTGATGGCTCTGGTGGTGGGAGATGTTGCCCATCGCTTTGAGAACGGGCGAGCCCGTCTGACGCTGGACGTAGAGGAGGGGCTTCTCATCCAAGCGGATGAAGATGAGATGATCCAAGTCTTTCTAAACTTGATCGAAAATGCACTAAAGTACGGAGAGCAACCTCAGCAAACGCTCCATATTCGACTTTTTGGGCGAACTGTTACGCCTGATGACCCTCTATGGCCGGGGACACAGGGGGTGGTTTTAGGTGTGCAGGATAATGGTTGTGGGATTGAGCCTCAGCATGTGCCACGCCTAACAGAGCGTTTTTATCGTGTGCGTCAACAACAAGCGGAGAAGACAGGAAGTGGCCTAGGGCTCTCTATTGTTAAGCATATTATAGACCGCCACGGTGGGCGTTTTCGGATACAAAGCACTGTAGGAGAGGGCACTATTTTTCTGCTCTGGTTGCCGTCATTGATTGAGAAGACGAACGAAGGCTCATGTCACTTATCTGTCATAAGAGAGTCACCTGAACTTCACACACAATAGCCTTCAGGCCGACTATCATCCCTCTATCTGAAGAGGCGACAATGTGCCGTCACAGTGAGAGCGCTACGTGTACACAGAAGTCCCTTTAGAGCTGTTGAACGAGAGTGCTGAAACGTGATTGCTCTAGGCGCTCTTTATTGCAGGAGTGAGGTTATGAGGCAGCATGTGATGTGTTTTCAGGCAAGCGGGCCTTTGTCAAAAATGAGGAAGAGCCTTCAATCGGGTTTGCGTCTGCCCGGTGACTTGCTGACGATCGTGATTATCATTGCGGCTCAATATCTTCCGATCTGAATGCTCTTCTGCATCAGCTTTAGCGTCTGTTTTGACAGATAGCTGAGAGTAATCGGGTTCCATAACGCTTTTTTGTGCAATGTTGTGTGTGGTTAAAAGATTAATGAATAAACGAAATAAAGTGCAAAAGAGCTGGGCTCTTATTGAAAGACGCATTTCTTCGTGTGAGTGGAGGCTCCTTTATCATAGGAGCGCCAATTCATGCTGACACGGCGTTACATGCTAGGCCTGTTGGGTGGTGGTGCCCCAGCTCTTTTAAACTGGCGTTCTGCCTATGCGTCTCCCTCTCTTGCGCCGAAGCCTTTGGTTCTTGCGCATCGTGGGGCGTCCGCTTGGCGGCCTGAACATACGTTAGGGGCCTATGCCAAAGCGATGGTAGATGGGGCAGATTATATTGAGCCTGACCTTGCGATGAGCAAGGACGGTCATCTTGTTGTGCGGCATGAAAGCAATATCGCAGACACGACAGATGTGGCGAGCCATCCTGAGTTTGCCAATCGTTATCGGAGCTGTGTGATTGATGGAGAGACACAAACGGGGTGGTTTACAACGGACTTCACGTTAGCTGAACTTAAAACATTGCGTGCGCGTGAACGTTTGCCGTCTATTCGTGCTCATAATACGCGCTATGATGGATGGTTTGAGATACCGACCTTTGATGAGGTCATTGACGCTGTTGCGGCACAATCATCAGCTTGTGGGAAGGTCTTTGGACTTATTCCCGAGATTAAACATTCGACGCATTTTCAGCAGCTCGGTTTGAACCCTGAAACTGTGTTTTTGAATAGTATCGCCCGGCATCGCTATACACAATATGCTCCTTTAGAGGTGCAGTCTTTTGAAGTCGGTACGCTCAAACGTATTCGTGCCTCTGTTCTGGCGATTAATTCGCAAGCGCGTTTGATGCTTTTAATGGGAGAGCGTGCAGACAAAGTGCCGGACTTATTAGCTGCGGGGAAGACAATGACCTTTGGCGAGTTGATGACCCCAGAGGGGCTAAAAGAGATAAAACAGTATGCCGATGTGATTGGCCCCTCTCATACAGATCTGATTGCTCGCACAGCTGATGGATCATGGGGTGCACCAACATCGCTGATTGAAGACGCTCATAAAGTTGGCCTGTTAGTGCATTCCTACACAGCACGGCCAGAAAATACGTTCCTGCCTCGGCAGTTAAGGACGAGCGGCGTGCCTGCAGAGCGTAATCCAGCAGGTATGATTGCGGAGGTTCAGCGTTATTTGACGCTAGGCTTAGATGGCTTTTTCACGGATGATCCTGCTTTGGGACGGAAAGCCGTTGATGGTGTGTGAGGGGAATATTCGATGAAAGAGACAAAAAAGATGATCCGATTGTCGTATAGATTTGTTGGAACCTTGCTGATGACAGGAGGGGCCTTTGTGCCTCCTATTGCGCAGGCCGAAGCGCCTCCTAATGTAGATATCGCGGTTCAAGCAGCGCAGGCCTATCATGATACAGGGGCGTATCAGCATGATTTTGATGCAATCGTACAACGTGCGCAGCAGGATGTTGAGCGTGAGCGCCTTTATGTGAAGAATCCCGCGATTGTGTTGGATATTGATGAAACAACACTTTCGAACTGGCCGGCCATGAAGGCGAACCATCTTGGTTATGTATCAGAGGGTGCCTGTGATCATCTGCCTAAGGGCCCTTGTGGTGAGGATGCGTGGGAAGAGCGTGCGGAAGCGCCAGCTTTTGCAGAAACGCAGGCACTGATCAAGCAGGCACAGGCTCATAATGTGGCGGTTTTCTTTGTAACGGGACGCTCAGAGAAGTTCCGTCGTGCAACGGAGGAGAACCTTCATAAAGAAGGGATTTCCGGTTGGAAGCATCTTTACATGCGCGCCATCGGAGATCATCAACCAGCAGCGGCGTATAAAACGCCCCTACGTGCTGAGATCGAACAACAGGGCTATACGATACTTGCGAACCTTGGTGATCAAGAGAGTGATCTCAACGGAGGCCACGCATTGCATCGTTATCGTTTACCCAACCCTTATTATTATATTCCTTGAGAGGGGGCACTAAGTCCATTCATAGAAGGTGGGAAAGTCTGAGCGGTTTTGGCTTAAAATTTCTCTTCAAACAATGGCATTCTCCCCAGATCTTTTATTCTTGCTCTCTCAGAGAGGCGGTAAGATAGGAACATATTGGTCTTTTGTCTGATGAAGGCGTCAGGCTTTGCGTGAAGGGCATGATAGGCCAGTGCCCAAGAGAGGCTGTTGAACCCTAAGGGTTCAAAAGCCTTTGTTCGTGAGCTTACGGTGTTTGACGCAAAGGAGCGAGGAGACGGTTGAGATAATCCAGCTCGCTTTGCGGACGTGTGCGGTCAGCTGCACGGCGTTCAAGCTCTCGTTGAATAGCCCGAGTGCGGTCTTGATCATGGTCTGGAATATGGGCGTCTGTTTCGGGCCCATTGGGCATTTTGCGCCCTAAAGGATCATGATTTTTCTTCTCAGATTTGTCCTCATCACCTTGGCTGTCATCAGAACCATCGTCTGATTGATCATCAAGATCTTGGTCTTGATCTTCTTGCCCTTGCTGAAGAGAGCCCGAACCTTGCGATCCGCCCTCTTGCTCATCGCTTTGTCCCTGATCTTGGCCTTGGCCCTGATTAGGTTGAGGCGGAGGAATAAAGCCCAAACGTCCTTGGTGATTTTTTTGAGAAGAACTCTGATTCTTTTTCATCTCATCGCGAGCTTGAGAGAGGTCTTCCAGCACTTTACGTTCGGCAACGGCAGCGTTGTCGTCATGGCGCTGAGCTAATTCCTGAAGAACCGTTCCCATATCAGTTGACGCTTTGTTCAGGCTTTTATTCTCTTTTCCTGTTACATCTTTCCCGCGCTTGGCCAAAATATCGTCTAGAACGCGAAGTGCATATTGCACGCCATGATTATTTTGGCGCTCCTGAGCAAAGCGTTGACGCGTTACATCGTCGAGTTGGGCAGCGTCCTCAGACGATGAGGAAGGTGACGCGCTGGGAGAGCCCGTCATCCCGAGTTGGCGGAGAAGGTCTGATGTGGACATTTGGCCGACATCATTGGTTTCCTGCATGGCCGCGATCTTTTGGTGTATGATAGCGAGGCGTGCTTGCGTTTGGTTAAGGAGCTGAGTTTCACGCTTAATGAGGTCACTCAACGCTGCCTTTTGCGCGGTTGCTTCAGCACGCGCGGCCATTTGCTGGGCCAGAGACTGCATATCGCCCATATTGGCTTGGCGAATTTGCTCGGCCATTTCTACCATTTCGCGTAATCTGGCTGAAGCACGTGCCGTTTTGTTATGCCGTGTATCGCGTTCAATATGTTTGGATAAACGTGTCCAAGGAGCGTTTTTACCATTGGGCAAAGGCATAACAATGCCGCTTTGGTTCGCCTTTTGGATCATCAACTGCATATGGTCGGTGAGGGCCGTTTCAACGCGCTTCAGACGCTTATGCAGTTCCTGCTGTTGTTCTTCCGTTGGTGGATGCGCAGCTCCCATGGCCGTGATTTGCTGTTGCGCGTCCTGTTGGGCTGCGCGAACTTCAGCCATTGAGGCAGCCATTACGAGACCATTTTGGGCACGATCTTCTACATAAAGAGCTAAGAACCAGAGTTGCTCTTCCAAAGAGGGAAGCGATGCATGCGCTTGAAAGAGCGTATTAATGACGGTTAGGGGCACCTGTACATCGCGTGGCGCGGGAAGTGCGGTGAGCAAGGCGAGGTCGCGTTGTCCGTCAAGCATGTCTTCTGACCCCAGAGCGATCTGCTGGCGGAGGGTCACGAGTGCTCGTGCGAGTGGATCGGTAAAATGGCGCGCTCCAAGGGTGAATGTCACAGTTGGAGATGTTCCTTCTAGTCCTGAAAGACTACGGGCATGCAGTGTGCCTTGAACTTTCATGCCAGCGAAGGGACTGTCAGATAAATCTAGCGTTGTTTGGGAGGTAGCATGTGTGGGCGTGCCATCAAGTGGAAGGGGGACACGGAGGCTCTTTTGCGTATGGAGCTTGCTATGCTGACGTGGTGAGAGGGAAAGCTCAACCTCAAGAGAACGGAGCCCGTAGTTTTGTTCTGCTTTCCATGGGAAACGCGTTTGCCAGCCATTATTTTGTGCGCCAGGTTTCCCGGTCCAGCTGAGTTGTGGGGGACGATCCTCTGTAACAGAGAATTGCCAGCGGGATAATGTACGCCCACGCACATGCAGAGAGACGACGCCTGAATGTTGCAAAGAGGCTTCTAATTGCCAGCTTTGAGAAGACAGTTTTTGCAGATGCTGGACGGAAGCTCCGTGTAAGACAGGAGGGCCGTTACTGTCTGTTATGACAACATGCAACATAGCCCCGGCAGCAAGCGGGTTTTTGCTGGGATGGACGTCTTGCCCTAAAAAGAGGGGAGCTGATGGGGCATAGGTTGGGCTATCGACCCACGCTTGGACATGCGGAAGGGCAATACTGTCATCGTCGGTGCCGGGTAAGAAGCCGGCTCGTAGACGTGAGAGACAGTGGGGATTGCTGATGTAGAAAATCCCGCCTAGAGCGAGAAGAATTAAAGCAGCAATAGATTTAGCGCGATAATTCGGGAAAAACCGCGGCCAATGGACACGGAGCTCTTGTGAGGCGTCTAAAGCGCGCGATTGGTGATGAGCCCATATCAGCTGATGATGGTCATTATGCGCTGCTCCCACAGGCTTATCACCCAAAGTGCTGAGGGGCTGAAAGGGAAGAGCGGAATCAGTTTCGATTCGTGCATCAACGCGTTGTGGGGTGAGAGGCGGAAGGCCCTGAATACGGCGATGGAGAATGCAGAGGATGACGACGAGCACGCCCCCCTCTAAGAGGGCGTGAAGGCTATCAGGCAATGACTGTGGAATGTGAAGAAGAGACGTTCCCACCCATATGATGAGCAGCAAGAGCGGCCAGCGCAGCTCGCTCCAAAGTTGCTCAAGGCGGAGTACACGGTGCGCCTTACGGCGAAGTGCTGCCAGTCGGGAGAGGGAACGTGCCTTCATGCTGCCTTTATCACGCGCCTTGTGTGAACCAGTGGGGAGTTTTCTCGCATGCTAGAAGGTCTTCAAGCGTTTGGCGAGGGCGAATGACAGCCCATTGATCCCCATCCACCATAATTTGTGCGGCAAATGGCCGAGAATTGTAGGTTGAGCTCATTGTTGAGCCATAGGCGCCTGCGTCTAGAATTGCGACGAGATCGTTACGCTTTAATGGTGGTAACATGCGCTGTTTGGCGAAAGTATCGCTACTTTCACAAACAGGCCCAACAACGTCAACAGGACTTGTTGCGGCCTCGGCATCAGGAAGGTGAACGGGGAGAATACCATGCCATGAATCATACATAGCAGGCCGCACAAGCTCGCTCATGGCAGCATCAAGGATAACAAATTGATGGGTGCCTTGTTTAGTATCAATGACACGGGAAAGAAGCACACCTGCTGGGGCGGAAAGCCAGCGGCCCGGTTCAACACGCAAATTGACGTCAAGAGCTCCAAAAATATCGGCCATGACCTGAGCGAGCATAGCGGGAGCGGGGGCGATTTCATTCCGGTAGGTAATTCCTAATCCACCACCGCAATCAATATCCTCAACGCTCAGCCCATCCTGACGGAGAGTTGTGACCATTTTAGCAAGCTGC
This sequence comes from Saccharibacter floricola DSM 15669, assembly GCF_000378165.1. Classification (GTDB taxonomy): domain Bacteria; phylum Pseudomonadota; class Alphaproteobacteria; order Acetobacterales; family Acetobacteraceae; genus Saccharibacter; species Saccharibacter floricola. The sequence continues at coordinate 246,152 of NZ_KB899333.1, forward strand.
GTATAGCCTTGACGGAACGGCTCTTCCGTTGAAATTTGGCTCCCAAGATGCACGGCAAGCCCACGGACATTGAGGCCTTGCATATCTCGCTGTGCGGTGCGGTAAAGAGAGGGAATATCTGTGTAAGCAATGCCGAACTTATCCTCGGCACGACCTGTTGTAATTTTACTATGTGTTTTGGCATCAACGTCAGGATTAACGCGCAGTGAGACACGTATTGTTCGCTCCATCTGTTGAGCAAGCCCGTTGAGGCGGTGTAGCTCTTCAGCGCTTTCAACATTTACTTGGGCAATATCGTGCGTGATGGCGAGTTTGAGCTCGTCGTCCGTTTTGCCCACACCCGAGAAAACAATTTTATCGGCAGGAATACCTGCAGCAAGAGCGCGTTCAAGCTCTCCACCACTGACAACGTCAGCGCCCCATCCTGCTTGCCCTAAAACAGTCAAACAGGCCTGATTATCTTGGGATTTAACCGCAAAATGGCAGGTAACAGGGAGGGAAGCATCCGTAAAAGCTTGTTGCATCAACTGCGCTCTGAGGCGCAGCGTTTCGGCATTGATGACCCAACATGGGGTGCCAACCTCCTCAGCAAGAGTGCTAAGAGCAACCGAACCGACCATCAGCCCTTTTTGTGGGTCTGCAGTCACAGCCGGATGGGTGCGAAGAAGGTCATTATAGGTGGGATCAGAATGTGAAAGACTCATAGAGCTAGACTACCGTTCCCGTTGCTTAAAGGGAAGGCTCTCACTGTCAGGTTTATCGCTTGAATGAGCGCAAAAATAGCGACAGAATCCGACCACATCATAGCGTCGTATTAAGGATAAATTATACAGGGAAATGGTGCACTCGGGAGGACTCGAACCCCCAACCCCCAGATTCGTAGTCTGGTGCTCTATCCAGTTGAGCTACGAGTGCGTTGCGTTGTTGAGGCGGTTTCTAGCTATTCTAGCGGGGGTGCGCAACCCCCTTTGATAAAGTTTTTTAAATTTTTGCGCTCTTTAGCGGCGGACAAGGGTAATGTGGGCGCGGCAACGTGGTGTTTGTAATGTTCCGCCAATCCCTTGGCCTACGGGGTAGCCATCAAAAACCTGACGGTAGGGCGTATTGTTCATGCCCTTATCAACGAGCTCGGCATGATAGTGTTGGTCTCCCTCTTTATAAGAGCCGCGCAGAACAGAAGAGTTTAGGCCTGGGTTAAAAACGATGCTGTTGCCGCGCACTCTAAAAGCTGAGAGTTCGTCTGTGGGGCATTGCCCTTCATCGGTAACGAGCTTTCCAACCCATGTGCCGTAAGGGTCTGACGCTGCGGTTGGTGTCTCACAGGATGTGAGAAGGCCAAGGGCGAGGAGGGAAGGAAGCACTGCCAGACGCATGAGAACCCCTAAAATGAGAGAATGCTGTGATAGTTAAGGATGACGACACCCTATGAGCCGTTCTATAAAGGGCGTTATCAACTTACTCTATCATGCCACATCTTAAAGGCGAGGTCAGAATCTTGACGCAACAGCATGCGAATTCCCTTCAACAGCTTGATGAGACCCTCCATGAAGACAGGATTCTGATCCTCGATTTTGGAAGTCAGGTCACACAACTTATTGCACGTCGTGTCCGTGAAAGTGGCGTTTACTGCGAAATTTGGCCCTTCACGGTGAGCAGCGATAAGATTCGCGACTTTAACCCGCGTGGGATTATCCTTTCTGGGAGCCCGGCGAGTGTTCATGATGAGAAAGCGCCAAAGGTTCCTGAAGATATTTTCACAATGGGGCGCCCGATTCTAGGAATCTGCTACGGTCAGCAGGTCATGTGCCACAATTTGGGTGGTCGTGTTGAAACGCATGATCATCGTGAATTTGGGCGTGCCACCATTGATGTGGCTGAAGAATGTTCGTTGTTTCACGGTGTGTGGGCGCAGGGCACGCAAGAGCAGGTGTGGATGAGCCACGGTGATCGTGTGGCGGCAATTCCAGAAGGCTTTAAAGCGGTGGCGTATTCAGAAGGCGCTCCTTTTGCCATCATCGCTGATGAAAAGCGCAAGTTCTACGGTGTGCAGTTCCATCCAGAAGTGGTGCATACCCCGCACGGTGCAGCGTTGATTCGTAACTTCACACATGATGTTGCGGGTTGCTCAGGAACATGGACAATGGCAGGCTTCCGTGATCTGGAAATTGAGCGCATCCGCCGTCAGGTTGGTGATGGTAAGGTGATTTGCGGTTTGTCCGGGGGCGTGGATAGCTCTGTTGCTGCGAAACTTATTCATGATGCGATCGGTGATCAGCTGACCTGTATCTTTGTCGATCCCGGCATTTTGCGTGCTGGGGAAGCGGATGAGGTGGTGAAAACTTTCCGTGATCGCTTCAATATTAAGCTCGTTCATCGCGATGCGTCTGATCTGTTCTTGGGTGAGTTAGAGGGTGTGACAGACCCAGAGGTGAAGCGTAAAACCATTGGTCGCTTGTTTATTGAGGTCTTTGAGCAAGAAGCCGCGAAGCTTGGCGGAGCACAATTCCTCGCACAGGGCACTCTTTATCCAGATGTTATTGAGAGTGTAAGCTTTAATGGCGGGCCTTCGGTGACCATCAAGTCCCACCATAATGTAGGTGGTTTGCCAGAGCGCATGAATATGGAGCTCGTGGAGCCACTGCGTGAGCTGTTTAAAGACGAGGTGCGTGCTCTTGGGCGGGAAATAGGTGTGCCTGAGGCGATCGTGAGCCGCCATCCTTTCCCAGGGCCAGGGCTTGCGATTCGTATCCCTGGCGCACTCACGCGTGAAAAACTGGATTTATTGCGGAAGGTTGACAGTGTTTATCTGGAAGAGATCAGAAAAGCTGGTCTTTATGACGAAATCTGGCAGGCTTTTGCAGTATTGCTCCCCGTTCGTACGGTTGGGGTCATGGGTGATGGCCGCACCTACGACCAAGCCTGTGCTCTGCGTGCGGTGACAAGCACGGACGGCATGACCGCTGAAGTGTATCCGTTCAGCTTTGACTTCCTCTCTCGCGTGTCCGGTCGTATTGTCAATGAGATCCGGGGCATTAACCGCGTGACGTACGACATTACGTCTAAGCCACCGGGTACGATTGAGTGGGAATAAACCCGATCAGCTTTGTATGACAGAGCGTCTTGGAAAGGCCCGTAGGTAGCGATACGGGCCTTTCCTTTATGGGCACTGGAGCGTTCAATTGCTTGTAGAGTTTAAGGATGGTCGTTGTTGCGACTATTTGTCCTATTAAGCGCACCTTATTTTATTGTAGGGCATGTTTCCAAAGATTGGATTTCATAAAGAGGTCATTATAACCATCTGTAAAAAAAGAAAACAATATTTCTATAAAGCAAAAGTATAGGCCGAATAAATTTTGTATCTATTAGGGTGGTTGTCTACTTAATGAAGAGGTGATTTAGTAACGACATTCAAAATGATACTATCCCTAAGGAGTGTGGCGCGGTGAGTAATGAGAGAGCTCAGGGTTTATTGTTAGACCGCCTTATAAACTCACCACTTCAGCATGCGTCACAGTCTGTTTTTAAAGATATGACGTCTTATGAGGCCTTATGTAAGGAGGCGCAGAAAGAGCCGGAGCTTTTCTGGTCGCGTCTTGCACAAGAGCATTTGCAATGGGATCACCCATTTTCCCATGTTCTCGATAAAAGCCACGCACCCTTTTACCGGTGGTTCGATGATGGCGCTCTTAACGCGAGTGTAAATTGCCTTGACCGTCATCTAGGAACTGAGTGTGAGCACAAAGTGGCGATCCATTTTGAGACAGTGGATGGAAAGGTCACGTCAGTGACGTATCGCACGTTGTACGAGCGTGTGTGTCAGCTCGCCAATGCCCTAAAAGAAAGAGGCGTAGAGAAAGGTGACCGCGTGCTGATTTATCTTCCGATGGGGGATGAAGGCGTGGTTGCGATGCTGGCGTGCGCGCGTATTGGGGCCATTCATGTTGTGGTGTTTGCTGGGTTTTCAGCAATAGCACTGCATGAGCGCCTTCAAGATACAGGTGCTGTGGCCGTCATTACGGCCAATGTGCAATGCCGCTCTGGGCGCGAATTACCCCTTAAAGCAGGGGTCGATGACGCTATCGCTTTAGGTGGCTGTGAGCATGTGGGCACAATCTTGGTATATGAGCGGACAGCAACAGCATGGCCGCGTCAGGAAGGGCGTGATTTTTCCTACGCTGAGCTTGTGTCGCAACAGCCAACAGAGTGTGCACCCGTATCAGTTTCTGCGGAGCATCCTCTCTTCATTCTCTACACGTCGGGCTCTACAGGAAAGCCGAAAGGCGTTGTGCACACAACGGCGGGGTATCTCCTTTGGGCGAAACTGACCATGTTGTGGTCTTACGACATCCAGCCGAGCGATGTTTTTTGGTGCACAGCCGATATTGGGTGGATTACCGGTCATACTTACGTCACGTATGGCCCATTGGCTGCTGGCGCGACGCAAGTGATTATGGAAGGCGTGCCGCTTTATCCAGACGCGAGTCGGGTATGGAAGACCATCCAGCGCCATGCTGTTACGACCTTCTACACAGCGCCAACGCTCATTCGTGCGCTTATCAAGGCTGCTGCGCAGGAGGATGTGTATGCCCCAGAGTCGTATGATCTGTCCTCACTGAGGCTATTAAGCAGCGTTGGAGAGCCGATTGATGCAACCGCATGGCGCTGGTTTTACGAACATGTTGGGCACGGGCGCTGCCCTTACGTTGATACATTTTTTCAAACAGAAACAGGTGGTCACGTTATTACGCCTATCCCCGGTGTGACACCGCTTGTTCCGGGTTCTTGCACGTTGCCTCTCCCAGGGATGGATGTGGTGATTGTTGATGAAGCAGGAGAGCCACGCCCATGGGGGCAAGGCGGTCTGTTAGTGATCGCGTCGCCATGGCCTGCGATGGCGCGCACTCTTTGGCGTGATGATGAACGCTACCGGCAGAGTTATTTCCCCGAGGAGTTGGGTGGCACTTTGTATCTGGCAGGTGATGGTGCGGTGCGAGATGAAGATACGGGCTATTTTCGGATTACAGGCCGGATAGATGATGTGTTGAACGTCTCGGGCCATCGCCTAGGAACAACAGAGATCGAGTCTGCCCTGAGTCGTTTAGATCATGCGGTCGCAGAGGTTGCTGTTGTAGGGCAGCCTGACCCAAGCACAGGTGAGGCTGTGTGTGCTTTTGTCGTGCTCAAAAAATCTGACTACGGAGAAGAGGTAGCCCGCCAGATTGCACAAGAGTTGAGGCAACAGGTTGCACGAGATATTAGCCCAATTGCGAAGCCGAAATTTATCCGATTTGGGTCGAATCTCCCTAAAACCCGGAGCGGGAAGGTGATGCGGCGTTTATTGCGTTCCTTTGCGCAGGGGGAAAAAGAGGCACAAGATATCAGTACGTTGGAAGATCCTTCCGTTTTGGATCATTTCTCGGTGATTTATTAATGGTGCGCGGGAAAAGATTTCTTAAAGATTTTTTAGAACCTTGCTGCTTTGCTACGCTAAAGACGGTGTCAAACCACTCAAACCTCTTCTGCTACGCTTTTCTTGAAGGGCAGGGTTGCTTCCTCAAAAGCATTTTTTTGCTCTGAAAGCGGAAAGGTGGCTTGCTCAAAACGTCATCCCTTGGCAGGGATAGAGCATGAAGCTGCCGATTGCCTCTTATTGCTGTATAGTGTCGCCTAGCGTTTTGCTGATGGCGAGTGTTGGTCTGATGACCAGTGCGGTGTCTGCGTACGGGCAAGAGGGAGCGTCACAAAAATCAACCCATCATACTCATCATCACGGGAAAGCCCATCATCACGCACATTATGCCCAGCATAGTGCGGAAGAAGCAGGGCATCGCCACCATGTTTCTCATCATAAGAAACATAAGGTCGCTAAGGCCGCTGCGGTGGGCGCCGCTGCTGGAGCTGTTGGCTCAGCAGCGATTAAGGAGAGGCCGATTGCTCCCCCTGCTTCGCAGGCGGGTGCTGCGCTGCCCTCAGAGGCTTCTGCTGATAATAAGGGGAGTGAAACGGGTCTCCCATTGCCGCGCTTTGCCGCTTTGCGGGCAGACCGTGTGTATATGCGGCGTGGGCCGGGGGAACGGTACCCAATTGATTGGGTGTATCATCGCCGCGGATATCCCGTGAAGATTGAGAGAGAGTTTGGCGTCTGGCGTCTTGTTGAAGACCTAGACGGCCAGAAAGGCTGGGTGCATCAGGTCACGCTACGAGGCGGTCGATCTTTTGTTATACCCGGCCCGCCGTCCCCAGCTGGGGATGGAACGAGCCTTCCGACTGCACAACATGCAGATCCACGTATTGTGGCTTATGTGCCAGAACAGGACATGTTGCGTGGTCAGAATCATGATGTCCCATTGATGAGCTCACAAGAGGCGAACCAAAAAGTGGTCGCTGCGCTAGAACCCGGCACAGTAGGCACTATCAAAGCCTGCCCAAAAGGGTCATCATGGTGTCATGTCACAGTCAGGGGCTACGATGGTTGGCTTGAACGCCAGTCATTGTGGGGGGTGCAACCCGGTGAAATCATTCAGCCTGACTGAACACAGAAAGTCGAGGAATGTTATGACAGCCAACAACCATCATCGCCGCACACGGATTGTTGCGACCCTCGGGCCTGCATCGTCAACACCTGAGCAGATTGTTAATCTTGCTAAAGCAGGTGTGAATGTTTTCCGTCTGAACTTCTCTCACGGTACGCACGATGAGCATGCAGCCCGTCATAAAGCGGTCCGCGAAGCGGAAGCAAAAGTGGGTCATCCACTTGCTGTTTTGGCTGACTTCCAAGGGCCAAAGCTGCGCGTTGGCGTATTTGAAAATGGCCCAGTGGTACTTAAAAAAGGTCAGAAATTCGGCTTGGATCTGGATAAAACACCAGGCAACGAAAAGCGCGTTAATCTGCCACATCCAGAAATTATCTCAGCGATTGATGTTGGCCACCGTCTGCTTCTGGACGATGGTAAGATGGCCCTTAAGGTGCTGAGCAAGAATAAAAATGGTCTGGAAACTGAAGTTCTGGTGGGTGGTAAGCTCTCTGAACGTAAGGGGGTGAACGTTCCTGACGTTGCGCTGCCTATTCCAGCATTGACTGAAAAAGACCACAAAGACTTCAAGTTTGCTCTGTCTCTTGGTGTTGATATCGTGGCTCTGTCCTTTGTTCAGAAGCCAGAAGACATTCAGGAAGCTCGCGATATTGCGAAGGGCCAAGCTTGGATCGTCACCAAGCTGGAAAAACCACAAGCTGTGGAACAGCTCGAAGAAATCATCCGTCTGTCTGATGCGCTGATGGTTGCTCGTGGTGATCTGGGCGTGGAACTGCCAGCTGAGGATGTGCCGGTCGTTCAGAAGCGTGCGATCAAGGAAGCTCGTCGTCAGGGCCGTCCAGTTATCGTGGCAACACAGATGCTGGAGAGCATGATCGACAGCCCATCACCAACCCGCGCTGAAGTGTCTGACGTTGCAAACGCCGTGTATGACGGTGCGGATGCTGTGATGCTTTCTGCTGAGAGTGCTGCTGGTGGCTATGGTCTGGATGCTGTGAGCATCATGGCACGCACGGTTTCCCGTGTTGAGCGTGATGCTGACTGGCGTGCTCGTATGGACAATATGCGTCCGGTTGCTGAGCGCAGCATTCAGGGCTCTCAGGCAAAATCTGCTGGTGATGTTGCACGTCATGCGGGTGCTTCGGCTCTAGCTGTGCAGACAGAAGATGGCCGTAGTGCTGTTCTCGTGTCCCGTGAACGCCCACATCAGCCTATTGTTGCTCTGACAAACGAAACAACAGCACGTCGTCTGAGCGTGGTTTGGGGTGTCTTCGCGAAAGCAACTTCTGACAAGAGCGAGATTGCGTCTTCTCCTGTCGTGAAGAGCGGTGACCATGTTGTTCTGCTTGACAGCAGCAAAGCGCTGAGCGTTGTGAAGGTCTAATCCATTAGATCATGATAACGGTGTCTTTCAGCTTCGTGTAAGAAGCTGAAAGGGCGCATAAAAAACCCCGAGATGCCAGCTGGCTCTCGGGGTTTTTTTAATGAGGGGAAGCGTCGTTACGCTTGACGATTTTCGAGCAGGCTTAAGCGAATGCGCCGCCCACGCTCAATACGTTCAGTGATGGCATCGCGATCTCCTGTGCGGATCGCTTCAGCCATTTTGGCCGTCTCCCCTTGGAAGCGCTCAAGCGTTTGGAGGATAATGTCACGATTGGCGAGGAAAATATCACGCCACATCACCGGGTCTGATCCAGCAATTCTGGTAAAATCACGGAAGCCAGAAGCGGCATAATCTAAGACATCTGCGCGTAAGTCGGTAGAAAGACGGTCTGCTGTATCGCAAATGGTAAAGGCGAGTAGATGGGGAAGGTGACTGACCATTGCACAAATCTGGTCGTGATAATGGGCCTCGACACGCCGTGTTCGTGCACCGCAGAGCTGCCATAGTGTTTCAACACGCTCAATGGCAGAAGAAGAGGTGCTTTCAGGGGGGATAAGAAGGCACCAGCGCTCTTCAAAAAGGGTTGAGAAGCCCGCATCAGGGCCTGAATATTCTGTTCCTGCCATGGGATGGACAGGCACATAAGTGATATCACTGGGAAGGTGAGGCACGATTTCTTGGGTGATCGTGCTGCGGACTGACGCAACGTCGCTTAAAATACTTCCCGATTTCATATGGGGTAAAGCCTGCTGCGCAACGGAAGCTACGGCCCCTGTCGGAATGCAGGAAACAACGATATCAGCCTCCTGCACACCTTCAGCGAGAGATGTCGTTACCTGATCGGCAATCCCTAGGCTCTTCACACGTTCCAGAACGTCAGCAGACTGGTCAATGGCAATCAGCCGTTGGGCAATGGCTGGGTTTTGTTGGGCTCGGCGGAGGAGAGAAGAGCCAATCAAGCCTGGGCCGATAACAGCAAGCGTATGAAAAAGCGGGGACGGCGAAGACATGGGAGCGGATACTCAGGAGGAAGATGTGGAAGTTTTTTGAGCGCGGCGGAGCTGATGGAACTCATAATATTGCCAAAGCAGCAGGGTAGGGATCCCGATTACAATATCACGTCCACGACGGAGTAGAGAGAGGCTAAAGGCAATATCAGATGGGATGCCAAAAATCAGTCCGAGAGCGACATAAGCCCCCTCCTGCACACCAAGCGCACCGGGGACGAGGAAGCCGGCAGACATAATGCCGCACACGACGCCTTCAATCGCTGTGGCATCAAAGAAAGTGAGGGTGACACCCAATAACCGTAGGGAAAGCCATGTCATAAAGGCACTGCCCAGCCAACAAGCGAGATGAAGGGCTGCACCACAGGCGATGCGAGAAGGACGGCTCCACAGGCTATCCAAATAGTTCTGGAAGTTTGTTGTATTGCCTGTAAGGGTGTCGCCCCAGTCGGCAGAAATATGCTTGGCTAAAAAATAGGCGAGCCGTTTAAGGAGGTTACCTCCATGCTGCTGTGTCCAGATAAAGCCTGCCATGCCAAGGCTGAGCAAAACCATCGCGATGGACAAAGGCCAGATAAAACGTCCAGCGTCTTGATGGCCAATGAGGCAGAGAAGAGCGAGAACAATAAAAGCGATCTGTCCTAAAACTTCCGTGGTAATGTCGATAAGATTAGCGGCGACTCCCTCAGGCCAACCTAGGTGAGTGTTGTCTGTCGTGCGGCGTGGGTGGCCTGCCGTGGTTGCACGGATGCCAATAATCATTCCACCAAGTTGGGAGAAAGGCAGGCAAGCTGCAGCGGCGTCACGCACGAAACGAGCGGCCGTGAGGCGTGCCAAACTGATATCGGCAATACTTCCCTTCCATGCGACCCCGAGGATGAGGTTAACGACGAATTGGACGGCAATAAGCAGGATAAAACCACCGATCCCCACTTTGCCGAGAGCAAGAAGAATGGAATGTAATCCTGTTCTCAGCGTGAGAAAGCAGAACAACACGACACCGATGAGAGTGAGAATAAAGGGAAGTGTTTTCTTCAAGATGAGCCACCGCATGCCGTAAAAATACCCCGCTCTTTTAGGCTACTCTGTGTAGGGCGTCCAATAGATTGTCAGACGCCTTATTCAGGCTTCCTCTTTCCCAATGAGAGCAGGGTAGGTATATCCGTACGCTATATATGGATTAGGAAGGGAAGGCGACATGGCAGAGGATATTACTCTTGTTACAGGAGCGACGGGCTTTGTCGGGTCAGCTGTGGCGCGTGTTCTGCTTAAGCGAGGGCATCGGCTGCGTGTGCTGGTTCGCCCGACCTCAGATCGTAGCAATTTAGAAGATTTGTCTGTTGAGTATGTAGAGGGCGATCTTGCACGTCCAGATGATATGGAAGAAGCCCTGAAGGGGGTGACGTACCTCTTTCATGTTGCGGCTGATTATAGGCTCTGGGTACCGAACCCTGAAAGCATGATGCAGGCGAATGTGGACGGTACGCGCCGTCTTATGTTGGCTGCCCAGCAGGCAGGTGTGAAAAAGATCGTTTATTGCTCATCTGTCGCAGCCCTCGCCACCGCGCATAATGGGATTCCCGCGACAGAAGCGGATCCGATTACGGAAGCGCAGATTGTGGGTGTTTATAAGAAGTCAAAATTTCGTGCTGAGCAGGAAGTTCTACGTTTGGTGCGTGAGCAAGGGCTTCCGGCAGTTATTGTGAATCCCTCTACGCCTGTTGGGCCGCGTGATATTAAGCCAACCCCGACAGGGCAGATGATCCTTGACTGTGCGACAGGGCGAATGCCTGCTTATGTCGAAACTGGCCTTAATATTGTTCATGTTGATGATGTGGCAGAAGGACATGTCTTGGCGCTGGAGAAAGGTGTGGTCGGCGAGAAATATATTCTGGGTGGGCAGAATATGATGCTGGGTGATTTATTTAGGATTGTAACACGTTGTGCAGGCGGGAAAGCCCCGACAATTAAGCTGAAGCAGTCTTGGTTGTATCCTGTTGCGCTGATCTCCGAAATTCTTGCGCGCACGGTCGGCATTGAACCCCGTGTAACGCGTGAAATGCTCGCTATGTCGAAAAAGTTGATGTACTTCTCCTCAGCAAAAGCTGAGAAAGCCTTGGGCTACCAAGCACGCCCTGCTCAAGAGGCGGTGGAGGATGCTGTCGCGTGGTTTCGGCAGCATAAGCGTATGTCTTAAGGGTGGGGTAAACGTTCTATGTTATTGATTGGTGCCGTCCTGTCTGTTTGTGCCTGGGTAGGTCTAATTTTTTTTCACGGACGGTTTTGGGTAGGAGGGCCGTGGCTTAGTGAGGGGTTCGGCCTTTCGAGGGGGGCTCATCTTTCCCCTGATGTTACTATCATCGTGCCTGCGCGTGATGAAGCGGGTTCAATTGCCTCTAGCCTAACATCACTGCTGGAGCAGGACTATAAGGGACGGTTTCGCGTTATCTTGGTGGATGATGAAAGCGAAGATAGCACAGCACATATTGCCCATTCGTTACCTGACCCCCATCAGCGTTTAACCATTGTGCAAGGAAAACCGCATCCTTCAGGGTGGAGTGGCAAATTATGGGCCGTCAACCAAGGGGAAGAGGAGGCGTTGCGCACACTCTCTCCTGATGGTTACGTGCTGCTCACCGATGCCGATATTGTGCATGCACCAGATCATCTATCCTCTTTGGTTGCGCGTGCTCAGCGCGATAAGCTGGATATGGTCTCGGAGATGGTAAAGCTTAATTGCGTGACCTTTTGGGAACGTGCTTTGGTGCCTGCTTTTGTCTATTTCTTTGCGCTTCTTTACCCATTTCGTCAGGTGGCTGACCCACGCTCACCGATTGCTGGTGCGGCTGGTGGGACGATCTTATTAAAGCGGCCCATGCTGGAAAAGATTGGCGGTATTCGCTCGTTACGTCATGCGCTCATTGATGACTGTACGCTTGGAGCTCATGTAAAAAAAGCAGGCGGACGGCTTTATTTGGGGCTGAGTGAGCAGGCATGGTCTATTCGCACCTATCAGCGTTTAGGTGATATTTGGCACATGATTGCTCGTAACGCTTATGTGCAGTTGCGTTACTCACCGTGGCGGCTTTTGGGGGCGCTGTTGGGAATGTTGTTGGTGTGGCTACTGCCAATTGGGCTGTTTTTGTTTGCACGAGGGAAGAAACGCTGGATCGGTGCTACTGCCTACACTATGAGCTGTGTTAGTTTTGTGCCAACGTTACGCTGGTTCAACCTCTCTTTATGGCGCGTTCTCCCTTTGCCATTAGTGGCGAGTTTTTATAGCTGTGCAACGATTGGCTCGGCAGTCAATCATTATAGTGGCGCAGGGGTGAAATGGCGTGGCCGTTTCTACGGGGATGAAACATGAAAGGCACCAAACAAACGATGGCGATTGATGATGTGTGGGGCGCTGATGATGTGACCTCGGATAAAAAAATGGGGGATGAGAATTTTCCCGTCGGGTCGTTCCTGATTGCGCCTACATTGCGTCCTGCTGTGCATGCTTACTACCATTTCGCACGTGTCGCTGATGATATGGTGGACAATATTTCCCTCTCATCAGAGCAAAAGCTCCGTCGCCTAAAGGCGTTACGAGCGGTGCTTCTGGGTGAAGAAAAAGCACCGAAGCGCGCTGATGCACAAACAGCTGTTAAGCTCCGTCAGGTCTTTTTAGAGCGACAGCTTCCTTTTGAGGTAGCGTCCGACTTGATTGAGGCTTTTTGCCTTGATGCAGAGAAAAACCGTTATCAAAGCTGGGATGAGTTGCTGCATTATTGTCGTTATTCAGCGAACCCAGTTGGGCGTTTTCTTTTGACGCTTCATGGTGAGGATGAGGCCAGCTCTGGGCCATCTGATGCGTTATGCACGGCATTGCAGATCGTGAACCATCTACAAGATGTGTCTAAAGATCTTAAAACATTGAATCGCTGTTATGTGCCTCTGCCTTGGCTGGCTACTGAAGGTGTATCACTGCAAGAATTGACCGCACCTCAGAGTTCGGCAGGGGTGAAGCGTGTTTTTGAGCGGATGCTCGTCCAAGTTGACGGGCTTAATCATTATGCGCAAACATTGCCGCTTTTGATCCGAGATCGTCGTATGCGTTTAGAAGCTGCCGTCGTCGTAGGGCTGTGCCGGCGCTTAACAGAGCGTCTTCATCGGCAAGACCCGCTAGCAGAGCGTGTTGCTTTGACGAAGTTTGATGGTGTCAAAGCTCTTTCTGCAGCCATGCGGTATATGTGATAGAGCAACACGAATAGGGATCACGATAGAAAAAAGCCGCGTGGCGCGGATCTATAAATGAGGAAAAAGAGAATGTCTGACAGCAAGACAACATCCGCAGGGTTGGTGTGCGCCCCGTCTGACCTGCGTCATGTGGAAGACATCGTCACGCGCTCAGGAACGTCTTTTGCACGGGGTATGAAAATATTACCGCCGGCGCGTCGGCAAGGCATGTTCGCCGTTTATGCGTTTTGTCGATTGGTCGATGATATTGCCGATGGCGATACCGACCATTCCGATCCCATACAGGCTCTCGACGTGTGGCGTACGCGTATCGCTGCTTTGTATGAAGGCAAGACCTCTGACGCGTTGGATCGTGTGTTATTGACAACGATTGAACGGTATCATCTACGTCAGGAAGATTTTACTGCCGTTATTGATGGTATGGCGATGGATTGCGGCAAGCCGATCGTTGCGCCTGATGAAAAGACGTTGGATCATTATTGTGATTGTGTCGCTTCAGCGGTTGGGCGTCTTTCAAGCCGGATTTTCGGGATGGGTGAACCAGAGGGTGACCGGCTTGCTTATCATCTAGGGCGAGCCCTACAGCTCACGAATATTTTGCGTGATCTTGGGGAAGATGCGCGGCGTGGTCGGCTTTATTTGCCCTCAGAGCTTCTTCAGCGTTTTTCTGTGCCGAAAGAGCCTTCAAAGGCTCTTTATGCGCCGGAGCTTGATGGTTTGTGTCGCATCATGGCCATGCGGGCTTCAGACCATTTCCGAGCAGCGGAACGCATTATGGATCAGGGAGCAAAAGAGGCTGTGCGCCCAGCGCGGATTATGGCGGCCTCGTATAAAGTGACCCTAGCTGCTCTGAAAAAACGCGGCTGGCACCATCCAAACGCCCCGTTACATGTATGTTCCGTGCGGAAAAAGCTGGGTATGCTGCTCGCTTATTTTGGGGTGTCTGTATGAGCCGCGTCCATATTATTGGAGGGGGGCTTGCGGGTTTGTCAGCCGCAGTAGAACTCGCGCCTCAGGCTCAGGTTGAGCTGTATGAGGCCGGGCCTGTATGTGGAGGCCGGGCGCGTTCTTTCCATGATAAAGCGCTTGATACGGTGATTGATAATGGCAATCACCTCATGCTGTCGGCTAATCCTTGTACATTCCGTTATCTCGACCTGTTGGGGGCGCGTCATACTCTCCAAGGGCCTGGGGAGCCTATCTTTCCGTGGTTTGATTTGAATGAGCAACGCGGTTGGACTGTGCGGCTCTCTCCTGGGAAGATCCCTTTTTGGTTGTTGAGTAAGCGCCGACGGGTGCCGGGGATGACGTTGAAAGAAACGACAGCTCTGGTGCGCCTGATGCGTGCTGATGACGATACAGTTGTCTCTGATTGCCTTGCAGAGGGGGCACTTGCGCGGCGTTTGCTCGAGCCGTTTGCGGTCTCGGTTATGAATACGCCGAGCAATGAGAGTAGTGCTGCCTTGCTTGGCAATGTTGTGCGCCGCACGCTCGCTCAAGGTGGACAAGCCTGTTGTCCGTGGATGGCTGCTCACGGGCTTTCTGAGAGTTTCGTGACGCCTGCACTGGCTTATCTTGAGCAGTATCATGCGTCTGTTCACACAGGTACACGCGTGGCGGCGCTTCGTTATGAGCGTGGACGCGTTGTGGCGCTTGAGACCTCGTCAGGGGAGGTTGCGTTGGGGGCAGAAGATTCGGTGATTATGGCTGTGCCTGCACCGGTTGCCACGTCTTTGTTGCCAGGGCTTGATGGGCCTGATCAGTTCGAGAGTATTGCCAATGCGCATTTCCGTCTGCCTTTCCACTTAAAACCCCGTGGTGTTGTGGCACAGGCACGCTTTGTCGGTCTTATTGGCGGTATTGCGGAGTGGGTGTTTGTTCATGACGATGTTTTGTCTGTCACCGTCAGTGCAGCAAATCGTTATGCAGATCGTTCACAAACAGAGATGCTCGAGACTATTTGGAGCGAGCTTTTGCAGGCATTAAATCCCATTTTGGAAGAGCCATTGCCGCAACTGATGCCAACAGCGCGTCTCATTCGTGAAAAGCGAGCGACTTTTGCTGCAACACCTGAGCAAAATCGCCGTCGTCCGGGAGCCGCTACCCCTTATATCAACCTTGCTCTTGCAGGGGATTGGACTGATACTGGCTTACCCGCCACGATTGAAGGAGCCCTTCAGTCGGGGCTTGATGCTGTTGCTTTATTGGGTTTTCGTTCAGAAAGAACCAGAGTAAAAGCGGCATAATATTGCCAAAATCTTCGTGTTTGAGAGCGCGCCAATCTAAATCTGTCTGTATTGATGCATGACTAAGGGATTAAGGAGAGTTCAGTGAGTGAGACGTCGTTCCGTCAAAAATTAGGGGCCACTGCGATTGAGCAGGCGATTGAGGGATCTCATGCTGCTCTAGGTCGTCGTCAGAATGATGATGGGCATTGGGTTTTTGAGTTGGAAGCCGATGCGACGATTCCTGCTGAATATGTGCTGCTAGAGCATTTCCTTGATCGCATTGATGCGGATAGACAACAAAAGATCGGCGTATATTTGCGTCGTATTCAAGGTGATCATGGGGGGTGGCCGCTCTATCAAGATGGCGGCTTTGATATTTCAGCGACCGTGAAAGCTTACTTTGCGTTGAAAGCGATTGGGGATGATCCCGAGGCGCTGCATATGCGCCGGGCGCGCGCGGCGATCTTACAGCGAGGCGGGGCAGAGCGGAGTAACGTTTTCACCCGTATTCAGCTTGCTCTTTTTGGTGAAGTGCCGTGGGATGCGGTGCCTGTTATGCCCGTTGAGTTGATGCTGCTTCCACGCAAAGCATTCTTCTCTGTTTGGAACATGTCTTACTGGTCACGCACGGTCATTGCGCCGCTGTTGGTGTTGAGTGCGCGTAAGCCCAAGGCCATTAATCCACAGAATGTGCATGTGCAGGAGCTTTTCAAAACCCCGCCTGCTCACGTAAAAGATTGGATTCGTGGGCCATACCGGTCTATTTGGGGGCGTGCGTTTAAAGGGCTTGATACATTGCTCCGCCCGATTGTGCCGCATTTGCCTAAAGTGACGCATGAAAAGGCCATTGCGGTAGCGATCTCTTTTATCGAAGAACGCCTCAGTGCCGGTGGGCTTGGGGCTATTTACCCCGCTATGGCTAATGTCGTGATGATGTATCGCACATTGGGTGTTCCTGATGATGACCCGCGGGCGGTTCAAGCATGGCAAGCGTTGCAAGATTTGATGGTTGAAAAAGACGGGGAGATCTATTGCCAGCCTTGCGTATCTCCAGTGTGGGATACAGGCCTTTCAGGTCTAGCGATGATGGAGGCGGCCTCAGGGCCCAAAGGCACAAAAACGCCAGAAACGATGAAAGCGCTTCGTAAAGCAGCAGCATGGTTGCGTGAGAGGCAGATTTTGGACGTTAAAGGTGATTGGGCGATTAATGCGCCATCTTTGCGTCCTGGTGGTTGGGCCTTTCAATACGAAAACGATTATTATCCCGATGTGGATGATACGGCTGTGGTCGGAATGCTCCTTCAGCGCATTGATCCGGAAGAAAATCACGAAGCCATTGAGCGTGCGCGTGAGTGGATTATCGGAATGCAGAGCAGCAATGGTGGCTGGGGGGCGTTCGATATTGATAATGATCTTGAAGCCCTCAACCATATTCCATTTTCCGATCATGGAGCGTTGCTAGACCCGCCAACGGCTGATGTGTCTGCACGGTGTGTGTCTTTCCTATCTCAGCTTGGCCATCCTGAAGATCGTCCTGTGATTGAGAAGGGGTTGGCGTATCTGCGCGCAGAGCAGGAGAAAAATGGAAGCTGGTTTGGGCGTTGGGGAACGAACTATATTTACGGCACATGGTCTGTTTTGTGTGCGCTGAATATTGCCGGTGTGCCGCATGATGATGCGATGGTAAAGCGTGCGGTACGGTGGCTAGAAAGCGTGCAGAATCCTGATGGCGGCTGGGGTGAAGATTGCGCCAGCTATGAAGGGGCTGAGCCGGGGCGGTATAAGGAAAGCCTGCCAACGCAAACAGCTTGGGCGACTTTAGCGCTTATGGCGGTAGGGCGACGTGACACAGAGGCTGTAGAGAAAGGCATGGCCTATCTTGCTCAGGCTCAGGATGAGCACGGTGAGTGGCATGAAGAGCCTTATAATGCCGTTGGATTCCCGAAAGTCTTTTACCTGCGTTACCATGGCTATAAGCAGTTTTTCCCGCTGACGGCTCTGTCACGGTATCGCAATTTGGGCACGAGCAATTCAGGTCATGTGGAATACGGGTTCTAATGCTTGGAGTTCTGACAGGGCTTCAGCAAGAAGCTGTCCTTATCCGTCGCGTTTTCCCTCATAGCCCTGTTGAACTGAGCTACGCGTCGGAACAAGGGGCTGTTGAAGCAATGGGTCGGCTTCAAGAAGCTGGGGTCACAAAAGTCTTATCGTTTGGTTGCGCGGGAGGTCTATCGCCTTCAGTGGAACCGGGGACGATTATTGTGGCTGACCATGTGCATGTTGGTAGCCGGGATTATAGCACAGATGCGGCGTTGAGCCGCCTGTGTGGGCGTGATGCAGCCCTATCGGGTGGCGTGCTCCATAGCCGTGAGATGGTTGCTCAAGCACAGCAGAAACGTCAGTTGTATCAAGAGACGCACTGTTTAGCTGTTGATATGGAAAGTGGCGTTGTGGCCTGTTCTGGCTTGCCGTTCGCTGTGTTGCGTGTCGTGTGTGATGACGTTGCGCGTGACTTGCCGCCAGCGGCAGGGGAGGCGATGGACAAAGGCCGCGTCAAATGTGCTGCGCTTATACGGTCTATTGTGCGCCATCCTAAGCAAATCCCTGCACTCATGAGTTTGGGGAAGGATGCATCGCGGGCGCGTCAGGCGATGGCGCGCTTTTTGCACGAGCATCAAGAGAGCTTAAAGACAGCAGAATAAGCTTGTTTTTGTGCGGATTTTTTCGTAAGTATGACCCAGTTTCTCCTCCAATTCGTTGGAGGGGAGTATTTCGCACGCACGGCCCGGATATCCTGGTGTCCTTTTGTAAAAGAGGGCGTTGCCGTGCGGAGGACAAACCAGAGAATAAAGGTTGCTTATTATGGCAATGCCTCAGTTCACAATGCGTCAGCTGCTCGAAGCTGGTGTGCATTTCGGTCACCACACACGCCGCTGGAACCCAGCAATGGCGCCTTACCTTTTCGGTGTGCGTAACCAAGTCCACATTATCGACCTTCAGCAGACCGTTCCTTTGCTGGATCGTGCGCTGAACCAGGTGCGCAGCACCGTTGCTTCTGGCGGTCGCGTGTTGTTCGTTGGCACAAAGCGTGCTGCTGCAGAGCATGTGGCAGAAGCAGCGCAGCGTTGCGGTCAGTACTACGTCAACCATCGTTGGCTCGGCGGTATGCTGACAAACTGGAAGACCATCACAGGCTCCATCAAGCGTCTGCGTGGCATTGATGAGATGCTCGCTGGTGATACGACTGGTCTGACAAAGAAAGAAATTCTGGACATCACCCGTGATCGTGAGAAGCTGGAACGCTCCCTCGGTGGGATCAAGGACATGGGCGGCCTGCCAGACCTTCTTTTTGTGATCGACACAAACAAAGAGAAGCTGGCTGTTGAAGAAGCTAACAAGCTGGGCATTCCTGTGATTGCTGTGCTTGACAGCAACTCAGATCCAAAGGGCGTGACGTTCCCAATCCCGGGGAATGATGACGCGATCCGTGCGATCACAACCTATTGCGATCTGGTTTCTTCTGCTGTTCTGGATGGTATTTCCGCTGAACTCGCAGCATCTGGGCAGGATCTGGGTGCTTCTGAGGAAGTTCCAGCTGAAAGCCTCCCAGCTGAGGGTGATGCTGAGAAAGCTAAAGCAGAGGCGTAAAAGCCTTTCGGGCGTCTGACATGACTATGTCAGAATGTCTGTAGTATTATTGACCATGCGGTTGGGCGGAAGGCTCAACCGCATGGATTTTTTAAGGGGTGACAGAGATGGCAGAGATCACTGCAGCACTCGTGCGTGAAATGCGCGAAGCAACCGGCGCTGGCATGATGGATTGTAAAAAAGCGCTGACCGAAACCAATGGCGACAAAGAAGCCGCGATTGATTGGTTGCGTAAGAAGGGCCTGTCACAGGCTGCTAAGAAGTCCAGCCGCGTTGCCGCAGAAGGCTTGGTTGCTGTTGCGACAGCAACCAACAAAGCCGCTGTTGTTGAAGTGAACGCTGAGACAGACTTCGTGGCCCGTAACGAAGCTTTCCAGGCAGCTGTGCAGCAGATTGCTGAAGCCGCTCTGGAAGTTGGTGAAGATCTCGACACGCTGAAGGCAGCAAAACTGCCATCTGGTCGTACGGTTGCTGATGAGCTGACCCACTTGGTTGCAACCATTGGTGAGAACATGACGCTGCGTCGTGCACGCGTGCTGACGGTTCCATCTGGTGTGGTGGCAAGCTACGTTCATGGTGCGCTGCGCCCAGGTGTTGGTCGTATCGGTGTGTTGGCTGCTATTGAAGCCCCTTCTGAAACAGATGCGCTGGTGACGCTGGGTCGTCAGGTTGGCATGCATGTCGCAGCAACCCGTCCGACTTCACTCGATGTTGATGGCGTGGATGCCGACGCTCTTGAGCGTGAGCGTTCCGTTCTGGTTGAGCAGGCTCGTGCTTCTGGTAAGCCTGAAAATATCATCGAGAAGATGGTCGATGGCCGCATTCGTAAGTTCTATGAAGAAGTGGTTCTTCTGGAGCAGGTTTGGGTTCATGACGGTGAAAGCCGCGTGAAGAAGGTTATCGAAAAAGCTGGTGCAAAGCTGGTGGATTTCGTGCGCTTCCATCTCGGTGAGGGGATTGAGAAGCAGGAAAGCGACTTTGCTGAAGAAGTGGCAAAGGCTTCCGGCCAGAAGAAATAAGACCGCTGGTTTTATGATCTTTATGAAAAGGGCTCTCGCGTTTTGCGAGGGCCTTTTTTATTGTGACTGTTGCACAAGAAAGGAAGGGGGCTTTCTATGGTGGAGTGGGAAGATGCAGCAATCGTGTTGCGCACTGTACCTTATGGAGAGACCAGTCTTCTTGTTCATCTCCTCACTCAAGAGCATGGTGTATGGCGTGGCCTTGTGCGTGGGGGGATGTCACGCCGTCAAAGTGCGATATGGCAGGTTGGGACGATTCTGGCAGCACGATGGAAAGCGCGTCTTCCTGAAAATTTAGGTACGTTTACTGGCGAAGCGGTGCGGTCTTGCGCTGCTTCCTTGATGGAATCCCCTCTAGGGCTTGTATTGCTGAGTAGTGCATGTGCCCTGTGCAGTGAGGCATTGGCGGAGAAAGAAGCGCATCCTGCTTTGTTTTCTGAACTTGTGCGTTTGTTAAGCGAGGTGAGTGTGTCACCTGAAGCGCCGCCTATTGCCTCTTATATACGGTGGGAAGCTTTTTTATTGCAGGCCCTAGGTTATGGTCTTGATTTAACACGCTGTGCGGTGACGGGAGAGCGGGAGAAGCTTGTATTTGTCTCGCCACGAACGGGGCGTGCGGTGAGTGAGAATGGTGCAGGAGAGTGGCGTGATCGCCTGCTGCCATTACCGCCTTTTTTGCGTGATGACAGCGAGGGAGACCCTATGCAGTGGTGCGAAGGAGTGCGTCTAACAGGCTATTTCCTAGAACGTGCCGCTTTTGCATCGCATCACAAGCCGCTCCCATCTGCGCGGGAACGGTTTGTTACCTTGTTAGAAAGGCATGAAGAGGTTACGGGAAGAACTGGACAGACGTTACCAGAACATGGCTAATTAGGCATGTTTCCACCGACAGTAAGTAGGAGATCCTATGGCGGGCGATTTGGCCGGGCATGTGGAAGATACGAGATTAGCAGAAGCGCTCAGTGAGCGGTACATCGCTTATGCTATGTCGACCATTACATCGCGCTCTTTGCCCGATGTGCGTGATGGCTTGAAGCCTGTCCATCGACGTTTACTGTACGCGATGCAGCAGTTGCGTTTAGACCCAACGTCTGGGTTTAAGAAATGCGCACGCGTTGTCGGTGATGTGATCGGTAAATTCCACCCTCATGGTGATGCTTCTGTTTACGATGCGCTCGTGCGTCTAGCGCAGGGTTTTGCTGTGCGTTATCCGTTGGTGGAAGGACAAGGTAATTTCGGCTCGGTTGATGGCGATGGCGCAGCGGCTATGCGGTACACTGAAAGCCGTTTGACCGAGACGGCCCGCATTATGCTGGACGGACTGAAAGATAATGCGGTTGATTTTCGCCCAACCTATGACAATGAAGATCAAGAACCGCTCGTTTTGCCGGGTTTATTTCCCAATCTTCTTGCTAATGGCGCAGCGGGGATTGCTGTGGGGATGGCAACCAATATTCCCCCTCATAATGCCGCAGAGATTTACCGCGCCGCGCGTTTATTGATCGAGAAACCAGAGAGCGATACCGCTGCTTTGGTGGAATTGATGCCCGGGCCTGATTTCCCAACCGGTGGAATCTTGGTTGAAGATCGTGCGGCTGTCTTAAAAGCGTATGAGACAGGGCGTGGGAGCTTTCGCACGAGGGCACGGTGGGAGATTGAAAAAGGCCGCGCTGGAACGTGGAGCATTATTGTTACGGAAATTCCGTATCAGGTGCAGAAAAGCAAGCTCATTGAGCAGATCGCTACAGCGATGGAGCAGCGTAAATTGCCGTTGCTTGCTGATGTGCGTGATGAAAGCACCACCGATATTCGGCTTGTTTTGGAGCCTAAGAGCCGTAATACAGACCCTGACGTGTTGATGGAAACGCTCTTCCGCAATACGCCGTTGGAAAACCGCTTTAGCCTGAACATGAATGTGTTAAGCCAAGGTCGTGTACCGGGCGTACTCTCGCTTAAAAGCGTTTTGCAGGCTTGGCTTGAGCATGTGCATGAGGTGCTGATCCGTCGTTCACAGCATCGTTTGGATGCCGTGTTGAAGCGGTTGGAGATATTAGATGGGTTTCTCAAGGTTTATCTGAATCTTGATGAGGTCATTCGTATTGTTCGCGATCATGATGAGCCGAAAATAGGCCTGATGAAAGCCTTTGACCTGAGTGACCTTCAGGCTGAGTATGTGCTCAACATGCGTTTGCGTTCTTTGCGCCGGTTGGAAGAAATGGAAATTCGGCGTGAGCGTGATGGTCTTGGTAAAGAGCAAGCATCGCTGGAGCGCCTTCTCGGGTCGGAAAAGAGGCGTTGGAAGCGTATCAGTGATGATCTGACACGTATGGAAGCGACATTTAGTGAGGGGCCTTATAGCGCGCGACGCACGACGATTGCAGATGCACCCGTGGCTGTGGATACGTCAGCCGCTCTGGAGGTAGAGCGTGAGCCGCTGACGGTTCTGCTGTCTCGTAAAGGATGGATCAGAGCTATGAAGGGGCATGGGCTTGATCCGGCAGGGCTGCGCTTTAAGGAAGGCGATGGGGCAGACTTTATCGTGGAATGTCAGAGTACAGACCGCTTGTGCTTGATGGCCAGTGGAGGACGAGCTTTTACGCTGAAAGTGGCTGACCTGCCGCGTGGGCGTGGATTTGGCCAGCCTGTACGAACCCTTGCTGACCTTACGCAGGAGGATCATCCAGTCGCATTGTTCGCGGCCGGCGATGAAACTGGGCGGTGTTTTTTGGTAAATTCAGCTGGGCGCGGGATGATCGTCCCCGTAAAGAGCTTGCTGGCCGAAAAGCGTACGGGACGGCAAGTCTTTAACCTTAAAGACGGAGAGCAGGTTAGCTTCTGCATACCAGCGGTTGGGACGCATGTTCTATGCCTCACTGCTC
This sequence comes from Saccharibacter floricola DSM 15669, assembly GCF_000378165.1. Taxonomy (GTDB): domain Bacteria; phylum Pseudomonadota; class Alphaproteobacteria; order Acetobacterales; family Acetobacteraceae; genus Saccharibacter; species Saccharibacter floricola. The sequence continues at coordinate 269,092 of NZ_KB899333.1, forward strand.
ATAAACGCGCGTTGATTTTCCCGCTGGATCAGGTCAGTGAGGTTAATCGTGGGAGCGGTGTTGTGCTGCAAAAACTGAGCGGAAGCACACTCAAACAGGTACGTCTCTTTTCCCTAGAGGAGGGGCTTATTTGGCGTGAGGGACAGCGTAAGCGCGCACTAACAGATCTTGAGCCGTTAGTGGCCCGCCGCGGAACAACGGGCCGCGTTGCTCCACAATGGATGCTGCGCAAGTAAGGCGGTTGTTCGGTATTATTGAGACAGTAAGGGGAGCTGCATGCACCATTTATTCTCGTGGGCCTTTTTGTTGGGGGCTGTGCATGTTGCACTCTCGATTACGGTTACGCTGCATGTTCTTCTGACAAAGCGAGATACGGCTGCAGCAACGGGATGGATCGGTATTTGTTGGTTCATGCCCTATATGGGTAGTTTGCTCTATTGGCTCTTGGGCATTAACCGTGTTCACCGGCGCGCACGGCAGCTCATGGATGATGAGACGCAGGAGTTCTCGGGGAGACTCATGCAGTTTCATCATGAAGGGCAGGTGAACTTTAAGCCGCTCGTCCGTATGTTGGATCGTCTAACAGAGCAACCTTTACTGCGCGGGAATAAGGTGAGCTGTCTTCATGATGGAGACGACGTTTATCCCTTGATGCTTCAGGCGATTAATCACGCGAAGCACTCCGTGCTGCTCTGCTCATATATCTTTCGGGATGATGCGATAGGCGAACGCTTCGCGGCGGCTTTAATAGAGGCCCATCGTCGTGGGGTTGAAGTACGTGTTTTGGTTGACGGTGTCGGCAGTGGGTATCTTGTCAGTAAGATCTATAATCGCCTCCGTCGTAATGATGTGCCTTGCGCGCGGTTTATGCATTCATTTTGGCCATGGCGCACGCCATTTATCAATTTACGCAATCACCGCAAGATTTTAGTGGTCGATGGGCAAATTGGCTTTATGGGAGGGCTTAATATTGGGGAGGAAAATCTTCTCAAACAAAAGCCGGGCCGTCGTATCCCTGTCTCCGATACACATTTCCGCCTTTCAGGCCCTGTCGTCTCTCAACTGACAGAGACATTTGCGCGGGATTGGTCTTTCACGACGGATGAAGACCTCAAGGGCCGTTATTATTTTCCCGAGCCGGTTGTTGAGGGAGATGTCCCGATCCGCGTAGTGACATCAGGCCCTGATAATGATGATGAGAAGATCGAATATACGATCCTACAAGCGATTATTCTCGCGCGGCATCATGTATGTTTCATGACGCCTTATTTTGTTCCTGACAGCCGTTTTACGATGGAACTTGGCTTAGCAGCTCTGCGCGGTGTTCAGGTGGACATTGTTGTACCGCGCCGTAGTAATCATCCCCCGATTGATCATGCGCGTGACGCAGGGTTGCAACGTCTCGTTGAAGTTGGATGTCATGTATGGATGGGGGAGCCGCCCTTTAACCACTCCAAGCTGATGACGGTAGATGGGCAATGGAGCTTCGTTGGGAGTGCGAATCTCGATCGACGTTCTCTACGCTTGAACTTTGAGATCAATGTTGAGGTACATGACCCTAAAACAGCCCAGTATCTTGAAGCGTTCATGGAGCAACACCACCATCATCGCGTTACATTGGATGAAATTGTCGCGTGGCCTTTATGGAAGCGCCTGCGCGATGCGGCGTTGCGGCTCTTTTTGCCTTATCTCTAAAGAATGGGAATAGGCGAGAGATGGACAGAAATAGGGTGGTGATCAGAGCCGAAGCGGGGATAGGCACGCGTTTTTAATGGTGTAAAGCCGCGCACTAGGCAACGATCCAGTCGGAACGGGACATAATTGAGCATATGATGAGTGGTTTCGCGTGGGCCAACATCATGAAAGGTCGGTAAAAGCGCCGGCCCAACAATGTTAAAGTCCCCCATAATGACGGCGCGATGGTGTTGATGGTCACCAATAAGGCGAAGTTGCCGGCGGTTAAGAAGTTGCCCGTGGGAAAGATGAACATTTGCTATAGAGAAAGGGCCAAAGCGGCCTTCAAATGTCATAAGCTGTGCTGAGCGTTGGATAATCAAACCCGGTGGAAGCGGATAGAGTTGTGGTGCCGTTGAGAAAGGCAAGCGACTCCAACATGCCGTACCGTGGACTCGTCCGGGGAGAGCCACTCGAGAATAATAACCACCGACGAGGTCAGGCAGTCGATCCATTAATACGCGGGCTTCCTGCATCAATAAAATATCAGGCTGTGTCATGCGGAGAAGCAGGCGAATATCTTCCAGTGTAGCGCCATCTTCATGAAAAAGATTCCAGCTCACAAGACGTAATGACGGTGATAAATCAGGAAGGGCGTTCATAGAGTGATTAATGGCCTGTTGCGGGAATAAGAACGATAGATTATCGGAGAATATGGGCCGTTTCTCAATGAAGCGCAAAGAAAAAAGTCCACTTAACACTGATGACCAGCACGAAAGAGTTCTTTGTTTATGGCGCAAGAAGAAGGCCGCACCGGTGCGCAACACAACGCCCTCTCGCATACTATTGGGGCTGGTTGGCGTGAATTGGCGACATTTTTAACCCATACAGCACGGCCCGAGCCGACAGCTGAAGGGCGGTTTGTCAATTATGGGGTGGAACGCGGTTCGACCGTTTTATTCCCGACTATTGCTGACCTCAATAATGATGGAGATAAAGCGCATAACCATCAGCTTGTTTATGGTGCGATGGGAAACCCCATTCAGCATGAGCTTGAAAAGCTGCTCGCTGAGCTTGAAGGGGGAACGCATACACAGGTTGTGGGGTCAGGGCTTGCGGCGTGCACAGTGCCTTTACTTGCGTTTTTAAACGCTGGAGATCATTTACTCCTCCCAGATTCGGTATATGGGCCAACGCGGCGTTTTGCCCGGCGTTTTTTGACGCGGTTTGGGGTTGAGACGACGTTCTATCCACCCATGGCTGATGAACAAACGTTACAAGGGCTGGTAACGTCCAAGACAGCGATTATTTTTGCGGAAAGCCCCGGCAGCCATACGTTTGAAGTGCAGGACATTCCCATGATTGCGCGTGTCGCTCACGAGCATGGAGCTCGGCTTTTGCTGGATAATACCTGGGGGATTGGGGCCTTTAAGCCATTTGAGCATGGTGTGGATGTGTCTATCCAAGCGCTAACGAAATATCCGTCTGGTCATTCCGACGTCATTATCGGAGCAGTGACGGTGGCGAAGGAGGAAGACTGGCTGCCGTTACGTCATGCTGCCATTGAAATGGGCGAATGTGCGAGTAGTGATGATTGCTGGCTTACCTTACGGGGTTTACGCACGATGGCGCTGCGGTTGGAGCGGCAAGCGGTCTCTGCTTTAGAGGTGGCGCACTGGTTTAAAAACCGACCTGAAGTGGTACGTGTGCGCCATCCTGCTTTTCCTGAATGTCCCGGTCATGAATTTTGGAAGCGAGACTTCACGGGGGCTAGCGGACTGTTTGGTGTTGAGCTGCGCTCCGACATCACGGTGGAGGCGATGCAGCGGATGATGGATAGGCTGACGCTGTTTGGTATTGGTGCGAGCTGGGGCGGCTATGAAAGCTTAATCCTCCCAACAACGGGCGGGGTAACGCGTAATGATACGGGTGGCCTGCCAGAGGGCGCGGCCTTCCGTATTCATATCGGGTTGGAAAATGTTGCTGACTTAACGCGTGACCTTGAGCAGGCGTTCCATCATCTAACAGTGTAGCAGCGCGTCATTCGCTTTCGTCCTGTGCGTTGGCCGAGGCAGCAGGAGCATGTTGGTTTAGCCACCGCACGACGTAACGAAGTAATGTGTTGGCGAGAAGGATGAAGACGGTCAGTAATGCGGCTTCGGCAATCATGTCGGAGCCGGCACAGGCGCCAATGGCGGCGGAGCACCATAGAGTGGCGGCCGTGTTAAGCCCGCTGATTGTGCCGCCATCTTTCATAATAACACCAGCGCCTAAAAAGCCGACGCCTGAAACGACGTAAGAAATAACCCGTATGGCCGAGTTGGCATCCCCCAGATGCTGGGCAAGGTCAACAAAAGCTGATGCGCCAAGGGCAACGAGGGCATGGGTGCGCAGGCCAGCCGTACGTTGGCGAAGCTGGCGTTCGACGCCAATAAGGGCGCCGAAGGTGAAGGCTGAGAGGTAACTTCCGAACGTATCGAGAAAAGATTGTGGGTCAAATGTATGGGTAAAATGCATAGGCAGAGCATCCCCAGCGTCGTTGCTGTGTTTTAGAGCCGATAGCTGAGAGCTTCGGCTGCGTGATGACGTTGCACCGTCTTGCTGCCTTCTAAATCAGCAATAGTGCGTGACACACGAAGAAGACGAATCATTCCACGGTTGGATAACCGTAAACGGGTTGCCGCTTGTTCCGTCAATGACAAAGCGTCTTCATCAATAGAAAAATCTTCCGGTGCGGCTTGGGCGTTACAGCAGTCCTGACGCTTGAGCTGACGGGCGCGTGCTTTTGTTACGCGTGCACGCACAATCTCGCTCGCTTCTCCCTTGGGGGAGCGGTTCAGTTCAATCGGTGAGAGAGGGGTGATCTCAACACGGAGGTCGATGCGGTCAAGCATAGGGCCAGAGATGCGGGCGGTGTAATCATCTGCGCAGCGCGGCGCTTTACGGCAGGCGCGCTCTGAATCGCCTAGATAGCCGCATTTGCAGGGATTCATCGCCGCGATAAACTGGAAACGTGCTGGATATTGCGTGTGATGGGCCGCCCGTGAAATCGTAATCTGCCCCGTTTCCAGTGGTTGACGGAGTGATTCGAGGCATGAGCGTGAAAATTCGGGGAGTTCGTCTAGGAAGAGAACCCCATGATGGGCGAGGCTGATTTCTCCGGGGCGCGCTTTTTGCCCACCACCCACTAAGGCGGGAAGGCTCGCACTATGATGTGGTGCGCGATAAGGCGGACGAGAGATGAGGCGTCCATTATGGAGGAGGCCGCTAATGCTATGAATTTGGCTGGCTTCAAGCATTTCCCGATGTGTAAGGTCAGGAAGAATGCTGGGCAATCGGCTCGCGAGCATGGACTTGCCGGCACCCGGTGGCCCGCTCATGAGAAGGGAGTGCCCGCCAGCAGCGACGATCTCAAGGACACGTCGTCCGGTTTCCATCCCTTTAATATCGATGAGATCAGGCCCGTAATCGGGCTCATGCACGACAGGGTCTGAGATAGGGGTAAGGACTTGCTCGCCGCGGCAATGAGCGATCAGAGCGCTGAGGGAAGGTGGCGTGATGATATCAATATCAGGGTGCCCCCACCGGGCTTCAGCTCCCTGTGTCGGTGGGCAGATAAGCCCAAGTTCCATCGAGGCCGCCGTAATGGCGGCACAAAGAGCGCCATGTGTTGCGTTGATCTTCCCATCAAGAGAGACTTCACCAATAGCAGCATAGTGAGCAACGCTATCAATGGAGAGTACCCCCATCGCGACAAGGAGGCCGATCGCAATAGGAAGATCAAAATGTGCGCCTTCCTTGGGGAGATCAGCAGGGGTTAGATTGACCAAGATCCGCTTTGGCGGAAGGGCCAGGCCCATAGAGGAAAGAGCGGCACGCACACGTTCGCGGGCCTCTCCAACCGCTTTATCGGCCATGCCGACGACTAAAAAGGAGGGTAACCCGCTGGCGACATGAACCTCTACGGTCACCGGAACCGCATCAATCCCGACAAAAGCAAAGCTTTGAATACGGGCAAGTTGAGGGGCGGTGGGCGGCGGCGATGTGGTCATGTGTCTGCGGGTTTCCTTTTTTAGTAGATGTTAATCCTGTTGGGAGACAGGATGGATCAAACGAGCACGCAAGGTGCCTTCTAAGGAACGCAGCTTGGTGAGCAGCTCGTTTTCAAGTGCGCTTACATCCCTGCCTTCATGCGGCTCAGCTTCAGCGACGACATAGCCGAGCTCACCATCCGTCTGTAGGAATTGTGCTGTGAGGTTACAGTCAGCTTCTGCGAAAATATCGTTGATCTGCCGCAAGAGGCCCGGGCGGTTTTCGTGCACATGCATAAAGCGCATACCACCGGGACGTTCGGCAAGCTGAACCTGTGGGAAGTTGACAGCGCCGATGGTGGAGCCAATGTCGGAATACTCCACAAATTTTGTAGCGACTTCGACACCGATACGCTCTTGAGCCTCCATGGTGGAGCCCCCGATATGAGGGGTCAGCAGGACATTTTCGAGGCCCTGAAGAGGTGTGGAGAAGCGTTCTTGTGCGCTTTTTGGCTCAACAGGGAAGACGTCAATAGCGGCTCCCATCAGGTGGCCATCTTTCAAAGCGCCAGCGAGTGCGTCGAGATCCACCACTGTGCCACGAGCATTGTTGAGGAAGATGGAGTTCGGCTTCATAGCGCGAATTTCGGCTTCCCCGATCATGTTCTTTGTGTCTGGTGTTTCTGGCACATGCAACGTCACGATGTCTGACTTTGCGAGAAGTTCTTCAAGGCTGCCGACGGCTATCGCATTCCCATGTGGAAGGCGTGGCGCAATGTCATAGTAAAGAACGGTGAGCCCGAAGGATTCGGCCAGCACAGAAAGCTGAGAGCCGATAGAGCCATAGCCAACGATACCAATCGTTTTACCGCGTACCTCCCATGCGTTAATGGCTGATTTTTCCCAACCACCTTGATGGCAGGCATCAGAACGAGACGGAATGCGGCGAAGCAGCATCACAATCTCGCCCATCACGAGTTCAGCAACAGAGCGGGTGTTGCTGAAGGGGGCATTAAAGACGGGGATCCCCGCCATACGGGCTGCATCAAGATCGACTTGATTAGTACCGATACAAAAGCAGCCAATCGTCATGAGGCGGTTAGCAGAATTGATAATATCGGCTGTTAGGCGTGTGCGGCTACGAATGCCCACCATATGCACGCCTTGTAATGCTTCTTTAAGGGCATCTCCTTCGAGAGCTCCTTTAAGGCGTGTGACCTGAGCGTAACCGTGGCGCTCAAGATAGTTCACAGCACTGTCATGGATGCCTTCGAGCAGCAGAATGCGGATTTTGTTTTTAGGGAGAGAAAGCCGACGAGAAGAGCTCATAGCGCGTATCCTTATCAGGGCCCGAAAGCCCTTCTAGGTCTGAAGAGAGGGTTTCTTTATAAAGCTGTAACGAATTTGGAAGGTTCAGGAAAGGGTGCGAATGACATCCGAAAGAAGAGCAGGGTTGCCACAGGCGAGGACGGAGCCGTCCCCTTCAAGGCGAAGCGGGTTCCCGTGCCAGTCTGTCATGCTGCCGCCCGCTCCTTGAACGACGGGAACAAGGGCGGCCCAATCCCACGGTTTCATCGTATCTTCTGTAATGAGGTCAATACTGCCCAGTGTGAGCAGGCCGAAAGCATAGGCATCTCCCCCCCAAGAGGTGCGGCGTGTAGCAGCTTGGAGACGCTCAAAAGCTGGGCGCATGATAGGGCGGATGATCTCGGGAGCTGTGCATGAAAGCTCCGCTTCCGAGAGAGAAGGGCAGGCGCGTGGATTAATTTTTCCGGGGAAGCGCGCGCTATGGTAGCGCGTTTTCTGCCCTTCTATCCCGGTCCAGCGTTCTTCTGTTGCAGGTTGGTCAATCACACCGAGAACAGGTTTCCCCCGATGGAGCAAGGCGATGAGTGTGCAGAATGTCGGACGTCCTGTCACAAAAGCACGCGTGCCATCAATCGGGTCAAGCACCCAGAGCCATTCATCATCAAGGGTGCCATTTTGCCCGCCTTCTTCACCCAAAATGCTGTGTTGTGGGAAATGATCACTCAAAAGGGCTCGCATTTTTTCTTCTGCCTGTTGATCCGCCAAGGTGACAGGGCTGTCATCCCCCTTAGAATCGACATTAAGAGGGGAACGGAAATAGGGCATAACGGTCTGGCGGGCGATATCGGCACAGCGTTCAGCGATTGTGAGGTAATGAGCGAGAGAAGATTGGGTCATGGCGTGGAAATCTCATCCTTTTTACAAGCGCTGAATTGACGTTCTGTTAGAGGAACGGCATCAAGAAAGCTATGCGTCCTATTATTGTTATTCCCTCCAGACTTGCCTCCACGCGCCTTCCGCGCAAGGCCCTCGCTGATATTGCTGGGCGTCCTATGATCGTTAGAGTGGTCGAACAGGCCCTGAAAGCTCGTCTTGGCCCTGTTGTGGTGGCCGCAGGTGACAAAGAGATTGCCGAGGCCGTGGCTCCCATAGAGGGTGTGTGCGTTGTGCTTACAGACCCTGACCTCCCCAGTGGCTCAGACAGGGTGCAGGCAGCGTTAGAGCAGGTAGATCCGCAGGGTGACTATAATGTGGTGATTAATCTCCAAGGGGATTTGCCCCTTATTCGGAGAGGCGACTTAAGCGCCGTTTTACGCCCTCTTGCTGATAGCCGCGTTTATGATTTAGCGACATTGGTAACGTTGATTGATACCGAGCGTGAGCGTTCTGTCGAGTCGGTGGTGAAAGCAGTTTGCGCTTTTGGAGACGAGCAGAAGAGTGCGCGGGCGCTCTATTTTTCACGCCATGCTGTGCCGTGGGGTGAAGGCCCTTTATGGCATCATGTAGGGATTTATGCGTGGCGGAGAGAGGCATTAGCGCGTTTTGTCTCCCTCCCTCCATCTCTGTTAGAACAGCGTGAGAAACTGGAGCAGTTGCGTGCACTAGAAGCGGGGATGGCGATTGGCTGTAGCCGAATCGCTCATGCTCCGCTTGGAGTAGATACGTTAGAAGACCTCGAACAAGTAAGGGCCATAATAGCATGAGTGTGATCGCGTTTCAGGGAAGGCCGGGGGCGTATTCAGACCTTGCATGCCGTATCGTGCGCCCGGGGTGGGAGACCTATCCATGCCGCAGCTTTGCGGATGCGATTGATGCGGTGCGGGACGGGAAAGCTGACGAGGCGTTACTGCCGTGTGAAAATTCGCTCGCGGGACGGGTCGCCGAAATTCACGCACTTTTGCCTCAATCAGGGTTAAAAATAATTGGTGAGCATTTCCAGCGGATTGAACATTGCCTGCTTGGCGTCAAAGGGACGACTCTGGAGACGATCAAGCGCGTGCATACACACCCAGTAGCGATGGCGCAGGTGCGCTCCTTACTTGCGACATATAAATTTGACGCGGTGACGGAGTTCGATACGGCTGGAGCGGCGGAAATGGTCGCGCGCTGGGGGAAGCCTGAAGAGGCTGCTGTTGCTTCTTCTTTAGCTGGGGAGCTTAACGGGCTTGAGGTGTTGGCACGCAACGTGGAAGATGCCGCTCATAATACGACCCGTTTTTACCGGGTTACACGCCAAGAAACCCCGGTAGATGATATTCTCCCAGAAGCAGCAATGACGACTTTGTTGGTGAAGGTGACGAATGAGCCTGGTGCACTTTATGGTGTTTTAGGGTGTTTTGCGCGCTATGGGGTCAACATGACGCGTATTGAGAGCTATATGTTAGATGGTTCTTTTGCGGCGTCTCAGTTTCTGGTGGATGTCGAGGGGCATCCTCAAGCGCAAGCGCTTAAAGGCGCGTTAGCAGCGCTTGCAGACGAGCATCATGAGAGCCGGGTACTCGGTGTCTATCGACGCAGTGAGTTTCGTAAGGCCATGTAAACGATAAATCACTCTCTACCAATGGAAAGAGAGTGTCTAAGATAGCCAAAATGGTTTCAGTGTTATGAGACCAGAAAGAATAGAGAGATTGGGCGGAGAGAAGAGATGGCGGACATCATCAATAACGAGTATCGCGGTTCATTAACGGCTCTTGTCACACCGATGAAAACGGATGGCAGTTTGGATGAGCACGCTGCGACTAGCTTGATTGAGCGTCAGATTTTGGCCGGGACAACGGGGCTTATCCCTTCTGGAACCACCGGCGAAAGCCCGACCTTAACCCATCATGAGCATCTTGCTGTGGTGGAACATTGCGTCAAAGTGGCTAATGGCCGTGCGAAGGTGATGGCGGGTGCTGGTTCTAATTGCACGCGTGAAGCGGTGGAAATGGCTCGGCATGCGGAGTCTGTTGGCGCTGATTCGATTCTCGTCGTCGTGCCTTACTACAACAAACCTACGCAGGAAGGGTTGTATCGCCATTTCATGACGGTTGCTGATGCAACGTCTCTGCCTTTGTGGCTTTATTGCATTCCAGGGCGCTCTGTTGTGGACCTTACCCCTGAAACGGTGGGACGGCTTGCAAAACACCCGAATATTGTAGGCACAAAAGACGCTACGGCGAACCTTGATCGCCCCATTGAAGTGCGTCGTCTAGCGGGTGCAGCGTTCAATCAGCTTTCTGGTGAAGATGGCACGGTGCTTTCCTTCCTTGCCGCTGGTGGGCATGGCTGCATTAGTGTGACGTCAAATGTGGTGCCGGAGTTGTGCACGCAGATGCATCGTTTGTGGCAGGAAGGTAAGGTGCAGGAGGCTATTGCGCTGCAAGACCGCCTAGTTCCGCTGCATGATGCTCTTTTTGCAGAAAGCAGCCCGGCTCCGGTGAAATATGCGCTGTCTCGTTTGGGGCATTGTGAGGCAACATTGCGTTTGCCGTTGGTGGAACCACGCGAAGAAACGAAAAAACAGGTGGATGCAGCGCTTAGATCGCTGGGTCTTTTAGACTAAGAAAGCATTATGGCAGCAAAGAAAAAAGCAAAGAGCGGCATGATCTCGCATGGGATCGCCGCGCAAAATCGGAAAGGCCGCTTTAACTACACGATCAAAGAAACGGTTGAAGCGGGCCTCGTCCTTAAAGGGGCGGAGGTTAAGAGCCTTCGCCTAGGGCGTGCCGCTCTGACGGAAGCATACGCGATTGAGCGTGATGGTGAGTTGTGGCTGATCAACTCCTATATTCCGGAATATCAGGGTGGTGTGCTGTCGCGTTTTGATACGCGTGCACCGCGTAAGCTTCTGCTCCATCGTAAGCAGGTGAGGCATTTTATCGGGGCGATTACCCGTTCAGGGGCGACATTGGTGCCACTCGATATTCACTTTAACGCACGCGGTGTTGCAAAGGTGACGATCGGTTTAGGGCTTGGGCGTAAAAAAGAAGATAAGCGCCGGGCCATTGCGGATAGAGACTGGCAGCGCGATAAAGCGCGGCTACTACGCAATAAGGGTGGAGATTATTAAACTCTTGTCTGCGGGGTCATGATAGGGAGGAGAAACTTTTCTCCTTCCGCCGTGGCTGGGGTTCCCCTTACAGGCTTGTCGGGTTTGGCCGCCACATTTGTCTCTATGAGGGTTATTGTAGGATGGCGTGAAGAACCTGATATCTGATCTCATACCTCAGAGATAAGAAGAGCCATATGGGCACTCTTTTTTGAAGAGTGGACGAGTCTATATCGTCTTGATCTTCTCCTATTGTCGGAGAGAGGTCTTGCATAGTTATTGGAGGAGAAGCTCTCTTTCCTTTAATCGTCTCAAAGTGCTGGGCGGGTCATTGTTAAAGGGGCAAAGTAGGAAAGGTTGCTAGGCCTTGAATGGCAGCGCGAACTACGTAACGGTTTGAGATGAGTATGCTTCAGTCAGTTTTTTATGACTAGAGCTGCTCTTTCTGGGGGCTTCTGATCAAGGAAGTCCGTCCGAAGGGGGGAAGACCTTGCGGTACCCGCGATTTTTGGCCGGCACCAGAATGGTGCGAAATGGCGTTATGGCGTTTCCTTCCTTCTGAGTTTGGCCTTTGGTGGATTACAGCTCAATGTTCATTCCGATGGTCGAAATGGTGCGTATGGCAGCGTCTTTTTGAGATGGTTAGGAGTAAGCCCTCGTCACTGGGCATGACCTTCACTGATGGTACGACAATCTGCGTTTCTCACACAGAGGCTGGGGTGGCTAAAATAGGGTGATATAGAAAACGTCGTAGGGATCGTGCGGCTCTTGGCCGCTTACTTACGTGGAGGCTTTAGAACCAAGGCTGTAAGGCCGAACAGACTCTAAACTAAAATGCCGCCGAGCTTTATTCTGTTTGTTTAGGCTTAGGGCTCATTGAATTTATAGAGCTGATATGGTTCAGGGTTTTATGGAGGAACGAGCAAAATAGATTGGCTGACAGCAGCAGAGCATATGGCGCGGCTTGAGCCTATTTTCCATGGCTGATCGTCGGGTGCTGAGCGGCATTATCTTCGTCAATCACCATGGGCTGCGTTGGTGAGATGCTTCCAAAAGAGTATGGGCCACATCAAACGCTCTATAATTGCTGGAAGCGTTGGAGAGACAAGGGTATTTTCCTGCGAATGATGGAGGGCCTGGCTAAGCCTTAGGGCTCCGAGCGCAAAACGGTTATGATCGACGAACCCATCTGAAGGCCACCTTTTGAGCATCTTTATGACCGTCGGCCAGGTCAGTGGATTATATCGGTGTTTCTGCTCTGCTTGATGAGTTGCTCAAGCCCTGCATCATGGGCCGAAAATCCCGGAACAAGGTCGTCTATAAGGTAAGCGACGCTACAAAAGCGGCGCAACTGCATCGAGATCATGTTTGGACGCCTCAAGGACTAGAGCTGTGTTGCGACTCACTGCGAGAAAGACCCAACAATTTTCTTCTTCGTTATCGCGTTCGCTGCATCAGTCACTTATGGTTTTAATCAATGGATCCTGAGCCTAACAAACCTAAGGAGGGAGCATGTCTCATTTTTGAGAGGTAGGAGGGAGAATAAATACATATATTAATAGGGAATATATTTCCCTAAGCTTATTTGACGGTGGATCTAATGCCTAAGACTGGTTTTTTGATGTTTTTGATACAAAAAGGGCCCCATCGTCTTTGTGACGAGGGGCCCTTTTTTAGGTCTTATTCAGAGGTAAGCTGAACAGCTTCTGGACCTTTACGGCCCTGAATGACCTTCATATTGGTGGTTTGGCCATCCATCAACGTCTCAAGGCCAGAGCGACCGAGCGCTGATGCATGAACAAAGATGTCCTTGCCGCCATCGTCTGGTGTAATGAAGCCAAAGCCTTTGGTTGCATTATACCATTTCACAGTTCCACGTACATCTTCAGCAGAAGACATGTCAGGTGCTGGTGAGAAACGTGGCTGCTGCGGACGTGGAGGGCGTTGCGGAGCAAAACCTTCAGGTTCAGCCGTGCTTGCATCAAGCGAGACGATCTCTGCAACCTGACGTCCCTTAGGGCCCTGACCAATGCGGACAACCAGCGTTGTGCCTGGGGCTGGGTCTGCGTGGCCAGCATCGTTTAATGTGTTCGCGTGAAGGAAGACATCACCGCTACCATCGCTCAAGCCAACGAAGCCGAAGCCACGTTCTGTGTTGAACCATTTAACAGTAGCGCTGATTTCAGGGCCTGTCGCAGCGACTTGTGGGCCACCACGGCCACCGCCGGAGCGGCGTGGTCCGCCGCCAAATCCGCCGCCGCCACGAGGGGCGCCGAAGCCACTATTATCATCGAAGTAGGAAGGTTGACTGCCAAAGTCGCGGTCAAATCCGCCGCGGCGTGAGGAGAATGAGCTGCGGTCGGTTCTATTATTTCTCAACGGTCTCGTCCCGGAATACTGGGTCAAATAGAAGGGCGCAGCGCTATGCTACGACCTCCGGGGTCTGTAATGTCCCTTGCTATGATAGCGAAGGGCTCAAGGAAGACGCTACACGACTTCATTTAAAACTTCTAGAAGAAAATAAAAAAAATACATATTCTCGCATTGATTATATTCGGCATTTCACAAAATGGTATATCGTAAATTTATTATTGCAGAATAATATGTAAGTAAAAGCTTGATAAACTCTTTATCCAGAAACAAGAAGCCGCTCGGGTTGGGCACGATCAAAAAGATAAAGAAGTGTTTGCAGGGCTTCGCCGCGATCTCCGCTGAGATCTGGATTGCGCTCTAACTCGCTTTGACTGTCTTTTGCCATCATATTGGCATAAAGTGAGAGCCGTATATCACTTGATAACCGAAAGCCCGGTAAGCCTGACTGGCGATGACCTGCTAAATCACCGCCACCGCGAATACGAAAATCTTCATCAGCAATAAGAAAACCATCCTCTGTATCGCGCAGGAGACTTAGCCGCCTCTGACCATTCGGTGTGGTTTCCGCGCTATGGAGAAGCAGGCAGAAGGAACGGGCGCTTCCACGGCCCACACGTCCACGAAGCTGGTGAAGCTGGGCGAGCCCAAAGCGTTCGGCTTGTTCGATCACCATGATCGTGGCGTTGGGAATATCCACCCCCACTTCAATAACAGTTGTGGCGACAAGCAAGCGGGTTTGGCCTTCTTTAAAGCGATCTAATGCGTCGTGACGTACGGCATGGTCTTGTCGTCCGTGGGCGAGACCAACAATAGGCCCGAAATGTTGGGTAAGACTCGCCCAGCGTTCTTCGGCAGCAGCGGCACTTTGGGTCTCGCTATTTTCAATGAGAGGACAGACCCAAAAGATCTGCTGTCCGCGATCCAGAGCGCGTTGGATGCCTGCTAGAATATCGTCCATTTTTGCCATGTCATGAACGGTGGTGTGGATGGGCTGACGACCCGCCGGTTTGCTATCAAGGCGGCTGACGCCCATTTCTCCCCATTCCATAAGCTGAACCGTGCGTGGAATAGGTGTAGCGGTCATAACCAGTAGGTCTGTGGCTGTGCCTTTTGCGCTGAGCTTCATGCGTTGTTCCACACCAAAACGGTGCTGCTCATCAATGACAGCGAGGCCAAGATTGGCAAAACTAACGCCATCTTGAAAAAGGGCATGAGTGCCGATGATAATTTTTGCAGAGCCTTCTGCAATGTGTGTGAGTACGGCACGCCGGGCCTTGCCCTTGACGCTCCCGCTGAGGAACACGCAGGGAACACCCATGAGGCGCGAGAGGGTTTCTGCATGTTGTTGAGCGAGGATTTCTGTCGGGGCCATGAGAGCGGCTTGCGTGCCTGCCTCAACAGCGTGAAGCATGGCCATCATAGCGACAAATGTTTTGCCCGACCCCACATCACCTTGCAGCAGGCGCACCATAGGGGTTTCTTTTTCCATATCAGCGGCGATTTCTGCCATGGCGCGTTCTTGCGCATCGGTTGGAGGAAAGCCGAAGCGTTCACGGAGTTGAGCGCGTAATGTGCCATCGCCTTTGAGAGCACGGCCCGGGCGATGTTGGGCTTGGCGGCGTGCGAGACCTAAACAGAGCTGATCAGCCAGCACTTCGTCGGCTGCAAGGCGAGCGCGTGCACGTTCTAGAAGGGGAGCTGGATCAGTATCGCGTGGGAGGGAGGTGGGTTGCTGTACCCAAGTGAGGGCTTCATGAAAGCTCGGCCAAGATTGTTTGGCCATGAGCTGTGGGCTTTGCCATTCAGGAAGGTCTGGAATACAGGCAAGGGCGGCATTCATAGCGCGTCGTACGGTGGAGGGGAAAAGCCCAGCGGTGAGAGGCCAGACGGGCTCAAGCCAAGGGAAGCTCTCGCGTCTTTCCCAGAGATGGATATGGTCTGGACGAGAAAGCGAAATACGTTCGCGGTAAAAGCTGACTTTCCCAGAAACGAGAAGCTCTGTGCCGGGAGGGGGTAGGAAAAGATTGTTCTTCTGGAAAAAGACGATTTCAAGCGGCCCTGTCTCATCTTCCGTGATGAGTGTGGTGGGCTGTGAGGGGCGTTGTGGGCGCCGCACGCTGACAACCCTCACACGGCTGGTGAGAATGTCGCCATGGACGAGGTCATGTCCTTGAGCGACGGTCAGAATCTCGCGGCGGTCAATGAGTTTTTCAGGCAAGGTGAAGAGCAGGTCAATCACCCGTTTTCCCTCACTAATCTTGCTTAATAAGGTGCTGTGACGTGGCCCGATAGACGCTAGGGAGGCCAGAGGAGCCAGAAGAGGTTCCAAAAGGGCAGGAGGCGGCAAGATAGGCATGGATCGCTGTAAGAAGCCTCTGGGCTGACAGAGAGGAGCAGGGAAGCTATAGGATAGCACGTGCACACCTTAAAACGGAACTCCTGTAAAGAAGAGGCCCTGCTGATGTCTGTCGATACGTCCCTGATTGCGTCTTTTGGTCCGACTGTTTGGGGAGTACCCGATGGGTCTGTGGCATTATTGTTGCGGCGTCGGTTGAGTGAGCATAATGGGCCTCTTCTCCACGTTGCGCGTGATGATGCATCAATGGCGGCACTGGCGGATATGCTGGCTTGGCTCGTGCCAGAGGTAGACGTGTTACGTTTCCCTGCGTGGGACTGTTTGCCCTATGACCGTATTTCCCCCAATCCGGCGATTGTTGCTGAACGTTCCGCAACGTTAAGCCAATTGCTGGAGCCTGCTCCTAAAGCTGGGCGGATTGTCTTGAGCACCGTGCATGCGTTGGTGCAGCGCGTCCCACCACGTGCGGTATTCGCGGGGCAGTCAGTAACGGTAAAAGCGGGTGAGACGCTGGATGCGGCCATGCTGGCAGAGCTGCTGGTAGGAAATGGCTACACGCGCGTTGATACAGTGATGGAGCGCGGTGAGTTTGCGACGCGGGGGGGAATTTTTGATGTTTTCCCCGCTGATGCAAGTGAACCTGTGCGGTTGGATCTCTTTGGCGATGAGGTCGACCATATTCGTGCTTTTGATGTGGCGTCTCAGCGTTCTACGCGTGAGTTGGCAACATTTAGCCTCTCACCTGTCTCTGAATATGCGCTGGATAAAGCCAGTATCAGTCGTTTTCAGACGGGCTGGCGAGAGGTGTTTGGCGTTAGTGCGCAGCAAGATGTGTTGTATCGGCAGATCTCAGAAGGGATTCATGCCGCAGGAGCAGAGCATTACGTGCCGCTTTTTCACGATGGCGATGGCCAGCATATGGAAACATTGCTGGATTATGTGCCCAACGTCGCGCTGAGTTTTGAACGCGATACGCCTGACATCCTCAGCACACGTTTAGAAATGATTGCCGATCATTATCAGGCGCGTTGTGCGGCTACACAAGATGGGGAAATGCCGTATCGTCCGCTCCCTCCACATCGGCTTTACCTCACCCAACATGGGTGGGGAGCGATGGTGAAGGGCCATCCATCGGTTATGCTGTCGCCTTTTGCACAGCCAGAAGGGGCTGATGGAATTGATGCGGGCTACCGTCCAGGGCCTATGTTCTCAAGTTTAGGTGGTGCTGCGCGTGAAGGCGTGTTTGAGCATTTTGGTCGTCAGGTTGCAGATTGGGCTAAGGAAGGGCGCCGCACCTATGTGACGGCCTGGAGCCGTGGCTCTCAAGAACGTATTGCGCATTTGTTGAAAGAACATGGTGTAGAGGCAGGCGTTTATCAGGACTGGAAGAGTGCAGCGGGGATGCCTAAAGCCCAAGCTGGACTCGTTGTTTTGGGGCTTGAACGTGGTTTTGTAAGCGACCGTTACGCGTTTGTTTCTGAGCAAGATTTACTGGGGGAACGTCTCTCACGGCCACCACGCAAAAAGCGAAAGACGGGCGACTTTATCACCCAGATTGGTGAGATTTCTGAAGGTGATTTGGTCGTCCATGAAGAATACGGCATTGGGCGCTATGTTGGACTGGAAACCGTTCGAGAAGGGCGGGTTGCTCATGATTATCTCTCAGTTTTGTATGATGGTGAGCAGCGCCTTCTCCTTCCTGTTGAAAATATTGATCTGCTGAGTCGTTTTGGTTCTGAACAAGACGGGGTGCAGTTAGACCGTTTAGGCGGCACGTCTTGGCAAGCGCGCAAGGCTAAGATGAAAACGCGCTTGCGTGAAATGGCTGGCGAGTTGATCCGTACGGCAGCAGCACGGGCGATGAAGCAGGCCCCATTGATGGTGCCAGAAGAAGGCGTGTGGGATGAATTTTGCGCGCGCTTCCCATATGTGGAGACGGACGACCAAGCACGCGCGATTGCCGATGTTCTGGAAGATATGAATAGCGGCCGCCCGATGGATCGCCTCGTCTGTGGTGATGTTGGTTTTGGGAAAACTGAAGTGGCCATGCGAGCGGCTTTTGTCGCGGCCATGTCGGGAATGCAGGTAGCGCTTATTGTGCCAACGACGTTACTTGCCCGTCAGCATTATATTGGCTTTACCAAGCGTTTTGAGGGGCTGCCGGTTAAAATTGCCCAATTATCTCGCATGGTGACGGCCAAAGAAGCCACGAAGGTGCGTGAAGGGATTGCAGAAGGCTCTATTGATATTGTGATCGGCACGCATGCCTTGCTGGCTAAGACGGTCTCTTTTAATCGGCTGGGAATGCTGATTATTGATGAAGAGCAGCATTTCGGTGTGTCTCATAAAGAGAAGCTTAAAGCGTTACGAGAGGACGTGCATGTTCTCACGCTGTCGGCTACGCCATTGCCCCGTACATTGCAGCTTTCTCTGACTGGTGTGCGGGAAATGAGCCTGATTGCCACCCCGCCGACGGATCGTTTGGCTGTGCGCACGTTTATTACGCCTTTTGACCGCGTCATGATCCGTGAAGCGATCCAGCGAGAGCGCTTCCGTGGTGGTCAGATCTTCTGCGTGGTGCCACGCCTGACCGATATTCGCCATATGGCCGATCGTTTGAAGGAAATTGTCCCTGACGCGCGCGTGACGGAGGCGCATGGCCGGCTGACACCTGCCGAGCTTGAAAATGTCATGGCAGAGTTCTCAGAGGGGAAATATGACATCCTTCTGTCCACTAATATTGTAGAAAGTGGGCTGGATATGCCTGCGGTGAATACGATCATTATCCATCGAGCCGATATGTTTGGGCTTGGGCAGCTTTATCAACTTCGTGGGCGCGTAGGGCGTGCAAAACAGCGCGGTTATGCGTACCTTACCTGGCCGCAAAATCGCACACTTTCAGCAACATCGGTCAAACGTCTGGAAATTATGCAGACGTTAGATTCCCTGGGAGCAGGGTTCACCTTAGCCTCTCACGATCTGGATATGCGCGGCGCTGGGAACCTTCTAGGGGATGAGCAGTCCGGCCATATTCGTGAAGTGGGGATCGAGCTTTATCAGCAGATGTTGCAAGAGGCTGTCACAGACCTAAGACAGATGCGCGGTAAGGGCGAGCTTGAGCATGAAAGCTGGACACCATCCATTATTCTTGGATTGCCGGTCTTGCTGCCAGAAGAATACGTCAAGGATTTGTCTGTACGTCTAGGGCTCTACCGCCGGATTGCATCCCTTAAAGATGAGACAGATGTTGAAGCTATGCGTGTTGAGTTGGTGGATCGCTTTGGCTCTCTCCCACAAGAGGTGCAAAACCTCCTTGATGTGGTCATGATCAAAAAGCTTTCGCGTGAAGCTGGCGTGGAACGCGTAGAAGCGGGGCCAAAAGGGATGGTGTTGCAATTCCGTGGCAATAAATTCGCCAATGCTGAAGGGCTTATCCGCTGGGCGACGAGGAATCAGCGCGCTGGGGTGAAGATTCGCCCAGACCAAAAATTGGCGATTGTGCGGGAAATGACTAATGCGGTGCGGATCAGTATGGCCCGTAAGGTGCTAACGTCTTTGTGCAAGCTTCTCAAAAAAGGTGAGAAAAAAGCGGCGCCTAAAGCGACTGAAAAAGAAGCCTCATAAAGATGTGGGGGAATATCCCCACATCTTTTATTGAAGGAGTCTGAGTTAGGCTGCTGTAGCGAGGAACGGGTCAGAGGCAGAACCGAAGATGTCGTAATGAATACGCTCTTGCGGAATGCCAGCGGCTCGCAGGGCTTTGATGGTCTCGGTCATGAAAGCAGAGGGGCCACATAGATAAATATCGCTCTCAGGGAGGAGATGACCAATGAGCCATTCAGAAGAGAGATGCCCCTTGTGGATCTCCACAGGGCTTTCTTCCTGAGTTGGAGCGTCATGGCTGTAAAAAACATCTGCTTTCAAGCTGCCTTTGCGGGCGAGTGAACGAATGACATCACCAAAAACGTCACTCTGCGGGCTATGTGTGCCATGCACGTAGTGAAACTTACGAGAGGAAGTCTGTGCGGTGAGGGATTCCACGATGGAGATCATTGGCGTGAGACCAATGCCAAGGCTCACCAAGGTGACAGGGCGGTCAGTGTCATGGTGCAAGGTGAATTCTCCGGCCGGGGCTGAAACATCCAAGACATCACCAACGCGAACCGTATCATGCAGCCAGTTAGAGACCACACCGTGATTCTGACGTTTTACTGTAATGCGGTAATACGCATTCGATGGGGCTGAAGAAATGCTGTAATTGCGGCGCTCTGCACCCGCGCCTGGCACGTTAAAGCGGAAGCTGAGATATTGCCCCGGCTTATGGGTCATCACAGGCTGATTGTCTGTTGGACGGAGGATAAAGGAGGTAACGTCAGCGCTTTCTTCGTGACGTTCAGCCACTTGGAAGGGACGCCAACCGACCCAACCGCCTTCTTGCTCAGCATCCTCTTGATAAAGGGTTTGTTCACGTTCAATGAGCACATCAGCAAGGAACCAATAGGCTTCTTTCCATGCTTCCATAATGTCAGGCGTGGCGGCATCCCCCAAAACATGAGCGATGGCTCCAAGGAGCGCTTCCCCAACAAAAGGATAATGTTCAGGGAGGATATTCAGCCCAACATGCTTTTCAGCAATGCGTTCAATCATTGTTTGGAGAGGGGCGGGGTTTTGGATATGCCGCGCATAAGCGAGCACCGCAAAAGCCAGCGCTTTAGGCTGCTCACCGTCTTTTTGGTGGGACATATTGAACAGATCAGCAATGGCTTTGTCGGCAAGGAGGCGCTTGTACATTTCCCGCGTAATGTCGAGGCCATGCGCTTCTAATGCAGGAACGCAGGCGGTGACGATTGATCGTGTTTTCTCTGAAAGAGGGGTTGGCATGATGAGAATCCTAAAAGATATATTTTATATGCATCTTTAATCAGAGGGAGAGGCTTTTGTCAATCATGCGTGATTGACCGCACCCAACGAGCAGGGTAGCGAGTAGAGTCACTTGTTAGGAGTCAACGGCTCCCCCGATACTAGGAGCGAGACACGTGCGGCTGACGCTTTATACTGATTATTCCTTCAGAACGCTTATTTACCTTGAGACGCAAAAAGATCGACTTGTGTCTATCAGTGAGGTTGCACGTATTTATGGAGCGTCTGAAAATCACCTAGTTAAGGTGGTGCATCGCCTTGGGAAGGCAGGGTTTATCCATACAATGCGGGGACGCAAAGGAGGATTGCGCCTAGGGCGTGCAGCCCAAGATATACGGCTGGGCGATGTGGTGCGTTGCACAGAAGATGACTTAGCGCTCGTTGGGTGTATGCAGGCAAACGAATCGCAGTCTGGTTGTATTTTGGTGGGTGGGTGCCGCCTGAAACAGACACTGATTAAAGCGCAGCATGCTTTTATGGATGTGCTCGATGACGTAACACTAGCCGATGTCACCGCCAAACACGAACGTCGCGTTTTAATGCAGAGCGTGCAGGCGATGATCGACGATACAGAAGCCCTTGATGATTAGGGGTTCTCATCAGTAGGAAGACCGCGGAACCCTTGGGCAACAACGTAAAGTTCGCTTGATTCTTTACGTGAGGCGGGCGGCTTTACGTGGCGGACTGTGTCAAAGCATCGTTTCATAAGGTCGAGCATATGTTTTTCAGACCCGCCTTGGAAAACCTTTGCAATAAAAGCGCCATCTTTTGCGAGGATTTGGAGCGCAAAATCCAGAGCATTTTCCGCGAGGCCCATAATACGAATATGATCGGTTGCAGCATGGCCCGTTGTGTTTGGTGCCATGTCAGACATCACAAGATCAGCCGGGCCGCCCAGCATGGTTTTTAGGCGCTCAGGCATGGCGTCATCCATGAAGTCGCCTTCTATGATCTCCGCCCCTTCGACGGGATCAACTGGGAGCAAATCCACACCGACAACAGCACTAGCTTGACGTTTGACGGCAATCTGGCTCCACCCACCAGGGGCTGCGCCAAGGTCTACCACGCGAGAGCCCGGGCGTATCACTTGGAAACGGTCATCAATCTCAATGAGCTTAAAAGCCGCACGAGACCGCCAGCCTTGATGGCGAGCAGCAGCAACGTAAGGATCGTTTAATTGCCGGTTAAGCCAGCGTTGTTGTGCAGGGGTGCGGCCACGTGACTTTTTCAGCTTTACATGCTGGCTACGTTGCGTTTTAGACGTGGCAGCGTCATCACGTGGGTCGCGCATTCCAGGGGTGCGGGACTGACGGAGCGGCTTGCCGGGAATACGCGGAGGCGTGGACGAAGAGGGGGGCTTACGAGATGAACTCATAGCGGAATAGCTAAAGCTCCTACGGGCAAATGTGAAGAGGCGCGATGAGAGCGCTGCGCAGGACGTGCGCGACCAATAGAACGACGATGTTCACGGGCCATACGCACGATCATGCCATCACGCAAGCCACGATCAGCGATCATGATACGCTCAACAGGCCATAAAGACTGTATAGCATCAAAAATGGCACAGCCTGATAGAATTAATGTTGCACGATGTCGGCCAATGCACGGATGGCGGCCCATATCGCTATGACTCATTTTTTTTAACTTATGGAGAGCATGCATCAGCGTCTGACGGCCAAGGCATAGCCCGTCTATGGAGGAGCGGCGATAGCGGTCAAGCTCAAGTGCGATACTGGCGAGGGTGGTCACAATACCTGAGGTGCCGACCATACGAACATTTTGGCGCTCAATATCTTTCCGAATGCAATGAACCGCCTCAAAGGTTTTAAGTTTTTGATAGGCATAGTCAAACATTGCGTCATAGGCGCATTGTTTGGGCAAATGACTAAAATGTTCAAACAAAGACATAATACCCAGCTTTAAGCTGGTCGTTCCAGTGAGGTGATGGCGGTCGGCTTGATGGTCAAGACGGATCCAGGATAATTCCGTTGAGCCTCCACCAATATCAAACAGAAGCGTACGGCTAGGCAGGAAACGTGCGGCACTAGCGAGGGCCGTTGGGGAGGTTGGGTGTGTCAGCTGTGGTGAGAGACCAAGAAGAGAGGAGCAGCTTTCAACAGCCAGCTCTGCTTCTTCTCGGCTTGTAATGATGCGTATATCTAACCCAGTTTCACGTTTGGTGCGTTGTATGAAATCCTGAGCGTTTGTCGCGTAACGGCAAGCTTCTGTCGTGACGACTTGCAAACCAGAGAGTGAATGGCGGCTGAGGCGATGCGCGTAATGTTTTAGGGCATCAAGTGTGCGTGTGATAGCGCTTTCAGCAAGGCGTCCTGTGTGTCTTAGGCCTTCGCCGAGCAAAACAGGGCGGCTACAGCGTTCAATAATATGGATACCACGCGAGGAATAGCGCGCAACAAGCAATCGGCAACTTGTCGTGCCAAGGTCAATGGCAGCATAGATTGGTGTGCAGCTCTTATCGGATTGAAGCGTTAAAGCTGATGAGGGTGTTAATGTGTACATAAGCGACCTTTCGCCCATCGGGTGAGGAAAGAGTGAAGGGTTGTGTGATAAAGCGCAATGAGAAAGATCAAAACTCAGGATAAAATATAAAAAACGTCTTGCACTTTTTTGTAGAGATCGTTAAAAACCCCAACGAACGCGCCGCTTGGGAGATAGTTTAGCGGTAGAACTACCGGCTCTGACCCGGTCAGCCCTGGTTCGAATCCAGGTCTCCCAGCCAATCTACCAAGCGCGTTTGGAGAAGACGGCTCTCTATTATGGAGCCTTCCTTCTTGGGAGATAGTTTAGCGGTAGAACTACCGGCTCTGACCCGGTCAGCCCTGGTTCGAATCCAGGTCTCCCAGCCAAAAAAACCTTTCTGCAAATAATCATAAGAATTCTCTTTCCTCGAAGGGGCTTTATGCGTTATGAGGCCCTGTCAATGGCCAGAGGGCCTTTGGCCTCTGGTTCGTCCACTCTTCACCACGGGATTGCAGGAACGGGGGCCTCGCTCATGACAGAATTTCACAACAGTAATACGCTCTATGGGCGCGTCCGGGATGCTTTGGCATTTGATGATGTTCTGGTGCAGCCAGCTGAATCCTCTGTTCTTCCCGCACAGGTGAAGACCACGACACGCCTAACGCGTAAGCTTGGGCTTAATATCCCTTTGCTTTCTTCAGCGATGGATACCGTCACTGAGGAGCGTATGGCGATTGCTATGGCTCAGCAGGGTGGCCTTGGTGTCATTCATAAAAACCTGACCTTGGAAGAGCAAGCCGAGCAGGTGCGGCGTGTTAAGCGCTTTGAATCAGGGATGGTCGTTAACCCTGTGACTGTTGGGCCAGACCAGACACTGGCTGATGTGCATGCTATCATGGCTCATCACGGTATTTCTGGCCTTCCTGTTGTTGAAAAAACGGGCCACTTGGTGGGGATCCTCACCAATCGTGATATGCGCTTTGCTGATGATCCAAAGCAGCGCGTGCGTGATTTAATGACACATGAGAAGCTTATTACGGTGCGGCATGGAGCATCCCCTGCTGAAGCGCGTGAGCTTTTGCATCGCCACCGCATTGAGAAGCTGCTCGTTGTGGATGATGATGGGCGTTGCGTCGGGCTGGTCACCGTCAAGGATATGGAAAAGGCCACGACATACCCGCTAGCCGTGAAGGATTCTCAAGGGCGGTTGCTTTGTGCTGCTGCTATTGGTGTAGGAGAGGACGGTTTCCGCCGAGCTGAAGCGTTGGCTGGAGCTGGGGTGGATGTCTTGGTCGTTGATACGGCTCACGGACATTCTCGTGGTGTTTTAACAACCGTTTCTCGACTGCGCGAGCTGTATCCTCATGTCCAGTTAATCGCTGGTAATGTGGCTACTCCAGAAGCTGCAAAGGCGTTGATTAAGGCCGGTGCTGACTGCATTAAAATCGGAATTGGGCCGGGATCTATTTGCACAACGCGTGTTGTGGCTGGTGTGGGTGTGCCACAGTTCTCTGCCGTGCTGGAGACAGCCGCTGCGTGTCATGAGCTGGATGTCCCTGCGATTGCGGACGGGGGTATTCGTACTTCCGGTGATATCGTGAAGGCTATTGGTGCAGGCGCCGATGCGGTCATGGTTGGCTCCCTGCTTGCAGGGTCGGAAGAAAGCCCTGGTGAGACGTTCCTCTATCAAGGGCGTTCGTATAAAGCGTATCGCGGCATGGGCTCCATGGGTGCGATGGCTCAAGGGTCAGCGGATCGTTACTTCCAAGCTGAAGTGCGTGATGCCCTAAAGCTAGTGCCAGAAGGTATCGAAGGACAAGTGCCGTATAAAGGGAGTATGGCGGCTGTAGTACATCAGCTTGTCGGTGGTTTGCGTGCAGGTATGGGGTATACAGGCTCTGCAACGATTGCTGACTTGCAGACGAGAACGCAATTCCGCCGTATTACCAATGCGGGTCTGCGTGAAAGTCATGTGCATGATGTGACGATTACGCGTGAAGCGCCAAACTATCGTCTTTAATTAAGTTTTTCTCTTTTCTCGCAACGGGAAACGGGCTAGGCGGGGGGATATGACCCCCGCTGCTCGTCTTTCTGGCGCGATTGATCTGCTCTGTGCGATCCAAAACGCGCCCCATCGTCCCGCTGATGCGGTTGCTAATAGTTTCTTTCGTGAACGTCGCTACATAGGCGGCGGTGACCGGCGCGCCATTTCAAACATTACATGGGATGTGCTGCGTTGTTGGCGACGCCTCCATTGGCATTTGCGGACTGACCTTAAAGAACGCCATAGTGATATCTCACCGCGCCTTCTATGTGCGTCTATGCTGTTCTTTGCCGGTCAAACGCTTGATCAGATTCACGCGCTTTTTAGTGGAGAACGTTATAGCCCGTCGCCATTAAGCCAACGAGAAGGCGCGATGTTGGAGCTTCTGGAGGGGCACACTCTCAGCACAGAGAAGCAACCTCTTGCGATCCGGCTAGAAATCCCCGACTGGATTATGCCCCATCTTGAGGCTGATTTTGGGGATCGGCTTGAGGAGGAGATGGCGGCTTTATTGGGGCAGCCGACCTTGGATCTGCGGGTCAATCTTTTAAAAGCGACCCGTGTTGAGGCGATCAGAGCCCTCCGCCGTGAAGGGTTTGAACCGGCTGAAACAGCGTTATCTCCATGGGGCCTGAGACTGGAAGGTCGTCAGCCTATTATGGCGTCCGAGGCGTTTCGTAATGGTTTGGTGGAAATCCAAGATGAAGGTAGTCAGCTTATCGCGGCGGCAGTTGATGCGCGCCCAGGGCAGCGTCTGTTGGATTATTGTGCGGGAGCAGCGGGTAAAACGCTTGCTTTGGCGATGACGATGGAAAATCGCGGGCAAGTCACGGCCTGCGATGTCTCACGTTCTCGTTTAGAGGGTGCTGTTAAGCGCTTGCGGCGTGCGGGGGTACATAATGTAACGCGTCATCTTTTGGTCGCAGGGGATAAATGGGCCAAACGTCGTGAAGGACGTTTTGATACAGTGCTCGTTGATGCGCCCTGCTCAGGGACGGGAACATGGCGCCGTAATCCTGATGCTCGCCTTCGGCTTAACCAACGGGATATTGACGAGCTTCTTCCCAAGCAGGCGCATATTATGGATATTGCTGCGCGGCTTGTTCGTCCAGGTGGGCGCTTTGTCTATGCGACATGTTCGTTATTGAGTGTGGAAAATCGTCAGCAGGTTGAGAAGTTTTTAGAGCGTCATCCTGACTATGCTCTGATTGCCCCTGAAGAGCGCTCTGAGTTGCTTCCTCAAAAGCTACGTCATGAGTCCTGTTTTGCGTTGACCCCACATAGTGATGGAACGGATGGGTTCTTTATTGCTGTGCTACAGAGAAAAGCCTGACAATACTGCCTTTAAGAAAAGGAACACTGATAGGTCGGTGTTCCTTTCTTTTTGGGAGAGTGTATGTAAAATGCTTAGACAGACCAGATTTGTTCGCTTTTCTGCCGCTTTTAAGTTTTAAAGTTCACGCTAATGTTAGCTAGGCACATTGCTGCACTGTCGATGCACTAAAAGAAGTATCGACATCAGTGCGGCGTGCGAAAAGAGGGATGTAGTTTTGGTCATAAGGAGAGTGAGGCGCTTCTATGCAGCAATATGACATTCTTTTTGGGGTCGCATCGACTTTTGGTGCAGGGATGTTGGCTCAGTGGATTGCGTGGCGTCTGAAACTTCCGGCCATTGTTTTGCTTTTTGCACTTGGTCTTCTTTTAGGCCCGGTTCTTGGCTGGCTTCATCCTTCTGAAACATTGGGTTGGATATTTCGCCCACTTGTTTCCATGCTGGTGGCTTTAATCGTTTTTGAAGGCGGGATGGCGCTTGATATTCGCCAGTTGCGTGAAGCTGGCGAGGGTGTAGCGCGGCTGACGATGCTGGCCTTGCCGATCAATTGGGTGCTTGGGGCCCTTGCCGCGCATTATGTTGCCCATTTTGAGTGGGGGACGTCGTTTCTGTTTGGGGCAATTATCGTTGTGACAGGCCCAACGGTGGTGTTGCCCCTTTTGCGCAGTGCAAAATTAAGGCCGCGTGTTGCTGCTTTTTTGCGGTGGGAAGCGATTGTTAACGATCCGCTGGGTGCTATCTTAGCGGCTGTGGTGATGCAGGTGATGATCCTGCATGTGAACCTTCACACGACATTGTTTTTTACAAAAACGCTTCCTGATCTACTTGTTGCGGGGGCTGCGTCAACAGCTGCAGGAATTTTACCAGCCTATCTGATCCGTTATCTTTTTACGCGTGATCTGATGCCGGAACTGTTGAAAGTGCCGGTTCTTCTCACGCTGGCTTTGGTCATTTTCGAGTTGTGTAATTTGGAGATGGAAGGGGCTGGTCTTATTGCGGTGACCGTCTTTGGGATGGCACTGACGAACCTTCATATTCCTGGATTGAACGATCTACGACGGACGAAAGAATCACTCGTCGTTCTCATGGTGTCTGTGCTGTTTATCTTACTAACGGCAGACCTTCATCGTGCCGTTCTGGCCCGTTTGACGATCCCGATCGTCTTACTCACTTTGGTTGTCATGTTTGTTGTGCGCCCGTTGGGTATCTTTCTGTCCACGCTCGGTACGACAATGTCTTGGCAAGAGCGTTTATTTGTAGGGTGGATTGCGCCGCGCGGGATTGTGGCCGCTGCTGTTGCCGGTGCTGCGGGAATTCGATTGAGTGCTGCGGGCTATACGTCAGCAGATATGGTGATGCCCGCTGTTTTCGCTGTTATTGCAGTAACGATGCTCTGTCATGGTTTCTCCCTAGGGCCGCTGGCAAAGAAACTGAAGCTTACGCTTTCTGATGAATCGGCCATGGCGATTTTAGGGGCGAGCTCTTGGTCTACCGATTTGGCGGTTTGCTTACATCGCGCCAAGGTTCCGGTCGTGTTGATCGATCAACGGGCACGGGACTTAATGGCTGGAGCCCGCGAGGGTGTGCCGGTGATGAAGGCTGAGCTTCTTTCGGAGCATGGGAAGGAGCTTCTAGAGGAGCGGCCGGCCGATTACTTTATCGCTACAACAGGTGATGGCATTTATAATGGGATGGTATGCGGCCATCTTGCGCCTGATATGGGGCGGCAGCGTGTTTTTCAAGTAAGTCCCGGTGTCGCGCGGCTTGATCTTTACCGTGGGTTGTCACGTGATGCGCGTGGTAAAGTGTTGGGTGAACCATCGTGGAACTATTCGTTTTTTGATACGCTCTTTAGCCGGGGATGGCGTTTTGTGAGCCGGCGCGTTGAGAATGAGGACGACGCTGTTTTTGGCAAAGATGATAACCGGCTCGATCTCCTGCTTGTCAGGAAAGGGCAGGGTATTTTCATTCGTTCTGTCGAAGATGCGACGCGGGTTGCACCCATGGTTGGTGATCTCATTGTGGGAATGAAGCCCGCTGCTCCACAAAGTGAAGAGAAAGAACCGACAGTGGAGATCCCAGCTGAGGCATTTTCAGGATAAGAGCACGTTAATATGGTAATACATACTGTGATATATGAGGGTACAAGCGTATGACGGGGCACCACTTCGTTTTAGTTGTGGATAATGATGCAGACGTGCGGCGTGAGCTGGCTGAGCATATTCATCGTGAACCGTCGTTGGACGTTATTGAGGCTACTGCATTAAGTGAAGCACGGCAGAAGGTGACGGCCGGTGATATGCGCGTTGATGCGCTTCTTCTTGATGAGGCGCTCCCAGATGGCGACAGCGTTGAATTTTGCATGGAATTACGGCAGCGAAAGATCAAAATACCGATTTTGATGATGACGACGTCTCAAGAAGAAGAGGTTATTGTCACTGGGCTGGATGCAGGGGCGAATGATTATGTCATCAAGCCGCTTCGTGCTCGGGAACTTATGGCGCGTCTTCGGGCCCAATTGCGCACGTTTGAGAATAGTGAAGATGTCATGCTGGATGTCGGCCCTTATATTTTTAGGCCTGCACATAAGCAGTTGGTAGACCCTGGCCGGGGGCGGCGGATTCATTTGACAGAAAAAGAAACGTCTATTTTGAAGTATCTTTACCGTGTGGGGCACAAGTCTGTGAGCCGTGAAGTGCTTCTTAATGAAGTCTGGGGCTATAATGCGGGCGTGACGACCCATACGCTTGAGACGCATATTTACCGTCTTCGCCAAAAGATTGAGCCGAACGCACAGCGTAATGCTCTTGTGGTGACGGAAGGGGGTGGGTATCGCCTCAATGCGTATGCTCCGGTTTCGGAGCATCGCTAAGAGGCGGTACAGTCATAATGCCAGCATTGTCACGTTAGTTTAGTCGCTGTAACCGTGAGGATGGGCAGAGCGCCATTTAAAGACTGTCTCAATAATTACGTCTAAGTCTGTAAATTGCGGCGTCCATCCTGTGTCGCGTCGTAGTGTTGAAGCATCAGCAACGAGCATTGCGGGGTCTCCAGCGCGTCTTGGTGCGGCTTCCCAAGGCACCGTGTGACCCGTGACGCGTTCTACGCTTCGGATAACCTCTAGGTTAGAGTAGCCGTGCCCTGTGCCAACATTGTAACGGACACTGCGATTATCAATCTGGTCAAGCAGACGGATATGCGCATCAGCAAGGTCTGTTACATGGATGTAGTCGCGAATGCATGACCCGTCCGCTGTCGGATAGTCTGTTCCAAAGAGTTGCAATGCAGGTCGCCGTCCGAGGGCCGCGTCAATAGTGAGGGGGATGAGGTGCGTCTCTGGGCGATGATCCTCGCCGGCTCTACCCTGCGGATCGGAGCCGGCGGCGTTGAAATAGCGCAAACAGCCACTGCGAAGTTGGTGGATTTGGTCTGCCCAATACAGCGTACGCTCAATCATGAGTTTGCTTTCTCCGTAGGGAGAACCGGGTTGGATTAAAGCGTCATCAGGGATTGGTGTGCTGCGTTCGGGCCCACCGAATAAGGCAGCTGTGGACGAAAAAACAATCTTACGAACATTGTGTTCAATACATGCTTGTATGAGGTTTAGTGCGGTTTGCGTGTTGTAATGAATATAATGCAAGGGATTGCGCATACTGTCCCCCACGAGGGAGAGAGCAGCAAAGTGAAACACGCCATCCCAAGGGCCATCTACAACACACTTCTGCGTCGCGGAGAGGTCCATAAGGTCAACCTGACGGAGGGTCACACCATCAGGTATAGCCTGATGATGGCCTGTGCTGAGATTATCTAGAACGACGACTTCATGTCCGCGGTCACGTAACGCAAGAACAAGATGGCTCCCAACAAAGCCCGCTCCGCCGGTCACTAAATAACGCATGCTACTTCTCCAATGAACTCTTAAAGTAAAATATCGGCCATGACAGGCACGTGATCAGATGGACGCTCCCAGTCGCGCGCTTCTTTTAGGACTGTGATGTTTTGGAGGCAAGGAAGGATGTCTGCCGTGAGCCAAATATGATCAAGGCGGCGGCCACGATTGGATTTTTTCCAGTCGCGGTTGCGGTACGACCACCATGTATAGAGTTTTTCGGGTTCGGGGGTTTGATGGCGCATAGCGTCTTGAAAGCCGGCGTGGCACCAGTCCTGTAAACGAGAGGTTTCGGCAGGTGTGTGGCTGACGATCTTTAAGAGTTGTTTATGGCTCCACACGTCATTCTCAAACGGAGCAATGTTGAGATCACCAACTAAAATGCTGCGTGTTGGAGGGTGTTGACGAAACCATTGGGTCGCTTCATCAACAAATGACAGCTTATGAGCAAATTTATCATTCTCATCTGGATCAGGGATGTCGCCGCCTGCAGGTACGTAGAAGTTATGTATCTGAACAGGCCCGCTCTCAGTCTCTACAAAAGCGGCAACATGGCGGCAATCATCGCGTTCGCACCAGCGCGGTGTATCTTCGCGGAGGCGGAGCGGAAGGCGTGAAAGAATAGCCACGCCATTATAGCTTTTCATGCCTTTGTAGAGTTGATGGGTAAAGCCAAGTTCTGCGAGGGCTTCCTTAGGGAAAAGCGGATCAGGAACTTTTGTCTCTTGCACGCAAATAACATCAGGAGAATGCTCTTCTGCAAGACGTTGAAGGAGAGGTAAACGCAAGCGGAGAGAATTCATGTTCCAAGTGATGAGGCGCATGCAATGTCGATCCTTCAGTGGGCTTTTTGGTGGAGGGGTCTTGTGACTATGCTCTGACATCGCGATGTAAAGGATATCAAGCATTCAGGGAAGATCATGACACAGAAGCCTCTTATCACATTTGATACGCATATTGATATTCCGTGGCCTGAGCGGACGGCAGAAGGGCTGCCCGCATGGGTGGGAGACACGCAAGAGGATCTGTGGAAGCGAGAGACAACGCGTCGCTTTACCGTGCCAAAAGCGCAAGAGGGGAAGCTAACTGCCGCTTGTTTGGCCGCCTATATTCCGCAATTTTTGCTGACCCCAGAAGGGTATGAAGCCGCGTGGAAGCGTGTTCAGGCAATGTTAGAGGCCATTCACACAAGTGTTGCGTCTGCTCCAAAAAAGAATCAGGCACGTCTGTGCGTAACGGAACATGAAATCCGTGAAGCCGTTGAGAAGGGGATGGTGGCGATCGTCCCTGTGGTTGAGAATGGTTACGCGATTGGAGAGGACCCCTCACGTATTGCCTGGCTCGCCCAGCAGTATGGGGTGCGTTATATGACGCTCACTCATAATGGCCATAATCAGCTTGCTGATGCGGCTGTGGCGCGGGGAGAGGCCGAGAAAAAATATGGAGGACTTTCTACGCTGGGGCGAGAGGTGATCGCGGAGATGAACCGTCATGCAATGGTGGTTGATGTGTCTCATACGTCCAAGCAAAGCATGATGCAGGCAACGGAGCTGTCGCGCGCTCCTGTGTTGGCGAGTCATTCATGCGTGCGCGCTTTATGCGATCATCCGCGCAATTTGGACGATGAGCAGCTGGATCGTTTGCGTGATACGGGTGGGTTGCTTCAAGTCACGGCGATGGGGGCGTTCCTAAAACGAGGCGGAGGTGGAACGCTAGAGACGCTGATTGACCATATTACCTATACGGTGGAGCGCATAGGAGTGGAG
This sequence comes from Saccharibacter floricola DSM 15669, assembly GCF_000378165.1. Classification (GTDB taxonomy): domain Bacteria; phylum Pseudomonadota; class Alphaproteobacteria; order Acetobacterales; family Acetobacteraceae; genus Saccharibacter; species Saccharibacter floricola. The sequence goes on from NZ_KB899333.1 coordinate 301,297, forward strand.
CATGTTGGATTTTCGTCAGACTTTGATGGTGGAGGCGGGATAGATGGCTGGGAAGATGCCTCTCAAACAGCTTCTGTTATTGAGCGTCTTAAACATGCTGGTTTCGATGAGAGTGAACGGCGTGCTCTATGTGGTGAGAATATGATGCGCCTTTTAAAACAGGCTGAAAATGTTGCATTGCAATAGGGTGTCAAGGGGAAATGTACGGGCTTTTGTGTAATAATGATCAAAATTGTCCACTATTTTTTCACCATAAGGGATTGACATAATGCTTCTCTTTAAAAGCCATCTATGATTTCTTGAGGAAACTTAAAAGCAGAAGGAAACTTTATTTTTCAGCATGTTATATGAATTGATTAAAAAATAGGCAATTTGAAGGCAGAGAAGAGAACTCCTGCTGTGCGGGCGTTTGCTCTCGTTGTATTCACAGGGTTATCCACAGGAATAGTGGATGAGTGCACAGAGTGCCGTGTCGAGGGAATGAAACGATGGAAAATCATAGCGATGGAGAGGAAGCGGGCACCGTTAAAGGTGTAGCGGTCATTAGGAAGACTCTTAAATTGATTCCTGACCGCCCCGGTGTCTATCGCATGTTAGGAGCTAAAGGAGAGGTTCTATACGTTGGAAAGGCTCTGAACCTTAAAAAGCGTGTTGTGTCCTATACGCATGTTGCTCGTTTGCCTGAGCGTTTGCGCCTTATGGTGTCATTGACGGCGGATATGGAAATCGTTGTGACGCAGACGGAGGCTGAAGCTCTGCTGCTGGAGGCTAATTATATTCGGCGGATGCAACCGCGGTTTAATATTCTACTTCGTGACGATAAGAGCTACCCATGGCTACTTCTTACTGGAAATCATAACTTCCCACGGTTAACGCGTCAGCGTGGGAAGCCGCAAAAAAATGCTGTCTATTGGGGGCCATTCGCGTCGTCTAAGGCCGTTGAGCAGACGATGCAGGTGCTTCAACGGGCTTTTTTACTCAGGACATGTAGTGATTCTGACTTCGCGTCGCGCACACGCCCCTGTTTGCAATATCAAATAAAGCGCTGTTCGGCTCCGTGTGTAGATCGTATCTCACGTGGCGACTATGCGGATCTTGTTACCCAAGCTCGGGCTTTCTTAGCCGGAGGCGGCCGTGAGCTACAGCAGCAGCTCACCCAAGAAATGGAAGAGGCAGCAGAAGCGATGGCCTTTGAGCGAGCCGCACTGATTCGTGATCGTATTCGCGGATTTGCTAATCTTCGTTCCTCGAATGTCATTAACCCTGCCACTATTGATGAAGCAGATGTGATTGCGTTGTGGCAAGAGGCAGGGCGCACAGGGATACAGGTCTTTTTCATCCGTGGCGGGCGTAATAACGGTAATCGCGCCTTTTATCCGCAGCACGATCAGGATGAAACAGCCGAATCGGTGTTGAGTGCGTTTTTGATCCAGTTTTATGACGATAAGCCACCGCCAGCGCAGATAATTACTCATGTTTCCTTGTCAGAGCAGGAGCTGCTTGAAGAGGCATTATCGCTTCAAAAAGGGCGGAAAGTTCAGATTTTGCAACCACAACGCGGGGACAAGAAGGCGGTATTAGACCACGCACTTCTGAACGCGAAAGAGGCACTTGAGCGTAAGCTTGCGGAAAGCGCCGGGCAGAAGAAGCTTCTAGAAGGTGTTGCTGAGCTGTTTGACCTTCCAAAACCACCGTCACGGATTGAGGTGTACGATAACTCTCACATCATGGGGCAATGTCCTTATGGTGTTATGGTTGTTGGTGGCCCAGAGGGGTTCGTGAAACGGGCATACCGTAAATACGCTATTCGGGGGCCCGTCACACCGGGGGATGATTTTGGGATGATGCGTGAGGTTATGACGCGGCGTTTCTCCCCAGCGCGTCAAAAAGAGGGCTTGGAAGGGGAGCGTGACCAATGGCCTGATTTGTTGCTGATTGACGGGGGAAAAGGGCAGGTCAGCGCTGTTCGTGAAATTCTTGAAGAGCTGGGCGTCACGGATGTACCGATTGTTGGGATAGCCAAGGGGGAAGACCGTAACGCAGGGCGAGAATGGTTTTTAGTGCAGGGGAAAGAGCCATTTCAGCTGCCTCCGCAGGATCCTGTTCTCTATTATCTTCAACGGTTGCGTGACGAATCCCACCGCTTCGCGATTACAACGCATCGGGCAGGACGTTCTAAAAAATTGGTGAAGTCTGGGCTTGATGACGTGCCGGGCATTGGAGCTGTGCGGAAGAAAGCGCTCATGACGCGTTTTGGCTCGTTAAGGAATATTAAGTTGGCGTCGATAGAAGAATTAGGGCATGTGCCTGGAATTAATCACGAAATGGCGCAGGTCATTTATGGATATTTTCATCCAGAATGGGTAAGACAGCAGAGTGCCCTGAAGGAGCTGCATGATTAAAAACATTGTCGGTTGTAAGAGAGCTCCTTTGACGAGATGATGACCATTATTTTTCCCTCTTGGATGTAAGCAGATGCTGACAGATCTTCCCAATCTTTTGACGCTTCTGCGGATTGCCGCCATCCCCGCTTTAGTGGGGCTTGTGGCTACTCAGAATCAAGTAGCCTGCGTTGTGGCTTTTGGTCTCTATATTGCAGCATGTATTACAGATTACTTCGATGGTGCTTTGGCGCGATCACGTAAGCAAACGTCGGATCTAGGGCGTATGATGGATCCTATCGCTGATAAGCTTCTGGTTGGAGCTATGTTGCTAGTGCTTGCGGGTACACAGCAATTGCGGCTTTGTGCTCTTTATGCAGCGATTATCATTATGCTGCGTGAAATTGCCATTAGCGGTTTGAGAGAGTTTATGGCATCTCGTCGTGAAACAGTGCCGTCTACGCGCCTTGCGAAGTGGAAAACCGCCATACAGATGTTTGCAATTGGTTTTCTCGTTTTGGGCGACAAAGGGGGGGCGATGCTCCATCTTTCTTGGTTACCACTAACGATCATAGGGAGTGTTCTGCTATGGGTCTCTGTGGTGCCTACTCTTGTGAGCGGTTGGGGGTATCTTCGTGCCGGCTTCTCTCGTATGGGAGTATGAGAATCTGCAGAGAGGACAGTCATTTGTTTTTTCTGTTATAAATATGTCGCATCGAATGAGTGATGTGCGAAGGAGCTCTATCCTTGATGGAAGAGTTGCGCCAAGGTCATTCCCGGGGCGTGTCGAGCCGTTTGTGTGGCTATGTTATGACAACGTATGCTTTGAGGCCCTAATTAAGGCAAGAGAGAGGTTGAATGAAAAAGGTCGCCGTTCTGATGCTGTGTCTTGCGGCGAGCGGATGTGCGGGCCTCAAGAAACATTCAGAAGATACTTTCTGGCCTTTTGGCGATCCAAATGCTCCTAAAAGTGAGAGTGAAAACTTTCGCCGTGTTCGTGGTGAGTATGTAGCGGAACAGCCTCTTGTGGCTCAGCAAGGGGATGTATGGCCGGGGCAGCCTGATGCTGTACCAACCGTCAAGGATATGAATAATCCTAACAGTCGCTTTAGTCGCTCCTTTCAGCGTTCAATCAAAGGGCTTAATAGCGATCTTGACCAGCAACAGCTGGCTAATGGTGAAACATTGGCTCTTGGTGAGAATGTCGCGACCGAAAAAGGGGTGCAACGTCGGAGTAGTGCTTCAGAACCTGGGAGTTTGCCTTCTCATGTTCCTGATCGTGCCAAAAACTATTTAGAGGGGCCTAACCGGAAGAGTGTTGCTATTCCAAATGGCGATGGTACGACCACATTAGTGGGGCCTGATGGCACTGTGCGTGTTGTCCGGGGTGATCCTACAGTAGCGATGCAGCATCCCTCTCAGCACTCAGCTGTGCCGTCTAAGAAGCATGCTGATACAGCACATCATAAGAAGCGCCATAAACATAGCGATGCTTCGTCGAAGAAGAAGCGTGAGAATCACAAACATTCTGCTCACAAGAAGCATCATCACAAGCTTTTGGGCACATAATATAACGGGATTGCATTTTTTTAGTGATAGAAACCTCTTCAAGGAAGAGAAAGACTTGACCTGAAGAGCACAACACATCATTGTTCCCACCCAAAGGTGGGGTATGCTGCTTGGACAAAAAAGCGGTGTCCCTTAACACGGCAGCAGTCCGAAGGGTATTATGGCCAAGACAAACGTTATCAAGATTCGTCTCGTTTCTTCCGCAGATACGGGTTATTTCTACGTCACGAAGAAGAATGCACGCTCTGCGACAGGGAAAATGGAAGTACGTAAATACGACCCAGTGGCTCGTAAACACGTTCTTTTCCGTGAAGCAAAGATCAAGTAATCACTTTGCTGACGTGATTAAAAAAAGCGGCCTTAAGGCCGCTTTTTTTATGCGCGCTCAATGAGTTTTTGGGGGACTAAGCTATAAATTAGTAAAGATGCTCATGATCGCCGTAAGGAACCACAATATCACCCTCACGCGTGTTGTTGAGCATTGTGCGGCTGCGTTCATCGAGCATATCAGGATCAAGAGCTTGCTCGCCTAAAGCTGTGACACGGCGATGCCAGATGTCTTGTTCTTGATGAGCGTCGTGTAGAGCCTGCTGAGCCTGAGAGAACAGCGAGCTGCGCTGTTGGTAGGCTTCTATACCATGTGCTCCATGGAGAGCGTTCCATATGAAATAAGCAGTGAGTGCAAGAAATATGCAAGGAGGCAGCGTAGCCCGAAGCCCGCGTTGCATTAGGCTGGTAGCACTCATTCTTCCGTCCTCCCGTGGTGCCTCTATGCGTATAGAGAAATGGCAGGGAAGTACCCTATCGGAATTTTTACCAAAGAAAAAGCCTCCGCCCCTAGGAAAAGAGACGAAGGCTTTCGCTAAGAGAATAGATAGAAACTATCTACGTCACTTAGGCTTTCAGAATGCTACGACCAGCATATTCAGCACTGGCACCCAAGTTCTGCTCAATACGGATCAACTGGTTGTATTTTGCCATCCGGTCAGAGCGGGACATAGACCCCGTTTTAATCTGCCCTGTGTTCACAGCAACAGCAAGATCAGCAATCGTGGTGTCTTCTGTTTCACCAGAACGATGGCTCATCACTGTTGTGTAACCAGCACGTTGTGCCATTTCGACAGCACGCAGTGTTTCGGTCAATGTGCCGATCTGGTTCACCTTCACGAGCAGGGAGTTTGCAACATGGTTCTTAATGCCGCGTTCCAGACGTGTTGGGTTCGTCACAAACAGATCGTCACCGACTAGTTGCAGACGATGGCCCAGACGCTTCGTCAGCTCAGCCCAACCTTCCCAGTCATCTTCGCTCAGACCATCTTCGATGGACACGATCGGGAAGCGCTGGCTCAGGTCATCAAGGTAAGAAATCATCTCGCTGGAGGAGAAGCTCTTGCCTTCGCCTGTCATTTCATAACGGCCGTTCTTGTAGAACTCTGAAGAGGCACAGTCGAGCGCGAAGGTGATGTCTTCACCCAAGCGATAGCCTGCATCCTTAACAGCCTTAGAAATGTATTCTAGGCCTTCTTCGGTCGTTTTCAGGTTAGGGGCAAAGCCACCTTCATCACCAACACCCGTGCTCAGACCGTTAGCAGCAAGGTCTTTTTTCAGGTGGTGGAAGATTTCGGAACCCATACGGATGGCTTCAGCAATGGTGGATGCACCGACTGGCTGAATCATGAATTCTTGGAAGTCGATCCCGTTATCAGCATGCTCACCACCATTGATGATGTTCATCATTGGGACAGGCATGACATGGGCGAACGTGCCGCCAACATAACGGTATAGTGGCAGATCCAGCTCTTCGGCAGTAGCGCGTGCTACAGCGAGGGACACACCCAAGATAGCATTTGCACCCAAGCGGCCCTTGTTAGGGGTGCCGTCAAGATCAATCATTGCTTGGTCAATGGCGATCTGTTCTTCAGATTCCATGCCACGCAGTTTTTCAACAATTTCCGTGTTGACGGCGTTAACAGCTTTTAGAACCCCTTTACCGAGGAAGCGTTTCTTGTCACCGTCACGCAATTCGACGGCTTCATGAACGCCGGTAGAAGCACCAGACGGAACAGCAGCGCGACCCGTTACACCGGAAGCCAGTTCGACATCCACTTCAACCGTTGGATTGCCACGGCTGTCTACGATTTCACGGGCGGTAATATCAACAATAGCGCTCAAGGGAATTCTCCTGACTCTATGCGGGGAGGTTCGCCCGGCCTATGATTAGGCCCGGGTTACCCCGCTAACACTATATTTCAGTCTCAAAATCGGAGCCCGAGGTCAATTGATATGAAGCCTTTTCCTGTTGTAGCTGCCATGTTTCTTTTGCTGGGCGGTATTTTTTGCTTTTTAATGGGAGGGTGGCTATTTCTGGCTGGTGTTCTTGTCCCATTGCCTCATCTTAGTGTGGTGATGCTGCTTTATGGCGGTTGTCTTCTTGCGTTTCAGGGGGCTGTTCATTGGGGATTAACGGTTGAGAAACCAGAGATTATTCCTCCTCAGGGGACTGGCGCTGTTGAGAGGCGACGTATCTTCCTGGGACTCGCTTTTTTCCTTTGGGGGTGGGTTGCGCTGTGCGTAGGTCTGCTATGCACAATACAAAGCGGTTACGCGATGATCATCATCGGGTTTATCGGTGGATTTTCTCTCGAACGAGTCGCAGCACGTCGTGGTGAATTGCCTCAGGGTTTCTTGCTGATTAAGGGTGTTCTAACCACTTTGGTCATCTTAGGCTTCCTAGCCGCTTTGATGTCCCCACAGGGGCATTTCTAACGATCAGCGCAAAGTCGTATTTTCTGAAAAAGCGGCGTCTTGATGGTGCCACTTTTGGGGTGCGACTTTGCTGAACGTGTTTAGCCAAAACAGTGATAGCATTCTCTTTTAAAGTCTACATCGTTTTGTGAGCAGATTCACTGCCATGTCTGTAGGTGGGATGCCTGTGGTCTGTTAGATTTGGAAAGTGTTTACTGTTAGTGACGACGAGGGTGAGGGAGAAAGGATGATACGGTTTTATCGTATCAGGTTGCGACAGTTCGCTCTCCCTTGAGCCTTGCCTATAGATTTTCAACTAGATGACGGTGCCTGTAAGTTCATATTGGGCAAGTGACTTCAGGATCGTTTCGCCGTGATGACATGATAGGATGCCGATCCACGGTGTCTGATCCCTACCGTGCCCGTCAGCGGTATCCTACGTGAGCAGCCAAGAGCTTCATGGGTGTTCTGGTTATTCCTGTTTCCTTGTGATGGGTGCGGATCGTTGTGTTCTCAAGAAAGACCATACCTAGGGTCGTGTCCTTGCTGACCAAGTCAAAAAGGTGTTTCCATACACTAAAGGTTACACTCAGAAGGTAGGGGCGTCACATGTCGCACCGCGTTCTGTGATGACGCCAGAAAATAGCGAACATCGTCCGTCTCAGCTGTTTTGGCGAGGGCATTTTTTTTTGGACGGACTGCCTCAATGAGTAGCTCCCAGAAAAATTCAATGTGATCAGAAAAAACTGACTGTATCATGTTCATGATGAACAGTGAGGATGGTTTTTTCTCTTACTTACGCCCTAATAGACGTGCGTATTTTCAGGAAGAAAATAGTATAGATAGAGGAATAAGGAATTACTTTTGATATATCCTGTGTATTGTATAATTATACTCATTCAATATAAATAATATTTATTGTGTTTCACTTGAAATCTTTCATAATATCCAGGTGAAATAAAACGTCTCTGCCAATATAAATCTCTTAGATGGGGAGTATTTATTAAATCCTTTGAGAAGGCAATTTTTATCAAAGGATTTCCCATAAAAAGGATGAGAAGAATGTTAAGTTTCTTCTCATCTACTCCTTATTTAACCGCATAGGACTTAACCAAACTGTCAATCGCTTTAAGGCGCTGAAGTAACGCTTTCATCTCGTCTAAGGGCACCATGGTAGGGCCATCACTTGGCGCATTGTCGGGGTCTTCGTGCGTTTCTATAAAGAGGGCAGCAACGCCAACAGCAAGCGCTGCACGAGCGAGGGGCTCTACGAACTCGCGTTGACCACCGGTTGCATTTCCTAGGCCTCCTGGTTGCTGCACAGAATGTGTTGCATCAAAGACCACAGCGTGACCGGTTTGGGCCATGATAGGTAGGGCCCGCATATCGTTGATGAGGGTGTTGTAGCCAAAGCTGGTTCCACGATCACAGAGAAGAATGCGTTCATTCCCTGTTGACGTGATTTTATCGACGATATTGCGCATATCGCCAGGAGCGAGGAACTGTCCTTTTTTGACATTGATCGCGCGGCCCGTGCGTCCTGCTGCGAGCAGTAAATCCGTTTGACGACATAGGAAGGCAGGGATCTGCAAGACATCAACGGCTTCAGCGGCAATGGCGCATTGCTCGGGTGAGTGAACATCCGTTAGTACAGGAACATTAAATTCCTGCCGAATATCAGCCAAAATAGAGAGGCCTGCATCAATTCCCACGCCGCGGGCACTATGGAGAGAACTGCGATTCGCTTTGTCGAAGCTGCTTTTATAGATCAAGCCAATATCAAGCTCATGACAGAGGCGCGTAAGCGCCTCAGCCATAAAGAAAGCATGATCACGTGACTCGATCTGGCATGGACCAGCAATCAAGGTGAAAGGTTGGTCTTGCCCAATCGTCAGGTCTCTCAGCTGGAAGCTCACGCGTCGGCATCCTGTTGTGCATGTTTTTGTTGCTCTTTGGCTGCTTTGACCAAACCAACAAAAAGCGGATGAGGGTCAAAAGGCTTCGAGAGAAGCTCTGGATGGTATTGAACCCCAATGAACCACGGATGATCTGGGTATTCCACAACTTCCGGCAGAACCCCGTCAGGAGACATACCTGAGAAGCGCAACGACGTTTTCTCAAGTGCCTCGCGGTAATGGACGTTAACTTCCCAACGATGGCGATGACGCTCACGAATGTCGGTGCGTCCGTAAACCTCCGCGACACGAGACCCAGGTGTGAGTGTCGCAGGGTAAGCACCAAGGCGCATGGTTCCACCAAGGTCACCCCCTTCACGCCGGCGCAGGAGCTCCGTCCCTTGGGCCCATTCTGTCATGAGGCCAACGAGAGGCTCATCTGTTGGGCCAAACTCTGTGGAGGATGCTTTAGGCAGGCCTGCGAGCGAACGTGCACATTCAATGACAGCCATTTGCATACCAAAGCAAATACCAAGGAAGGGGACATGATTTTCACGCGCGTAGCGAACAGCGCTGATTTTGCCTTCCGCACCACGTTCTCCAAATCCACCGGGGACTAAGATGGCGTTTGCGCCGCGGAGGAGCTTATCAATTTGTCCTGGTTTCTCCAGTTCTTCCGAATCGATCCAGTCCATACGAACACGGACATTGTTGGCGATTCCACCATGTAATAGTGCTTCGGCAAGAGATTTGTAGCTATCGAGAAGGGCCGTATATTTTCCTACGACAGCGACTCGTACTTCACCCTTTGGTTCACGAATGCCTCGGACAATATTCTCCCAACGTGAGAGATCCGGCGAATCGTCATGAGGAAGGCCGAAATAACGGAGTACTTCGCGATCCATTCCCTGCTGATGATACGCGATAGGGCACGCGTAAATTGTATCGACATCCATTGCTGCAATAACGGCTTCAGAGCGTACATTGCAGAAGCTAGCAATCTTGCGGCGTTCAGTTTGCGGAATAGGGCGATCTGAACGGCACAGAAGAATCTGTGGTTGGAGCCCAACATTTTGGAGCTCTTTAACAGAATGCTGGGTTGGTTTTGTTTTGAGCTCCCCAGCGGAGGGGATGAAAGGAAGAAGAGTAAGATGGACGGAAATAGTCTGGTCGTAACCGAGGTCATTACGTAGCTGACGAATCGCTTCCAAGAAAGGAAGGCTTTCAATATCGCCAACGGTTCCACCAATCTCGACTAGGACAAAATCATAGCCGTCTGTCTCAGAGACCACGGCCTCTTTGATCGCATCGGTAATATGGGGGATGACCTGCACGGTGGCCCCAAGATAGTCACCGCGTCGTTCGCGAGCGATAACATCTGAATAGAGTCGTCCCGTCGTGGTGTTGTCAGAACGGCGAGCGTGAACCCCTGTAAAACGTTCATAATGGCCAAGATCAAGGTCCGTCTCAGCGCCATCATCGGTGATGAAAACTTCACCGTGCTGATACGGACTCATCGTGCCAGGATCAACGTTCAGGTAGGGGTCAAGCTTCCGTATCCGGACCTTGTGCCCACGGGCTTGAAGGAGGGCGGCCAAAGCCGCCGAGGCGATACCTTTACCGAGAGAGGAAACTACCCCACCGGTGACAAATACAAAGCGCGTCATGGGAGGTCTTCATACACTGAAGACCCCTTCAGAGGGAAGCAGCAACTGCATCAATTCTACAATGTTTTCACATAAAGTAGAGGAAGAGATGATGCAGCTAAGGCGAGGCGAGGCCTTATGGCTTGTGCTGAGCTGGTGCCGAAGGGGCATTTGCCTTGTGCGAAGACGCTGTATCCTGCGCAGCAGCAGGAGGTTGGGAGAGGATATCATGCCCCGTAGCGCCTGTTGATGCGCCGCGATTAAGGACATCTAGCGTAAGGCACAGAATCATAAACAGAGCAGCTAAAACGCCAGTTCCGCGGGTAAGCAGAGTAGCTGTGCCCCGTCCTGTCATAAAAGCGCCGACCCCTTGGCCGCTCCCTATACCTAATCCACCCCCTTCACTGCGCTGGATCAGGATAATGCCGATCAAGGCAAGAGCAACTAAGACAGTGACGACAAGCAAAAAAGTGGTCATGAACAAAAGGGTCCAATAAGTTTATGAAGGCGAAGAGGAGGGAACCTCCGTTGCAGCCCGGATAATATCGAGGAAACTCTGAGCTTCCAAACTGGCACTTCCAACGAGAACCCCATCTAACCCGTCAATAGAAAGAAGAGAAGGGGTTTGGACAGAAGTGACCGACCCGCCATACAGAACCGGCACACGAATGTCATCCGTCATCAAGCGCATAGGCAATAAAGCACGGATCAAAGAAAGCTTTCTTTGAAGCTCTTCATGGGACGGTGTAATGCCGCTCCCAATGGCCCATACAGGCTCATACGCGACGATTCCTCTAAATCCGCGCGTAAGAGAGCCTTCAATTTGACCGGCTAAAACACTTGCCGCGCGGCCTTCATTGCGTTCTGCAAGATGCTCACCAATACAGACGATCGGGATGAGCCCTGCAGCCGTAGCTGCCTTAACCTTTTGACGAATAACAGCATCTGTCTCGCCATGATTTTGACGGCGCTCTGAGTGGCCGAGAATAACGTAACGGGCGCCAAGCTCTGTAAGCATTTTTGCAGATATGTCACCAGTAAAGGGCCCGGAAGGAGCCGGATAACAATCTTGCGCGCCAAGAGAGATACGCTCTGCTGGCAAGTCATGCTTGCGAAGAATGTGATTGACGCCTGAAAGCTGCGTATAAGGCGGGCAGATAACAGTTCGTATATGGGAGGGAGGAGGATTTTCCTCCAAGGCTTTTGTAACGTCCCCAGCGAGTGTCAGGCCGCGCTCGTGTTGGGCCTGCATTTTCCAGTTCCCAATCACAAATTTGGGTGCTGTGCTCATAGTGCTTTCCCCCCATCGACATCTCCCCCTCCACCTAGAAAGGGAGGTGGTGCTGGTCAATTTGTCTCAGCATCATTATGCTGCCAAACACTCTAGCGGGGTTTGCCCGTTAATACCATCCTGCCTCCGGATTAAGTGATATTCGATTCTATGATTACTGCTCTGCGTCATTTTGTTGTTGACACTTGGATAGGTCGGGTCATTGCCCTCGCTATCTTTGTTGCGTTTATTGGCCTTAGTGGCAGTTTTATGGGGCTTTCTGGTGGCCTAGGAGGAATGTCATCTGGCGATATAACGCAAATTGGCCACTATAAGATTACACCACGTGACTTTGCTCGTAGCATTCAGCAGCGTTTGGGGTATTTGCAACAAAGTGGTGTGCCTCTTAGTGCCTTGCGCTCGCCAGCAGCCCAGCAGGAAGTCAGTTTTGAATCCTTACGTGACCTTCTTACGCTCAAAGGTGCACAGCTTGCCGGGGAGCGGAACGGGGTGACACCGAGCGATGAGCTAATCCGCCAAACGGTTTTTTCAATGCCGGAGTTCCGTGATGCTCAGGGGCATTTTAGTGCGGACAAAATGAACCAGCTGCTCCAGAGTAATGGATTGCAGCATCAGGATTTAATTGAGCAGGTTCGCCAGTCAAAAACAGCTCAAGCAACGATGTTTGGGCTGGCTCAAAATGTCACAGTGCCTAAAGCGGAACTCGACCAAATGGTTCGCTTTTATACTGAGGCTCGCAAAGTTGATCTGATACAGCTTCCCTTTTCTGCAGGGAAAGTTTCCTCTCAACCAAGTGACGCACAGTTGAAGCGTTTTTATGACAATCATCCATGGTTGTTTAAGGAGCCAGAATACCGTCATGCACGTATTGTTGTGCTTTTGCCGAGTAAGGTAGCGGTCACGGATGATGTGGTACGCGCGATCTATAAGCAGCGTGCACGTGACTATAATCAGCCAGAAACGCGCAGCGTAGAGGTGCTGGGCTTCGATAATGAGGCTACAGCACAGCAGGCAGCGCATAGCTGGCAGGATGGAGCGACATGGGAGAGTATTCAAAAAACTTTCCCGCAGGCTATTCCGGCGACGCTTCCCAATGCTCGCCCAGAGGATCTGCCCGATGAAGCGTTGTCGAAAGCGGCTTTTTTGGCGCATTCGGGTCAAGTTATGGCGCCGGTTAAAACGGCTATGGGGTGGAGTGTTGTGCATGTCACAAGCATTACGGCACCTCATCAGGTTAGTTTTGAGCAGGCAGCACCGGAGATTCGTGCAGAGGTTCAGAAGGCTGAGCCTTCTGTTGTGCCGTCTCAGCATATGCAGGCGTTTCAGGAAGCTGTTGCTGGCTCAACAGAGCTTGATAAAATCCCAGCAGATATTGGCGCCGTTCCCGTCGAAGGCACGCTTGATGCGCAGGGGATGACGGCCGGGGGCTCCCCAGCTCCTCTCCCAGGGGATGAGGCAACGCGCAAGGCGATTGTGCAACAGGTTTTCTCACAGGCAAAGGGGGACTATCCGCACGTTGTCTCTCTTCCTAACGGAGGCGGCTTTGCTGTTGTGGTGGCAAATGTTCAGCCTGGACAGCAAAAAGCGTTTGATACGGTACGTGCGGATGTAACGACTGCATGGCAGGGAGAGCAGCAAAAGCGCGCGCAGGAAGCACGTGCGACTGCTTTATATCAGAGCGCAAAGAAAGACGGGCTACAGCACGCCTTATCTGGTCAGCCTGAAGAAGCAAGTCTTCGTAAGGACGAGCGTTTTTCTCGCTTGCAAAAGCGGAGCGACATGCCTGAGCTCATCAATCGTGCGGCTCTAAACCAAAATGTTGGCCAGACGGCAATGCTCCAAGAGGGGAATAGTTTTTGGTTGGTTCAGGTGACGGGAAGTGCGGCTCCTGCCACGGGTGAGCAGGAGGCTGTGCGCCAACGTGTTGAACAACAGCTTCTCCAAGGGTTGCAAGGTGATCTTATCGAAAGCCTAGGTAGTAGCTATCAGCACGAAACGTCCCATCGCGCTTTGAATACAGAGCTTTTTCATCAAGTCAGTGAGCAAATTTTGGGCCGCCTTGTTGGCGGTGCAGGGCAAGGTCAGTAATGAACGATATTCTTTATAGTGTTGAGGCAGCAGACCTGCTGACGCCGTTATCCGTGTTTCTACGGTTGGCAGAATTGCCTGATGACCCTTATCGTCTGTTTTTTGAAAGCGTTGAGGGTGGAGAGGCGCGCGGTCGTTATTCTATCATCGCGTTGATGCCTGATACGGTTTGGGTCTGTCAGGATGGCCAGGCGAAGCGCGATGGCGTTGTGCAAGAAGAAGGGCCGCTTCCCTCGCTCAATAAGCTGATTACGGAAAGTCGTATGGAGCTTCCTGAAGAGCTCCCACCCATGATTGGTGGGGTCTTTGGGGTGTTGGGCTACGATATGGTGCGTCAGATGGAGGTTTTGCCTCATGCACCAGAAAATGACTTAGACCTTCCAGAAGGCGTGATGATTCGCCCACGTCTTTTTGCTGTTTTTGATACGGTGCGCGACGAGCTCATTCTGGCAGCTCCTGTGCGTCATAAGGATGGACGTGAAGCAGCTGCTGAGCTGTTGGAAAAAGCGCGTGAGGCACTGCGTCAGCCTCTCTCTTACGAGGCTGAGGGGCTGCCAGAGGGAACGCAGCTCCATGAACCGCAGTCCAATGTAACGCCTGATCAGTTTCTATCGAATGTGTTGCGGGCGAAAGACTATATTGCTGCTGGGGATGCGTTCCAGGTTGTGCCTAGTCAGCGTTTTCAAACGGCTTTTCCGCTCTCACCTCTCGCTTTGTATCGCAGTTTGCGCCGCATTAACCCAGCGCCTTTCTTGTTTCTGATGGAGCTGGGGGCTTTTACGCTCGTGGGCTCATCACCGGAGATCTTGGTGCGTTTGCGGCGGGGACAGGTAACAGTACGTCCATTGGCCGGCACGAGGCCGCGCGGCAAGGATCGTGCACAGGATCAGGCTTTGGAGAAAGAACTGCTTTCTGATGCAAAAGAGCTTGCTGAGCATTTAATGCTGATTGATCTGGGACGGAACGATGTGGGGCGTGTCTCACAGCCTGGCTCTGTTGCGGTGCCTGACCAATTTGTGATTGAGCGCTATAGCCATGTGATGCATATTTCCTCCACGGTAACGGGGCAGATTAAGCCGGAGCTTGGGGCGTTAGACGCTCTTTCGGCCGCCTTCCCAGCAGGGACGTTAACGGGGGCTCCTAAAATCCGCACCATGGAAATTATCGACGAACTTGAGCCAACGCGCCGAGGGCCTTATGCGGGCTGTGTGGGGTATTTTGGCGCTGATGGTGAGATGGATACGTGCATTGGTCTGCGGATGGCGCTGTTAAAAGACGGCCAGATGTATGTGCAGGCAGGCTGTGGCGTGGTGGCTGATTCTGAGCCAGAAGCGGAATATCAGGAGACGCGCGCGAAGGCACGGGCCCTTTTCTCCGCGGCTGAACATGCGGTGGAAATGGCTATACGGGTTGGAAAGCCGACGAACAATGCCCATCCTCAGTCAGTAACTGATGAGAAAAAGGGGTAGAGGTCTGATGATTCTTCTGATTGATAATTACGATAGCTTTACCTTTAACCTCGTCCATCATTTTGGGGCGCTGGGCATTGAATGCCTCGTCAAACGTAACGACGCTCTCTCTGCGGAAGAGGCGATTGCTTTAAAGCCGGAAGCAATCGTGCTGTCTCCAGGGCCGTGCTCTCCTGATGAGGCTGGTATTTGTTGTGATGTGATCCGTTTGGCTGCGGGGAAGATCCCTGTCTTAGGCGTATGTTTAGGTCATCAGGCTATCGGACAGGTTTTCGGGGCTGATGTTGTGCGCGCTCCTGAGCCAATGCACGGCAAAATTAGCGCGATGCATCATGATGGAAGCGGTGTGTTTGAAGGGCTACCGGAGCCTGTGAATATGGTGCGCTATCACAGTCTTACGGTAAAACCGGAGAGCATTACAGAACCTCTCATTGTTAATGCGCGCACAGAAGATGGAGTCGTTATGGGGCTTCGGCATCGTGATTACCCGATTCATGGTGTGCAGTTTCATCCAGAAAGCATTGCGTCCGATTCTGGGCGTGCACTTCTCGCGAATTTCTTGCGTCTTGCCGGTGTCGTGAAGGAAAAAGCCTGATGGGTGAGAAGGGGCAGATACCTTCTGTGAAAGCTTTGTTGAGAAAGGCGGTGTCAGCTGAGCCCTTTTCAGCAGAAGAGGCACGTTCGTTAGATGAAGGGGGTGTATGTGAACCCTCTTTATCTGATGCACAACGCGTAGCCTTTCTAACCGCTCTTTATGTACGTGGGGGAAGAGGTGAGGATTTTCGTTCGCTGTCTTGTTTCTCACGTATAGAGCTTATTCTAGCTGACTTGACGAGTGAGAAAGGCAGCGCATCTTCTTTCCCGAGCATGTTGAAAACGGTGCTATCGGGGGCTTCGTTGTCGGCCGAAAAGGCAGAAGAAGCTTTTGACGCGATTATGAGCGGCGCTGTATCTGAGGTTCAACTGGCGTCTTTTTTGACAGTTCTGCATATGCGGGGGGAAACGCCTGAAGAGCTTCTCGGGGCTGTCCGTACAGTACGGCGTCATATGGCGCCTCTTCGTCATGTTCCACCAAATGCGATTGATGTGTGCGGGACGGGAGGTGATGGTCTTGGCACGTTAAATGTCTCGACAGCGACAGCTTTCGTGCTGGCTGGGTTGGGGGTGGAGGTTGCCAAGCATGGTGGGCGTGCCTTGTCATCAAAGGCAGGGGCGACGGACGTGCTGGAGGCTCTGGGTATTCCGGCAGACGGGGACGTAGCGCGTCAGGAACAACGCTTGCAACGCGATCATCTGGCTTTTCTAGCTGCGCCGTATCATCATACAGCGATGAAAAAAGCGGCCTCCGTGCGCAAGGATCTGGGCTTTCGGACTTTATTTAATTTGCTAGGCCCTCTTTGTAACCCAGCAGGAGTAAAGCGGCAGCTTGTCGGTGTCTTTGACCAACGCTGGTGTGCTCCCGTAGCGGATGTGCTGGGGCAACTTGGCGGAGAATCGATTTGGGTTGTTCAAGGCGAGACTGATGAAGGCCCGATTGATGAGCTGACCCTTGCTGGGCCAAGTCATATTTCTGTGTGGGAACAAGACCAGAGACGTGAGGTGACGATCACACCGGAAATGGCGGGTTTTTCTGTGCAACCTGTGCGTGAAGTTCGTGGAGGAGCGCCTCAAGAGAATGCACAGCGTATGGAAGCGTTATTTAAAGGCGAAAAAAGCTGTTATCGCGATACTGTGTTGCTTAATGCAGCTGTGGCTCTCCACGTCGCTGGGCGTGGCTCTTTATGGGCCGGAGAGCAGGTTTCCTCGCGATCATTGCAGCACCTTATTGCCCAAGCTGCGCGCTCATTAGACGATGGTTTTGCTTTGGAGGCTTTGACGCGCGCGCAAAGAGGTGTAAGGGCACAGTGACGGCGGTATCCCGCTTACATGTTTTCAAGTTAGAGTTTCAGGACGATCATGATTTTCTTGCCACAGCGGCCGATGACTGCCTTTGCTCCATCAGAGTCTGACGGACAGTCTGCGGTTTCTGATGCGGCTCCCGAGCAAAAACCGGAAGCCGAGAAAGCCGAAACGGTTGCAGCCGATCACGGCGAGGCCGGCTCCAATGAAGGAAACGCGCCTTCAAAGAATGCTGAAGGTGAGGGTGACAAAACCCCTGACGTGCTTAAGCGCATTTGTGCGCGGACGCTTCTTGATGTTGAGCAGCGCTTACAGGTGATGTCACTCAAAGAGATTGCCGCGAAAGCGCGCGAGGTTACGACCCCGACGCGTGGGTTTGGGCAGGCGCTTCAACATATCACTGCCGATCGGCGCGTGGGGTTGATTGCTGAGGTAAAGAAGGCGTCGCCTTCGGCCGGTGTTTTGCGGCCTGATTATGATCCTGCTGCAATTGCAAGATCCTACCAAGCTGCTGGCGCGAGCTGCATCTCTGTTCTAACTGAAGGGTCTTGCTTCCACGGGAGTACGGATGATCTAAAGGCCGTGCGTGAGGCGTGCAGCTTGCCGATTTTGCGGAAGGATTTCATCCTTCATCCATGGCAAGTGCATGAGAGCCGCCTCATCGGGGCTGATTGCATTTTGCTCATTATGGCAGCTCTTGAGGAAAATCAGGCAGCTGAGCTTATTGCATTGGCACGTGGTCTGGATATGGATGTCCTGTTGGAAGTCCATAATGAAGACGAACTCACACGTGCGTTGGCTTATGATAGCTTCCTCATTGGCATTAATAACCGTGATCTCAAAACACTGAAAACGGACATTCAAACGACATTGGATCTCGCTCCTAATGTTCCGCCGGATCGTTTGGTTGTGTCAGAAAGCGGTATCCGTGTACAAGAAGACCTTGAGAAGGTAGGTGAGGCTGGATGCAGCGCCGTCTTGGTTGGAGAATCTTTGTTGAAAGATGTTGACCCAGGCGCAGCAGCACGACGTTTGCTTGGTTTTTAAGCCACCGTTACTATTTTCATAAGCAGTGGTCTGCCCGTTTGGTCGTGGTCATGGGATATCGGTGCTCTAGTATTCCATGACCTCAGAAGGTAAGACTACATCATTATCAGAGTTTACTAACCCTAGGAGACTGCCATGGGTGTCACGGCGGATGCGCCTATTCCGCAGAATGGACCGGCGCTATCACAGGAAGAGATGGAGCGTGCCTACAGGGAGATGCTTCTTGTCCGTCGTTTTGAAGAAAGGGCTGGACAGCTTTACGGTATGGGGGAAATTGGCGGTTTTTGCCATCTCTATATCGGACAGGAGGCTGTCGTTGTCGGTATTGGCTTAGCGATGAAAGAGGGTGACCCTTCCATCACGTCATATCGTGACCACGGCCAAATGCTTGTTGCGGGCATGACAGCCCGTGGCGTCATGGCAGAGCTCACCGGACGATCAGGCGGCTATTCTCACGGTAAGGGTGGCTCCATGCATATGTTCTCCCGTGAGAAAGAATTCTATGGCGGTCACGGTATTGTGGGGGCGCAGGTTTCTTTGGGAACAGGGCTGGCCTTTGCAAGTGCGTATCGTAATGAAGACCGCGTCTCGATCGTCTATATGGGTGAGGGGGCGAGTAGCCAAGGTCAGACTTTTGAAAGTTTTAACCTAGCTGCGTTGCACAAGCTTCCATGTCTGTATGTGATTGAAAATAATCGCTACGGAATGGGGACAGCGATTGAGCGTGCTTCAGCATCCAAAGACCTTTCCAAAAATGCGGCACCTTGGGGCATTCCGTCTCGCAAAGTAGATGGCATGGATGTTGCTGCTGTGTATCTGGCTGCCCAGGAAGCGCTTGAGCATTGTCGCTCTGGCAAGGGGCCGTTCTTGTTGGAGATGGAGACCTATCGTTATCGTGGGCACTCCATGTCGGATCCGGCTAAATATCGCCAGCGTTCCGAAGTGGACGAGATGCGCCGCACGCGTGATCCCATTGAAACTTTGAAAGCGGAAATGACTAAGCACGGGATTGATGATGCCTTCTTTAAGGCCGTAGATGCCGATGTGAAGGCGGTTGTGAAAGATGCCGCTGACTTTGCCGTAACGAGCCCAGAGCCAGATGAATCTGAGCTATGGACTGATGTGTTGGTGGGGGAATAATCATCATGGCTTCTTCGATTTTAATGCCGGCTCTGTCCCCCACAATGACAGAAGGAACCCTCGCTCGCTGGATCAAAAAAGAAGGTGATCAGGTAAGCTCTGGTGACGTTCTTGCGGAGATCGAAACCGATAAAGCGACGATGGAATTAGAGGCGATTGAGGACGGTGTTCTTGGTCGTATCCTCGTGCATGATGGTGCTGAGCATGTCGCGGTGAATACGCCAATCGGCGTCTTGCTTGAAGAAGGTGAGGATGCGTCGGCGGCTGATACTGTGAACCTTGCTGAGGGCGGTGACGATAAAACCGCGCCCGCTTCAGAAACGTCCTCCTCTTCAGCGCCCACAGCGCCTGTTGCAGCGCCTTCTCCGGTTGCAGAACCAGAATGGGGTGAGACAGAAGAAATCACTGTGCGTGAAGCATTGCGTGATGCGATGGGTGCCGAGATGCGCCGTGATGGTGACGTCTTCCTGCTGGGGGAAGAGGTTGCTCAGTATCAGGGGGCTTATAAGGTCAGCCAAGGTTTGCTGGATGAATTCGGCAGCAAACGCGTAATTGATATGCCCATTACTGAACATGGCTTTACAGGGATGGCGACCGGGGCGGCCCTAACGGGATTAAAGCCGATTGTCGAGTTCATGACCATGAACTTCTCTCTTCAGGCCGTGGATCACATTATCAATTCTGCTGCGAAGACGCGTTATATGTCAGGCGGTCAGATGGCTTGCCCAATCGTGTTCCGTGGCCCTAATGGGGCGGCAGCGCGCGTTGGGGCGCAACATTCACAATGTTTTGCAAGCTGGTACGCGCATATTCCGGGCTTGAAGGTTGTGGCACCATGGTCTTCCGCTGACGCGAAGGGGCTTCTACGGGCCGCTATCCGTGACCCGAACCCAGTTGTTGTGTTGGAAAATGAGATTCTCTACGGGCAGAAATTCCCATGCCCGGTAGCAGATGATTTCGTTCTTCCGATTGGTAAAGCGCGTATTGAGCGTGAGGGAAGTGACGTAACGCTTGTGGCGTTCTCCATCATGGTTGGTGTGGCGCTAGAGGCAGCCGAGGAGCTTTCCAAGCAGGGGATTGAGGCAGAAGTCATCAATCTGCGCTCTCTGCGTCCGTTGGATACAGAAACCATTGTGAACAGTGTTAAGAAAACGAATCGCATTGTTTCTGTTGAGGAAGGCTGGCCAGCTGCGGGAATCGGTGCTGAAATTTGCACGGTTGCCGTTGAGCAAGCCTTTGATTGGCTTGATGCACCGCCGTCTCGCGTGTGCGGGCTTGATATTCCACTGCCTTATGCGGCTAATCTTGAAAAGCTGGCACTGCCCAAACCAGAATGGGTGGTTGATGCTGTGCGCAAGCAATTAGGGGACTGATCTTTCATGGCGACTGATATTTTGATGCCCGCTCTGTCCCCCACAATGAAGACGGGGACGCTGGCGCGTTGGTTGAAGAAAGAAGGCGAGACAGTTGCAGCTGGTGACCTGATCGCTGAGATTGAGACTGACAAAGCAACGATGGAAGTGGAAGCGGTTGATGAGGGGATCATCGGTCGCTTGCTCGTTTCTGAGGGCACGCCTGATATTGCTGTAAACACGCCGATCGCCATTTTGGTTGAAGAGGGTGAGGCCGTGCCTGATAAGCCGGTGGGTGGAGGCGAGCCCTCAGCAGAGGCGTCTCCTGCTCCAAAAGCCTCGGCTCCTGAAACTCCGGCAGCACCAGCTCAAGAGAAGAGTAGCCCCGCCGCGCCGATGGTGGAGAAGGGGAAGCGGATCTTCATTTCCCCGCTTGCACGACGTCTGGCCAAAGAGCGCGGCCTTGATATTGCGACCTTGAAGGGGACGGGGCCCAATGGGCGTATTCTCCGTCGTGATATCGACAATGGAGCCGTCAAAGCACCGGCTCCTGCGCCGGCAGCGTTGGAAGAGCCGTCCGCCAAGAGTGGGGCCGTTCAGTCGGTGTCCCATTCAACCATGCGGAAGGTCATTGCGCGCCGCCTGACGGAATCGAAAACACACGTTCCGCATTTCTATGTCTCGGTTGATATTGAGCTGGATGCGCTGTTGGCGCTGCGAAGCAAGCTGAATGCGAGCCTAGAGGCTGAAGGCCTCAAGCTATCAGTGAACGATATGATGATCCGTGCGGTTGCTTTAGCGCTTAAGAAGCAGCCGGGGCTTAATGTGCAGTTTACTGAGACGGAAATGCTGCATTTTGATGATGCAGATATTGCGATGGCCGTTTCTGTGCCAGACGGCTTAGTAACACCGATTATCCGGCAAGCGGATAAGAAGTCGTTGCGGCAAATTAGTGTGGAGGCACGCGATTTAGCAGGACGTGCGCGTGCAGGGAAGCTCGCTCCAGAAGAGTTCCAAGGCGGTACATTCTCTATCTCCAACATGGGCATGTTTGGCGTGAAGGATTTCGCAGCTATTCTCAACCCACCTCAGGCAGCTATTTTAGCGATCGCTTCTGGTCAAAAACGCCCTGTCGTGCGTGATGGTGAGCTGGCGATTGCAACGGTCATGACCGTTACCTTGTCTGTCGATCATCGTGCTGTTGATGGGGCATTGGGTGCACAATGGCTCAACACGCTGCGCGACCTTGTTCAAAACCCTTATTCCCTGGTGATCTAAGCCATGTCTGACCTATTTGATCTGATTGTGATTGGTGGTGGGCCGGGGGGCTATGTGGCCGCTCTGCGCGCCAGCCAGCTTGGTATGAATGTCGCTCTGGTTGAGAGCACGCATATGGGGGGGGTGTGCCTTAATTGGGGATGTATCCCGACCAAGGCACTGCTGCGTTCGGCTGACCTTTACCATACGCTGCATCATCTGAAGGACTATGGTCTTTCGGCTGAGAACCCATCATTTGATCTGCCAAGTGTCGTCAAGCGTTCCCGTGGTGTTGCGACCCGTATGGGCCGTGGTGTGGCGCACTTGCTCAAAAAAGCGAAAGTTAGCACTTTTGATGGTCGTGCTCAGCTCGCTGGCCGGCAGGGGGATGCTCATAAAGTTGCTGTCATGAAGGATGGCCAGAAAACGGCAGAGATTCAGGCCCCTCATGTTATTTTGGCAACGGGTGCGCGGGCGCGTCAGCTCCCAGGGCTGGAAACGGATGGTAAGCACATCTGGGGAGCGCGTGAGGCGATGACCCCTGATGTGCTGCCTAAAAAGCTTTTGGTTATTGGCTCGGGCGCTATTGGTGTTGAGTTCGCGTCTTTCTATCGTGATCTCGGATGCGAGGTCACGATTGCCGAAGTGGCTGATCGCATCATGGTGGCAGAAGACCCGGAGATCAGTGCTCAAGCGCGCAAAGCCTTTGAAAAGCGTGGAATGACGATCCATACCAACACGAAAGTTGGGCCGCTACAGAAGGGGGAGGACAGTGTCTCGACAACGCTCGAAACGCCTGATGGAACGGTTGATCTGACAGTGGATCGCGTTATCTGTGCTGTGGGCATTGTTGGTAATGTGGAAGAGCTAGGCCTTGAGAAAACACGGGCCAAGGTTGACCGCACACATATCCTCACCGATGAGTTCTGTCGGACGGATGAACCGGGTCTTTATGCGATTGGTGATGTCGCAGGGGCGCCATGGTTGGCTCATAAAGCGAGCCATGAGGGGGTTATTTGCGTCGAAAAGATCAGTGGCCGCTCTCCAGAGCCTCTGCATGCGCTCAATATTCCAGGCTGCACTTATTCTCATCCACAAGTAGCGTCTGTTGGGCTGAGTGAAGAGAAGGCTCGTGCAGCAGGCTATCGCGTTAAGGTGGGACGCTTCCCATTCCTTGCAAACGGAAAAGCCGTTGCGATGGGTGAGCCTGACGGTATGACCAAAACGGTGTTCGATGCGGAAACAGGCGAGCTGCTTGGTGCGCATATGATCGGCCCTGAGGTGACGGAAATGATCCAAGGCTATGTGATTGCTCGCACGGGGGAGTTGACCGAAGCCGAGTTGAGTGAGACCGTTTTTCCCCATCCGACGATCTCGGAAACGATGCATGAAGCGGTTCTTGCCGCCTATGAGGGTGCTTTGCACATCTAAGTCTTATGGCCCAACGTATTGTGATCAACCATCAGCGTGAGCGAGAAGCGGCGATGCGCCATCCTGAAAAGGCGCATCGTCCCGATAACCCTATCCAGCGGAAGCCGGACTGGATACGCGTGAAGGCACCGGGGGGGAACCCCGCTTATCACGAAACGCGGGCGTTGATGCGCGAGCACAAATTGACGACAGTGTGTGAAGAGGCGGCTTGCCCTAATATTGGGGAATGCTGGTCTAAGCGTCATGCCACCATGATGATTATGGGGGAGATTTGCACGCGGGCCTGTGCGTTCTGCAATGTGACGACAGGGCGCCCTCATCCGCTTGATCATGATGAACCGCAGCGCGTTGCTGAAGCGGTTGCGACGTTGGGCTTAAAGCATGTTGTGCTGACATCTGTTGATCGTGATGATCTTCCTGATGGTGGGGCACAGCATTTTGCACGTGTGATTGAGGCGATTAGAGAGACCTCACCAGGAACGACGATTGAAATTCTAACCCCAGATTTTCTCCGTAAAGATGGGGCTCTTGAGGTTGTCGTTCAGGCGCGGCCGGACGTGTTTAATCATAACATCGAGACCGTGCCGCGGCTTTATCCCGGTATTCGGCCTGGGGCACGTTATTATCAGTCTATTCGCTTATTGGATGAAGCAAAGCGGCTTGATCCGTCTTTATTTACCAAGTCAGGGCTTATGCTAGGGCTGGGGGAAGAAAAGGCAGAAGTTGGACAGGTAATGGATGATTTCCGCATTGCGGATGTCGATTTTATTACCTTAGGGCAGTATTTGCAGCCTTCTGTGAAACATGCACCCGTACGTCATTTTGTGACGCCCAATGAATTTGCAGATTATGCAGCATGGGCACGGGTAAAGGGTTTTTTGCAGATTAGTGCATCACCACTCACACGATCATCCTATCATGCTGACCGTGATTTTGCTGAATTGAGAGAGACACGGCTACGTCGCTTGAAAGGGCAGGATTAATGCCGTCACATAACGAAAAGCGTGTTATTCCCTACACGCCAGAACAGCTTTTTGATCTTGTTGCTGACATTGAACGTTACCCAGAATTCCTGCCATGGTGCATTCGTGCGTCTGTCCGTTTACGCACAGAGCAGGAAATGCTGGCTGATTTAACCGTAGGTTTTGGCCCTTTTCGTGAGACGTATACAAGCCGCGTCACCTTAGAGCGGGCTCATCGCATCGTTGTGCGTGCTGAGAGAGGGCCGTTTAAATATCTGAGTAATCAATGGATATTTGAGCCCGATGAGGGCGGGTGCCGCGTTGGGCTTCATGTTACTTTCGAGTTCCGCTCGCTCTTGCTTCGTAATGCGATTGGGATGGTTTTTGGTGAAGCCGTGAAACGTATGGTCAAAGCGTTTACTACACGCGCTCGTGCTATTTATGGGCCATCACCTTTTGAAAACAATTAGGAAGGTAAGCAGTGCTCATAGTAGGCGTCAGGATAATTAGTTTTTAGCCGGCATTTTAAAGAATCCAAACATGATGGTTCTATGCGGGTCAGTAAAATCATAGTTCATTCCTAGGTAGCGCTTGAAATTTTACCCAGAGAAGGTGACGTGTTTATTGCGTTACGATAGATTGTCCGAGACGCAGAAGCGGACTCCAGAAATGAGGCAACTATTTCTATCCAACAACTATGATGGGAAATGGGCTCAAAGGCCGCGGGCATGGTGGTTGGTCGTGTAGTTGTTCATAGGTAGGCCGAAGCAGGGAATATAGAATATGCTTTGATCTCGCTTTAGAGAAGAAACACTCTTCCTGAAGCATGAGCTCTCTCGACGGGAAGCGCTAAGGAAATGGTAAGTATCCCTCAAAGAGGAAGGTGCGAGAGTTAAGAACTTGGCTCTTCGCGCGGAGAAGGGTTCATGGTTTTTTTCGGCTAGTCCAGACGTTATCACAGGTGCATCTTCTCCGATTCTTCATCTCACTAGATTATATTGGGCTCTGGAGATGATTGGGTTTATAGGGATGGGGAAGAGCTGTTTTATTCTTAGATTTTCCTGCTTTGGCCAAAAACAAGGGAGCTGGTTAGGTTGCGCTAGAAGTAGTAGGTCACACCGTGCTTATTAGTGAGACATAGAAAAGACCAGTAATCCTCTAAATTTTAACAGATCTGAGGGCAAATAAATGCAGATCTTAAAGTGAGCTGTCTTAAACATGTCTAGGATGTAATGCTTTAGGTTATTGTTTTAATAAGGTTCTCGCTTTAAGGTGAAACTGTCTTGTTAGAAGAAGATGATTGAGGAGGATTTATGAAAAAGCTATCTCTGTCCGCTATTGCGCTGATGGGTCTGACCGCTGCTGCTGCTCCAGCTCTTGCTGCTCACCATGGTCACCATCATCACAAAAAATGTGCGATGCATCATGGTAAGAAGGGTGCTGGTAAGGCTGCTCAGAACACTGCGGGTGACAACAAGTCTTCTGAAGATCTGAACGCTTCTTCTTTGCAGAAA
Source organism: Saccharibacter floricola DSM 15669 (assembly GCF_000378165.1). GTDB lineage: Bacteria > Pseudomonadota > Alphaproteobacteria > Acetobacterales > Acetobacteraceae > Saccharibacter > Saccharibacter floricola. The sequence goes on from NZ_KB899333.1 coordinate 326,983, forward strand.
GCTCAGACACCTTCAGCACCACAGGCTCCTAGCGCGCCAGCAGCTCCTGCTGCACCACAGGCTCCTAGCATGCCAGCGGCGCCACAGGCGAACTAATCTTTACGATTTTCGTGAAGAGGAAGAGAAAGGGCGGTTCTTTGGAGCCGCCCTTTTTTGATGAGTCCTTCGCTTAGTTAAGGACGAGAGGATAAGGCGTAGAGCGCCATATCTGTTTCAATATGCTCAATATAAAAACGTGTTTCTTGATAAGGCACTAACATGACCCAGTGTAGTAACTGGTCGTCATCTGTCTCAGTATGCTCGTGTTCGGGCAGGGGGATGATAGGGTCATTATTCCACTGATGAACGCGACCCGGCCCAGCATTATAAGCGGCAAGGGCATAGGGAAGGATATTGTCGAAACGTTGGAGCAATTCCTGAAGATAAAATTGGCCCAATGTCATATTAAGTGACGGGTTCGTAAGGCTTTGTGCGGTTACTACTGAGGTGCTGATGTTATGACGGCGGGCTGTCAGCCGGGCGGTACCGGGAAGGAGTTGCATGAGGCCGACAGCTTGGCGTGGGCTCATGACGGTAGGGTTCGCACTACTTTCTTGCCGGATAAGTGCCGCTGTTAGCCCAGAAGGAAGTTGTATAAAGGGGAGTGATGTGAGCTGGGCGGGTGATGGATACCCTGTCGGGTACAGGGCTATCCCATGACGGGCTAAGGCACGCGTTGCTAAAATAGCAGGCTGAGGAAGTTGGAGAGCGTGAGCGAGGTCGGCAACAGCTTTTTGATCAGCGTCTTTTCGTGTTTGTCCTTGAAGAAAGCTTAAAAACAGCGTGGATTGTGTATCATCGCCTTGGTCATGCAAGAGGCGAGCGGCTTCAGCGAGGTCGGGACGTATAATTTCCCCTGTCGAGACAGTCGGAAGGGCGTCTAGATGCTGTTGAAGAGCAATGAGAAAGGCATCGGAGCGTGTGGATTGGTTCAGAAAAGGGGAGTGCGTTAATCGTGCTAGGGCAATCTGGCCGTAAAAGGTCGTTGGGAATGCGCTTGCTTTTTCATAAAGCTTTTGGGCAGCTTGTCCGTGATGCAGAGCTTCCTCGCTCCGTGCGCTCCAATAAGCGCCGGCTGCACGTGCTGTGAGTGTCGGAGCGCTAAGAAGTGGCTGCAAGAGTGTAGAGGCGCTCGCAGGTTCATTAAGCAGAACAAGGTGGATATAGGCTCCTAACAGATGTTCTTCTTGCTCGGCGACTGTCGGAACAGAGCGTGTTTCTGCTGAGATAAGGAGCAAAGCTTGAGTGGGATTGTTTCCGCCTGATTGGCGCAGAAGGCACCGGGCTAGGGCCAATCGCTCATTGATCCAGGCTGTGTGTTTTGCGAGTGCTTGCTGTTGCTCAATCAGTAAACCGACGCTTTGCCAGAGCTGAACAGCTTCATCATAGCGGTTCTGACGGCGAAGATATTTCAGCCGTAAGAGCAATAAGGTTGGTTCATAAGATTGTGTCGCTTGGGCGTATAAATCGTCTGCGTTGTCTTGATTAAAACGTAGGGCAAACCGTGCGCGTGCTTGCTTTTGTTCGGACGGTGTTAGACGGTCAATTTGCCGTTGGGCGCTGGTCTTTTGGCCGCTTGTTTCAAGGTGAACGTAGCGGTTCCATTGATCGGACGGGGTCAATAATGTGCCATACTGGTGGAGGAAAGCATGTTCATCATTACCATTGACAGAGGACACCCATAAAGCGCGAGCGCGTGCTGTCACGTCTTTTAAAAAAGGAGCGCAAACGGTCAGCGTTTGCCATTGAGTGATGGGGAGAGAAGGGCAGAGAGCTGGGCGGTCTGCGGCTGCGTCATCACTGAGCAGAGCATTTTGATAGCGCCATGATAGACGGTTTTGAAGAGGCCAGATCTGAGGGTTTTGGAGAAAAGAGGCATAACGTTTGGCTGGAAGGTTGGAGCCATCAGAACCTGTCAGAAGTTGCCATTCGTGCAGTCGTGTGGCGATAGTTTGGGTATCAACGGTATCTGCCGCTTGGGTCGTGGGGACGAGAGATAGAGATGCCCCTAAGAATAGGAGAGGTAAATGGCGCCTAGCAAAAGCGGCTATAGGGCCAGAGATCAAAATGGACATAGATGATGAGACCTCACTCTTAGCCTTCCCCAATACTCACTATTGAGAGATAGCATGAGATGTTTGTCAAAGCATAGAAGGTTAGACTGGGAGAGCTGGAGACTTTCGTAAGTTTTTGAAGATGTTTTAGCAAAGGCAGAAGCCTGTATGAGAGTTCTTCATCAGCTTGTGTGAGCGACTATTGGAGAGCTGGTGTCAGTCAGACGGTTAGCTAGCTGTCCGCATTTATAGACAAGGCAAGATATTGTTGGTCAGAGATAGATCGCTCACTGTCTCTATTCCTGACTAATCGGCAGAAGGCATTTAGGAAGGAAGATAGGTACAAAACTGTCATAATAATGATATATAAAATGTGATTTCTTTAAATACTATCATTGTCATAAGTATGTCATGGAAGCTTCATTAGAAGTTCACACCCTTTTCCATTGATGAAGATTACGGTGCTGATCGTTGCGTTTCTTCATCTTTTGATAAGGTTATGATGTCTATAAACGGTAAGATGGCCTTCACAACAGGCCTCGTTAGTGCGTGCTGCCTTCCTCTCTCAGCGTTGTCACAACCCGTTGTCGAGAAGCAGCATGCCTATGCTTCCGCGCACACCGCTCGTACAAAAACGCAGCGTCCAGCGAAACGCCCTAGGCATCCGCGCTCTATGCAAGCTCATCATAACGAAACGCTTCTCGTTTTGGGTGGGGGGCAAGCGCGTCAAACACAAACATTGTCGCGTTTAGCATTGACGGAAAACCCACCGGGTACAAATCCGATGAAGGCGCTTTCTAAGCTGCCAGGTGTGATGTTTACGAGTTCAGATCCCCTAGGATCATATGAGTGGTCTCAGCAGATTGTTATCCGCGGTTTTGACCAAAGTCGCCTTGGTTTCACGATGGATGGGATACCACTGGGGAACCAAGCTTATGGAAACACAAATGGGCTCTCCATTGGGCGGGCACTGCAAACAGAAAATAACGGCCCGTCAACGCTTGCTCAAGGGGCTGGGTCTGTATCGGTTGCGGCTTCGAATGACCTTGGTGGGGCGTTGCAATTTACCTCTATTGATCCTTCCCATAAATTTGGTGTCGATGTTGCAGGTTCTGTTGGTTCGGCCTCCACATGGCGTTCTTTTATGCGGGTCAATAGTGGTGATTTACCTGGTGGAGGGCGGTTCTACGTTTCATATAATCATCAGGGTGCGAATAAATGGAAAGGGAATGGTCAGCAGATACAAGATCAGGTTAACGTTAAATATATTCAGCCTCTGGGTAATCACGTAAAGCTGACGCTTTTTGGGGATTGGTCTAAACGGAAAGAAAACGACTATCAGGATTTATCATTATCGTTGATCCAGAAGCATGGCTATCGGTGGGATAATATCACCAAGAATTATGCTCTCGCTCAGGATATCGCACGTGCTTACCAAAATGGCACATCATTTCCGGTTGGGTTTGGGAGCCAAGACGATGCGTATTTTAATTCTGCTGGGTTGCGTCAAGATGCGTTGGGTTATGGCAAGTTAGACATTGATTTTACCTCACGTTTAAAAGGCTCCATCACGGGTTATGGTCATATCAACTCTGGTGAGGGTGTATGGCCAACGCCCTATGTCGCAACGCCTGCAGATCTTGGTGGCTCGTCTATGTCAACGCGTACGACGGAATATGATATTCATCGCACAGGTTTTATTGGCTCGCTCCAGTATCATATCGCTAATCACCATATTGAAGGTGGTTTTTGGTTTGAAAATAACTCTTTTGAACAAGCGCGCCGTTTTTATCCGTTGTCAGAGCTGGGTGCACCATCTTCGTTGCATTGGTATAACGGTAATTCCTTTAAAACGCAGTGGGAAAGTAGTTTTAATACCAAAACATACCAAGTGCATTTGGGGGATGTGTGGACGATTATCAAAAAGCTTAACCTGACCTATGGGTTTAAGTCCCTCATTGTTGATAACCAAGCGAAGGCGATGAGCGGGAATGATCGTGGCACACCAACAGGCACAGTGTACCCATCGGGATCATTGAGTGCTTCTAATGGCTTTTTACCGCAGATTGGCGTGCGGTATCGTTTAAATCGTCATCATGAAATTTTCGCTGATTATGCACGAAATATGGCTTCCTATGATAGTGCACAAACATCAGGGCCTTTTTCGACAACGGCAGCGGGGTTCGCATATTTAAAGAACCGTATCCATCCTGAAATGTCTCACACGGAAGAGCTGGGGTATCGTTTTCAAAATAAAACAATACAAGCCTCTATTACAGGGTATTACGTGGAATTTCAGAACCGCCTTCTCTCTGTCACGCAAGGGGTTGGTATCCAGGGGAATGCTTCTGTGTTGACAAATGCGGGTGGTGTGACAACCCGTGGAGTTGAAGCGGCTTATAATTGGCGTTTTGCGGATAATTGGTCGCTCTTTATGTCCTATGCTTTTAATGATTCACGCTATGATAATAATGTTTATGCAAATGGGCAGATGAGCGCTGCTATCCGAGGGAAGAAGGTGGTGAATACCCCGCGTAACCTTGCAAATGTGCAGCTTGGGTACGACGATGGAAGCATCTGGGGCAATGCGTTAATGCAGTTTCAAGATAAGCGCTATTATACCTATACGAATGACCGTTCTGTCCCTGCTAATTACGTGTTTAACTTGAATATGGGGTATCGTTTCCACGGCAATGTCCCATGGATGCGTGGTTTAGAGCTGCAAGTGAATGTTACGAACTTGTTGAACAAGCGCTATGTGGCCACTGTTGGGAGCAATGGCTTTGTCAATAGTGACCCTCAAGGAACCTTTCAAACTCTCCAAGCGGCAGCACCACGCATGGTGTTCTTCACTATTCGGAAGCATTTTGGCTGAGTGCTGAAGCCGTTTAGCGTTGCCGGTGTAGTCGGCAACGCTTTTAGTGGGCAATATAAGGCCAAAGAGCATGGCAACCATGGACGATCAGTCTGATGCTAACGCAAAAAAGAACGGCTAATCCCATCCAGCTGAGCCAAGGGAAACGTCTGAGAAGACGGATCGCACTAATGGAAGCGATGATCATAATGAGAACAGACAGCGCAACTCCAAGGGAGAGTATCCACGGGTGCTCAATGGATACGCCTGCAATAGCGATGATGTTGTCGAAGCTTACAGCAAAGTCAGCAATGACAATGTTTAAAATAGCTTCGCCTAAGTAAGCCGAGCCTCTTACTCCTTCTAGGTAATTGGGGTTTTGGAGGCGTCGTAGAATCTTCCAGCAAACCCATAAGAGCAGAATTCCCCCGAGGAGGGTCAGGCCGATTGTCGTGAGGAGGTGGCTCGCAATCAGCGTAAGGCTTATTCGCATGATGGCGGCAAAGCCAATGCCGAACGCGATTGCCAAGGCTCGTTGTTGTTTAGAGGGTAAGTTTCGGGCGGCAAGAGCGATGACAATAACATTGTTGCCGGCAAGAGCGAGGTCGATGAGAATAGTCCCAGTGAGCCGGAGGCCCTCTTGTAAAAACATCGGAAGAGCCACAACCTGTTCCTTTCATCGCGATTGCTCTCAGTAGAACCGTGCGCTGTCATTGCCCATCAAAGATGAGGTTCAGGAAAGACGAAAGAGCGCTTACGGGGCCGTATAACATAGATATATCGCTAAAATCCTACCGTAAAAACCTATGCGTTAAAAAGCGTAAAACTGTGGCAAAAAAAGCGAACAAAGCATGTGTTTTTTGATAAGCTCTGGGCAAAAGAGTGTAAGTTGGTTAAGCAGACGTTGATCGCTTTTTCTGCCGGAGTTACTCATGGTTCCCCGCTATTCTCGCCCCCGGATGACGGCCATTTGGTCGCCTGTTAATCGCTATCGCATTTGGTTTGAGATTGAAGCTCTTGCCTGTGAAGCGATGGCCCGTCGGGGAGATATCCCCAAAGAAGCTGCGGAAATTATCCGCACAAAAGGTGATGCTGCCCTTGCTGCCTTTTCCGATGCTGACCTTGCGCGCATTGACGAGATCGAAGCTGAAACACGTCATGATGTCATCGCGTTTTTGACATGGCTTGCTGAGAAAGTCGGGCCTGAAAGCCGCTTTGTTCATTTGGGCATGACGTCATCGGATGTGCTTGATAGCTGCCTTGCTGTTCAGTTGACGCAGGCTGCTGATATCCTCCTTGAGGATATGGACACGGTGTTGGCAGCGCTGAAGAAGCGGGCCTATGAGCATAAGCAGACGGTTACGATTGGCCGTAGTCACGCCATCCATGCAGAGCCTACGAGCTTTGGTTTGAAATTGGCAGGACATTACGCTGAATTTGCACGTAATCGCCGCCGCCTTGTTGCAGCGCGTGAAGAGATTGCCGTTTGTGCCATTTCTGGTGCGGTAGGCACATACGCTCATATTGATCCCGAAATTGAGCAGTATGTTGCTGAGCATTTGGGTGTGAAGGCGGAAACGATTTCATCGCAGGTCATCCCACGTGACCGTCATGCCGCCTTTTTCTGCACACTTGGTGTGATTGCAAGCAGCATTGAGCGTTTGGCTGTGGAAGTGCGCCATCTTCAGCGTTCAGAGGTGCGTGAAGCGGAAGAGTTCTTCCATGCTGGGCAAAAGGGAAGCTCAGCCATGCCGCATAAGCGGAACCCGGTTTTGTCTGAAAATCTGACCGGTTTGGCTCGTTTGATTCGCTCATATGTGACGCCAGCACTGGAGAACGTGGCTCTATGGCATGAGCGTGACATCAGCCATTCTTCCGTTGAGCGTAATATCTGCCCAGATGGCACGGTCACGCTGGATTTTGCGTTGGGCCGCCTTGCTTCCATGATGGAAAAATTGGTGATCTATCCCGACCAGATGCTCGCCAATGTAGAGAGCCTCGGTGGGGTTGTTCATTCAGGCGAGGTGCTGCTGGTGCTCGCACGTGCCGGTATCTCGCGTGAAGATGCGTATAAGATCGTTCAGCGCACCGCGATGGCCACATGGACGAAGCTTGGGACAGAGGAAGGGAAGACCTTCCGTGAGAATCTGGAAGCTGATCCTGATATCGCTGGGCGAATTGATAAGAAAGTGCTGGATGATGCGCTTGACCCGGCACGGCACCTTCGCGCTGTTGATCAAATTTTCGATCGCGTTTTTGCTGAATAAGTTTGGGGTTGTTCGCCTCTCTTAAATTATCGCGTTGTTGCACCTGCTCATTTTCTTTTAGAATGGGCAGGTCATTTCTGACTGCATCTCAAGTAAGGATGGAACCCATCATGGCCCGCCGTCGTCAGATTTATGAGGGAAAAGCGAAGATTATCTTCGAAGGCCCCGAGCCCGGAACTGTCGTCCAGTATTTTAAGGATGACGCTACAGCTGGTAATGGTGCGAAGAGTGGCACAATTATTGGCAAAGGTGTGCTTAATAACCGGATTAGCGAGCATCTTATGCTGCGCTTGAAGGATGTTGGCATTCCAACGCACTTTATCCGCCGCCTCAATATGCGTGAGCAGTTGGTTAAAGAAGTTGAAATTGTGCCCTTGGAAGTTGTGGTTCGCAACGTCGTGGCAGGCTCCTTATCCAAACGTTTTGGTCTCCCAGAAGGGGAACGTCTTCCACGCACTTTGGTGGAATATTACTACAAGAATGATGAGCTTAATGATCCACTTGTCTCTGAGAATCATATTGAGACATTCCAGTGGGCTCATCCTCAGGAATTAGAGGATATGCAGGCTCTTGCTTTGCGCGTGAATGACTTTCTGTGTGGGTTGTTCGCTGCCGTGGGTATTACCTTGGTGGACTTTAAGCTGGAGTTTGGTCGTCAGTGGGAAGGCGATGAGATGCGGCTTGTGTTGGCAGATGAAATTTCTCCCGATAATTGCCGTCTGTGGGATGCACGGACGAATGAGAAGATGGATAAAGACCGTTTTCGCCGTGACATGGGACGCGTAGAAGAAGCCTATCAAGATGTGGCGCGTCGTTTGGGCATTTTGCCAGAAACGGGCAACGGAGAGAATGTGACAGTGGAGAGCATGCAATGAAGGTTCGGGTTTTTGTGTCCTTGAAGGAAGGCGTTCTGGACCCGCAGGGCAAAGCTGTTGGCCATGCATTGGCGTCGCTTGGCTTTAAGAATGTTGGTGATGTGCGTATTAGTCGCGTTGTTGATCTCGACGTGGCAGCAGAAACAGCCGATGAAGCCCGTAAAGAAGGCGAAGCAATGGCCAAGGCTCTGCTGGCTAATGAGGTCATTGAGGACTTTAAGGTAGAGGTGGTCGCATGAGTAAGATGACCCGTGCGGGCCTCTTTTTGGCGTCCGGTGTTGCGTTCTTCTCTTTAGGGCAGGCGGCACATGCACAGCGTGTCTCTACCGTGACGGGAAAAACGCTTGGGGCGATGTGCTCACAGAAGAAGGGCGTTGCCCTGTGTGATGCGTATCTTTCTGGCGTGATGGATAGTGAAGTGTGGTCTCATGACTATGCTGCGCTCAACCATGACGGTGCACCAACAGCATTCTGCGTGCCTAAAGAGCAGAAGACCCCGCAGGTGCGGAATGTTGTTGTGGCGTGGTTGGGAGCGCATACAGATGCTCTGTCCCAGCCTGCGGGAAAAGGCGTTTATCGCGCCCTTCATGAGAATTATCCGTGTGGTTCTACTGTGAACACACCGGCGACGTCAGGAGGGAAGAAATGAAAGCAGGTGTCGTTGTCTTCCCAGGGACAAACCGGGAACGCGACATGGCCCATGCCCTGACGCTGGCTTCTGGCCAAGCTCCTAAGATGCTGTGGCATCAGGAGGAGAGCGTTGATGGGTTGGATCTTGTCATCATTCCCGGTGGTTTCAGCTTTGGGGATTATCTACGCAGCGGTGCGATGGCGGCTCATTCCCCCATTATGACCGCTGTTCGGCGTTTTGCTGAAAAAGGTGGGTATATTCTCGGAGTGTGTAACGGCTTTCAGATTTTGACGGAGGCGCAGCTTCTTCCCGGCGCTTTATTGCGTAATGCAGGGATGCGGTTCCTGTCCCAAGACTGTCATCTCAAGGTAGAAGGGCGCGATAGCATCTATACCAAAGGTTGGTCCGCTGGAGATGTGTTCCGCACGCCGATGGCTCATGGCGATGGTAATTATACGGCGAGTCCTGAGATGCTGGATCGCTTAGAAGGCGAGGGGCGCGTTGCGTTCCGTTATTGCCGTGAAGACGGCCATGTGCAGGCTGATGATCCGCACATTAACCTCAATGGTAGTGCACGGGCGATTGCGGGTGTGTTGAGCGAGAATCGCCGTATTTGCGGTATGATGCCTCATCCTGAAAATCTGACGGACCCGGCCATCGGGGGAACGGATGGTTTGCCCCTCTTTAAAGCGATTGTGGAGGCTTTTGGCGTATGAGTCTGACCGTTGATGGTGAACTGGCGCGCTCCTTCGGGCTGACGGCAGAGGAATATGACAAGGTGCTGGCCATTATGGGGCGGACACCAAGTCTAACAGAACTCGGGATTTTCTCGGTGATGTGGTCGGAGCATTGCTCTTACAAATCATCACGGAAGCATCTTAAAACCCTCCCAACTAAGGCGCCTTGGGTTATTCATGGGCCCGGTGAAAATGCCGGTGTGATTGATATTGGTGATGGGTTGGCTGCCGTCTTTAAGATGGAAAGCCACAATCACCCATCCTTTATTGAGCCGTACCAAGGGGCAGCCACAGGCGTGGGCGGCATCATGCGTGATGTCTTCACGATGGGGGCCCGTCCTGTTGCAAACCTTAATGCTTTGCGTTTTGGGGATGCGGAAAATGTCGATACACGGCGCGTTGTTGATGGCGTTGTGCGTGGTATTGGCGGTTATGGGAACTGCATGGGCGTGCCGACCGTTGGGGGAGAAACCAACTTCCACCGTGCGTATAACGGCAATCCGCTTGTTAATGCGATGACGGTGGGGATCGCTCAGAAAGACCGTATCTTCCTTTCAGCAGCGGCAGGGATTGGTAATCCTGTTGTCTATGTCGGGTCGAAGACCGGGCGAGACGGGATCCACGGTGCGACGATGTCTTCGGCTGAGTTTGATGATGAATCAAGCTCCAAACGGCCAACCGTCCAAGTAGGCGACCCGTTCACTGAAAAGCTGTTGGTGGAAGCATGCTTGGAGCTAATGGCGACAGATGCGGTGATCTCCATCCAAGATATGGGGGCCGCTGGGCTGACTTCTTCGGCTGTGGAAATGGCCAGTAAGGGCGAGGTCGGGATTGATCTGGAGCTTGACGAAGTTCCGCAGCGTGAAGCGAATATGCTTGCCTATGAGATGATGCTGTCGGAAAGTCAGGAGCGGATGTTGATGGTCCTGCGTCCTGATCGGACAGAGCAGGCTCGCAAGATTTTCGAGAAATGGGAGCTAGACTTCGCTGTTATCGGTCATCTGAGCGATACTGGGCGGATTACCGTGCGCCATAAGGGGAACGTTGAGGCTGATATTCCGCTTGGTCCGTTAGCCGACGAAGCGCCGATCTATGATCGTCCAGCGCTCAATAAAGAACCCCCCGCGTATCTGACACCGCCGGCAGACCCAGTTGGGATTGAAAAGGCGCTTGAAACACTGATTGCGTCGCCAGACCTCGCATCACGGTCATGGATCTGGAATCAGTATGACAGTACGGTTCTAGGGCAAACGGTGAAGCGGCCTGGGGCAGCTGATGCGGCGATTGTTCGCGTTGAAGGCACATCTCGCGGTCTTGCGATGACCACGGACTGCACTCCACGTTATGGGCAGGCTGACCCGTATGTGGGTGGTTTGCAGGCGGTTGTTGAAGCATGGCGCAATGTGACGGCAACCGGAGCACAGCCTCTAGCGATGACCGATAACCTGAATTTCGGTAGCCCTGAAAATCCTTATATCATGGGGCAGTTTGTCCAAGCGATTAAAGGGATGGGCGAAGGGGGCCGTGCGCTTGATTTCCCCATCGTGAGCGGCAACGTCTCGCTTTATAACGAGACACGCTCTGATACAGGGCTGACATCGGCTATTCTTCCCTCACCAGTGATCGGTGCTGTGGGTGTGCTGGATGATATCGCGCAGGCCGTTGGTTTAGCGATGCCTGAAGAGGGTGAGCTGCTTCTTGTCGGTGAGACATGGGGTGAGCTTGGTCAGTCTTTGTGGCTGCGTGAAATTTGCGGTCGCGAAGAAGGGGCGCCACCACGGATTAACCTCGTTGCCGAGCGCCGGAATGGGGACTTTGTCCGCCAGAAGATTCGTCAAGGGGCGATTAAAGCGTGCCATGATGTGTCAGACGGTGGGTTGCTTGTGGCCATCGCTGAAATGGCTATGGCGAGTGGCGTTGGGTGTCACTTACAGTCGCATCCACGTGAGCTGTCACTGCATGCTTACTGGTTCGGAGAAGACCAAGCACGGTATGTGATTGCGACGTCTCACGCCGAAAAACTGATGGAAGAGGCTGAAAAAGCAGGTGTGCCGATCCGCCGTTTGGGACATATTGGTGGTTCTGACCTTCGCTTTGCTTATGGTACCCGTCTTGACGTGAGTCATTTAAAAGCGCTTAACAACGCTTTCTTTTCACGTTTTATGGGAGAAGGCTGATCATGCCCATGCCCGCAACTGAAATTGAGCGCACCATTCGCGACGCGTTTCCGGATGCGCAGATTACTGTGCAGGATCTAGCGGGTGATGGTGATCACTATGCCTGTGAGGTTGTTAGTGAGGCTTTCCGTGGTGTGCCACGTGTAAAGCAGCATCAGATGGTTTACGCGGCTTTTGGTGGACGTGTTGGCACAGAGCTACACGCGCTCGCTGTTAAAACGCGCACGCCTGAGTAACCTCCTATGATGACCAAGGGGTGGTTCTCTTGACATTGCAGATGGTGAGCCCATTTGTATGCGAGATATCTTCCCCTTTTTATACGTGCTTCTCTTTCATGAGGAGTCAGAAGGATCTGTCAAATGAGTGACGAAATCTTCCAAACCATTCAAAGCCTGATCGACACGCATCCTGTGATGCTGTTTATGAAGGGCGATAAACTCTTCCCACAATGCGGCTTTTCTGCGCGTGTTGTGCAGATTTTAACCCATTTGGACGCACCGTTTGAAACGGCCAATGTGTTAGAAAGCCCCGAGCTGCGCCAAGGGATTAAAGACTTCTCACAATGGCCAACGGTTCCCCAATTGTATGTGAAGGGTGAATTTGTTGGTGGTTGTGACATTATCACCGATATGTATCAAAGCGGTGAGCTAGAGAGTCTTTTGGCCGAAAAAAATATTGTGAAAAATACTGATTAACGACATTCGTTGCTTTTATCAGAAGCGAAGAGGGGATGCTCCTATGAAGGGGGAATCCCCTCTTTTTGTTTTTTAGGCTGTTTCCTCTGGTCATGGGAGGAAAATCCTGTTTTATAGAAGGGGCTATCCGAATAAAGCTGTCCCGTAGTGGCTGGAGGGGTGTAAATGTCGCGTTACTGGAAAGGGGGGGTGTTCCTCGGTATGATGGGGATCGCCTGTGTTGTTGGTTCTTCAGCGCGTGCTGACCGTGTGCTGACGGATTATGAAGCCAGTAAATTGACATTTAGTGCTCTTATCGCTCCACCTTCGCATTATTATCACGCAACGCAAAAACGTAAGAAAACGACGACGACGCGTCTTGCACGTCTTCATCGTAAAGGAACTGCCATTCGTACGGTGGCTTACCGTGGGCATGTTATTTCGCGCCATAAGCGCAATACCCACCATCGCCGGGGGTAATTTCTGGGGGACACTCTAAGAGGAAATTTCAGAGAGACTAAGAGATTTTTATATGACAACAGACCAGAAATTTTTTACATATCGCATATTATCTTATCCTGATTTTAGGAATAATGTGTGTGAGATTGAATTTAATGATACTGATTTAAATCATCATGTGATTGGATTCCTTTCTTGTGATGATGTTCTTTGTGTTCATCTCGAAGAAAATATATGTTTCCCCTATACTACGTTCTTCGATGGTATGCAAAATGCGGTTCGTGCTCTTTATTCTGCACAGGGAGATGGGTTTGGCCGCCGATATATTGAAGCTCATCATGGAGAGGAAATTCGAAAAGCTGGTTTTGACACAATTACCGATTTTATTTCTTATATTATTGAAAATACAGATCATCGTCTTGACCATGAAGATATCTCTTACCTTATTTCTTGTCCTAAAGAAGGACCTTTTATGGTCGTGAAATTGGTAATGGAAGAGGGATATTACAATGTTAAAGATGCTTTTTTTGCAGGACGTCATTATCTAGATCGTTTAGAAAAGTAGCTTTCAGCGAAGTCGTAGGAAGAGCGTTCAAGTCAGGAGCTACTAGGGGAGCTTTTGGCTAGAGGCTGGAAGGCATCTAGTTTCTTACATTAAGCGTAGAGCATCTTCTATATGCCGGATATGCTGAGCGTGATCAGTAAGGATCACATCAAAGCGTGTATTAGGCTTTTGCCAGTGAGGATAGCACTCCAGTACATAAGAAAAAGCGGCGAGTAGGCGTTGGGATTGGCGCGTGGTCAGTGCATATGCACAGTCTGCCGAGCGTTGTCGGTATTTGACTTCTACAGCGATGAGCCAGTCGTCATTACCAACAATCAGATCAATCTCACCGTGAGGTGTTTTGAGGCGTTGGGCAAACGCGCTGAAGCCCTGCTCTGTTAGGAATGAAAGAGCCAGTTTTTCAGCGTGAAGGCCATCGCGATAAGCATGGCTTCCCCGTCTCCGACGAGACGGGGATGGGCGCGTCATTTCTTACCCCTATTTTCTGAGCAGCTGTGCTGCTTCAAGAGCAAAATACGTTAAAACGCCGTTACAGCCTGCTCGTTTGAAAGCCATAAGACTTTCCATAATGGTCTTCTCACGGTCTAGCCAACCATTTTGAATAGCGGCCATTATCATTGCATATTCACCAGAGACCTGATAAGCGAAGGTCGGCATAGAGAATTCATCGCGAACGCGGCGGATAATGTCGAGATAAGGCATCCCTGGCTTAACCATCACCATATCTGCACCTTCTGCGATGTCATGAGCGACTTCACGCAATGCCTCATCGGAGTTACTGGCGCTCATCTGGTATGTGCTTTTATCCCCGCTGAGTAGGGCGTCAGAACCCAGTGCATCGCGGAAAGGGCCATAAAAAGCTGAAGCATATTTTGCGGCATAGGCCATAATGCGCGTTTCGGTAAAGTCGTGCTGATCCAACATTGTGCGAATAGCATGAACCCGACCATCCATCATGTCCGATGGTGCGATGATATCAATCCCAGCGCGTGCTTGATTAAGTGCCTGCTGACAGAGGATTTGCACCGTGTCGTCATTGAGGATTTTTCCGTCTTGGACAAGACCATCATGACCATGATTGGTGTAGGGGTCCAGTGCAACATCCCCGATAAGGCCCAGCTGAGGGAAAGCATTTTTTAGTGTGCGTGCAGCTTTGCACATGAGGTTGTCAGGGTTGAGAGCTTCGGTGCCTTTTTCATCGCGCAAGGCCATCGGTGTGACGGGGAATATGGCAACAGCAGGAATGCCAAGATCGACAGCAGGCTGCACATGCTGGATGAGCCGATCAACACTCGCACGCTCAACACCCGGCATGGCATCGACAGCTTGGCGTTGGTCGTGCCCTTCACAAACAAAAATAGGCCAGATGAGGTCATCAACATGAAGGCGGTTTTCGGCCACCATACGGCGGGTAAAGTCATCATGCCGATTGCGGCGTAGGCGGGTCGTGGGGAAAGACGTATGTATCATTTCCCCATCATGACTCTCATCGGTCTTTCTGACCAGAGGGTGGTTAATGTGGAGTGTTGTTCTTCAACAAACTGTGATGACGTCCATACAGGCCATAGACCACCCCACCAATGAGGAGCCAGATCACGAGACGGCCCCATGTCAGCCCATCCATTGAGAGCATGACAATCAGGCAAGCGAGGGCACCGAGTGAAGGGATCAAGATATTACCACCAGGAACGCGAAAGCGACGAGGGGCATTGGGTGCTTTGTAACGTAGGATCATGACACCCACACTGACGATCACAAAAGCCAACAATGTGCCAATGGAGGTCATAGCCCCAAGGATACCGATTGGAAGGCAGGCGGCGAGTATAGAACTCGCAAGAGCTGTGATGATATGAGAAGTCCAAGGTGTTTTGCAGCGTGCATTCAGCTTGGCAAAACAAGGCGGGAGAAGCCCGTCATGGGCGAGAGCAAGCGATACACGGCTTTGCCCAAGCATCATGCCGTAAATAACGGACATATAACCAAGAGCGATCCCCAGCTTAACGAAGGCAGAGAGAGCCGGCATATGGATGCTGTCCATAACAGTAGCGACTGGATTGGGGTCATGGGCGAGGTCTTTATAATTGACAACACCGACGAGAACAGATGAGAAGACCACGTAAATGACAGCACAGATGAGTAAGCTACCGATCAGGCTAATGGGGAGGTCACGTTGGGGATTGCGTGAATCCTGCGCCGCTGTGGAGACGGTATCAAACCCAATATAAGCAAAGAAAATCATGCTAGCGGCTTGCATGATGCCGCTGAAGCCAAAATGTCCGAAATGCCCAGTATTATGCGGCACAAAAGGCTGAAAGTTTGTCGCATGGATATGCGGGAGGCAAACGATCGTGACGATGGCAACGATGAGAAGCTTAATAGCAACAATGATGGCATTAACAGTACTGGACTCACTCGTTCCACGCATGAGAAGAGCTGTCACAATAAAGAGGATAAATACACTTGGCGCATTAAACCACGCATGCACGACCTGCCCATCGCTCAAGGTAACGGGGGTCATCGGAGGGGCTAACAAACGAGGGTCAATATAAAGACCCCAGCCGCGAAGAAGAGATGAGAAATATCCCGACCAACTGGAAGCCACGGCAGCTGCAGCAACGGTGTATTCTAAGATGAGATCCCATCCGATAATCCATGCTACGAGCTCCCCCATTGAGCTATAGGCATAGGAATAGGCGGAGCCTGCAACGGGAAGCATACCCGCAAGTTCAGCATAGCAAAGCCCTGCAAAACCACAGGCAATCGCAGCAATGATAAAGGAGAGAACGACAGCCGGGCCCGCATGCTGGCCTGCAGCGACCCCTGTGAGGGAAAAAAGCCCTGCACCAACCGTGACGCCAATGCCAAGAGCCATAAGTTGCCAAGGCCCCATAACCGGCTTGAGGCCTGTTGTTGGTTTTGTGTCTGCTGTAATGGGCTTAATGCGCCAAAAAGATGTCGTCATATAAAAGGCTCCGCTAGCTGGAGGGAGTGTACAGTTCGACTATAAATGCGAAAACATCATGTCAGATATTACTTTTACGCATGGATAATGTTTTGTGAACTGTTTTTTTGTCCCTCCTAAGAAAGAAGGAGGGACAAAGCTAGCAGAGCAGAAGACTTTAAGAGCGGTTCTGCGTATTGAGGGTGCTCCGACGTGCACCATAAAACACATAGATCACCATACCGATGATGAGCCAGCAAATCAGGCGGATCCATGTCATTCCGTCCATTGAAAGAATGACGGCACCACAGGAGAGAATACCGAGCAAAGGAACAGTCACCATACCCCCGGGGGCACGGAAACGCCGAGGGGCATGAGGAGCCCGAATGCGCAGCACCATGACTCCAGCACAGACAAGAATGAAGGCAAGGAGAGTGCCGATAGAGGTCATTTTCCCGAGAATATCAATTGGTAAGCAGGCAGACAGTGCACTCCCAATGATGGCGGTAATAATATGGGAAATCCAAGGCGTCTTAGAGCGCGGGTTAAGGCGTTTGAAACAGGCGGGAATAAGACCATCCTGAGCCATTGCAAGAGAGACGCGGCTTTGCCCCATGAGCAGCCCATAAATGACCGACATATACCCCAAGGTGATGCCGAGTTTAATGAGGCTTGAAAACCAAGGAAGATGGATGCTGTCCATAACGGTAGCGACAGGATTGGCATCATGGGCCATCTGACGGTAATCCACGACGCCAACAATAACGCATGAGAAAATAGCGTAGATCACAGCGCAAAGGGCCAAACTGCCAAGGATTCCAATCGGAATGTTGCGTTGTGGGTTTTGGCTATCTTGAGCGGCGGTTGAGACAATATCAAAGCCGATATAGGCAAAGAAAATCATCCCTGCAGCGCGCATAACACCACTTGGGCCGAAATGACCAAATGTCCCGTTATTGGGGGGAATAAAGGGATGGAAATGGCTCATCTGAATATGGGGCAGGCATACAATCGTAACCCCAGCAATAATCAGAAGTTTGAGCACCACGACAATGGCATTAATTTTGCTAGATTCACTCGTTCCACGCATCAGCAGAAAGGTGACGGCAAACATAATAAAAATACTTGGTGCATTAAGCCAAGCAGAGGCTGTGTGCCCATCGGGAAGGGTAACAGGGGTTCCTGTTGCGTAGAGGAGGCGTGGATCAAGGCTTATCCCACAGCCTTGTAAAAGAGAGGCAAAATATCCCGACCAGCTTGAGGCCACTGTTGATGCGTTAACGGTATATTCTAAGATCAAGTCCCAGCCGATGATCCAAGCAATGCCTTCGCCCATTGCGGTATAAGCGTAGGTATAGGCGGAACCAGCTGCAGGGATCATGCCCGCGAGTTCCGCATAGCAGAGCCCAGCAAAGGTACAGGCGAGGGCTGCAATGAGAAAAGACAATGTTACGGCAGGGCCAGCATATTGCCCAGCCGCAACACCGGTTACGGAGAAGAGGCCAGCCCCGATTGTAACCCCGATCCCAAGAGCAATCAGTTGCCAAGGGCCCAGAACACGCCGCAAACCAGTTTGGTTTTTTTCTTCGGCTGCGATTGGCTTTGTGCGCCAGAAGGGCGTTGTCATGAGACGGTCTCCACCATGGAAGGATTAATGAGGGTAAGGTTAATCAGGAGTGATCGTGCGCTCTAAGGTGACTATGCTGCATGCTGTAGGTGACGTAAATGACAGCACCGATGGCGAGCCAGATGAAAAGACGTAGCCAAGTGAGCCCTCCCATGGAGAACATCACCCCACCACATGAGAGCACCCCAAGCGCTGGGATAACGTAGGGCCCACCAGGAACACGGAAATAACGTGATGCTTCTGGGGCTTTGTGCCGCAGGGCTGTCACGCCAGCACATACAATGACAAATGCTGTAAGTGTACCAATAGACGCCATGTTTGCGAGAACCCCAATGGGCAGACAGCCGGCCATGAGAGCACCGACTAAGAAGGTCAGAAGGTGGGTCATGTTTGGTGTTTTGCTGCGTTTGGAGAGACGACCAAAGCAAGACGGTAAGAGCCCATCATTGGACATGGCCATGACGATGCGGCTTTGCCCCATGAGGAGGCCGTAAACGACAGCGATGTAACCAAAGGTAATACCGGCTTTAACGAGCGCTCCAAGCCACGGAATATGCACAGCATCCATCGCTGTTGCGACCGGACTGGGGTCATTAGCCATTGTGCGATAGTCCACCACACCGATGAGAACAGCAGAAAAGATCACATAAATAACAGCGCAAATAGCTTGGCTGCTGAGGATGCAGATGGGCATAGTGCGTTGTGGGTTTTTGGTGTCTTGTGCAGCGGTCGAGACGATATCGAAACCGATATACGCCATAAAGGCCATACCAGCAGCGCGCATCACACCACTAAAACCAAAGCTTCCAAAAGTGCCAGTGTTCGCAGGAATAAAGGGGTGGAAATGCGATGATGAGACAAACGGCACACAGGCTATAATCATAGCAATAATAACAAAGGTCTTAATGGCAACGACGATCGTATTAAGGCGTGATGATTCTGTCATGCCGCGCATGAGCATAAGGGTGACAAAAGCAAGAATAAGGACGCTTGGCACGTTAAACCAAGCGTGAGCATGGCGACCGTCCAGTAATGTAACGGGTGTCATTGGTGGTGCGAGAAGCCGGGGGTCAAGCATGATCCCCCAGCTTTTCAGCAAGGAGGCCCCATAGCCAGACCAGCTTGATGCCACTGCGGCAACACCGACGGTATATTCTAAGATGAGATCCCATCCGATGACCCAAGCAATGCCTTCGCCAAGGCCGGTATAAGCATAGGAATAAGCTGATCCTCCTGAGGGAAGCATCCCCGCTAGTTCTGCGTAACATAGGCCAGCAAAACTCGCGGCAATGGCTGCAATGAGGAAGGAGAGCGTGACGGCAGGGCCAGCATATTGGCCTGCAGCAACACCTGTAAGAGAAAACAGGCCAGCACCAATAGTCACACCGACTCCCATAGCAATAAGGCGCCAAGGGCCGAAGACACGCTTAAGGCCGGACGACTGTCCGACCTCAGAGGTAACAGATTTAGTGCGCCAGAATGGCGAGGTCATGAATAACGTATCCGCATCGTGTGGAACCGCATGAGGCCCTTCTATTACGAAGGGTCATGAGGAGGGGTCTTATGAAGATGGCTGTGACGCATACCATAAATCACATAAATAAACACGCCGATGATTAACCAGACGACAAGACGTTCCCATGTGGCCGCATCAATGGATCCCATGACGATCCCGCAAGAGATGATCCCGAGAGCTGGAATAAGGAATGGCCCACCGGGGACACGGAAACGACGTGGGGTCTGAGGAGAGCGCAGACGCAGGGCGGTGACACCTGCACAGACGATGATAAAGGCAAGCAAAGTTCCGATAGCGGTCATAGCCCCTAGCGCACCGATCGGCATTGTGGCTGCGAGCACACTACTGGCAATGGCGGTGAGGATATGCGCTGTCCAAGGCGTTTGGGTGCGTTTATTGAGCCGGCTAAACGCAGAAGGGATGAGGCCATCATAAGACATATTATGCATGATGCGGCTTTGTCCGATGAGCAGTCCGAATAGACCGGAAATATAACCCAGCGTTACGCCAACTTTTACGAGCACGGCGAGCCACGGCATGTGTACCTGGTCGATAGCCGTGGCGACAGGGCTCCCATCATTGGCGAGGCGGTGATAGTCCACAATGCCTATCAACATTGTTGAAAAAACGATGTAGATGACGGCGCAGGCTGCCAAGCTACCGAGAATACCGATAGGCATATTGCGTTGTGGGTCTTTGGTATCTTGTGCGGCAGTCGAGACGATGTCGATCCCGATATAAGCAAAGAACGCCATGCCAGCAGCACGCATCACACCGCTAAAACCAAAATGCCCGTATTCGCCGGTATTGGGAGGGATGAAGGGATGGTAATTTGCAAGGTGAATGAAGGGGATACAGGCGACAATCATGCCGGTGATGACGAGCACCTTAAAAATCACCACAAGAGTGTTAAAGCGCACAGATTCGCTTGTGCCGCGCATAAGTAGGGCTGTAATGGCGCAAATAATGAAAATGCTGGGCGCATTCAACCAAGCATGAGCCGTACTGCCATCGGGCATCGTCACGGGTGTACCGGGGATGGCAAGGAGGCGAGGGTCGATGGCAATTCCCCAGCTTTTGAGCAGTGAGGCAAGATATCCCGACCAGCTTGAGGCCACGGCCGCAGCGCCAACGGTATATTCTAAGATAAGATCCCACCCGATTATCCAAGCAGCGCCTTCGCCCAAACCTGTATAAGCATAGGCATAGGCAGAACCGCCTGCAGGGATCATGCCAGCAAGCTCGGCATAGCAAAGGCCAGCGAAGCTAGCGGCAACAGCGGCGATTAGGAAGGATAGGGTGACGGCAGGGCCTGCATTTTGTCCAGCGACAACACCGGTGAGGGAAAATAGTCCTGCACCCACAGTCACACCAACGCCCATGGCGATCAGACGCCAAGGGCCGAAAACGCGCTTTAAGCCAGAATGTTGACTGGCAAGATGATCGATTGATTTTGTGCGCCAAATAGGCATGCTCATAAGGTGGCCCTTGCTACCGTTTTCAAAACATTATGACATCATTGGGGCGTAACGATAGACGGGCTTTGCTCGTGCGCCTATAGATGAAGAAAATAATTTCTGGAGAGATGGACCATCATGTCTGAACATGCCAGCAAAGAAGCGCTTAAATCCTTCTTTCATGATTCCCTGCAAGAGCGGGACTCAGAAGTCGCGACCCTGCTTAACGGTGAGTTAAAACGTCAGCAGGACGGAATTGAGCTGATCGCCTCAGAAAACATGACCTCCTTTGCGGTGATGGAAGCGCAAGGGTCTGTCCTGACGAACAAATATGCGGAAGGGCGTCCGGGCCGTCGCTATTATGGTGGATGCGTTGAGGTTGATAAGGTTGAAAACCTTGCGATTGAGCGTGTGAAAAAGCTGTTCGGTGCAGAATACGCCAATGTGCAGCCACATTCTGGGGCCAATGCGAATCAGGCAGCCTTTATGGCGCTTGGTAAGCCAGGTGATACCATTTTGGGGATGAGCTTGGCTGCAGGTGGTCATCTAACGCATGGTGCGGCACCGAACTATTCCGGTAAATGGTTCAATGCTGTGCAGTATGGCGTCCGGGGTGAGGACGGCGTGCTGGATTATGAAGAGATGGAAAAGCTCGCTCGCGAACATAAGCCGCGCATCATCGTTGCTGGCGGTTCTGCTTACCCACGTGAGATCGACTTCGCTCGTTTCCGTCGTATTGCCGATGAGGTCGGTGCATCTTTGATGGTGGACATGGCTCATTATGCTGGGTTGGTTGCCGCTGGGCTGTATCCGAATCCAGTGCCATATGCCGACATTACAACGTCCACGACGCACAAAACCCTCCAAGGACCACGCGGTGGGATCATTCTGACCAATGACCCAGAGCTGTTCAAAAAAATCAATTCAGCGGTATTCCCTGGGCTACAAGGCGGCCCTCTGATGCATGTTATCGCAGGGAAGGCTGTTGCTTTTGGTGATGCGCTGAAAGATGAGTTCAAGACCTATCAGCAGCGTGTTCTGAACAATGCGCGTGCGTTGGCGGATGAGCTTTCCAAGCGTGGTTTTGACATCATCACAGAAGGCACGGATAGCCACATTGTACTGGTGGATCTACGTCCTAAGAAAGTGACGGGGAAATTTGCCGAAGCTCTGATGGAACGCGCAGGAATCACAGCGAATAAGAATGCTGTTCCGTTTGATCCAGAAAAACCATTCGTGACGTCAGGTGTGCGTCTGGGCAGTCCTGCGGCAACGGCACGCGGCTTTGGTGAAGCAGAGTTTCGCGAGATTGCACGCATGATTGACGAAGTTCTGACGGCAGGAGAAGAGGACACAGCCACCATTGAGCGCGTTCGTAATGACGTGCTGGCGCTGTGCCATCGCTTCCCTATCTATGATCGTGCATCTGCTTAATTAAGCTATTGCGTATCACGCTTATGGACGAGGCAGTATTGTCGTCCATAAGCGTGTGTGTGTGTTGGCAGCTCCCTATAGAGAGAAATTTATTGTTAAGGGTGGCCGGGGACCATGCGGTAATCCACTGAAATATACGGTCATTTATGGCGTATATTTGGATAATAGGTGACGTTGTAATGAGATAATGAAAGGGCAGAAGAAGGCAGATAATAGAATAAAGAGACAGAAAAACATGTTGAAATACGATGAGAACGTAGATTTGAGAAAACTTTTATAATTCCGCATTCCATATTTTCTTTTAATTTTCTTCGGACGTAAATGAAATAGGAAGTCCGAACAGTTTTCGGAAATAACTTTTTCATACAGAGCAATGTAGCTGGTGGATTGCCAGTGATAGAAAAGGCTCATCCACACGAAAAGCCCCATTGGGATAAGATTTATGATTCTTTCAATGAAAGGATTGAAAGGAAGATTCATTTCTATCGTGGCGAGACCTATTAATGAAACGACAGTCCAGTTTCTTACAGTCTTGCATTTTTTAAAGATAAGGATTCCTTCATATGTACGCTCGTTACCTTATAACTGAAGATACAGTGTATAGATTTAAGAGTATTCTGAAGAGTGAGTCGTCTTGTTCTCTGTCTTGGGTTGAGATGTTTCGTAGATTCGTGGGAATAGGATACATTAAATATCTTCATAAGGAAATAGACAATAAGTATTGTCTAAAAAATAATGGATACTATAATTATGAATTAAGGAATACAACAACATATATATTAAATATATCTCTTATATCATCGGATAATATTGAGTGTGCTATTTTCATAGAGACAGGGAATAGTTTTTTAAAAAATATCGGTAGAAGTCGTGAAACTCTATCTCCATGGATATATGCAGAAAATATAGCGATGAATATGTTGCGGCCTCATCTTGATAGGGCGTCAAAAATTTCTCAAGAAAGCCATAAAATTGGAGACGGTGGTGTAGCGATGGATAGTTTGCCAGAGATAAGATTTTCATTAGAAAACATACCCGAACTTTCTTCTGAGATTTTAGATCAGGTGATTCTTGATAAAAAGCGAGGAAAAGGGGTTTTGGATTTCTTTTATGTATGTAATTCGAGCGGGAGTTCTTACAATTAGAATAGATTATTCTGTGTATTTCTATGTCAAAAACTTTCTCAAAACGGGCGATGTATAAGAATCGCCCGTTTTGAGAAATTCATCATTGCTTATCGGTCTAATGTTTCCGCTGTAACGATACGGATGCGATGGTTAATATGCTGTTCGATATCGCGTAGGATGGTGCGTTCATTGAGGGGAATGAAGGAAAGCGCGCGTCCTTTGCGTCCGGCACGGGCGGTTCGCCCAATGCGGTGCACGTAGGTATCCGGTTTGGGGGGGAGGTCCACATTGACGACCATCTGGATATCGTCAATGTCTAGTCCACGCGCTGCAATATCGGTTGTGACAAGCACGTTTCCGGTGTTGTTCTGAAAACGGGCAAGGGCTTTTTTACGCTCTCCCGGCGTTTGCCCACCATGAAGAGAGTGTGCGTTTGCTCCGCAGCGGCGCATAAAGCGGGCGATGGCGTCAGCGCGTTGTTTGGTTTTGACAAACAGGATGCAGCGCCCTTCTGGCAAATGATGGGCGGCGATCTGCTTTAAGAGTGTTTCTTTTTCATCCTCTTCAACAAAAATAGCCCGCTGAGTCAGACGGCGCGGCGTTAGATTGTCTTCTGCAATCTCAACGCGAACAGGATTGCGCGTGACTTTTTTGGCAAGAGCCATGACGGGCTCTGGTAATGTTGCCGAACAGAAAACCGTCTGGGGACGGTCTGCTAAATAGGGCACGAGGGCCGTCATGCTGGCTGAAAACTCTTCATCTAAGAGACGATCAGCTTCATCGAGCACGAGATATATAATCTCACTGAGGATCAGCTCACCTCGCTCCACAGTTTCGAGCAAACGTCCGTGCGTGGCTACGATAATATCAGCTCCGTCGGCAAGGGCACGCTCTTGTTGATCACGCGAGACGCCACCACAGACCACACGCGTACGAATTGGAAGCTGCCGCCCTAATTGGCGACAGACACCTGCGGTTTGCATGGCGAGATCGCGGGTTGGTTCCAGAATTAAGACGCGAGGGATAGAGGGCGTATCGTGCCCTTCATGCTCTTTAAGGGCGGCTAGTTTTTGTAAAGCAGGTAGGACAAAAGCAGCTGTTTTCCCTGTACCTGTCTGGCTGGGGAGGAGTACATCACGGCCTTCTAAAAGAGCGGGAATACCTGTCTTTTGGATCTCGGTGGGGCGGGCAAGACCGCCGCGTTGAGCAGCTTGACAGAGAGCGGGAAGAAGGCCAAGCGCATCGAACGTGTTGGGTGAGAGAGGCGTGGACGTGGAGGTAGCTGAGGGCGTCATAGGGACTGTTCTTGTCAGAAAAGGGTAAATCCGAGAGATTGGAAGCTGTTACCCCTGACGGAGTCAGCTCATGCATGCAACACTTATCGCCGAAGATTTTGCCGGAATGTGGTCTCAGGGTCGAGGCCTTGCCGAGCGTGTTGGCTTTAGTTGGGAGAGGCAGCCGATTTTTATGCGCAAAGGTGACGTATGGCAATGTCTTCCTGCGCGTTTATGGCCATCGCCTCTCAAACGAGTGGAACCGTTCGTGCTTTCACCTAAGACGGATGTCATTATCAGCTTAGGGGGACGAGGTGGTATTATTGGTGCCGCTTTGGGAAAACATTACGGCCTCCCTGTCATTCAAGTTCAAAACCCACGCACGTCTCTGGAGCCTTATGCGGTCGTGATCGCCCACCATCATGACCAATTAGAAGGGAAGAATGTTTTCCTCACACGCACGGCCTTGCATGGGGTCACAGAAGATGTGTTGAAACAGGCTTTTCCCCAGTGGAAGGCGATTATTCGGACAGATGAAAAGCCTGTGCTGGGCGTGTTGTTAGGGGGCTCAAATGGGCGGTTTCGTTTTGACGTATCGGAGGCCGCTCATATCGCTCAGCAGCTGGGTCATTTTATTCGGCAAAGAAACGTAAGCTGTGTCATTACTCCATCACGTCGAACGTCACCAGAAGCTTTGACGCTCTTGAAAACGGAGCTAGAGCCTCTTGGAGGGCGTTTTTTAGAGGGAACGGGGCAAAATAACCCTTATATGGGCGTATTGGCGTGCTCTGATATGTTAGCGGTCACGATGGATAGTGTGTCTATGATATCAGAGGCCGTGGCAACGTCTCTTCCTGTTGGTATTTTGCCACTATCGGGGCATTCAAAGCGGATTGCTCATTTTATTAAAATGCTGGAAAAACAGGGACGTGTACATTCTTTCTCGGCTGATCTCCCTTTAGAGACGGCAGAAAGACTTGACGATACTTCGCTAGCAGCGGAAGAAATACGACGTTACATGAAGCTCTGAGAAAGAGAAGGCAGGTCTATGCTGAATATCCGTACGTTCGGGCCGCAAGGCGGTAATGTGTTGTATAAAGCACTGTCGCACCCATTGGTTGTGGACCGTATGCGGGCGTTAGAGCATGATCTAGCCGACAAAAAGATCGCGGTGTACGATCCCGATGGTTTTCTACCAACCGTCGTTGGGCTTTATCCTAGCTTAAAGCCTGCTCTTGTGGTGACGCATGACACAGAGCAGGTCGGGTGTGATGATGGTTTTGGTGGAACGTTCCAAGCTATCGTAGACTTACCGAGTGTGGCTGTTGATGGTGTTTTAGCGCTGTCATTTGAGCATGCTAAAATGGTCACACGTTTAGAGGAGATCTTGAAGGGGCGGCCTCTCTACACACTAGAGATAGCTCGTTTGCCGGCAACATTTCTGCCTTATCCACGGCCCTATCTCGATAAGTTAAATTTTGCGACCAATTTTTCTTTTTTCCGAGATGATGACCATTTTTCGACCCGTCTTGTTACCGCAAACTATTGGTCACAATACGGGGTGCATAGCGTGACCTATTGGTTCCGCCTTTATGACCAAAAGGGGCATATTTTAGCGGAATGGGAAAAGCACGTTGATGAGGACAATGCAGGTGTTGTGGTTGATAGTGCAGAGGTTCGCCAGCGTTTCGAACTTCCTGCTTTTACAGGTCAGCTCTTTGTTCATGTTATTGGAGCAAAGGGGCATGACGTTGTTAAATATGCACTTGATACGTTTGCACATGGTGATGATCCAAGCTTGTCCGTAACGCATGATGCCAATGCATGGCCTTCGATGCGTTACGCAACACTTCCAGCTCCTGAAAAAGATGAAACGCTCCGCGTATGGCTTCAAAATAGCCACGGAACACCGATCCCTTCAGGCGAAGTGACCTTTAATGTGATGGGAGAGGATGACCATCGTGCGGTCTCACAAGAGGTAGGGCCTTACGAAACAGTTGCGGTTAATGTTGGTGCACTTTTCTCAGATGTTGCATGGCCGGCACAATTTGAGATGCGTGCTGGGCAGCATGTGGTGCGTCCGCGTTATGAGATTGTACAGCGCGGTCGAACACGTATTGCTCACCTCAATGTTGAGCGGTCGGACATTGCCCCAGACCCAGCCATTCGTCAGATGTCACCATCGCTGGGCCGTGGTATTATTCTGCCATTCCCTGTGTTGGATCCGAAAGAGTATGAGACGTTCGTGCAGCCTAATCCAATGTCCGAGGCATTGCAGACGTTGCCTGTCCGTATGGATATGTTTGATGAACAAGGCCATAAACTAGGCTCCCATTTTTTTGGAAATTTACCGCGCAATCATCGTACGGTTGTTGCTGCCCACGAGCTCATGACATGTCCGGGGCATGCAGACCTTGTGTATGATTTTCGTGATGGTGGGGAAGCTGATGGATGGCTGCATTCTTTAGTGCGTTATCGTGACCGTCAAAGCGATCATGCTGCTGAAACGAGTTTTGGTGGTCATATTTTCAATACGTTGATGACGTGGCGGTCAGAGCCGCAATCCTATTCTGGCCCTCCACCAGGGCTAACGACGCGTCTTTTCCTTAAACTTGGGCAAAAATTTGAGGGGGAAAACCTACGGAGCTTTTGCTGCCTCATTTACCCAAGCTCAGCAGAAGGTGGAAAAGCGTCTACAACAACATTGTATCTTCATGCGGCTAATGGTGAGCAGCTAGCCCAAAAAACGATCACTATTAATCCTTCAGGCTCTTTCATGGTACGTCCTCATCAGCTCTTCTCAGAGAATGTACTGCAAAAAGCGGGAGAGGGAGGCTACGTTCTCATCCGTGATTTGACGTGCCGTTTATTTGGCTATCATGGGCTGGAAAATAGTGTCGGAGGTTTTTCTCTCGATCATATGTTTGGATTTTAGGAAAATTTAAATGAGCGCTAAAAACCCTCTTGCCAGCATAAGGGGTTGCTGATAGAAAGCGCTCATCCCGATCGGGGTGCGTAGCTCAGCGGTAGAGCACTGCCTTCACACGGCAGGGGTCACAGGTTCAATCCCTGTCGTACCCACCACGGGATTCCCAGTTTTTGGCGGGTTGTAGCGGATATTGAGCCAGTAACACAGAAGTTACTTTGTTCATATCTGTTCATCAAAGTTCACGAGTCATCATAGAAATTGACACAGATTTGACACGGTCACTTGCCCAAATCTTGCCCACTGAATTCTGTCGTTTCCGTAGGTGTTCGGCGGCTTGTAGGGAGGGGCGTGAAGATGGATCTGTGTACACTAACCACAGTGTCCCGAAATGCCCGCTTTAGCGTGTGCTAGTCCGCATCTCCCTCCGCTCATTCCCATAATCCCGCATCATAACGGGCAGCTCGTGCAGGTCGGGATGAGTGCGCAACTCGTCCGCTGCCTGCTTCTGTTCCTGCGTTGTGTAATGCACCAGCGGCGGGCAGAGCGGTTTGTATCGGGTTGGAGTACAGCCTACGAGCGATAGAAGCGCCACACATAAAACAACGAGCTTCATCAGAACGTCCCCTTATCCAGAGAGCCTATGAGCATATTGTTAGAGCGTATGCCATTCGTTCGGGCATCCAGCATCCGTTGAGCGGCTTCTGCTGATTGCGTGGCGTCGCTGGCGTCTTGGCGTTCGGAACTTACGCGGGCGCTGTTGCGTCCGGCTCGGTTGCTGTAGACGATCAGAGCCGTCAGGAAGCCGAGCACCGTGAGGATGAAGCCTCCTGCAACATAGGGGTTCATTTAGTATTTCCTTACGAGTGATGCCCTTTAGGGGTTTTGGGAGGAGTTACCTTTTTTTTGACTAAATACCGACAAAAATAGAAGGGTAATCTCCCGTTTTGACCGTAGAAAGGCGTTAAATCTTACCAAATTTTAAGTGGCCATCATGTGTTTCAATGGGGCGGTAAGCCTCATCGAAAACGTATTTTGGTGACCATGACACATATCCTAGATAGCCTTTCACGTTGGCACTAGGACTATCGGTATATTCTACGAGATAACCTTCATCACTTCCGTCTTCATCTTTGGGAAGTTGCCAGCCACGGAGCGTATTATAGTCACCACGCGTCATAGGTTTGGCTTTAATTAACTTGAGGACGATATAGGTTTTCATTGTTCTTCTCCGATCCAGCCGTTTTTGACTGATTCTCTCTAGGCGTAGGGAGAGCCGAAGCCCTCCCATTATTGCCGTTTGTCAGGCGGCAGAGTTTACCTGAGCAGTTGCAGGCTTTTTCTCTTTTACCGCCGTGATGACATCTTCTATGCCGCCTTCTACATCTGCTAGGCCATTTTCGACGCGCAGAATGCCAGCGAGGAGGGCGTTTGTGTCGAACTTATCAGCTAGTAGGGTCGTGCCTTCTTCGGCCACGCCGCCGAAAATGGTGCCAACGAGGTGGAGGCGCGTTCAGTCACGTATGGGGTGGCTGCGTGTCCGCGCGTTTTTCAAGAGCGGCCACGGCTGGCGGAATAAGCGCAGAGGCGGTAGCGCGTGCTGTGCTGTTGTCCGGCAGTAACGATGGCAGCGATGACAGCAGAAGGGTGGTGGCCATATCGCCACTAAGGGCTCCAGTAGCTGCTCCCGCGATCCCGCCAATCACAAGAGAGAGGCCGATGAGCGTTGTTGGCTGTTGGATCCAATGGCGAAGACGAGCAAGACGCGACATCATGTGATGTTCTCTTGAGCGGGCAGGCCAGCCACCTGATAGATCAATGATCCGTGAGGGTTCTTGCCATTTTCCATCATGATAATCGCCTGCATGAGGCCAGCCATCAGATGGGGGGAGAAATTGCCGAGAGGGGTGTCAGGTGACACACCGAGGGCATGGGCAACGCCTTCAATATACTCATGGGTGTTATTCTCAGCAGGGGGTGCCCATTTGCTGATAATGGCAGAAATTGAGTCCAAGCCGTCACGCTGATGGTAGCGTAGGAGCTGCCCCCGTAGCGCCATAAGACCGGCTTCTGCTGTGCTAAAGACAGCAAAACGTCCATGATCGCCTTGCTCGTTATGGGCTCCTGCTTGGCCGACATAGTTCAGGTTGCCGGGGTTGTTGTTGCGGATACCGCGCGGCTCCATGTCATACTCCAATATGAAAGATTTTAAGAAGAACGGCGATGATGGCTTCAGCCCCAGCAATGCCCCCGGCAATAAACATGGAGCGCCATGAATTCCCGCGTTGCACTTGGGAAAGGATTTGTTCCAGCGTTTGTTGTTGGACGGCTTGGTGGGATTTAACAATGGCCATATCGGCTTCAACGGCTTTAATATCCGCCTTAATCTCGATGCCTTCAGCACGGGTGAGATACTGGTCATTCATAAGGCGATGCCTTCTTCTTTGCGGACAAGAAGAGAGGCAACATGACCTAAAGAAAACCCGGGCCAAGAAAGAGAAGAAGCACGCATAGATCCGTTCCGTTGTTGCCAGAACGGATATGACAGGCGTTTCTAAGTTCTACTTAGGAATGGGAACAGTTAATGTTCCCCGTAAGGGCTCCATGAAGGAGAGAGCCAGAATTCTTGGCCCTGATTGCGCTGCATGAGCTTTTCATAGCGCTGCGTATAGCCGGGGTTGATCATGTCTTGGAGGCGATAGATCACGCCATATTTTAGGGCCATGTTAATAAAGGGAAGATTGCCACCCGGTATTTGTCCACTGGCGACCCGCACAAGGTTGGCCAGATAGCTGCGGGCTTTGGGAGCGTCGGGACTATCGGTGAGTTCATCACGCGTGGAAGTAACGACCCCAGCAAGCTTCGTCATATCGGAAATCGTTGGGCCTGCCGCTGTTTCAAGGAAGCTATTGCCCATGCGGCTTTGTTGACCAAAGAGGAAATCTCCATAGATCCCGGCCCCGCCGCCTTGTTGAAGAGCCGCCATCCATGTGCGCACATCAGAAGGGTCGTGGGGTTCTTTCCCAGCGAGAAGCGCTTTGGTGTTCATCGCGACATAGCCGAGCAGAGTGGTTCCAGCGATCATATGGACAATACCGGGCCAGTCTGTGCCAAAACGCTGCACTTCACGGGCATAAGCGCGGCGGATATGGGTGAGGGGGAAGCTTTTAAATTGCAGCATCAAACGGGCCGCTTGGCCGAGGATCGGGTTGACTTCATCAAGACGGTTGCTGATCCCCCGGAAGGTCGCTTGCGTGCGGACATCTGGCTCGGTCATGCCTTCGCGCGTTTGGTCGGTGATATAGGTGTAAAGCTTATTGGTCAGGCTCTGTCGCACGTCATCGGCGCTTTGCCCGGGCTTTATCAGAGGGGCGATGGCGTCATCGGAGAGCTTGGCGACCTCCGTGGGGAGGAGATACGCATTCCCGCCTGTTTCTTTGGTGGCGTGGCGGAGAACGTGCCATTCTGGCTCTTCTATCCCAAAGCGTCTTAGGCTGCGTTGTAAGTTGGGATGAAGGGCCGAAAACGCCTGATCAGCATCACGCCCGAGATTATGGGACAGCATCGTGCCCATGCCCTCAGAAAGGCTATCAGTCCAATATTCTAACCCATTAAGGCGGTAGAAGGTGTTGATGAGGTCACTGGCGCGTCCAAGGGGAGCATCATCGGTCGCAAAACGGTTCATGACAGCCCCAAGATGGCCTTGGATACCCACACCGAGAAGCTGGGCGATCTCTTTACGTTCCGCCGCGTCTTGGCTGCCAAGGCTAGGGCAAATGGCCTTGAGGCTGTTCCAATAGCTTTCTAAAAGCGGCACACCATTATGACGAAGAACAGAGGCATTCACGGCAAGGTCAGGTAGGGAAGAGATCATCACGCCGCCGAGTTTGGTAAACTGGTTCCATGTTTTGGCGTAGGCCCCAACCTGCTCAATGGTTTTATTGGCAGGCAGCCGCGCCTTGCCGGTGACAATATCCATCATGGCGCCCTTTTGAAGGCGGTCGAGCTTGTCGTGCATCTTAAAGTCGCCACGCGCCCGGGTCGCTCCTTTAGCCTCGTCAATCAGGCTGCTAAACATGGCTTCTGGATTTGTGCCAAGATCGCTCATCACAGCGGCATTGCGTGCGCCTTTTTGCAATCCTTTGATGACGCTATCAATGACATGGCCCTGACCATAGGCTTTGTTATAAGAGAGCCAACGATCCGCATCTTTAAAAAGCAGGACACGGTTGTGACTGACACGTTTCGCCATGTTCCCCGGCCCTTTAAAGCCAGAGAGCCAGTCCTTGCCATTGGCGTTATCATGGTCGCCTGATGCGAGACTGAGCCATGTTTGATGCAAAAACTCTTCGCGTGATTGCCGTGCATCCATTGCGTCAAACGTGCGATCATCGAGCAAAGGCGCGATATGATCCCGCCATGCGTGGTAGTCTGCTTCTGTTCCATTGCCACGAATTTTCCACATGTCATGACTTTGCCGGGTGACATAATGGTCGGTCTTGCCAATCCACGCCCCTTGCTTATTTTGCATGAGACGCACGGTTTCTTGATAGTCCGCGAGTATGCGGGCGGCTTTTTCAGCCTGCTTGTTGCCTGTGGCGTGGATCTCTTCAGGGGTATCTAATCGCCAGAGTTCACGGCCTACATCGCTGTCAAACTGTTCGTCACGCGCTAAAAGTGGCTTGAGCAACTCGGCTTGTTTAAGGTCATGCATGAGCGGGCCAAGCACTTGCTGCTCTTGCCCATGAGCATTGGCGGCAATGGAGAGGGCGGCGCCACGGCTCCCATCTTCACGACCGGCTAATAGTCCTTCTAATGAGGCATATTCATCACCTTCTACAATACGCTTTTGCAATTCGGCACGGGCAATGAGATTGCGCTTTTGGGCGTTGGCTTTGATGATGCCTGCAAGTCGTTCATCATCAGCCATCTTCATGCCTGCTTTTTGGAGGGCTTCTTGCGGAGAGAGCCCTTGGCGCATATAGCGCCCAGCCTCTTTATCAATGCGGCCAAACATCTCATCAAGTTCCGCTTTAGACATCTCCCGTCCAGCGGCTTTCTGGGCGTCATTATAGCAGGGGTGTTCATGGTTAGTCATGGTCGTGTCCGTATCAGGCAGGCAGTGGCAGAAAGAAGGGCGTTGCTATTGCCATCAGACAAAGCGTGCTCCTGCTTCACCGCGTCTAGCGCTTCAGGGGGAATGGCTTTCTCACCATAAAGGGCAATTTTCTGGTCTAATGTTGCCCCATAAGCTTGGGCTTCGTGGAGTGATTTGTCTTGACTTGGCTGGTGTTGTGCACCACCATCATTGAAACTGTTGTGGCGGCTACTGGTATACACGTCATCACTGCTGGACTTGTTAGGTGATGACGGGGGAAGGTCGGTGCTCTTTTCAGCAGGGCGCGATAGGTTGTGGCGGCTTCCATCCCATAGCAGTTTTCTTTTTTCTAAATACTTTGTATCGAATACGCTTGCGGTTCCGACACGGTAATATCCATCTTTTTTCATGAGGTGGAGTATCGCCGTATCTTGCTTGTCTTTCCCTCCTCTATCTTTTCCCATTTGGATAGAAAAATATGAACCAGAGTCGTGCCCACCTTTAGGCAAATCTTGCCTAATTTGGTTCATATTTTTGATAATGTGTTTGATGTAATCGTCAACACTTCTGAAGCCGCGTTGTTCTATTTCTTTTCCGTGGCGTGCTGCGATATGAATACGACCGTGACCACCTCCAATATCTCTTCCATTCTTGGTGATCTTTGAAAGGTGCTCCCCATCACCTATGACAACAGGCCAAGGGGGAACGCCTTCAATACCATCAGGCATATGCCCCATCAGAGCCGGATGCTCACCGACTTCTGAAAGATTGAGATGGTCAATGCCTGTCGTTGGTAGGGGAGAGACGGCATCGCCTGTTTCTGGTGTTGGGGCCGCTTCTCTGTGAGCTTTAAGGCCCGCGCGGCTTTGCGTAATCTCACGGCTTTCTGGGTTGGTGAGAGCGTGAAGGATGTCTGTCCCCACACCGTCTTGCAGGTCTGATAGTTTCTGAAGGGCCTGTTGGTAGATGGCATGAAGAGTGTCTTGCCAGCGTGGATCAAAGCCCTGCCCACGGTTGGCTTCAAGATGGTTGAGGGCCTGCTCAATCGCCTGTTCAGGATCGGGGCTTTTAAGCACGGTATCGGCGAGGATCGTGAGGTCTTCAGCATGAACTCCAGACTCTAAACGCTGTGCATAGCGGCCAAAATGATGTTCAGTGAGGGCGTGCAGGGCGTCTTTCTTGGCGGCGATACGCGCTTGATGGACAGAGCGGCTTTTATCAAACTGTGCCCGGTATTGATCCCAATCATGATGGGAGGAGGCTTTCAATGCGTCTTCTAACGCATCATAGGGGTCTGCTCCTTGGAGGGTCGCTTCTGCTGCGTGAGCATGTACGTCCTCAGAAAGAGGCTTATCATGGTCATAGGCGGCAACCTCAACATCATCATGGGCCGCCGCACGGGCATGGTCTTCATAGGCAGGGTCTACGATAGCAGCTTTTTGAGGCCCGACACCGTTCGCGTAACTTTTGCGCCCATGACTTTCTTCTGTCATGGCGTTCAGAAGGTCGTTAATGTCCGCGCCCGGCTTGAGATAGCCCGCTTCTTCAGACAGTTCTCGTGCTCGGTCAAACGACAGGCCGCCATTGCGACGGACTAAGCCGATACGCTGTTTATGAATGTCGTTTGCTCTCAGCTCGCCACCTTCATCACGAACTCCGCCATGTTTGGTGAGGAAGGTAAAGAGGGATGGTGATGAGGGCTCTGCTTTGGGACGGGAAGCCGATGGAGGAGGCGTTGCTTTCTCTGGGGAAGACTGAGGGTCAAAAGAAGCTTGTTCGTCCAGGAGGTCAGCATGTTTCTGGTGGAGATGGGCAAGGTCATTCTCTAACGTCCCGCGTCCTTGTTGGGGTGGAGCGCTCTTATGGGCGTCCATCCAGCGATCAAGATCACGACGTGTCGTCTCTAGTTCGTGTAGATGGAGAAGGCTGTCTGCGTTGCTGGGACGGTCATTGTTGAGAGAGGTGAGGCTTTCTGCCAAGACTTGGCCGCGCCCATCTGGCCCAACCGTGCGGAGGCGGTCTTCTGTTGGGTTAGGAGGCGGCTGCTCTGGGGGCTCTTCCGACTCTGCTGGTGGAGAAGGTGGTTCTACCGATGGATCGGTCGCGCGTAATTCAGGCCGTGCGAGACTATGCAACGCCCCGCCCATCAGGCTGCCAAAGGCGATGTTGCTCAGGGCTTGGCCCATCGTCCAATCATTATGCTCATCACGGTCAAGATAGAGGTTCAGCGGCTCCTTGGCTGGCGCCTTGCACGAAGCGGCCCGCTCTGGAGGCCCCAAGAACAGCGCCTGTGGACCGGTTCGCTGCTTCAGCACCAGTAGTCCATCAGCGGCGCGTTCCATCCCCCAGCCTTCAGCCCGAGCCGCTGCCATGCCGAGGCCCGCGGTGACGCGTTCTTCTCCAAGACCGGGAACCAGCATAGAGGCCGCATTAATGGGGTCGAGCAGAGACGGAAGCGCTCCAGCCCCCATGTTCAAGGTGCTACTGACAACACCGCTCGGGCCATTACGCATAGCCATATCGCGCAGCAGAGCATTTTGTTTTTCGCGATGGAGTGTATCGGCAAGTTTAGACGAAACAGGCTGGTCAAAGTTTAGAACGCCCTTAATGCCATATTGAGCATTGGCATCTTCAGGACTGAGCGTATCACCTTCTGTGCTTTTAATCGCATGAGAGAGGGCTTGGTTCACCCTGACGATCGGCATCGCCTGAACGCCGGATATGAAGGAGGCCTTCAGTGAATCCCCTAAAGAACTTTGCTGACCAGCCGCTCCTTGCTCTTGCACCGAGCTAAGAACATCCGGCCCTCCTGTATAAAATGGCATGCTTCCCCCTGTTCTTGGGGGAGCATCTCAGGGCTTTCTAAGTTCTGGATAAGAAGGGAGATAATATTTTCTGAAAATATTGTTAAATATATGAACAATGGATTAAACAATAATAATTTTTGATGTATTGCCTTTTTTCTAAAATAATATTTCTTTATCTAATAAACATTAAAGGAGAAATGAAATGAACTATCGTAGATATTTTTTGTTTGGAATAATGCTTATTTTTCCATTGTTATTTTCAACTTGGTCGGCTCATGCCTCAGGAGGGGCTTGGGGAATGCTGAATAGTGGTGATGTGTATGATACTACGGGTATGAAGTTAGGTTCTATTGATCCGATTACTAATGAGGTATCTGACCAATCAGGGAATAGAATAGGAACACTAGATATTAATACGAATAGACTAGAGGGTGTCGTTGGTAACGCAATCTTATCAATTGATACTAATTTGAATTATATCTACGACGGGTCAGGAAATAGGGTTGGTTCTATCGACACAAACATAAACGAAATATATGGAACATCAATCAACCCTCTAGGATCACTTGATAGCACTGGTACAGTCAGTGTTCAGGGAGGCGGTTCTATAGGGTCTGTTCCCCCGGGAAATTATTTAGCAGCTTTTATGCTCTTAACTCATATGTTCCAGAATTAATTCCCCACCTCCACATCCACACTCACCGTTGAGATTGTGACAGGGAGCGGGTTGGTTGTCTGGAACGTGATCTGCCCGCTTTGTGTCCAGTTGGGGGAGGGGATACGCATGGTGAGGCCCGTGATGAGGTCTGACTTTTGCGGGCCTGTCTTGTTGTAGGGATTGGGGGCCGTGCGTCCAGCGGCTACGCCTTGATCGTCGAGGCTATGGAAGGTCTTTCCATCATTAGTGGAGACGCCGAGACCTGCGCTGTTATAGAGGGTAGCATAGACCTTGCTGACGCGTTTGCGGCGGGCGAATTGTGGGGGCTGCCCGAGATCAAGCGGGAGGGTTTTAGCCGTGGCCGTGATGGGCAAGCCCACTGTGATCACACGCCCAGATTGGGGCAAGGTCAGTGACCCATCCGCGCCAACGGTCAGGCCCGTATAAGCGTTCCCATCCACACAAGCAGAGACGCTCACGCCTGCGAGATGGGTGAGGCCAGGAGGGTTGAGACGGGCTCGCCTTCATAGCGCAGGCCACAATCGACAAACCATGAGCGCGTAATGTCATCATTTTCTGCACCAAGCTGGCGGGTTTCCAGCCGTTCGATGGTGTAGCGTTCTGTGCCGTTAAGGCGGCGTTTGACAACAACATAGGTCGTGTCTTCAATGGCTCCATAACCGTTCTCTTCTGGCACAACAGCGACGGATTGGAACGCTCCATCTTGTGTTTTATGCTGGTGCCAAGCGGTGATATTTTGCTCTTTGAGATAGGTCATCCCCAGCAGAGTGCCATCGGAGCGCACGGCCCAGAGCACATTGAAGGGGAATTGGGCAAAAGACCAATCGGCAAGCGTGTAGCCATAAAAAAGATGGTCAGACAGCACGGAAAGATCATTGCCCTGATAAATCTGGGCATACCAATCATATTGCAGATCGCGGATATGGCTGCCTTTATTTTCGATAAACAGCACGTCGGTATTAATGGGAAGGGGCTGCACATCGGAACAACCTACAAACATTTGCGGAATAGCGGTGAAGTTGGACGGTGTGATGGCCGTTCCAGTTTGGCCGCCGCTGATCTTCCAAATCCCTGTGCCGGTAAAGGCAAGTAAGTCCGCCATTGGCACAAGATGCTTGATCGTGTTGACCTGCTGGCTGGTAATGGTGGCGGTGATGGCATCGTCAGAGACCACAGGGGTGTGGATGTCGAAGTTGGTGTAGTTGGCAGACCGGCTCATCCAAACCGTTTGCGGGTAGGAGACAGCCCCTGCGAAGACGCGGCGTTGCTGGAAATAGGTGACAGAGACTGGGTTGTTGCCATTGTCGAACGGATTACGGTGTGCAGGCGGCCCATTCTCAGTATCAGGGGCGTAATTGACATCATCAAAGCTGAGAGAGGCCGTATTGCCGATTAGTCCCCATTGGCCTGCAAAACGGCGATAGACATTGTAATAATCAGCGCCCTCAACGCTTGGCCATGTGAGCGTATTATAGTTCTCGACGAAATGCCCAACCTCCACAGCTGTCTCTTGCTGAACGGTTGAGGTCTTTCCCGTATTGGGGTCAGTGACCGTCTGGGCTGTGGTGGTCATTTCGGTTTGAGAGGGCGCTAAGGTCGCATTGCTTTCGGTGTTCTTGTCATTAGAGACCGACGTCACCGCATATTCGTATGTTGCTTTAGAAACCCCCGGTGTGGTGCCGGTATTGGCCGCGGTTCCTTCGACGGCTGAGGCAATAAGTGAGGAGGGGGCGGCAATGCCAGCATCATACGCAATAACGTCTAATGTCCAGTCCAGTTCTCCACGGCGTGAGAGGTTCATGGCCGGATAGCGGGCATGGGTGAGGGTGAGCACATCGGCGGATTGGGCGTGGCGAAGCCAGAAGGCGTCCTCAATCCGGTAAGGCGTTGTCAGCTCATAAAGTGTGCCATCATCCCGTGCGAGATAAGCGCCATTGCTGATAAAGCGGACATACTGGTCCCCAAATTCCAGCACATAAGATTGCGTGTTGTTGTAAATAAACGCGATGAGCTTTGGGGGAGTGCTGCTGGCTTCTGTGCGAGAGGTGCCAATATAGCGTGTGCCGGGCCGGTTACTGATCCCACCTTGGACATGGACAAAGAAATTGGTGAGATCAGCCGCCCCGGACTGCCATTTTTCCATATCGGCCCGGTAGCCCAGCAGGGGCGACATCATGCCGCCGCCAAAGGAGCTCCGCCATGTCAGTCCAATATGGGGGCCGGTGGGAGACTGAGCCATGTTAGGGGGTTCCATTCCCAATGAGCTGCCCTTTTAAGGTCATGTTGCCATTATCATCAATGGACGCGACATTACCCCCCTTGGCCGTGCCAATATAGATTTTGTTCTGTGCCTCGTAGACATAGCGGTTGCATGAAGGGTCCAAGCAGAGTTTTGTGACAGTTGCTGATGACGTGTTGACCCCATCAGGCATCGTGACAACGCCATTATGACGAGAAATGGACAGCGGCTCATCAAGGGATGTTCCAGTGTCACTTCTTCTTGAGATATAATAGTCTGACCCTGTGTTCGATCCTGTTTCTGGAGTAGCGTCACTGCCTGTTTCCCAGCGTTCTGCACCGTTCGTGTCATAATGGGTATAACGCCACGTATTTGGTGACCCATTGATTTGAAGGGATCCGTTTATAGAGGCCCATGACGAGGAGGTTATTGAGCCCGCCGAAAAAATATTCCCTTGTTTATCGATATTGAAAAGAGGGGTTCCTGTCGCATCAAGGCCTTCAAAGAAAGAGCCGCTTTCTCCTGCGATGGAACTTGCGGCAACGAAGTCGTTGAGAGATCCGCTCGCTGAAAAGCCGCGCGTCCATCGCGGATACACGGTGTATGTTGTTAATCCGTTGGATGTGTTTGTGGTATAAATGGTCTCCCCATGCCCGTTTATGTGTGGGGCTGGTTTTGTGGTCGCTGTAAAAGGGGTGGCATTGACTTCGTATCCTTCTCCCCATTCTGATGTTTTCCCCCAAGGCGAATAGCCCGATAGAACACTGCTTCTCCCATTAAAGGCAGCAGAAGAGAGCATGAACTGCCCCCGGGTAATCCCGCCATCGACGACCGGGTTGATAACATTGATGTCAAACTCTTCTCCAACGCCCGTATTGGTATTGATATTGAGAGCCCAGTTAACCAGCTCTGAATGGATGGATGATCCAAAACCAGCTCCGGATGAATTTGCTTGGCCATCAGACCCTGTATCTCCTCCAAAATACATACAGGCCACCCAGTTGCGTGGGTAACCGTTTAATGTATTGGAAGGATTGCTGGAGCTATGGTTAGGAAGGCACTCAATATCAAGGCCAACATTGGTTGTTTGTGGCCCCGCCCAAACAGAAGCCGGATCCATAATGAGGCGCTTATTGGTAATGGCCAGGCAGGGCTGTGTGTAAGGAGAGTTGATGCTTCCCGTGCAGGCAGAGGGGTCTCCAGCGGAGGTTCCTTTTACCAGTGAGTTGTTAAAGTTGATCTCTCCAGCTTGGGGATAGACTGATGGATGTGTGTTCCAAGAATAGCGGTAATCAGGGTAGGTACCTCCGGCGAATTTCCCTGTATTGAGGAGATAGCCAAAGGCTGAATGAGGGAACAAGACGCGCTCACCTGCCGAAAGAGCAGCTTGGATAGAGGGGCCGTCATCGGTCGAACCATCGCCTTTCGCGCCGTAATCCTGCACATTAATGGTATCAAGAAAATGCGAGGCAAGGCTTCGGCTTGAGGTCGCGACATTAATGGTTTGTGCTCCATCAAGGAACCCGCCCATAATGGTAGGACTCGTTAGGTTTTGATGGGTGGAAGCGCCATTGATACCCTCTACTTTTGTAGAGAGAGAAGATAATAAGCTTTCCATGGACTGGCTAACACTATGGTTCTTCCATAGAAGAGCGGCCCGCCAATCTGTCAGTGTCGGGGCGTAGTTCTGCGTCCATTTCTGCGGAGGAACTTGGCTATGGGCACAGCCTACCATTGAAAAAATCACGATAGCGGAGAGGACTTTTAGAGGGTTCATGGGTCTATTTCGCTTGTTCCATCTTGTAGGCCATCAGAGATAACGCCGTGATAGGGTCTGCGCCACCCGGCAGGGCTTTGGCCGATTGTGAGCATGCCAATACGTCCATCGGGAGTATCTGCGGGGATGTAGAGGCAGGAGCCATCGGCAATATCGCGTGTTTCTAGTCCCGTTGGAATAACCCCATTGGGGCCGATAGATGGACTGTAGGGGTCAGGAGCGGGTGAGAGTTGCCTGCACTAAAGCCGCTATCGAGAGTGTTCGTGGTTTGGTGAATAGGACGCTGTTTGTCGCCATATCCCAAACGAACAGAGAGCCAGTCGGGCACGGTTTCTGTGCTGACGACCTCTACGCGTTGATCGGCGAGGCACGCACGGGCGACTTCACGCTCGGCTTCTTGGGCGACAGCAGCGCTTGTGCTGCCATCAATGCCAAGTGTTGTCGCAATGGCGGCGGCTAAAGAGAGCCAAAAGGCACGTTTAAAAGCGGGCGGCCAGTGGTCGATGTCAACGGTTTTTGTGATGTAGGTGACACTCACCTGCTGATAATCGGTAAATAGGACAGGAACCAGTGTAGGGCCGCCTGCTTTGCCCATTCCTTCGCCAAAACTCTCAGGGCGGTCAAAGAGGGCTTTACGTCGATCATTGGGCTTTTCAGCAAGAAGGTTATCAACCCGCAAGACACGAACAGCATCAGAGGGGAGAGCGATCTCGTAGCGCCAGCGTGGGTTGCTGCTGGGTGCGGGGAGTCCCGTTCCCACACAGCGGGGCCATTGCCATGTATAAACCGGGCCACCCATACTGGCAGGATGGGCGAGCAATGCGTGCAAGACATCGTCGTAAAAGGCTGCGCACACACTGGCCTCTACAGACCCATCATCAAAGGATGTCAGGGCACTCTGTGTACCAAGGCGCATGAGCGCACGATTGCAGAGGTCAATGTGTGTCGTCATGCCTTAGCTCTTTTTCGCTGATTTAGACGGCGTGCGTGCAGATTCCTGCGGTTCTTCTTTTGAAGACGCCTCCGTTTGTTTAGGGGCTTCTTTGGGCAGGAGCTCGGCTTGGTCAGGCTCGTGCTGTTCGTCTAATGTGCCCTGATCCTTAACCGCTTCTGTGCTGTTCAAAGAAGAGGGCGCACCATCGGAGCGGGTGAGGTCTTCCTGAAAGGCGCGTCCATTGACGTTCCTTTCTCCAGCCTGTCCAGCGGCTTCCTTGGCATGGTGAGCCTCATCATCAAGAGGCTCAAGATTGAAGCCGGGGATTCCCTCATACTCAATGACGGTTCCAACATCGACGGTGCGACCATTGATAAAGCTTGCGGTTGTGACGCGATAACGGGCCATGATCGTTCCTTACGCCACGTAGTTTTTCGGATAAGCTTGCTGACTAGGCACATCGAGATTAATCCCAGCCATAACAATCCCGGAACTAAGCGTCTGACTAGGGGTATAGGTCAGGCGCATATAGCGGTAGATCATGTTGGAAAAAGCCGGTTTAGCGCGGACGGCAAAAGGCTGAGAATTCGTGAGCGTTGTGATATCAATGGACGGGAAGTCTTCCAGCGTTGTCCAGTTTTGGTTGTCTATTGAGATCTGAACAGCGATAGAAAGCGTGGTTCCTGCTGCCCCAATGGGGAGTGAGGAGAATTCCACAAAGACTTTAAAGCCTTCTGTTGGGCCAAAATCTCGCGCTTGAGAGAAATCAACCGTATTGACGGATGGCGTTGGAGAGCCAGCTTGGGCTTGGGTGAGGTCTTGCTTATTCGAAAAGAGAAGCAGTTTATCGACGATCATAGGGCGTTCCTTGTCAAGGCGAGACGGAGTTACTGAACGGTGGCTTCAGTATTCATGATGGCATCAACGACCCGGATCGGAATGCCACGGAAACGCAAGATGGGCTTCCCGTCGAACTCATCTTGGGTGAGGAGAACATTGGTCTTGTTCATCGCCTGAATAGAGAGCGCTGATGCAATAGTGCGATTGACGTAGAAGACAGGACGACCAAAGGAGAGCGGCGTTCCGCCGGTGGCGCGTGTCGCACTTTGCACATTGGACGCTGTGGAGGGCATGGTTGGGGGCTTAAAGCACGCCGCTGACATCAGAGCGAGGAGGTTAGGGGCGTTGTCTCCTGTCAGTGCATTGACATCAATATTGGCAATGCGGACAAAATAGCGCCAATCACGGATCGTCAGGCCACAATCCCACTTATAATGCATCTGGTAGGCTTGGTAGGGGTTGCCTTGGTCATCCAAGATCGGGGCGTCTGTTGTGACATCCTTTTGTTGGAGACCCGCAACAGAGCCTTTGGGGAAAATACCAAAGCCGGATGTTGGCCCCCAGCAGCACAGCCAGATAGAGGTATTGGTGCTGCCGCGCCCTTTTCCATCCATCACATTTGCCGCAGACGCTGCTTTAGCCGTGTCTAATGTATTATAGCGCGGGGAAAGCCCCGTAAAAGCACCGACATCGCTCTGATCATTACCATAAATGAAGGTGCGGGCCATTTGCTGGTTCATACCTTCAAGGAAGGCCATATCCTCAGAGAGACGAAAGGCCCCGACATCCCCTTCAAGATTGGCGAGGTCTTTATCCGTAGTGGAATAGGTTTCTAACATTCCACAGGTATCTGTGACCTGTGCCGTGGTGGATTTTCCCCGTGGCACGCCATAATTGAGCAAGCGCCATGTTGCGGCGGGGAGGCCCGTGCGGACGGTCGTTTTGTTCCCAGTTGCGAGGTTCCCTTCTTTCCAGACAACATCATCCAAAATTTCGTTGGTTTGGGAGAGCAGGTTGACCGTGTCAGCAACACCGCCATCAGGATCACGACGGGTTGCCCAATCGGCAAGGGTGAGGAAGGTACTGTTATTAAGAGCCATGAGAGGGAACCTTAGCTGTTAGAGCCATAACGGCGGCGGGCGATATCCTCAAAGCTGTTGCCTTTGAGTTCGCTTGCGGGTTTGCCTTTGTCGGGTGTTTGGGCCGCTCCTAATGCCTTTCCAATGGCGTTAAAGGCGCGGATGATCTGTGGATGGTTGCCAGCCCCGGTTTCAGCGAGGGCAAGGCGGAGGTCTTTGCCGCCAAACTGATCGAACACATGACCAACATTGGTCATCACCTCGGGTTTGAGAGCCTGCCCATCTGAGATGGTCTTTGTCGCTCAGAGCATCCTTGCGCCAGCCTTGTTCACGGGCGCTGTGAGCTTCAGACAACTTGCCAAGCTCTTTCTGGAAATAATCAAGACCATGTTGGGTAATGGCGCTAAATTGTTCTTGGGAGAGGCCGTTATCACGCGCCAGTTTCTCATAAGAGCTGAGAGCATCTGAATCGACCTCCATCCCTTCGGGAGCCGTGAATTCATAGCTTTCAGGAGGGCCTTCTTTTTCAGGCGCTTCTTCTTTGCTTTTATCGTTTTGGGCATCAGCTTCTTCTAGAGGCCGTTCTTTAGCCTCCTCGCCCAGGGGCGTAGACGGGGTATCAACGAGAGTATTGGGGCTCTCATTTGTTTGTTCCGGTGTCGCCTCTTCCGTTGGGGCTGTCGCATTATTCTGTGTTGGGACATCACTCATGCCTGAAAGCTCTCCTATCCATCAGATAAGGGAGAGCATGACGGGCATTTATAAGTTCTATGGGGTGATCTTATATTTTTTTCAGAGCGTCATTAAGCCATGAGGTCAGGCTAATCCCAATACTGCGCTGCCCTTCACGGTAGGCGGTCGCCAAGGCATCATTGGGCACAAAAGAGGCGGCATCTCGTCCTGTTAAAGTGATCAGGCGCTGTAAGACGCGGTTTCCCTCTGGCATCGCGGCGATAATCTGTAGATCGTGCTGCTCTTGTGTTGCACGCGCTTTTCGGCGTTTGCGATGGTCGTTGATCTGTTGAGCATCATGAGGGTCTTGCATGATTACTGTCCTTGTTGCGCGTTCAGGCCGCTCATAATGGCTTGCAGGGCGTTAGAACCACCGCCCACATCGGCTTGAGAGAGGTTCTTGGCCCCGGCGGCCATCTGCTGTGCTTGTTCGGCCATTTGTTGCTGTTGTTGCTGATAGGCGCGTTGTTGGCGTAACTGAGCGACCGATTGTGGGTTTTTGAGCATGGATGGATCAACACCAAGGAGATCACCATACCGATCAAGAGCGGCATCAAGGTCGAGATTGTCCATAATAGACGGATCAGCACCCGCGACACTACCAGCGAAGCGCACAAGCTGCTCAATGCCCGTGGTTTCTGTGGCACGTTGTGCCTGAGCCAAGATAGAGCTGTACGCAATCTTGAGGGCATGACCATGTAGACCGGGAGGGCGCGGTTGGAGCAACCCGCCACGTTCCATAATCTCCAGCGTCGTTGTGATGATCGGATCAAGGGCTTCATTATGGAACCGTTCTAAAACGGGGCCAAGTGTGAGCATCTTCTCTTGTTGGCGGACATTGATCTCCGCTGCGGTTACAGGTTGGGTGCTTCCCATCTCTTGAGAAACCATCAAGATGAGATCGTTGCGGAGTGTTTTACGCACC
Source organism: Saccharibacter floricola DSM 15669 (assembly GCF_000378165.1). GTDB lineage: Bacteria > Pseudomonadota > Alphaproteobacteria > Acetobacterales > Acetobacteraceae > Saccharibacter > Saccharibacter floricola. The sequence goes on from NZ_KB899333.1 coordinate 371,727, forward strand.
TGATCTTGAAACTCCGCAATACGTTCTTGCAGAGGGGAGATATTGGGATTGACCTGATAGACGGGCCGAATACCCGCGCCATTGCCCGCCGCTGCCAGCCCCGGAATGAAGTTCAACCCGCCCGGAAGCAAGTTCACCATACTTTCTTGAAGGGACGCATCCGCCATTGTTGGAGGGCGTGCGTATTTATCAACGGCTTCTGCAAGGCGGAGTTGAGCGACCTGAAGGGACTTAATATCGGGCAGCGCATCTTCACCGGGGCCATGACCATAGGCATCATTACTCACGGTAGCCCATCGCGGCGCAATAAAGGGCTTACGTGGATAGGATTCAACTAAGAGCGCTGGTTCGGTATCGTTCCCATATTCGTAGTAAATGCCAATATAAGGGGCACTTTTCCAGCCAAACGCCCCAGCTATACGGGAGCTATTGGGCATAATCGCATGGACGATCGGAAGCTCTTGGGTAAGTTGGCGGCTCTCCCAAAGGGAACGCACGGTCGGAGAGACATTCTCAAGGCCGAAACGCTGCACGATTTGCGCGACATTCTGCACATATTCCCGAAAGAGCGTATCGACTTCACCGCGTGCATTTTGGGCAAGATAATATTCCCCAGCCGTCAGCGGATAGAAGCGGACAACATCCTCATAATCTTGCAAGATGATACAGGCCGCCGTGCCAAAGCCTGCCAGCTCTTCGTAGGTTTGGCTCATAGACGCGTAGAAATTGCCAGTTGCAAAGACGCGTTGGAGGCGGCTTTTCGTGTCTGACAGCCAGAGCTTGACTTGTGGATCATCGTTGAGCTGGTCATTATTGGTTTCCAGTCGGAACCAGTCGCGTGCTGGTGAAGTGATCCCTGCCATCAGGAAAGCTGACAGATTCCCCAAGGCAATAGAACCGGTTTTATCGACAATCTGCGGGCCTTTCACACGGCCCCGGCTGCCTTGATTGGGCACATGAAAATAACGCCCGCGCGTGGGCAAGATATAATGGCTAATCTCACGCCATGTATCACGCCATGACAGCCGGTCAGACCGCATCATGACAAGCCGGCGGTCTGCTTCATCGCGTAATGACTGCTGGCTGCTCCGATTGTCCATGTCGAACGTGGGAGACGCTTTACGCTGTTTTGCCATAGATCATCCCCCAAGAAGCGTTTTGGGGGCGGTGTTGGCTGTTTGAGAGAGACCTTGCGGCCCTGTCAGAAGGGTAGAGCCAAAGCCACCAGCCAATTTAGCGGCATTAGTGGCTGATTGCGCCTGTGTCTTCCCGGCATTGGTCACAGGAGTAGCCGGGGAAGGCGTAGGAAGCGGATTAGCGAGATGAGGAGTCGATGTGCACATAATGGCCGATGATGCACAACGTTTATAAGTTCTAGTGGGGGATGTGTCTTAAGCAATTCCCATAAAGACGGCTAACAGACGTGAAACTTTCATCATTTGCACGTCAGACAGTCTCCCAAAACTCGGCCCTATCTTGTTTCTGGACACGGTAGAGGGTTTATCAATCATAATATCTGATGGCTTATGAAGGCCATTTTCTTGATTGGGCTGCACGATAAGGCGCAGCAACGGGGCATTACTCAACGTGCTTGTGACGGGAAGAATGACGACACTGGTTGTATCGCAGTAATAATCGGCTTGAACAATGAGGGCGGGGCGTGGCTTTCCAAGGTCTCCTTGCAGAGCAACAGTGACGAGATCACCTCGCTTCATTCCCATCCCTCAATTTCGGCAGTAGCTTGTTCTAAAAAGGCTATGTCATCGGGTTCTTGCGCGTCATGTTTGCTCACAAGACGGGACTGGCGAGCCGCTTCTTGGGAAAAATGCTCATTTCTTGTATCGGGCACCCAGAGCTGAACAGGGCGTAGCCCTGCTTTGCGCATGGCCGCGCGATGTTTCCGCACTCGGGTTTGGCTCTCTGATTGTAAGGACGACATCGTAAAGCTCCTTCGTTACATGTAACGGTAAGGGATATGGATGACTATTGTCTAGATTATTTTTACCAATCCCCGCCCAGATGGCGTGTTTTACCCTCATGAGCCAAACGAGCGTCACGTTGGGCCGTAGCATCGTAAGAGCTGAACCATTTGCCAGAATGGATGTCATCACGTTTTAGGGTGATGGGCTTCCCATCCTTACTTTGAAGCATCTGATAATCCCCCGGTGTCGTGCTGCTTGGAATGAGAAGATTATAGCCGTCTTCGCTGTCGTTCATGACCCATTGGCCGTTGTTGCGGGCGTTGGTCAGGGTTACACTATTGGAATTCGCATTGTAACGTTCTCTTTCTTGGGGCGGCATCTTAGCAATAGCATCGGGTAGAACCTCACGTATATCGCCATTACGAAGCGAAGAAAGCATAGCGGCCCCTGTCTGTTTGGTGGTAGAGAGTTCTCCCTTATAGGTGCGCAACATGCCCGATGTGTCGTATTTCATCCCAAAGAGATCATCAACAGACTGATGAAGGGCTTGCTTGAGCGGGATTCCTTTGGCCATATAGCCGAGCGTTTGAAGTTTGGTGCTTTTCACAAGGTTTTGGTAAGGAATGACACCACCTTGTTGCAACATAAACGTCTGTCGCTTGTCGCTTAACGCATCAAAAATTGGATTAAGGCTATCCGTTTTATCAAGCTGGGCGGCATCAGGCCCCGCCATTGTTTTGAGCTTATCTTCACCGGTCTGAATGGCGCGTTGGAACACTTGCCGGACTGTCTTTTGCTCTGGCGTATCCATATTGGCCATCGTGGCATACTCGGCAGGGAGTTTATGGGCGACCATTTCCGAGACGACTTTAGGCCAGAGGTCATCACCGTAATGCTGGCGAAGCCCGTCTAAGACAGGGCCGACCTCTTGCTTTTGTGGATCTGCCTGCGTGAATTGAGCGACCATTGTGTCCGCTTCATCACTGGTAAGAACATGGGGAGAATACACGCCCATTGTCTGTTGCACGGCATTAGACTTAGCATAATAGGCCTTTCTCGTGTCCTCTGTTGGGTTGTTTTGATAAGCCTGCCACGCTTGTTGCACCTGTGGGTTGTCCTGCACATAAGCGGCGGGGTCTTTTTTGAGGGCGTCTTGGCGCTTGTTTAGGCTTGCTTGGAGGAGTTGGGCCGATTTCTGTCGTATCTTGAAATGGTTAATATCTTCGCCTTGTAGTTGCGTAGACGCGTTTTGGAGGATGGCTACCGCTTGTTGAGGAGAGGCCCATTTGAGCGCATTAAAGCTCAGACCAACCTGACGACGCATGGTGAGGTCATCAATTTTGCTTTGCGCCTCTTCAGGAGGGTAAAGTTGACGAATAGTGTTTTCTGGAATGCCAGATTGTGTATTGCCCGCCATATAAGATGCACTAAGGTCATTGATATGCGTGCCAAGCTGAGAGCGGGCTTCATGCGTACTGGCTTCCCAGAGGCTATTATTGTGCTGCACGCGAGAGAACGCATAGTTCACCGCTTCAGGAGAGGCGCCTATTGCCTGAGCATGGGACTGAATAGCGGCGAACTGTTTGTTGGTATCAGGGGCGTCATAGCTCGGTTCAGGTTGGGACTTGGTGAGAGCCGCCCCGGCATGGCCGACATAATCCCGTGTTTCTTTAAACGGGATATTCTGGGCAAATTGTTGATCGGTGATCGCTCCGCTGCGTGGGTCTCCAATGTCCTTCAGCCATTGATCCACATGGCCGGGGCCTGCATTATAGGCCGCACAAGCAAGCGTCAGATTGCCCCCATATTTTTGGCAAAGCTGGCGATAATAAGCTGACCCTAGGGCGCGATTATAGGCGCTATCATGTTTAAACCGGTCTTCATCCCAGCCTAAACCGGACGATTGCGCAACCGAGCGTGCCGTATCTGGCATAAGCTGCGCTACCCCTGTCGCACCTTTGGGAGAGGTGAGGGGTGCTCCGTTCTTATCGGTTTGTCGTCCGCCACTTTCCAGATGTGTCATTGTGATGAAAACCGTGTCTTGATCGCTCTGGGCGGGGATTGCAAGACCACCGTCGCGGTGATTAATCGCTCCATCGGCGAGCATGGTTCCGACTTGATGGTCGATATGAGGCTTAAGCATGGCCATAGACTGCTCAAAGACCGGCTCTGACATATTCTTACGATTAGACAGAAGCAGGTTTTTCGCTTTGAGGGCATCTCCACCATCGGTGGCTGCTTGGGCTGAGGTCGTAAAATAGTTGTCGTTAAATTTTTGCAGCTCTTGCTGGGCAATCGGACTATCAGAGGGGATACCCCGCAAGGCGAGGTTCTGCGCAATGGCTTGTCGTCCCTGAAGAAGCGTGCCTGCGAAAACAGAGGGGTTATCGTGATTAGCCGCGCCCTGATTGGTAAGATTATCCAGCGTGGCTTTCTGGGTTTGCTGCTGGTAGCTCTGGCGCTGCTGTGCCGTATGGCTTGACATGCTATCAAGGGCACTGTTGAGGAACGGCTCGCTTTCTTGTTGGAAGAGACGTTGTTGATCGGTCGTGAGCCCATCCATTAAGGAGCGGCGCGTCTGGTCAAGTCCCTGTGCGGTTGGCTTCCACGCATCCAGTGTGGCTTTATTTTGCAGCCCGAAAAAGCCCGTATCGTTGGGACTATTGGGGTCTCCATATTGCACATTGCGCACATGAGTGCGGAAGTCATTCATCGCGCTTTGCACAGCGGTTATGTCGTCTTGTCGTTGAAGACGTTCAGCCATGCTCCCCACGGCTTCTGCACCAGCTCCAAAACGATCCAGACCACGGCCTATCATGTCTCCATAATTGGGGACGTTGAGAACATCCGTTCCCCCTGCGCTGACGCGTTCTGGAAGCTTGTAGGATTCATCTGTGTAAGGCACTTGAGGCATGAGAGGTTCCCCTAGTTTGGAAAGCTTGAAGCGCTGGTTCCAGCCCCACTAAAGGCTGTGTTGAATGATCCTCCTGACCCGCTAGAGAAGAGATCATTCCATTTAGATGAGAAAGACGAATTTCCTGCTAAAGAAGAAGCCCCGCTTGCTAGAGCGCCCGTAGCACCCAAGGCGCCACCTGCCCAAGCTGAGGCATTCCCTGCGCGGGCAATACGGGCTTGATTGTTGTAAGAGATTGCTTGATTGCTGGCGCTGGTAGATTGAACCCCGGCCTCATATTGGTCTGTTCCGACGGAAAGTCCGGTATCACGCGCGGTTGATTGCTGCACATCCAAAGCAGAACCAGAGGACGTATCGACACCATTGGCGGCCATAAAGGCCCGTTGTGCCGCGAGATGCTGATCGCCTGCCTGATAGTCGCGTTGCGCGTTGAGATAGCCTTGGTCGATGGAGTTTTTAGAGGCTTGGGAAGCAATTTGTGCCTGCTGTTGGCTTTGCTGCGCTTGCGCTTTGTTAGAAGCGGCTTGTCCTTCAGCGCTGATCAGAGCAGAGGAAGCACTAGCAGCAGCGGCCACACCGGCCCCAATAGCAGCAATCGTTCCTGTGATAACGCACATTAGTCCTCTCCCTGTCGTGAAAAGCGGCAAAAAAGCGCCCCGTTTAGCCCGGTAGGTTGGGGCGGCTCAATCTGAAAACCCAGCCATGAGAGCCAGCGGATCGCTTGGCTGTAGGACGCATCCACATGGTTCATCAAAAGCGGGTAACGCTTTTGCCATTGCCGCACCCAAAAGCGTGTTTCACGAAGGAAGGCTTTTTGGTGATGGATAAGAGAAGGCGTGCCGACAAGCCACGGAATGCCCACATCACACTGAGGAGCGACCCCAAAGAGAGCAATAGGGCCGTTCTCATCATAGAAAAGACCGGCCATCCCGTGGGAAGACTGCTCAATAGAACGACGCAACGCCCCCGTCACATCTCCTTGTCCTGAACGCAGCACCTCCAGACGGTCGGATGTGCGAAGAAGCGGGGTAATGAGAGCAGCATCATCAAGGTGAGCAAGACGGAATGAGAGCATGGGGCATCCTTCTTAGAAGAACGCTTAGGATGACGTATGTTTATAAGTTCTAGATGGGGATGGAAGAAAATATATTATTCGTATATACAAATAAAAACATGTGAAAGTTCCTAAAGTGCAAAACAAGTTGTTTAGAGAGTGTCTAGTTCTCGGTATTGTGTCTTTTTTTCTTTATGGATGTGCTGCTCAGAAAATAAAGAAAGCAGAACGAAATAAAGACAGGGAAGTTGAAAAATGCCATGTGATATACCCTGCGAAGATAGGAGATTATTGCAATTTATCTCGTTGCTTAGATGAAGCATTAGATAAATATAGTGCTATTGATAAAAGATACCGGGCTCAGGTTTATATGATGTCGTCTATTGGCAGCCATATAGATAGAAGCATAGATGATGGGGATATAACGCCCGAAGAAGGAGGGCGTCTATTTTTTGCCGGAATGAGAGAAACTCAAGATAGAATTATGGCAATTCAAAGAGGCGAAGCTCCTAGTATTTTCGACCTTCAGAATGACATAAACCGTAGCCAACAGAAAAACTGTTACCATGATTAATGTATATGGAACAGTTTAGCAGCATTGTTTCTATTCACCCCCAAGGATCATACTCCTGCACCTGCGGACGAGCCGCTCCATAAGGGCCGCCCGAAAAGCGGGAGTTCATCACAGGATACGCAAACGTAAGAGCGAGAGCGTCGGCTATGTCTGGGGAGGCAAGTCCGCGCTTCTTCATGTCTTCTTTCTTCTCTAGAATGATTTCATTGCGTGGGTTGAAGAAATACCACGGCCCCGCAAGGTCTGTCTGAAGGTTTTGGTTATCGGGTATGCCGCCAGTCTTGAGCCATTCACGTAATGATCCCCACATTTCAGCGCGTTTATTGGCGTAGCGCTCGGCATTGGTGGCGTAATTGGCCCGGTCGGACTTTCCCCCAAACGGCACGCCACGCACTCCACGGACGCGCATCTGCTGGCAGCGATCCACCACGCCACCACCAACTCCGCCATCGTCGATAAAGACCGCATCAGCACCATAGCGGGCGGCTTCATCGGCGACACGCGCGGCAAGCTGCATGGTATCGACTTTGCGCAGTAGAATAGGGGGGATCATGCGGGCATCACGCCCTTTACGGAAGAAGATCACACTTTGATCATCGCCATAGCGGGCCACATCAACGCCTATCACCAGCGCATCGGAGACGATAGCTGAAACCTCACGCGTCATAGCGTCAGTGATGGCCTCTGAGCTAATGAACTGCATAGAGCCAGAGCGTGGGAATTGGCCCTTTACACGCACTCGCATAAAGTCGCTATCTTCACCGTAAGCCTCGGCCCATTGCTCAAAAAGAACCTTGTTCGTGCCTTCCACTGTGCGACTGTCGATCTGCTGACCACTCCAGCGGTGGCGTTGACGATTAAAGCACTCAAAGAACCGTCCTGATGGTTGGGTGGGGTTTCCAAAGGCACACCAGACAATCTCCGTGCCTTCATCAGTCAACGCTCCTTCAGCCACTTCCCACACGCGGTCAATGATCCCAGAGGCTTCATCAAAGATAAGCAGAATACGCCGTCCGACATTATGCAGGCCAGCGAAGGCTTCAAGATTTGTTTCCGACCATGTGACGGCATCCGCCCGCCATGTCTTGGCATGACCGGGAACAGTGCTATGGATGCTCATCCCATGCACTTTGAACCAGTGCGAACAGATGAGCAGTCGGAACCATTTGGAGATTTCAGGAAAGGTCTTTGTGCGAAGCTGTGGCTCTGTATTGGCGGTAATGACGGCCTTTGTGTCAGGGCAGGTGCAGAGTGCCCATGCGACCAGCATAGACACCAAGGCAGACTTACCGACACCATGTCCAGAAGCGACCGCTTGTAGGGCAGGCATTAGCACAGCATCAGGCTCATACCCAGCACGGAGCTTGTCACCGATTGAGTGCAGAATGTCACGCTGCCACGCTCTAGGGCCTTGAGACTGTGCAAGGTCTGTTCCTTCTTTCCCCCAAGGGAAGGCGAACAGAACAAACCCAAGCGGATCAAGGCAATAACGGCTTATCTCGTCGGCAAGCTGGTCTTCAAGCGTTTGTGCTTGAGCATTCACGTTTCTTCTTCCTTGCTCGCGTCTAGACCCTTCTGAATGAGGCGACGGATCGCTTCGGCTCGTGTGACGTTATGAGAGGCGGCCCACATATCAAGATCGCCTAACAAGGGCTGTTGGATGCGAGAACGAGCTTCTTCGCTTTCCACTTTTGGACGGCCCATTTTCTTTTTACGCGCATTTAGTGTTGACATGCCAACTTTATACGCGCATAAAGTGCGAGACGCAAGCAGTTAGGGTCTGCAAGCGTCTCTAGCCACCACCACCACATAGTAAGGAGAAAAGAGATGGCTTGGTATAATCGTACCACATTCCCGGGTGAAAAACAGCAAGAAACGCTCTTTGGGCCGCATCAATATTCACTTTTTGCAGCACAGAAGATGAATGCGTATGAAGAGAAGCAGAACGCGCGGAAAGCACGCTATGAACGCCGTTCTGAGGCTGCAAGAGAACAGGCTGTTACGGAAAGCAATGAAGCGTCGTCAATGCTTAACGTAATCACAGATTGTCAACCTATTCATGTTGGTCATCATTCCGAACGCGGGCATCGCAGCCTTATAAAGCGCTCAGGCGTTAAGATGCGTAAGTCTATCGCGTACGATGAAAAGGCAGACTATTACGCAAACAAAGCAGAGGCAGTTGGGAACGGTGGGATTTCTAGCGATGATCCACACGCGATTGAAAAGCTCGAAAAGAAGTTAGAAGCGGCGGAAGCGAAACAAGAACGCATGAAAGCCGCCAACAAAATAATCCGCAAAAATCAAGAGGATAAAGACAGCCTTATGGCGCTCGGATTTTCTGAGAAGGAAAGTGAGGAGCTTATTCATCCGCCGCGTTGGATGCCCTCTGTTGGCTTCCCATCCTATGCTCTCACGAATAATCTGAGCAAAATTAAGCAGACTAAGGCACGTTTGAAAGTGCTAAAGCGGCTTGCACAGGCTGAGACGGTGGAGATCGTCAAAAACGGCTACACGTTACGACATGACACCGAAGAAAACCGCGTCATGTTTATTCTTGACGGTAAACCAAGCAACGAAATCAGAACCATCCTTAAAAAATATGCTTTTAAATGGTCTCCACGCCGTGGCGCATGGGTCAGACAAGCGACGGCGAACGGTATTTTTGCTGCACGTTGCGCACGTAAAGCGCTAGATGCCCTAGAAGGCTGACATATTCTCATGAACAAAAATCTCCAGATCATAAAAAGTCTGGAGATTTTTATTCCTTTCCGCTCTGCGAGCGAACACGTTTCCGAGCCTCATCCAGCCGTTTAGCCAGCGAACCCGTCACATTCATATCCACAGTAGAACGGTCTTTGTAGCGCTCTGGCTTATGGGCCTTGAGAAGTGTGGTGAGCAAGCTATCAGAATAGCGGTTCTGCATGACAGGTTCACCGTTCTTATCCAGCACCAGCCCTTTCCCAGTCACGAGATATTCAGGCACACCATCACGCGCCCGCCGCCACGCTTCTGCTTCAAGGGATTCAACAGCGGTCGTGATCGCCTCATCCCACGCCTGAGCAAAGTCTGGGTCTCGTTCCCGACGTGCATACATCCCGGGACGTGACACACCAGCAGCCTTAGAAGCTAAGGAAATATTGCCGCACTTTTCCAGAGTGTCGAGGAACACGCGCGTGGCCCTGTCCATCCTGTCTTCTGTTACGCTCATTTTTCGTGATCCTCAGGTCGTTTATCATCCAAATAATAGCCACATCCGCGCTCACTTTTGATGGTGTGGCGTCCTAAAGCCGAGAGCCCGATAAAACCCCGTAGATTTTTTATGCAATCGCGTACGGCATCTTCAGCGAACTCCGGCTCTTCGCGTGGATACGACCAAACGTCTGAAATCAGAGCATCCATTGTCGTGATCCTAGTGCCGCGTCGCATCAGTGCGGCCATCACATGGTAGTCATTGTGAGCGAGCCGAAGAGCTCCACGAGGAGAGGTCAATATCTGCGTGTCGTTATCAAGCTCTAAGTTCCCGAAGGTCAGCTTCATGTTTGTTCTCCACTAGCCGCTCTTCAGAATAATGAGGTCAGAGTGGTGACGGTAGCCTCTAAATGAAGGGTGTCATTGTAGGGAATACGTGCTTATTGGAAGAAAGCATGGCCATAAAAGGATCTTATCATGAGCGATACAAGAGAAGAGCTTGAAGAAAAGAAAATGAAACTAGAAATTTTAAAGATGGAAAAGGAGATAGGGAAAATAGATTTTGATATTGAGAATTCAAATCTATTAAGAAAAATGGAGTCTATGAAGTTCGTTGTGACAGCGATGACTGCAATCTCTCTGGGGCTGTATTTTATATTTTCAGACAATAAAAGGTTTCATGACCTTGAGTGGAACATGTTTACTATATGGATAGTTTCTTTCATAGAAATTATGTTTTTCGCTATAATGTTTGCTAATACTGATGATGAGAGAAAGAGAAATTCAAGAGAAATCCGACAAGCACTTTATACATCAGAAACTGCACTAGAGCTTGCGTTCTTAACGGTAGCAGCCGATGTTGTGATTTGGCTTATTCATCTTTCCCCTTCCTACATTTCATAACTGTCTTAATGTTAGGATGAGTGGCATAGGTGGCATGATAAGAGGCAATGCGTGGCACTATAGGTGGCAGATAATACGCAGGGGGTATTTAGGCCTTTTTGAACCATAATTTCTGCTTCCCCTGTTTCGTTCTTATCGTCTTATTCTCCCATCCCAATCCTCGCAGAATAGCCCCGGCTCTGCGATCCGTCTACGTCCCTTCTACGACCCCTCTACGTCCTATCACTAAAGAATAAATAGCTATTTTTAGCCGTTTCTACGTCCTCTACGTCCATTTTCTCATACATATCTATAATATTTCATATAAACGTATCGTTATATAGAAATTTCATACCTGTTTTAGTGATTAAAGACGTAGAGGACGTAGAATAGGCAGGAAACAGCCATTTAAGGACGTAGAACAGGACGTAGAAGGGACATAGAGAGGACGTAGAAGATGAGAGAGAATATATCAACTCTCCTTAACCCATAGTCTTACACTGCGTCCCTTTTGTTTTTTGACCTTCACACTCCAGCCAAGCTTTCTTAAGATGGCTCCAGCTCTATTTTGATCAGCACGTTTGATCTGAGTATTAGCCATGCCTAGACCGCTGACCATGACTTCGTGGATATGCAGCCCATCTTGAATCAGAGTTCCGCGTTTTTGGATCCATTCTTCAATCGGCTTCTCCCAAGCATCGACTAGCATATTATCCGCCTGCTTCTCTTCAGCAGCCCGCCTTACATCGTCTTCCTCAAGGTAAAGAGCCGTTTCCCCTGCACGGAAGAGGGCGACAGCCTCTGCCCAGAGCTGCTCTCGGTTGTCACGTAGCCACGAAACATCAGTAGCAACACAGTCGATAGGCCAGAAGCGCCGGTTTCCTGTGCTATCGGTTAGATAGCCCTCTGAATTGGTCGTGCCTGCAAAGACGCATTGACGCTCTCGCACGACCTCAAGCCTGCCGTAAGCGGGGCGGTATTTGTCGCATTGTCGTGATAGAAACGCTTTCGTATCCTCAATGGAGGATTTCATCATGCTTTGCAGCTCGCCCAGCTCCACGCCCCACGCGCCGACTAAGCCAGAGGCGGCATCTTTGCTTCCAAGGTCTTTATGCAGGTCTTCTTTAAACCACGCATCAGAGAAGAGCACACGAAGAGCGGTTGATTTCCCGATCCCTTGCGGGCCTTTAAAGACGGGCACATAGTCAAACTTGCATCCCGGCTGGAAGATACGCGCGACGGCTGCCACCATAAACTTTAGCCCAACCGCCTCATGATAGCGGTCATTAGGGCAGCCGAACACGGTATACAGCCAGTGTTTGAGGCGACAATCTCGATCCCATCTCAGGCCAGAGAGCCACTCACGAACGGGATGGATACTCTGGCTACTGGCCATCGTGTTAACGGCCTGCGAAATAACCGGAAAGGTTAGGTTTGTCGCCATAATTCGTTGGATATGGGATTGAATAGCCGTGTAATCAGCTTCCGTGGCCATACGTGGATAAGGCCCCGGCAATGTCGGGCCATCGCGGAAGAGGGGCGGTGGCGAACGCGTCGTTAAGGTGGTGCAGGTAAATTCATTGAGCTGCATCAACCCCTGTAATTCTGGGAGATGTTCCAGATACACCATCGCATTATGCACATTAGCGTGAGGCGTTCCCTTGTCCGTTCGTGTGAGAGCAGACGCCCATTTCATCCCCTCTTTATCGGGAAATTGGATTACATTATTCATGCTGTCCGCTCCTGATGAGGGTGGCGCATCCCACCACGCAGGCCAGAGCGGATCGTATCGCGGGCTTCACGGTAGGGAATCCCACGAGACTTTGATGCAACGAGTAAGCAATCAATGGCGTCATGTTCACTGAGGACCCCGGCACCGCACCAACGGCCTACCCGGTAAGCCTGCTTATTGAGCGTATCATTACTTCCCCCGGAAGGGGCCGTTTCAACGCTATAAACAGCCCGCATCAGCACCTGAAAAGCCCGTTCATTGGTCACATAAAAGGGGTTCTTGCCATAATCTCGCACCGGTTCAGGCGGTGGCCTCAGAAGGTCAGCAAGCCACGAAGGCAAAGGCGGGGGCGCAATCTCCCACGGCGCACACCCCTTCCGCCAGTGATAAGCCCCCTTTGTCATAGGATGGCGTGATGGAGGGATTACAATCGCTTGCCCAATGCGGTGCGGATCAAGGCCGGGGGCAGGGCAGCCAGACGCCCCACGCAACAGCTCCCCTTGATGGCGGAAGAACAGCACAGCCCCACCAGAACCCCCGGTTTTCGTCATAGGACGCGGCGGCAAGGGGCCATGTTTTCTCACGAGCTTTTGCAAAGCGGCAAACCCGTCCGCTTTATGTGTTTGGCCAGCCCGGTCAACATCCAGCGCAAAAAGGCGCGATGGCCCCATCACGACCCGCCAGTTGCACCCCAGATAGTCACGACACCAGCGCTCTATCACATCCAGATCACAGGTAGCAGCGTCATGAGCGCCTTTAAAACAGCCTGCTTTAGAGCGAGGGCTCATCGGATAAACATGCCAGCCAAGCAGTGCCACATTTTCAATCTCAAGAGGAATGCTTTTTTTACGGTTTGATCGTGGTGGGATAACGGGCAGAACCACCTGGAAAAGCAAGGTTTCTCGTATGTTATCACGATCATACCCCTTGTCGGCCAGAAATCGACGAGGAGCTGCGGCAGGTAGTTCTATTAAGGACGCAGCCCCAGCATCATAGTCCGAAACGTCACCACCTGTCAGTTTGAAGCCAAGAGGGCGCCCTTGACCGTCTGCACAGGCATGGACTTTGCTCGTAAATCCGCCGCGGCTGCGACCAAAACCCTCCTTATATGTCCCCCTTTTGCGCCAGCGGCCTGGCTGTGGGCCCGGACAACGGTGTTATCCATCATATGTTGCCAATCATCGGTCAAACCGAGGTCAACCAGTGTGTCGAGCAAAGCATCCCAGACCCCTTGTTCGGCCCATCGGCGAAACCGAACGTAGACGGAATTCCATTTCCCGTAACGTTCAT
>NZ_KB899334.1 GCF_000378165.1 Saccharibacter floricola DSM 15669
AGAAGATGCCGTTATTGAACGTCTGGGGCGTGTCGGCGCCTCTTTTGGCCTCCGAAAAGCCTAGATAATCGTTGGCTGGCGTGCCTTCGGAGAGGTAGATCATCCCTCGGTCGCCAAAGATCAGCATGAGAATACGGTTGATGTCGGCAATGGAGCCGCTGGAGATATTGGCCGCCGCTTTGGCCATGATGAGCCTGCGATACGCGTCATCGGCGAGAGCGAAGTTCTGCGTACTGGTGGGACCGTTATAAAAGAAGCCCTCATTGAAGGGGAGCGCCGTTCCGGTGCTGTCGTTCGCTTCGTCAAAGCCGAGATAGCGCGGTTGAGGTACTTTCTGAACGCGGCCCACACCCACGATGCGGCCCCACACATCCAGCCCCCAGCCTTTAGCGGTGTCGATGTTCCAGACGTCGTTGTAGAAGCGCTCGATAAGGGCGTGCGGATCGGCGGCTTGGTTGAAGGTGCTTATGAGCGATAGAAGGCGCGGGGAGTTGGCATATTGCGCCAAGATCGTGCTGCGGAGATCGTCCATTATACAAGCTCCACGGTGATCGTGGCTGGGGTGACGGTCGGGAGCTGATTGATGGGTAGTTTTAAGCGGGTTTGTCCGCTGGTGTTGGCCGTGCTGAGGGTCAGAGAGAGCACCTCCGCCCAATCGCCTAGCGCATCGACCACCGCCGAGAGGCGGGACGCATAGAGCGTGCCGCCCATCCGCGCGCGGTATCGGCCCGCCGTGAGCACGCCCATAATGGCAGCCTGCACCTGCGCAACCACATCAGATGGCACGCTGTCGGATTGTTCGAGCGTGACGGCGACGCTCACGGGCACGGGCTGCGGTCGGTCATAACGAAAGGTGTAGGAGGGGCGATTGCCGTCATAGACCGGGTTGGTGTCCTGCACGGTGACAAGACGCTCGCCCATCGTAGCAATACCGGGCGGCTTCTTGGTAAGGATCGCTTGGCCAATCGCGGTCTCCGTCCCGCCTTCGACGAGCACATAGAGCGCGTGTGGCTCCATCGGCGCCCCGTTGATCGTCGTCGCGTTGCCGCTGGGATTATCCATCACGTAGGCGTCCGTCACGCCATCCAGTTCCAGCAAGGCGCCCATCAAAGACGCGTTTTGGCTGCGGCTATTGGCTGCGACAGAGTTCCGCCGCCGCGTCTCAAAGTCCGTTCGGTTCTCGGCCTCACTACCCATAGAGCCAGGGGCTGGATTGGTCAGTGAGGCGATGCCGAGACCGCCTTGATAAAGCTGGAGGCTTTGAGCAGGGCACGGGATGGCCCCGGCTGTTGTGCAAGCGAGATCAAGCGTGGCGGTTTGTGCCCCTTGCGGCAAGGTAACGGCGGAGGGCGTGCTGTAGAGAAGGCCGTTAGGGTCTGACGCCACAACCGTGCCAGCCGCGATGGTCTGGCCGGGATTGTTGAGCGTGGCCTGCACCGTCACGGTTGTAGGGGTCGCGGCGCGGCGCTCCATAAAATACAGCCGCCCGATGGCTTCTTGCATCCGACCCGAGGCAGAGGCTGGGTCAATCCCGTTGAAGAGGGATAAGAGGGCCGCGAAGGCGGCGCCAAGCACGGCGGTGTCCGATAGGGCAAGTTGGCCTTGCGGGGTATTAAGAGCAGGGTTGGCTGTGCCGCCGAGAGCCATGTTGAAGTCACTGACCCGGCCTGCGAGGATGTCCTGCTCAGAGGGCGCAATAAAGCCTGTCTCGGTGAGTTGGGGCTGTGGCACGGCTGTTGTGGGGTCAGAAAGCGACATAAGCAGTGCGTCCGTTGGTTGCGGTGATGACAAGAATGCCCGTCTGGCGGCGTTCTGATGTTGGGGTGAGAAGATGGCACGTTACAGCGGCCACACCGGGCACGGCCTGCACGGCTTGTTCAACATCGGCGGCATAGAAGGGACTGGTGGACTTGCCAGCTAAAAGCGCGTCGTCATAGGACACGCCGAGGCTCTGGTCATACAGAACCTCACCGAGCCATGTTTGCTCTGCCGAGCACGCATCTTGAAGGATGCTCTGCGCGTCAGACGCCACGGCAAGGTTGCCGGTATCATCAAGCCCAATGTCCCAGCTATCCGCATCAAGGAGGAGGGAGGTCATGAAAGCAGTTCTTCTTTTTGTGCGCACGAAAACTGTAGTATCTGGCTTGGTTCAACAGGGGCTCCAGCATTCGCCAGTCGTAATCCCTTGGCTTGAAGCAATGCTTTCCCATTAATGGCACCAACACATTCAAGTTCCAGATATCCAATAGTTTCTTGGACATTGGAGAGGGAAAGGAAGATCGGGGCTCGGACATCGGCTGGAAGATGTTCAACAGAGATAAGAAGCGATGTTCCTTCCCCGGTAGGTTCCATCCATAGATGAGAAACATGGGTATAGAGGCTAGGTCGTTCTGTTTGGGTCATGGGATGTTCCAGACATAAAAAAGCCGCCCATAAAGAGCGGCATAATGGCGGTTTTGTGCGGCTGTTTACTCTTAATGAGGGGTACGCTCTGTTCCCTGTGAAAGGAACTAATAATGAGCGATAAGAAAAATGCGCCGCCTAGCCAATGCGGCCCATCTCAACACGATATTATGAAGATGGCCGCAACAGACCCTCGGCATGTTGATGGAAGAATGGGGATGGATTCCGCCCTACCAAATACGAGAGGCCCATCTGTAGGAAACGGGAGCCCACTTCCACAGAAGGGTAGCCAAGGTAGCCGCAATGGGAGTGGCAAAAAGTAGCCTCCATGCTGCTATAAGATAGCGCCTATCTTTGGAAGCTGTTTTAAAGTTTTCAAGGGACGCACCATCTATGTAGAGCGTCATACGCCTTACCCCTTCTTCTCTCGTTTGAGCGGCAGGCGGTGAGGCCATGATGCTTTCTATCGTATCAGGGCCAATATTGATTGTTTTTGTTTGTCTGGGCCTTAGCCCTAAAATGCACGTTCCAATGACAGCAGCAAAGCCAATAGACATACCGCCGCATATCGTAGCATAGCTCTGTTTTGTAAAAGCTCCGGCAAGACTTGCAGAGCATAAGGTTGTGGAGAGGGATAGAACACTAAATAAACGGTTCTTGATACGCTCATGAACTTTTGCTGCTTCTTGGTAGCTGTTTGTTACGCGCGTGAGCTTTTCTTGTAATTTCCACTCTTGAAATTCTTTATCAGATTTCTTCTTTTTAGCGTTCCAGAACATAAGAGAACCTTTACTGTGAGATGCTTTACGATACAGCCCATAAAAAAAAGCCGCCCTGGTGTGGAGCGGCATAGATACGTTAATAGGTGGCATATTGCCGCGATGTTAAAAAACAATAATCTTACGAGATATTGCTTTTAGGGAGAAAAAGGAGAAGCATAACAATAAGAAAAAGGAGATTTATTATGTTATCTTACCGTTCTATTATTGGTGCTTCTCTACTGACATTACCGCTTCTATTGGCTCCCGCAGCTTATGCTGGGGATGTTAGAGGTGGAGATGGCACTGTAGTAGGTAGGACTGAAAGCGATGGCACCGTTAGAGGCGGAGATGGCACTGTAGTAGGTAGGACTGAAAGCGATGGCACCGTTAGAGGTGGAGATGGCACTGTAGTAGGTAGGATTGAAAGCGATGGTACCGTTAGAGGTTCAGACGGCACTGTAGTAGGTAATGTTGAAAGCGATGGCACCATTAGAGGTGGAGATGGCACTGTAGCAGGTAGGATTGAAAGCGATGGCACCGTTAGAGGTGGAGATGGCACTGTAGTAGGTAATGTTTCGCCGGGTGATAAGATCGGCGCTTTAGGTTTGCTCGGTTATTTCTTCACAAAACATTAAGTAAGTGGCTCGTGTTTTCTTTGCTTGGTTGCACGGTATTAGGGTTGTGCTCTTTGAGCGAAAAGCCGCCCCGGTGTGGAGCGGCTTATTGGAGGTTAATCTTTCCCGCCTTTGATGAGGCGGAGTAGGGAAGCTTTTTACGCGATACCTTCTTGAACAGAGCTAGAGTGCATGGGGGATAAAGAATACTTCTCTATCTCGTCATGCACATATTCCAACCTCTTTGCGAGCCATGCAATTGTAATAGCTCTTACGGGCTCATCGCCTTGAGAAAGAGAGTCTAGGGTCGCTTGAATGCCGTAAAGCTCATTCAGTTGTTCTTCGATGGAAGTTTTATGCTCTCCTAAGGGAGCGGAAAAACTCCCATGCTTCTTTGTGGTGTTAAGCATGGGCCATCTCCTTTACAGGGGTGAACGCGCCTAGTGTGGTTGCAATCTTAGTGAGGCCCTTTTGGGTGAGCACTGGTTGCCCGTAGGTTTCCCGGCCTGTGGTTTTGTGAAAGATCGTCACCTGCTTTACGTCCATATAGCCCTCTTTGATCGGCTTGGCGTAGGCGTGCTTGCGGCCTGTAGAGGTTTGCACGTAGAGCCACTTAATCGGGTCTTGCACGAGCTTCTGAATGAAACGCTTCTCCGGCCATCCGCACAGCTTGGCACTGTCGCGTAGGGTGAAGGTGCCTTCTGTGTTGGCGAGTTCGTCAAAAGCGAGGGCTTTAGGGTTTGCAACCTCAAGTTGTGCGTCGCGCTCTTTGATCGTGCGGTCAGCTAACTGCAAAGCACGAGCCATGAGAGTTTCTGGTGTGTCCTTCTGAGAGGCCACCATATAGCCGCCATGCTTGCGGATGGAGGGGATCACCTCAGAGGTAAGCCACTTCTTGAAACGCTTGGCTTCTGCCTTGCGGCTTGTCAGAACCAGAGACCACAAGCCGGACTCATTGATAGTTGTTACGTTGCGTCGTTGTGTAACGCCGTTTGAGCTGGTGTAACTAATGTTTACGTCAGCTTTTTCATCAGCGTCTAGGCGTTCCCCGGCTTTGCGGCTGTTACTGTGCTCCAGCACATCACACACATCAGACAGAACCCACCAAGGCTCATTGCTTTGTGTGACAACGCGCACATCTTTTCCTTCAAATGTGAAGGGAATTAGGTTATCGTTCGTCATTGATTGGTCTCCTTGACTGATTGTTTAGGGGCATCAGAGACGCTTTGGTCGGTGGGCTCTGGTGCCTTTTTGATTGCATTGAGTAGAAGTTCATTGATCTCAGCGGTAATGCTCCGAAAATTTTTAGAAGCAGATCGCTTTACCACTTCGTAAACATCAGGACGGAGCCTTAATGTCATGCGGCGACATTCATCGATAAACGTCATTTAATACCCTCTCAACGACACTGATGTCGTGTCATATATGTTGCATGGCACTATTTTGGTGTCAACTATTAATGACACTATTTTCGTGTTATCTGGCTGTATGTCATCTTGTAAGGACAAAAAATGGCAGAAGACCGCTACACTAGAATAACGCTACGGATTCCTAAGGAAGTGCATAAAGCGCTTTTGGAAGCGGCAAAATTGCAATCTCACTCAATGAATGCGGAGATAGTTCAAAGGCTTGAAGAGTCCATAAGATCATCGAAAGATGGAACAGGACAAGGAAGCGCGCCGACACTTGAGGATTATATAGAAAATAGTAAGGAGTTAAAGAAAAATTTATACGACATAATTGAAATGTTAGATAACGCTAAAAAACGGAAGATAGCTGAAATAGAGGAACCATGAAGAAAGCACTGTTAGCCGCTATGGCGCTTGGCTTGGTAGGAGTAGGGCAGGCGCAGGCAGTGCCTAACATCAGCCAGATGAGCGACGCAGAATTTACGCAGTTTCTGAAGAAGCAAACTACAGAAGAATATAATAATTTGCCCGATGATGTAAAACCCATAGAGGCAGAGAGAATAAACTCTAAACAAGAATGGATTGATGAAGATAATAGAAAAGAGGATATAGCCATGTGTGCTCGGGGGCATTGCTCTTCTCAGCCCCTTCTGACTAAGGAACAGTATCAGAATGCCCAAGCAACGATCGCGTCGCGTGATGAGCTTCATCTTAGGCAGATGGGACTGACCCCCGAGACGGCCCATAATGCGACATGGGCGATGGTGCATAAGCCACAGTCACAATGCGCTGTGTTCGCGATGCAGCTCGTCGGGGACTATAATATTGGGCGAACCGCGCCTGATATGGCTGACCCCCGAAGTGATGACGATAGCGTTATTCGTCTTGAGGAAAGCCATATCTGTGACCGAGCGACTATTCAGTAGGTTTCCCGCTTGTTCCCCCTCCCGGTTGTACGCCGCTATGTGTGTGGTTCATCAATGAAATACCGCCTGCGGTTACATCTCCCGTGGTGGTGAAGTTGCAGTTCGCTGTAATGGAAGCGGCTTCGATCTCGACTTTTCCGGGGGTCACGATCCTGATCCCTTCGTCCGTAAACTGCACATATTGAGAGGGGGCGTCATTGAGGAAGCCCCCGACATAGACGCAATCTTTTAGCGCAAAGACGCGCGACGATGCGGGCAGGGAAGGCGCTCTATTCAAGACAGCATGGCTATGGTCGCGCCCTGACACGACGATAAAGCCAATATCGCCCGGTTTGGGGTCGATAATCAGGGCTGATGTGCCACCTTGGATACGAAGATAGGGCACGTCATGCACGATCTCACGCGGATGCGTGCGACCTAGCCCGTCTTGCTGTTGCACCAGCGGCAGGACATCAACCTTGCCGGTTAAAGAAACACCGTCTTGATGCACGGCTTCCACGCGAACCAGCATAGGCGAGCCTAATTTAGCTAAGGCATTCCTCAGAGCTGAACGGGTGCTACGTGATCGGAGGTAGGGGATTTTATTAATGGGGGAGGACATAGCCGGTCATATCCGTTCGTTGGCATTCAGCAGTGGTAAACCACGGCCCGTTAGGCACTTCTGCTGATAAATCGTGAGAGACATAGATGGGCAACCAGAGCCCATCATAAGGTTTAGAGGGGATGCGTAGGGTTTGGCCTTGCTGGTTCTTCCCGGTCGTGCCGACCTCTTGCCAGCCTGCGGGCATTTGTTGGCTGCTCACCTGTAGGGGGACATAAAAGGCGATATCTTGCCGGAAGAGGCAGGAGAAGGTCAGGCCCGTGGCGCTATAGTTGGGATAGCCGACCATACCGCTTTGGGAGGAAATAAGTGGCGCGGAAGGCTGGGGTTTCCCTTGTGTGCCGTTATAATTAGGCCCCCATATATGGAGCGTTCCAGAAACAGAGACTCTTTCATGATCTTCCGTGCGGACAATGGGGACAAAATCATACGTTCCGCCTGTTGCTTCAAGCGTGCCTTCAATTTGGTCTAGTTTAGTCCCTTCGACGTAATGATTATAAAGGGTTCCATACGTGTCCCAGCCGCCATGATCGACTAAGGTGATACCTGCCCCTGTGCAAATATCCTGAAAAATGGACGAAACCGTACGCGGCCCGCGATAGCTGAGGGCGGGTGGGATTACTTTGGCCAGAGCGACTACGGTAAGAGCCTTGACGGTGAAGGTGCTGGAGCCGCCATTAAAGGAGGCGTAGCTTTCCCACACCATGCCGTGAAAGGCGATGGGAAGGGCCGTGCCGTAGGTGCCTGCACGAACGGTCACGGTGCTGCTGGATTGGTTGCGTAAGGTGGGGTTGATGACGTTGGGGGTGTTTTTGAGATAAGACAGGCGGGCGATTTTGTCGGGGCTCATGCCTTCAATCGTCAAGGCGAGTTCCGACCCAATGCTCATCCCCGCATGAGAGATGGTGGCGCGGATGCGGTGGTTTTCTGCCAGTGTCAGGCTGTCGTGAGAGCCGTCCTGATTAACAACGTCGAACGTGACGATAAGTTGCTTGCGGGTGAAGGAACCATCAGACATTGGGGCTCTCCGTGAATGTGAGCAGAAAGCGGCTCCCGAGGCCGTCAAAGGTGGGGTCTTGCGTGCCTTGCTGATCGACGAACATCAGCGTTCCGGGGAAAGGTGAGGCAGGGTTTCGGATCATCTCCACGCGGTCTAAGCAGAGGCAGCCGGAAAGCATCCGTTGCTCATTCATCCAGAGGTCGAGATAGAGGCCGGTTGAGAGCTGACGTATCCAGATGCGGCAGGGTTGCCCCGCGAGAGCGCAGTTTTTCTCCTGCGAGGCGAGAGGGTCGAGTGGGATAGAAAAAGATGTCATGTGCTTACTCCGCCAGAAGTGTTGGGCATGGGTTGAGGCACGACGGTGCCGGTATTTTGCTTAGGAGCGCCTTGGGGGTATTTTGTTTTGACCCAGCCGCTTGTTTTAGCGCTGCGGACTTCTTGAAGGGTGATGTCGATCACCAGCATGTCTGACGTGCCGTCTGAAGCGCGTTTTATGCGGTAGCTGATGATGTTGGCGTTGCTATACATTTTCTCTGGCGTAGAGACGTAGTAGAGGCCGGTATCGTCCACGATGCTGTCGAGTTCTTTAATGAAGGCTTTCTTCACGGAATCTATGCCGTCCCCCATCAAGCCACGCACAAAGCCGGGGAGCATGTTCTCCCACATATTGCCGCTCTCGGAGCCGTCGCAGATGAGGCGTAGGGTCACTTGATAGGGGTTCTTGATCTTGTTGTAAGAAAGGAACGCTCCGTCTTCTTGCGGGGCGGTGCTCAGGGTGCTGCTTTTGCTCATCTCAAGCGTTTCAACATGAGACGCGCCGAGGATTTTCTTGGTAACGTAAGAGCGGGTGGGCTTATGAACGACGCCATCCTTGATCTCTGTTGCATTATAAACGGGAATAGCGTGGTCTTTCCCGTCGTCACCTTTCTCCGTTACCGTTTCTTCTTCGCGCTTAAAGATGCCCCAATGTTTGGCGGCGCGGGCAATAGCCCAGCCCTCTAGCGCTTGCCCTGCAACGGCGGATGCTGTGCCTTCTAGTCCTGATAAGATTTTCATAGATGCGTCCTTACATCGTAGCGCTAAAGTCCGTGTCTGTGAGTGCTTGTGAGATGTGCGATGAGACCGCTTGGCCTATGTCATCGGGGGAGCCATTGCCGCCGTGCACGGTGACGTTGACCACCGGCGCATTCGTTGTGGTGTGGTGCGTTGTGTTGTGTGTGGTGGTCGAGGCAGCTGTGGCGGCTCGTGTGGCGTTTGTGAGGCGTGACACCATCTGTTCATGCTTGTTCTGCCGCTCTTCCTCCGCTTTGGTGAAGGAGCTGAGGAAAGAGGGCGGCAGGGTCAGCGGGCTGCGTTCGGGGGCATGGTCGTTGCGCCGCTGCTGGGCTGAGGACGATGTGCGAGAGGTGGCTCTGTTGTTGGGTGTTTGAGCTGCGATCCGGTCAACAAGAGCCCCATAGCGGTCATGCCCATTCTCCACGCCGATAATCGCGTGCATTAAGGTCGCCATCACGCGGGGGGACAAGGTGCCGAGATGTTGATCTTTCTTCACCCCAAGCCGCTGGGAGGCCGTTTGGATGTAGCTGTCTGTCTGGTTCTGGTCTGACCGTGGCGCGTATTTGTTGATGATCGCCTCAACTGTGTCGAGATGGTCGCGCGTATTGTAAAGCGTGAGCTGCCTTTTAAGAGCGGAAAGCCCTTCTTCTGGTGTGTTGAACACCGCAAAGCCTTGCTTAGGATGAGCGGGGTCTTCTGGGCGTGCGCCGTCTTGGCGAGCAAAGCGGAGATTACCGGGGTTGTTGTTACGTTCCCCACGCGCCATCCCTGCGGCGGCCTTAGCGGGCGGGGTGTTGTTTTGTGTCGGTGAGGGAGGCGCAGGCGATGAAGGAGTGGAATGGCCAAGGAGAGCATCCTTGCTTGTGCCAAGAATATCGGCCCATTCCTCTATTGCCACGCTAGCCGTGCTTAAAAGGCCGCCATCACCTTTAATGAGCTCGTGCCGCCGGTCTACATCGCGTTGGAGGAGGTCGTTGAGTGTCTTGTTAAGGCCCCATGTCTTCTTTGCGTATTCTTCACCTTCTGCAATGGAGTTGGTGATCTTGTGACTAATCCCGGACTGAAAGAACGTGTCTGTACTCCAAGCAGCGGCTCCTGCCACGCCCAGCCTCCCAGCGGCTTTTGCTGCACCAGCGCCGCCGCCTTTGACACTGACGCCGGCAATGGTCTTGAGCGATGATAAAAAGCCGCGTGCAGTGAGAAGGGCAGAGATAACGGCCAGAGCCTCAGCAACGTCTTTGATGCCGCCCGCGATCTCGTCTGGGTGGGCTTTCTCAATGGCGATGAGAGACTGAATGAAGTTGTGAATAGACGGGTCTATGTCGCTATAGACCTGCTGCATGACTTTATCGGTGTTTGCCTGAAGCTCTGTCCAGTCTCTGTAAATCTGTTGTGATTGTTCAAATTGTGCCCGGGTTGGCCCCATATTCTCGAATGTCTTCTTAATAGCGTCATAATCGTTGCGTGTTAGAAGATTATTGAGCGAGGCAGGGCCGCCTAGCCTTTGTATGGTATCGTCTTTTACGGCGCGGCTTTGCGACTGATACACTTTGGAACGGGCGATTTGGTCGAGGGCATCATCGCGCACATGACCGTCGCTTTTAAGGAGATCAACGCCGAGCATCTGTGAAAGATTGTTGACCTCAGCGCGCGTTTTGCCGTCGGCATACTTGTTTTGTAGAGTGACGAAGAAGCTGTCCACGTCTCCCGGGTTCACATGAACGGACTTTGCCGCATAATGAAGCTGAGTGAGCTTCTGTGGGGCGATGTCGAGCTGGTTTGAGAGGTTGCCGAGGGCGGTGTTGGCTTCTGTGATGTCTTTGGTAAAGCCCATGAGGGACTTGCCGCCGGTAAAGAGGGCAAGCGCCCCGACGGCTTCACGGCGGAAAGCTGCGAAGGCATCGGCCCCGTCTTTGCCGGTCTTCTTGAGGCTTTCCCCTGTGTTTTGAGTGCCTTCCTTCAGCTTCTCAAGCCCCTCTTGGGATTGTTTGGTGCCTTTGGCGAGGGCGGAGCCGTCAAGCCCGAGGGTGATAACGAAGGAGTCAGTAACCATTGCCATAGTGAGGGCCTCATAGAGAATATTTTTTTGCTTGCATCTTCTGGGGTGTTTTGCTTCTATGCTTGCATGAAGCGCAAGCATAAGGCCCTGTTGAACGCCATTTTCACAAACCCGGTGAGTGCTACATTGGCATGGGCAGACATTGAGGCCTTGCTTATCAGCCTTGGATGCCGCGTCATGGAAGGTAGTGGGTCACGCGTGAAGTTTATTTTAGGTCAACAGGTTTTGGCCGTGCACAGGCCGCATCCAAGCAAAGAGGCGAAGCCTTACCAAGTGCGGGCTGTGCGTGAGTTTTTAAAGCAAAACGGAGCAACGCCATGAATAAGATGCGTTACAAAGGCTATTGCGCTCGTGTTGAATTTTCCGATGAAGATGATCTCTTTATCGGTCGGTTAGCCGGTATTCGCGATATTATCACGTTTGAAGGCGGGACTGTTGCTGATCTGCGTGCCGCCTTTCAGGAGGCCGTTGATGACTATCTTGAGACATGCGCAGAGATGGGGAAACCTCCGCAAAAGCCTTATAGCGGGCGTGTCATGTTTCGGCTGTCTCCAGAGGTTCATGCTCAGGTCTCCCTTGCTGCTGAACTGGGGGGAACAAGCCTGAACCAATGGGCGGAAAAAGTATTGGGTGAAGCAGCTCAACACTCACTGTCGCATTAGGCGTTATTAAGCTTCTCCACAGCGGCCACTTCCCAAAGCAGCCACATATCTTCCGTGTCATAGACGGTTTTAAGGTCATGCAAGGTGGCGAGGCCGCTGCCCAGAACGGCGGCTAGGGGCGCGGAGACGTTGACGCAGCGGGCGGCTCGTTGGGGGTTAGCTTCTCCCTCAGGGCCGCGACGAACGGATAAATCTGGGAAGTCGCGGCCTTCAAAAAACCCACATTAAGCTTGAACGCCTCTGTGCGCAGGTCGGGCAGGGTTTGAGGGTCGGTAATATCCATCTCCGTGAGCGGAGCGGGCTTAACGCCGTCATTGCTGGGGTCGCGATCAATGGTGACGCAGTCTTGCAGCCCTTGGAAGGCGTAATCGCATTCTTCGTTGGTCATGTTGCCGAAGACGGCCATTGACTGCCCGGCTAGTCCTGCAATGCCGACCTCCAGCGCTTCGCGCGGAGTGCGGCTGCCTGAACGAGCCAGAGAGCGCACGACATTGCGCCCCCAGCGGTCGCCTGTAAAAGCGGACATGCGCGTGATGATAAAGCGCTTGCCTTTATCGTCTCCCGTGCTGGGAGACCATTCGATGCTCTTCATGATGAGTTTCCCTTAGACGCCTGCTGGCAGAATGCTTTCCCAGCGGATATGCACCGTGACATCGTCCAGCATTTCGCTGGCATTGGGCACGGCGTTATATTCCATTAAGACACCGTTAATGAGCGTATATTTCCGCCCCAGCCCTTTAAGGGTGATCTCCCCATTGAGGACATAGACTGTCTGCCCTTGACGGGCGGCGGTCGCGATGGTGTCGAACAGTTTGTAGGTGTTGGAATTGGGCGAGAAGTGCAGCGTCATGTCGAGAGCTGAGGGCACAAAGCCTTTGTTGAGCTTCCCGTCCATTGACATGCGCGTATCGGCGAGCTTGAGAGATTGGCTTTCCCATCCCTTCGCTGCTGCCCAGTTCTCAAGGGTGATGGGCGCATTGAACAGGGTTTGAACGGTCAGCGTAAAGACGGCATCGGCGGAGGTAAGAAGACCTGTGGCCATTATTGCACCTCAAGGCTGGCTAGGTTGATGGATTGGACAGATTGGCCGTCGGTGTACCAGAAGCGGCAAGGCGGGCTGCCCCGTGCGATCCGAACGCTGGCCGGGGTTGAGGACGCGTTGGGTTGGAAATACCAGCCACGGCTTTCAACCGTGCCGCTAATAGAGGTTCCTGCTGCGCCGTCGATCTGCTGCTTTTGGAGGTCGGTCAGAGCAACACCAGGGCGGATGGCCCCAAAGCTAACGGCTTGGTTGATGGTGTTCTGCACCGCCGCGCTGATAAGGCCGTCACCCTGCGTATTGTAAGGAATCTGCCCTACATTAAGCAGGAGATTGATGAGGTCAGACTGGAACGAGGCATTGAGCCAGACTTGGTTGATATAGCTATCAGCCCAGAGGAACTGTCCCGACACCGCGCCATTGCTGACCCATTGCCAGTCGCCAAGGCCGTTCGCGTTGGCGCCATAGAAGGAGTAACCGTTGGCAATGAGGGCATCAGATGTGTCCCCGTCAATCGCGGCGGGCGTGATGGCCCCATTGCGGCGGAAGCACAGATTTGTGCGGCCATTGGTCGCACTGAAGTCCAGAGACGCCATCCAGCCGAGGCAGAGCGCGGAGACCAGCGGGTCTTTGTAAATCGCCGTTGTGCCCTCTGGTGACTGTTTTTTCAGCCACGCGCCAAAGCTTGCGCCGCTTTGTGGGTCAAGGGCCTGCTCGTCGGTATCCCAAGGGACATACCAGTAGCGATCAGACTGAGCACTTGTCCATGTGGCGAAGGCTTGCTTCTGTTCAAGGGTTGGCTCCCAGCTTGTGGTAAAGCCGGTGAAGCTTTGTGTTGCGGATGTCACCACCTTCATAAGAGACGCGGGGTCTGCGTCTGAGGCAGGGTCAACGCTGTAGAAATAGAGCGTGCTGGGCGTTTGTGTGGTGCCACGGAATCCTGAGAAATACACACTCGCCATTTGTGCTTCGATGCTTGCAGGCGTGAAGTCTGTGGCAACGGCGGCGCTTGAGCCATAGGCCCGGATTTTCCCAGCAGGCAAGGCTTGCGTGTTGTTCGTCAGGATCAGGCCGTTGATAAACGACACCCCGCCTGCTGAAGTAATCGCTGACGGGGTGACTTTAACGGTTTTGGAGATGGGGATAGCCCCCATAAGAGTGCTCATAGGGTGAGTTCCTGTATGGGTAAGGGGGAAGAATGAAGATTAGCGATCCACCTCATCGGTTAGCCGATCTGCTCCCACAATACGGGTGGAGGGCATAGAGAGCTGTATGGCGCTCTCAACGGATCGGGTGATGCGGCTGTTAATGTGAAGGGCGAGGTCAAGTGACCATGTGTCCTCATATTGCTTTTCAGCCGTTGTGAAGGGATGTTGCCGGGGCTCTGAGCCATAAAGCGGGGCGGCTTCAGGCAGAACGTCACGGAAAAAGGCGACCGCATCATGGTCGCGCCAAGCGGTATTGAGCTGCACAGCGCCATCACCTGCCCCAGTGCCGTAGAGCGTGACTTGGATGGTCATCACCAGCGACTGAATGATGGTGACGCTCTGGTCATGATACTCGCGGCTATTGGTAGCGACGCGCTTTCGAGAAATGATCTGCATAAGTGCGAAGGGCGGGATCGGCGGTGTTGCGCGGTTTTGCTGGGCTTGAAGCACGACCCAACCTGACGGAAGCACCGTCTCGAGCCAGTCTCCAAGCGCCTTCATAATCTGCGGTTCAGTTGGGGTTAGTTGGATGTTTGTGGCTGTGCGATTTGCCGCGTAACAATCACCTTGCGCCATTCGTCGTCTCCCCATTCTTCGAGAATTTGGGTTATGAGCCATTCAGAGCCCTCAAAGACCAGCACGTCACCGCCGGTTTGAAGTGGGCGGTTAAGGGCCTGTGCCGAGCCGCGAAGATAGACAGCGCGGGCTTCTGACTGTTGTTGGAGGGTGTCCAGCAGTTGAAGGTCAGACGTTGAGAGGGCCTGAACCTCCATCTGGACAGGAATGTCCTCATAGCCGTCACTGACGCTATAATCATCCTGCCGCACCGGCCCGCTGGAGCGTCTGAGCACGCCCTCTGTCAGAGGGTTAACCGCCGTCGTTAAGCCAAGCGCCATATCGTAGAGGTCAAGAACCATCGTCATCCTCCACCTGATAGGACACAGAGTTAAGCATATGTCCTGTGCGGATGAGGGGTTTTTGGAGGTCTGTATCCTTCTCAAAAGCGCCCGTTTCTTCCCAGTCCCGCAGGCGTTCCTTGATGGTGCTGACAGCTAGTGTCGGCTCATGGACGGCTTGAATGGCTTTTTTAATATCTTCAGCAGCGGCAAGACCAACTCGTTCTAGCGCGACGTCTGGGTCATGGCCGTCTTCCTGTAGCGCTCTTTTGACGATCCTCATCCACTTTTTTTGTTTTTCATCGAATGTGGTCTTCATGAAGGGACGAGCAGGGATGTTTTGCGCAGGTGAGCCGAGTTCTTGTGTGGCGGCCACCGTGGCTACGGACGTGCCGTCTGGATAGGTGGCGTTTTCAAAGAAGCCGACCTTAACGGCTTTCTTTTTCCCAAGAGTTTCTTGGATTTTTTTAAGGTGAGCGGCCATTTTTGCGCCGCCTTTTATGGAAGAAGACATAGGTTTTTACTTGACGGTATGAGGATAGTGTCCTAAATATAGGACATGGACGCGGCAACGAAGCCCATCCAATTTTGGAGAGACCAAATGATGACCCTTGAAGAAAAAGCCCGTATCCGAAACCTGAATGCCGATACGGCTTTGAAGCTCGCTCAAATCAGAACAGAAAGACTCAAGGTTGTGACGGCAATCGTTGTTGCGGTTGCGGCTGTTATGAGTGCTCTTATTACTCTCATCAAGGCGCTTTAAGCGCCTTCCCCGAGGGAGAAAAATGATGAAAATGATCGACCGTTTTCTTGATAGTAAATACGTTCTCTACGCTGCTGTGGGCGTGGGCTTGCTTTGCGGTGCTGCGATTGGGCTTTCCTTGTGATGGTTGATGCAGACCTTTTGTGCCGCGTTGGTCAGTCTCTTTTTGGGGAGCGTTGGCAGACAGATTTGTCCGTTCTTCTTGGCGTTAATAGCCGCACGATGCGACGGTGGGCTTCGGGACAGAATGAGACCCCGCTTTGGCTTCATGAGCGCCTTGTTGCTCTTATCAATGAGCGGCAAGCGGCTCTCTCGGATGTTCTATCGCACCTTACGGCCAAATCCTCGCCGGATGAGGGCGTCCGGGAATCATCCTCATCTGACGGTATTGAGCGGTCGCTTGCCAGTAGGTGAGGCCGTATTGCGTCTGGGTAAACCAGCCAGCCTTTGAGGGCAGGCCCGCCCCGTCGAACGAGACGGAGACAGAGCCCCGAGAGGCGGACGCGATGCGCCCCACGCCACCTTGCGTGCCGGAACGTCCCGACCCGCTAGCGTTCAAGCCAAGCTGGGCGATATGGGCCATGAGCAGCCAGAGCAAGTCCTGCCGCTCCTCAACGTCTTTCACCATGGAAAAGGCGGTATTGTTGAGGAACAGGCACGCTTGCCGGAACAGCATCCGCGCCTGTGGCTCCTTCACACTCTGCGCAAGGTCGGGGAAGGCCGCCGCCCAGTCCGTGTAGGAGAACTCAACAACACCGGCGGTCATCGCTGTGCCTGCATGGCACTTTCATCGGGGCTGTAGTCGGTTGCGGGGCGTCCTTCAAACCCTGTCTTCATGTCTTTCAGCTCGCCCAGCCGACCTTCGCCGCGTGAGGCATTGGCTTCCGCAAAGATGATGTGCTCTTTCAGAAGAGACGAGGTGGCGTTTTGCTTTTTCCACGCCTCCCAGAAGTCGCTTGGCACCTCTGTGCGGCCAGCAAGACCTAGAATGCTATTGTGCATTGGATGGAAGCGTGGGTCATGTTTTGCCCCATTTAAGGTCACAGATTGTATGGCTTTCATCACGGACATATCGGGGCGCTTGGCTTTTTCAGCCTCCGCGCGGCGCTCTGCTTCCCCCTCTGGGTAGAGAGACAGAACAATCCCGGATGGTAGGCGACAGAACACGGTAACAGTTTGTTGGGCCATAGCGTTATACTCCAATCATCGTTGCGCAGGCCATTGGACGCCGCCATACGGTTCCCGAGCTTCCTTGAGAGGCTTTCTGGCGATAGGATGTCGAATAGGTTTCGAGGCGGTGCATAATCAGCTTGGATGAGAACGCGGTAAAAACGGTTTCAACGCCGTCGATTGCTTTAGCGAACAGCTGAATAATACGCTGTGTGATCCCCCCATTTCCGCCTGCCATAGCGGGGCCTGCTTCAGGTAGTGTTTCTATCGTCATGTTGGGGAACGATTTCTTGAGGATGTCAGACAGCGTGATGCCAAAGGAATTTGTATAGGTGAGCACATTGGAGAGTTCCGAAGGGATCACCAAGACGAGCTCGCTATTGGTATCAATCAGCCCTTGCAGTTGAGCATTAAGGCGGCGGAACAGTTCTTGCACATCCCCAAAAATGGCGATTGGGTCGCCTGTTTCTGCCCATGAAGTGACGGTTTTCCCAGATTGTGCCCCAGCTTTGGGCGTTGGACTGATAGCAGGCGGCAAGTCTGGGTCGTTGAGGGCACCACGAACATTCTTCCCGTCAATGCCAAACAAGCTGATGAGATTAGCCCGTTTATTGAGCGTCATGACCGCTGAAGTGCGAAGCTCATTGATCCAGCTAACGGAGGCTTCCCCCATCATTTCTGTCTCAAGGTCGCCGTATTTAATCCATGTCTGATAGATGAAGGTCTCACGCGGCTCCCAGTTGACGTTAGCGCCTGTAGCCCCCGCTTGACTGAAGTCGCCATAGGCCGCCGTTGTGCCGGAATTTTCAGAGAAGGGGAAATACACGACGCGTTGCGTGCGTGATCCTTTTTGCACCTCGCCGTAAATCTGCGCTGCCTTGGTCGGCGTCACTAAGGCCCGGACAACTTGCGGGTCAATCGTTGAGCCGACAATCGCAGGAATGCCGTTATTAGGCGCTGTAACGGGCGCATATGATGGCGCGGCATCGGTGGCAAGAGGGCGTTCGTGAGTAAAGTGAGTAATGCCGCGTAGCTCAACGCCATAATGTCGCTGGAGAGCTGGCGCGACGGTGCGATAGGTTTGTGTCGTCATGAAGTTTTACCGGAAGAAGAAGGGGAAGAAGCCTGAGCAGGGCCAACAGTGGCGCTCATAATCATGACTGCGCCTGCGTCTGCTCCGCGCGTGACAATCCATCCTGTTGCACTGGTGCCAGAGGGCGCGGCACCGGGGGAACCTGTTTGGATGGTGCCATCTGTTAAAGAGGCGTAAACAGCTTGGCCGGGGGTTGCTGGCGTGGACGAAACCGCGAAATAATCGCCACCTGTATGTAAGGTGACCATGAAGTTCGGCGGCACGATCATGGTGGATTGACTGAGAACATTGCCTAGATTGACATTGCTCTGGTCGCGGATCGCAAATCCTGTTGGGGGTGCGTTGGGTGTACTGGCAGGCGGCTTATTTAACACCGTTACGCCATCGTCCTGCACCCAAGCGAACGCCCCAACTGTAACGCCGCCATCTCCGGCTCGGTGTCCAAGTTCGCCGGGGATAGCTGTGCGGGTGGGATTGGCGCTCGCTTGATCGCCCGGATAGCCCAGAGGAGGGCCATAATTAATGCGGGTAGGGAAACTCATCGTAAAGCCTTATAATCTGCGGGGAAGAGAGGTTGCGCCAAAAGCTGCAAGCGGATTACTCCCTGCGCTGTCGTTGGCAGCCGGGCGGGGACTTTGTGTGGGATAAAGCGCGTTGACCTTAGCCTGCACCAATGCCTTCAAGCCGGGTGTATTGACACCTGTAAGGCTGTCATTGGCCATGCCTTGTTGAGAGAGGGCGTAGCGGTAAATATCTGCGGCGTTATCGAGGTCATGCACCTCGCCGACGAGCGGGCGGACATCACGACGCGCATCGTTTGCCGCGCGTTGACGTTGGCGTTCGCGCTCCAGTCGGCGCTCTACTATGCGGTTAATGGCGCTATCTGTTGCAGCTTTACGACCGCGCTCTTTGTCCTCGCCGTCATCTTTCGCTGGTTTCTTTTTGGGATCGTCTTCATCGCCATCTTCAGCGGGTTTCGTTGCTTTGCCGTCCTCTTCGCCGTCATTGGCAGAAGGCTTTTTGCCCTCCTTGTCGTCGCCTTCGTCTCCATCTTCGGCGGGTTTCGTTGCTTTGTCGTCATCATCATCGCCGTCATTGGCGCTTGAGGTGAAGAGCTTCTTAATCGCGGCGATTTTATCGTCATCGGCGTCTTCGCCTAAGATGTTGCGCAACGTATCGTCTTGGCTGTCGCAGCCTGTTTTTTCTTTTGTTTCGGCCATAATTGGCGCTCCTTGTGCAGTGTCGTGAACGATGACGTCACTCCCAGCGCGGCCATTGGGCACAAGAGCCACATGGTTGCCGCGAATGTTGGTCATGCGTCCGTCATAGGGCTCGCCTTTGTAGGTGCCCGGGGTCATATCGGCGTCGTAATCATAGCCACAGGACAGCTCACGCTGCTGGCCAGATTTGATCTTCTCAATCAGTGGGCCGTCCCAGATGGTCAGCCCGTTTTTAAGGTAGGGGTCTTCAAAGATGGCGTTTCGCATCGTCGAGCCCACAACGATATGCTTTTGCGGGTCGGCAGCGGTGACGCGTGAGGTGTTCGTGGGGTGTTCATCTAAAACGGGGAGGCCGTTAAAGGTCGCAGCGCCACGTTCGAGTTCGATCGGATCGCGGAGGAGGCGATAGGTCTGTTCGGGTTTGAGGCCAAGCTCTTCAGAACGAGGGATTTCACGGCCAAAATAGCCGCAAATATTGGCCTTGCTAATGGGCGTGGTGTCCACATGCAGCCGCCCATCCTTGTCAAAGGTGCGCACGGAGCCCATGCGGTCAATGGCTAGTCGTTCCATCAGATGTGCTCATAAAAAAACCCGCCATGAAGGCGGGCTGTTGAGGCGTATAAAAAGGGGAGGAAGAGGGCGTTATTCTTCTTCGCAAAGAAGAGCTTTTCGGCCTTTCTCAATGGCGTCTAGGAGAACAGGCAAGGGAATTGTAACGTCATCGGGGGTGCGGAAAAGATTGATCCGCACATCATCATCCCCGTTATCATATGAGAGGAAGGCTATATCCCCACCAGCATTGTCTGGTCCATAAACGGATATTTCACAGACGACGCGATCAAAGTCAGGGTAACTCACAATGTGAGGGTATGAACGCCATTCATTGTTTTTTTCCATGAGAATACTTCCTAAGATAGTCTTCCAATTCACCATCTCTGAGCGGCTCAAGAAGTCCAATCATATTATGTTCAGGGTAAAATGAAGCTCCTCTATCCGTACCATCCTTCGTGAAGGCGTGGAAGCTTTTTCCATAACGTCCTTGATTTTTGTGAAACACCAACAAGTCAGGATCATCTAAAATCTCTTCAATGAGGTGTTGCCCTTGTGCGTTAATGGCTTGGGGGCTCCCAGTAGGGCGAGCAAACACACTCCCCGGACGCCCGCCATGTTTTTGCAAAGCACGGCCTGCGCGGGTGAGGACTTTTCCTTTGTCGGACGGGTCAAGCTCTTGAGCGCGTTTCTTTGCATAATCATGATAGAAGCGCTCGCTTCCAATAGCGATAAAGCGGCCATGCTCATCGCGTGGCTGGTCGGGGTTTCCGGCGCTGTCGCGGGCCATCGGGCGAGGAGGGGCGTCATTATAACCGGGAATGATATATTCGGCGCGGCATCGGCAATTCACGAGCTGTCCGGGTTGGATGTGCTCCCCTGAAATGGGGCAGCCCTCTGCCACGAGGTAACGCCTTCCATCAGCGCGGCGATGGTCGTCACGAGAGAAGCGGCCGCCACCGACATGCCGCCAATAGGCTTCTTTTAAGCCCAGCTCGCCACAACGCTGACGTTCGACCGATTGGTTGATCTTATGTGTTTGGTCGCGAGCGATGGTGGTGGCTTTGCGTTCTGACACGCCGTAGCGGGACTGGAGCTTCTGAGTGAGCGTCCCAAGGTCACCACCTGCCATCACGGCGTCTGTGACGAGGGAGGCCACGCCTTGCTGATACTGTTCCCCAATGGAGGTAATGAGCTGCACGTTCTCTTGTGTCGCCAAGGAAAGGCGACGCTGGAGGTCAGCAGAGGGCTTGAACGTAATACCAAAGCCTGCACGTTTGAGACGGCGCTTGAGGTCTGCGTCCGTGTCTTGCAAGCCTTTCCTTACAACGAGTTCAGCGAGGGCTTCGGCTTGATCGCGGAAGAGGTGCAGCCATTTGATGCGGAGCTGTCCCAGAGCCTTTCGCAGAGCTGTCAGCGGGTTGGCATCGAGGGCAATGTCAGGCTCAGCGCGGCGATAATGGGAACGCACGGTTTGGAGTGTATCGCGGTGCATCCGCTGGATCAGAACGGTGAGGTGCTTGCGATAGGTGACCTCAAGCCCGGCATTGACGCGGCCCTTGCCCAAGCGCTTGGCACGACCGGGGGCGATAAGACGGGCCATTACATATCTCCATCGCCGCCTTCAGAGCCGCCAAGGTTGGGCGGTTCCGTCTCAGGAATACCGGGGGCTTCACCTGAGAGGTTCACGCCACGATACAGGCTGTTCTGGTCTTGCTCTTCGCGCATACGCGCCTCGTCAGGCGTGATCTTGCCCGCTTCGATGTTGATCTTATCCGCTTCAGCTTTGGCTTTCTCTACCGACGCGGCTTTTTCATCGTCGAGCTGCCAGAGATTGACGAAGTCAAAGTCGAGGCTCTCATCAAGCTCGCCCCACAGGTTGAGCTGCACGAGGCGTAGGATTTTCTCAAGGATCGGTCGCAGGTTGTTCTCTTGGAAGGCCGCGATCTCGTCATAGAAGACGCGGATTTCCCCTTCCGATGACGCGTTCAGGCCGTTTGGCGTGATGCCGAACAGCTTTACAAGCGGAATGCCGGGAATAGACGCCATTGCCTCCATCGCCTGCGCTTGTAGGTCAGACAGACCGCCGAGAGGGGTGGCGACGATAGAGACATCTTCGTTCTCCTTATCCGCCACAATCGTGCTTTGCCCTTCAGACACTTGCTGCATGAAAGACGCGCGGCCCATAATCGTGCTGGTGCCATTGTGATCCATCACGCCGCCTTGCAGGGCTGCGGTCATGTCTGTCTTGAGCACAAGCTTGGAAAAGTTGGCCGTGATGTCACTGACGCTATTACGCGTTCGTAAGAAGTTATGAACGTAAGGGCGGAGCTGCTGGGTGAGTGACAGGCCACCAAAGTTAAAGGCAGGCTTGAAGATGTCGGGCACCTCGTAAGGCACCATCTTTAGCAGGCGGTCTTTATGGGTCAGACAGCCCTGAACCCAGTAATTCTCAGGATCATAGAAGCCATCACGAAAGGGCGTATCGGCATTGAA
This sequence comes from Saccharibacter floricola DSM 15669, assembly GCF_000378165.1. Taxonomy (GTDB): domain Bacteria; phylum Pseudomonadota; class Alphaproteobacteria; order Acetobacterales; family Acetobacteraceae; genus Saccharibacter; species Saccharibacter floricola. The sequence goes on from NZ_KB899334.1 coordinate 21,926, forward strand.
GGCGTTGGTTGATGTCCAGATGGGGTCAATGCGCTTGAACCCGTTGAGGCTGCCTTTTTTGACGCCATGTTGGGTCAGTTTGAGGGGGATATTTTGGCCAGTCGCATCTGTTGCGAGGCCTGCTATATCAATCCACACATAGCCGACACCGTTAAGCAGAGAGTCCAGCACCATACGATAGAGCAGAGCGCGGACATCAAGACGCTTAAACTCGGCTTCAATCGCGCTGATTTTCTCAGCCGTCTCGCGTGATTGCTGTTCACGCGCCGCGTTGGCGTCGTCGTCCGTATCGTAATCGGTGATGTTAATGTTCTTGGTTGATTTAAGGCGTATCCATTCCCGTGTCGTTTCACGAGCGAGCACGTCGCATGGTTTGCGGAACTCGGGCCGTTGTGCCATCTCTGCGAGATAGGGATAGCCCATAAAGAACAAGCCATCTTCGAGCCAGCCAGCGCCAGCCGCACTGTTCGACGCAGCCCATGCCTGCACGTTTGCCATCGCTGCATTGGACGCGCTGTCACAGGCAAGGCGATCATGATCCTGTCCTCGCACGCCTGGAGGAGGGTCGTAGGGCTTAAAACGGTCTGCAAACGCGCTTTGTCGGGCGTCTAAACGCTCAGTCTCAGCCGTGTACTGCCCAAACAGAGACGACAACCACGAGCGCGGCTTCTCGTCAGACGTTGGATGCACGACGGGTTCGCGCCGTTGGGGCGGCGGCGTGGCTTTTTTGCGGAAGAGGGACATTATATTTTGTCTTGTGAGAATCAAAGGAAGGAAGCTAAACTCCCTCTCTTTGGAGGGTAGTTGTGGATTCTTTGTTTGCGAAAGAATTATACGAGATTAAGAGGCAAACATTTTTAAATGGATTTATTCAAAATCCTGATCATTTTTCTGAAGCGTTAGCATTCTCTTATTATCATAGAATTTCTCCTATATTTCATGAAGGAGATGATGGTGTAAGTCTGTATGAAGATGTTTATGAAGTTTCAACTTGTTTTGCTTCTCGCATTATAAAATACATAGATGATAATTTTTTTGGGCAGAGTGATAAAAAAATGACTTTCTCTCATCTTGAGGGGGAATTTGGCAAGGAAAACAGATGGAACATATACCTTGTTCTTACTTATGCGAAATTAGATGTCAGATTTAATTATAAGTTATGGGATGATATTTCTTCCGATTCTCCTTTCGGGATTGATGGCATACCGTCTAAATTTCTTCCTGAAGAATGTAATTTTTGATTTCTGGCATATTTCTCTAGGCTAAACAAAAGACCGTCGCACGACCTGCTGGCCTGCAAAAGCGGAGAAGTCCGGCATCTTGCGGCGGTTCTGAATAAGGCCATCGAGGGCGTAGCGGGTGGCGTCGATCCAGTGATTGTTAGCGTCCTCAATCTTGGGTAAGATGGCTTCTGTCTGGCGGTCGATCTTGTAAGAATAGGTGCGGAATTCCCGAGCAACCTTCTCGGCTCGCTTATGCACACGAATGCCGCGAAAGCCCTTGAGGCGCTCAATACCGTCTTCGACGCTTCCCTTCCATTTCTTCGCGGCTGCGATGCGATAGCTATACTTGTTGGCCATGAAAGAGATCGTCTCAGGGCGTGCACAATCGGCAAGGATAGGCCATGAGCGTGATCCCGGAACCTTGTCGAATAGAGCAGGCAGAGCGTCCATCTCAATCCCAACGCCGCCTTCTGCATAGTCGATATGGAGCACGTCGTCAGTGATAAAGCACCGCACGATAGCCGTTGGGTCTTTGGCAAAGCCCCAATCCACACCGTAATAGAGGCGGGCGTCTTCGGGCGCTTCAAAGTCACAGCCATACTCGACACGATGGCGGAAGATCAGCGCTTCAGTGACCTGCTGATAGCCACCTTCCCAGATATGGTCGTATTCGTCAGGCCGCGCCCTCTGGTCGCGTTCACGCTCATCATTGAGCACGTCAGGAAACCACGGATTGTCAGACCAGTTCGCACAAACCACGACGATCTCAGGATCAGCCTCGGCTTCTGTTGTGCGAAGGAACGCATCTACTGGGTCTTCAGCGTGCGATGGGTTCCAGCTAAACCAGATTTCAGAGCCGGGCTTGCGGATGGTTGGACGAAGGAGTTTGAGCGAATGAGCCGAGAGGGACTGCGCTTCTTCCACCCATGCGACATCAAACCCTTCTAACGACTTGATAGAGTCCGCCGTGTGGTTCTGCATCCCTTGGAAGATGATCACCCCGCCGCCCGGTGTGCGAATTTCCTTATCGAGCAACTCGAATTTATCCGCCAAGCCGAGCCTCATGATTTTGTCGGTCACAAGTTGCTTAACCGACATGGCCAGCGATTTCTGGATTTCACGAATACACACCGCCCGTAGGCCGGGGCGCATCACCGCTTGCGCTACGAGGTTTTCAGCAAAGAAGTGAGACTTCCCAGAGCCACGACCACCCCACACGCCCTTATAACGCGCAGGCTGGAGCAGCGGCGCAAAAACACGTGGTGTCTGAATATCAAGGGGTGCTGTTTCTGCCATCTTTTGGATCAACTATGGTGTGACGTATTTCAGTAATCGGGCCACCATCCGGGCCGCTATGTTCAAGCTGCTGTTTGTCGCCGTAGCGCTTGGGGGCACGTCGGGCCATCATCCAGCGGAGCATCTCAAACTTGGTTTTGTTGGCGGTAGCGTTTTCTGGGTTGGTGCGTTCAATGAGGTCGAGAATGTCATCCTCAAACCCGTCCGTTGCGTGTTCGCGTGCGCGTGCGTACTGGTCAGAAAGCGCTGTGTCTTTCCCGATCCAACGAAAGAACGTATCTTTGCTAGGCCGCTTAACGCCTGAACAAATTTCCCGCACCTTTTTACCAAGCATTATCTCAACCATCATCTCATCAAACAAAGTCTGAGAGAACGACACGCGAGGTTTTCTTGAGGTTTTGCCTTTACGTTCTCTCATTAGTCTCCCCCTCTACGATAGGTGGTGAGAGATGCGCTCTCGCGGTGCATGATTTCAAAACGCAGCATCTCGAACCGAACTCTGTGAGCAGCAGCATTTTCAGGTGTTGTCTCTGCCTCAAGGGCGCGGATTTCATCCGACAAAACCCAGCACGAGATGTTCAAGGCATCAACAAAGAGAAGTTTCTTTTCTTTATCTTCGTTTATAAGGCGCAGAAAGTCCCCGATTGTTGGGCGCCCCTCGCGTCCAGAACAGACGGTGTTAAGCGTGTAACCATCTGCGATCTCGTTCAGCATGGCACGCAGAACATCGTCAGAGAGGGCGTTGTGTAACGTCTGCTGGCTCATAATGTTCTCCGTTGGGGATAGGCATCTTCCCGCGCCTGTGTCCGCACTTCCTTACAGGCAGCGGCCCAAACGCGGGTCATGAGGGTGGAGGGAACGGTTGAGGGAAGAGGATAGACGACATGGTGAGGCAGCATGAATGGGCGGCACCGGATCACATCACGAGCGGACAGACCGAGCGTGCAAGCATCCATCCAAGACGGGTGGACATCAGCTCGGTGAGTGTTGGCAGGCCCGCGTCGGATCGGCACGAGTGCTACGCGTTCGCGCTCACGCTTGAGCACAACACAGAGGCCGCCGCGTGTAGACACAACTCTCCCGCGCCTCAGCCTGCGGCCAGGTTGGGACGTGGGGTAGGGCATGGTGTTTTCTTGTGTAAAGAGAGACAAAAAAGGGAGGTTAAACCTCCCTAAGCCGCAGTAGATACACGGCGATAAATCATCTACCGTAAAGTAAGGTAACAACAGAAAGGAGTCTTTATGGCAGACGATAAAACGAATTCTACACCGCCGTCCCAGTCGTCAACAAGTAGCAACATGACGCACTTCAACACGATAGCTCAGCAACCTAATACAGCTAGACGCGGTGGGTTTATCGGGGATTCAGCAGAGTTTGCGCCACCCCAGCCACATCAGTCCTCCGATAAAGGATAGAGCTGGCGTTAGGAGGGTCCCCCAAAAAACACGCTGAAGCCAGCGTCTATCAGACCAAATGGCTTTCCCATTCTCGACAACCTTATTGTCAATATAGGAAGCAATAAGGACGTTGGTTTCAGCTTGGGGATTGGGGAATTTCGTAACGTAATTGGCGATCTCTCTAATGTAATCAGGGCTTATCAACGTGCTTTGCAGAGCGTAGTTCGTATAAAGCCCACGCCAGCAACAGAGAGACGTTATGGAATAACCAGCCGCTAATATAGCGCAGGCAGGAGAATAAAACTTTCCAGCCATTGCCCCGCCAGTCGCGGCAAGAGTTGTTGTCGTGAGAACGGGTAAGAACATGGCGAGGCGTGAACGAATACGCTCATAGACACCCATTTGTTCTTTAGCGATAGTCTCAGCCATTTGCCGCTGTTGTTCGGACACCCAGAGGAGGAAGTCATTATCCTGTTTATCGGTCATATCTTCTCCTCTAGGTTGCATCCAGCCTATAAACGCCAAAAGCCGCACACCCGATTAGATGCACGACTTCCGACTATGCCAATATCATCTCACGTTTATGCTATACGTACAAGTCCTTTTTTCACGGGCTTCTTTTTTGTGCTTTTCAACATAGAAATTAGCGAGCTGTTCTAGGAGCAAAACACATTGAGAGCGAGCGCATTTAGAGGCGTCTGACTGGCTCTTATGAGGCCACAACTGCTTCCCAATGGCCGAGAAGCTCATGCCCTCGACCAGCAACATTTCTAACCTGTGGTGCGAGCACGATCCAAGCGCTTCACGCACCTCAGCAATCCGAGCGGCCGCTTTACCGCGCGCAACAGCGAAGGTGTGGACGTTGCCGGGGATATAGTCCCGGTCGAGCGGCTCTTTGAGATAATCGGCATAGCCCCCTTTGAAGAAGATATAATCCTCCAACCAACGGTTCGCGGCGGTGACGGCCTCCCCGCTGATGTCGCCGCTTTCGTGCAGTGTTTGCACGGTGCGGGCTTTCACGCGGCGTTTGCGCTTTCCCATGCCGACCGCTTCGTAGTCTGGCTTGAGTGTGCGTTCTGTGGTTGGCCCATCGGAGAGGGCATAGGCGGCGGCTTTGCTCATGAGGCACTCCGTTCTTTTTTCTTTTCAGGGAGCCAGGAGCCAGCGTATGAGCCGCAATGGCCGCGTTCCCACACCACCCACGCATAGGCTGTGGTGCCGCTATGTTTTTGTTTTTGACCGAGCAAATGCCCTGGGACGCAACTAATCCGATCAGGGAAATGCCATACACGGGCAGGGGGTGTTTGCTTGAGCCATTCCGACCGCTTGATTCCTTCAAGGAAGGCAGCGCGGAGGAAAAGGCACACGCGGTCTTGCGCATGATCTAGGGCTGTTTTTACGAACTCTTCCGCCTGATTAAAGGGCGGGTTAGAGATGATCGAGGTTGGCTTGAGATCGGGAATGGCCGCGCTGAAATCCTCAACACGCGCCCCGATGCCACGGTCAACAACGTCGCTTCCGACGGCTTTAATCCCGGCGCGCTCGCAGGCCCGAAGGATGTTCCCTTGCCCGCAACAGGGATCTAAGATCGTTCCAGAGAAGGGCTTTTCCACAGCAAGGAGCCGATCCGTGGCATGTTCTGGCTCTACATACCAATCATGAGCCACGCGGCTATAAGAGGTTTTCTTGGAGGACGTAGACTCAGGAGCAGATTGGAGGATGTCTTGGTAAATCTGTCGAGGGGTGCGGTCTTTCCGGTAAGACAGAAGCCTGACCTTTTCGGCCATGTCGCGCGGATAGCCGGGAACAGTGCCGTCAGTCGGCACAATGAGTTCTCCATAGTGAAAGTGCCCATAGAGAGCGGAATAATCACCGTAAGGCGCCAGCCGTTCCCATCCTTCAGAAGCCAAATATTGTTGCATGGCTCCCGGCGTCAGAAGCATCAGCTCTTGGAGCGTAGGATAGTTCTTTCTCACCTCGTTGTTATGCGTAGACGCAGCTTTTCTGATGCTGTCTGCATTTTCGTTGAGGCCATAAGCGTCAATGAATCTTTCAACTATCTTATCAGAGACTTCATGCCCTCCACGCTCCATACGGGAGATCACGGCGGCCTTTGTATCCAGCTTACGAGCTGCATCCAGCAGCCGATCATCGTGGGCGATGCGGATGTCGCGCACCATCTTTGCGAACTCAGAACGCATCACACATCTCCCCCAAAGCACCGATGCAGAGCGTCGCTCATGCCTTTTTCTTCTTTGTCAGTATGATCTGACGTGAGGAACATTTCATCACACTCCTCGCTTATCCTCGTGCCTCTCACGGCATGGTCTGGGTGCTGGCCGTGGACCATATCGTCACGCATGGCGTTTCTCTCGTTGGGTGGGGAAGAGGTTTGCGACTATCGCGTTCACATGGCGCTTCTGTTCTTCGGTTGGTGGGGTGCGGGGCTTTTCGGGCTCACGAATAGGCTCATTGACGAATAGCCAAAGGGTGGCGCGTTTGTTGCGCAGCGCTTGAACGTGTTTGTCGAGCAGCTCGTAGAATTCTGCTGGGGTTGGCATGAACTTGAACGACCGTAGCGCGTCTCGGCGGAATTCAGCCGTCCACGCCCCAGCGGGAACGTCCTCGGTGATAGCTTCCACAGCAAGCCGCCATGCTTCTCGTTTCTCTGGATCGCGTGGGTTGGCCACCAGAGCCCCAAGTGTTTGGTCGAATTGCGCGATCAGCTTTTGACGCACCTCAAGAGGCGGCGCTGTTAACGCTTCAGCATCCAAAACCGCTAGAAGGCGCACGGCTTCCTCGTGCAGCGCTGGCGTTTTAGCGGTGCGTTTGCCGCGAATGGTCAAGTCGGCAAAACGCTCCCAGCGTCGGGAATGCAGGGCTTCGCTGAGGGCGGCGCTGATAGTGCGCCGTGGGAGGGTGATGTGGGTGAGGCTGGCAGTGCTCATTGGAAGATAATCCTCTCGCTGTTGGCGTGGTCTTGGCTGCGGTATTGAGCGCGCATCTCCTCAAAAATGATGTTGCGGTTGCGTTCGCTTTCGCTCATTCGGGGCGCAGCCTGCTGGCCATGAGGGCGCTGACTTTTGGGCGCAAAGAGCCCCTGCCAGTTGTTGAGCGTTGAGGTTTCCAAGATGTCGCTTGGATCGTGGCCTTGAGCTTTGAACGCGGCCAGCCGCTTGACGGCGATCTCCATCGCTCGAACCGTGGCGGGTTTCTTCATCGACCGCCGCATCTCCAGCCAGCCGTTCCACGCCTCGACAGGCACCCAATCGGGTAAAGCAAATTCCTGCTTCGGTTTTGGACGTGGCTTTGAGGCCTTGGGGGGACTATAGGGGGTATGATGGTTATTGGTGGTTAAATGGTGGTTATGTGGAGCGGCATCTGCTGCCACTTTGGAGGCAGGAGCTGCCACATAGGAGGCAGCAGGTGCCACTTTTTCGGATGTGGCAGGAGCTGCCTCTTTTCTGGCATCAGGTGCCACTTTGGAGGAAAGAGCTGCCACATTGACGGCATCTCCTGCCATAACCAAACGAACGCCGTTTCTCGTATACGTCGTCGATTTTTCTATCAGTCCTGCCTCAATGAGGTCATAACGCGCCTGCCTAACGCAACGATTAGAGAGCCCTGTTGCGGCACAGAGCGTGTCTGTCGACGGGAAGCTCTCACCGCTCTCATTGGCGTAATTAGCGAGCACGAGCAGGACGTGCTTTTGAGTGGGGCTGCCCGGCTGTTCGAGCGCCCAGTTAATGGCTTGGATGCTCATAAGGACACCTCATGACATGGCACGACTTGGTGGGTGTGAAGGCCGTAGAAGCCCAGTAAGGCCGCCTCAGCTCGTCCGTCATCTTTCACGCGAGCAAAAGAGGCGGCATGGGAAGGGAAGAGCTGACAGGCTCGTTGACGTGCCCCGTTCTTATCTGCTGGGGTTTGAGTGCCGCGCTTCCATAGGCGGGGAAGGATAAACGACGTTGGAATAGCGCGAGAGGCTGCAATCCCTTCAAGCACCCCGAAAGCCCGACCAAATGAAAAGGACGATACCGTTCCTTCACCCGGGCGAGCCCCGACCTTTTCAATGAAGATGTGGCAGGGGGAATCATCCTCAATGAGGCGTGCAAGGTGCGACGTGTTAATATGCCGTCGATTTTTACCCGCTTCTTTGACCGTGATCGTGGGCATATCCACCACACGCACCAAGTCCCCGCTCGCAGAGAAGAGGGCCAGCGCACCGCCAGCCCCCGGATCAATGGCAAGATAACGACGGGTCATTAGATCGTTTTCTTCCAGCGCGGGTTTTCTTCCGCCCACGCAAGATCAGCCTCTGGTTCCTGTTGAATATGTACCATGCTATTCTACCTTTCTTCACTGGTGTGTGGAGGGCACGGGAGAGGTCGCTAAACTGTTCTCCCGTGCTGTCGCGCCTTGAGCGATGAACATTCCCCGACGGTTACGACAGCGCTTTTCTAGGCGCCCAATTTTCTTGCGAAGCTGGCCATTCTCAGTAGCGAGAAGTCGCGTTGTACTTTCTTGCAGGCTTTGATTAGCGAGCAAGGCTGTCACTTTATCTTGCAAGCGGCGGTTACGATGGCGAAGCCGGACATAGTTCACGACTAGGCACATCATGGGTTCCCAAAAAAACACCCTTACATCCCCAACGCTTTAAGGTAGATGTCGAGCAGCGTCTCTTGCTCTTCCACCTCAGCAGGCTCTCGCTTGCGGAGCCTGAGCAGCTCTTTAACAACCTTCACATCAAAGCCTGCTGACTTGGCTTCTGTGAAGAGGTCGCGAATGTCCGACCCCAGAGCTTTACGCTCTTCTTCAAGGCGTTCGACGCGTTCAATGATGGAGCGCAGACGATCAGCGGCAATGCCGCCTGTTGTGTGTGTATCTGTCATAATGTGCCTCTAAAATGGTATTTCGTCGTCGAGTGGGTCTTGGCTTGCATCCACGTCAGACATGGAGCGCTGAGAACCGTAGGACTGGCTTTGAGCGGGCTGTTTCTGCTGGGAAGACGCGTGGTCAGACTTGCTGTCGAGCATCTCAAAATCACCACGGAAGCGGCTAATCACGACCTCTGTCGTGTAACGCTCCACACCTTGCTTATCTGTCCATTTGCGTGTCTGAAGCTCGCCTTCGAGATAAACATTGCTTCCTTTGCGTAAGAAGCGTTCGGCCACACCAGCGGTGTGCTCGTTCCAGATCACGACCTTATGCCATTCGGTGCGTTCGCGACGTTCGCCGGTGTGCTTATCCGTCCAGCTCTCGCTGGTAGCGATAGAGAGCTGAACGATCTTTGCCCCTGACTGCGTGTTACGCACCTCTGGATCACGGCCCAATCGACCGACGAGGATGACCTTGTTAACGGAGCCTGCCATTACCGAACCCTCCGCACTTGCAGTTCCTCACGACCGCGCACGCGAATAGTGCGGGTACGCACGTCATCGGAGAGGGCCGCTTGGCTTTCTGTGCAGACAGCGCCGGGAGCGGGAACAAACCGCCCATCGCAGTCACTAAAGTAGGCAATGGTCGTCCATTGTGTGGGGATAGTGCGGCTCATGACGATGCCTCATCTTCACCGGTGCGGCGTTCAATCTCTTCATCGGCAATCTGAGAGAGAAGACCAGCAAGCCATCCCGGCATTGCATGGCGTCTGATCGTCCGAAGGTCTTCATCGGGTAGCTGACAAATAAACATCCGAGCACGCGGATCAAGCAGCTTAGGGCATCCCCATTTCTGCAATTCCTCATCGGTTGGGCTGGTAAGCCTTTTCTCACGGTATTTACGAATGTCCGTTTGAACAGCAAGATTAATCCGATCGCAACGCTCCTGCTCAGAGAGCGTATCGTCGTGGGGACGCTTCGCTTGGGTGTCTTGTGCTACGGTTTCGTTGCCTGCTTCGGAGGTCGAGTCCGTGCGGGCATCTTTTGAAGCTGAACTAGGGGAAGATGAATGTCCGGTATGACCAGAGAAGACCTGATCTGGACTGTCGCTAGAGCCTTGGCTTTGACTAAATTTACTGGAAGTGGCGGGGACAGTAGGGTCGTTATTGACCCCAGAGACGCTACGAACTTCAATGCGAGCGCGGATCAGGTTCGAGAAGCCGTGAAGGAGGCTACTGCGGTCGTGAACGGAAAAGCATATACGCCCCGATAAATAAGCATCGAATAAGGCGGCAGCCTTCACAGCGCGTTCTGCCGCCTGTTCTCCGGGGCTCTTTCCTAAAAACTCAACGGCCAGCTTTAAGCTCTCCTTTGATCGGATAAAGGATGGGAGCTGCCTTGCTTCATTGCTACTCATACCCGTGTCTCCTTCTGGTGTTGTGTGGGGGTGGGGTGATTAGAGCGGGAATTATGAGTGATGTATTCCAGCACCCTTTCTTCCGTGTCGCGGTACATTCTGCCGCCTCGTCGAAGACGCTTCACGAATTTCCCATCATTCACCGCTCTAAAACCGAACGTGCTTTCTGATATTCCCGCCTCAATGACAAACTGCTCGATGCGGGATAAGAGTTTCGATTTGTAAGTCATAGATTGACAGTAATGGGATTTATCCCACCATTCAAGATAAATTTGGGATCTGTCTCAATTGTTTTGCTTTTATTTTAGTGGGATATTTCCCACTATGACTAATGAACATCTGATCCGCGAAATTACCCGCCGCATGGAAGAAAAGGGCATAGGACAAAAAAGATTAGCCTTAGAAGCTGATCTAAAGGAGACCTATGTTCGAGACATCCTTAAAGGTAAATCTAAACGCCCAGATGTGTTTAGCATCGGGCGTTTAGCTCAAGTCTTAGGGTGCTCAATAGAAGAGCTAGTCGGTCTTTCCACCGTCAATGCTTCGCAAGTGAGAAGCTCTGTTGATAGCTTTAAATCTCCTAGTCAGTCTTTGTATACGGAAGAGGAGATTGCTATCGTTGACCTCTGGCGCTCCCTCGTTCCTAATCAGAGAGAGCATTTGATCGGTCTTTTTGAAGCCATTGCTGATCGTAGAGCTGTCTGATTTCTTACTGTTATTTTCGCACATCAAATGCTTCCTTTCTATGTTTGAGGAAGCAAGGCATGTATACTTAAAGCGACCATAAGTTATTGATTTATAGCATTTTAAGAAGATAGGTAAGGGGATAAATCTCACAAAATGTGATAAATCCCAATTTTTTGCTTGCGATATTGTGGGATGTGTCCCATTATACCCTCATACCGAACGAAACGTCCCACGTTGGGCCGTAGGAGGAGGGTAAGATGGCACAAACTTTAGACTGGAACCCCCCGGAATTTTTGAAGGACTGGGCTCTCAATGGCAATCAGTCTGTGCTTGGAAGAAACACAGCATCAGAGATTGAAGAGCAGAACGCCACTTTACAAAAATGTCTCAATAATCTGGATCACACTAGCGTACAGCCGGGTGCTGTTGAATGCTTGGAGAAAGCTATTGCCCAAGGAGAGAAGACGCTAAAAGCACGTCGGTATTTAGACGAACATTATGGCGTGGATTCTGTTTACAGGGTCGGCACTGTTTGCGCTGATAGGCTTCCCTCCAAAGAGGAGGCCGCGCAATGATCCATCTGCACGCAGTAGCGCAGCCACAGCAGGGCGTCTTTGAACAGATTGAGAGTGCTGAACCACGTACTCTTAGAGACGAGACGATCCTTTCTTTTGCTCAACGTCTCTCTCAGTGGGCAGGGCGTATGGCTGCTGCAAGTCGTGGCGCTGAACAAGAAGCGTTTAACGAACTAGAATACGGCGTTGAGACCGTTGTTCAGCATTACATGCCCTACATGCCCGATCCACTTGACCGTTTACGCCAAGGCCAAGATGTCGCACGCAAGCTCAATCAAGACGAGAGGGTGCTGGGGTGATGAGCTACAGGCAAGAGCATGAAGGAAAGATTGTCTGCCCTCATTGCTCCTATGAGAACGAGGGTGATGGTGAGCTAAATGAGGCAGATGAGGGAGCGAAATGGGACTGCACATCGTGCCATAAGAGCTTCATTATCGAAACAGTCGTTCGCACCATAACGGTCACAACGCTCAAGGAGAGTGATTGTATCCTTAATGAAATCTCTCTTGTGGACATGAATATAAATAGAAGCGAGAAAAGCGGTCTTTGTGCGAGTGAACTTAGAAAGAAAAAAGAAGAACTGAGCGTGAAACTTGCCGACCTCTTTCTTCAAGAGCGCCTTATAGAAGATTCAACCTACTAACCACCCCAAGTAAAACCGAGGATTTTTGAGATGCTGAAACACGCAAACAGGAAAGCTGTGTCTAATGTGCGCGACAGAGAACTTGACCAGCAATACGGCCTCTGGACCCGCGCTTACGAAGAAGCCGGACGCTACCGAGGCCGTGGCCAAGTCGCGGAAGCAGACCGAACCATGAGGCTCGTGCCGAATATTGAGAATGAGATTGTCATGCTCGGTGGCGAATTGCCCATGCAGGAGGCGCGGGTATGAAGTCTCTGATTACACAACCAGGCATCTATGATCTCAGTAATGAGCAGTATCATGCTGATCCATGCCCAGAGCCAAGCCTGTCTAATTCGATTGCAAAGGTGCTTTTAAAGCAGAGCCCTCTTCATGCCCATTTCCAGCATCCACGCTTAAACCCTCATCGTGCATCAGGCGCACCAAGTTTAGCTATGGAAAAAGGTTCTGCCTTACATCGTCTGATCTTAGAGAAAGGAGCGGATATTGCCGTTCTTCCATTCGATAACTGCCGGACAAAAGAAGCTAAAGAGGCCCGCGATTGTGCCTATGCAGAAGGAAAGATTGTCCTTTTAGAGAAGAACTTTGACGAAATTTTTGCCTGTGCTGAAGCCGCTAGAGATCAACTTCAACAACGCGAAGACTGTTCTGAATTATTCGGCCATGGACAAGCGGAAGCGACGATTGCGTGGAAGAGCAGCGATGTTTGGTGTCGTGGCATGGTGGATTTTCTGCCAGATAATCCAAGAGCCCCATTGTTTGACCTCAAAGGCACGACAAAAAGCGCAAGTCCTCATGAATGGAGCAGCTCGCTGGTCAGTGACTATCGCACACAAGACCGATTTTATGCTCGCGGCTTGAAAGCACTCCGAGGTGTGACGCCTCAACCTATGCGGTTCGTCGTCGTGGAAATGTATGCGCCCTATGCCGTGTCTGTTTTTACGCCTGCGCAAAGCTTGATGCATGTTGCTGATGAAAACGTCACACGCGCTATTCATCTGTGGAGCGAGTGCATGAAAACGAATAGATGGCCCGGTTACGCGCATATGGCGCATGTGGAAGCCCCGGCTTGGCTGCTGCGTGAGCAAGAAGATCAAGAGCTTAGAGACGATATTTTAGCAGAATTTGGAGCTGTAGCATGAGCTTTACCATTAAACCCGCCGTAAGAGAGAAAATTGGTCTTTTATTTGGCATCGCCGGAGCTTCTGGTTCAGGAAAGACATTCTCAGCTTTGACATTGGCAGAAGGCATTAAGGGCAAGAATGGCAAGATTGCTGTAATTGATACAGAAGCAGGGCGTGCCCTCCATTATGCGCCCCGCCCCGGAGAGAAAGCAGCCCCTGCTAAGGGGACATTCGACTTTCTTCATCTGGACTTTCAGCCTCCTTTCGAGCCGATGCGCTACATTGCGGCCATTCGTGCGGCTGAGGAGGCTGGTGCAACAGTGATCGTGATCGACAGCATGAGCCATGAGTGGGATGGTGAGGGCGGCTGCTCTGATATGGCTGAGGAAGCTGCTCTAGCTGCGGCGACTGACCGCAATGGCAATATCCAACAGTGGAAAGTCGAAGCTATGACGGCCCCAAGCTGGAAAAAGCCCAAGCAGCAGCACAAGCGCATGATGGCACGGCTGATCCAGACCAGAACCCACTTGATTTTCTGCCTACGGGCACAAGAAAAGATCAAGTTCGAGAAGGTGATGAACCCTCAGACAGGCCGGGAACGTAATGAGATCAAGCAAATGGGATTTCAACCGATTTGCGAAAAATCTTTCATGTTTGAGCTGTCTGGCTCGATGACCATGCACCCGGAAACTCCCGGACAGCCCCGTTATGACCTGCCTCGCAAACTCAATCATGAGTTACAGGCCATATTCCCGGAAGGGAAGCGCATTATCGCAGAGCAGGGAAGTCGCTTGAAAAATTGGGCTGAGACAGGAACTGACAGGCCTCCAGAAGATAAGAACCTGATGATAACCCGTGGAATGGTCGAAGCGGTTCAAGATGCTGTCACGGTAGAAGCCCTTCAGAACCTCACCAGTGAGGAGGTGTTCAAGAAGCGGCGTGAATGGTTGAAGTCCAACCGCCCGAAGCTGTCCGAGCAAGTTGAGAGTGCCGTTTCCGAGGCTTTGGCTCGTTTTGAGGCAATAGATGAGGAGATGCCAGCATGAGCCTCTTCCTCATCTTCTGCCTAGCCGCAGCACTCTACGGCCTCATCGGCGCGACACTATGGGCCGTGTTCGAGCTAACACAGCCAGAGCGCAGCTACGTGCCAACAGAAACCCGCGTTGTCGCTTCGTTCATGTGGCCGGTGCTCTTATGCGGCCTCGTCGCTCGCTTGTTGCGTAAAATTAAGAGGGGGTTGTGATGGGAAGTGGATACCACAATCAAGAGCAGTTTTCTGCGCTTTTTTAGAAGTGACACAATCTGTGTCACCTCATCCCAAAATATGCATTAATGCACCAGTAGAAAGATGTCTTATGTTTGAAGTATCTTTTGACAACACAGAATCCGATAAAGCGATCATCGAAAAAATTATACAGCGTCTCAGAGAATTTGATGCTGATGAACGCGATCCGCTCAATCGCAGCGAAGAAGAATATAGACAAGTTCGGGTGTCTATCGCAGCCGCCCAAGCAAATGAAAGCAGCCCCTTTCGCCTAGAGCGCCTCCTGTCCTTTGATATGGTGAGTTTTTACCATGACATCTGGGGATTTTACGACCACACATCACGAGACACAGGCGAGCTTCTTAATTGCTGGCTCCCCCGGTGTGGACAAAGGAACGGCCATGACTAACACGCTAAAATCGTGCCAGTTCTGCGGGGACGAACTGAATAAAGACAATACGCTTGAGTGGCTTCGTGATGCTGGAGATAGGATTGTTGTGGCCGCCGTTTACTGTTTGAGCTGTAGGCATGTGGTCTGGCGTGAGAGGCAGGAGGGATCGGAATGAGTGACAAGTTAAGGCCGTGCCCGTTCTGTGGGAGCCGTGAACTTGGGTGTGATGGACATTACTTCTATTGCACGACGTGTCATGCAACCGGCCCAGATGAGCCGTTGCCAGATCGTGCGTGGGCTGCACAACGCTGGAACCAACGTCGCGAATGGGTTCCGTTCCGTGAGGCATTAGCTATGCCGGAGTTTCGATATGGTGTCCGCTACCCTGCTAAGTTCCCAACAGCCTCGGAACCACATCGCTATGGACATGTGAAGGCTCGAAAGCCTGCTGATGGACGTATGTATTACTACGTCAACGGCTGGCACCAGCCGTCGTTAGACACTCGGGCAGAAGAGCTTTGGGGCGAACCAGTAGTCGGCGACGTGCTCGTTCTTGTCTCAGCTTTGGAGGAATACGCAGATCAGGAGGGAGAGAATGGCTAAGAACAGCTACCCGTTTCCTCCGGCCGCTATGGATGAAAATCAGGCGGCTTTCTTTTGTGGGAATCTAGATACGTCATCGTTCAAGAAGCACATTGCCCCACACGTTGCGGCTATCAAAATCGGGGCTAGAAAAGCCTATCTCACAACGAGCTTGCAAGACTATCTCAACGCTCTAGCGGGGAGGTCCTCCCATGATACCGGCAAGCCCACAAACCCATTGGATAACCTTCTATGAAGTCGGTTCGGATGCGTTACGTAAGACGGATTAAGGATCGCTCTGGGCGGTATCGGTATTATTTACGCCGCCCCGGTGCATCTCAACATATCCGGCTGCCAGACATTTTAGATGATGGCTTCTTTCAGGCCTATGCAAAGGCAATGGGGGAAAAAGTAGAACGTCCTTTCGTGAACTCTCCTAAAACGCTAGCATGGCTTATTGAAAAATGGCAATCAACATCGCGATACCTTGAATTAGCTGAGGAAACACGTAAGACATACGGTCGCATTCTATTACGTATGCAAGAGCAAGATTATGCCCAGTATCTTGTTTCTGATTTTGGGCCAGTTCATATTCGTCGTTTTCTTGACCGTCTGGGCGACAGACCAGCTGCTGCCAATAGTTGGCTCAAACAGTTTCGTATTCTGTTTGATTACGCTGTTGAGTATGGTTGGTGCGAACGTAATCCAGCCCGTGAGGTTAAAAGGCGCAAAGAAAAAGGAGAAGGGCAAGAAACATGGTCTGAAGCACATATTGCACAATTTGAGCAGGCATGGCCAAGTGGTTCACAGCCACGCTTAGCGTTGGCTCTGTTACTTTATACCGGGCAAAGAACAGGTGACGTGGTACGTATGAGCTCAACTAACCGCAGAGATGACCTTATCGCGTTACAGCAACATAAAACCGGGAAAAGACTATTAATCCCCGTTCATCCATGTTTAGCCGCTGAACTTGAAAATGCCTCAACAGGAGCCGCCTTCCTCATAACCGCGCAAGACAAGCCATTTAGCCCAAAGGGATTTTATGAGCGCTTCAAAGAATGGAGAAGGAAAGCGGGCTTACCAGAAGGATTAAGTCCTCACGGCTTGCGCAAAGCAGCAGCCCGCAGGTTAGCTGAAGCAGGATGCTCAACGCATCAAATCGCTGCAATCACAGGACACGCGACTCTATCGGAGGTCGCACGATACACCATCGCAGCAGATCAAGAACGACTAGCACGGGAGGGGTTAGCTAGAATTAAAAAGTAAAACATTTGGTTTTATAGTAAAACATTCTACCAAAAACGGCTAAATTTTGCCATTTTTTGTGCACTCTGGAGGTCCGGGCGGGAATCGAACCCACATACGCGGATTTGCAGTCCGCTACATCGCCATTCTGCCACCGGACCTCGATGAGAACGCTTGGGTTTCTTACTTTTTTAGTTTCCTTACGTCAATAGGGCATGAGCTATTAGGGAAAACATTTTCTTTCACGCATAAAAAAGTTATCATCTCTCAGCACGCTAACATCTCATGACGTAGAGCATTGGGCAAATCACTGGAATGAGCACAGATCATTTTTACACGTTAAAGACAGGCTGGATGATGCGAGCCACGGTTGGGATTGGAGTGTGTTCATCTCTATCATGGCAAGCTGCTGATGCTCAAAAATATGATGGGAAAGGCTCTCCCAATTTTCTTCCTCATACATTACGCGAGGCGATGGCAAGTGCTTATCTAACTAATCCCCAGTTACGGGAGGAACGGGCTCAGCTGCGTGCGGTGGATGAGCAGATGCCCGCAGCTGTGGCTGGGTGGCATCCAACAATACAAGGAACCTTTGGCCTATCGGCCATGAAAGGAAATTCCGCCACGACACAAGATGTTAATATTGGTGGTCGTTCTACAAAAATTCCGACAGCTCAAACATATAACAATTCAGGATATAGTGGCGGCGTTACAATTACTCAGCCGATTTACCAAGGCGGGAGAACGGTTGCAAACATCCGTGTCGCTAAAAACCAAATTCGTGCTGAGAGAGCACATCTGATTTTTGTTGAACAGCAAGTTCTTCTTGGCGTGGTTAATGCATATGTCAATGTTGTGGAAGATGAACAACTTCTACAAGCCAGTATGAACAATGAACGCGTTTTGCGTCAGCAGGTAGAAACAGCTAACCGACGTTTTCGGTTGGGTGAAATTAGTCGTACTGATGTTGCTCAGGCCCAAGGGGCTTTGGCTTCTGCTTCAGCACAACGGCAGCAGTCAGAAGGGACGTTGAAGGAGGCTCAGGCTGCATATCTACAGGTTGTCGGAGTGCCTGCGGCTTCTGATCTTGTTCCTCCACAACCACTTAACTTACCTGTCCATAATGAGCGCGAAGCTGTAGCCATGGCAGTTCATAATAATCCAAGTGTTGTTGGAGCATTATTTACGGAAGCCCAGCAGAAAAATAATATTTCTGTGCAGATGTCACTTATTATGCCCAAAATAACGGCAACATTGGGTTATCAAAACACGCGAAACTACGGGGATGGTGCGACTAACCAAGATAGTAAAACAGCCCAACTTGCTATGCAGGTTCCCATATACCAGGGAGGGGGTGAATATGCGGGGATCCGCCAAGCACGCCAAACGGCCGAAGGCGCTCATCATGAAGTCGATGTGCAGCGTAGGCAAGCTCTGCAACAAGCCTCTGCAAATTGGCAAAATATGTTGGCGGCCCAAGAGACTTTAAAAAGCAGTCGCGTCGCTGTATCTGCAGATATTGCAGCATTAGCCGGTGTCGAACGCCAAGCCCTTGTTGGGACGGCAAGTACGCTGGAAGTTCTCCAGCAGCAACAGACCCTTTTGCTTGCACAGGAAGCGCTTATCCAAAATATTGCGACCCTTGTGAACAGCTCTTACAATATTGCTGCAGCCATTGGGCGTTTAACCGCTATTGATCTGAAGCTTCCTGTTCCGCTTTATGACGAGAAAGCCTATTATAATGCCGTTAAAAATCGTTTGTGGGGTATCAGCGATTACGCTGTTAATCAGCCCGGACGTTAAGAGATTTACGCTGTTTGCTCTCGGCTTATTGGCGTTCCGGTGATATAAGCACGTTCACTGTCACATTTTTTCATGATCCGGAAAACCATGTCCGAACAGCACGAAACTGCCTCTTTGTCTAACTCTTCATTGGAAAAAACCTTCCTTCCAGCGGCGTATGAGGAAACCTTATACCGTCAATGGGAAGAAAGTGGCGTTTTTAAAGCGCACCCCGAAAAAGAAGGGGAAGCATTTTCCATTATGTTTCCTCCTCCCAATGTAACAGGCACGTTGCATCTTGGGCATGCGTTGAATTTTACGCTGCAAGATATTTTGATACGATGGAAACGCCAGCAAGGTGCCAATGTTTTATGGCAGCCTGGAACAGATCACGCTGGTATTGCTACACAAATGGTGGTCGAGCGTGCGCTTGATAAGGAAGGTATTAGCCGAACAGCACTTGGACGTCCCGGATTTGTTGACCGTGTGTGGGAGTGGAAAAAAGAATATGGTGGCACGATCATTCGTCAGTTACGTACATTAGGGGCGTCAGCTGATTGGTCGCGTGAACGTTTTACGATGGATGATGGGCTTTCTAAGGCGGTACGAAAAGTTTTTGTACAACTTCACAAAGAAGGTCTGATTTATCGAGATCGTCGCTTAGTCAATTGGGATCCTGTTTTCCGTTCAGCGATTTCAGACCTTGAAGTGGAAAACAAAGAAACCAAAGGGTCGATGTGGTATATTCGCTATCCTTTAGAGGATGGACGAACCATTACGGTAGCGACAACACGTCCGGAAACCATGCTTGGTGATGTTGCCGTAGCCGTATCCCCTGAGGACGACCGCTATCGTGATATGATTGGTCAGAAGGTTGTGCTCCCGCTGACAGGACGAAAAATTCCCATCGTTGCGGATGAACATTCTGATCCAGAAAAAGGAACAGGTGCGGTTAAGATCACACCGGCCCATGATTTCAACGACTTTGAGGTTGGGAAACGGCATAAACTGCCAGCTCCAACAGTCTTAGATGAGAGCGCTCATATTTGGCTGGATGAAATTGCTGATTCCTTAGAAAATATTGATGGGGTGGCAGACACCTCTTTCGTGCAGTCACTAGCTGGTGTGCATCGCGATGAAGCACGCAAGAAGATTGTAGCCGAGCTTGAACGTCTTGAATGGCTTGAAAAGATTGAACCCCATAAGCTGCAAGTCCCTACAGCAGACCGCGGGGGCGCTATTGTTGAACCGCGTCTGACGCTACAATGGTATTGTGATGCGCCTAAACTTGCAGGGCCCGCTATTGAAGCTGTTGAAAAAGACAAAATCGTTTTTGAACCTCGTCAGTGGGAAAATACCTTCTTTTCGTGGATGCGTGATCTGCAACCTTGGTGCATTAGCCGTCAGCTTTGGTGGGGACATCGCATCCCGGCTTGGTATGGTTCTGACAATGAGACCTATGTGGCAGAAACAGAAGAAGATGCGCGCAAGCAAGCTGGGCCAGATGTCACCTTAACCCAAGAGGAAGACGTTCTTGATACGTGGTTTAGCTCGGCTTTATGGCCTTTTTCTACGCTAGGTTGGCCAGATGATACAGAAGCCTTAAAGCGTTATTACCCTACCAGTATGCTGGTAACGGGTTTCGATATTATCTTTTTCTGGGTCTCTCGGATGATGATGATGGGGCTCCATTTCATGGGTGAAGTTCCGTTCCATAAAGTATTAATCCATGGTTTGGTGCGTGATGAAAAGGGACAGAAAATGTCCAAATCACGCGGCAACGGCATTGACCCCCTTGACCTCATTGCCGAATTTGGTGCCGACGCAACGCGGCTGGCGATTTGTGCAGGGGCAGGGCCTGGACGTGATATTAAGCTTGGACGTGGCCGAGTGGAAGAGCATCGCTCCTTTGTCACGAAGCTTTGGAATGCATCGCGCTTTCTACAAATGAATGGCGCAGCGCCTGTTGCTAATTTTGACCCAACAGCGGTTCAGAGCACGTTGTCACGTTGGATCATTGAAGAAGCACGCAAAGCAACGGATAGTGCGAATGCGGCATTAGAAGCATCACGCTTTGATGATTATGCACGCTGCTGCTATCAATTTGTGTGGAATATTTTCTGCGATTGGTTCGTTGAATTCGCTAAGCCTGTATTCAATACAAGTGGGACTGAGACGGAAGAGCTTAAAGCCGTTAGTGCATATGTGCTCGGCATTATTTTGAGAATGATGCAGCCCGTTACGCCTTTTGTCACGGCGACGCTATGGCAGAAGCTTGGATATGAAGGGGACTTCATGGCTCAATCTTGGCCACAAGTGCCGCAGGTTTCGCAAGCTCAAGAAGCAGCGGAGGAAGTGAACTGGCTTGTTCGTCTGATTACAGAAGTGCGAACTGTCCGTTCTGAAATGCAGATTCCACCATCTCAAAAAGCACCGCTTTGGTTCCGTGATGCAAAGCCTGAAACCATCGAGCGTGCCCAGCGTTGGGAAGAGGCTATCAGTCGTATGGCTCGTGCTTCGGAAGTAAAGGCGTTGTCTGAAGATGGTCCACGCGTTGCGGCCCAGATTATTCTAGACGAAGCAACCATCTTCCTGCCTCTAGAAGGATTAATTGACCTTGATGCAGAACGGGCACGTTTGCGTAAGGAAATTTCTCGTCTTGAGACGGAAATTGGAAAGGTTGAGAAAAAGCTGGGTAATGAAAATTTCGTTGCACGCGCGAAGCCTGAAGTGGTGCAAGAAAATCGTGATCGTTTAGCTCATTTTGAGCATGACCTTACACGGCAGCAGGCTGCTCTGGGACGGTTAGATTGATCATCTGACGGTAGGTTTCAACATTCTCTGAAAAACGGAAAGGACTTTGTCTTGAAAAAGTCCTTTCCTCATAGAGAACAATATACCTTCTTTCTTGGTGAGTGGTGATCAGGATATAGGCTTGAGATATTTTTTCTATTAAAGAAAATAAGTAGTGCTTTGGTAAAGAATTCATAATTTTTGATTGAGATAAACCTGACACGATTAGCCTAGCCAATCCCAAAAAAAATCTTTTCTTTTCCTATTACCAATGTAGTAAACAAGAGATCTTCTCAACGCATCCACATCAATCCTTTCATCAAGTAGAAGTTTAAAAGACATCATTCTTTGGTAGTTTCCTCTCTTATTCTAAGAGTGATTATCATTCACTTAGAAGTATACGCCGAAATAAGAATCTATCGTAAAAGCCGATACGAAAAGTGAACTTCCTTTAAACCCTCCGTATCAATTTTCATCGGAAGAATAACGTAATCAACGGTATAAACGATGTCGTATGAGTCATTTCTTTTAAAGATTATTCAATAGGTAGATCTATATTTAAATACTTTAAAATACATTCGATCTAGAAAAAAAGTAAGGATCACCCAATAGGAAGATCCTTACCTGTCTTATATTAAGAACGCTTTTTTACGATAATTTGTGAAAGGTCACGCACAGCGCCGTGCGCGGCACTCGTTGTCATCGCACCGTAGGCCTGCAGGGCCTTAGAAACAGAGCGTGTACGTTGAGGCTTCCAAGCATGCTCGCCTTTTGCAGTCATCGCATCACGGCGTGCTTGAAGTGCTTCATCACTTAAAGCCAGGTGAAGGCGGCGGGCAGGGATGTCGATTTCAATTACATCGCCTTCTTCGATCAGTCCGATAAGACCACCTTCAGCTGCTTCTGGTGAGATGTGACCCACCGATAGGCCAGAGCTCCCACCTGAAAAGCGACCATCTGTGATCAGAGCACAACTTTCCCCTAAACCCATGGATTTAAGGTAGCTTGTTGGATAAAGCATTTCTTGCATACCAGGGCCGCCTTTAGGCCCTTCATAACGAATGACCACCACATCGCCAGGTACGATTTCTTTATTCAAAATGGCATTGACGGCGCTGTCCTGACTATCAAAAACGCGCGCTCTGCCCGTGAAGGTAAGGATATGATCTGCCACGCCTGCCGTTTTGACGATAGCGCCATCTTCCGCAAGATTGCCATACAGAACAGCAAGCCCACCATCTTGGGAAAAGGCATGATCGCGGGATCGCACAACGCCATTTTCTCGGTCTTGATCAAGCTCTTTATAGAGGCTTTTTTGTGAGAAAGCCTCCACAGTTCGCACACCACCGGGAGCCGCACTAAAGAGCGCTAAAGCTTCTGGTTGTTGATGTATAATGTCCCATTTTTTGAGAGACGTAGCCAATGTTGCACTATGAACGGTTGGAACGTCAGTTTGTAGTAGTCCTGAACGATCCAGCTCACCTAAAATAGCGGGAATTCCCCCTGCACGATGCACGTCTTCCATATGTACGTCGGCTTTTGCGGGTGAGACCTTACAAAGGTTTGGAACACGACGCGACAGCTGGTCAATATCGCTCATATGAAAATCAACCTCAGCTTCACGCGCTGCGGCTAATAAATGTAATACCGTGTTGGTTGAGCCACCCATCGCGATATCAAGCGTCATGGCGTTATGAAAGGCCTCACGGGTGGCAATACCTCGAGGAAGTGCTGTGTCATCATCCTGTTCATACCAGCGTTTAGCCAAGGAAACACTAAGACGACCAGCTTCTAGGAAAAGATTACGCCGATCTGCATGTGTCGCAACGAGAGAGCCATTACCTGGCAGAGACAGCCCCAATGCTTCGGTTAAACAGTTCATTGAGTTCGCCGTAAACATACCTGAACAGGAGCCGCATGTTGGGCAGGCAGAACGCTCAACAAGCTCTGACTGCTCATCACTAACGCGGTCGTCTGCTGCCATAACCATAGAGGTTACAAGATCAGTGGCGCGTTCAACCCCATCCATATCCGTACGGCCAGCCTCCATCGGCCCGCCAGAAACAAAGATCGTAGGAATGTTAAGGCGCAATGAGGCCATAAGCATGCCCGGCGTAATTTTATCACAGTTACTGATACAAACCAGCGCGTCGGCACAGTGGGCGTTGGCCATATACTCGACAGAATCAGCAATCAGCTCACGCGAGGGGAGAGAATACAACATTCCTCCATGACCCATTGCGATGCCATCATCGACAGCGATCGTGTTAAACTCACGTGCAATCCCTCCTGCTTCCTCAATGGCGGAAGCCACGAGCTGGCCCATATCTTTCAAATGCACATGGCCGGGCACAAACTGCGTGTAGGAATTAGCGATGGCAATAATGGGCTTACCGAAATCTCCATCGGCGACTCCCGTCGCCCGCCAAAGGGCACGTGCCCCGGCCATATTGCGACCATGAGTGCTGGTGCGAGAACGATAAGCCGGCATAAAAACCTCGAATAGGGTGATAGTAGAACTGTTTTCTGAGAAATAATAATAAACGTTCTTTGTGAAAATTGAAAGATATGAAAACACCTTCTTCTCCCCCTAGCGAGAGAAGCCCGTAGGGCTCATATGTAACGATACTTGGATGACGTGTAAGATTAGGAGGCCATCTATGGCAGAAAAAGACACAATTCTTCTCGGTGGAGGATGCTTTTGGTGTGTTGAGGCTATTTTTAATGGCCTAAAAGGCATTCTCTCAACAGAGCCAGGCTATGCGGGTGGACATACGTCAGATCCATCTTATGAGCAGGTCTGCACGGATACTACAGGTCATGCAGAGGTGGTGCGTGTCACGTTTGACCCAGACATTATTGGATTGGCCGACATCCTCCGGGTCTTTTTCACCACACATGACCCCACGCAACTGAATCGCCAAGGGAATGACGAGGGGACGCAGTATCGCTCTGTTATTTTTGGTGATGCCCAGCAGCAGGCTGTTGCTCACGATGTCAAAGCAGCTATAGAAAAAGAAAATATCTGGGGCGCTCCGCTCGTCACGGCGATTGAAGGGCCTGTTACTTTCTGGAAAGCTGAGGAAAAACATAGCGACTATTTTGCACGCAACCCTGAGACAGCGTATTGTGCAGCTGTTGTCGCTCCTAAAGTGGCAAAAGCACGTAAAATGTACAGAGACCGCCTGAAAAATCCGGAATAAATTTTCCTATTTTCTTAGTCGTCAGCTTCAAGAAGGAAACGATCAGTCTCTTCATCATAACCGAAGAGGCTGGCATAACGCGCCCATGCGATGGCGGTGTTAAGCGTCTGATGCGCGTAGTTCTCAGACATGCCTTTTTCGAGCTGGCGACGGAAATAATCGGCGTCTATCGTATGGCTGTGTCGTTCGTCCAAAGCTCCTCGTATAGCGCGCAATAACGGGAGAGCATGAAGAAGAGCCGAACGCATGATATCGCGTCGTGCGTCAGCATCACCAGCGGTGAAGGTCTGCCCAACTGTTGTGAGGAGAATATCTCCATCTTCCAGTTCAGCGAGGTCGAGAAGTTGTAAAGTCTCACCAAGCGGGAGGAGATCGTCCAGTGTCATCTGCAAGCGCTGCGCAAGATCAGGAAGATCGGCACGACCAGAGAGCGGCGGCGTCTCAAGAGTTTCCAGCAAACCAACCAGCAGTTCGATCGATAAATCAGGAAGCACGATAAATGTGTCATCGTCCTCCGTAGGGGGAAGCGTTTCATGTGCAGGCGAAGCCGGCAAATCAGCTTCAGAAACAATTGGCGCACGACGCGTCATAAGAATATAAATCTGGTCAACGAAATGACGGAACTCAGCTGACTGCCGATTGCGTGGATGAGGAAAAGGCACGGGAATCTCGTGCGTGATACGCCCTGGCCCTGATGAAAATAGAAGAATACGGTCACACATTAACACAGCTTCTTCGATGGCATGCGTGGCAAGCATCATGGCTTTTAGCGGAGAAAGACGGTTTTCACTCCACAGTTCAATAAGATCTGTTCTAAGATTTTCAGCACTAAGCATCTCAAGATCTAAAAATGGCTCATCAAGGAGAAGTAGTTCAGGTTGCTGCGCTAACGCTCGTGCTAATATCGTGCGTTGTTTGAGAGCATCAGATAATTCGCGTGGAAAAGCCCCCTCATAACCGTCAATATCCATGATCTCAATCACATCATCAGCAATCTCTTTTCGGCGAACTGCTGATAATGAATAGGCTTCCAGCGCTAATAAGATATTTTCTCGTACAGTTAGCCAAGGGAATAAAGTGTCATCCTGCAGAACAGCAGAAACATGAGATAAATCATTCTTTGTTGCAGTCTCACCACGCCACAAGACACGTCCTTGAGAAGGAGGCATCAGGCCGCTCATAATTTCCATCAGGCTCGACTTCCCAGAGCCAGAGCGCCCCACAAGCCCTAAAATTTCACCCTCGCGGATCGTGAGCGTGATGTCCTCAAGGATTGTAATAGGTGATGCGTGGCGTTTAGCAAAAGAATGCGTGCAGCCTTGCAAACTGAGAATAACGCTCATGGTGAGACCTTGTATTTGCGGAGGAGATAGCGTTGCAAAGGGCATGCGATAGCGTAACGAACTATAAGAGCGCAGGACGTCATGATGATGAGGAAAGAAAATGCTTCCGCAGATTGTTTAGAGAGATTGCCTTCTCTGATAGCCAGCCATGCTAGAGGTGAGAACGCCCCTCCAAGATAGAGAGAGTTCCACATAGGTGAAAGTGTATACAGGGCTCCGCGTGAAACGGAAGGAAGTGCAAGAGGAAAGCGAATTTTTTGCCAAAAAGAAAGGGGCGGGACGCGCAAATGCCGTGCTGTTCGATATAATCGTTTTTGATGTTTCCCTTCATCTTTAGCCAAAATACTCCAACCAAACGCCCCTTGAAGAGATAGGATGAGGCATAGGACAAAAGTGACGTAAGAGTGGAAGAAAGGCTCTAAAAAAACAAACGGACTCATCAAAAAAAGAGCTGAAAGGAGATGAAGCAAACGTCGGTAACTGCCTCGTTTCCCTATCATATACCCACCTAGAACTGTCCAGAGCACTGCACAGCAGGTTAAAATGATAAGACTGATGATGAGAAGAAAGCCCCCTTCACGAACTAAGGAAAGCCATGAATGTAGGGGAGTAATAGCCCACAGGATCAATAATCCACTTACTAGAACGAGCCATACGAAGCTTTTTTTCCACCATAATGTTTCTCCATCATCATGGAGAGATGGAGCCAAGTGGGTAGGAATATGATAGCGATGTGAACGCTGTATTAATGGGCTAATAACGGCTTGATATATCAGTGCTCTTATGAGGAACATAGCGCCTAGAGCCCAACAAAATAGGCCTATTTTATGCTGCGTTAACGCCTCAAGAGCTTGAGCACCACATCCACTGCTATAATGCGGCTCAATCATGACCAATAATGCTTGACCCCCTAGAAGACGTAGCCAAAAATCAGGTACATCTTCGAGAATTGTTTGCGCAATTTTGGGAAAGGCAACGGGCATATGAATGCGCCAGAAGCACTGCCACGTTTTCAACCTTAGAGATTGGGCCGTTTTGAGATAGGAAGAAGGGATAGTCTCTTCTTCATTTAACGCCGTCTGCACCATACGGACACACAAACTAAAGGCCGTAATAGCTACAACAACGAAGAAGGGAGGGCACAATCCTAAAATTAAACTAACAGCCCCCAGAACAGGGATATCGGAACAGAAAGCGCAGATAGTGCGTGTCAAAACACGCAATCTTTGTGAGCAAGAGACAAGGGCTAAGATCGAGAAAGCCACACTCAGTGCAAGGCTGCCTGCTGCAAAAGCCTGAGCTAAGGTGACTAAAGGGGCCGTCCATAAATCTGCATTGTGTAGTTCTGGCAAACTGTTCGGTACAAGGAGCTGCCCTCCGTAAGCCAGAAGACCAACCGCAACGATACAAACGAAAACACCACGCCCCCCGTCAACAGAAAGCCAATGGGCAAATCTGCCCTCGGTTTTCGATATCCATGACATGAGAGGAAAGCAGCCTCTCATAACCAACTCATGGGTATTCGGTCGTCCATCGTTCCTTCCTTAATGTCCCGTGCTGCCGAAACCCCCGCTTCCGCGTGCTGTTTTATCCAGACTATCGCACTCCTGCCATGTGATTCGCACGACAGGCGCAAGAACACCCTGAGCAATTCGCATGCCTCTTTCAACTGTAAAAGCATCACGACCAGCATTCATAACGATTATACGGATTTCACCACGATAATCTTCGTCAATCGTTCCCGGAGAATTAGGAACAATCAGCCCATGCTTGAGCGCAAGGCCAGAACGCGGACGAATCTGCAATTCGTAATTGCTTGGCAAAGCGACACATAGTCCTGTCGGGATCAACGCTCGTTCACCTGGGGGGATAACAACCGGCTCTGTAACGGCTGCCAGAAAATCAACCCCAGCAGCGCCAGCGGTGCCATAGCTAGGAAGATCTAAACCTTCTGCATGCGGTAAACGTTTGAGGGGAACATGAACAATATGGGTCATGGGGGTTATTGTGTGTCCTGCTGGTGAAAAAAAGAAGCAATTTTCTGGGCTAATTGCATCGCAAGTGCCTCTTTGCTCATCGTAGGCCAGTCTTCTATCGTATCTTCTGTGATAAAGTGAACGCGGTTACTCTCTTGGCCGAACACGCCTTGGCTGACGTCGTTGGCAAGCAGCCACTCACAGCCTTTTTTACGACGCTTCTCCTGAGCATGCTTCAGGACATGGTCTGTTTCCGCTGCAAAGCCGACGACTAGGGAAGGGCGCTGTGCCCCTATGTGGCAGAGATCACGCAGGATATCAGGATTTTCCACAAGGTCGATTGGTGCAAGAGAGCTTGTGCCTTTTTTGTTTTTTACAACGCTTACATGCTTAGGGCGCCAGTCACTCACAGCAGCGACACAAACAGCGATATCGGCAGGAAGAGCAGAAATACAAGCTTCCTTCATTTGCTGAGCTGTTTGCACATTAATACGCGTAACATTTTCCGGGGTCGTTAAAGACACAGGCCCGCTTACTAATGTGACCGCAGCTCCTAATTGTGCAAGCGCTTTGGCAACTGCATAGCCTTGCAATCCCGATGAGTGGTTAGACAAAAATCGAACCGGGTCGATAGGTTCCACAGTTGGGCCGGCCGTGACGAGAGCATGGCGTCCAGTCAAAGGCTTTTTATGTGGGGATAAACATGCGCGAACAGCAGCGGCAATGTGCTCGGGGCTGCTAAGTCGACCAACGCCATATTCCCCACAAGCCATTTCCCCTTCCTCTGGCTCAATAATATTTACGCCACGTTGTGTGAGGAGCACTAAGTTATCGCGGGTCGCAGGATGGTCCCACATGCGCACATTCATAGCAGGCGCTAGCAGAATGGGAGCGCGAGTGGCTAATAAAACCGTTGTTGCGAGGTCATCAGCCATTCCATGAGCCATGCGCGCCATAAGATTCGCCGTTGCAGGGCAACATAAGAGGCAATCAGCAGAACGAGCTAAAGCTATGTGGTCTATCGCACTATCATCAGTTGATGAAAAAAGCTGATGATGAACAGGAGCTCCACATAAAACCTCGACTGAAAGAGGTGTGACAAACTCCTGAGCAGCTGCTGTCATCACAGGAGTAATATGATGCCCATCACGGCGCAGCATCCGGGCCACATCCAACGCGCGATAAGCAGCAATTCCTCCACTAATGACCAGCACGATATGAGCCATTTTTAGAGACGCCAGCCTGAATGGATAGCCACAATGCCACCGGAGAGGTTCCGGTATGTAACACGTTCTAGCCCAGCTGTTCGCATCATAGAGGCGAGCGTTTCCTGATCAGGGAACATGCGAATGCTTTCAGCGAGGTATTGATAGCTTTCAGCATCGCCTGCAATCATTTGCCCCATCCGTGGTAACACTTGGAATGACCACGCATCATAAATCGGTGCGAGAGCTGCAATATCGACTTTTGAAAATTCAAGACAGAGAAAACGTCCACCCGGTTTAAGAACGCGTCTGACTTCTCTCAAAACAGCGTCTTTATCCGTACAGTTGCGTAAGCCAAACGCCATGGACACGCGATCCATTGATGCATCAGGGAAGGGAAGTGTTTCCGCATCCACAACCTGCACATCCATACGGTCAATCAATCCTGCTTTAATGGCACGCTCCCGTCCCACGTCCAGCATAGCCTCATTAATATCAGACAGAATAGCATGGCCGCCCCCACGTTTCAGCCAGCCAAACGTGATGTCGCCAGTACCTCCCGCTAGATCAAGAAGTGTTTGACCTGGTTGCGGTGCTAACATCGTGATGAAAATGCGTTTCCAGACACGATGAATTCCCAATGACATGGCGTCATTCATCACATCATATTTGCCTGCAACGCTTTCAAATACGTGACGGACCATAGATTTTTTCTCGTGACGCGGTACATCACGGTAGCCGAAGTCGATATTTTCTTCCTCATGGCTGGAGGAAGGAGAAGACGAAAGGTGGGGTTTAGCGCTATCTGTCATACATTCATCGTTACCGTATTGTAGAGCATTATGCCAGAACTACCCGAAGTTGAGACTATCATGCGAGGAATACGCACTGCCCTTAAGGGAAAGCGTGTCCAGCAGGTGCATATAAACCGTCCTGATCTACGTCGTCCATTCCCATCAAACCTTAAGATGATCCTTGTAGGTGCAAAGGTTCAGGAGGTGAGGCGACGCGCTAAATATATTCTTATTGGTTTAGATAATAATTGGACCGTGCTTATCCATCTAGGAATGTCAGGACGTCTCTTTATAGATAAACCCAGCGATGCTCATGAATTACGCAAGCATCAGCATTTTGATTTTTTGCTCAACGACGGTACGCGTATCGCGTTGGTGGATCCGCGGCGCTTTGGGGTGGTGGATGCCTTCCCGTCCTCTCCTGAGGCATTGCCGCCTTTTATGAAGCGCTTAGGAATCGAGCCTCTGGGAGAGGAGCCCTTGACTCCAGTTGCTATAAAAAACCTGTTCGAGAAAACACACTCTCCTATCAAAAATGCACTTCTTGATCAGACCAAAATTGTTGGATTAGGCAATATTTATGTGTGTGAGGCCCTCTTCAGAGCTGGGATTCATCCGCAGAAAACTGCGAACACGCTTTCCCAGACAGAATATGAGCATTTATCCCAAATTATTCCCGAAATTCTACACGAAGCACTCGCAGCAGGAGGTTCTACGTTACGCGATTATGTAACCGTCGATGGTCAAAAAGGAAGCTTTCAGGAGCTTCATCAAGTATATGGGCGGGCAGGGGACGCTTGCCCAATATGTGCTCAAAAAAAGCA
The DNA here is from genome assembly GCF_000378165.1 of Saccharibacter floricola DSM 15669. Classification (GTDB taxonomy): domain Bacteria; phylum Pseudomonadota; class Alphaproteobacteria; order Acetobacterales; family Acetobacteraceae; genus Saccharibacter; species Saccharibacter floricola. Next base: position 52,567 of record NZ_KB899334.1, read on the forward strand.
TAGAGCGCTTATCACGAAAATCACCCAATCGGGACGATCCACCTTTTTTTGCCCACAGCACCAGAAAAGTGAGCATTAAACGGGTCGTCTTAAGGAAGAATGCTTGACGAAGCGCTGATCTAAGGGTAGAGGGCTATCAATATTTTGTAGCGAACTGTCCGCAGGAAATAACGGAAGACCCATGGCAAATACTCCTTCAGCACGTAAACGCATCCGTCAGAACGAACGTCGCCGTCTGCGCAATGCATCCCGTCTGTCACGCATGCGTACGTTCGTGAAGAGCGTTGAGAAAGCGATCCTTTCTGGTGACAAGACTGCAGCCGATGCTGCTTTCCGTGCCGCTCAGCCTGAAATGCAGCGCGCTGCTGGTAAAGGTGTGATCGCACGCAACACGGTTAGCCGTAAGCTTTCACGCTTGTCAGCACGTATTAAGTCGCTGGCAGCAGCGTAAGAGCACACAGCTCTAAGTTCTAAAAACAGTTTCTTTGGAAGCTGTTTTGGGCGCGCCCTTGGGCGCGTTCTTTTTTTTAGAACTATTCTGTCGTGTATAAAGCAGCCTTCGCTTGCTTAGCAGGTGGAGAATGTTTTATCCTCACACACCTGCAAGGCAGGTTATTGATGTCACCCAAGGCCAAACGGAGAGGGAATCAGACCTTTCTGTAGGTCGCCATAAGCAATTAAGAACGGAGATCGGAAGTGGAAAACGCTCAGTCTTTGGACGCTGCTGTCACCTCTTCTGAATCCGCCCTTCTTGAGGCGACTTGGGTGCGCATTCGCGATCGCCTCAAAACTGAGGTTGGTGAGGTTGAATACCGAACATGGCTTCAGCAGATCGTTCTAGGGCCTGTCGAAGAAGATGAGATTGTTCTCTTCCTTCCATCGCGCTTTCTGCGTGACTGGGTGCGCAGCCAATATGGCGAGCGTCTTCAGACTCTTTGGCGTCAAGAAAGCAAGGTCATCCAGCGCGTAGAACTCCAAGTTCGCAAAGGGATGACGCCTCCTTCAGACAATGATCAGCCGTCATCTTCGCCCGAGCCAGAGGTCGAGACATCTGTTGCAGAAGAGACAAGCAATACGCGCCCTCTCGCAACCGAGATTAAAAGCGATCTCGCTGTCCCTCTCGACCCACGTTTTACCTTTGATAGCTTTGTTGTCGGTAAGCCAAATGAATTTGCCTATGCCTGTGCTCGACGCGTTGCAGAACGTCCGTCAAGCCCCGGCTTTAACCCTCTTTTTCTGTACGGTGGAGTGGGGCTAGGTAAAACGCATCTAATGCATGCTATTGGCTCTGAACTCGTACGGATGGGCAATGTTTCAGTGGCTTATATGTCTGCTGAAAAGTTTATGTATCGCTTCATTGCTTCTATCCGCTCTCAATCTACAATGGAATTTAAAGAGCAGTTACGTTCTGTAGATGTTCTTATGATTGATGACCTCCAGTTCCTCATTGGGAAGGATAATACACAGGAGGAATTTTTTCATACCTTCAATGCCCTTGTGGATGCAGGACGTCAGATTGTTGTCAGCGCTGATAAAAGTCCGTCTGATCTTTCGGGGCTGGAAGATCGACTGAGAACGCGCTTAGGGTGCGGCATGGTTGCCGATATTCACGCGACGACTTTTGAACTGCGTATCTCCATTTTGGAAGCGAAAGCAGGTGCTTCTGGGGTTCCTGTCCCCGGAAAAGTGCTTGAATATCTCGCTCATAAAATCACAACGAATGTGCGTGAGCTTGAAGGAGCATTAAACCGCCTTATTGCTCATGCTGATTTAGTTGGACGTCCTGTCACGCTAGAAAGCACGCAAGACGTCTTGAAGGACATGCTGAAAGCCCATGAGCGTCGCGTTACAATTGATGATATTCAACGCAAAGTAGCCGAGCATTGGAATATTCGCCTTACGGACATGTCTTCTGCACGTCGCGCACGTGCTGTTGCTCGTCCCCGTCAGGTGGCTATGTATCTTGCTAAAAACCTGACGAGCCGGAGTTTGCCTGAAATTGGACGTAAGTTCGGAAATCGGGATCACACGACCGTTATGCATGCTGTTTCACGCGTGACGGAGCTGATTGAAGAAGATGCAACATTCGCTGAAAGCGTTGAATTGCTGAAGCGTATGCTAGAAAATTAAAAGATCTTTCCTTCTATCTTTGAGCTCTGTTACATAGAGGGATTGAGATTTCTTAAGGGTTTGGGACAGATATGAAATTCACAGCCGACCGCGTACCGTTACAACGTGCCCTTGCTCATATTCATGGCGTGGCGGAAAAACGTAATACAATTCCCATTTTGGCCAATGTGCTGCTTGCACATGATGGCGAGGTGTTGCGACTAACGGCAACAGATATGGAAATTGCATTGGTGGAGGAAATTCCTTCTGAAGCAGCCCGTCCCGGCTCAGCAACGGTGCCGGCGGCTGTTTTGTTTGAAATTGTGCGCAAACTTCCCGATGGGGCAGCTGTTGAGTTTGAACAAAGCGAGGAAGATGCCCCCCTTCTGGTGCGTGCAGGGCGGTATGAAACTAATCTTAACGTCCTTCCTGTTGATGACTTCCCCGCGATGGTTGCAGGAGATTTACCGCATCATTTCACGTTACAACCCGGTGTGTTGCGCAGCCTGATTGATCGTACAAAATTTGCGATGTCAAATGAGGAAACCCGTTATTACCTTAATGGGATTTTCTTTCATGTCGCCAATGAGGGACGGTCTAACATGTTACGTGCGGTGGCTACAGATGGCCATCGCCTTGCTAAGGTCGATGCTGACCTCCCGGTTGGGGCAGAAGACATGCCGGGTGTTATTATCCCGCGCAAAACGGTCGCAGAAATTCGCAAGCTTTTAGATAGTGATGATGCTGACGTGGAAGTGTCACTTTCTGAGACACGCATTCAGTTCCGTGCTGGTTCCGTTACGCTTACGTCTAAGCTGGTTGATGGGACTTTTCCAGAATATGGCCGTGTCATTCCTGAAGGGAATGATCGTATCTTACGGGTGTCTCGTCAGGATTTAGCGTCAGCAGTTGGGCGCGTTTCAGCTATTAGTCAGGAACGTTCACGACCTGTTAAGTTGATTGCAACGACAAATCATCTGACACTTTCAGCCACAAGCTCGGATCAAGGTGTTGCACAGGAAGAGCTTGATGAAAACCAGGTGACGTATAATGCAGAGCCAATGGAAATTGGCTTTCAGGCGCGTTATTTGACAGATATTACTGACCAGATTGATGCAGAAGCGGAGTTCTGCTTTGCGGATAGTGCATCGCCTACTCTGATCCGTGATACGCAGGAAGCGTCTGCCCTTTATGTGCTGATGCCTATTCGCGTATAAACCGTAATGTGATGGTTTTTTGAAACTTCTGCGGCTGGCTCTCACTGATTTCCGTAACTATCAACGGGCTGTGTGGGAGCCACACTCTCTTGTTAATGTTCTTTATGGCCTCAATGGTAGTGGGAAAACAAACCTGCTAGAAGCACTATCGCTGCTTTCACCAGGGCGTGGCCTTCATGGAACAGCCTCTCATCGTTTAAGCCGAAACGGCACCCGGCAATGGGGCGTTGCGTCTTTGTTGCAAAGCCATGACCAGCAATTTCGTTTAGCAACGGGATGTCAAAGTACTGGGAATAGTCGGCGCCTCTTCTTGCTTGATGATGAGCCTGTCAAAACACAAAGCGATATTACCGAACTCTGCGCTTGTGTATGGCTAACCCCCAAAATGGATCGCCTTTTTAGTGAAGGAGCTTCCCAGAGACGACGCTTTTTCGATCGTCTGGTTGCGGCTCTTATGCCCGATCATGCGAAACAACTGGTCGCGCATGATCGCTCTGTTGCTAGTCGCAATCGCATCTTAGCCACCCAAGCAGACCAAAGCGTGTGGCTTGATTCGATTGAGGCTTCTATTAGCCGTCATGCTGTTGCCATAACAGCCGCACGTTTGGCGACGCTAGAGCAGTTACATGACTCATCTCTGAGTGTTGCTGGCTTCCCAAAGGTGACGCTTAATCTGCGCTGCTCTTTAGCTGAACAGCTATGTTCGTCTCCCGCTCTTCATGTTGAAGACTGGCTACGGGATAGTCTGAAAAAGAGAAGAGAAACTGATCGCACAAAAGGTCTTACAAGTGTGGGCGCTCATCGAGCTGACCTTACGGTGCGTGATTCTGCTACCCATCAAGACGCTTCTTTTCTCAGCAGTGGGCAACAAAAAATTATGCTCTTGAGCCTTATTCTCTCTCATGGCCGTTGTGTGCAAAAAAACTGGGGAGAAGCTCCTCTTGTTTTGCTGGATGAGCCTTTTGTGCATTTGGATGAAAAACATCGTGCTGCCCTTATGGAGGCTGTTAAAACATTACAGACGACGGTCGTGCTAACAGGGACAGATGCCCAGCTTTTCTTGCCCATGAAAGGTTGGGCCGATTTTATTAGAGTTGAAGAAGGCAATCTTTATCCAGAGCGTGAGTGCTGCTCTGGCTTTGAAGGAGAAATCAACGTATAATCACTTTTTATACGTTGATCGTAAACCGGAGTGGTGCGCAGGCATGTCAGAAAATCAGAAGCAGCCGGAAAATCTTTCTGTCGATAAAGAGGAATACGGTGCCTCCGCTATCTCGGTGTTAAAAGGGCTCGATGCTGTTCGCAAGCGCCCGGGCATGTATATCGGTGATACAGATGATGGTTCCGGCCTTCATCATATGGTGTTTGAAATTATTGATAATGCCGTCGATGAAGCACAAGCAGGGTATGCAACTTATTGTACCCTCACATTAAACGGGGATGGTTCTGTTACCGTTCGTGATAATGGACGTGGCATCCCCACAGACATGCATGAAGAAGAAGGGATAAGCGCTGCTGAGGTTGTGCTAACCAAACTCCATGCTGGTGGAAAGTTTAACCAAAACTCCTATAAAGTGTCAGGTGGATTGCACGGCGTTGGTGCCGCTGTTGTGAATGCCCTCTCTGAGTGGATGTTCGTTCGCATTTGGCGTCATGGCAAAGAACATATCATCCGCTTTCAGCATGGTGAGCGCGACGAAGCTTTGCACGTCGTTGGTTCGTCGGAAGAAGAGAATGGCACTGAAGTGACATTTAAGCCGAGCCAACAGACATTTACTAAAACAGAATTTGATTTTGCGACCCTTGAAAGGCGCGTGCGGGAACTTGCCTTCTTGAATTCAGGCATGAAGATTATTCTTCGTGATGAACGTTCAAGTGATTCTAAGGAAGTTGTCTTTCATTATGAGGGTGGGTTGACGGCCTTTGCTCAATGGCTTGATAGCTCAAGAGTTTCTCTCTTTGATCCGCCGATCACGGGGGAAACAGAAGACCAAGAAAGCGGCATTCGGGTAGAGTTTGCTCTTTGTTGGAACGATAGTTTTCATGAAACGATGCTATGTTTCACCAACAATATTCCCCAACGCGATGGGGGAACGCATCTAGCCGGCTTCCGCCAAGCTCTGACGCGCGCTGTCGGTAAATATGCCGTTCAACACTCCAAGAAAGAGGCTGGCTCTTTAACCGGCGAAGATATGCGGGAAGGGATGACGGCTATTCTCTCCGTTAAAGTGCCTGACCCTAAGTTCTCTTCCCAGACCAAAGACAAGCTCGTTTCATCAGAAGTTCAGCCAGTCGTTCATACTGTGGCTTCTGACATGATTAGTCATTGGTTTGAGACGCACCCTAAAGAAGCACGGGCGATTGTTGGTAAAGTTATTGATGCAGCAAGCGCTCGTGAAGCGGCACGGCGGGCACGTGAGCTAACGCGTCGCAAAGGGGTACTAGACGTTTCGTCACTTCCGGGGAAATTGGCCGATTGTCAGACGCGCAATCCTGCAGAATCTGAAATCTTCATTGTGGAGGGCGATTCTGCTGGCGGGACGGCTAAGCAGGGGCGTGATCGTCGTTTCCAAGCAATTCTTCCATTACGTGGGAAGATTCTTAATATTGAGCGTGCCCGTTTTGACCGTATGCTGGGATCCGCTGAAATTGGAACCTTAATTACTGCATTAGGTACGGGCATTGGCCGGGGTGCTGTTGAGCAAGGTGGGTTTAATCTAGAGAAACTGCGCTACCACAAGATTGTCATTATGACGGATGCTGATGTGGATGGATCCCATATTCGCACACTTCTGCTGACCTTCTTTTTCAGACAAATGCCTGAATTAGTTGAAAATGGTCATCTCTACATTGCCCAGCCACCTCTTTATCGGGCCAAACGTGGGCAAGAAGAGCACTATTTGAAAGATGATGCTGCTCTGGAGACCTATCTCCTTGATAGGACGCTCAACCGGGCCACATTGGACTATTGTGATGGGCGTCATTTGGAAGGTGAGGCGCTTCGTCATGAAATTCTCTCATTACGTGAGATTGCTCATGGACTACAGACGCTGTCAGCACGGATCCCGCTTTGGATTGTTGAGCAAGCCGCCATTGCACAAGTTCTCAGCACAGAGGCCTCTGTAAGAGAAGCACATATGCTCGACTTCCAGAGACGCCTTGATGCTGCGTCCCCTGAGAATGAACGCGGATGGAAGGTCTCACTTACGGATCAAGGGATTAGCTGTGCACGTTCTCTGCGTGGCGTAGGGGAAGTATATACTTTCGAAGGCAGCCTCATCCGTTCTACAGAAGCCCGTCGCTTGGCACAGCAAGGAGAGCGTTTAGCGCGTGACTTCCATAAGCCTATTACTCTGACGGTTGATCAAAAAAGCTTCACCCTTGGAGGGCCTGGCCTCCTTCTGGATTATATTCTCTCTCAAGGGCGTCGTGGCCTTGCTATCAATCGTTTCAAAGGGCTTGGAGAGATGAACGATGAGCAACTTTGGCATACGACGCTCGACCCAGCCACACGGACACTGCTCCAAGTTCAAGTTGGCGATGTTGATGAAGCAAGCCAAGTTTTCTCCACACTGATGGGGGATGTTGTTGAGCCTCGTCGTGAATTCATTATCGATAATGCTCTCAGAGTTGCTAATCTTGATGTATAAGAAACGCTTTTATGTAGGTCACACTCTCAAGAGAGCAGCCTTTGCTCTTTGTGCTTGTGTTATCTCTTTGAGTGTTTCTCCCTATGCAGGTGCCCAAACATCGGCACCTGCCTCAGACACGATTAGTCTTCGGTATGCAACAATTGTTCATGGCTATCATGTCATCGACACGACAGCTTCTTATATCTTGCAGCCTTGGGGATATGGTGCCACAGCCAATCTGACCACTGTTGGACTGGCGAGTTGGTTTTTGACCGTCAACTTAACGGCTACTGTAGAGGGGCGTTTTGTCGGTGAGAAAACGTCTCCCGTTGTTTATGATAGCCACGGCTATTCTCGCGGCCATAACCGTCATGTTCATTTAGTCTTTGACCATGACGGACCTCATATCACCGCGCAAACCCCTAAAGACGATGACCGTGAGCCTCTGCCTTCTGAACCTTTGCATGCTTCAATGGACATTTTGAGTGCCTTAGGCTCTTTGCTTCACCATTTGGAAACGAGACAGTCATGCGATGTGTCGGGGTCTGTTTTTGATGGGCTCCGCCTCATGCAAATTGATGCACACGGCCCACGCAACGATACCGTTCCCGAAGAGCGGGATCCGTACTATACAGGATCCTTAATGAGATGTGATTTCACTGGGCGGCAAATCGGTGGTTTTGTGCAAGGCTCATCCCATAAAGCTATACAAGCATCACCTCATCCGGGCGCTGCATGGTTTAAAAAAATCGATGATGGCCATATTATTCCGGTTCGTATAGAGTTCTCACACCCTAAGCTTGGACAGCTCATTTTGGTTTTGCAGTCGCCCCCCAGGATTACACATGGGAATGATGTCAGACCCCTTCCGAAGTAGATGCCCTAAAATATCATCAGTCTTTCTTTTGACGTCCTCTCTAAGTTCAGGTAACCCGGACGATAGAAAGTAGAGAAGAGAGTAGCCATGACATCAATGACGACCGCTGTCATTCTTGCTGCCGGAATGGGGACACGCATGAAGTCCCGCTCTCCTAAGGCTATGCAGCGTTTGGCCAACCGTCCTATGATCACGCATGTGATTGAGATGGCCTCGGCTATCGTAGACCGGATCGTCGTTGTTGTCGGTCCTGATATGGAGGAGCTTGAAAAAACGGTAGCTCCCCATCAGACAGTTGTTCAAAAAGAACGCTTAGGAACAGGGCATGCAGCGTTAACGTCTATGCCATATGTTGGTGAAGGAGACGTCGTTTTCCTTTACGCAGACAATCCGCTGTTAACGTCTCAAACATTGGAACGCCTGTTACGGGCTCGTCAGAATGGTGCTCGTCTGTCTTTGCTTGGTATGCGCCCTGCTAACCCTGCTCATTATGGACGTCTCGTCACCGGGAAAAATGGCACGATTGAGCGTATTGTTGAATATAAAGATGCTTCACCCGAAGAACGTGCCATTACGCTTTGCAATGCCGGAATGATGTGTGCAGATGCATCGTTATTTCGACAATGGCTGGAAAAAATTGAACCCAACAATGCCCAAGGTGAATATTACCTGACTGATGTTGTCAGTCAGGCTGCTTCTGGCGGAGAGGTCTGTTGTGTTGAAGGGGATGAAAAAGAGCTCATAGGCGTAAATTCTCGCATGGAACTTGCGCGTGCAGAAGCATTATTGCAGGATCGATTACGCTTTGAGGCTATGGAAAATGGCGCAACTCTCGTCGACCCAGCTTCTATTTTCTTGAGTGCCGATACACAGATAAGTCCAGACGTCACCATTGAGCCACATGTGTTTTTAGGGCCACAGGTTATCTTGCGGGCAGGGTGCACAATTCGTGCTTTTTCTCATTTAGAGGGCTGCATTGTTGAAGCGAATGCTGCCATTGGTCCTTATGCTCGTTTACGTCCTGGAACTACGTGTTCAGAAGGATCGCATGTTGGTAATTTTGTTGAACTGAAGAATACGGTTTTGGGTGAGGGCAGTAAGGCTAATCATCTCTCTTATTTGGGTGATACGACTATTGGAGAAAAAACGAATATAGGCGCTGGAACGATCACATGTAATTATGATGGTGTTTTTAAGCACAAAACAACAATAGGGAATAACAGTTTTGTGGGCTCAAACAGCATCATTGTTGCTCCCGTTACAGTCGGGGACAATACGTTAATCGCTGCTGGCAGTGTGATTACGGAAAATATCCCGAACAAGGCAATGGCTCTAGGACGGGCCAAACAAGTCATTAAAGCCGAACGAGGCTTAGCCTATCAAAGGGCGCTTAAAGCGAAAAAGGAACAAAGCTAATGTGTGGTATCTGTGGCGTTGTCGGACATCATCCTGGAACACCGATCGTATTGGAAGGGCTGAGACGTTTAGAATATCGGGGCTATGATTCAGCCGGTATTGCGACGATCGACCATCACCAACATATCACACGCTGCCGTGCCGCTGGGAAGCTGGATAATCTTGAAGCGGCTCTTCGTGAAACTCCTCTTACAGGGACAACAGCGATTGGCCATACACGTTGGGCGACGCACGGCGCCCCGACGACCCTCAATGCACATCCGCATCATGTCGGCCAAGTTGCTATTGTTCATAATGGCATTATTGAAAATTTTGCCGAATTAAAGCGTGAACTAAGCGCAAGAGGTCGGTCATTCACAACAGAGACAGATTCCGAGGTTATTGCGCACCTTCTTGATGAATGCATTGAGCGTGGCGATACGCCTCAAGAGGCGGCTTTCGCTACGATTAGACGACTTGAGGGCGCTTACGCTCTTGCGATGATTTTTGAGGGTCATGATGGCTTACTGATTGGGGCGCGTCATGGAGCCCCTTTGGCGATTGGCTATGGGGAAGGGGAAATGTTTCTCGGCTCCGATAGTTTGGCTCTTGCTCCTCTGTCTCGTCGAATTACCTACCTCGAAGATGGGGATTGGTGCGTTCTAAAAACGCATTCTGTTGAGATTTTTGATCAAGAAGGCAACAAAGTCCATCGTTCCATTCAAACGGCTTCTTTGACCAGCGGACAAATCGGAAAAGACGGTTATCGTCATTTTATGGAAAAGGAGCTCCATGAGCATCCTTTAGCAATTGGTCAAACCTTACAACGCATTACAGACCCCACAACACGCCAGCTTGTCTTGCCAGAAATGCCGTTTGATCCCGCAACCTTGCCTAGAGCGACGATTACGGCGTGTGGTTCTGCCTTTTATGCTGGGATGGTGGGGCGTTACTGGCTGGAATCAATTGCTCGTTTGCCGATTGATATTGATGTTGCTTCGGAGCTTCGTTATCGCAACCCACCCCAACCTAACCAAGGTATGGCGTTGCTTATATCACAATCTGGAGAGACAGCCGATACACTGGGCGTGTTGCGTGTGCTCAAAAAAGAGCAGCAAAAAATTGTCTCTATCTTGAATGTTGAACACTCAACGATGGGGCGAGAAAGTGATCTTGTCCTCGGCATGGTTGCTGGGCCAGAAATTTCGGTTGCTTCGACAAAAGCTTTTACGGCGCAATTATCCGTTCTAGCGGCATTAACACTTACCTTTGCACGTAAACGAGGCGTGATTAATGCTCAGCAAGAGCGAGAATTAACAAACCATTTGCTTGACCTTCCTTCTCGAGCTGCTGAAGTGATGAAGCTCTTTGGTGCGGTACGTGTCATGGCACGTGTGATTGCGCAAGCACGTGATGTCCTTTATTTGGGCCGCGGTATTTGTATGCCGATTGCACAAGAAGGTGCGTTAAAATTAAAGGAAATCAGCTACATTCATGCTGAAGCTTACGCGGCTGGTGAGCTCAAGCATGGTCCTATTAGCTTGATTGACCCTAGCGTTCCAGTCGTTGCTATCGCACCGTCAACCATTCTTTTTGATAAGACACTCTCTAACCTGCAGGAAGCAAAGGCACGAGGCGGGCGTATCCTCGCTTTCACAGATGCAAAGGGTGCAGAACGTCTTAGTGATATTGCCGAACATCTTGTCATTCTACCTGATGTTGATGCTTTTGTAGCACCGATATTGTACACTATTCCTGTGCAAATGTTGGCCTACGAAGTAGCCTTGCTAAAAGGAACCGACGTTGATCAACCACGTAACCTCGCCAAGTCTGTTACTGTGGAATGATCATCCTTTAAGGAGCTGCCATCATGACCTCCCGTCACCATGAATCTCATGAATTGACGATGTTTGTTCATTACCTCAAAGATGGAGAATTTGAGGGGGATGTTGGCAGCTCCTATGCCGAACGACTGATAGCAGCAACAGATAATAGCATCTATCAGCAGATGCCGAAGCTTTCTATCTATCCCAAACATGGGAAAGACCTCACACTTGCCGTAGAAGCTGCTCAGCAAGCGCAGATACCTCTTTCTCCACGGGGAGGGGGAACGGGAACAAATGCCCAGTCCTTAACGCAAGGGGTAATGGTTGATGTGTCTCGTTATATGGATCAGATCATTGAGTATGATCCAGAAAAATTAACGGTTCGTGTTCAACCAGGGGTTATCTTGTCGCGACTTAACGCGTTTCTCAAACCTTATGGTGTTTTTTTTCCACCAATGGTCTCAACCGCAACACGCGCAACAATCGGTGGCATGATTGCGACGGATGCATCGGGGAAGGGGTCGCGTATTTATGGGAAAACATCAGATTATGTTGAAGCGCTGAATGTTGTCTTATCAGATGGCTCGTCTTTTTGTGCTAAAGCCTTTACTCAAGAGGAAACGCAAACCCTATTAAAGGGAACAAGCCGCACCTCAATCGCATGCCGCGAACTCTATCGCGTTGTTACAGAACAACAGGATGAGATTGAGCGTGTTTTTCCTAAGATGAATAGAGGTTTGACGGGATATAATTTGCAGAAGATTTGCCTTGAAAGTGGTGAATTTAACCCCATACGTCTTTTTGCCGGTTCTGAAGGAACACTTGTCTTAACGGAAGAAATTGTTCTTCGTGTAAAGAAAATTCCCACACATCGTTCTCTTCTTGTTGTGCGCTATGATGATTTTGATGCTGCCTTACAGCATATAAAACCATTATTATCATCTGATCCTTTAGCGATTGAAGTTCTTGATGACCGGCTCTTAGATACTGCCCGTGATGATGCTTCGTGGTCTACAATTAAAGAAGCTCTTGGAGGAGAAACAGAGAAACCGGTTCGAGGAATCAATTTTGTCGAGTTCGCCGGGGACGATATCTCTTCGCTTGAGCAGCACCTTAAGCAAGCGAAACAGCTTTCTTCCTTCCCAGGAGTTATTGACTGCCATACAGTTGTCGATCCTGCTGTCATTTCGCAGCTTTGGGAACTTAGAGCTAAGGCCGTTGGTCTTTTAGGGCGTCCAAGAGGCAACAAACAGGGAGTTCCCTTTGTGGAGGATACGGCTGTTCCTCCCGACAATCTTCCTGCCTATGTGCGCGACTTCCGGCGCGTGTTAGACAATGAACAGTTAGACTACGGCATGTTCGGCCATGCCGATGTGGGCTGTCTCCACGTTCGACCTTTTTTAAATATGCAATCTCCAGAAGATCAGCGCCGTATTCGTCGCATTACAGATAAGGTTGCTCAATTAACTCATCACTATGGGGGATTGTTGTGGGGAGAGCACGGTAGGGGAGTTCGCGGAGAATTTTCGCCTCTCTTTTTTGGTGAGACACTCTTTAGTGAGCTATGCCGTATTAAAAAAGCGTTTGACCCCAATGATCTGTTTAACCGAGGTAAGCTCGTTCCTGTCGATGGTCATCATGTTTTAAAAATTGACGAAATTCCTTTTCGTGGAACTTTTGATGCCTCTATTAAAGAAAAGCATCAGGAAAATTATAGAGAAGCTATTGATTGCAACGGTAATGGCACCTGCTTTAACCAAGAGCCAGATATCATTATGTGCCCTTCATACAAGGGTACAAAAGATCGTTTGCAATCGCCGAAGGGGCGTGCTGCTTTATTGCGTGAGTGGTTAAGACTTTCTGCCGCCCCACGAAAGAACAAAAAAGCGTATCGCTCCTTTCTATCTTCAGTAAAAAGAAACTTAGACACGTGCCTTGCCTGTAAAGCCTGCAGCTCTCAGTGCCCTATCCGGGTTGATATTCCAAAATTACGCTCACGTTTTTACAGCGAGTATTATCGCTTCCGCGTGAGACCGTTAAAAGATTATCTTATTCTTTTTCTTGAACCTCTTCTTACATTAGGTCGTTGCATGCCAAGATTAACTAATTTTGGTATGCAGAATAGCCTATCAAAAAAGATACTTTCTTTTATTGGTCTGGTCGATCTTCCCTCTTTGTCTCCTGCAACATTGCCTTCTTCTGCACAAATAACGGATAAATGGCTTCAAGATGGGGATCGCAGAAAAAAAGTTGTTATCTTACAAGATAGCTTTACGGGAAGTTTTGATGGTACCTTAGTAGAGGATGCTTACTCTCTTCTACGTAAGCTAGGCTACGATGTACGCGTCACGCCTGTTCTTAATAATGGTAAAGCATGTCATGTGAAGGGCTTTAGACAACCCTTCTTACGAACAGCGAAGAAAATCATTCAGGCAGTTTCTTCTATCACACAGAATAATATACCTGTGATAACCCTTGACCCTGCGACGGGCCTGATGTTTGAGCATGAATACAGAGACGAATACGGAGAACACTTAGCTTATCCATGCTCTCCAGAAAAATTCCTTTATGACCGACGAGAAGATCATAAAGGAATCTTATCAAAAAAATGTGATGTTCATTTTATCTCACACTGCACCTCACAGGCACTCATACCCGAAAATGGTCAATTATGGTCTCATGTTATGTCATCCTTCGGAATTTCCATGACCCAGAAAAAACTAGGATGTTGCGGCATGGCAGGACTTTTTGGCCATGAGAAAGAAAATGTCGATTTATCTAAAAAGATATTTCGTCAACATTGGAGGAATCATGTAGACTCCTTTTCTCTTGCAGAAGGTTTTTCTTGTCGTTGCCAAAGTGAGAGAATGACAGATTTTCGTCCACTTCATCCTCTCCAATTTTTGAACAGAGCCTTGTTCGAAGAGGCCGCTGCTGAATAATTTCTTTCATCTGGCAGGAAGGGAAAGGGGTTCATTAAAATATCTTCATTTCGCTAAAAACATGAGATGATATCTTGAAACAGTAAGAGTTCATCGCCTTTTATGACTGCGTAATGAGGAAAGATCTGCTACAAGCAAGGCTGCAGGAAGATATAAAGCAAGGTGAGGGGACATAATGGAAATAGGGCTTGCAGCTATCCTTCTGACGTTAGTGTTCCTTCTTTTGTTGATCAGCATTGCTCAACCTCTTGCCCGGAAAATAAATTTCCCTGAAACTGTTCTGATTGCTATCATTGGTATTTTAGTAGGTGGAACTGCATCTTTTATTAGCAATTCATTAGGTGTTGATTTACTAGAAGGGCCGGCAGAATCACTAACGTCATTTCCTATTAGCAGTGAAGGTTTCCTGCTGATTTTCCTTCCTGTGCTGGTCTTTCACGGTGCTATGAGTATCAATGTGCGTAGTCTTACGCACGAGATTGCAACGGTGCTTTTGCTCGCCATTGTAGCTGTCGTCGTCTCAACTGCCACGATCGGCTTCGCTTTATATCCATTTGCGCAGCAAAGTCTCACTGTGTGCCTCTTATTAGGTGCTATCGTCGCAACGACAGATCCATCTGCCGTTGCTGGTATATTCCGCGATATCGGTGCTGCATCTCGCTTAAGCCGCCTTGTTGAAGGGGAAGCGCTTTTTAATGATGCAGCTGCTATCGCTATTTTTTCTATTCTTGTCGCAGCAACAACAGCCCATCATGCTGTTAGTGTGGGTGAGGCGGCCTTCAGCTTTTTCACAAGTTTTTCTGGCGCGGTTATCGTTGGGATTGCCGTTGCGCGGCTAATGCTCTTATTAATTTCAACGATCAGTGGTTTCCCCGCAGCAGAAGTAACCTTAACGCTCGTTCTACCTTACACTGTTTATATTATATGCGACGATATTCTAGGCTTTTCCGGGGTTGTGGCTACGGCTACTGCCGGTCTTACAATTTCTGCCTATGGACCTTCGACCTTTCGCCCACAGGTATGGCGTTTCCTTCATGAACTCTGGGAGCAACTTGTTTATTGGGCAGGTTCTCTAGTCTTTATTCTCGCGGCCATGCTCGTTCCACGTATGATGGTCGGTATGACACGCTGGGATTGTGTGCTCATTTTAATTGCTAGTGTAGCAGGGTTGTTAGCGCGTTCAGCCGTGATTTTTGGATTACTTCCAATTCTTAGCATCACGCGTTTATCTCCTCCTGTACCAACACGCTTTAAAACAACAATGGCTTGGGGGGGATTACGAGGAGCTATTACTTTAGCTTTGGCTCTTGCTATCAATGAAAATCAACATATTAATGAATCCATCACTCATTTCGTTGGTATTGTTGCGACAGGCTTTGTCCTTATTACGTTATTGGTTAACGGAACAACATTGCGTTCTTTGGTTCTTTTCTTGAAATTAGACCAGCTATCACCAGTTGATGAAGCCATTCGACATCAAATTATCGGTATCGGATTAGGACATGTTGCTAACCGCGTTGAGCAAGTCTCAAATGAACTTGGCTTCAGCAAAAGAACACGCTCGGGCGTTATTAGCCGGATTGAACGACGCGCTCAAAAGGAAAAAGAAGCCAATAACTTTGAAGCAGCCTTAGGAGACCGTGACCGCGTCACAATGGCTCTTATTACCATTGCCAACCAAGAACGCAGCCTTCTACTTGACCTATTCCGCGTTCAAGGCATGTCAAGTCGCCGAGTTATGGAAATATTATTACGTACAGCTGAAGCAATGGTTGATGGTGCACAGAGAGAAGGACGTTATGGCTACGTAAGAGCTCGTAAGAGACGGCTACAACCCAGCTACCGTTTCCAACTTGCGCAAATGATCCACCAGAAGTTTCGTATTGATCGTCCCATGATGTTTTGCATGATGGAACGCTTTGAAATGTTGATTATTACGCATCTTGTTTCAACGTCTCTAATGCGCTTTGTCCGTGACCGCATGGAACCTACTTTAGGCCCACGTATTACAGAAATTGTTTCTGAAGTTCTCGGACGTCAACGTAAGCTTCTTGACGATGCTCTTGAAGCATTAAGAATGCACTATGCAGGATATTCTGAAGCTTTAGAAAGCCGTATCTTACGGCAGATTTCTTTACGGATGGAAGATGAGGAATATGAAACACTCGTCCGAGAAAACCTTATTTCTCAGGAACTTCATAGAGAGCTTCATCGTATCATTGAGCGTCATCGCCTGCGTTTAGAAACCCCGTTACGTTTTAACCTACGAAGTGGAATTGAGCAGCGTTTAAGAGCTTTCCCAGCTTTTAATGGTGTGCCTGATGCCGCATTGCATGAGCTAGCTTCTAAGGTTTCTATGTGTTTTTTGTCACCTGGTGAGATTCTTTTCAAAAAAAGAAGCAAAATTAGATTCATTTATGCGCAAGTAGCTGGATTAGTTGAACTACAACGAGAAGAAAACGATGTGCAGCTGGGGGCAGGGGACTTAGTAGGAGCTGTTAGCCTACTAAAAGGTCACCGAATGCGCGCAACGGTTCGATCCTTACAGTTTTCACATATGCTAGCTATTCCTAAGGATGAATTTGAGCATTTGATTGAAATTTATCCAATCATCAAACGGCAAGTTATCAAGCGTAATCAGCAGCGCCGAAATGGTCTCATTCTTCCGAATGTTGCCGTTACATCAAACGGTAGAAACGTTTTGCCAGCACATAATGCAGAGCTTAATATTTCGTCCTTATCATAGCGATAAGGGCGAATTCTATAAAATGAAGCTTCTAAAGCAGGATGTAGCTCCCCACAAGATTATCACATAATGATTATTATGCCAACTAACATGGGAAGGCAAATCAGCCATAATGATTCAACGGCCCATGCTCTGGAACAAGCTTTAAAGCATCCGCTGTTTTTAATGTCTTTATAAGATAATTCCGTGCTCGTGAAACGGCTTGTGGCACAGGATGATCAATCATGAAAAAAGCTAATGCTGACGATAAAGTGCAACCGGTGCCTCGTCCATGTAAAGTTTTAACACGGTCATGAGAATAAAAATGGCATTGTTCGCCTGGCCCTACCAGCACATCTGTGCAAATTTCTTGATCACTTAAATGCCCACCTTTAAGCAAAACCCATGGAACACCTAACTTGTGCAGCATGATTGCCTGCTCTTTCATTTCTGCCACCGTTCTCGCCTCTGCTCGTTTAAGAAGAATAGCACTTTCCCTCAAGTTTGGCGTTATAAGCGTGACAGTCTTTATAAGTTTTTCCAGTATATCTTGAGAAAGATTTTCTTTATGTAGCCTACCCCCAGAGCTAGCTTTCAATACAGGGTCATACACGATTGGAATTTTCGAGAAAGAAGGCAGTAAGACTGTAAGTTTTTCTGCAATAGAATTACTACCGATCATTCCTATTTTAATTGAACGTACTGGCATTTCCTGAAATGCCATATCTATCTGCTGAGATACGACATGGGCCGCCATAGTAACCGTTTCACCTACATGACGGCTGTTTTGCGCAACGACGGCGGTTACACAACTTAATGCATATCCACCAAGTGCTGAAAGTGTTTTGATATCTGCTGCGATCCCTGCGCCACTTGTCGGATCTGTTCCTGCAATCGTAAGCACTGCATATGTCATAACGCCTGCTTCCCCAATGCGAGAACTGCTATGTCTCTCTTCCCTCTTTCATAGAATTGTTCTGCTGCCCTAGCCGCACGTATTCCTGTCTGACAACACAACACGATACGACCGTTATACGAAAGATCGCGTTCCTCAACGGTAAACTGATCCAACGGTATAGAACGAATATTATTCCTTGATAAAGTAGGTTTTTCACCGGGAATTCTCACATCAATCACCAGATCATCATCATCGATGTCCTGCCAAGAAAGGAAAGGCCACTTTTTACGAGGCTCTTTTGCTGAGTGAAAAGAAAACTGACTCATTCGCATCTCCTGAGCATCCCAACGATAGAATGTCCCCACCAAAGAGGATTCCTTATTCAGTAAGAGCGAAAGACATAATTGAGCTTGGATAGTACCAATAAGCGCGACAACAGGCCCTAAAACCCCACCAACTCGACAGTCAGGAGCAGTACGAGATAAATCTGGAAAAACGGCTCTATAACTAGGAGAATTACCGCAAAAAACACCAGCATACCCCCCTAACCCCACTGCTGATCCACTAATCAATATGTTTTTCTTACTCTGGCAGATATCACTAAGCATATAAGTTGTCGCAAAGTTATCTGCAGCATCAATTACAATGACATCTTCTGAGATAATTTTTTCAGCACTATGTGACGTCATATAAAAATTATGAGGAGTAATATGGATCGTCGGATTCAGTGAAGAAAGACGTTTACACATGCAATGTGCTTTACTCTTTCCGATATCATCTGTGGTATAAAAAGTTTGTCTATGAAGATTACTTTCCTCTACACTATCTCCATCAACGATGTGAATATGCCCTACTCCAGAGCCTGCAAGACACGGTAAAAGAGCACATCCAAGCCCTCCAGCCCCAACCACAACGACTTCCGCCTCTGAAAAGGCACGTTGCCCTGCAGCTCCAACCTCTGCGAGAGACATTTGGGTCATATAACGTGTTAGCATGAGCAACTGTCCCTCAGCGCTTCTTGCCAAGCTTTAACCCTTTGCTCAATTGAAGCGGTATGACGGAAAACATCACTGACAACCGCGACCGCCTCTGCACCGGCTTTTAAGCATGACAAACTACGCTCAGTTGTCACTCCTCCAATTGCAACCAAAGGAATAGGAGCAATCAGAGAGGCCCACTCACGCACTCTTTTAAGCCCCTGCGGCTGCCACGGCATAACTTTTAGCGTTGTTTCCCATACAGGCCCCAAGGCGATATAATGCGGATCAACTTTTTGTGCTGAAGAAAGCTCATGATGATCATGAGTACTCACTCCTAGCTTAACACCCTGCCTGTGAATGGCTTTATAATCTGCTGATAGAAGGTCTTCTTGTCCTAAATGAATGTAAGGCGCACCTTCATCTAGAGCAATTTCCCAATGGTCATTAACGACCAAACAAGCTTGATAGACACGAGAAACCTCAAGAGCTTTCCTCACTTCGTGTCTAACAAAATTTTTGTCCTCTGTTTTGGCACGTAATTGGATAAAACATGCTCCCGCTTTTACAGCTTGTGCAACTTCATCTGCAGAGCTTGCAATAGGATAGAAACTATCTGGTAGATGCGTCATCCCAAGCATGCCTTTCCGATAATTGGGCTCGAAGCCATGCCTCCTTTATAGGGTTCCATGCAGTCGGCTTGATAAGCTAAATGCCCTGATTCAATGGCTTTAGAAAAAGCCAAAGCCATTTGGATCGGGTTTCCAGAACGAGCAACGGCCGTATTGAGGAGGACAGCATCAAACCCCATTTCCATAGCTTCTGCAGCCTGTGAAGGACGCCCAATCCCGGCATCAACAATCAGTGGAATATTGGGAAAACTGGCACGCATAGCTTCCAATGCTGCGACATCACTTAGCCCTTGCCCACTCCCTATAGGAGACGCCCACGGCATTAAGACTTGGCACCCAACCTGCAACAGACGCTCAGCTACGCCTAGATCCGTTGTTGTATATGGGAAGACAGAAAAGCCATCCTCCGTCAAAATGCGCGCAGCTTCAACTAAACCAAAAACATCGGGGTGCAAGCTATGTTCATCCCCAATAACTTCCAGCTTAATCCATGAGGTTCCCATCAGTTCACGTGCCATATGGGCTGTGGTGACAGCCTCCTGAACGGAAAAACAGCCCGCTGTATTAGGGAGAACCTTCACCCCTATTTTCTGAATAAGTGACCAAAAACTCTGCCCGGGTCGTTCACTGTTGTTAGAAAAGCTAAGCCTTTCCCTGCGTAGTGACACGGTAACAATATCACAATCCGAGATTTTTACCGCTTTTTCGAGAGAAGCTGGTGAAGGATAGCGCGCCGTTCCTAAAAGAAAACGGGATTGCACAGTTTCTTGATAAAGAGAAAGCTGAGACATACTCATCCTCCTTGAAGTGGCGCCAAGATTTCAATCGCATCTCCAGAACGGAGCGTCGCCGCATCACGTTCATCAGCTGCAACAAAATGTCCGTTTAATGCCGTTGCAACAACAGCATCACCTAGGCCAAGTTCCTTTAAAAGTTCCGTTAAGGTAGGTGAAAGAGGACGAGTTTCACCATTAACATGTAGAATTGTCATGCTGCCTCTCCGCATAATTCCTGAAGATACGCAGCCACCTTTTGGGCACACCATGGCGATAGAAGAAAACCGTGGCGATACAAACCATTGGCGTAGATAACGCGTCCATCACGTTCAATGTCAGGTAAGTTATCGGGAAAAGCCGGACGCACACCAGCACTTGCTTCTATGATATCCGCTTCACCTAATGCGGGATGCAGTCGTTGCACGGCTTCAAGCATCTCATAGGCAGAACGAACAGTCACAGGCCCATCGTAGTCACTTTCTATACTCGTCGCGCCAACCATCAAGATTCTATGGTCGCGCGGAACCACATAAATCGGCTGACGCGGGTGAAGCAGCCGAATGGGACGAGAAAAATGTACGTCCTGTGAATGAATCCGTAGCATTTCCCCTCTTACACCCCTCAATCTTGACAGATCATGGCGTGCACTTAGGCCTCGGCAATCAATGATAAATGCTTCCGATAAATTATCAGCTGAAACAGAGCGTCCCATTGATAAGACCCCACCCCTTTGCACAAAAGAGTGCGCAAGAGCGGGTAATGCCTCGCGTGGATCCACATGCATTTCTTTGGGATAGAACAGCCCTTCATGGAAGCGACTCCCTAACACGGGCTCCAGTTCCATAATCCCTTGAGCATCCAGATCTACATGTTCAGCCGTTCGGCGGGAAAAACGAAGCACTTCACTTCGGTCTCGGGCCGCTGAAAGCACGAGGCTTCCATTTTTTTTGACACCCGCATAGTGCTGCTCCCACCATGTCAGGGCCTGCTGCCCACGCTCAATAACCTCAGTCTCTGCTCCGTCACGCTCACACCATGGCGCAATCATTCCTCCAGCGTACCATGAGCACGTCTGAGGCCCTAACTCAGGCGTTTTCTCATATAAATGCACAGCATAGCCGTCATCTTGAAGCGTCAATGCCGTGACGAGACCAACAACTCCACCACCGATAATGGCAATGTCTGTTTGTTCGTCAGATGGTTTCAACATAAAGCCCCCCACCTTGCTGACGAAATTCTTCTGATTTTTGCTCTAAGCCCTCCAGACGCTGCGTTTCTTCACGAATATCGTGAGAAATCTTCATTGAGCAGAATTTAGGGCCACACATCGAACAGAAGTGAGCCGTTTTATGGGCTTCCTTAGGCATGGTTTCATCATGGAAAGCACGTGCTGTATCGGGATCGAGTGACAGATTAAACTGATCTTCCCAACGGAAAGAGAACCGAGCACGCGACAATGCATCATCACGGTAATGAGCTGAAGGATGTCCCTTCGCAAGGTCGGCTGCATGAGCAGCAATTTTGTAGGTAATGACACCTGTTTTTACGTCATCACGATCAGGCAAACCTAAATGCTCTTTTGGTGTAACATAACACAACATCGCTGTGCCAAACCAACCGATCATCGCAGCACCGATACCAGAGGTAATATGATCATAGCCCGGTGCAATATCGGTCGTGAGCGGGCCTAATGTATAAAAAGGTGCCTCACCACATAGCGCTTCTTGCTTGGTCACATTCTCACGAATCAAATTCATAGGCACATGCCCTGGCCCTTCAATCATGACCTGACAGCCCGCGGCCCATGCTTTGTGTGTAAGCTCCCCCAATGTTTCTAATTCTGCAAATTGTGCTGCATCGTTCGCGTCGGCAATGCTTCCTGGACGCAACCCATCACCGAGTGACAAAGCGACATCATAACGCTGGCAAATTGCGCAAATATCCTCAAAATGTTCATAGAGAAAATTCTCTCTATGCCCATCAAGACACCATCTCGCTAAAATAGAGCCGCCTCGGCTAACAATTCCTGTAACGCGTTGAGATGTCAGAGGAATATGCTTCAAACGAAGCCCCGCATGAATTGTAAAATAATCCACGCCCTGCTCAGCTTGCTCAATTAAGGTATCACGAAAAATTTCCCAATTCAGCGCTAAAGGATCATTGCCAACTTTTTCAAGTACTTCGTAAATGGGAACTGTCCCTACGGGCACCGGTGAATTTCTCAACATCCATGATCGAATATTTTGGATGTGCTTTCCCGTTGAAAGATCCATAATAGTATCCGCCCCCCAACGGGTCGCCCATACCATCTTTTCAACTTCCTCGGCAGCACCAGCTGTAACCGCTGAGTTGCCGATATTCGCATTAACTTTTACAAGAAAGTTTCGACCGATGACCATCGGTTCCAGCTCAGGATGATTAATATTAGCCGGAAGAATAGCACGCCCTGCTGCGATCTCTTCTCTTACAAATTCGGGTGTTATGATACGCGGCAATGCGGGGCCAACCCGCTCTCCACGGAGTGGAAGATCGTCATCTTCTTGCTGTGTATGCCCTAAATTTTCACGCCAAGCCGCGTAAGCCATTTCTTCAGTAACAATACCCGCCTGAGCATACTGAAGCTGCGTTACATGCTTCCCCTTCTTACCCTGTCGAATATGGTAAGATGCAGGGCAATAAGCAACACTACTATGCTGATGAGGATAAGCCGCGGGAATACTCTGGAAATCACGTTTCTTTAGCCATTCTTCCCTAATAGAAGGGAGACCATTTTCTAAAGAAATATGGGCATTATGATCTGTATAAGCGCCAGAGGTATCATAAAGCAAAACGGCCTCTTCATCAGAGGTACTAAGTGCAACCTTGCGAAAAGGTACCTGGATATCCGCATAGCTAGGAATAGAACGATACGTTTTTTGGGAACCACATATTGAGCCAGTGGTAACGGTAAAATCCTTCATTGATCTTCTCCACAGACAGAGCGCGGGAAAAGATCCGGGAATGACGATTGTTTAGGATATGAGCATAGACTGCATTCATGCTTTCCTGTCCCTTCGCCGGCATGACCCGGATCAGGTTCAAAGGGTCCAGCTCTCGCTATCTCAGCCCTCTTTTAAAAAAGGGCACCCCTCGGAACAGCTCTTACGCTATGCTCCCTTACTCTAGGCGTCAAGAGACAACGCCGGATTTATCTTTCTCATTTTCATTCATTATCGCAATAAATGCGACTAAAGCGGCTCCCCAAAGAGGTTAAAATTTCGTATCCAATCGTCCCAGAGGCTCGCGCTAGCGCGTCAACATCCTGATGGGGGCCAATAACTGACAGTGACATATCGTCCGTAAGAGCAGCTTCTGGGATAGTACTAATATCAACAGACAAACTATCCATTGAAACGCGCCCAACAACAGGCAAACGTTTATCACGCCACCATAAAGCAGCTTTATTCCCAGCGGAACGTAAAAAACCATCAGCATAACCGATTCCTACGGTAGCAATACGAGCTGCATGTTTCGCTTCCCATGTTAGGCCATAACCTACGCTAGCCCCTTTGGTTAAATGGCGTATTTGTAGAATACGAGCATCCAATTCAACAACGGGCTTCAGAGAATGCGGCGTTTCTTCATTCGGAGCTATCCCATAAAGTGCAGCCCCGGGACGCACTAAATCAAAATGATACTTTGACCCCAAAAAAATACCTGACGACGCAGCGAGAGAACGAGGCACGCCTGGAAAGCGCTGCGCCATGCGGATGAAATTCTGCCGCTGCCATTCATTAGAAGCATCATTGGGGTGATCCGCACAGGCCAGATGGCTCATCACGAGTACAGGCTGACAAGAGCTCAGCGCCTCTCTGTCCAAATCTTCTTCTGACAAACCAAAGCGCGACATGCCGCTATCAAATTGCAAAGCGACCGGATGACGGCATCCATGAACTTTGCAAAAATTTTGCCACTGTTTCACCTGCGCATAGCTGTTCAAAACGGGAACCAAATTATAACGCACTATATCGTCGATCTGATTAGGCAAAAAGCCATGCAGTATGAAGATTCTCTGTGATGGGAGAAGAGAACGGAGCCTTTTCCCCTCTTCTGGATGAGCAACAAAAAAAGTCTTCACATGGTCTCGTAGTGCACGTGCGACTTCTTCCATTCCGAGGCCATACGCATCAGCCTTTAGAACAGCAGCGCATTCTGTCGTCGTTCCGACAAAATTCCTATGCAAAGAAAACCAATTATGTCGTATAGCCGCTAAATTGATTTTTAAAAATGCGCTTGTCTGTTGATTAATTTGTTTCACATCCAACCTTTGAACAGAACTCTTCCTGTTGCCCCTCTCTTAATGAGGTAATGAAGATCATCCTGCTTCATCTACTGCTACGGGGAGACATATCCAATATGTTCTAGAATTCCCTAAAATATGGCAAGAGAGAGCGGCTATATTCTCACCCCTTGTTAGGTGGTTTTCTTACCATACCCCAGAAAATTCCTCCTTCAATCTCAAAACTCTCACTCATAAGCTTGAGGAGAAGGGGTATTCTGTATTACAGACAGTCAGCAATTCAAGCAGCTCCTTCTAAGAGCTGATTTTGCGCTGCCTATCCGGGTAGCAACATGTTGTCATTTTTCGCATAAGGCCCCTGAAAGTGTCGGTGGTCCGAATGGAGCTAGTCAAGGTTTGACCGAGGCCAACCTAAATACCCAAAGCCCCCTGTCTATGACGCCAAGCCGCTCAGGCTTAACACGTCGCTATGGGGATTTTCCAAGCTTTCCAGCCGCGCTTGACTACGCAGCGCAGGGGGATTCTGGATTCAATATCTATTCGGGCCGCGGAACCCTCGTAGAGGCACTTCCGTACCGTCAGCTACGTGAGCAGGCGTTGGTTATTGCTCGCCGCTTGTTAGGGCTTGGCTTAAAACAAGGGGATCGTGTCGCTCTCGTCGCTGAAAGTGATGGTGATTTTGCCCGCATTTTCTTCGGCTGCCAGTACGCAGGCCTTGTTCCCGCCCCTCTACCACTCCCTGTCGCTTTTGGTGGGCGTGAATCCTACATAGACACACTTCGTGGCATGATTAACAGTGCGAGTGCTCGTGCGGTTATCGTTCCCAAAGTGATCGGCGGTTGGACTGAGGCCATCGTCGAAGGATTAGATATTGTTTTTGGCGGCTCTCCTGCTGAACTGATGGAACATCCCGCTAAGGAATGCTCACTCCCCCAAATAAATCCCGATGATCTGTCATACCTGCAGTTTTCTTCAGGAAGTACCCGCTTTCCTATGGGAGTAGCGGTTACCCAAAAATCAGGTATGGCGAATGCACATGCCATCGCGGCTTACGGATTATGTGTTCATCCATCCGAAGACCCTCGTGATGACCGTTGCGTTTCTTGGCTTCCACTTTATCACGATATGGGGCTAGTTGGTTTCTTCCTAACCCCTATGACCTGTCAGCTTTCGGTTGATCTTCTTCCAACGCGCGAGTTTGCACGGCGCCCTCATATCTGGCTTGAGCTTATTTCACGCAATCGCGGTACATTATCTTATGGTCCGTCCTTTGGCTTTGAGCTATGTGCTCGCCGCGGTGCTCGTGATGAAATGGATCTCTCCTGCTGGCGTGTAGCAGGCATTGGTGGGGACATGATTCGCCCTCACATCTTAAAACAATTTTCTGATATCTTTGCTTGCCGGGGGTTCGATCAACGTGCCTTCGTTGCAAGCTATGGCATGGCTGAAACAACATTGGCCGTCAGTTTTGCTCCTTTAAATCAAGGTCTTAAAGCGGATACGATTGACCTTCGTTATTTAGAAGGGCAAAATTACGCGCGGCCTGCTGATGAACAAACAAAAGCGAAACGTGCTTTTGTGCTATGCGGCAAACCATTACCTTTACATGAAATCGAAGTAAGATCGCCAGATGGATCTGTCCTTTCGGAACGAGAAGTCGGGACGATTTTCGTTCGTGGGCCTAGCCTCATGGTCGGTTATTTTAATCAACCTGAAGCTACAGCTCAGACGCTTTCTCAAGATGGGTGGTTAAATACGGGAGATATCGGGTATTTCCTTGATGGACAAATTGTTGTCACAGGACGTGCCAAAGACCTCATTATCATCAATGCGCGTAATATTTGGCCACAAGATTTAGAGTGGGCTGCAGAGAGTGAAATTCCTTCTTTACGCTCACGTGATGTGGCCGTTTTCTCTGTAGATGATACCGATGGTGAAAAGGTTGTTGCGCTTGTTCAGTGCCGCATAACAGATACATCACTTAGGGAAGAGCTAAAGAACGGACTGACCTCTCTCTTCCGGCGATTACACGGTATTGATGTGGATGTTGTCCTTGTTGCTCCCCGTACCCTCCCTCAAACCTCATCCGGGAAATTGAGTAGAGCGAAGGCCAAAAACATGTTCTTGGCCGGAGAGTTTAAGTAGGTATATAATGGGGCAATGCATTTGGGAGAGTACACCCCCGCTCTCCCTTTTTAGACGCTTACAGAGGTTCAAAGCTCATGACTGACAGCATCCCTAACATCGCCGATATGATTATTGAGAAGCTGCTCGCTAACCCTAAGGTTCCACGTAACATTAACGCGGATAGCCGCATTGTCGAAGACCTTGCTTTCGATAGCTTAGCTGTCATGAACTTTGTGATGGAAATTGAAGATACGCTTGATGTTTCTGTCCCTCTTGATAAGCTGGCGGACATAAGGACGATCAATGATTTAGCATCGTGCTTACACGATATTAAGGCAGAACAAGCATGACATCTGGATTGTTTGATAAGTACGCATCTCTTAAAAAGTCATACGAATCTCTCGTTGAGGCCTCTCCGCGTAATCCTTTTGGTGTGGTTATTGAGCGGCCTCTATCGGCTACGGTTGGTATCATTGAAGGGCGTGAAACGCTTCTTTTTGGAACCAACAATTATCTTGGCTTAAGCCAGTCTCGTCATGCGCGTGATGCAGCTATTGAAACAGCGACATCGATGGGCGTTGGGACGACAGGTTCACGTATTGCAAATGGTACCTTCTCCCTTCACAAGAAGCTGGAGAAACGCCTCTCTGAAGTTTTCCATCGCAAACACACGATGGTCTTTTCAACAGGCTACCAAGCGAATCTGGGAACAATCTCAGCCTTGGTCAACAAGGACGATATCTTATTCCTCGATGCGGATAGCCATGCAAGCATCTACGATGGAGCAAAACTATCAGGCGCTCAGGTCATCCGCTTCCGCCATAATGACCCTGCTGACCTAGATAAACGACTAGCTCGTACAAAAAATTCTCCAGGAGCGCGCCTTGTTATTGTTGAGGGTATTTATTCCATGACTGGGAATATTGCCCCCCTCAAGGAGTTTGTCGACGTTAAAAATCGTCATAATGCGTCCTTAATGGTCGATGAGGCGCATTCCTTTGGTGTGTTAGGAGAACACGGACGAGGTGTTGCTGAGCTGCAGAATTGCGAAGATGGCGTTGACTTTGTCGTTGGCACGTTTTCTAAATCTTTGGGAACAGTCGGTGGCTATTGTGTTACAGACCATGATGAGATCGACCTCATGCGTCTATGCTCACGCCCCTACATGTTCACAGCTTCTCTGCCTCCCGAAATTATTGCAGCAACTCTCGCGGCATTAGAGGATATTCAAAACAAGCCAGAATTGCGTACTGCTCTTCAAAGAAACTCTACTCAGTTGCATGCAGGGTTGAAAGAGCTAGGCCTCACGACAAGCGATTTCGTCTCCCCCGTCATCGCAGTGACACTTGAGACTATTCCGCAAGCTATAACTTTTTGGAATGCGCTTCTAGAAGAGGGTGTTTACGTTAATCTTTCACTACCTCCCGCAACGCCAGATAATCGCCCTCTTTTACGTTGTTCTGTTATGGCTGCTCACTCTCCTGAAGAGATCGCGAAAGCCGTAACTGTTTTCGGAAAAGTTGCGCGCACTCTCGGTGTTATCTCTTAATAGACATGGCTTTCCTAAGGGAAGTAAGCATTCAACTTACTTCCCTTATTACCTTCAAAGAGGATACTTTTTTACTTTTGGAAGGCAGACCTGATATGCCTAAAACGCCATAGAAGAAGCGGCAAGCTGAGAATAGGATGATTCATCTCAAAAGAAGAGAGAGTAATATTTTCTCCCGTGTGGCGTTGAATCTTCCATACTAAATATTTGATCCCATCACTGAATGTAAAAGCTGCTTTTAGAAGACGTGCTATATTCAAAATATGTCCCGTTTTTTGAATACTCTCCCATTTTTTACATGCTTTTAAACGTGCAGCTGGTGTTAAATGAGGTTGCAATGTATCATTGATGATATCTGCGCTCAAAGACGCATGCTGCCATGCTGCCAGTAAGAGGGTTTTATAGCGCTTCTCTCTTCCCGCTAATAAATTTCGGCTTCGCCCTTTTTTCTCGACCCTTAGCTCTGCCTTGTAGGTATGCGCAAAGAGGCTGTGCCAGTAACCTTCAGCTGTTCCTGAATAAGGACCTAACAAAGCAGCCCAACAAGACGCTGTAATAATGCAACGCCTAAGACCCTCTAAAATACCATCAGCGGCTTTACTATCTCTGACCCAAACCAACCTTACTGGCTGGCAAAAACGTGCCCATATTGTGCTATCTCTGCTTTCTAATGTACTGCGTGCTAGGAACTGAGAAAGAGATAAAACTGCAACCTTTGCTCGTAGCGTCTTACCTGCAACAGTAGTGTGCTCAACATAATACACATTAGGGGGCAGAATCTTATTAGCCAATCGCCCTATGCTAGAATGACTCAGATTAGCAGTCCGATCCGTTATGACGTAAAAATCTAAAATCCCCTCATAGTCTGTTTCTCTTAAAACAGATCCATAAAAGAGTATCCCTAATGGAGGAGATACAAATAAACGCGCAATATGATCGGCTAGCTCACCCACCGCAGAATCAGTTGTTTCTGTCAGCTCGCTAATTAAAATTTTCTCCAAAGAATCAGACATGTAAAAACCTAAAGCTGGGGCCTTTTTCTAAAAAAATGCGCCTGTCATCTTTAGCTGGGAAAACCTCTCCATCCAAAACAAAATCACTATCGGTTTCAAGGGTGATTCGAATCGCCCGATCGCTCTTATAATCCTCATGCTGTCGCAGCCAATTTGGCACTCTTCCTCTGAGAATACTCCCAAGAACTTTAGGAAGATTCTTAGGAAAAGCAGCGACATCTAAGAAGTGAAAACCTTCATCGTGCCCTTTATCGCTCCAAAAAGGCCATATCCCACGGGATAACTGTTCCAACGCAGTGGCGATAAAAAGAAAGCTATTTCCATCACGATTCCCCCCTTTACATGGAGGGGAAACCTCACGCTTCAGATAGTTCCCCTCCATCCAGGAATTTCGGCTACGCGCAAAAAATAGACTAATAACGCTCGTCAAAAAGGTATAAATGACAGCTAAATCATGAGGAGCAAAGCGAATGACCGTTGGTTCATGAGCAATCCGAATAGCACGTGCGTACCCCGTACAGCCACCAAACATGCCTAATACACTAGGTTGACTGCCGTCATGCCACGAAAGACGGATAGGCGACCGTTCACTAGATTTAAGCGCTTTACCCGCCATGACATATTCAACAGCAGCAGGTCCACGCAACCCAAAACCAACATCAGATGCAATCAGGTTGGTGTTCCCTGCTGGTAAGATAGCGATTGCTGGTAGGTTATCTTCTGGATAAATGGCTGCAATCGCCGTTAAGCAGGCACTAACGGTTCCATCCCCTCCGTTGATCATGATCAAATCAACATTGTTTCTTTTCAATTCATGAATATGTTCGGGCAAATGCTCATCATGCTGAGAGCATACACAAAACTTTCCGAGCTTTCCCCGTGCAAAGGTAACAAACTTACCCCCATCTTGCTGATTTCTACGACTGTTTGGATTATGAATAAGAGCTGGTCGCACGATTTTAGTCGGTCTTTATGGCTATAAATGTGGAAGCCAGAGGTGCAAAATGCTCAACTGGCTGTTCTGGTGCTAGCCGAGGTCTTATATCACGGCTATGTTAACGGAACCAGTAAGGAAGGGGTCTTCCTTATTGAAAATAATATCCTCGCCTCTTGATGTCGGAACCACATGCCTTCCACAGCTCACTTTTTTCCTCCTGCCCCTTTGCAGGCCGCTCAAACGATCAGCTTGGCGCATATATCAGATCCACATCTTCCTCTTCCTTCAATCCCATGGTCATCTTTTTTTCTCAACAAGCGCCTTCTCAGTGCGCTTTTATGGCGTATAAAGAGACGCCACTGCCTCCGTTCCGATATTAATGAAAAGCTCTTAAAAAGCATCCGGAGTGTTACGACACTTTCTAACATTCTTGTGAGTGGTGACATTACGAACTTTGGAACTTACGAAGAATATTGTTCATCACGAAGTTGGCTTGAAAGCTTGCCTGCTCCCCCCATCGTCGTTCCTGGGAATCATGACATTATGGTGCCCATTGCGCATGAAAAAAGCCTAGCCCTATGGAAAGAATGGTCTGGGGAAAACTATCCTTTTGTGCGCTTCATTGGTCATGTTGCTGTTATTGGCCTCAATTCGGCTCTTCCTACACCACCCTTCACTGCTTATGGATACCTTTCCAAGTCACAACTTCTTAAGCTAGACTCACTGCTTGAAACACTTGGAAAGCAAGGTTATTGCCGGGTTATCATGATTCATCACCCGCCTAAAAAAGGGCTTTTAAGAAAACAAAAATCTCTGCTTAATATGAACAAGCTTTCGCGTGTCTTACAGCGAAGAGGAGCAGAGCTTGTCGTGCACGGGCACTCTCACAATGCTACTGTGACAACTGTTGAGAATACAGATATTCCTCTCGTTGGGGTCGGTGCTGCGTCAATGTCTAGCCATTGCGACGATCGAAAAGCCAGCTGGAATCACTTCATTTTCACACCTCAAACAAACGAGCATCATATTCAACTGATGCGCTATAATTACGAGGGGGAAATCATGACACAAAAACACTGGGTAGCACCTATCGGGAGGCTATTATGAAAAATAGCTTGCCGACACTTGATCGCTATCTTTTGCGTCAACTAATCCCCCCCTTTAGCATAGCACTCACTACGATGTTGATAGCCCTTCTCCTAGAAAGGCTACTCATCCTTTTTAATCACTTAGCAAACTCAGGTAGCTCTATTGCTACTTTTGTAACGCTGCTAACAGACTTGCTTCCTCATTATATGGGACTCGCTGTCCCTGCTGCGCTTTGTATCGCGGTGTTTCTGACAATTCATCGCATGAGTGAGCATAATGAGATTGATGCTTTATGCGCTGGTCATATTTCACTTTTGCGGATCACCGTTCCCTATATGAAGGTCGGTCTCATTCTTGGCGTATTAAGCGTTTTTCTCTATGGCTATATACAGCCAGTTGCCCGTTATGATTATCGTGCAGGGTTTTATTTCGCCCGCCATACAGGTTGGGCTCCTCACTTACAGTCAGGCATGTTTGCGAGCACATCGGGCCATACGATGATCACAGCAGATCGCGTCGATCATGGCGGCTCACGTTTGCTTCGTGTTTTTATTCGTGATGTTAAAAAGGATGGAACTGTCCAAATCATCACCGCCCCTAAAGGCTTGCTCACCATTGCAGAGCAAACAGAAGCAACCCAGCTTGATCTGTGGAATGGTCACATTATGTCCTCCAAGCACCCAGATACCCTTGGAAATGACGTTACTGTCACGCATTTTGATCATATTACACGCCTGATTGAACGTGCTCATAAGAAGACAAGCTTTCGCTCACGTGGTGATGACGAAAGAGAACTAACTATTTTAGAACTCGCTCATGCCCTACGTCATGGCGCTCCCGGAATCCCGTATAAAGCCTTACGTTCTGAGCTAGATTTCCGGCTTGCCCGAGCTATTGCTATTCCCTTTATCCCCCTTCTATCAGTTGCACTAGCTGTTGGCCGAAAAAGGAAGAAATCCGCTTTTAGACAAATTGCTCTTGCCGTTATTTTGGTGGGTTTTGATGAGACACTTCTTTTTGGACATAGTCTTGCTGCTGAGGGTGCCTCTCCTGTTTGGCTCTCGATTTGGGTTCCTGAAATAATTTTTTGTACAGCTTGTATTCTAGTTCTGCTTTCACGATCGTACCCTGCGTGGTACCGTCCTTCAAAGCGTGCTCACACGGATAAGCATCCATGATCTCTTTTTCACGGCATTCAACATTACTTCGTGTTTTTTTAAAGCCGCTTACAGCTCGCATTCTGCTTTGTTGCGTCGTTCTATCCGCACTGCTTGAGGTGCTGGCTCTTCTGGAAGAAGCATCTACGATATTGGCGCGTCATTTAGGCGTATACGGCCTTGTAAAATATAGCCTTCTCCATCTCCCAACATTAGCCGCAGAGATCATGCCTCTGTCCGTCATGGTTGGCTCTCTATTTACGCTTTTACAAATGACTCTTTCCAGTGAAATCGCAGCAATGAGAGCGTCCGGTTTATCGACATTTAATATGTTTAAATATCTGCTGCCGGCACCAATTTGTATCGGCATTCTCACAATGATTGCTCAATTTTGGGTCATTCCTCCTTGCGAGCAGGCACTTAATATTTGGTGGAACGAAACAGCGACTCTTTCCAACGATCAAGATGCTCTCAGAGGTATATGGTTCCGCAATGGGAGAGATATTGCTCATATTGAGCAAGTTAGTGCAGGCGGTTATCATCTAAAGGGAGTAACAATTTACAAGCGACAGCCTGATACTGGACTATTACAGAAGACCAAACATTTCTCTACTCTCACTGCGAGCCCTTCAGGCTGGATCTCCAGCAACGACTCCTTAGAAACAACGATTGACCAGAATCAGGACAAGGGCGAGACCTCTCCACTGCCTCAAACATTTCCCCTAACCGTGACCCCACGACAGATTATTAACATGACTGTAGAAGGAACATTCTATACTCCCTCTCAAATATGGGACGCCCTAAGCGGCCATATTCCTTCTAGTTTGCCTGCATCTAATTATTTGATGGCCTTATTGTCAGGGTTTTTCCTTCCTCTGCAAATGGCCGTTATGCTTCTCATCACTCTTCCCATCACCTATATCCCTCCTCGAGCTGGTTTAAGAAATCCTCTGCCGGTATATGTTATGGCGTCAGGATTAGGTATTGTCATTTTGCAAGGAATGATCTCTGCCCTAGGGAGTGCTGGTTCTGTACCGGCTTTGCTTGCTGTCAGCTCTGGGCATATCATAGCAGCCTTACTAAGCTTAGCTTGGGTGCTGCGAATGGAGGAAAAATGAGTACGCTGGGAAAATTCTTTAAAGAAGCCCCACTGATGAGAAAAGGGCGAAGTCACGACCTTGGCAAGATGAATCTTGCCCAGTTATGGTCTGCTTACCTGACCTATCCGATAATTATGTTATATTTTCTTCTCATTATCGGAACGGCTGTTCTTTCAGTTTATCTCTCACACAACATCTGGCTTAGCCTAATTCCTATCCCTGTTGTCATCGCTGTTTATCCAACAGCTTGGTACATGATTCATCGCTATATTCTTCATGGTCGCTGGTTTTATCGTAATCCTATTACGGCCTCTATGTGGAAACGTATCCACTTTGACCATCATCAAGACCCTCATCTGTTAGAAGTATTGTTTGGCTCCCCCCTCAATACCGTACCGACAATGATGGTTATTACCATGCCTATTGGTGCAATTATTAGCGGATGGAGCGGTGCTTTCTCAGCACTTTCTACAGCTTTGGTGATGACATGCATTTATGAATTTTTTCATTGCATTCAACATCTAGCGTATAAGCCTCGCTGGAATTGGGTTGTTTATATTAAACAGCTTCACGTGCTGCATCATTTCCACGATGAAGACGGGAATTATGGAATCACGAACTACCTTCCAGACCGTTTGCTTGGAACCTTCTATCGTGAAGCAAAAGAAAGACCACGTAGCCCCTACGTCTTCAACCTTGGATATACAGTTGAAGAAGCCGAGCGCTATCCATGGGTTATGAAGAAAACGGGAGCCCCTCCTCGTGATCGGCCTGATCCTGCACGCGCTCCGAGGCGTGAAGAACTGAACCGGCGCGCATAATGCTTCCTGTCTTGATATTAGCAGGGTCACGTGATGGTGAACGTGACCCTTTAGCTCAATTAGGCAAGGTCTCCCATAAGGCACTTCTCCCAATTGCTGGTATTCCTATGATTGAGCGGGTTGTGCGTGTTCTTGAGAGCACCCCCGACCTGGGGCCAATTTGGGTAAGTATTGAAAAACCTTCCTGTTTAGAATTCTTGGGAAAACGTATTCGTATCCTAAAAGCAACCTCTACCCCAAGTGAGAGTGTTGCTAAGGCGTTAGAAGAAATCGGTACACCATGCCTTATTACGACGGCTGATCACGCCCTGTTGTCTTCTCAATGGATCCAAGAATTTCTTGAAAAAAGTCGTGCTTCTCAAGCTGACCTCACGGCAGGAGTAGCATCTGACCAAGCTATTCAACGTGATGTCCCCAATACGAAACGCACTTACATCAAACTATCTGATTTGACATTTTCAGGGTGCAATCTTTTCTACTTCCATGATGCTCGTGCACGCTCTGTCGTCGCATTATGGAAAAACTTGCAACGCAATAGAAAACATCCTCTAAAAATGGCGTGGACATTAGGCATTCCAACGCTCGTGCGCTTTATCCTTCGACGATTAGATACCAGTGGAATCGAGCAACGCATTGCCTATTTGACGAATGCTTCTGTTAAAATTATTACCTTACAAGATGGTAAAGCGTCCATTGACGTCGATAAAGTTTCTGACTTTCACCTCGTAAGCGACCTCCTCAATGAAGAGAAGAATCAGTCATAGAGTATGCCTCTATGACTGTCTAAGATTCCTATCGTTTAGACACGAGATCCCGAATGAGAGGAATTTTATGAGCTATACCGTAATTGATCTTTTTGAAGTCAACTAATGTGACCGATCCCGCCGCTGACAATGTATGCATGCCATCAGAATGCGAGCCTGCTAATGTTTTAGGTAGCGGAAAATGACCTCTAGTTTCTATGCGGGGTTTCCCATAGCCTAGCCCAGAAATACGCAATGTTTGCATTCCTCCACCGTAAGATAAACTGCAATCTTGCACAGGTAGGATAACGTCATCATTGACAACACACGCTGTACCCCCAGGACGTGCCCCTTCTCGATCAACAAGAACGCAGCCCATGTCGCACCAAGAGCCTGTTAATTCTTCAGCAAGGGCGATGTGCAATGCACTTTGACGATAAGATTTAGGCGTTGGAGGTGTCCAAAACAGCCACCAGCGATTCCTATAAAACAACGGAGTCGCATCAATTGCACCAATTGGGAAATCAAAAGCCGTAACCCGTTCCCATTGATAAGGAAATTTCACGGCACGGTAGAGAGAAAGGCGGCCAGATTTATACCCTTCGGGCAAAAGATAAAACTCATCACCATGTCGAATGATTTGTGGGTAAGAAAGATGCCAAGGTTCTTGTAAAACAGTTTCATGCTCTATGAGAGAGAAGGCTTCATCATAGACCAAAACGTCAATTTTACCTTTCCCTGAATGATAATCATATGACTCTACAAAAACATACAGACGACCATCATGCCAAATACCAAATGGATCTGCGAAAAAATGCCTTTTCCCATGATCTGGAAGCCATGTGATGCCATATCCTTCAAGAGTATTTCGCTTGATAACCTCTTCAAAAGGAGCATGCACAATCGCACAACGCCAATGATCCATTTCAAAAAGTGACATGACCTCTCCTATATAATTTGATGACATTATGCTGTAACCATCCCTCTATTCTATATTACTATCATAAAAGATGATTTTATGTTAGCGAGGAACAATAACCTTGATGAAAAACACCATGACAAATACGGAGATTGACCTCCGCTTCCAAGCCGCTTCCAATATTGTCGCCGATGCGGCCGACCTCGCTCTCTCTATGCAGCCCGCCCCAGGGAAACCTCAAGCTTCCCTTAAAGGACGGCAGGACTACGTCACCGAGGCAGATCAAGCTGTAGAAAAATTTGTTACAGAACGCCTACAGGCTCTATTCCCACATGATAGCGTGCTTGGGGAAGAGAAAGGCGGTGACATTGGTGCTCAATACCAATGGGTCATTGACCCTATTGATGGAACCTCAAACTTTGCGCGCGGGCGCAGCCGTTGGTGTATTTCGCTCGGTCTCATGAAAGAAAATACGCCAGTCGCTGGTATTATTAATGCTCCTGCCCTACGGGAAATTTTTACAGCACAGCTTGGTCAGGGTGCTTTCCTCAATAACCGACCTATCAACGCTTCAAAAACTGAAACCATGAGCGAAGCCATGATTGAGATTGGTTGGTCTCCCTATGTTCCCGAAGGCTGGTTTCAAGAGCGTATGTCCTCGATGCTCTCTTTAGGCGCCATGCCTCGTTCCCTCGGGTCTGGAGCGTTAGCTCTCTCTGATGTCGCATGTGGTCGTTCTGATGGGTATTTGGAGCATACTATTTTCTTATGGGACGTTGCTGCTGCTTTGGTTCTTTTAAAAGAAGCAGGTGCTGATGTTTCCCCGTTCATCGCGATGGGTGGTGCTGCACAGCCTACAACCATTCTTGCAAGTGCTCCTGGTATCTCACCTATTTTATCACAATCTTTTAATGTAAAAATGACGTGACGCTTTCCTCAGAACATTTTACGAACGTTTTATACGGTCTTAGCCTGATGAAAGAACCTTCTTATGCCCTCTTTTTCGCGCTTTCCCAATAAAGCGCTATGCGCTCTAGGTGGCATCACACTACTAGGTGCCTGCTCGTCAACAAGTTTAGCAACGACAGCCTCTAAGCAGCAGCCTCTCGTTGAGCAGGCAGCGTCGTCTGTGAAGAGTTTTTTCAATAATGAAAACCAAGCACAACGCGCCGCAAAACTTCTAAAGAAGTCGCACGCTGTTATGGTGTGCCCTTCTATATCGAATATATCCCTTATTTTTGGTGGTTCCGGCGGGCGATGCACGCTTTTAAGTCGTGATGCACGCGGGTCATGGTCAGACCCAGCATTTTATACCATCAGCTCAGGCACATTTGGGCTTCAGCTTGGGTATCAACACTCTCAGCTCATGCTCTTTATCACCTCCAAACGTGGCGTTCAGGCACTTTTGGATCATCAGTTCACTTTTGATGCCAACGCCAGTGCCTCTTTTACCAGTTTTGGGGGGAGTGCTCAGAGCAGTCATGTAAGCGGCGGGAAACATGATATTTATGCCCTACAGCAAGTAAATGGTGTCTTTGCCGGAGGCGCGCTTGGGGGCAGCAAATTATCAGCAGATAGCGCTGCAAACCGAGCCTATTACCAGCAATATGTTGGGCCAGAAGATATTGTTGTGAATATGCGCGTCAACAATCCTTCTGCAGACGTTTTACGTCGTGCTTTAATGGAAGCTGAAAAGAAAGCGCGCTAAACCAAATAGGCCGCTTCCTAAAAGAAGTGGCCTTTATACACCGTCATGGCTTACGTCGTTGTTTACGATAATCGCGCACATGCTGTGTGTGCTCTGCCAACGTCTGTGAGAAAGAATGTCCTCCTCGCCCCGTAGCCATAAAATATAAGGCATCGCCAGATGCAGGATGAGCAACAGCTTCCATTGATTGATGGCTCGGAGAGCAAATAGGGCCAGGCGGCAACCCCGTATTTTCATACGTATTATACGGGCTGTTATACTCCAGATCAGCATGAGACAGAGGCCGTCCCAAACTCCCCTTTCCCTCACTTACAGCGTAAATAACAGTGGGGTCTGTTTGCAAGCGCATATTTTTCTTGAGACGATTCAAAAAAACACGTGCTACCTGTGGCCGCTCTGCCGGAAGAGCTGTTTCTCGTTCTACCAACGAAGCCAGAACCAGTAATTGTTCAGGCGTCTCTACAACACCTTGTAGAGCATCACGATCGCGATGTTCCCAAACCTGAATTTCGTAACGATGCATTAACTCTTGCATCTTTGCCAAAAGACTGCGTCGTTCTGTTCCCCAACGATAAAAAAACGTTTGAGGGTAAACCGAACCCTCCGTAATCTCGGGAAGCTCACCCTGCAAAGCGGCAGCTTTTTGAAGAATGTCGTAGATACGAAGAGCCGTGATGCCCTCAGGAATGGTCACACTATGTGTAACAGGACGACCATGCCGCAAAATATCAAGAATATGAGAAATCGAAACACGTGCCGGAAAATCAAATTCCGCAGCGTGGAGCCCACCATGTCTCGATGTCACTAAAGCAGCGGTACGAAAAAAAACGAGTGAAGACCAACCCGGTGACAAAAGATGCTGCTCTTGTAAGGTTTGAGCGACCTTATGCATCCCCCCTTGAGGAATCACTACCATTCGCTCTTCGGAAAGAGGGCCAGGGTCTGTGTAATGCGCATAACCTGCAATGATACAAGCCACACAGACACACACTCCAAAGAAGAAAGCACGCCCAGCCGTAACATAATCACGCCAACATTTTTGAGAGTCTTCCCCCAAAGAAGATTCCTCTGATCTTTCTTTTGATTTCTTAAAAAGGGAGAAGCATGACATGATTTACGTGATACAATGAGAAGAGGAGCTTCTCAAGTTTAAGGCAGAGAAACTCCCGATACTCCTCATTTTACTCAGCAAAGCGCTTCAAAATGAGGCTTGCATTTGTTCCGCCAAACCCGAAGCTGTTAGAAAGCGCAACGTTGATTTTACGCTCTTGAGCTTCATGAGCAACCCGGTCAATCACAGTTTCACGCGCAGGATTATCTAAATTGAGCGTAGGCGGAATAACCCCATCACGAAGCGCTTGAAGGCAGAAAATAGCTTCAATCGCCCCAGCGGCCCCAAGCAAATGCCCAATGGATGATTTTGTAGACGACATCGCCAAGTGACGCGCATGGTCTCCAAAGCGACGCTCAACAGCAGCAAGCTCAAGGTCATCCGCCATCGTGGAGGTGCCATGAGCATTCACATAGCCTATCTCACTCACATCAGTCTGTGCGTCCTTCAGAGCAGCTGTCATGGCCCGATAGGCCCCTTCATGCCCTGCAGCAGGTGCTGTGATATGATGCGCATCACCAGAAAGACCATACCCACCAATCTCACCGTAGATCTTTGCTCCACGGCGTTTGGCATGTTCATACTCTTCCAGAACAAGCACCCCTGCACCTTCGCCCATCACAAAGCCGTCGCGCTCTTTATCCCAAGGACGTGAAGCCTTCGTCGGCTCATCGTTAAAGCCTGTTGAAAGAGCACGAGCCGAGCAAAAACCAGCAATCCCGAGAGCGCAAATAGCCGCTTCCGTGCCACCAGCAACCATCACATCGGCATCGCCATGTTGGATAAGGCGAGAAGCATCACCAATCGCATGGATCCCCGTTGCACAAGCGGTCACAGCCGCATGGTTAGGGCCTTTAAAACCATAGCGGATCGACAAATGTCCAGACGCGAGGTTGATTAATGCGGCAGGAATAAAGAAAGGCGACAGACGCCGCGCCTTTCCGTTCGCAACAGCAAGAGAATTCTCATAAATCGTTTGAAGGCCGCCAATCCCAGAACCGATCATCACACCGGTTGCACAGCGATCTTCTTCATTTTCAGGCTTCCAGCCTGAATCTTCAACAGCCTGAATAGCTGCAGCCAAACCAAGATGAATAAAACGATCCATCTTTTTCTGGTCTTTTGGAATTACCCAATCTGATAAGGTCAAGCCCCCTTCTTCAGTGGGGCCTTCTGGCACTTGTCCACCGATTCTTGCAGCAAGTTCTGATGGGTCAAAATGGGTAATCGGCCCAATGCCGGAGTGACCTTCGGTAAGACGCTTCCATGTCAGTTCAGCACCAACAGCAAGCGGGCTCACTGCACCCATTCCCGTGACGACAACACGTTTCCTGTTTGTTCCAGCCCCGCTCATCGACGCCCTACCTCGTATTCTTCTTATCAAACAAGCGGAATAGCCTTACACCACCCCGCTTTTCCATTCACAATGGAGACTAGCATAAAAAACCAGTCTCCAATGCATCTCTTGTCAAAGAGATTGATTAGGAAGCTTTTTGCTTGCTGATGTAGTCAATAGCATCAGAAACCGTTGCAATTTTTTCTGCTGTATCTTCTGGGATCTCAACAGAAAACGCTTCTTCAAAAGCCATTACCAACTCAACGGTATCAAGACTATCAGCACCCAGATCGTCAATGAAAGACGCATTTGGTGTGACCTTGCTTTCTTCAACGCCAAGATGCTCGACGACGATTTTCTTGACCTTATCAGCGATTTCGTTGTTGCTCATTTGCCTTTTCCCTTCTCCCCTCATGGGGTGCTACTAAACAAAACTCTGCCAGCTTCCATCACGAAAGACAGCATTGCCGCGTGACGAAGCAAGTTAGCGGCCTTCGTCAGGCAAAGCAGGGGCGCATTAGCACGCTTTGCCTCCTTTGGCCAAGTATTTCACACCATCGCCATGCCACCATTCACATGAAGTGTGGTACCAGTGACCCAGGCGGCCTCATCTGAAGCCAGATACAGCACGGCAGAAGCAACATCTTCTGGCCGTCCCATACGCCCAAGTGGAATCCCGCCCAAGAGGCGTTCACGCGCAGCTTCCGGCAGCGCATCTGTCATTGGGGTTTCCACAAAACCAGGAGCGACAACGTTTACCGTGACGCCACGTGATCCAGACTCTTGAGCCAAAGATTTGCTCATACCGACCAAACCAGCTTTGGCTGCTGCATAATTCGCCTGTCCTGGGTTACCCGTTGTCCCCACAATAGACGAAATAGAAATAATACGTCCAGAACGCCGACGAAGCATCCCCTTTAATGCCGCACGCGCTAAGCGAAATGGGCTCTCAAGATCAACTTTCATGACCTGTTCCCAATCGCTATCTTTCATACGCATCGCTAGCGTATCACGTGTGAGACCTGCATTGTTAATAAGAATATCCAATGTCTGTCCAGCGACTTCCTCAGCACGCTTAACGAGGGCATCAGCCTGCTCACCATCAGAAAGGTTCGCTGTAACAACATGAACGCGTTCTGAACCTAGTTGCTCTGCGACGCTTTTAAGCGCTTCTTCACGCGTACCACTCAACACGACACAGGCACCTTGGCGATGCAACTGTTCTGCAATCGCCTTGCCGATACCACCAGAGGCTCCCGTGACGAGCGCAAGCTTTCCAGAAAGAGAAAACATGACGTGATCTTTCCTTAAAGATTTTTCAGCATGGTCTCGACGTCACCGGGTTTACCAGCAAAATCTGCCTTTAATTCCGGTGCGATCCGACGTGCTAGGCCCGTCAGAACTTTCCCCGCTCCCAACTCATGCTGCTGGGTAATAGCGCGTGTTTCAAAAGATTCAACCGTTTCTCTCCAACGCACACGCCCTGTAACCTGACGTACAAGCAAAGCTTTGATTTCATCAGGCGTTGTTACAGATTGAGCCGTAACGTTGGCAATCACGGGGATCGCCGCTTCCTTGAAACTGACCTTCTCCAAAGCATCTTGCATCTCGTCGGCCGCTGGCTGCATGAGAGAAGAGTGGAATGGTGCAGATACGGGAAGCTGCACAACACGACGCACCCCCTCTGCTTTGGCGAGCTCCATGACACGCTCAACAGAAGGAAGCTGACCTGAGACAACAATCTGTCCCCCGCCATTATCGTTAGCTACTTCCAGAACTTGTCCATCAGCAGCTTTAGCACAAAACTGTGCTGCCTTATCAGAATCGACACCTAACAAAGCAGCCATGCCTCCTTCCCCTACAGGAACAGCACGCTGCATGGCCTGACCACGAAGACGAAGCAACTTTGCTCCGTCAGAGATGGACATCACCCCCGCACTCGTCAAAGCGGCATATTCGCCTAAGGAATGGCCTGCAACGACGGAGGCTTTATCTTTTAAAGCAAACCCTCCTTCACTTTCCAGCACACGCACAGTCG
This sequence comes from Saccharibacter floricola DSM 15669, assembly GCF_000378165.1. Classification (GTDB taxonomy): domain Bacteria; phylum Pseudomonadota; class Alphaproteobacteria; order Acetobacterales; family Acetobacteraceae; genus Saccharibacter; species Saccharibacter floricola. The sequence continues at coordinate 94,500 of NZ_KB899334.1, forward strand.
CCATAGACACGGCGAACAAAGCCGGTTGCGTATTCTCAGTCGCTGTAAGCTCGTTAGCATCCCCTTCGAACATAAGCCGAGAAAGATGAGCGTTAAGAGCATCATCAACTTCTTCAAATACGGCCCGTGCTACAGGAAAGGCTTCAGCAAGCTCTTTTCCCATACCAACAAACTGACTGCCTTGCCCTGGGAAGACAAACGCGTGACGTGTCATGCAGACCCCTACTCTTTATTCAACTGTCTCGCTATGTAACCTGCGCAGACCCTTCCGACTACCCCAAAAGAGCCCAGCATATGGTCTTAAAGAACGGTCTTATACCGTTGAATAGTCAATATGCCGACATTAGCGCGGCAAAAGGCGCCCTCTTTGCCATGCCTCTGCTGCTTCTTCAGGATCCTTCCCTTGAACACTGACAGCATAGTCTAGCGCGTTCATGACGCGTGTTCCCAGCATCATAATAGACATTTCATCAAGCAAATCTTCATCAACTTCGTCACGCAATCCATCACGCAAAATAATTTGAGCAGAAACTGATTGGCCTTGCAGAAGATTACTATCTGGGAGCTCGACTAACGATCCATCGTGGAAAGCTGCATGAGGCTGCCATACGGCAAAAACTGGATTTTCCCCGCGCTCATGAGCCTGCTGCACGCGGTCGAGCAGCGCCCCTTCACCAATGGTCTCAACAGCTAAGTCTTTTAACGCTTGGTGTTGCTCCTGAGCTGCCTTCACGTAAGAAAGGCTCTCTTCTGTCACAATGAAGCTGGTGTACGCACCATCTTTAGCGTCTTTAAGCACTGATAACGCCAGCTGAGGCTGATAAAGATCACCGATGGTTTCACGCCCTTTATGAACTAAACCCTCATCTTGAGGCATCCATGCGGAAACCAAAATGTCGATATCGTGGCGCGCAAGCGCTTCCTCACGTTCATCTGCACTGAGATCAACATAAGATACATCCACGCCGTTTGCTTCCACCACACGTGCAACAGCACTCGCACATGCCGCATGAAGCGCGGTGTAAAGATGACCAATAGCAAGATGAGACATCAGGAAAGCCCCTACAACCATAAGAAATGCTATATGGAATAGACAGAGGCTTCCTATTTGTGAAGCCTCTCTGCCCCATTAATAAAACGACAGAGAGGTTGTTAAGCCAGTGTTACCAGATTTTCACACGTTGATCTGGTGATAAATAAAGTTTCTGGCCCGGCTTTACCCCAAACGCGTCATACCACTCATCAATATTATGTGCAGGCATGTTAACACGCGTAATAGCAGGAGCATGCTCATTGGAAAGCATTTGCCGACGCAATGCATCAGGACGATCTTTCTCACGCCAAGCTTGAGCCCAGCCTAAAAAGACCCGCTGATCCCCACTAAGGCCATGAACCACCACACTTGGTTTGCCATGTAGAGAATTGTGATAAGCTTGAAGTCCTAGGTTCAACCCTCCGAGATCAGCAATATTCTCGCCCATTGTCATGGCACCATTGACATGCAGCCCTGGTAAGACCTCTTGTGCGTCATATTGCGCGCCGAGGCGTTTAGCGAGCTTTTCGAAAGCAGCTGATGATTGCGGGCTCCACCAATCATAAAGTCGACCATGTTCATCATAATGACGTCCTTGGTCATCAAAACCATGGCTCATTTCATGACCAATCACCCCACCAATAGCCCCATAATTGACTGCCATATCCCCTTTCGGATCAAAGAACGGAGGCTGTAATATAGCGGCTGGGAATACGATCTCGTTCATCGTTGGGTCATTATAGGCATTGACCGTTTGCGGCGTCATATCCCACTCATCACGGTCGACGGGCCGATCAAGCTTAGAAAGCTGGTAATTCCACCCAAAGGCAATACCGCGTTTCGCATTGCCATAAATATCCCCTGGCCGAACCTCAAATGCGCTGTAATCACGCCATTTTTTGGGATAACCAACCTGGATCGCAAAATGATCTAACTTCACGAGGGCTTTCTGTCGTGTTGGTGCATCCATCCACGTATTATGCTGCAAACGTTCCCGGAAGGCCGCTTTGAGCTCCCCAACTAAGCCTGTAATCTGCTCTTTTGCAGAGGCTGGGAAGTAACGCGCGACATATTCGCGCCCAAGAGCCCATCCCATCGCACTATCCGTCGCGCTCACTGCACGTTTCCAACGCACCGGCTGTACATCAACACCTGTCAACGTATGGCCGTTAAAATTAAAGGATGCGTCAGAAAAGTCATGCGACAAATATGGCGCTGCATTGTCGGCAAGATGAAATGCAAGCCATGCTTGTAAAATCCGTGGCTCAGTACGAGCTAAAACACGGCCCATTGCAGCAATGGCTTTTGGCTCACGAACGTCAATAATTCGATCTTCCAAGCCTTCTTCAGGCAAACCTGCCGCAAGAAAAAAGCTCTTCCAATCAACATCTGGCGCTTTAACAGCGAGCGCCTTAATGGTCATTGGATTGAAGACTTTTAGTGGATCCCTTGTTTGATCACGTGGAGCTTCAACACGAGCTAATGACGTTTCAAGCGCAACCACATCGTCTGCTGACCTTTGAGCATCAGGCCACTGAGATAACGTCAGTAAACGCGCAATGTAAGCGCGGTACGCCTCTTTTTTAGGCGCAAGCTTTGGATCAAAATAATAGCTGATATCTGGCAAGCCGAGCCCACCTGAAACACCAATACTCATCCCTTGGTCAAGCATCAGCATATACCGTGCTGGATCACGCTGATCTTGCTCAATACCAAACACAAAGGTACTGAACATAAAAGAATGAACTGACTGACCAAAAATACGCGCTAAAGATTCGCGATCCTTAACAGAACGAATAGCGGATAGATCTTTAGAAAGAGGCTCTCCTCCTTCGCGATCTGCTGCTGCTTGATCTAGATAGCTTGCGTAATAGATGCCAAGCTTCCCTAGCTCGCTCTGTGCGCCTCTTGGATGCTGGACGGCGTCTTCTAGGATAGCTTTTTGACGTGCCTGGGAAAGCTCAAAAAGAATCCTGAACGGCCCATAGCTGCTCATATCGTCAGGAATCTTTAAATTCTGCAAATAGTGCCCATTCGCATAATGAAAAAAATCATCCCCAGGGTGAATGTTTGTATCCATTCCTGACTGATTAAAGCCCCAGTCATTATGATAAGGTTGCACAGATACAGAAGAGGCCTGCGCTGCGTCTAAACCGCCCCATACTACCCCTAGCCCTAAAGCTACGAGCCCAGTTGTTTGTGTTACTCGTGATGAAAATTGCGAGAATCGCACATTTTTTCTCCTAATAGGGCGATGATATGATCGCCCATCGTAATGATGTTAAGCAGCTATCTTTGTTCGTTTCAAATATGTTTTTTGCCGCCATTTGATCAAAAGATAAGCCCCACGAGCAATGAGGCGCTGCCAACGGGAATGTGGTTTCAAACCCGTCGTTTTGACAATCATCGCCGTCACTCGGTCAAGGTGCTTTTGCTGATAAAATTCCATCGCACGCCCCATATAAGCCGCAATACAGCGATTATGGTCATACATGACGTCAGAACGCTCATTCGTCACATGATAGGCTGTCGCCAGCTCATCATCCTCACTTTCAAGAACACGCCCAAGTGCAATCCGTAAACGTGACCATGGCCCCAGCTTTTCGCGCTCCAGATAGCGGTGCATCTGGTCATAGAACAGCTTAAAATGACGATATTCATCCGCTGCAATCTGCTTACAGAGCGCCTTTAAGACAGGTTCTTCTGTTGCATCAGCCAGTGCTGTGTAAAATGACGATGTTCCCGTTTCGACCATACAGCGGGCGATCATTTCACCTGTTCGGGAACCACGGATAGAAGCATCAACATCAGCATCAATACGATATGTATCCCGATAACGCTCAAATGCCTCTGTATAATCCCACGTTGGGTCAGCCAACATGGCCCATTTCCCTAGCGCATCTCCGTGCTGAACTTCTTCCTCTGCCCAGTTCTGCGCCGCTGCACTAAACCCCTCATCACCTGCAAAAACATGCAAAAGATAGTCCGTGTAATCACGAGCGTTTCGCTCAACCACAGAAGCCGCTTTCACGAGAGCAATCATGTCAGGGTTCACTTTTGACGGCTCAAACGCTTCCCAATCCATTTGTTCAATGCGCCAATGTTTCACAACGTCCCTCTCCTGTGCATTCGTTTACATTTGATATATAGACTGCTCATCGCCTCGTACTTCCAGATGGCATGCCGTAGGCATTATGGGTAGGTGTAGGCAGCCAATAGGAGACAACATTTAGATGAATGCTGATCATATGACAGAGCATGCACCAAATTTTCCGCTACGTCACGACTGGACACGCGAGGAAGTCGAACGGCTCCTTGCTCTTCCATTTCCGGAACTTATTTTCCAAGCTCAGCAGGCTCACCGTCAGTATTTTGACCCGACCAAGGTTCAAATTTCCACTCTGCTCTCCATTAAAACAGGGGGTTGTCCTGAAGATTGCGCTTACTGCCCACAGAGCGCTCGTCATAACAATGAACAAAATGCTGCCAAGCTCCTTCCGCTAGAGACCGTCATTGCGGATGCTAAAACAGCCAAAGCAGCTGGTGCTGGTCGCTTCTGCATGGGAGCGGCGTGGCGAGCCCCTAAAGACCGTGATCTCGACCCCGTTTGTGAGATGGTAAAAGAGGTCAAGGCGTTAGGCTTGGAGACATGCCTTACAGTTGGCATGTTAACACCCAGCCAATCCCAACGTCTCAAAGAGGCCGGGTTGGACTATTACAACCATAACCTCGATACGTCTGAAGATTTTTATGGTAAAATTATCTCCACACGTACGTATCAGGATCGCCTCGATACGCTGGCTAATGTCCGTGATGCAGACATTAAGGTCTGTTGCGGGGGGATTATCGGCATGGGGGAAGATGTTTCTGACCGTGCGGGACTCCTAATGACGCTCGCTAATTTACCAACACATCCTGAAAGTGTTCCCATCAACCTACTTGTCCGCGTTGAAGGTACACCACTTTCTGATACAGAAGCCGTAGACCCCGTCACGTTTGCACGCGTTATCGCGACAGCCCGTATCATGATGCCAGCCAGTCATGTTCGCCTCGCTGCGGGGCGCGAAAACATGTCAGAAGCCGCTCATGCTCTTTGCTTCCTTGCTGGAGCAAACTCTATCTTTTGGGGAGAGAAGCTTCTGACGACCCCTAACCCTAAAGAAAATAGAGACAAGCAGCTCCTTGAGGTTTTAGGTATGTCGCCCATGATGGATCGCGACCCAACGTTAGTGTCTTCGTAAAAACATGTGCCACGCCTCGTCTTCTCATAGACGGGGCGTCGGCATTACGCTGTCTTATCCTGCATTGTCATTTTGAACACTATCTTGTATTTGCCGCCTTAACTTCGCGGCCTTATCGAACTCACCTAAACCATCATAGGCTTGAGACTGCAGAAGTAGAGCGCGGCGCATCGCCCGATAATCTCCTGCTTCCTCACGCATTTTCGTTAAGTTCCCTGTAAAGGTGGCAGCATTAGACCAGTCGTGCACCATTAAGTAATAATGAGATTGTAGCTCCAGCAAATTACTTTTCGCACGAGCTTCTTTATAATGCGACAGATGCTCAATTGCTTCTTGCAGCAGTGCCTTATCTTGGGTTGCCGCAGCATTTAAACCTAAAACCGTATAAGCCTGCTCCTGCGTTTCCACATCTTGTGACGTAAGAGCTTGACGCGCTTCCCTCTCGGAAGAGGTCCATCTTTTTAAGCCGTAAAAAGCGTAAGAACGAATAAGTTTTAAGTCTTCTTGTCTCTTCCAGTCACGGACAGACAATGCCGCTAAAACCTGATCGAGTGTTGATAAACATTCATCCAGCTTATTTTGACGCAGCTGCGCAGTCGCTAAATTATACCCAGCATCATGGATACCCTGCGCATCATTCGCGGCAAGAGCCCTCTGAAGCGCCCTGTTATACTGAATGGCAGCTTGGCCCATATGACCGCGATTAAAGATCGTATGGCCTGTATCCATCGCTAAGGAATATTGTCCATCCTCCCAAACCTGATGTTGCGGGCTACACGCCCCAAGCATCAGCAGTGCAGAAAGGGAGAAAAAATATGTCTTGTTCATGGGTGCACCTCATAAGCTGGTAAGCGCCGTTTAACTTTAGAGCTTCCACTCCCTCCTAAAATCCATAAAGAGCGAAGTTGATCCGTCATTTTTCGCAAACTGTCGGCCGTTGCTTCGGCCTCAATCATAAGCTGTGGCAATTGTTCCGTACTCAGGGCTGTATTATGCATGATGGCGTTCACATCAGGAGTAGACTTCTTGAGATCTCCAGTTATGACATGTGCATTACTTAACGTCCCATTCGCTTCTTGCAACGTCGTGTCAAGCTTTCTTTCAAGAGGCTGCACATTCTGGATAGCCGCATTGAGGCTTAATAAAAGCTGGTTAACATGCTGAGCCGTTTCTGGCTTACTCAACAACTCTCCTGCTGTCCCCTTCCCTGCTCGCAAGTCTACAAGCAGTTCCTTCGCTTGCTGCGTAATCGCCTGCACATTGTCCATCGCCGGTAAGAGACGAGCACGCACATCTCTTAGCGTCTGTATAATCATATCGGCAGGATTGAGCTCAACATTCGCTTGCATGACCGCAAACCCCCAATCAAGCGGCTGTCCTTGCCCACGTGACAGCTCAATGTAACTCGCCCCTGCTACAACGAAACGCCGTCGAATTGTCGCCGTACTGTCTGTACGAATATAACGCTCAAACTGAGGTTCAATCGTCCCTTCTGCCGACATACGGCCAGCTTCGTTCATATCAATCTTACGAATCTCACCAACATGAACACCCATCACCTCAATATCATTGTTGATTGCTAATCCGGCAACACCGCTCTCTGGGAGCACAAAATGAATCCGCCCTGCTGGAGTAAGCCATTGCCGCAAGAAGCCCGCCTCAATGATGGCCGCTATCAGCACAACGAGTGCTACCAAAACGAGAAGCCCGACCCACTCATCGGCATAGCGATTACGAAATAATGGCCTTGCTGTATCTGTCTGACGTTTTAGGCGCAGCATCACGCACTCCTCATTTCCATAAGACCACTATCACCTAGGCGAAACACCTGCATGTTCTCTTTCACGTAATCATGCCAAACTGCATGGTCAGACGCTATCCATACAACAGCACAGCCCCTCTGCATGGCCGCTGTCAACTCAGAAAGAAAAGCCTCATATAGTCCCTCCGGCTGTAAAGAAACGGGGTCTTCTAAAAGCAGCAGAGAAGGCTTTCCCAAAAAAGCCCGAATATATTCAGCGCGCCGTCGATCCAGAGCTGACAGACGCCCCGGGGGCTGTATGGGTAACCCGGGCAAACCAAACCGTATCCCCAGCTTTACCGCTTCCTCAACCAAAACATCTAAATCTGTTGAACTATGATGAAGACGAGGCCACATGACGTTCATGTGAGTACCGTAGAGGTCTATCCAATTACCACTTGAAAAAACACGCCCTATACGTCCTCTCAGAGCCCATACCTGACGCTCTTCAAGGTCTTTCCAATCCAAGCCCATACATTTCACGGAACCTTCACCTGTGGGCAAAACGCCCGTGCAAACGTCAACAAATTGCGTTCGCTGCACCGCATCACGGCATTCGATAAGAGCACATTCTCCAGGCCCTAACAAAAAATTATATTTTGCCGAGGCCAAGCCGCTATCCCCCAGCATAGGCCGTGCTTCCATAAGTTCCAAAGCAGCTGAATAGGAAGCTGTTGTCATTGTTTCGCTCATCATACGCTCCCTAGAACCAGATCAACGACAACATTAATCGCAAGGACAGACAGTATTCCCCGTGAAAACCCGCGAGGAAGAAGGGTTGTTAAATTGTCTTCTGATGTAATATCCATTCCAGATAGGCAGCAACACAACCCAACAACCAAGCCACTTAATAAGAATTTGATAGGAATGCCGATATAATCAAGCGGATTAACGCTGTTGACCACTTGAAACATGAACGACCAAAGAGAAACGGTTACTATCCCTTTAGCCCAACAAACAACATAACCTGTTCCCAAAGCAATCAAGCTAAATAATGTTCCCAGTGTGAAGCCACTAATGGTCATCGCAACAGTGCGTGGCAACACGAAACTTAAAAATGGATCAATGCCTAAACTCGTAAGTGTTTTTAATTGCCCTTGCGTCGCGAGATTTCCCATCTCAGCAAGCATCAACATGCCCGACCGACCAAGTAGAATCACACCAACGAGAACAGGCGCTATCTCACGCACCAAAACGCTTGCAAGGATTCCCCCGGTCATCTGCGCCATCCCGGCAAATCCAAGCCAAAAAACAGCCTGCGCGACAATTCCAAACCCTGTTATGCTCGCGACAACAATGACACTAAGCAAACCACCCGCCGTGACCTGTCGTAAGGTCTTCCAAAACTCAATCTTAACCGTACGACGCCATGTGCTGGGAAGGAATATTTCTTTTAAGATTCCCCATCCTGCACCGATCATAATCAGCATAAAACGCGGTTGAGACCGTGTAACCCGCCCGACAAAACCGGTTACGCGATGTATAATTAAAAAGCGCTCAGAAATATTCATCGCCGACCTGCCAAGATATAACTTCGTGTAACACCACTTCCCGGCAAGTAGAAATCTCCTCTAGGCCTAAAAAGGAAATAACTTCTTAATTCTTGATATGCTTGCTCAGAAACTTGTATTTGACCATCATCAGGAGAATTACGGGCCAACAACTCTGCAACATTGAGGCCCTCCCCCCAAATATTGAACACATCAGGGTCTTTCCCCAGATGAGAAGCCATAACAGGCCCCACATCAAAACCAATACGGAAAGTCAGGTCAGTATTAATTCCTGCTAGCGCCATCAAACATGCTTCACGTATCCTAATCGCTGAATCAGCTAATCGAAGAGCGTCCCCATGGTTAAGTTTTTGCTGACAGCTCCCTAAAAAGACCACACGGCTCCCAGAAACCTGTACGGCAAACAGTCCAGTTTCACGCGCTATATTTTGTATTCGAGACGACAGATCACCAATGAGTTGGATCATCTGTTTCGCCGCATCTTGTTGCGCTGTATAGGCACCAGCAAATTCAAGCACCATAAGCGGAACCGCTGGATACAATCCAGTTTCCGGCACAGCCTTTGTTCCATCTAACGGATTAACCAAAAAGCCATGGACATAATGAATCTGCTCATCATGATCAGCAACAGCACGTTCAAAGTAGCTATCTTGCCCTGTTGATGGTGCAGTTTTCTCTACCCGCTGTTCCTGAGCAAAACGAACAGCCAATACAGAGGACGCCAAAGCAACAATACGCTCTATCCCTTCATTGTGGCCCGCATTCTCTATCATGAGAGCTCCAACAGGACGGTGCTGCTCTGTTACTGGGAAAAACAGTAAACGTTGAGTGTTCGCGGTTCTCATAACCAGCCGATGGAACACCTCAAAACGCTCATCTTGCGTCGCATCCGACACATTAACAGCGTACATCTCAGATAATGTTTCAAACAATTTCTCATAAGATGATTTATTGAGCTCTATCCCCGCAGCATGCACGTTACGGGCTGCGTCAAACATATCCTCACAAATGAGGCGCTGCTTATCTGAAAGCAAGCGCCAAACACTCACTCTTTTTCCTCCTGAGCGTTCTGCTAAGGCTTCTGTCAAAATTGGGATTTCCTGAGAAGGATTAAGCAAACCTGGTGTGTTTGCTACCCGAAGCAGAATCGCATTTTCACGTTTTTCTTCATCACTTCGTCCACGAATAACCTTTTGCAAACGTTCCACACGGCGCCCTTGATAGATCAGCCCCAAGGCAAGCAGAGAAGCAAGACCAACAATAAGGAGTGAAAAATAGATCGTTTGCTTTTGTACATCTTGCGTAAAGCTCGCGAAGTCATTTTCCGGAGCATTCAGAAGCAGCACCCATGACCGCTTTGCTAATGGCATAGCAGACGCAATCGTCACATAGTTCTGTCCCCTTGCATGGACTAAACCAGCACCATCCCCTCTAACCCTGAAAATATTTAATGCTCGCACAAAAACAGGTTGTATAACCGGGTCTAAATGAACATCGGCAGCATTAAACCCCGGCTTCTCAAGGCCCTCCATATTGCGACCAGCAATAACATGACCATCCAAATCAACGATAACAGCTTTGCCGCTCTTCCCAACTTTCAAGCTGTTAACAAACTTCGTTAACTGGTTGAGAGAAACATTAATCGCAAAGACAAAACGATGCCCGTCTAATGTGTGGAACGACGTTGACGCAGTAACAATAAATTGATGCGTTGAGACATACGGATATGGGTCTGTCCAATAGAGACGGTTACTTCCTTCTTGGTGCTCGTGACGTATACCCCCTGTGTACCAAGGCCTTGTCCGCGAATCGTAATCCCCCGCTGGATACCTCTCAACGCTCAGAAATTTTCCATGAGAATCTGTCGTTGTATTCTCAAAAAGATTTTCCCCATTCTTCTTTTTAAGTGCCAGCTCCACATAATTATCACCATGGCGTGATACCATCCAAACACGCCCGTCTTCATCTCCCAAAAAGAAGCTATCAACCTGTGGTGCATTTTTAAGAACGGCCCTCCCCAACGACATAAAAGTTGCGGCATTCTGGTCAACATCAGGTCGATTCAACGCATCACGTGCAACAATGGATGTGGATGTCGCAGGCGAAAGATAATCGCTGACTTCTTGCGTAATATAACGCTGCTGTGTCCTCAAAAGATTACGTGACAGGACAATCGCCCCCTCACGCATCGTATGATAGGTATGCAACGTTACGAGAGCGATGGTACCAATAACCAGAAGCACCCCCAAGATAGGCGCTATAAACTGGAATATCTGCCAACGCCGGTTCGCTAAGCTCGCGGCGGGATCAACGATTTCATCTGACGACAAGATTCTTCACCCTTTTATTGATCGTCACGTCTTGGGAAATTTAGCCCATCTTTTTAAAGATAGCGGACTGTCCGTTTCTCACATTCTCTACTATCATGCCGCTAATGATGAAGCGCAACCATCTTTCTCACCGTTCGGTTCTTTCTCTCACAGGGAAAGAACGTTTGACCTTCCTCCAAGGTCTCATCACTAACGATGTTCTTTCCCTGAAAAATGGAGAGATCTGTTGGGCAGCCCTTCTAAACGCACAAGGGCGTATCCAAAGTCTTTTCTTTGTCTTTGGTACGCCTGACGCGCTTTTTCTTGATCTCCCTGATGATCACGCAGAAACAGTCATGAAGCAGCTGAAGCGTTTCCGTCTTCGAGCTGACGTCACTATCGAACTGACCTCCCTCACTGTGTTATCAGGTTCTTGTAAAGATCCTCAGCCTTCTCACGCTCTATGCTGTGCGCGTGACCCACGCCATCCTCATCTTGGCTGGCGTGCACTCGCAGACCATTCTTCAGAAAGCGACGATAAAGGTGAAGGTGACGCTGTCTTCCAACGTCGTCGCCTTGCGCTCGGCATTCCTGAAATGGCGGACCTTGGCGCTCCCGGGCAAACTCTTGCGCTGGAAGCTAATCTAGATGCTCTCAATGGCGTTTCATGGGAAAAAGGCTGCTATCTAGGGCAGGAAGTTACGGCGCGCATGCATTATCGTGCCCATGCGAAAAGACGTCTTCTTCCTGTCATTCTTCCCGATGATGCTTCTTTTTCTTGTGGAGACGATATTTTTTCTCACGACCAACATATAGGCACATTAAGATCGACCTGCGGGCCCTATGGGCTGGCGATGGTTCATCGGGACGCGTGGAACAATAATAACCTTCATATCAAAGAACGCACTATCCAGCTTGTATGGCCGGAATGGCTTCCAACGACATTACGTCCCGAAAAAGGATAAACTTACTTTATGAACTGGTCTTCCGTCCCTGATAGCGTGCTTCACGACATTCTCGAAGCAGTCTCCTTCAACAGTGATGGCCTCATCACGGCAATCGCACAAGATGAGACGCGTCACGTCTTGATGCTCGCATGGATGAATAAGGAAGCACTGGCTGAAACATTAAAAACTGGCCGTGTATGCTATTATTCCCGGAGTCGTCAGTCCCTCTGGCGCAAGGGGGAAACCTCAGGACAAGAGCAGCACCTTCTCTCTGCCGATCTGGACTGCGATATGGATGCTATTCTTCTAACAGTAAGGCAAAAGGGAGTCGCGTGTCATACAGGCCGCAGGAGCTGCTTCTACCAAAGCGTTACACCGCAAGGCTTAACGGAAAACGCAGCTCCCGACATTTCGCCTGAGCAGCTTTATCACTCAAAAAATTAAGCGCGTAATTCTGCGGCATGATGGTTGATGTGATCTTCTATAAAGCTTTGCACAAACCAATAAGAATGATCAAAACCCTCATGCTGCCTTAACGTTAGCGCCTGACCAGCACTACGAGCGGCCTCTTGCAACAAGTTGGGTTGTAGTTTCTCAAGGAAATTATCACTCAACCCTTGGTCAACCAGTAATGTCCCTGGGTGATGCTTGCCAGCCTTAAGCAGCAAGCACGGGTCATACTGTTGCCACAGCGATTGATTGCCGCCGAAATAAAGATTGGCAGCCTTCTCTCCCCAGTCAGTCCGAGAAGGGGAAGAAAGAGGGGCAAAAGCTGAGACGGTTTTCCACTTGTCTGGCGCGGAAAGAGCAAAGCTCAGTGCGCCCATTCCCCCCATAGAATGTCCCATAATACCACAACGTTCGGGGATAAAGGGGAAAGTCTCTTCCATGAGAGCTGGGAGTTCTTTCCCAACATAAGAAGCCATCCGGTAATGCTCAGACCACGGTTGGGCTGTTGCGTCTACATAATATCCAGCGCCTGTTCCGATGTCATAAGAATCGTCCTCTCCCGCAATGTTCGCTCCACGGGGTGAGGTGTCTGGCGCAATCAGCGCAATACCATGTTTTGCAGCATATCGAACGGCATTCGCTTTAATCAAAAACGTTTCTTGCGTGCACGTTAAGCCTGCCAACACATAGATTGTCGGGACAGAAGCCCCCTCTAAGGCTTGACGAGGCAGAAAAACACCAACCTTAGCATCTAAACCCAGCTCACGCGATGCATGAGAGAGGAAGCTTACTTCCCCTCCGCAGCAAGCATGGCGCTCTAACAGTTGTACTGTATCGCCCACCATACTTTAGTACTCCACAACATTACGGATTCCCTCACCACGACTCATCATCTCGAAGCCCTCGTTGATATCCTCAAGCTTCAATTTATGCGTGATCAGGTCATCAATATTAATGTGACCTTCCATGTACCAATCCACAATTTTTGGAACATCTGTGCGACCACGTGCGCCACCAAACGCAGAACCAATCCAGCGACGTCCGGTCACGAGTTGGAACGGACGCGTACTAATCTCCTGTCCGGCACCGGCCACGCCAATAACACAAGAAACACCCCAGCCGCGGTGCGCACTTTCCAAAGCTTGACGCATAAGTGTTACATTACCGACACACTCAAACGTGTAATCAGCCCCTCCGCCTGTCATCTCGATCAGATGCCCAACGATATCACCGTTTTCACCGAGATCTTTTGGATTGACGAAGTCTGTCATCCCAAACTTACGCGCCATAGCTTCACGTTCTGGGTTGATATCAATACCAATGATCCGGCGTGCACCAACCATCTTGGCACCCTGAATGACGTTAAGACCAATGCCACCCAGCCCAAAAACTGCAACCGTTGATCCAGCTTCTACCTTAGCGGTGAACAACACAGCACCAAGGCCTGTCGTGACACCACAACCGATATAGCAAACTTTATCGAAAGGGGCGTCTGGACGGATTTTAGCCAGAGAAATCTCAGGCATCACCGTATAATTCGCAAAGGTGGAGCAGCCCATATAATGATGGACAGGCTTGCCTTTGTAGGAAAAGCGCGTTGTCCCATCTGGGAGAAGCCCTTTCCCCTGCGTGCTACGAATGGATGTGCATAGATTCGTTTTCTGCGATAGGCAGGAAGGGCATTCACGGCATTCCGGTGTATAGAGCGGAATAACATGATCACCTGGCTTTAGGTGTTTCACACCAGAACCAACCTCACGTACGATTCCCGCCCCCTCATGACCTAAAATAGCAGGGAACAACCCCTCTGGATCTTGGCCAGACAACGTATATTTATCCGTATGACAAAGTCCTGTCGCCTTTACCTCAATAAGCACTTCCCCCTCACGAGGGCCTTCTAACTGAACAGTGTCAACAACGAGAGGCTTCCCAGCTTCCATTGCAATGGCGGCGCGCACGTCCATAATATCTTCCTTCTTCATATTCTTGCCCTTTGAATGTGCTAATTCGTATCAGGGCTTCAAGCCCTATCTTCCGTTTTCTCTAAATTCGAGGAGCATCACCCTTTGATCGTCCAGCGCCGCTACGGTATGATTGCCCTGGTCAAAGAGACCATGCCATCTCTTATTATCCTCGCTTTGTGGGACTCTGTTGTTGTTATTCTGTTCCAAGTTTTTCACCAGGAATGGATGGAGCAACCCTCTCTTCCCATTTCCTTAATGGGGTCAGCACTCGCTATTTTCCTCGGCATTCGTAACAATGCTGCTTATGCCCGCTGGTGGGAAGGAAGAAGCCTCTGGGGATCTGTTACGAATAATTGTCGCTCATTTGGTCGGCAAGCCGCAAGCCTTCTGCACAGCCGCCCAGATCTCGCACGTGCAATGGCAGCCTACCCATATATATTACGCGCCGCATTAAGTGGTAATGCTGTAGGACCAGAGATTGACACGCTTCTTACGCCCGAAATGAAGGAACGTATCTTTTCCTGCACGAACACATCTAATGCGTTGATTTACGAAATAGGAATTGAAGTTAAAAAAGAGGTAGAACGTTACAACATTGATGGTGCAGTTCATGGAACAGTCGACCGTATCTTGTCCGACCTTGCTAATGCACAAGGGGGACTTGAGAGAATTCGGAACACACCTCTTCCTGTACAGTATTCGATTCTCCCTAATATTGTGACACATCTTTTCTGTATCGTTCTTCCCTTCTCTGCCGTACAAACACTTGGCTGGATTACGCCACTCGGCTCCAGCATTATTGGCTTGCTTTTCCAGATGTTAGACCGTAGCGGACGGGACTTACAGGAGCCATTTAGCAATACCATACATGCTCTACCAATGCTGAATATGGCCCGTACGATTGAACGCGACCTTCTCCAGCCAATTGGCTTAAAAAGCCACCCTCTTCCCTCACCTAAAAATGGAATTCTTCCGTAAATAGAAGAACTGTACGAAATACGAGACAAAGAGTGGTTTTTCTGATAGGATAAGCACTATGAACAACAGCTTCAGAATGCCTCATAAAGTTGGCGTAACGGACGAAATGGCCCGCACTGCTGCCAAGAACACCGCTCGCCAGAAAGACCCAGAACAGGGTAGCAACCCCTTCCGTGAAGGGGACGCAATTGTCTATGCCGCTCACGGCGTCGGCCATGTTGACCGCATCGGCGAGGAAGAGGTTGCCGGTACCAAGATTGAGATGATCCAGATCTCTTTCCCTGGCAACCAAATGACGCTTCGTATTCCAATGGCTAAAGCTCGCAAATCGGGCTTACGCAAGATTGCGACGCGTGAAATCGTTGATAAAGCAATGGCTGTCATTAAAGGCAAACCGCATGTCAGCCGTGGTATGTGGGCACGACGGGCCGTCGCCTATCAGGAAAAAATCAACTCCGGTGACCTTGTGCAAATCGCTGAGGTTTTGCGCGATCTACGTCGAAACGTTGATAGCCTTGATGGTAGCTTCTCTGAACGTAAAATTTTTGAAGCTGCTCAAGAACGTTTTGTTGCAGAACTCGCTGTTCTTGAGGGTAAAGAACCATCCAAGGTTCTTGATGAACTCACTCAAACCATGAAGAACGCCTAAATTATGTCATGTTCACCCCTAATGATAAAGAAATATTAGGGGTGATCTTTTTATAAAACTCCTTCCTCTGGCTGATCCTGAAAGGAATTGATGACCCATGACGACCTCATCACGATCCCGCTTCAAAGGCCAAAAAGTCCTTATTACCGGCGCCTCTCAGGGAATAGGTGAAGCAACGGCACTTTATTTCGCTCAGGAGGGAGCACGCGTTGCTCTCAATGGGAGGAAGGAAGACAAACTTCTTGCTGTTCGAGAGAGCCTTCCAAAAGTACCAGAGGGTGATCATGTCATTGCGGCAGGGGATATCTCCAAAGAAGACGATGTCGCAGCCTTGATGGATAAAAGCATTCAAGAAATGGGTGGGTTGGATGTTTTAGTCTGCAATGCAGGGTATCAAATTCCCTCTCCTTCGGAAGATATTAGCCTAGCTGACTTTGAGGGGGTTATGGCCGTTAACGTCACGGGGGTTATGCTCGCTTGCCGTGCAGCACTGCGTTACTGGTTTAAAGAAGGCATTCAAGGGCGTATTGTTGTAAATTCCTCTGTTCATCAACTTATTCCTAAACCCCATTATCTGGGCTACTCCGCATCTAAAGGAGCTGTAGGCAATATTGTCCGCACATTAGCTCTCGAATATGCAAGCCGTGGCATTCGCGTTAATGCTGTCGCCCCTGGGGCCATTGTCACGCCAATCAATGACTCTTGGGTTAAAGACCCTAAACAATACGAGGCTGTTTCAAGTCATATTCCTATGAAACGACCGGGTCAGAGTGAAGAAATCGCGGCAACTGTCGGCTTTTTAGCCGCATCAGAAAGCAGCTACATCACAGGTCAAACTCTCTATGTTGATGGCGGCCTGACGCTTTACGGAGATTTTGAAAAGAACTGGTCTTCTTAGATAAGAATTAGGGAATTACTACACTTTTTATTCTTCCCTTCTGGCTTGCCTCCATCATTCTAGATATGTCCCCTCTCTGAAGCAGGACAGGGAAAGACTGAAATGAAATTATACTTACTTTTTAGTTAACAGCATTTGTATTCCCAAAAAGACTATATACTCTTACACTTACAAAAAAATTACCAACTACAATGGTATTTTTCTTATAAGCATAGAGGCTCGTTGATAACCTCTTCTTACTTGTTGACAGTGAAGAGTTTTCATATATTCTTTTCTTAGTTTTTTTTGAAGGGGATAGCGGTGAATAATTTTAGAGTCTATGATAAATTCAATGATACACCTTCAACATATATGGCCAAGCATACGCCCAAAAGGATAGCATTTACGTTCGCAGGTCGCCGCGATATGATGCGTAATCAGGTCATTTGGATGCGGGAACTGTTGGAAGCAGGTGTCCTTGACACATGGCATGTTTGGGATTTTACGCGCAATGAAGATGATAGACGTTGGTTAGAAGAAGAATTCTGTAACGACCATTTTGTCACGCATACTAAGCCAGATTCTAACAATTATGTTCCATTTTCCTTTCGAGGAATGGACGGGGCTGCGATTCAAGTATCCTCTCGAAGTGATGTCCATCTACTATTCGAGCTTGAGAACGGTAAGAAATTTGAAGTGGCGATCGGAATCGCATTGAACTCGGTATCCCTTTTAAGGGAGTTCGATGGAGAATACTTTGAGCATGCTGAGCCCATTAAAACTTCTTCCGTAGTTTTACAAGAGAAAGAAAAAAACTCTCTCACTTTTGATTTTGAAAAAAAATCTTTTTCAGTATTCTGTGAAGGAGTTGCTGTTTTTTCGAATATTCCCTTGAAAGGTTCAAGAGTAGAAAAAATAAGCGTAAAGACTGGATATGGACACAAAGGTGTTTGGGAGTACAATACAAATACTTCTTCTAAGATAAAAGTTATATCTACCAATATAGACTCCGACTCTTCTCTTGTTAACTTTAATAGTTGTTACCGATACTATACAGATCGAGTATATGCTCACTCAACTTTTTTGAAAATAGATGATGACCTTATCGATCTGGATGCCAAGCAGCTGAATGCTATGCTTAATTATGCCGAGTCTTCTGATGGCATGGAGATTGTAAGTGCTAACGTAATTAACAATGATCAGTGTTTATATAATCAAATAAAATATGGTTTCTTTGAAAATTCTTCTTTGAACCTAAAAGCTGATTTGATGACAATGGGGCCCTTCTTCAATACACCAGACCTTTGCGAAAAAGCACATATTTATTACCTACAAAACAGAGAAGATTTCTGGAATAAAGCTCGTTCAATTGATGAAGTGACTTCTGTTCCTAAGTATGATAGGCTGTCCATCAATTGTATTGCTTTTAAATATGATATACTTGTCCTAATGAATTCTTTTCCCGAATTAGCAGACAAAAGAGGAGATGAAGAAATAATGACAATGATGTTGCCTGCATTCGGTGTTAAGAAAACAATATTTAATAAGTGCATGGCTTCACATTTGTCTTTCTTCACTCAGGTTCCGGGATGGGATCAAAAAGAAATTATTGAAGCATATCATAAATTATATTAGTAGTGTTGATAGTACAATAAATATTCCTAGGCGAGAGGTGAAAATTATCATGAATGATTTTGTTAAATGCATTGATTTAACTAAAAGATTTCATGTTGGAAAAACCTCTCGCCTAGTTTTAGACAAAGTAAATTTAGATGTAAGAAAAGGTGATAAAGTTGGGATCCTAGGCCGTAATGGTGCAGGCAAATCGACTCTCATAAAATTAATCGGAGGCGTCGAACAGCCAACTTCAGGAAAGATCCATAGAGGAATGACAGTTTCTTGGCCTTTAGCGTTTTCTGGAGCTTTCCAAGGGAGCTTATCTGGTCATGATAACTTGAGATTTATATGCAGGGTTTATGACCTGGACTATAAAGAAACCCTTGAATACGTAGAAGGCTTTGCTCAGCTAGGAAAACAATTTTATGATCCTGTCAAAACTTATTCATCAGGTATGCATGCACGATTAGCCTTTGCCCTTTCTTTGGCGATAGAATTTGATTGCTATTTAATAGATGAAGTTATTATGGTTGGGGATGCTCGATTTGCACAAAAATGTGAAGATGAATTATTTACTAAGCGCGCAGATCGAACCCTTCTTATCGTTTCGCATAGTACTGACTTTATAAAGTCAACATGCAATAGAAGTGTTTTAATTTATGATAGAAAGATACACTCTTGTTCTTCAGTTGAGGAAGGTATAGAGAAATATCATCTTCTCTAGATTTACCATATTAAGGATTCAATGATGGGTTCAGATACAACTCACAATAGGCGGAGTGCATTAAGACATGCTAATCCAACCCTATTACAAGCTTTTTTGGTTCAATACCGCGTAATTAAAGCCCTCATGATGAGAGAAATTCATACGAGATATGGAAGAGAAAATATAGGTTTCTTATGGGTTATAGGAGAGCCAATCCTTTTTTGTGCTGGCGTTGCCATCGTATGGACGGCTATCAGACCTTCTCACGAACATGGCCTTCCCATGACGGCAATGGTGGTAACCGGTTATATTCCACTTACAATGTATCGTCATACGATGGCCCGGTCCATCAAAGCGTATGCTGTCAATTCTACTTTGTTATTCCATAGACTTGTTACACCGCTAGATATCATCATAGCACGAACTATATTAGAAATATTTGGAACAATATTGGCCGGAGTTATAGTTTTGTTTGGATGTATTAGTCTTGGATATATGGAGCAACCCCAAGATTGGGGGCTAATATTCCTATCAACTGGACTAACTATTTATTTTTGCCTTGCATTTTCAATGATTATTGCAGCCTTAACGGAACGTTCTGATCTTCTAGAAAAAGCAATGGGAATATTTTCCTATCTTTCACTTCCTTTCACCGGAGCCTTTGTAATGGTGGAGTGGGTCCCTCCTCATTATAGATGGATTTTGCAGCTATCTCCATTATCTAATTGTATTGAAATGCTAAGAACAGGACAGTTTGGAATTCACGTTGTTACATATTATTCAGTAAGTTATATTTTAACATCATGTACGATCTTGATGATTATTGGGTTATATATGACCAAAAATATTAGACCTCATATTGACCTAGTGTAATAGACTTTTCAATCTAAAGAGTGCAATTCTGGACACTATTAGATATTGAAGACGAGGCGGATTTCTTATCTGCCTGTCATAAGTATTATAGAGTCCGTGTTTTTCTGATCAGAGCAGGTTCCTCTGAGAGAGGCTTATTGAAGGTGTCCGCTCAAAGAGAAAAGAAACCACCCAAGAACCGTCAGCGACGATTCTGCGATTTTTCTGGTGGCATCAGAACAGTCGACATGGCGCTCTTGGCTGCTCACGTGGAGGCTAGGCTTTGGTACAAAGCTTTGAAGTGGTACGGACGGACACGGTAAAGTGATGTCTTTCACGCTTTCACCTGAGCAAGCACATGAATTATCCTTTACTTATACCCCCCCCCCCTTGATGACCTTTCCCCACCGCCGGGTTATGGCATCTGCGTCCGTGGAGCACGTCCTATCATTTCAACACGGCGAAATGATCCTGACATCAGTTGTCCAAAATGGGCTTGCAGACACCGCCATCTGATTGACAATCTGTGAGCAAGCCTCAAAAAACGGCGGGCTGTCGCAACCCGATATGAAAAGACTGCTCTTTCCTTTCTCTTCGTTGCCTTCATTACTGTTACAGCAGACTCCCTTAATGTTATTAATAGTTTCAAAATCTCTATTGTATACTTTTAAAAGAAGAAAGTGGATCTAAATCTAATTATCTTTTTCGAATGCACCTGCAATACGAAGATCAACATTGTCTTCCACATAAGGAATGAACATTTTTATGCCGAAATCACTTCGTTTTATTGTTGTCTGAGCTTCAAATCCAGCCGTATATTTCTTGCTCATCATACTTGTGCCGGCTCCAATGAAACGTACTTTTAATATCTCTGGTTTCGTGACGCCATGCAGTGTTAATGCCCCCTCAACAGAAGCACTATCCTTCCCAGTCTTCACAATTTTAGTAGCCGAGAAATGAGCTGTCGGAAATTTTTCAGCATCAAACCACTCTTTACCTTTAAGTTCATCATTCAGCTTAGAGCTTGTGGTCAACAGTGAACTCAAAGGAACATCGATGCTGAGTGATGTATTCTTAACCTCAACGGGGTCGAGAACCATCGTCCCCTTTATCCCTGACAGAAGACCAGTGTAATGGCTAAATCCTAGATGAAGAACCGAAAAAACAACCTGTGTATGATTGGGGTCAACGTGATACGTCCCCGCACTGACTTGGCCTGAGGCAGGATCCGTCTGTGCAATAGCTGGCATCCCCCATGACAAAGCCATAACAAGCGACGTCGCTACAATGGGGTAAGAGACTTTCATCATGCACTTTCCTTAGACATTAATAATCGATTCCATAGGACAACCCCACACTAGAACCGGGGTCATTTTCAGGTGTCGTAAAGCCTGTTACCTGTCCGCCTGTTCCTACGGTCGTATTCAGCTTGAGATTTTTGGTAAGATCAACACGTACTTGTGCCTGAGCACCCTTACCAGACAATCCCTCTCTAGCACCAACATAGACACCCTTCATCACATATTTTCCAGCTTCAACGCTACTTCCCCCATTTTCGACGCTTCCCCCTCCACCTATACCGAGATGGTCTAACCCTAAGGTGTTCCGCACTGTTCCTAGTGGATCAAAAGCCGATCCCCCTGTAATTTGCACGACAGCCGCCCCGAGCTCTGCTAACTGTGTTGCAGAGAGCGACCCTCTATTTTGCCCAAAAAGAAGAATGGAAAGAACCTCATCACGAGGAAGTTGTGGTGTGGAAACAAAATCAATTTTGGGAGTACTCGCATGCCCGGAAACAAGAAGACTCGCTAAAGTACCATTTGCGTTTCTGTCCGCTCTAAAGTCTACAGTGGGGTCAATCTTATTTGTTACGCCGGCTCCATCAAACCCAACTCTTCCTTGGGTAAAATTAAGGCTAATCCCCGCAAGATTAAAGCTTCCCCGCCGCAGATCAACTCCTCCTGCGATAGCCGGTGATGCACTCGTTCCTCCAACATTGAGCTTCGCTTGCATCTCAGCAAAGAGCCCATGCCCTCGCACGAAAAGCTTCCCCGGAGATGTCACATCGACATTTAACCCAATAATGAGAGGAGGAGCGGCAGCCTTCCTCTCCTGCTCTTTTTGTAGAGAAATAAGCTCCAGCTGTGGAACAGAAGCCGGCATTGAGTCTGGAATAGTAATAGAAGCCTCTGGGATCTTTACCTTCCCTGCAACATCCAAACGAGTTGTCGCTTGGCCAAAAATATGCAGCTGGCTATCAACCGTTTCCTCAAGCATGTCACTTTGCAATGGTTGAGCATGATCCATAACAAAATTGAGATCAACCGGCAGCCCTGGACGAAGGGCTCCGACCTCCCCTGTCAGATTCATCGTCCCTTTACCTGCATGAATAAGGAAACGTTGAATATGTACCGTATCACCATCAGCGGTGACGTCTCCTGTAATACCAGAAAGATGAACACCTTGAGCATAATGATCGAAACTTCCGTCGCGCATCGTGACCTGACCTGTCACACGCGGTTGCTTCAACGCTCCATTCACGGCCATATCAAGAGAAAGCTGACCACTTACCCCCATGCCTGAAGCACCTAACAGGGCATTGGCTAAAGAAAGGTCAACATTCCCTTTTGCTGTGAGACCGAATTTCCCATCACCTTGCAAAGGGACAGCTCCCTGCACAGCCATCAGAGCCCCTTTCCCTGCCTCCAAATGCGCTTGAACTTGGGCTATTTTCCCATGCAGATCTGTTTGTACATGGAATGAGGCTGGAGGGAGAGAAGCGCCTGGGTCTGTCTTCATATGCAGCCCACGCCCATCCATAGTGACCTGCCCTACAGGAGCCAATAAGGAACCATGTACAGCAGCATGAGCATCAAGCACACCATCAGCCTTCAATGATGGCACAAAAGGTGTCGCTAGCTCCGGCGTAACATGCTGGATAGACGCTTCAAGTGCTAAATCTGGTTTGATATGCCCAGCGACATTGATCATTGCCGATTGACTACGCCCTGCCTGCAACGTTGCTCTCAAATGGTCAACACCAGTCGTCGCTCCATATGACATAGTAGCTGGAGCCATTAACTGAAGCTGCTCTCCCTTTACATCTGCCTTAAGACTTTTCAGCTTAAGCTGCTTTTCAGGGATATTTTCGACAGCCGCCATCGTTAAATGGGCAGCCCCACCCAGAATATGGTCAAAATCCCCTTTTGTTGTGAGTGCTAACGCTGACTGAGGCCCTATAATGTGCGCTTGAAGATTCCCCGTGATTTTTTGAGCCTTTATCCCTTCAACTATTAAGCGAATATCTGCGTAAGGATCATCTGGTAAGTGATTAAGCGTGCCTTTAAGGTCAATATGCCTCAAAGCATAATCGGCCATCGCCACTTGGCCATCCACAGCTAATTGTAAACGTTCCTGTTCAGATTCACTTTTCTGTCCCGCTTGTCCTTCTTGCTGCGTATGTAACCCAACGGTGAGATGCCCACTGATGGGTTTACCAACCAATGGACGAAAAACATCCAATCGGCGAATAGCAACATCAAGGTCTCCTTTCGGAATTTTGTGCCCAGCGGGGAGAATCACGAACCCTTTCCCTTGCATACTCGCCCAGTCTAAAGCTTTGAGATCAAGAGTTAGAGAACCTTGTGTGTCACGCTTAAAATTGGCCCGCACTTGTACCGGCGACCGATTTAGCTCACCCGTAAGCTGCACCCCGCCATCTGGATATGATGGGAGGTGTTCAACATGAGCCTCCAGAGAAAGTGGTGCTGTTTTTATAACAGTTCCTGCTCTTTGAATGCCAAAGAGACTTTTCAGCGTTACTGTTGCCTCAAGGTCATTGAGCGCTCCTTGAGCTAAAACCGCCAAATCTGCCTTGCCGCGTAAGGTCGATTGAGCACGACTGAGGTCGGGCAAACGCACATTAAAAGAGGATGAAAGATGCTGATCTCCACTTAATGTTGCCTGCCCATCAAGATGAAGCGCCGCACCATTGAGCGTGAGTTCTTCTAGATGAACCGCATGGTCAGCTGTACGTTTAACGCGAAGCTGCAATTGCCCGTCACGCCCTATCAACTGAGCCGCCTGCTCTTGCCCTCCCGTAATGGAAAGAACTCCTTTGAGCTGGGCCGTTAGATCGTCCTTTTTAGTCTCAGGTAACGCAAAATCTGCATCAAATTGAGTTTTCCCCTGCAAGGACGTTCCGCCCATCGCCCCAGCTAACCCTTCCAACCGAGGAAGAATGAGCGCCAAATGCCCCGACGCAGCAGGCGATAATTTTCCAGATAGAGCTAACTGTAAGAGATCATGTTTCACCGTGAGTGAAAAAGGACGCAACGTTTCCATGGGTTGCATCCCTGCCTCAAGAAAAACGGGGGACAATGCAAAAAGTCTCGGAGCCTTGCCCGGTATCCTCAGCCCATCAATTTGTCCTTTTAAACTCAGCCTCTGGTTCGTATCACCTAAGTCGACATGAATATTTTGTGCCCCGCTCCCGGCCACTGACAATCCCTGAATCGTCAGAGTTCCATTCCCAGCGGGCGCGGCCATACTTCCATGTAGGTTCGCGGCGAGATTAATACTCTCCCAGCCAATGTCAGGACGCAGTGTCATTTGCGGAGATGTCACATGAACAGACAAATCTCCTGCCCGCTGAAGAGGATCAACCGTTCCAGAAATTGTGCTCTGCAAAGGGCCTGATGGAGCCTGCCCTGCTTTCATCCCCATAGACAGATTTAAATGACGGGGAGGGCCATGAATATCGACCCGCAAAGAAAGCGGATCGAGAGCTGGAAGATGCCCAAAGAGACCAACTAGCCCTTCTGCCCCCTCGTCAAAACGCAGCGTAGCATCCGTGTATTTACGCTGTATGGCTGCATTAAGATGAATCGTCCCTGCTTGGTCTTTTCTCTGAATATTCAGTCCAATTGCCATGACCGGCAAAGCATCAAACCGCAAGGGAGCTGAAAAATCAGCGATATTATGAATAAAAGCATGCCCAAAAAGAGACAAAGCAAGAGCCTGTCCAACGAGATCATGACCAAGATCAATCTCCTTGACGGACAGTTCATCAATACGCACGCCTAGAGAAGGCAGCGATGACTTCTTAGATGCTGGCTCGGGCGGTGTGGAGGAAATGGGGGGCCGAGCCACCTCAAGCTTTGCTGCACGTAAAAACGTTACATGAACAGTCTTACGCATAAGATCTAACAAACCTACACGCAAATCTGCCTTTTCTAATGTAAGCCAGATACCCTTATGATCCTGAAGGGTGGCATGATCTACCGTCAACCGCCACGGGAGAATACGTGAAAGGCCCTTAGCATGTACCATATCCCCAGTGAGTGAAGGCAGCTTATCTTCAATCAAACGCTCCCCATAAGGCGTATTAGCCGCAACAAGCACTCCCGCCACAAGAACTAACGGCACACCTGCCAGGAGAGACAGTGCATAGAGAGCAATTTTATGCATCCGTTTCATTAAAAAGTCTCCCCAAGCCCTAAATAGAGCTCCCATTTATCGCCGCGATAAGGACGGTTCATAGGTAATGCAACATCAACACGCACAGGGCCAATGGGTGTGAAATAACGCACACCACCGCCATAACCGACCCGTAATTTTCCATGCCCGGGAATAGAAGATGACCCTACCTGCCCAGCGTCAGCAAACGCCACAACCCCGAAATTTTTAGGGAGCTTTTGACGAAATTCTACTGTTCCAGCATCCATAGAAGTCCCCCCAACGGCATATTTTGTTCTGCCATATTGGGGGCCCACCCCTTGATAACGGAAGCCACGCACAGTAGCTGGGCCCCCAGCATAAAAACGCTGATCGGGTGGAATATTCCACGTTGAAGCCCCTTGAATTGACCCCACGCTTCCTCGTAAAGCAATCACGCTGTTGCCAGGGCGGCTAATGCCCAAATGATGCAAATCAAAATAAGTCGCTATTTGCGCATTCATCGGCAAGAAAAAAGATGTGTCATGTTCTAAGGAAACTGAAGGCGTGACCCCCACAGTAAAGCGGAAACCATGTGTCGCCGGTTCAATAGGGTTACTACGGTGCGTATTATCAAAGTTCACTTGCAATGGGACAGATGCAATAAAATAATTACGTGATGTTCCAAACTGAATAATCTGCTCTTGCTCCAAAGAGAGAGCACCACTCACAAACCAATCTTTCCCAATAGGCTGCGACACCCCACCATGCGCCAACCAAGCCGTCTGATGGTAGGAATATAAAAGCTGCCTTAACGCTTCAACACGCAAATTCAAGATCCGACTGCGCTCCATAAAGTCAGGCTTATTGAAGTCAGCATAAATATCATACCCCAATCCCTGCTGGGCAGTTCCACCGAGGCCTGTTGCAATAGCCGCAAGGCGGAGCTGTTCCCCTCTCCCTAAGAGATTACGATGCAACCATGTAACCCCCGCTCTTCCGCCTAAGTCTGTTGAATAACCAACATCAGCGGTAATACGGTGGCGCTTCCCTTCGATAAAATCAAAGTTAAGGGGCATGGCTCCATTAATGCCTGCCATTAAGTTCTGCGTTTGTGGAACAGGCTGCACTTTTTTGCCATCTTTAACCTGCACCGAAGAAAAAAGCCCCGTCCCGCCTAGGTCTGTTCGAGCAGCTTCGATCACAGATGGTTGATATAGCTGCCCCTCATGAATCGTAAGACGGCGATATATATAATCAGCTTTTACGTGTTTGAGGCCATTCAACGTGAAAGAACCAAGAACAACTTTTGGCCCACGATTAAGAAAGAAACCTGCATCAATAGTTTTTCTCTCAGTATTCAAAACCGCTTGAGGGGCTGAAACACTCGCCTGCGCGTACCCTTGCTCTTGTAAATAAGTCAAAAGCCGGCTCGGTATGGCGAGAATATTCGCAGCAATTGCAGGGTCACCCTCATGAACCTGCAGAACACCTTGCTCTCCCACCGTTAGTTTGTTTTCCTTCGCAGACAATAACGATTCTGTCGTTCCGCTCTTTCCTAAGACAAAGAAAAGCCTTCCCACTTTAAACTGAAGCCCAAGCACAGCTGAAATACGACATTCAACTGTTTTACCTGGGGGTAAGGCTGCCAGAAATGACGCAAGCTGTACATCATCTCCTTCAAGTGACTTTCCCTCCGCGAGAACTTTAATCCCCACATGACCAACATAATATCCACGTGATCGTAGGGCTCCCATAAGGCGCTCATAATCCCCACGAATACGCCCAGCCAGCGCGTAAGGACTAACATCATGTGTTTTTTGTAATGACTTTAAGGAAGACGCCGCCCCCATTCCTTTAGTCACATCAGAATCAGCCGTGGGAGTAATCGCAGTATGATACGCGATCGTTGTAGACTGATCAGCATGCGCTTTTGGAAGCTCACTGCCAAAGGAAGATTGCCCTACCCAGCCAATGATGATTACAGCGACCCTAGCGATCACCCTAGTAAATGGAGGCCTCACACCATCATCCTCAACGCCTTATGACACACCAATAACAGCTATATTTTACGCCATAGCAAAGAATATAAAAAAACTAACTAAGAAACCCAGCTTATTTATGGTAGCCTTAAAACGAATGTAGCTCTTCGCTTCATCATCCCTTAATGATGATTGAAGATCACGATTGCCTTGCCGCCATAAAGGTGCTTATCACGTATCTCATGTCTTCTGTCACGCCTCTCTTGAAAATGCGCCAACACTCTAGCAAGCAACGCCCTCATTTCGATCCGTCTCAGCTCATTCATCGTCAATGCCCCACAACTCCGTCTTCAGTGTGGCGCACGATGCGTTGTGTCTGCCGTCTTTCTGCTGTGCTTGCATGGAGCCTCATCGGCTGTGGCCTCCAAATGCTTTGCGTGATCCTTCCAGGGAAGATGAATCTTCTTTTCCCTCTCTTATTTTGGCGCGTTCTTTGTTTTTTGCTCGGAATCAATATCCGTCAACTTGGCACAATGGCTGGGCATCTCTCCTCTCGTAAAGATGGTCGACGTGTTGTTTTTGTTTCTAACCACACATCCTGGCTTGACGTCTTAGTATTGGGATCCGTACTCCCTGTTTTTTTTATCGCAAAAGCAGATGTTAGAAACTGGCCTTTTATCGGCTTTCTAACGCGAATTGGCGGCACAATTTATATCACACGCAACCGTCAGGAAGCGGCCCAAAATGTGCAAAATGTTCTGGAACGCCTCATTAAAGGGTACAATATTGCTTTTTTCCCTGAAGGGACCACATCTGACGGAAGCGCTGTAAGGCCATTCCTCTCCTCACTTTTTGCGATTGCCAAACCAACGAAAAAAGAGAAAGAAAGAGAAAGAAAGACTGGCCAAGAACTCCCTCCCCTTCTTATCCAACCGATTTCTCTCACATATGACCAACTTGAAGGTCTCCCTGTCGGACGTTCACGCCGGGCTTCCGTTTTTTCATGGTTTGGTGATATGTATCTCATGCCGCATGTATGGTCTTTGGGGAAATGGCGCTCTATGCGCGCAACCATCCTCTTCCATGAACCTTTAAAGCCTGAGGACTTTCCTTCCCGAAAAGCCCTTGCCAGTGCGTCTTATGACCTCATCCGCAGGGGTAATGAAGCCCTCAGACAAAACCGTGTTGACCCTTCATCCCCACACCGCCTTTAATCGGTTCTTTTAGAAAGTTCACTTTTAACGCCCATGTCTGAACACGTTTCTCCTTCTTCGACACCGCATGGTTTGCACATCATCACTTGGGGCTGCCAGATGAATGTGTATGACAGTGCGCGTATGGCCGATGTCTTACGACCACTGGGATATGCTCCCGTTGATCGTCCTGAAAACGCAGATATGATCATCCTCAATACATGTCATATCCGTGAAAAAGCTGCGGAAAAAGTATTTTCGGAGTTAGGACGACTGCGTAAAATTACTGAGGAACGTAAGGAGACAACCGGAAAATCGACGTTCTTAGCCGTCGCAGGATGTGTTGCGCAGGCTGAAGGGAAAGAAATCCTAGCGCGCGCTCCTTATGTTGATCTAGTTCTCGGCCCACAAACTTATCACCGTTTGCCTGAGATGGTGGCACGCGTTGCGCGTGCCGGTGGCGGCGTTATTGATACGGATTTCCCGGTCGAAGCGAAATTCGACTTTCTGCCAGAAGAAGCCGCTCCACAGACAAGTGCAAACCTCACCGCCTTTCTCACCATCCAAGAAGGCTGTGATAAATTCTGCTCTTTCTGTGTCGTCCCTTACACCCGTGGTGCTGAGACGAGCCGCCCTGTATCCTCCGTCTTGGACGAGGCTAAGCGCCTTGTTGAAAGCGGCGTCAAGGAAATCACTCTCCTTGGTCAAAATGTGAATGCCTATCACGGCACATGGGAAGGGCGTTCCGTCACTTTAGCCGAGCTTGCTGATAAGCTCAGGAGCATCCATGGTCTTGAACGCCTCCGCTACATGACCTCTCATCCACGCGATATGGAAGAGACGCTCATTGAAGCCCATCGCGATAATCCGATCTTCATGCCTTTCTTGCACCTTCCCGTGCAAAGCGGTTCTGACCGTATTTTAAAGGCCATGAACCGTGGTCATACAGCTGATGAATATCGTAATATTATCACGCGTCTTCGCCAAGCGCGGCCCGACATCGCTTTGTCCTCAGACTTTATCGTTGGGCACCCTGGTGAAACGGATGAGGACTTTGAAGCCACGATGCAACTGGTGAAAGATGTGACCTTCGCCTGTACTTATAGCTTTAAATACTCGGCTCGTCCGGGCACGCCTGCCGCTGGGCAACCTTTTCAGGTTCCAGAGGATGTGAAAGACCGCCGTCTCGCACGCTTACAGGCACTTCTCCGTGAGCAACAAGATGCGTTTAATGCTTCCCTTCTTGGCACTGTTCAAGATATCCTCGTCAGCAGTACGGGCCGAAAGCCAGGGCAAGTTATGGGACGTTCCCCTTATCTTCAGCCTGTGCATTTTGAAGGAGACCCATCACTGATTGGTCGCGTTGTTAAGGTTCGTATCACAACACAACGCACAAACTCCCTCGGGGGTGTTTTGTGTGAGGAGGCATTGGCCGTTTGACTTCGTCTGCCAAAACTTCATCCTTTTCTCCCTCCAGCGGAGAACATCGTACAACCACGTTGCGATTTAATGACAACCACCTGCTTCAAAAGCTCGTTGGAGATCATAACCGCTACCTTACGAAACTTGAGCACGGGCTTGATGTTCGCTTAACATGTCGAGGTAATAGAATTGCGGTTTCTGGGTCTCCAGAGACCGTTGAGCAGGCCCAAGCAGCCCTGATCGCTCTTTACCGTCAGGTTGAGCAAGGGCATAGTCTTGACGCAGAACATATTGAGGGAATTATTCGCCTCAGCTCTCTTCCTTCCTCTCGTCAAGCAGCCCCTATGCCTCATTCCTCCCCAGCTCGTGAGCATCCACCTGCAGCCCGCCTAAAAGACCTTCCAACCATCCAAACGAAGCGCGGTGTACTCTCTCCTCGCTCCCACGGGCAGACAGCCTATATGGAAGCGCTAGCCCAGCAAGAAATGGTCTTCGGAATTGGGCCAGCAGGCACGGGAAAAACCTACCTCGCCGTGGCGCAGGCCGTCGCCATGTTTCAAGCAGGCCAGGTCGATCGTATCATTCTCTCACGTCCCGCCGTTGAAGCCGGTGAACGTCTCGGGTTTCTACCTGGTGATATGCGTGAGAAAATTGATCCTTATCTACGGCCTCTCTATGACGCCCTACATGACATGATGCCAGGGGACCAAGTGACGCGGCGTATGAGCAGTGGTGAAATTGAAGTCGCTCCTCTCGCCTTCATGCGTGGCCGTACACTAGGCCATGCTTATGTCATCTTGGATGAAGCACAGAACACGACCCCTGCTCAGATGAAAATGTTCCTCACGCGGATGGGACCCAATACCCATATGGCCATCACAGGCGATATGAGCCAAATTGACCTTCCCGCAGGCGTTACATCTGGCTTAAAGGATGCTGTTGCAACACTTGAAGGGGTGCAAGGCATTTCAATCTGCCATCTCACCGCGCTTGATGTGGTACGTCATCCACTTGTCTCTCGTATCGTTGAAGCTTACGATCATTCCTCTTCCGACACCTCATCCCGGGAAGCTCATGACACCGCGAAACCCTATCGCACGCGCTGATCTTATTGTAGAATCGATGCGTTGGTATGGCGCTATTAGCGACCTTGATCGCCTTGTGCAGCGAACATGCCAGATGGTGCGCCGTTTTGGTGGGATAAATGCTAACCAACAAACAGCACCGTCGCTGCTTTTCTCTGACGATCAGCATGTAAAGAAACTCAACTTCCAATTCCGTGGGAAGAACAAGCCAACGAATGTTTTAACATTCGAACCCCTTAGCCCACAGCATGGCGGCGATATTGTCCTTGCTTACGAGACAATGAAGCGTGAAGCCGACAAAGCTCAACGCCCATTGCGAGCGCATGTGACACATCTGCTTGTTCATGGCCTCCTGCATCTCGCTGGGCATGACCATCTCCATCCAGGTGAAGCACGCCGTATGGAAACGTTAGAAACTTATATTATGCGTCGTATGGGGTTCCCTGACCCTTGGAAAACCGGAGCAAAGCCACACGCATGACGTCCGATCATTCCTCAAGTTCTCTTTCAAGCTTTTTCAACTTTTTCCATCGAAAAAGTCGGGACTATAGCCTTCGTCATGCGATTGAAGAAATCGTCAGCGAAGCCTCCCACCGCGCGGCCACATCGCAAGAAACACCTGAGCTTGACCGCCAAGAGCGCGCCCTCATCATGAATGTTCTGCATTTGCGTAACATTACAGCCGATGACGTCATGGTACCTCGGGCAGATATCGTCGCCATGCCCGACCATATCTCTTTTGAAGATGCACTCGCCCTTGTTCGGCAGGAACATCACTCCCGTATGCCGGTCTATCATGACCAGCTTGATGATATTGTGGGAATGATCCACGTCAAAGACCTCATCACTCACCTTGATGAGAAAGCCCCTTTTAATATTCAATCGCTCTTACGCCAGCCCTTATTAATTGCACCCACAATCCCTGTGCTGGATCTTCAATTACAAATGCGGCAACGCCGTACTCATATGGCTCTCGTCATTGACGAATATGGCAGTATCGACGGACTTGTCACGATTGAAGACCTCATTGAGAAAATTGTGGGTGACATCTCCGACGAACATGATGACCCCGTAGAAACACCGTGGATTGAACGGCCTGATGGGTCTATCGACCTTGACGCACGGCTTTCCGTTAAAGAGCTAGAGCAACGCTTCGGAGAGGTTCTTACGTCCGAAGAGCGTGAAGCTGAAATTGAAACAGTCGGTGGGCTTGTCTTCCATCTTGCCGAACATGTCCCTGCTCGTGATGAAGTGCTCACCCACCCAAGCGGCATAGAATTCCGTGTGCTAGAAGCTGATGCGCGCCATATCCTCACCCTCAGGATGCATTTACCTCCTGACTGGAGCAAAAGGCACGATCCTCCCAACTTAGAAGAAGACACATCACCAGCCCTTGACGCTTAAACGGCTCTATGTCGTTGATAGAGTTATTCTCCGCTTTCTTCATTAAGGAATTTTAGTCGTGACCCAGCGTCTTCTCTCTCGCCGTGCCATGTTAGGTGCGCTTCCTGCTTTTGCTGCAAGCACGCAATTTGCACGTGCAGCGGAAACGCCAGATACACGCTTCACCCCTCGTATTATTGGCAATCCTCATGCCCCTGTCCTCGTACAGGAATGGTTTTCCCTCACCTGCACACATTGCGCGCATTTCGCGACAGACGTCTTCCCCGAAGTGCGGAAGAAATTCATTGATACAGGAAAAATTCGCTACCAGTTTCACGACTTCCCACTTGATCAAATTGGCCTGATTGCCGCCGCGGTTGCTCGCTCGTTGCCAGAAGAGCGTTATGAACCTTTCATCATGTCTCTGTTCTCACGTTTACAGCAATGGGCGTTCAGCTCTAACGATCCGATTGAGCATTTACGTCAGGAAGCCGCTCTTGCTGGTATGGCCCCTAGCCGCTTTGACGCTATCCGTAACGATCAAACCCTTGCTAAAGCGCTGTATGAGCAATCGCAAAATGATGGCCGTATCTATTCCATCCAAGGCACGCCGTATTTCCGTTTCAATGACAAACCTTTCGCCCAAGACCCCGAAACTATTGAAAAATTTGCTGAATTAGTGCGTAACGCCTAAAAGCGTTTCTTTACCATCTAACACACACGGTTTTTCATGACGCAGCACAGGGCAACCATTACCCGTTTGGACATTGCCGGGTTCAAAAGCTTTGCTGATGATGTCCACCTGGACATCCTGCCTGGGCTTACGGGCATTGTCGGCCCCAATGGATGTGGCAAGTCTAATATTGTCGAAGCCCTGCGCTGGACGATGGGAGAAAGTTCAGCTCGCGCTCTCCGTGGTGGTGAAAGTGATGACCTTATCTTTGCTGGAACGGGCGCTCGTCCATCACGTAATGTTGCTAAGGTCACGCTTTCACTTGATCATGCCCAAGGCCTCGCTCCCGCTCCTTTTGAGGAAAGTGATGAACTCAATATCTCACGCCAAGCTGAACGTGGGCGCGGGAGCACCTACCGCATTAATGGCCAAACTATGCGGGCACGCGATGTTCAAACGATTTTCGCAGATCTTTCCTCTGGGGCGCGTAGCTCGTCCATTATCAGCCAAAACCGTGTCAGTCAGCTGATCGCCGCTAAACCGGAAGAACGCCGTGCACTCCTTGAAGAAGCCGCTGGAATCACAGGGTTATATGCGCGACGTCGTGACGCTGAATTGAAACTACGCCAATCAGAAAGCAATTTAGAACGCGCTGAAGATAGGCGGCAACAGCTCACCGAGCAGCTGGATGTTCTTGAAGATCAATCAACGCACGCACGGCATTATCGCTCTCTTTCTGAGAAAATTCGTGAATCAGAGCTTCTTTTACTCACC
Source organism: Saccharibacter floricola DSM 15669 (assembly GCF_000378165.1). Taxonomy (GTDB): domain Bacteria; phylum Pseudomonadota; class Alphaproteobacteria; order Acetobacterales; family Acetobacteraceae; genus Saccharibacter; species Saccharibacter floricola. The sequence goes on from NZ_KB899334.1 coordinate 128,383, forward strand.
GCACAACATGCTCGTGCTCAAAAATCGATACAACAGCACCAGAAAAACCTTTCTCAAATTCAAGACAAACTTCATAAAACAGAAGCACAGGTTCGCGATGCGGAAAAATATTCTGCTGAGCAAAAAGAAAAAGAAGAAAGCTATCAACACCATATTGAAACACTTCGCCCCGCTATTGAAGAGCTTCGTGTTAGCATTCAGGTCGCCCAAAAAAGCCTAGAACATTCGCAGAAAACCGAACAAGAAACGGCTGAACGGCTTGCACAAATTGGAAATGACCTACAACGCCAGAAGAACACGCGCGACCAACTCACCGCACGCAAAGATGCCCTTGTATCCGAGATCAATACTCTGAAGGAAAAAGAAGCTCTCTTTCCTGAAAAGCAGGAGACACTCCGTGAAGAACTTGAACGCCTCTCTCATGAGCAAGCGGACAAGCAACGTTCTTACGATGAGCTCACTGCTCAGTACAATAAAGAATATCTCCAACACGAAACGCTAAAAAGCCAGCTGAAGGATCGCAACCAACAGCTTAAAAAGGAACGTACTGCGCTCCAAGAGCTTGAGAACGAACACGAAAAAATTCACCAAAAACAGGCTGACTTTCCGTCGCTGCATCATGCTTCTCAGCAAGCAAAGGAAGCCCGCGACCAAGCACAGCATGCCCAGCGAAAACTGCAAGAGGCACAGTCCAGTCACCAAGAATGTGTGGTGGAGGCGAAGCTTGCTGCTCAAGCTCTTAAACAAGCCGGAGAGCAAGAAAAACAGCTTAAAACACGCCTCCATGGTGTAAAGAGCCATCTGGAAAAACTCGAGGAACGCCGCCAGTCGGACGCAACGCAACGCCAAATATTGACAGATTCTCTGCTTTCAGATGAGCAGAAGCACCTTATGGAACACACCATACGCGACGCTAAAAAAACGACCAAAGAAGCGGAAGAACGCGAGAAAACACTCTTCCAGAAAAAAGAACAGGTTGAGCAAGAGTGGCTGACTAAACGCGCTGGGCATGAAGAATGGCAGCGCAAGCACACCGCCTTAACCGAAGAGATTGAACGCCTCACCCACGCTCTACCTCAACAAGAAAAACGTTATCAACATGCTCTTGATGCCATTGAAAAAATGAATCAAGAACCTCTCTCCGCTCACGATGTTGAACAAGCTGAGAGCAACTTCTCTTCTTTAGAGAAAGAGCTTTCCTCCCACAATAAAACACTCTCCAAAGCCCAAAATGAGCTCACGCAAGCACAACGTCATGCGGAGAAAATACGCCAAGAAGTTATGCGGCGGGAAGCGGAACTAGCGCAACTCCAAGGCGAATGCGAAGGTCTCCGTCAAAGCCTTGGAGCCAATGAAACCCAAACACCAGACCCTGTTATTGACCATATCCAAGTTCCTGAAGAGCTTACGCGTGCCCTCGCCTGCGCTTTGACAGAGGGACTGGAAGCCTCACTGTCTCCCCTCCCACTTCCACCTTCAAGCAATCACGAAACATTGCGCTATTGGCGGGATCTACCGATTTTATCGGCAGATGGCGTTGCTTCTTTACACCCCTTGAGCGCGTATATGACCGCTCCAAAAGTGCTCTCACGTGCTCTTTCTTCAGTCTTCTTGGTAGATGACCCGAAGCAGGGCGAAACACTCCAATCCCAGTTAGCTCCAGGGCAAAGCCTTGTCTCACGTGAGGGGCATGTATGGCGCTGGGATGGATTTGTTCGTAGTCATAAAGCTCCATCTGCCGAAACGATACGATTAGAGCAACAGCAGCGCCTTCGCAGTCTTGAAAAAGAAATTAAAACCATAAAAACAGCCCTGACCGAAGCACAGGAAAAATTTACTACCAGCCAAAAAACGCTTGTATCATGCCGCACGCACGTCGCTACGCTCACGCGACAGCATCAGCAGCTTAAAGAGAGCCATGGTAAAGCCCATCTTCAGGCGCAGGAACTGTCACGCCGGTTCTCTTTCCATCAAGAACGGCTTACGCTAGCCCACGAACAGCTAGAGGAGCAGAAGAACGCCCTTCAAAGCCTTAAAGAGCAGCGACAACATCAAGAAAACGCTCTCACGCATTTTCCCAAACAACCACATGATGCGCTTCGCCTCGCGGAAGAAGCCACACACTCTATACAAGAACAGGCACGGCAAGCTCGCGATGCTTATCAAAAACGTCAGGAAGAACTTCATAAAGCTGAACGCTCTTACGAGCAGGCCCTTTTGACGCATAAAACGACGCAAGAGCGTCTCACGGAATTAAAGCTCTCTGACCAGAGGCTCTCTCAAGAAATACGCTCCCAACAGGGAGAGCATAATGAGCTTCTTGAGGAGCAGAAACGTCTTGATGCCAGCACCTTCCATACCCGTGTCGAACAAGGTGACAGCTCACTTTCTGAGGCTGCGGCACAGCTTCAACAGGCCGAACAGGCTTACAAAGAAGCTCAACAACATGCTGACCAACTGACACAGCACTACACACAATTAGAACGTGAGCTCACAGCCCTAAACACCCAATCTGACACTATTGGGCAGCGTATTGAGACGCAGAAAAAAACACTCTCCCATTCAGAAGAACAAACTACACGGCTAGAACAAGAGGCAATGTCCCTTCCAGTTCTAGAAAACACACAACGTGCGGTGACTGAAGCGCAGCAAGCCCTTGAAACGGTACGCACGCACGTACAAAAAATGCACCAGCAGCATGCGCAGCTAAAACAAGAGGAACAGAGCTGTCATGCGCACTATGAAGCTCTTCAGCAGCAACATAAAATGCTTGAAGAAACATTAGACCATCTTCATGAAGAAGAAACCGCGCTCTTGCAGCGGCAAAAAGAACTTCTTCCCTCCCCAGAAAATAGTGAGAACAGCCAAACTGCCCTAGAGAAAAATATAACGCTCTCTTCCGAAAAACTCACGAAACTAGAAGAAAAGATGGAACAGAACCGCAATGCTCTAGAAGCATTGCGTAAAGACAAAGACCAACATTCTGCCCATCGACAACATGATCATCAACAGCGCGCCCAATATGCTGCAGAAGTTATCCGTATCAAAGAGCGTCTGGAACAAGCCTATTCCGCATATGATACGCTCCGCCACAATGCGCCTCTTCCAGAAAAATCCCCCACATTAACGGATGTCACTGCACAGGCCGAGCAACAGTTCCGGCGGAATGTAAGGCGCTTTACGCAGGAACGCGAAGCGCTCGGCCCTGTTAATCTATGTGCTGAAGAAGAATTTCAGAAAGCTCGTAACGAATCAGATCATTTGCTCAAAGAACATACCGAGCTTACCACGGCTATTGCGCGTCTTCGCGGTGGGATTGGAGCTATTAATCGACAAGGGCGCTCAAAACTCACAACGATCTTCACAGAGATCAACCAGCATTTTCAGTCTCTTTTTGAGCGTATGTTTGGAGGTGGGAAGGCGCATCTCGCCATGGTCGGAAGTGACGACCCATTAGATGCTGGGCTCGAGATTTTTGCGCAACCACCAGGAAAAAAGTTATCAACCCTTTCCCTGCTTTCTGGCGGCGAACAAGCATTGACAGCTCTCTCTCTGATTTTTGCCGCGTTCCACTGTACACCAGCGCCGATTTGTGTGCTGGACGAGGTAGATGCTCCTTTAGATGATGCTAATATTGAGCGCTTCTGCCACCTTCTAACCGATATGACGAAACAGACAAAAACACGCTTTTTGGTGGTTACCCATCATCAGCTCACCATGGCGCATATGGATCGTCTTTTTGGCGTTACAATGCAAGAAAGAGGTGTCAGCCGTCTGCTCTCTGTTAACTTAGATGAAAGTATCAAGATGGCTAACGGTTGACGATTACGCCCTGACATCAGACAATCAGCACCTCCTGTTAACAAACCGGATAACCAAGACAGCCGGAGCCGTGAAAGATCGACCTATTTTTGCCGAACCTACACTTTGCGAATCGGTATTGACCCGCATTCGCCAGCATGGGCTGCGCGTTGTGGGAGACGTGCATGGTGATCTCAACGCCTTTCGGCACGCCATCGCAACCCAACGTTATGTCTTACAATTGGGCGATCTTGTGGATCACGGCCCCGATAGCGCTGGCGTGCTTGAAGTCATGCTGGATCTTATTGAGACTCAACGAGGGATGTTCGTCCTTGGAAACCATGACCGCAAACTCGGCCGTGCTTTAGAGGGACGACGACTGAGACGCGATCCACCGCTTGAGGAAACACTTAGGCAAATTAGCCTTTCTGCTCAGGATGATCTCGCTCAACGTGCACATGAAGCTATTCGTCATGCACCGGCTTGGCAGCGATTAAATAATATTATTTTTGTCCATGGCGGCTTTCACACAACCATGCTGTCATCGCCACCTCCTCCAACGGGACTGGACGATATGTCTCCTCCGCTTTCCCGTGCGCTATTCGGTGAAACAACGAGCCGTATGCAGCCTGATGGGTACCCTGAGCGCCGCCTAAGCTGGATTAACCGCATCCCTGCAGGTATCACCGTTTATGTCGGTCATGACCGCCGCTCTTATGACGGAAGGCCATGGCACCGTACTGGACGTTTGGGTGGAAAAGCGGTCTTTATGGATCTTGGCGCCGGAAAAGGCGGCCATTTAGCATGGATTGACCTCAATGACTTCTGAGACAGCTGACTTCGCTCTTCAGCAGCTCCGCAACACGATTGATAATATCGACACAGCTCTTATTTGCTTGCTTGCAGAGCGCTTTAAAACAACACAGACGGTCGGAGAGTTAAAAGCGCATTACCAAATTCCTGCGTCTGATCCCGAACGTGAAGCTCAACAAGTTGCTCGTCTTCGTCAGCTTGCTGAAAATGCCCAGCTTGATCCTGATTTTGCAGAACGTTTCTTTTCCTTTGTCGTGTCAGAAGTCATCGCTCATCATAAACGTATCGCTAGCTCTTTAGAGAATGATTGATCTGCTCATATTTTTGTGATCACTCCTTCACGTAAACGTGTTGGATCATAGGTTTTTTTACTTTTTGACGCTCCCCTAATTGAAAAGATAATATTTTCAGTTGTGAGGTCGTCAGTGATTTCTTCTTCTCCCTCCCATCGTTCTCGGTGGAAGGCCGCTCCTATTCTCATAGGAATACTTGCGGCGGTTATTTTGGTCTTTGGCCTTTATTTTGTCATATTAGGTGCAGAGCTCGCGTGGCTCGGTGGTTCTTGGTATTACGTGCTGTGCGGCATCCTCCTTACAGCTTCAGGTCTGCTCATGCTCCGTCAACAAGCACTTGGCGGTTGGCTTTACCTGCTTGCATGGTTTTTAACGATCCCTTGGACAATTTACGAAGTTGGATTCGATTTCTGGGGATGGCTCCCTCGCCTCTTAGGCCCCACTCTAATTGCCATCGCTGTCGCGTTCAGCCTTCTCACACTATCCCGTATCCAGAAAGAAGCACGCCATGCGTAAGAACTTTTTTCTTGCAACACTTCTTGCAAGCAGCGCATCCATCTCCCTTTCAGCTTTTGCACAAATCCCACCATCTTCTGAGCCTCCCGGCCTAGAGCAGCAAGACTCTTCTCATGACCAGCCTTACCATTCCCTGTATCCTCCACCGTTACCAACAACCCCCCAACCGTTAAGCGTCAACCCCGCTCATCTTCCCGATATCAGTGAAATACCTGCTGACCAACTACCAACAATGGCCCCACAACAAGGAGCACACCCCCAAGAAAACGACTGGCCTGTTTACGGGCATGACGACCACCAAAGCCGGTTTTCACCTCTTAAACAAATTACACCTGAGAATGTCGCACAGCTGAAACGTACCTTCATCTATCATACGGGAAGTTTAGTGCCGAAGGGGAAAGCCAATAAATGGGCTCCCGAAACCACTCCAATTAAGGTTGGTTCCTCACTTTATTTATGCTCCGCTACCAATGATATGATGCGCGTTGACGCCACCAATGGACAGGAAAAATGGCATTTTCATTCAGGCGAGAAATATGAAAGCATTCCGTACACAGCTGCCTGCAAAGGGGTAACCTATTTTACCTCCTCCCTCGTTCCTGAAGGCCAGCCCTGCCATAATCGTATTATGGAAGCGACACTTGATGAACGTTTGATTCAGGTTGATGCAGATACAGGGGCTCTCTGCCCAATGTTTGGCCATGACGGGCAAGTTAACCTCATGCAAGGCATCGGATGGTCTGTGCCCGGTTTTGTCGCCATGACGACACCACCTCCGGTGATCAATGGTGTTGCTGTCGTCAATCATGAGGTTCTTGATGGACAGCGGCGTTGGGCTCCTTCTGGTGTCATCCGCGGCTATGACGCCGAAAGCGGTAAATTCGTTTGGGCGTGGGATGTCAATAATCCTGACGATCACCACCAACCTGCACAAGACAAATTCTATAGCCGCGGCACACCCAACTCATGGGCCGCTATGACAGGCGATAATGAACTTGGGCTCGTTTACGTTCCTACGGGGAATTCAGCCGTTGATTATTACAGCGCCTTACGCACTGATGCTGAAAATAAAGTCTCATCCTCCGTCGTTGCTCTTGATGTCAAAACGGGCTCCCCACGCTGGGTTTTTCAGACGGTTCACAAAGATGTATGGGACTATGACATTGGCTCCCAAGCAACGCTATTTGACGCTCATGCACCAGATGGAAGCATCATTCCCGCTCTTATCATGCCAACAAAACGCGGTCAGACATTCATCTTAGACAGACGCACCGGTAAGCCTCTCCCCAACTTCCCTGTCGTTGAAAAAGCAGCTCCCTCGCCTGGTTTTGTGCCCGGTGATACGCGCGCGCCAACACAACCATGGTCTGTTGCTGTACCACGGCTTGGCTTCCCCAAACTCAGAGAAGCTGACATGTGGGGCATGTCGCCTCTGGATCAACTTTTCTGCCGTATTAAATTCCGTCGTGCCGCCTATACAGGTGAATTTACGCCTCCTCGTCTCGATAAACCATGGATCGAATATCCCGGTTATAATGGAGGAAGCGACTGGGGCAGTATGGCCTATGACCCTCAAACAGGCATTCTTCTTGCCAATTGGAATAATCTCCCCATGTATGATGCGCTCGTCACACGCAGACAAGCAGATCATCTTGGCTTAGTATCTATCGACTCTCCGAGCTACAAACCCGGAGGTGGCGGTGCTGAAGGAAACGGAGCTCAAGCCGATACGCCCTACGGCATCATTGTTGCGCCATTCTGGAACCAATTTACTAAAATGATGTGCAACCAACCTCCTTACGGTATGATCACAGCAATTAATCTCAAAACACATTCTGTGCTATGGCAGCGGCCATTAGGAACAGCACGCGCTAATGGCCCTTGGGGCTTGCCAACTGGCATGCCGTTTACCATTGGTACACCCAATAATGGTGGCCCAATCATTACCGCCGGTGGTGTCGCCTTTGTAGCCGCAACAACGGATAATCTTCTCCATGCTATAGATATGAAATCCGGCAAAGAACTATGGCATGATGTTCTGCCCGGAGGCGGTCAAACGACCCCAATGACCTATGCTGTTAATGGACGCCAATATGTTGCCGTCATGGCAGGAGGGCACCATTTCATGGGAACACCTATCTCTGATTCTCTTGTTGTTTATGCGCTCCCTGAAACCACTCATTAAATAAATTTATTTTCCTAGTGTATCATTGCGGTGGAGAGGAGCTTTTCCTTTTCACCGTTTTTTTATTTTGATTTAAAAATGAAAACATTCCATAACCTGTATTGTTCTCAATAAAAAATAGGGCTAGCCTTTTCCCTGTAATAGACCACGGGGATACCCAAAAGATGACGCATCAAAGTCCCGAACTCTCTCTTTCTGTATCTCTACCGATCGTTCAATCGACTATCGGGCCTTCTGGATTTGATCAGCGACATCTCACATCTCAATATTCAACACTCGCTTTTGATCCAGGATTTTCTTCTACAGCGTCATGCTGCAGCGGAATCACGTACATTGATGGGGAAAAGGGTGTTCTGCTCCACCGCGGGTATCCGATTGAAGAACTTGCATTAAAAGCAGATTTCACAGAACTAACCTATCTTCTCCTTTTAGGACATCTCCCAACACGGCCTGAATATGTGTCTTTCTGCCATGAAATGGCTGAGCTTCGTATTCTCAATGAGCAAATCCGTAATTTCTTCAATGGGTTCCGTCGTGATACGCACCCAATGGCCATTTTATGTGGAACAGTAGCAGCGCTTTCGACATTTTATACAGACGAGCTTGATACGAACAATCAAGATCACCGTGAATTCGCGGCCCGTCAGTTGATCGCAAAAGTGCCAACGATTGCCGCTTGGGCCTATAAATATACGGTTGGTGAACCCTTTATATATCCAGAAGAAGAGCTCTCTTTTTCGGAAAATATCCTACATATGCTCTTTGCACGTCCTGGGCGCCGCTATAGTGTTAACCCCGTTCTCGCGCGAGCAATCGATCGCATCCTCATGCTCCATGCCGACCATGAGCAGAATGCATCAACTACTGCTGTGCGTTTAGTTGGCTCCACGGGCGCCAACCCATTCGCCTGTGTTTCCGCTGGGATTGCCGCCCTATGGGGGCCAGCCCATGGTGGCGCTAATGAGGCCGCCCTTGATATGTTCCACCAGATTGGATCCAAAGAAAATATCCCAGCCTTCCTCGCTAAGGTGAAAGACAAAACATCAGGCATTCGCCTTATGGGGTTTGGACACCGTATTTACCGCAACGTGGATCCTCGCTCTAAGTTGCTCCGGACAAGCTTTCATGAGGTAATTGAAACTCTGGGTTTAGAACGTGACCCTCTGCTTGATCTCGCCATAGAACTAGAGCGTATCGCTACGGAAGATGAGTATTTTATCAAAAGAAAGCTTTATCCGAATGTCGACTTCTATTCTGGCCTCATCTTAAAGGCCTTGGGCATCCCGACATCTATGTTCACGGCCCTATTTGCTATCGCTCGAACGACCGGTTGGGTGAGTCAATGGCTTGAGATGACAAAAAACCCCAACGGCCGAATCATGCGCCCGCGCCAAATCTACACGGGCGAAGCACCACGCTCCGTCCCTTCTATGGACGAACGGTAAAACAATATTCTACGTCGTGCTGTAACTGCTTTAACAGTTGCAGCCCCGGGTCGCACCACGATCACGACGCACAATGTGGTGGTCAATCCACTCAGACACGAGAAGCCGTGCTTCTGGAATGGACGATTCAGGGTGATGGATACGATAGAGTGTCGTACAGGCTGAGAAGATCTGCATCTCGCTTTGCCCCATACCATGAAGCTCCTGATACGCCGTAACAACAGCACGTTCGCATTTGCGACCGATATGGCTAATTTCGAGTTCCATCTCTGAGCCTTACTCTCTCAGGTTAACTGGGTATCTCACAAAAGCTGTGAGCTAGGGCGTTCCACCATATAGAAAAACTTATAACTGGAACAAGGTTTTCTTTAACAGAAAGAGACGATGAAACCATCTTTTCTCTACCCCTCTTGCTTTGTAACCGTTAGATGTCTCAAAAGGAACCTCTTTATTTGGAGAAGATAATGACCGCACCTGGCACCTCCTCTCATAGCGGCCGCCACACACAGTGGGACCGCGATGCCGCCTTAACAACAGCTCGCATTCTTCTGGAAATTAAAGCTATTAATTTCCGCCCAGATGAGCCCTACACGCTCACTTCTGGATGGAAGTCGCCCGTCTATATTGATTGTCGGAAAATTATCTTCTTCCCCCGCGCACGCGCCAAGCTGATGGAGCTTGCTGTCGAAAAAATTGGGCGCCATATCGGCTATGAAAGCATTGATGCCGTGGTCGGTGGGGAAACGGCTGGTATTCCCTTCGCAGCATGGATTGCTGACCGTCTCATGACCCCTATGGCTTATGTGCGGAAAAAACCTAAAGGGTTTGGACGGAACGCACAGATTGAAGGGGATGTGCCAGAAAATATGCGCACCCTCCTTGTGGAAGATCTCACAACAGATGGTGCGTCTAAAATCCGTTTTGCCAATGCTCTCCGCCAGGCCGGTGCCATTGTAGATCATACCTTCGTCGTCTTCTATTATGGGGTGTTCCCGGGGGCGCAAAAAACTCTCTCGGATATGGGAATTTCCCTACACTCCCTTTGCACATGGTGGGACGTCTTAGAGGCATGCGCCAATGGTCAGTATTTCTCAGACCAAGACAGCGCTGAAGTACGCCGCTTTTTGGAAGACCCATGCGGCTGGTCACGCGCCCATGGTGGGGTCGGTAGCGCTGAAGAAGCTCTCGCTTTTAAAAAGAGCTGATTCGTCCCTCTAATCACGAAGGCCCCCATGCTCAACCAAAACCCACATATTCTCGTCTTTGATTCTGGCATTGGGGGCATGGGGGTCGTTCAAGCGTTGCGCAGCCTCGCTCCCTCTGTGCACGTAGACTATCTAGCTGATACAGCGCTGTTCCCCTATGGAGAGCAGCCTGATGCTCCTCTGACAGAACGCATTGTCATGCTCCTCAAAGAGGTGTGCCAGAAGCTTTCTCCTGATTTACTCATCATCGCCTGCAATACAGCAAGCACGCTTGCTTTGCCGGCTGTTAGAGCGGCACTTAACCTTCCTGTTGTCGGCTGTGTTCCACCCATTCGTTGGGCTGGCCGGGTCTCTGTCAGTCGCACAATCGGCCTTCTCGTCACCAAGGCCACAGCCCGCAGACCTTATCTGCATGATCTCCATCATCGCTTTGCTGCTGATTGCCGCCTTATCGTTCACGGGTCTGCTCATCTTGCTCAACTGGCAGAGCAGGCATTTCGAGGCGAAACGCCTTCCTCAGAAGACGTTGCCTTTGAGCTGACGCAACTTTTCTCTCAAGAAGGCGGGGAAAAGATCGATACAATCGGGCTAGGATGCACGCATTATACCTTTCTCATGCCCATCTTCCGTCGCCTTAATGCAGCGGCCTCCATCATGTGGCTAGACCCGGCACCTGCCGTCGCTCAACATGCACTCTCTCTTCTTTCGGAGAATTTTGAGCTCATAAGCCAGCCGCCCCAACACACGGCTCCCCAGCGTTGCTTTGTCACCGCCTTCCCAGAGGGGAATGACAGCTTAACGCAACATATTAAATGGTTAGGTTTTGCTGACTGTGTGCTTTTCCCTTTCTCAGAAAAAGCACGAGCCTTTTAGTTAACGCGGTTCACTGTGTAGAGAACAGTCTTCACCAAAAGTGCTTTTAGTTCACTGTCTGGAAAAACTTCCAATGCTTCAGCTGCCTTGTGCGCATAACGCTCTGCTCGCTTCAACGTCGTCTTAATCGCATCTGTCCGAGCGATAATGTCTAAAGCCCGCGGCAAGTCAGCATCAGTCTGCTCGTTGTCTTCTATGACGCGTTTCCAAAAAACACGCTCTTCCTCAGTTCCCGCATCATAGGCGGCTAAAACGGGCAGGGTAATTTTACCCTCGCGCAGATCATCACCGATCGTTTTACCAAGCACTTGCTGATCGGCTGCATAGTCTAACGCATCATCAACAAGCTGGAAGGCCATACCGAGATTGGTTCCGTAAGCTTCCAGAGCTAATTCTTCCTTCTCGGACTGTTCAGCGACCACAGCGCCGACGCGACAGGCAGCGGCAAACAGAGCTGCTGTCTTCCCGTGAATAACCTCCAAATACCGTTCAATAGGGGTTGAGAGATCATTCTGGGTCGACATCTGTAACACTTCACCCTCAGCGATCGTTGCCGATGCCTCAGACAAAATAGCCATGACTTTAAGTGAACCATCTGCCGTCATAAGCTGGAACGAACGTGCAAAAAGGAAGTCCCCAACCAGCACGGAAGATTTATTCCCAAACAACGCATTAGCCGACGCCATGCCACGCCTTAGCGTGCTCTCATCCACGACGTCATCATGGAGCAGTGTCGCCGTATGGATAAATTCAACACAGGCTGCCAAACCGACATGGCGCTGTTGCTCTGCACTTGGTTGATAACCGCACAAGCGAGCCGAGGCGAGCGTCAATAATGGGCGCAGGCGTTTCCCCCCTGCTGCAACAAGATGCGCTCCTAATTGCGGGATAAGTGGAACCGAGCTTTGCATTCTATCAATGATAGCCTGATTACACGCTCGCATATCATCAGCCAGATAGGCTGACAAAACCTTCAAAGCATCCTCTTCCCTTACATTTTCACGACTGACGGTAGAATGACGCGTAGCAAGGGGATCTGACGAGGAAGAAACCAAGGCTCACAACTCCACTCCCTAACCCCTACGATAAGGGTATCAGGGCACATACAAGGAGCCGTCCCATGTCTTTGAAGGAGCAAAGACACCAGACGGCCGTTTTAACAAAGACTTACGCCTACCATATGAGCAGACGAACAGACGGGGTCAAGATCATAGCTCTTATTCCCCGCTCTATTCGTGCGATTTTACCACCAAAACGTTAGTTGAAAACATCACTTTCAAACGCTTCTTCCCAGCTTCCTTGTGTTGATGCACGTGAATATTCTGTTGCACGATTTTCAAAGAAATTCGTATGCTCAACAGCATTCAGCATATCATCAACCCATGGAAGCGGATTCTTATCAATACCATAGATTGGATCCAACCCGAGCTGTGTCAGACGTCGGTCTGCAATAAAGCGGATATAACGCTCAACTAATGTGGGATCCAACCCTTCTACCGGCCCCATTTCAAAAGCCAACTCAATGAAAGCATCTTCATGCTTGACGGTCTGGCGACAAATTTCAACAAGCTCATCACGGAAATCCTGCGTCCAGAGTTCAGGATTCTCGCGAATAAAGGTTCTGAAGAGCCGTATCATGGACAGGCAATGCAATGTTTCATCTCGCACAGACCATGAGACAATCTGCCCCATTCCCTTGAGCTTATTAAAGCGTGGGAAGTTCAGCAGAATGGCGAAAGATGCAAAGAGCTGCAGCCCTTCCATGAAAGCCCCAAAGGCCGCCATGGTCTTCGCAATGTCGCGCTTACTGTTAATGTTGAAGGATTGCATGAAATCATACTTATCCTTCATTTCCTTATATTTTAGGAAAGCAGAATACTCAGTTTCTGGAATACCAATTGTATCCAAGAGATGTGAATAAGCTGCGATATGAATGGTTTCAATGTTGGAAAAACATGAAAGCATCATCAATACTTCAGTCGGTTTAAACACCTGACTGTAATATTTCATATACGCAGAGTTCACTTCCACATCAGCTTGAGTGAAGAAGCGGAAAATCTGCGTTACCAGATTACGTTCTACATCACTCAGCGTACGATGCCAGTCCTTAACGTCCTCAGCCATAGGGACTTCTTCGGGAAGCCAATGCAAACGCTGCTGCGTCAACCATGCATCATAAGCCCAAGGGTAACGAAATGGCTTATAAACGGGGTTTTCAACAAGCAAATTCGCTTCGACTTCTGATTCTGGTGCAGACGGAAGAGGTGCTTGATCTACCATCATTTAGTTCCTTCGCATTCCTATAACTAACACTTATCGCTTACCAAGACCGCCTTACTGGCAAGACAAGCATTCTTCATAACTACCCGCCCCTGTTTCATTATGGCGCGGTGTTGTCTGTGGCAGATGATCGTCATCACCTTCCATGATGTCTTTCTTCGAGGCCATATTAGAAACCGTATCTGCCCGCTGAATGGACAAAGAACGGCAGTAATAAAGAGATTTTACGCCCTTTTTCCACGCCTCGTAATGGATACGAACAAGGTCACGCTTATGCACATCTGCCGGCAAAAACAGATTGACAGACTGTGCCTGACAGATAAATGGCGCGCGATCTGCTGCATGCTCAATCACCCAGCGCTGATCCAGCTCAAAGGCTGTTTTAAAGACGTCTTTTTCATCCTGAGACAAGAAGTCCAGATGCTGAACAGACCCCTTCGTTAACGTGATAGAAGACCACACTTCCTCATTATCACGGCCATGTTTTTTCAGCAGCTGTGCCAAATGACGATTGCGCACAGTAAAGGAACCCGAGAGCGTTTTTTGCAGAAAAACATTCGCACTAATGGGATCAATCCCAGGGCTCGCATTACCAGCAATGATGGAAATAGACGCTGTCGGAGCTACGGCCATCTTATGAGAGAAGCGTTCCATAATGCCATATTCTTCAGCATCTGGGCATGCTCCACGCGTCTGTGCAAGATCCTTAGACGCTTGATTGGCCTGTTCAGAAATATGTTTGAATATTTTCTTATTCCAGACCTTTGCCATCACACTGCCAAACGGCACCATCTTGCTTTGCAAGAAGGAGTGGAAGCCCATCGCACCCAGCCCAACAGAGCGCTCACGCATCGCAGCATAACGAGCATGATCCATATGGTTTGGCGCGTTATCAATAAAGTCCTGCAAGACATTATCAAGGAAGAGCATCACATCAGCAATGAACTGTGGTTCATCTTTCCACTCATCCCAATATTCGAGATTGAGGGAGGATAAGCAGCATACTGCTGTCCGGTTTTTACCGTGATGATCAATCCCTGTTGGCAGAGTAATTTCAGCACACAGATTGGAGGTTTTAACCTCAAGCCCTGCCAAACGATGCTGTTCCGGCCGCGCACGATTCACCGTATCTGAATAGATGATATACGGCTCGCCCTGCTCCATCCGCGCTGTTAGAAGACGGATCCACAAGGCTCGGGCTGAGACCTTGCGAATCACGCTATGGTCTTTAGGAGAAATCAGAGGCCATTCTTCATCCTGCGCAACAGCACGCATGAAGTCATCAGTCACCAATACGCCATGATGAAGATTCATCGCCTTACGGTTCGGATCCCCACCTGTGGGACGACGCATCTCAATAAATTCTTCAATTTCAGGATGCCAAATTGGCAGATACACCGCTGCTGAGCCACGGCGCAAACTCCCTTGGCTGATGGCCAATGTCAGACTATCCATCACCCGAATAAAAGGAATCACACCCGACGTACGCCCATTACGCCCGATGCTCTCACCGATAGAGCGCAGGTTGCCCCAATAAGAGCCAATCCCGCCACCTTTAGCGGCAAGCCACACATTCTCGTTCCAGAGCTCAACGATGCCTTCGAGGCTATCTTCTGATTCGTTGAGAAAGCAGGAAATGGGCAAACCACGATTCGTCCCACCATTGGAAAGAATCGGCGTGGCCGGCATAAACCAATGACGCGACATATAGTCGTAAATCCGCTGGGTATGCTCAGCATCTGCTCCGTAACGAGACGCCACACGGGCGAAAAGCCCCTGATAGGTTTCCCCCTCAAGCAGATAGCGGTCATCCAACGTCGCCCGCCCGAAAGCCGTCAGACGCTCATCGCGCGACGGATCAATCTTTACAGGGTGACGTCCAGGAAGCTGCACGACACTCTCAAACAGCTCTGGTTCAACAGTTGCGGACGTCGGTTGAGACGTTGTCCGGGTATCGTGAAAACTCATGGTAACAAACCCCTGTCAGGCTCTTTTAATTGTCGGTAAGTGACCCCTTCATTCCCATGAGTTGAGGGGACTTCGCAAGCAAACTCTTCGCTTGCAAATTTGAGCAAGCTATGCCTTGGGAAACCACATATATGGCTAATTAATTTAATATTGCACTATATCTTGTGTGTTATCTACTCCCCGTCTCAAAAGGGGAGCACCTTAAAAAGCTCGTTTTTCCAACTGGTTGGGAGGGCAGATGGCCGCCCTCACCACCCACATTGTGCATGATGACGCAGAAGATGATCCACAACTGTACACGCAACCATAGCCTCTGCGACCGGTACTGCTCGCACACCGATACAAGGGTCATGACGCCCTTTAGTTTGAACTTCCACAGGAGCTCCCGTCCGATCAACACTCGGAACAGGGATTAGAATCGAACTTGTCGGCTTCATAGCCATCCGCGCAACCAAAGGCTGACTCGTCGAAATGCCTCCAAGAATCCCGCCGGCATGATTGCTCGCAAAAGTTGGTACTTTTGCATCACCCTCAGCAGGATACATCGGGTCGGCATTGTCCTCGCCTCGTAATTGAGCGGCGTGGAAGCCTTCCCCTATCTCAACACCTTTGGCCCCATTAATGCCCATTAAGGCACTGGCCAGCTCAGCATCCAGCTTCCCATAAACGGGTTCCCCTAAACCCGCCGGCACGCCTTCTGCCACAACCTCAAGCGTTGCCCCGATGGAAGAGCCAGACTTACGAACACGGTCGAGCTCTGCACTCCATTGTGGAAGAATTTCTGCATCTGGACACCAAAATGGGTTGCGTTCAATCTCACCCCAGTCCCAACGCTCACGCTCAATGCTTAACGACCCGATAGACGTCAACGCACCACGTATCGTAAGATGTTTTCCAACAAGCTCACGCAGAACGACGCGCGCCACCGCACCGGCAGCCACGCGCATAGCCGTTTCACGTGCTGAAGACCGTCCGCCGCCACGATAATCCCGAATGCCATATTTCAGGTCATACGCGATATCAGCGTGACCAGGGCGATAACGCTGCGCAATCTCACCATAATCACGCGACCGTTGATCGGTATTCTCGATCAACAAAGAAATAGGCGTTCCGGTTGTCTGTCCTTCAAACACACCGGACAGAATCTTTACGCGGTCTGCTTCTCGCCGTTGTGTCGTAAAGCGCGACTGCCCCGGCCGACGTCGGTCGAGCCAAGGCTGAATATCTTCCTCCGATAGCTTCAGGCGAGGAGGACAGCCATCAATGACACAACCAATGGCCGGACCATGACTCTCGCCCCAAGTGGTCACACGAAACAAACGCCCAAAGCTATTATCAGACACGTTTTATTCTCCAGATGGTGCCGCAATGTCAGGAGCGTGAGGGTTTTTCATCCCAACGGTGTTGTACCCACAATCGACATGATGGATTTCACCCGTCACACCGCTTGAAAGGTCTGAAAGGAAATACATGCCAGACCCGCCAACATCTTTTAACGATACATTGCGCTCCATCGGTGCATTCAGCTGGTTCCACCGTAGAATATAGCGGAAAGCACCAATGCCATTAGCCGCAAGTGTCATAATAGGCCCAGCAGAAATTCCGTTTACGCGGATATCATCACGCCCCAGATCAGCAGCCATATAACGTACGGAAGCTTCCAGCGCAGCTTTGGCAACACCCATCACATTATAATGCGGCATCACACGCTCTGCTCCGAGATACGTCATCGTTAGCAATGACCCACCTGGATTCATCATCGCCGCCGCACGCCGTGCTACCGCCGTGAACGAGAAACAAGAAATATCCATCGCCTTTAAGAAGGCATCACGCGGCGTATCGACATAACGACCACGCAGATACTGCTTATCAGCCCACCCAATCGCGTGAAGGACAAAGTCAATCTTCCCCCACTCTTTCTCAATAGCGTCAAATGTCTCATTGATCGCTTCATCATCGCTGACATCACAAGGAAAAACCAGCGAGGACCCTACACTCTCAGCAAGAGGGCGTACCCGTTTACCCAGTGCATCACCTTGATAGGTGAAAGCCAGTTCAGCTCCCTGAGCGGCACAAGCACTCGCAATTGCCCAAGCTATCGAGCTTTTATTGGCAACACCCATGATCACACCGCGTTTCCCAGCCATTATGGTGCCTTTTGCTGGCTCCTTACTTGTATTGTCTTTCATTTCAGACATGTTCTACCATCCTCATGGTCATATATGATCATTTGCTGGAACAGGTGGTTGCACAAGCGTCGCCCCTGGACAAGAGTCGCTCTCTCTCGCAGGTGAGTTTTTTCGCTCTCTTTCGAGTTAGGGCACATTTATAGTGTCTTATTCGCATCACTCAAAAGGAGTTGAAAGATGACGGACTCTCCTTCTCACCATATTCCTAACCAGTCTCTTATTGATCTAAATGCTCATCCTTACCAGCTTTTTGCAGACTGGTTAGCAGAAGCTGAAATTCACGAACCCAACGATCCCAACGCCATGTCGGTTGCTACGGCAACGCCTGATGGGCGGCCTTCTGTTCGCATTTTGCTTCTCAAAGGTGTCGATGAACGTGGATTTGTTTTTTATACAAACAGCGAGAGTCGCAAGGGAGAGGAACTGCGTGATAACCCACATGCCGCTCTACTCTTCCACTGGAAATCACTGCGTCGGCAAATCCGCATCGAAGGGCCTGTTCAACCAGTCAGCGCTGACGAGACTGACCGTTATTTTGCAAGCCGGTCGCGCGTGTCGCGTCTTGGCGCTCTAGCTTCTGACCAATCACGCCCCCTCGCTGACCGCTCCATTTTTGAAGAGCGTCTCACTAAAGTTTCCGAAACTTATGGCGAAGATAGCCCTATTCCGCGTCCTCCGCATTGGCTCGGATATCGCGTCGTGCCAGAACGGTTCGAATTTTGGCAGGAACGTGCTTTCCGCCTTCATGATCGCGCAACCTGGACACGCCGCGCAACATCCACCGACCCTCAATGGGACGTCACACGCCTCTATCCTTAATTGTAATGCACAGGTAGCGGCTTCATACGACATGCCGCTACCTCTTATTTTACGCCATCTACCCAAATCTTTTTTTAAGCTTTAGAACACATCCCAAGAATACGTTTGACAGCGTTGAGCTTTGCATAGTGGCCTTTTTTTCTTTCTCTTCCACCCTCCCTCTCTTATGGCAAGGGTTTGGTGCTTTTATGGCACCTGTCCTAAGGCTCTATCTTACGCGTACCCTCCGTAAAAAAGGGGACGATGCCAGCCGCATTCCCGAAAGATATGGTATCCCCTCTCACATTCCGCGTGAATTTTACGCCAGTCGCCATGTCCTTTGGATTCATGCTGCAAGTGTCGGAGAAACACGCGCAAGCTTTCCTCTCATTGACGCACTCCTCTCTCAAAAAAGCGATTTATCTATTCTTTTTACAACAACGACGGCCACCGGTGCGCGTATCTGTGCACATCACCCAGCCTTTGGCGCGCGCCTCCAGCATCAATTTATTCCCTATGATACCCCTCTATGGGTGACGAAGTTTCTTAATTTCTGGTCGCCTTCTGGCGCGGTTTTTATTGAAAGCGAGCTTTGGCCAGGAATCATTGCAGCATGTAAGCGCCATGCCATTCCAACTATGGTAGCTAATGCACGCCTTTCAGACCGTAGCTTTCAACGCTGGCACCGCATTCCTTCTCTCTTCCAAGCGCTCTTTTGCAGCCTATCCTGGGTTTCCCCGCGAAGTTGTGAAGATAGGAAACGCTTTGAACAGCTTGGCTTTTCACGCTTCATGAAAGAGGGAGATATAAAGGAAGACTCTCCTGCTTTATCCTTTTGTCCAATCGAAGAACAGCGGCTAAGGCACCTCATTGGATCACGCCGCGTTTTTGTCGCGGCCTCCACCCATGAGGGCGAAGAAGAAATAATTGCTCAAGCCGTTCAACAGGCCACCATCCACCGCCCTGACATGCTCGCGATTATTGTGCCACGCCACCCAGAACGTGGCCCTTTGCTAGCGCAGAAACTCGCGGCCCCCTGCCGCTCTGCCGGGCAAGATCCGTCGCCTCTCTGCTCTTTATGGATCGCCGATACACTTGATGAACTTGGATTGTTTTTTCAGCTCGCCACCCACGCCTTTGTGGGCCATTCCTTGTGCGCTCCGGGAGGGGGGCATAACCCCTTAGAACCGTTACGCCAACACTGCCTTACTGCTACCGGCCCATATATGGGAAATTGGCGGGAAACCTGCCAAAAACTCGCTCCTTTTCTCACGATTGTTCACGATTCTACAGCCCTTGCCCAATGGCTTGCATCAGAAAGTCTCTTCCATTCCCCCCCTCAAAATAATAAGAACTTCTCGCGGGAGCTTGCCGCCCGTATTATAGACACAATTTTCACACACCCTGCTTCATTATGAAAATGCGTCCGCCCTCTTTTTGGCATCAGCCACCAAGTCTCGCGACAACATTACTGACGCCGCTTGCCGGAGCTGTACGTCTTCAAGGACAGAGGCGGTTGAAAAAACCCGCCTCACATGTAGCTGTACCCGTCTTATGCTGCGGGAATATTACAGTTGGCGGAACAGGAAAAACCCCTCTTACCCTTCATTTAGCGCGTCACCTACAAGCGAACGGTTATAACCCGCATATTCTTACAAAAGGGTATGGCGGGCGTTCAAAACAGCAGCGTCTTATCCTCCCCTCTGATGACCCTATCGATTGCGGAGATGAGACAATTCTCCTTGCCCGCCAAGCCCCTACATGGCGAGGGAAAAATAGAGTGGACAGCGCGCAAAGTGCTATTGCTCATGGAGCCGATTGTCTCATTCTAGATGATGGCCTCCAAGACCCATCACTCTATAAAGATGTGTCTATTCTCGTTATTGACGGCCCAGCAGGCTTGGGAAATGGCCTTATTCTCCCCGCTGGCCCTCTGCGCGAAACACTCGACAGTGCTCTTTCACGTATTCAGGCAGCTGTCATGATCGGCAAAGACCGCCATCATCTCTCTAAACACTTTCCTTCTCATATACCGCTCTTCAAGGCTGAGTTTTCACCCGGCCCAGAAATCCGAGATCTGGTAGGCAAGCAGTGCATTGCCTTCAGTGGGATTGGCCGACCCGAAAAATTTTTCACGATGCTCAAAGAAATGGGCGTGACAGTTATCCGCACGCTCTCTTTTCCTGATCATCATCTCTACACGCAGCGTGACCTTCACCGTCTGTCACAACTCGCCTCTCTCCCCGGCGTTACCCTTGTAACGACGGAAAAGGACGCCGTTAAGCTTCCTCAAGAATTCATTAAAAATATTAAAATCATTACCGTTGATCTTCTATGGCATGATGATACATCAGCGTCCTGCATTATAGATCAACTCTTTCCAAAGACCTTATGACATGAAGAAATTCTCTCAGAAGATAGAATATTATGCATTACTCCTATGCATAAATTTACTAAAACTCTTCAAACCAGAACACGCCTCTACAATAATGGGCACCCTATTGCGTATAATTGGCCCAATAGCACCATTATCTTCTATTGGAAGAGCTAATCTCAACCTAGCGTTCCCCCATCTGTCAAAACAGCAAAAAAAAGTGATTCTAAAGGAGTGTTGGGAAAACCTTGGTCGCACATTTGCAGAGCTCCCTCACATCCCAACATTACCTTATAACTCGTCATCAGGTGCGGGATGGTCTGTCGAAGGAGCCTGCTGGCTGGAAGAAGCCAAACTCAGCAAGCGACCCATCATCTTTTTTTCGGGCCATCTAGGGAATTGGGAGATTATGCCAACTGCTGTTGCGCATTTTGGGCTTCCATTTGCCTCTTTCTACCGGGCCCCCAACAATCCTTATGTTGACCGCCTTCTCTCTCAACTCCGCAAAAAAAATATTGGCCGTTCAGATATTCCCTCATTTCCCAAAGGAGCAAAAGGCGCGCGCGCTTCTATGCGCTATCTTTCCCAAGGGAATCATTTAGGTATTTTAGGCGATCAGAAAATGAATGATGGAATATGCGCCGACTTTTTTAGCCGTCCGACCATGACCGCACCAGCTGCAGCCGCCCTAGCCCTTAAATTTAATGCACTGATTGTCACCGGCTATGTCCGCCGAGAAGGCCCCGCCCGTCTGGTTTTGGAAGTATCTCCTCCGTTTGACCCTCACTCATATGCTCTTCCTTCCCAAAAACGGCATGATACCATTCAAAAAGTTACGCAAATTCTTAATGATCGTTTGCAAGAATGGATTACCAACCGCCCGGGCGAATGGCTTTGGTTGCATCGTCGGTGGGACAAAAAGCTTTACCATTAAAACAAATCTGCCATGCACAAAGAACATGGTAGATTTGCAACACCTAGAATTCTTCGTCGCGAATATCTCTTTTTACAATTGAGAAAGCCTCCATCCTCCTCCAAGCTCATAATAGATGTCAGCCATAAACGGAGTGAATAGCTCACTCTCTGTTCGGAAGAGGATATCCTGATGGCACAGAAGGCTTTTCTTAACACGCGCTCTCTAACCACGTCGCATCAGACGAGTATCTGTGAAGTAATTCCTCTTCGGCAGCGTATTCTCCCACGCCATAAAGACTATCTCATGCGTTGGCTTGAAGCTGGTGAAGCTATGGGGTTGCTGGATGCCGCTGTTGATACTCTTTCATCCTCTCCCATACCCTATGAAGTAGCCGAGCAGGTACTTATCTGGGTTCGAGAAAACGCAGAACCAGCCTATATTGTTCGTCCTGAAGGGCGAGGCTGGGTACTGATTGACCATCTGCGTGACCGTGAAATTGGACGCTACGTCAATTTTACGACAGCACTTCGCACCATTCGACCTGTACTGCCACTTAACGAACAAGCGTAAAACGATTTAGCGTTTTATACTGAGAAGAAAAACGACCCCTAGAGGCCGTTTTTCTTTTGTCCCCTATGCTCCTCTTAAGGGGTAAAGGATGTTTTTGTCAGCCCATCGGTCACCTTGGGAGCCACCCTTCCTTGCACCGGAGCGGGCAAAGCCTGCACGGGCGCATTTACTTGGAAATGTCGCGACGGAGGGATGACAAGCTGTCCTCCACCTCCTGGAAGAATCTGATAAATCCCAAGATCACGCAGCACACGCCCATCAGCTTTTAACCGGAACACACCATTCACGCCCATAAAGCCATCTGGACGCGTCAAACTCGCTGTATCCAACGCATTCTGACGGGTTAATGCTGCAGCTAATGCAACCGAATCATAGGCAAAGTCCGTCACAGGTGACGGCGCATGTTGATACACCGCTTGATAACGCTGCACATAACCACTTCTCTGTTTCGGATCGAATGCTACGTACCAAGCTCCTCGTAATTCTCCTAGCTTCCCGTCAAATGAACGCCAGAGCATAGGCCCTAAAATACGCACGGCTGATAGCGAATCGATTTGGTCATTTTTAAGAGACGTAATCACACGTGCCAAATTCAGGCCCGTATCTCCCAACAATAAAGCATCAAAAGGAGGCGGTGCAATCACTCCCCCTCCGTTCGCCGGCGCCACTCCTCCAGGAGTCGTCGGTGACACAGTTCCATCATTCGTCGAATCGGGAACGGGATTGATTGCTGAGGGCTGGTTATCATCTGCACTATTAGAAGAAGTATATGTTTGCTGAGGCGCTCTGCGCGCTGAAATGGCCGATAGATCTGCCATTTTTGTTGCAATATCCTCAGGCTGATCAGTATGGAAAACAATCTTAGGAGGTTCCAAATTGGCCTCCTGACAGGCTGCGGCAAGCCCCTCTCCCATCGCATGCCCCAATGCTGTATCGGGAAGGAAGGCAGCAAAATGTTTGCGTCCATCAGCAATCGACGCATCTACAAGGCGATGCACCTGTTGCTCTGGTGTTAGACCCATCGTCCATACACCCGGACGGGCTTGCTGCACGTCACTCGTAAACGCCAATTCAGGCACATGAGCAGGCTGGACAATGTCTGCAACCTGGGCCGTTTCTCCTGCCGTAAGAGGCCCTGTCACGATACGATCTTTTGCGGCCAACGCGGCTTGGGCGGCTTTAATGGCTCCACCGGGCTGAGCGCTATCAAAAATATCAAGCCCAGGCTTTTGTCCTTCAGGCAGCGCCAGACGCGCCGCTTCCCGCATGCGTAATCCAATCGCGGCCCTTGGCCCCGTTAATGGAAGGATCAGGCCAATCCGTTGCTCACCTGTGGAAGTCTGGTTTTGGTTATTCATCGAGATAGGAGACTGAGAAAATGGCTTCTCATGCTCACCTGAACACGCATTTAATGTCATCAAAACACCGGCCATCAGGGCCAGTTTCCAATTCTGCCCCTTGCCGTGTGATCGTCTATCACGGCAATAAGGAGCAGAGCGGCTCACCGAGGATACCGATGTCTGAAAAACCATATAATACTCCTAGAAATGAACACTCTTCTTGCGGACAACTTATGTTAGTCGCAACGCCTATTGGCAATCTTGCTGATATATCGGCGCGCGCTTTAGATAGTTTACGAGAAGCTGATGCAATTTTGTGTGAAGATACACGCGTTACAACGAAACTTATCCGCCATTATGGTATTACCAATACACTGATTCCGGTTCATGACCATAATGAGCAAGACAGAATCCCTTCTCTTATAGCGCGTTTACATAATGGAGAACGGCTCGCTTTTGTCTCAGATGCAGGCACACCCATTGTCTCAGACCCCGGCTATCGCCTTGTGCGAGCAGCCCTGCAAGCTGGCCTAGCCGTTACGTCCCTTCCGGGTGCCAATGCGGCCATCACAGCACTGACACTTTCTGG
Source organism: Saccharibacter floricola DSM 15669 (assembly GCF_000378165.1). Taxonomy (GTDB): domain Bacteria; phylum Pseudomonadota; class Alphaproteobacteria; order Acetobacterales; family Acetobacteraceae; genus Saccharibacter; species Saccharibacter floricola. The sequence goes on from NZ_KB899334.1 coordinate 152,538, forward strand.
CCTACCTCCGATTCCCTTTATGTTCCTTGGGTTTCCCGCACGAGGGGAAGCACGCAAGCATCATTTTGCGTCCCTCCGTGCACAGGAGCAAGCTGGACTGGCCGCAACACTGGTTTGGTACGAATCGCCTCATCGCTTATGCGACACACTCGACACCTTAAAAGATGTTTTCGGTGAAAAACGCGAGGCGGCCGTTGGGCGTGAACTCTCTAAACGCTTTGAAGAAATGGTTCGTGGATCTCTTGCTGAGGTCGCTGCCCACTTCCGCCAAAACGCTCCTCGCGGAGAGATTACGCTCTTACTTGGCCCCCCACCCGCTGATGACACGGGCGCGCAAGACCTCGATCAGGCGCTCACAGAAGCTTTGCGTACTCATTCCGTCAAAGACGCAGCAACCCTTGTCGCAGGAATGGTCAACCTTCCTAAGCGCACAGTCTATAGCCGCGCCCTCGAACTTTCACGTAAGTAAGAGGTTATTCATCGTCCTTAGGCAGAGCAAACTCCTTGGCATCAACCGGGACACCCGTCTGCACCTCTGAGAGATGGATGCGCGTCTGTCGCCCTTGTGCATCCACAACGTTCCAGCCCTGTAGCGCAAGAGGATGAGCTGTAAAGAATAAGGTTAGCTCTCCTTCGCTGGGGCTTTCCGTTCTCACCACATGCAGCTCAATCTGCCCTTTTTGTTGATGATATCCTGTGATTGTCACATCACCCGAAAAATGCGGATGAGGACGCAGTAACAACCCTAGCGGAGTACGATCCAAAGGCATGGTCGTCACTTGGTCAATGCTAGTATCTTGGAAGACCATCCGTCCTTCATTAGCAACAACGGATAAAGGACTCGGGGCGTCATAGGTAAAGCGCATCCGTCCCGGGCGCGCCACAAGCACAGTCCCGTGGCTTGTCTGCCCATCGGCAGAACTCACCTGCTCAAAGCGCGCTTGAAAACTCTCTGTCTGAGAGAGCGTGTCTTCAATATGATGAACGATCGTTTGCTGCGGGGCCGTCAAAGCGACTTCAGCGTGAGCTTGTGGCACCATAAGAGCACCACTTGAAAAGCTCAATGCAGACGCTAAGAACACACGTTTCATCATATGATCATTTCCCTACAAATGATAAGCACTTAAAGAAGAGCCAACCGCATTGCCGGCTTTCTTCTCATCCTATTAGATCTGCGCCTCTTTAAAGATAGGCCGAACATCACCCTGCCACGCCGTTTGATAACGATTCAGCCAATGCTCCGCTTGCGTTGGCGCCCCGTCTGCTATGGCATGAAGTGGTGCTAAGAGCGACTGCTCATCCAACTGACGCGCGACCAAACCCTGCTCAGCCAAAGCCAAAACACGCCGTGCCAAGGCCCGCAACCCGCCAGAAGGGAATGGTGCATCCATCGCTAATCGCGCGGCATCAGTCCGTAAGTTATGATACACATCCCAAGGCTGTTCACGCACCAAGGCCTCAGCAGCCTCTAATGTCGCAGAATCATACAACAAACCGACCCAAAACGCGGACTGTGCCACCATCATATCGGGTCGTCCCGCATCAGCTCCACGCATCTCCAAAAACTGCTTTAATCTCACATCTGGAAAAGCCGTCGTTAGATGGTCTTCAAAATCCCCAACCGTTGGCGTCAGTCCTGCGAGAGGGGCCTGCGGCTCTCCTGCAAGCCAACGACGGAACGAACAACCCGCCACGTCGATATTCCGCCCATCACGTTGAACAAAATACATCGGCACATCGAGCAACCAATCAACATAGCGCTCAAATCCGAACCCTTCCTCAAAGAAGAGAGGCGGCTGGCCACTACGCTGATTGTCTGTATCCAACCATGTCCGACCACGATTAGAGAGCCACCCCGTCGGCTTCCCTTCAATGAACGGTGAATTCGCCATAAGAGCAGTAATAAGAGGCTGCAACGCTAAAGAGACACGCATCTTACGTGCCATGTCGGCTTCATTGCTAAAATCCAGATTAACTTGAACGGTGCATGTGCGTTGCATCATGTCTAAGCCACGTTGCCCCACTTTCGGCATATACCGACGCATAATCGCATAACGGCTTTTAGGCATCCATGGCAGCTCAGCACGTGACCATAAAGGCTGAAAACCCAACGGGGCAAAACCTAAACCAAGCTGCTCCATCGGTTCTCTCAACGCAGTGAAATGATCCATCATTTCACACTGGGTATCATGCACTGTTTTTAAAGGCGCACCAGAGAGTTCAAATTGACCTGCAGGCTCCAGCGAAACCGACGCGCCCTTATGCGCCTCTACGCCCTTCAAACCAATAAGAGCATCGCCATCATAAATAGGCTGCCAAGGCCCTGCCGCTAAGTTTTCCAGCAGAGCCTGAATACCTTTGGGGGTATAGGGAGGAGCCGAAAAAGCAGGACGTCCCTCACCAGCATCGTCAGGCTGCACAAAACCAAACTTTTCATGCTCCGTTCCGATGCGCCAATCCTGCTTGGGTTTACAGCCTTGCGCCAGGACTTCAACAAGTTGAGCGCGATGATCAATCGGTGTCGTGTCGTTCTGGCCAGGATTGGACATTCTTTATGCAACCTTAAATAGCGTAACGTGGTGAGCTGAGATTCACATGACAGCTCTTTGTTCGACCGAGGCCAAACTATCTCATACGGCCTTATCAGCTTCGTTTGTGTAATCCTATACCCCTATCGCTCATTTAACGCTGATAGAAGCCAGAATAAACCAAACAACACTTATTTAGTGTGCCGCCCCCCGACGTCTGACGTCAAGCTGAGAAAGTCCTGCACAAACAGCTGTTTCGGCACGTAACACGAGAGCACCAAGGGAAAAACATCGTACCGCTTCGTGCGTTGTAAGGCGACGTATCTCTTCCTCAGAAAAGCCTCCCTCTGGGCCAATGAGTAAGGCTTCACTATCGCTAGAGGCGAGCCCTTCCCCCTCTCGTTCCAGCGCAACGGAGAGTGGACGTCTCGCCGGCCAACGTGCGAGAAGAGCCGCTAACGGCTCCATCGGCACAATATCGGGCACGTCTAAACGCTCACATTGTTCGGCAGCTTCCTGCGCGATGAGGGATAATCGCTCATAATTAAGACGGTGCGTGTTAGTTCTAGCCGTCACAATAGGACGAAAACGCGTTACACCAAGCTCCGTTCCCATCCGAATGACAAGCTCTGTCGCATCACGCTTAAGTGGGGAAAACAGCAGCTCAACCCCATCCGTTTCTTGCTGTAGCCGTTCCTGCGTCAAAAGGCGCACTACTCCGCTATGACGTTTTAGCTCCTTGATCTGAGCAGACCATTCCCCATCCCGGCCATTAAAGAGCCTTACCAGATGGTCAGGCTGAAGACGCATCACTTTACCCAGATAGTGCGCTTGCCCACCGGTGAGAGAAACATCATGGCCTTCCTGCCAAGCGGGGCCATCTGCAACACAATAAAGACGAGGATCCATACGAGTCATACGTTGAGGCATACCGCCTTCCCCGCTGTGAGGCCAGCCTCTTCTGGTAAGAACGTTACCTCTTTGCGTTGACGCGCCGCTTATTCTGACAGATGACGTAAGAATGCCTGATCATTCTTCCCATACTGATATACGTCGTGACGGCTTGATCGCACATCTTGCTGAACCATGGCAGTCTTACGCTCTTCTCGCCCGGCTTGATCGTCCCGTTGGGAGCTGGTTACTTTTTCTCCCCGGTGTGTTCGGCATTTTTCTGCCAGCAGAAGGGGCCTCTCTTAAAATACGTTTCTTCTACACGGCACTCTTTGCCATAGGCTCCGTTGCCATGCGCTCTGCAGGTTGCGTCGTGAATGACATCTGGGATCGTGATATTGACCGCCATGTATCACGCACAGCTGGTCGCCCCCTTGCGAGCGGAGCTTTGACCCTCCGTCAGGCCTTGTCCCTTCTCACATGCCTTTTACTCATTGGGCTTGCGGTTTTACTCGCTCTACCACCAATATGTTGGGCCTTAGCACCGATTGCCCTGCTCCTCGTTGCCCTCTATCCCGCTGCTAAACGCGTCACCTGGTGGCCTCAACTGGTTATGGGCTTTACGTTCGGATTCGGAGCGCCAATGGGCTATGTCGCCAGCCACGGTACGTTTGATTCTCGCGGCTGGGCCCTCTACATGGGCGTCGTGATGTGGCAGCTTGGCTTTGACACAATTTATGGCTTCCAAGATATGGAGGACGATGCACGAATCGGTGTTAAATCGACCTCACAACGTATGTTGACTATGGCTAAACCATTTATATGTGGTTGCTATATCCTCACACTCATTCTCTTTGGCTGGAGCGCCTCCGCTGCATCTCTCAGCCCTTATTTCTGGATTGGCTTTGCCCCTGCTGCTCTCTGGCTGCTCTATCAAGGCATCACGCTAGAGCCACACGATGCACCAGCCTGCCTAAAAGACTTCCGACAAAATATCCCCATCGGCATTCTTTTAGCGATCGGCTTTATCATGGGGCGTCTCATATAAAAACGCCCCATGATCATTCCTTACGAAACCTTACTGACCTTAAACCAAGCGCGAGCAGCACTCAGCAGTGCGCCACTTGCTGCGACACAAGCCGCCGCGCCTAGGCAGATAAAGGCAGGATGAGGAAAAATCGTAAACAGACCCGCTACTAATAATGCACCCGTTGTTTGACCCGATAAACGTGAGACTGACAGCATACCGCTCGCCCCCCCTTCACGTCCTGGAGGCGCTGTCACCATAATCGCGCGATTATTAGGCGGTTGAAACAGACCGAACCCCAAACCAGCCACTAGGGTGCGCCAAGCAATAGCGCTATTGCTCGCCTCTGGGGATAAAGTCCACAACAGAACAAACCCTATCGCCGTTACAAGCAACCCTAAAGACGACAGCATTGAGGCCGGGAAGCGGTCTGCCACACGTCCAACAATAAAGGACATAGACGCAACACCAATCGCCCAAGGAGCAATCAGCAAACCAACGGTCGCTGGGTTACGGTGGAAGGCTTCAGTAAGGGTAAAGGGCATCGCAACGATATAAAGGTTGGACGCTACAAAACCAGAAAATCCCACAAGGCAGGCAATGAGAAATGGCCCTCTTTTAAGAAGATCCAACGGCACAATCGGTTCGACATGATCTCTTTGCCAACGAAGCAATAAAGCCCAGCACACGATACTGCCGACTGTTAAGCCAATACCTGGCACAAAATCGCCATGCATCAAGCTATCTAAGCCAATTCCAGTCAGCGCAAAAGAAGCAACCGTCAGCAACGACCCTGGAATATCAACCTTCAACGCACTCCGTGGCGTTTTGGGCAAAGCCATACTGGAAAGAATGAACGCTAACCCGCCTAGAGGTAAATTCACCCAGAAAATCCACGGCCATGACGAAACTGACAGAATGAAAGAACCAATCGTAGGGCCAAGCGCAACCCCTAAGCCAACGAAAAGACCATTAATCGCAATACCGCGCCCAAGGAGCTTATGTGGATAGATAAAGCGCACCAAGGCAATATTGACGCTCATAACGCAAGAACCACCAATACCCTGCAACGCACGTGCGAGCGTGATCTCCAGCATCGTATGAGACAGAGCGCAGGCAGCAGAAGCGACCAGGAACAATAAGATCCCTATCTGGCTCATACGCCCAAAACCAATACGCGCCCCCAAAGCAGCCAAGGGGAGCAGGCAGGATAAATTGGCGAGCTGATACGCGTTAACGACCCAAATCGCTTGAGAAGGGTCAGAATGGAGGTCTGTCGCAATACTCGGCAAGGCAACATTGGCAACAGAATAATCAAGAATGGATAAAAGCAGAGCCAGTAAGACAGCCGTCATCGCCTTAATACGCTGCGCTCCATAAAGCCCAGCATGGCGTTCCGGGTCGTATTCTCCTTCCAGACTAGGGTCTGCCTTACTGGCTACCATGACAGATTATTCTCCTAATTGACGCAGGGGCTTGCCTGCAAAAAGATTAGTCTCGATTTTTTCCAATGATGCGCCACGCGTTTCAGGCACAAACCCCAACGTGATCAAAAGAAAGACACCATTAAATGCGGCAAAGAGGACAAACGTCCAAGAGGCTCCGGCCGCGACCATTAAAAGCGGGAAAAGACTGGAAATAACCCAGTTCGCAGCCCAGTTCGTCACTGTTGAACAACCAATCCCGAAATCACGTCCGCGTGTTGGTTGCACCTCCGAGCACAAAGCCCAGACGAGCGGTCCTTCCCCAATGGCAAAGCCTGCAACAAAGAGCAAAATAAGACCGCAGAGCACGATAGCCGTCATGGTATCCTGATGGCCTAAGGCCAGAATCCCAGCGACCCCTAAAAGCGATACCGCCACAACAATGCAGCTTGTCAGCAGCAACGGACGCCGCCCCCAACGGTCAGCGAACATAATCGCCACCGCTGTAAAGGCCATATTCGTCAAACCAACGAGCGTTGTCGCCCAGACCGACGCATTCGTGCCAAAATGAGCAGCTTGGAAAACCCGCGGCGCATAGTAAAGAAGCGCATTAATACCGCTTAATTGCTGCATAACCTGCAAGATAACGCCTAGGAATACAGAGCGTTTGAAGTTTCTATTGCTCCGAAAAAGGCCAAAACCAGAATCACTGTTTTTTGCTAGACGGCCTTGAATATCCTGTAATTCTGCTTCTGCAACTTCTTCATCAGACCGCAACACATGCAGCACTTTGCGTGCGCGATCATGCTCGCCCCGCATCATGAGCCAGCGCGGGCTATGGGGAAGAATGAGCACAACCAAAATAAATAAAATGGCTGGAACGGCCATAACACCGAGCATCCAACGCCAATGCCCACCTGCTGAGAGAAGACTATCGGAGATAAAAGCGAGGAAAATCCCTAAAGCGACCATCAGCTGATAGAGAGAAATCATCGCTCCACGAGCCGATTCAACGGTAATCTCAGAAATATACAACGGAGCAGCGAAAGCAGCGACCCCGACGGCAAGTCCCAAAAAAATACGCCCGATCACAAGCATGCTCACCCCAGGAGCAAGGGCGCATAATAACGTCCCAGCTAGGAAGAGGACACCTGCCCCAAACATGGCGCCTGTCCGCCCGAATGTCACCGAGATACGCCCAGCAAACGCAGAGCCGAAGGCCGCTCCGGCCATCATGGAAGAGACAATCCAGCCCTGCATCGCAGTGCTCGCGTGGAAGTCAACCGCAATGAAAGGCAAAGCCCCCGCGACAACCCCTGTATCAAGACCAAACATCAGTCCTGATAGAGCCGCCAAAATTCCCAAAACAGTGGCACGCGCTGTACTTCTTTGTGCTGCTGCCTCTCCCTCATGACGGGGAGTTGTTGGCGTTACCCCTACCATACTCTCTCTCTTTCCTTAGCAAGCTCTCCCCCGTATCATTTTATACAGAGCTTGCTATCACGGCATTTAGGGCCGGAAGACATCTCCCGACCCGTATCTACCTTCTTCATCCATACTTCCTGCAGCTACTTGCCATCCTGCTGCACAAAAGGATTGCGGCTTCCGCGTAGCTGCAAACGAATCGGCGTTCCCGGTAAATGGAAGGTTTCACGCAGTCCATTGACCAAATAGCGCTTATAACTATCGGGCACCTGCTCAGCACGCGTTCCAAAAACAACAAAGGTTGGAGGACGTGACTTCACCTGAGTAATGTAACGTAGCTTTAAACGCCGCCCATCAACTAAGGGCGGTTGGTGCTTCTCAAGCGCATCTTCAAACCAGCGATTGAGGTCACTCGTCCCAACACGAGCATTCCATACCTCACTCGCACGGCGCACAGTTGGTAAGAGACGACGTACCCCTTCGCCCGTCAGCGCAGAGAATGTCACAACCGGAATTCCGCGCATCTGCGCTAATGAAATCTCGATACGGTCAGAAATAGCCCGGCGTGTTGCCTGACGGTCTGTCACCATATCCCACTTATTTAAAGCGAGAACACACGCCCGGCCTTCACGCTCAATCAAACGCGCAATCTGCAAATCTTGCTCGTCAATGCCGCGGTCTGCATCAAGTACGAGGACAACCACTTCTGCCATCTTCATCGCTTCAATGGAGGCAGACACTGAAACACTTTCAAGGCCCGCTTTTACGCGTGCCCGTTTACGCATACCGGCCGTATCCACGACCTCAATTGGGCCATTCTCATCTTCAAGCCACGCACTAACAGCATCGCGCGTCAAACCCGCCTCAGGGCCTGTGATCATGCGTTCTTCGCCCAGTAAGGCATTCAGTAGCGTTGACTTACCAGCATTAGGACGGCCGATAATTGCCATCCGTAAAGGTTTAACAGCCTCTTCTTCCTCTACAGTATCATGCTTGGGAAGATGTTCAGCAATCACCGACATAAGGTCAGCCATGCCTTCCCCATGCTCTGCGGAGACAGCAAGAGGCGTTCCCAACCCTAACGAATAGGCATCATACGCCCCTTGCACACCTGCACGCCCCTCAGCCTTGTTGGCGACCAACAGGACAGGACGATTTTGACGGCGCAGCCAGTTCGCAAAATGCGCATCAGCCGGCGCGATACCAGAACGCGCATCCACGCAGAACAAGACGAGATCCGCCTGTGCGATACCTTGCTCTGACGATGCTCGCATCCGCCCAAAGAGCGTTTCTGGCGCAGCTTCTTCCAGCCCAGCCGTATCAATTAAACGAACACGATGACCGCGTAACAAGGCTTCACCTTCTTTACGATCACGCGTAACGCCGGGTTCATCGGACACAATCGCCCGACGACGCCCAATCAACCGATTAAATAACGTCGATTTCCCGACATTGGGCCGCCCAACGACAGCCACGACAGGCAGTTGTCCTGCCTTGTTTTTATCAACCATATGCGCGCAGCACACCATCTTGCGTCAGTGCCAGTACTTTCCCATCGCATACAATAGGTTGCACCTGACAGGAGGCCGGAATGGAAGAAGAACCTTCCACCTTCCCCGTTATTGCATCAACCACCACCATGCCGTCTTCCGGCAAGGAGGAGAAACAAACGATCTTATTTTCAACAAGCAATGGCCCAACCCATTGCACACTCCCTTTCTGGGCTTGTTCATTTTCAAAACGCCGAAGCTGCGTCACCCAACGCACTTGCCCCGTCAAACGATCCAGACAAGCAATTTGCTGGTCTAACGACACAACGTAGAGCCAGTCTCCACACACGCAAAGCGGGTTTTGGCTGCTGACTTCACGCTCCCATAGGCGACGGCCAGAGCGCATATCAATCGCCACCATCACCTGGGACATAGAAACCGCATAGGCCGTGCCCCCAACAATCACAGGAGCCCCGCGCACACAGGCGAAATCGAGCATAGCCCCCAAACCATTACCACCACCTAAGCTATCGCTCCATACGACTTCACCCGACGTGGCACGCAGTGCGACAAGATCGCCACTACCAAATCCTGCCAACACGATGCCATTCACAATCGCAGGTGTCGCCTGCCCAAGAATACCAGTGCTGACCTCAGTGGCTTGGTACGACCATGCTTGACGCCCTGTTGCGGTCTCTAAAGCATAGAGACGCTCATCAATCGTGCTGAAGACCATCAAGCCGTTAACGATAGCAGGGGCTGAACGACCTGGAGTGATGAGATCGACACTCCATTTTTGGCGTCCCGTCGCTGCATCAACAGCCAACGCTTGAGAGACACCATCCACAATATAAAGCGTGTTGCCGTCTAGGGCTAAACCGCCACCAATATTCGTCGAACGCGTATGGCGAGCCGGTTGCAAATGCCATTGCAAGGAGAGCTGAGGCCAGCTCCATGCTCGTACATGGCCTTGCGCATCAATGGTAAACATGCGCTGGTTGCCAATAACCGGCGGAGATTGCAACGCACCATGCTCATTAGGAATAATCGCGACTAAAGCAAGAAGACTCATTGGGTCTACCTGCGCCCCGATTGAATGCGTCCATGCCTTTTGAACGCCCGTCCACCGCGCATTAACCGCTTCATGCGAGGGAGTACGGCCATCTTGAGACCATTGTGTGACGTTCTCAACAGCAGGAAGCGTAATGGATGCAGTGTTCTTCTGGCTCACACTCAACCCTGCCCCAGTGGACAGAACATCAGAACGCCGGCCGGGTAAAGCTGGCTTGCGAGGGTCATCCTCAAACATGCCACAACCGCCAAAAGACGCGAGTGCCCCGCTGGCGCACGCCGCCTTTAGGAGAGCACGACGTGGCACTCTCCTCACCTTTTCCTGCTCTTTATGTGAAGAACAAAAGCGACGAATCATCCAGCATCTCCCAATGTCTGCAACAACAAACCAGCCCGATCGCGTAAAGATTCACTGCTATCTGGTGACATCTTTACTTCCACCAACAAACGACGCGCTTCATTTTTCTGAGCTTTTGTCGCATCAGCGCGCATATCCAAAACAGCCAACCCTTCTCGAGCGAGCGAAGCCCAGCTTCCCCCTTCTTGCACGAGATTTTGATAACCTTGTCTTAACATCTCAGGAGAAGCCGTATCCATCTGCGCATTCAAGCTAAGATAACGTGCCATCTTCCTTAATGCAGGTTCGGCCTTTGTGTCATCTGAGACCTGCTTCCAAAGTGATAAAGCTTCAGACGTGTCGTGACTTTTTTGCTTGAGATCAGCCAAGGCCATAGCAGCATAGCCTCGCACACCTTGAGGAGCATGGGCAGCGAGGTCAGCCAATGTCCCAACGGCCTTAGGCTCCCCATCCGGACTATTGCGCATTTGCATTGCGTCCATATAGGCAACAGAAGCCTTGTTTTGCGCGAGATGCAGCGTGTGTTGTTGCCACTCCCAAACACCAACGCCTACACCACAGGCGAGGATCACTCCAAGAGCCACGATTCCCACACGGCCTGCAATGGTTCGGATACGTTCAGCTTGCAGATCATCGTTGATCTCTTGGATAAATTCGTCTGCCACGGTATTTCCCTGCTGGATCAGTCAGTTAACTGTAAGCAACCATACAGTGCCGCACCGCTGGCAGCAAACAGGCTAAACATGAAAGAGTTATAAAAAGGACGGAATAAATCATGCCAGTCGTTAAAGTCCTCATGATGCAGAAAGATGAAGGCCCTCGTCTTGCGCGATGGCTGACACATTACGGGCAAATTTTCGGCATGAAGAATCTTATTCTTTTTGACAATGGATCCCAAGATCCCTTTACGCTTGCCCTTCTGAAAGAAGCGGAACGCCATGGATGTCATGTGCGCTATGATCTCACTTCAACTGGAGATTTCCGGGAAAAAGGGCAGCATTTCACCAATGTTATTGCCTCTCTCGACCACGATGTGCATTACGATTTCGCGCTGCCTGTCGATTGTGATGAACTACTCTGTGCTTTTACTGAAGACGGTCTCTCCCTTCAGAAAGAAGCCATCTATGAAGAACTTGAACGTCTGAAACCCTGCCGTGGCCCTCTGACCATCAACCTATCTCTCTTCAACGTTCCACAGCAAGAAGGATGGTACGCTCCGCGTCGTCTCTTCCCCAAAGGCTTTGTACCAGCTCGCTGTGGGGCCCGAATCGACAATGGTCATCATTTCCCGACATCACAAGAAGAGCCCAACTCTACCCTAACACGTTTTACCTACCTCCATAATCATCACCGCCCCTATCAAGAGATGATCGACCGCGCCAAGGCAAAGCTTGCTTTGGAGGTCAATGACATTTCTGACCTCGAAGAGTTACGCGAGCATGAAAGCAAAGGTCTTCCCGGTGGGCATCTCGTCCGAACAGTTTTGCAGAACCGCAGACAATATAACGCCACATATAACAATGAAGTGCAGCTCTATTTCCGCGGGAACGGCATTTTACTCCGCCGCCCTCGCGAAAAAGAAGTGCGTATTTGGGATGCTCAACGCTATCTAGAACGTCATCCTGACACGGCGAGTTACGTTCCAGGGCCCCTCAGCCATTACCTGACATACGGGGCCCCAGAAGGACGCGAACTTCCCTAACCCTTCATCAAGGCTGGAATGTTACCGTCTGTCCGACCTTTTCTTCACATATTTCATCATCTTTCATGACGATATGACCACGAACGATCGTCGCGACAGGCCAACCTGTTACGGTGGTGCCATTGAAAGGCGTCCATCCAGCAGGTGACGCAATCCAATCATTGGTGATTTCCCGCTGCTTCTTCATATCCACCAGCGTGAAGTCAGCATCAAACCCAACAGCTAACCGACCTTTATTCGGCACGCCATAAACGCGTGCTGGCCCAGCGGCCATCACATCAGCAAGACGAGAAAGGCTCAACCGTCCTGCGTTCACGTGGTCAAGCATAACCGGAACGATCGTTTGCACGCCTGTCAGACCAGAGGGGCATTCCAACCAAGGCTTCTGTTTTTCACCTAGAGGGTGTGGTGCATGATCTGAAGACACGACGTCCACGCGACCATCCCGAAGAGCCGCCCAGCTTTCCAGATAATGACGCTCATCATTGCGGATAGGCGGGTTCATGACCGACAGCCCCCCCAAACGCTCATAGGATTCTGGCCCCTGTTGCGTCAGATGGTTCGCCAACAACTCAACCGTTGCAATATCACGATGCTCTTTCAGGTAGAGCAGTTCCTCTTGGGTCGAGACATGCAGGATATGAACGGGGCGATTAACTTTATGGCCGAGCGCAACAATACGTTTCGTGCCACGGAATGCGCATTCTTCATCACGCCACTCCGCATGCATCCGATGAGGCTGCCCCACATGAAAATGAGGGCGACGCTCCTGAAGGCGATATTCATCTTCTGAATGAAAGGCGACACGACGATGACCTGAGCGCAGCACCGCTTCAATCCCCTCATCGTCCTCAATCATCAGGTTCCCTGTTGAAGAACCCGCAAAGACTTTGACCGCACAAACGCCGGGTTCAGCTTCCATTTTAGCAAGCAATGGCGTGTTCTCACGCGTCGCACCGATATACATCGCCACATCAATATGAGCGTTTTTCTCAATGTGCTGGCGCTTCCAGTCCAGCATGTCGATGCTGGTTACTGCAGGGTTGGTATTGGGCATATCAAAGACAGAGGTTATCCCGCCCAAAGCCGCGGCTTTCGTCCCTGTTTCAATCGTTTCTACTTCTGGACGACCAGGGTCACGCAGATGCACATGAGCATCAATCAAACCAGGCAGAACATGCAGCCCTGTTGCATCAATCTCCTGCTCTGCTTCATCTGACGCTGTCACCGAAAAAGACGCTATGCGCTTGTCTTTCACACCGATATCAGCCTGCGCCTCTCCCCATGGGAACACGCAGGTTCCATTACGGATAATCACATCATAGCGCATCATTTCTCTCCCTCTGCGAGGCACCATCTTCTGTTAACTGAAAAAGACGAAAGGCGGCCTCTTTCACATCATCGACCTTTAATTGCTCCATCTTCCCCTCACCTTCAATGCCTGGCGCGCAAACTGTCATCGTATAAGGGCCTACCGGTGCATATTGCGACACACAGCTCGGCCCAAAAAGCCCCAGAGTTGGCACAGAAGAGGCTGCGGCTAAATGCATTAAGCCAGAATCATTTCCCACAAAAAGCCGGCATTGCCCCAGCAGACACGCAACATCTTCAATAGGGTAACGCCCCCCTAGATCATAGGCGTAGGGCAGAGCCTCCACCACAGGACGTGCCTGTTCATATTCCGCCTCACCTGGCCCATAGAAAATCACAGGGTGCAGACCCAATGTCTCCAACGCTCGCGCTAAGGCAACAAAAGAAGCTGCTGACCAAGCCTTAACCGGGCTCCCCGCCGTTGGTGCCAACGCAACCCATTGGTGTTGCTTAGGTAATATAGAGCGCCGTTTTGCTACTCTCTCTTGGCTGAGCCAAAGACGCGGCTTTGGGATGTCGACCCATCCCAAAGCATGTGCATGCTGCGTAATTTTATGACCGGGCCGGCGTCCTCCTTTTACGAGCACACGATGGCGCGCCCAGAGACCAAAACCAACAAGCGAAGACCGCAGATCCACCACCATAAACCAGCGCTGGGTAACGCATTTCCTCCATAACGACAGCCAATGTCGGTTATAGCTGCGCTTGTTGAGCGCAATGACAGCCTCACAACGGGGAACATTCTGGAACAATCCTGTCACCGTTGGGCCGCATGCAATCGTAAAACGTGCCTGCGGATAACGCTCCACAAGCGCAGATAACACGGCCATTGACAAAACAGCATCACCAAGCCTGTGAGCCGTAATGAAAAGGATCTTCATCCTTCCCGCAGCCATAATGGGTCGTTCAGCTCGGCAATAAAAGCCTTATGACGCTCCAACTCCTCATACTCAGGAGGTGCCATCGGTCGCGGAGTGCGGCCTGTCACCACACGGCGTTTAGGGCGGCCCGTCTCTGCATCATTCGCACGCTCAGGCCCTGCAAGCCCAAGCCCGCGCTGCCGCCCACCAATCAACTCCACATACACGTCAGAGAGAAGACGACAATCAAGCAACGCGTTGTGAGTGCCACGCTCAGAGAGATCAATGCCAAAGCGTCGACACAGCGCATCCAAGCTCGCAGGCATTCCGGGATATTTCTTGCGCGCCATAATGACTGTATCAATCGCACGGCTGTCATAATCCAACTCAGCCCGGCCGCAATTTTTGAGCTCCGCATTGATAAATTTAAAGTCAAACGGCGCATTATGCGCAATCATCCGACTGTCACCGACAAATGCTAGAAAATCATCGGCAATTTGCGCAAAAATTGGCTTACCTTTGAGATCATCTAACGTGAAACCATGCACACGCGTAGCTTCAGCAGGAATATCCCGCTCTGGATTGATCAAAACATGGTAATAATTCTCTGTGCGTAGATCATTCACCAACTCCAGCGCCGCAATCTCGATCACTCGATCTCCCTGCACTGGGTCCAGACCTGTTGTTTCTGTATCAAAAAGGATCGTGCGGGACATGGTTTCCTCACATTGATGAGAGCTCGCCTGTTTCAAGGCGATGGATCAGCGCATGAATCTGCCGCGCTAGATGCCCGCGCGACAACCCTGTTTGTAGCACAATATCAGCACGTTTCTTCCGTTCATGGTCAGACATTTGCCGTGCAATCAGCAGCCGCGCTTCAGCCTCGCTCATCCGCCCCCCTTCACGAGAACGCTTGCGAATACGCGCGAGCCTAACAGAGAGCGGTGCGTGAACCAGAACGACAAGGTCACATTCTTTATCGGCCCCCGTTTCCCACAATAATGGAATATCCAACACACAGAAACGCACGTTTTGCTGGCGACAAATGTGCAAAAAAGTCTGGCGCTCCTGCCTGACAAGAGGGTGCATAATCCCTTCAAGGACAGGGAGCACGTTCTCATCTCGCGCGACTAACTCACGCAGTTTCCCACGATGAAGGACACCATCATGCACAATATCAGGGAAAGCCTGTGCAAGAGCCGCAATAGCGCGGCCATGCGGCCTTTGCAGCGCCTTAACACAGGCATCTGCATCAAAAACTGGGACGCCAGCACGCTGAAAAAGATCAGAAGCTGTGCTCTTTCCCGCCGCCATCCCGCCTGTCAGGCCCAAAACCAGCATAGATTTACTCTATTATTTCTAGGTTTAAATCATGCGCAAGCAAATCGAAGACCGTTTTATCCACGTCAGGTAGCACACCAAACCAACGCTCAAACCCAGCACGCGCTTGATAGATAAGCATGCCCAGACCATCGACAGTTTGCCATCCACGCTTTTGAGCCGCTTTAAGTAAAGGCGTTTGACGGGGTGTATAGACAATATCAGCAACACGAAGCCCCTCATGGCCATCGGCAAGAGCCGCATTCCAATCGAAGTCTGGCTGCCCGTTCATCCCCAGTGATGTTGCATTAACGAGTATTGAAGCCCCTGCGAGCTGTTCAGGCCACTCTTCCCACGCAATGACCTCGCCAGCGCCTAACGCATTCACAAGGGCACGTGCTCGCTCAAGAGAACGGTTTGTAATAAGAACATCACAGCCATGATCCAGCAAAGACGCCGCAACCGCACGCGCCGCACCTCCCGCTCCAAGGATCAAGACTTTTCCCATGACACTCACACCATGAGCGGCAAGATTATCGCAAAAGCCAACGCCATCTGTGCAGTCCCCAACAATCTCTCCTTGGTCGAAGGATAAGGTATTCACCGCACCAGCTCGTCGCGCCACAGTTGTGAGACGATCACACACATGGAAGACCGCCTCTTTATGAGGAATCGTCACATTTGCCCCACGAAAGCCCGCCGCAACAAGCCCATGAACGGCTGTTTTAAGCTGTTTGGGCGGCACTGGAAGTGGTACATAGGCGCCATTAACCTGATAGGTGCGGCACCAATAATTATGCAGCAGCGGAGAGCGTGAATGACTCACCGGCCAGCCAATCACACCGGCCAGACGTGTTTCCCCATTAATCATGTGCTTTGTCCTTTTCGTCTATCCCAAAAACGCGGCAACAAGCGGGCAAGACGCTCAATCCACTGCTCTTGTCCTTCTTTATGAGCGATCTGGTCTTGTCGAATTTCAATTTCCAGCGCCGGCAATTGCCGCGTCGCGCCATGATGAGGCACCGTATATTCGTTTAAAGGATTAAGCACGTAAGGCTGATTGTCCCCTACGCATAGCCCACCTTCCTCTTCTAAGAGCTGGCGCATGATCTGAGCACTTTTGGGGTCATGATCGTGTAATAGTCCGACATGCCATGGCCGCTGCTCGGCCTCTGGCCCTTTCATATGCGGTGTAAAACTATGCAAAGAGACAAAAACTGTTTCTTCTTCCCCTTGCTGGTCTAACAAACGATCAATCTGGTCATGATAAGCGTGCAAGATAGCCTCTTCTCGCGCTTCTCTCTCATGAGCCGATAAAGAGTTATTAGCGGGAATCAGAGTTTCATCACTGATAGCAGGGATAGAGGTGGCATGCCCAGCAGCGCGGTTACAGTCGATAACCAAACGTGAATACACCTGTTCGATCAGCGCACATCCCAGACGATCCCGCAGTCCGTATCCAACCTCACGAATACCAATGTCATAAGCAATATGGCGCTCCCACTGCTCATCCGACAATCCCATATCCCCTAGTCGTTGGGGAACCTGACGCCCTGCATGATCACTGACGAGTAAAAACGGCGAGCGTTGGCGTGCTGGCCACACATGATAAGGGGCCGGGTCATGAGTGCTTAAGAAAGAAGGCTCTGTCATTTCGCCTCACGTAAAAGCTGTTGAAGACTCTGCTGAGAATCGGGGGCATCCCACGCAATCCCACCATCTGAAACCGCACGAATGCGTCCTTGGCTATCAACAAGAACTGTCATGGGCAGCCCTGTATCCTTCAGGTGGGAAAGTGCCGATTGAATGGCCGATTGCTCCCCCACCCAAATGGGAAGGCCTTGCAGAGAAAGACGTTGTGTAAAAGCAGCAACCCGCTCCGGTGCCCCACTCTCTACAGCAACCGGCACAATCGGGAGGTCTGGATGCGCTTGTATAAAATGAGACAGTTTCGGTAGCTCTAAACGGCATGGGCCGCACCATGTTGCCCATAAATGCAATATATACGGCTTCCCGCTTGGCGTTAAGCGCTGAGTATGGTCGGGGCCCTGCAACTTTAACGTAAAAGGAGCAGAAAGAGGCGCCTGTACTGTCAATTCCTGAAGTTTCTGCATCTCTTCAGCCGTTGCGCAATTGTGTAACACGGCCCCGGTCGCTAGGATTGCGGCACTAATAGTACGGACCCACCGTCTTTTTTTCTTCCAGAATGTCAACATAACGGCCATCATGACACAGCTTACTCCCGGAAATACAGAACAACACACGTCATCATCTTCTGACGCAGCCAACCCACAATGGGGTGGGCGCTTCGCAAGCGGCCCCGCTGCGATTATGGAAGAGATTAATGCCTCTGTTGGATTTGACCATATTTTATGGCGTCAAGATATCCGTGGATCACTTGCACACGCCGCTATGCTCCGCAAGGTTGGCCTCCTAACGGAGGAAGAAGAAAACGACATCCGCCGTGGCCTTGCTGATATTGCACGGGATATTGAAGAAGGGCGCTTTGATTTTTCTCCAGCTCTTGAAGATATTCATATGAATATCGAATCACGCCTGTCTGAGCGAATTGGAGAAGCAGGAAAACGTCTGCATACAGCGCGCTCCCGCAACGACCAGATTGCAACGGATTTCCGCCTATGGGTACGGGATTCGATTGATGGCGTTTTAAAGCAAACAGAAGCGCTCATGGCCGGTCTCGCAACTCAGGCATTGCGTTATCACGACGTGCCTATGCCAGGCTTTACCCATCTTCAAGTCGCTCAGCCTGTCACCTTTGGCCATCATCTGCTGGCTTATGTCGAAATGCTCAGTCGCGATGCATCACGGTTAAGCGATGCTCGCGCACGCCTCAATGAATGCCCTCTTGGGTCTGCCGCCCTTGCTGGTACATCATTCCCCATTGATCGTTCCATGACCGCTCAAGAGCTTGGCTTTGACCGCCCCACAGCAAATTCTCTTGATGCTGTGTCTGACCGTGACTTTGCTCTGGAATACCTCTCTGTTCTATCGATGGAGGCCATGCATCTCTCCCGTCTTTCAGAAGAGATTGTGCAATGGGCTTCTGCAGCCTTTAACTTTGTCCATCTCTCCGACGCTTTTACAACGGGCTCCTCCATCATGCCGCAAAAGCGTAACCCCGATGCCGCTGAGTTGGTGCGTGCTAAAGTGGGCCGTATCACCGGAGACCTCGTAGGGCTGCTCACCGTTATGAAGGGCCTCCCCCTCGCTTACGCGAAGGACACACAAGAGGACAAAGAGCCTGTCTTTGACGCAACAACAGCCATTACGCTTTCTCTCGCTGCTATGGACGGGATGATCCGCGATCTGAAACCTAACAAAGAACGGATGCGCGAATTGGCCGGAGCAGGTTTCTCCACGGCGACCGACCTTGCTGATTGGCTCGTGCGTGAGCTACGCCTTCCTTTCCGAACAGCTCACCACGTGACCGGGCGGCTCGTCAGCATGGCTGAACAAAAGACGTGCGATCTTGCTGATCTCTCACTTGAAGAAATGACATCCGTTGAGCCCAACATTAACGCATCTGTTTATGATGTACTCACCGTTGACGCCTCTCTCGCCTCTCGTACAAGCATAGGCGGCACAGCCCCTGCTAATGTCAAGAAACAGGCGGAAGCTTGGCTAGAACGTCTTTCCAAATAAGGAACGCTCTCATGATGTCTTTTGCAATCTTCAATCAACGCAGAATAAAGGCACTGGCTGTGCTAGCGCTCTGCATAACATGCCTCGGCCTAAGTGCATGTGGACGCAAAGGGGCCCCGACACCACCAGGCCCTGAGAACAAGGTCATCTACCCACACACTTATCCAGCTGATTGATCAGCTGGGTATTTTGAAGAGGTGCAAATGTCAATCACACCTCTTCAAACAATATCTCATCTAGTCGTTAGTCAGCAGAAATATCTGCTATTTCCACATTCTTCAAACAGGAGACTGGTGTTCCCTCAAGCTGTTTCGTCAACACGAGAAACACACCACCATTATTACCAAAAGAGAAAGAAACGGGGTTACCTGCTAAATACGATATGTACAGCCCTCGGGACGGACTAGGAGCTTCAAAGGGGTTTTCATCTTCTTCCAATTGCTGAAGACTTTCTTCCTCTGAAATTCCTCCTCTTCCACCTTCTTTCACATCAATAGAGACTTCTCCACCCACGAATACCGAAGCCAGCTCGGCTTGCTCGGACGGCGTAATGGTGTAAGCCTTCTTATGGCTGCCATAAAAAAGTTCAGCTTGAAAGCAGCCTCGCCGGTAAATAGTAACCGCAGCTGCCCCATCAACAAAAACCATCGGTGCTTTTACAGGCACAGCTGATAGGACACCCGGCCCCTCAGGCGAGATAAGCCAATCTTTAAACTCTTCTAGTGTTTCAAAAGACGGTTCGCTCATCATATATCTCCCCCATTAGTCAATGATCATTCCATCCCATGCCGGTTCCACGCCATTAGGAAGCGTTTCCCGTAAGGTAGGGTAATCCATATCAGGCCCCATATGTGTCAAAATTGTATGCTTTGGTTGGATGATATCACGCCACTCCAGCACACGCTCAAGCCACGCATGGGATGGGTGAGGTTTTTCCTGAAGGCAGCCGACAATCCATACATCCAGTCCTTTGAGCACATCCAATCCAGGCTCGGGGAAACTCTCAACATCCGTACAATAAGCCACCTTTCCAAAGCGGACGCCAAGACTAGCCATAAAGCCATGATTTTGCGCAATCCCAAGGCCATTTAAAGACCCCACAGAAAAAGGAGATCCGGGCTCAATAGCTTGCACCTCAAAAGCGGCGCGGTAAAAAGATCCGCCCTTCCATGGCTGGAACACATAATCAAAGCGCGCTCTGAGTTCTGCTAATGTTTCCTCAGTGGCAAGTAGTGGAAGAGGCCGGCCAATCACACGATTCACGGCCCTCAGCTCATCAAGCCCAGCGATATGGTCGCTATGTGCATGAGTATAAAGTACAGCATCCACATGACTAAGATCAGCCGCTAACATTTGATGGCGGAAATCCGGCCCGCTATCAACGAGGAGCCGGAACCCCTCATGCTCAATCACAATTGATGAACGCGTTCGCCGATTACGCGGATGCATGGGGTCGCATTGTCCCCAAATACCCGCAGGCCCCTCGCCTTCATTCCCTCCGATCATGGGAATTCCCGCAGAACCACCACAGCCGAGGATTGTGATTTTCATGAAGATGCCTTTGCAAAGAGCCGATACGCATTTTCCGTTGTCTGAGCAATAACCTCATCCAACGTCACTTCGCGTTCTTGCGCTAGGCGCGTCGCTGTATGGAGGACGTATCCTGGCATATTAGGTTTTCCACGCTTGGGAACAGGCGCCAAGAACGGGCTGTCCGTTTCAACCAACATCCGCTCCTTAGGCACCATTTTCGCTACAGCGCGAATTTCATCGCATTTAGGAAAGGTCAGCAGACCAGAAAAACTGATATACCCGCCTAATTCTAGCGCGGTTTCAGCCAAAGCTTTCCCTGATGCGAAGCAATGAAGCAGAAATGGAAACGCCCCTTTAGCATGTTCATCACGCAGGATCGCAGCAACATCATTATCAGCCTGACGTGCATGGATCACAAGTGGTAAACCTGTAGCGCGCGCCGCTTCAATATGCCGCCTGAAGGTCGCTTGCTGCGCGGGGCGCACTTCCTCAGTTCCGTGGAAATAATCCAGCCCTGCTTCACCAACCGCCACAATACCCGGTGCAGACAAGGCCTCAACCATTTCATCCAACTCAGGAAGACGCTCTTCATGCGCATAATCAGGATGTGTACCGATAGCCCCCCAAATACGCAGTTCAGGCGTATCACGCTGAACGAGGTCATTTTGCTCATGACGACGAGACCAGCGCGTGCCAATGGTTACCATCCCCTCTATCCCGTTCTCACGGGCAAACAATAAAGCATCCTCAAGTGCGTCGAGCTTATCAAGGTGACAGTGGGTATCAATCAAACCACTCATATTTTACCCTTCCTCAACAAAGCGCGGAAATAAACCTTGTGGTTTCGGCAATTGACGACCACCCGGTGTTGGTGTTTTCAGCGCGTCAATCGTACGCTCATCAGCCTGTACACCAAGTTGATCGAGCATCTTATCCATCGTGTCCGGCATATAAGGCTGAAGAAGCGTTGCCACCGTGCGGATAACATCCACCAAAACACGCAAAACATCAGCCATACGCGCTTTATCGGTCTTTTTCAGAACCCATGGTGCTTGCCGGTCGATATAAGCATTCGCAGCACGAATAAGTTTCCAAATGTCTTCTAACGCATCGCTAATCGCTAAACGTTCAATGTAATCTGAAACAATGCTCGGCAGCAATTCCGCTTGTGCCAAGATAGCTTGATCTTCCTGCGTTAAAGCCCCACGCTCTGGTAAAATACCGTCAAAATTGCGTGCCACTTGGCTTAAGGTGCGTTGCGCTAAATTGCCAAGATCATTCGCCAGTTCGACATTCATGCGCGTGATCATAGAGCGACGGCTAAAGTTGGAATCGCCTCCAAAAGGCACTTCACGCATCAAGAAGAAACGCAACTGATCCAGTCCAAACTCATCGGAGAGCGCTTTAGGATCCAACACATTTCCCAAAGATTTGCTCATCTTCTCGCCTTCAACCGTCCACCAGCCATGGGCAAACACACGCTTTGGCAGCGGCAAATTGGCGGCCATCAAGAAAGCAGGCCAGTAAATGCAATGGAAACGAATAATCTCTTTACCCACAACATGCACATCAGCTGGCCAATACGCCCATTTCTCACTGTTTAAATCAGGATAACCAGCTGCTGTCAGATAGTTTGCCAAAGCATCAAACCAGACATACATGACATGGTCAGGGTCGCCCGGTACCTCAATCCCCCAACGGAAGCTTGTGCGACTGATCGACAAGTCACGAAGCCCTTGCTTCACAAAGCTCTCAATTTCACGCTTTGGGCCAGCAGGACCGATAAAGTCAGGATTCTCTTCGTAAAACTTTAGCAAACGATCCTGAAAGTCTGTCAAACGGAAGAAGTAAGAAGGCTCCCGCACACGTTCCACGGGCGCTCCTGAAGGGGCTGTCCGGCTTCCATCAGGATGAACGGTTATTTCATCTTCCCCAATAAAAGCTTCATCACGTGTCGAGTACCATCCCTCATACGCATCAAGGTAAATATGGCCGTTTTCAGCAACCTTTTCCCACAAAGCCCGTGCGGACTTTTTATGACGTTTTTCGGTCGTGCGCACAAAATCATCAGCGGTAATGTTCATCTCACGCTGCATTTGACGGAATTGCGCAGAAACACGATCGGCAAATTCTTGCGGTGGCACCCCTTGGGCAAGAGCGCTCTGCTCTACTTTCTGTCCGTGCTCGTCCGTCCCGCTTACAAATAGAACATCATTTCCCATCAGGCGATGGAAACGCGCGATCACATCGCACGCGATGGATGTGTAGGCATGACCGATATGCGGTGCGCCATTCACATAGAAAATGGGAGTTGTGATGGTGAAGCGCCGGGTCATGTCATTATCCTGCATTTAATCTTACATTTATAAAGGACGAGAGGCCTCCAGGCTGGAAACCATGTCAAAGGCCTGCCTCATCGCCTGCCCTTTGTCTAGACTAAAGGATTCTGTTTGAGAACGCAGGGTCTCAAGAGCACTTTTTTTCTCAGCAAAGCGCGCAGCCCCAGCAAGATCGCCATGTTGTGCGGCGTGTCTTGCGCGTTGTGCGATACCTTCACCTAACAAATCACACAACAAAGCGAAACCGTCTGCCTCACGAGCAAGCTGGCCAATCTCTTGCCATAAAGCGCTTTCCATTGGCTGACCTTCCAAGGCCTGCTGCGCCAAGGCAGCAATACGCCCATCTTTATCGCGTGCCAAAAAGAGTGCCCGCCCTGGTGAACCATGCGCGCGTTTAATCACATCCATCGAGACATGAGGCAGTACAGCGCGCATAGCGTCATCTGACAATGGAGAAAGCGCAAGGCGGCGGCACCGGCTACGCAATGTCGGCAACAAGGCCCCAGGGGCCGTCGTTGTCAGCAGCAGCACGGTTTGGGCGGGTGGTTCTTCTAAAATTTTCAAAAGCGCATTGGCGGCAAAACGATTAAGAAACTCTACTCCATCAACAATCACAACACGCCAGCCGCCCTCTGTTGCGGTGTGATGGAGGAAGTTTTGGATAGGCTGCACATCGGACACAGTGATTTCCCCACGTAGCCGCCCTTTACGTGGGTCTATCTGACGTGAAATTTCCAACAAATCACCGTGCGTTCCCGCCCGGACACGCCGCCCCGTTGGGCTCATAGGGTCATCCCCCTTGAGGAGATGGCGTGCCAGCCGGAAAGCGAGCGTCGCTTTCCCGATTCCCGCAGGGCCAGAAATAAGCCAAGCGTGATGAAGACGTTCCGTTTGAAACGCATTCAGAAAACACTGCTCAGCCTCATGATGACCAAAAAGCTCTTCTGTGTGCCGAGGAGACGGCATCGTCATAAAAGGCCACGCGCGCTTAAACGCTCTTTCACGAGCTCATAAAGAGCATGATGCACCTCTTCCTCAGAACGTGCAGCATCAACGCGAATCATTCGGTCTGTTTGCTGCTGATAGGCTTGAGAAAACCCCTCACGCACGCGCTGGTGGAATGCTTCGGCCTGTCCTTCATAACGATCTGTTGGGCCTTGGCGTTGGGCCACCCTGTGTTGTGCAACCTCCAAAGGCACATCAAGCCAGAACGTCAGATCTGGCTCATGTCCGACAAGCTGACGAAGTGAGCGAATGAAAGAGAGCTTATCCGCCTCTCCGCAGCCAATGCCATATCCTTGATAAGCCCATGTCGAGTCGTGGAAACGATCACACACTACCACATGACCAGCCGCCAACGCGGGAAGAATTTGATGATCCAGATGGTCACAGCGCGCCGCCATATGCGTCATAACCTCGGCCTTCCAAGACAAGGCTTCTTCACCAAAAAGGAGCTGCCGCCGCAATGCTTCAGCCCCGGGTGTACCGCCTGGCTCTCGCGTCTGGCAGACAGACAATCCATCTGCCTTCAATGCCTCAGAAAGATGACGAAGTTGGGTGGATTTCCCAGCCCCTTCGCCCCCTTCTAGAGAAATAAAGAAACCGTTTTTAGTGTGAAGAACCATAACCCAACCGAGATAGTGCACGCCCAACAAGCCCTAAAGCTTCTACCGATTGTCCCACAAGAAGGGGCTGTGTCTGTGTGAAATGCCCTGGAACAGTCATCGTCACACGCCCCCATTCCCGCCCAGCTCTTACAGGCGCTTGTATAGGCGATGGATAATCAACACTAATCTGCACATGCTGGCGCCATCCAACTGGGATCGTCATACTCACATCCGAGGGGGCGATCAGAGGAACAGTGCGCTCTTGCCCCATCCAGACAGGTGCGCGTGCCTCCAGAACCTGACCTTTCTTAACAAAAGTCACCGTTTCAAAAGTCTCAAAAGCCCACGACATGAGGCGCTCGCCTTCATGTGCCCGCTCATTGGACGATGGCGTGCCATTCAAAACCACAATCACCCGAGTACCATTGCGCAATGAACTCGCACATAACCCGAACCCACCTGCGTCCGTGTGACCTGTTTTTAGTCCATCTGCGAGCCCCTTATCCACCAACACATTCCGATTACCTTGGCGGATATGGTTAAAGGTAAATTCTTTTTCCCCAAAAAATGGATAATATTGCGGGAAATCACGGATAAGATGCTGAGCAACGCGCCCAACATCACGTGCCGTCATGTAGTGATTATCGTCTGGCCAGCCTGTCACATTCATAAAATGCGACCCTGTTAAACCCAGACGCCCAGCTTCCTGGTTCATCATCTCAACAAAGCGCGCTTCTGAGCCAGCAATCCCTTCTGCCAGAACGATACAGGCATCATTCCCAGACTGAATGAGCATTCCCTGAATCAGCTCACGCACGGACACATTTTCACCATGGGGGACAAACATTTTTGACCCCTGCATACGCCACGCTTTGTCACTCACGGGGAAATGCTGATCAAGCTGAATACGACCAGAGGCTAAAAAGGCAAAAACAACATAAGCCGTCATCATCTTCGTCAGCGATGATGGCGGCATTCTCTGGTCTGCGTCTTTTTCGAGCAACACGGTACCGGTCGTGCTGTTGAGAACGTACGCCCAGCGTGCAGAGGTCATAAAGGGACCTGCGGGCGTCGTCGCAACACCTTCTGCGGGCGCTTCGGCACTCTCTGCATGCGCAGACTTTGAGCCTTTTTGAGGATGCGCTTTCGCACGAGCCGCAGCCGAGGCCTCCCCTAATGACCACCCTGAAAGGACTGACACGGCCGAGATGCCAGCTATTCCACTCATAAGAGAACGTCTTGTCTGCACGCTTATCCCCGCATCTATCTTGACCGAACGCACTATAACAGCCGTTCCCATCGTGATGTTGTTCTTTCTTTTACTAACGCCCCGTCCCCCTACGGTCTAGATCGTTCCTTAGACCGTACAGCGATCCCCAAGCAGGCCAACCGCCAAGGCATAATAATCGGACGGATTATAGGCACGCAGCACCCGAAAATTACGATACACTAAAAAGGCTTGCCCACCGGATCCATCAGGCTGCACAAGTTTAGCCAAACGCTGTGATGGCTCAAGAGCACGACCATTGAGCTCACGCACACCCGCACTGGCCCAGTCCGCTACCGTACGCTGGGGAGCATGCCGTGACGTTGACGCGCCTTTGCTCCCATCATTCAAGGTTTCACCTAGAGGAACTGTGACTTCTTCGCCCCAAGGCTCTCCAAACACCCACCCACTTTTAGCAAGATAATTCGCTGCTGAGGCGAAAATATCCGCTTGCGTATTCCAAATATCTTTACGTCCATCACCATTACCATCGGCAGCAAAGCGTAGATACGCGCTCGGCATAAACTGAACCTGCCCCATCGCCCCCGCATAGCTCCCCAGCATACGCGCTGGGGCAATTTGCCCTTGACCTAAAATAATCAACGCTTTGATAAGTTCTTGACGGAAAAATGCCGCTCGCCGTCCATCAAAGCCCAGCGTCGCGAGGGCATCAATCACGTTGAAGCTCCCTTGGCTCGCACCAAAACCCGATTCCAGCCCCCATATTCCCATCACAGCCGCTGAATTACACCCAAATCGCTGGCAAATACTGTCCATATTTTGGCGCATATCTTGGTATAAACGCTGCCCTTGCTGGCACCGCTCATCGCGCACAACACGCGCTCTATATTGGCTCCAGCTCAACGTAAATTCTGGCTGATGTCGGTCTCTTTTCAGGACTTTTTGATTAGGCTGCCTTGTACACGCAAAAGCCTCATCTAATATTTGGCTTGCCACGCCCTGCTCTAAAGCATCACGACGAACGGATGCACAAAAAGCCTGATAACTCTTAGCCTTATGGGCTGTCATAGAACGTGCCCAGCCGCTCTGCGATGCCGCCACACTGCCCACCAAAGCGCCCAGAAAATATCGCCGCTCCATTAAAAGCCCTCCAACTACGCTTATCTCGTTACATGTTCAGAAAATCAAAATAGGGTTCTTTTCAACATTTCGGTAATTGTCGAACCTTCCCCAACATGGCACAATCTCCGGCCATGTTCACAATATTGTCTCTCTCATGATCCGTCTTGGCCCTATTCTGGCATCTCAACCTCTTTGGTTAAAGGCACTCAGCATCATTGTTGGTACCTTCATTTTAGAAGATGTCGCAACGGTTCTCTCAGCCATTGCAACGCAAGCTCATCAAATCAACCTTTTTGCAGCACTTTGTGCGCTTTATGTTGGTGTTGTCCTCGGTGACCTTGGGCTTTACCTGCTCGGGCTCGGTGGGGCTCATTGGCCATTTCTAAAACGCTTTTTAACCCTCCCTAGTGAGAAACAAGCCCAGCGCTGGTTTTCGCGCAATATCATCAAAGTCGTTGCTATTTCTCGTTTTGTCCCTGGGGCACGCCTTCCTTTGTACACAGCCTGTGGCTTCTTTAAGGCGCCTTTCCTTTCTTTTGCTTTAACCGCCATTGTAGCAACGCTCGTCTGGACCAGCTTGCTGTTTGCGCTGTCGCTGCGTATTGGAGGGTGGCTTCTTGCCCATCAGGGCGGATGGCGTTGGGCCGGTATTATCGGCTTTGTTTTATGTATCGTTCTCATGGGCCGTTTTATTGCCCATATACAACGTGTGAGTTCAGTAGATTCATGACCGATAAGACCAAAGAACAGAACCCTCTCTCCCTGTTCGAATTCTGGCCAGGATCGGTCTTCTACACGCCTATTGTCCTGTACTGGATCATCATGGGCCTGCGCTATCGTGATCTCAGCGTCGCTACAGCCGCAAACCCTCGTATTGAAACGGGCGGCCTGTGTGGGGAAAGTAAAAGCTCTATCTTGGATATGGCCGGCCCTATCGCACGGGAAGCCATCGCTCCTTATCGCGTTTTTTATAACGGCCCTACAGCGTTACAAGAAGTGCTTGATGCCATGGATGATATGGGCACCACATTTCCTGTCGTTGTTAAGCCCGATATTGGCTGCAATGGTACGGGAGTGCGTCTTATCGCAGACCGCGCCATGCTCGAACATGTGCTGCCACTCTTCCCAACAGGTGTGGCTCTGTTGGTTCAGGAGCTTATTACAGCCCCGATTGAGGCTGGCATTTTCTACATTCGCCACCCGCATGAGGAAAAGGGCCGCATCACGTCCCTTACGTATAAAGAGGCCCCTCTCCTGATAGGCGATGGTACGTCAACGCTTCATGAACTTGTGATGCAAGACCCACGCATGAGCCAAGTACCTCAGCTTTATCTTCCACGCCTTGAAGGGCAAGAGCGGTCGGTTCTCACAAAAGGAGAAAAATTCCCGCTCGTTTTCGCAGGGAACCATTGCAAAGGTTCTATCTTCCGCGATGGACGCAATGACATTACAGAGGCCCTTACGAAGCGCATTAACGCGATCATGACCGATATTCCGGATTTTCACTTCGGCCGCATTGACGTCAAAGCCACCTCTGTTGAGGCATTACGTCGCGGAGAAGGATTTTCCATTATTGAAATTAACGGGGTTGGATCTGAGGCGATTCATATATGGGATCGTCGCACCACTTTATGGGAAGCGTATAGAACGCAATTCTACCATTATCGTCAGACCTTTCTCATTGGAGCCGCCAAGAAGAAAGAGGGTTGGAAAAGCTCTGGGGCTTTCTCCATGCTGTTTTCATGGCTCAAGCAACGGCGCCTTCTCTCTTCCTATCCAACGAATGATTGATCCTTAGAAATCGAAGGAGAGCTTCCCTCTCCTTCGACCCTTACAGCTTGCCGGCGTTGAAAATATAATTGCTAATTTGCTGTTCAAGCGACAGCAACGGCCGGGCATCTATGATCGTGCTACCCTCTGCCAAAAAAGACGCACTCTTCCCCGGTAGAATTTTCAAAACATTGTCACCCGACATCGTTGGGGCCCCGATGGTCACCGCTGTATCTGAAGGCAGGCGGATGGATTTTTCAACATCAAAGCGCACATCCGCAATCGCAAGCTCTGAGTTCAGCGTAATCGCTTCAACATGCCCAACGCTCACTCCGCCCAGCTCAACCCCCGCCCCTTTAGCCAAGCCGTTAGCTGAGGGAAAAGACGCATGATACGTTGCTAAGTCACCAACTGGCCCTTGCGATAGGCGTGCTCCATACAGCAAAAAACCGCCAGCTAAGCACAGCACTGCAGCACTTGCTAAGAAAGCTCCCCCACGTCCCTTGATCATGCTACGCATTCTCTTGGCCCTCACATTAACACTCAATATCTCACACGATGCTTCGTTCCGTGAAGAGTAACCATCATCTGACACGGTCAAGCTTTTGACACCCTACCATGTCCCGTCAATAATAGCATGAGCAAAGATGGAGTATGCGACCCCTATGACTTTATTACAGGCTCTTATTCTCGCCATTACCCAAGGGATTACCGAACCCTTCCCTGTCAGTAGCCTTGGGCATGCTGTTCTTTTACCGAGCCTGCTTCATTGGTCACTTGACCAACATAGCCCATTTTTTCTCCCATTCCTGACAATGCTCCATGTCGGCACGCTTGTTGCGCTCGCACACGTCTTTTGGAGTGACTGGGTCGGGATTATACGCGGGATTGGCGGCCTTGATGGCACCCGTGGACGCACACAAGCGCTCCATCTCTGTATTCGGCTCGTCGTTGCAACCATTCCTGCCGTTATCATTGGTGGATTGTTCGAGCATCATCTTCGCGCTATTTTTGCAACGCCTCTCGCTGTAGCGAGTTTTCTAACGCTGAATGGTGTGCTGCTCCTCGCAACAGAATGGCGTTTGAAGCGCACATCCTCTCCCACCCTTCGTGATATTGCTCAACTTAGCTTGAAAGATGCCTTTATCATTGGTTGCTGGCAATGTTTGGCTCTTCTCCCTGGCCTCTCTCGCTCAGGGGCCACGATTAATGGGGGACTAACACGCGGTCTCAGTGCCCTCGCTGCAACGCGTTTTTCACTCCTCCTCGCACAGCCCATTATTCTCGCAGCAACGGCAAAAGAAACGTGGCAGATGCGTCATCTTTCACTCAGCACTTCAATCATTGAACAGTCCCTTATCGGTGCTGTCATAGCAGGTCTCACAGCACTTATTTGCTCTCGCCTATTGCTCCGCTTTTTTAACGAAGAAGACAATAAGGCTCTCACGCCTTTCGGCATCTATTGCATCATCGCAGGTATCGGATCTGGGCTTTGGTTGGCGCTTTAACAACACCCCGCCTTGCTCTTTACACCTGTCTTCTTCCTCGGCATGAGTGTCTTATATCTTTCGATTTCGAATTATTTTATCGTAAAGCGATGCCCCAATGACTGCTCCCCATAGCTCCTCTCGCTCTTCATCATCACGCCGCAAAACAATGGAGCAAATAGAAGGGACGACTGCCTCACAAGGGCTTAAACGCAACCTCACTGCCATTCAATTACTGGTCATGGGGGTCGGCACCACAGTTGGAGCAGGCGTTTATGTCATGACAGGCACAGCCGCTGCCGAATATGCTGGGCCCGCCGTTCTCCTTTCATTTCTCATTGCCGCTGCAGCCTGTCTATTTACAGCCTTTTGTTATGGAGAGCTGGCCTCCTCCTTTCCTGTCTCTGGATCGGCCTATTCCTACGCATATCTTTCCATGGGTGAAAAAGCAGCTTGGGCTGTCGGATGGCTTATTTTACTAGAATATAGCGTCGCAGGGACGGCGGTTGCGTCTGGTCTATCAGGATATCTCGTCTCCTTATTGGAAACCTGTCACATCCATCTCTCCCCTATCGTCACGCAATCCACCCTTCAACCTCGTCCCGGCTCTCATGGCAGTGCTCTTACAGTCCATCATGGGCTCAATCTTGTCGGCTTCATAGTAGTTATGATTATGGGGACGCTTCTCGCTCGTGGAAATGAAGGGTCATCGCGTTTTAATAGCCTACTCGTCGCGCTCAAGGTCGGTGTATTAGGTCTTTTCTTCATCATAGGCCTAAGCGCTATCCACCCTGCTTATTGGCACCCTTTCATTCCCCCTTCCCAGGGGAATTTTCACTTCGGCATTGCTGGGGTTTTTCGCGCTGCGTCGATTATCTTCTTCGCCTATGGTGGTTTTGAAATCGTCTCAACAGCTTCAGCAGAAGCACGCAATCCCACACGAGACGTTCCGATTGGCATTATTGGCAGTCTCATTATCTGCACACTCATTTACTGTGCCATCGCTGCTGTGTTGCTCGGGATTGTCCCTTATCACGATCTTGATGTTGCTGACCCGCTTGCTGTTGCCACCAAAGTCATGGGCAAACCTTGGCTCGCTCTCTTCGTGAACACAGGAGCAACCATCGGCCTTTGCTCTGTTTTGCTCGGACTGCTCTATGCTGCATCACGCGTTCTGCTTACCATTGGGAATGATGGGCTTATTCCGCGTCTATTTTGCCATATCCATCCACGCCTCAAAACGCCATGGCGCGGCACAATGGTACTCAGCCTCATCATGGGAAGCATGACCGCAACCCTCCCCATCGCCCTGATTGGGGATCTACTCTGTATCGGCACGACACTTGCTTTTGCGATGGTCTGTTTTACCGTGATCTGGCAACGTAATTACGCACCTAATACCCCACGTCCCTTCCGTGTTCCCTTAGGTGGAATCCGCATCAAAGGTTTTTGGCTTGGCACCGTCCCATCCTTAGGAATCTTCTGCTGCTTTGTGATGATTGCCCCTTTGTTTTTAAACATGGCTCATGCCATTTTAACCGGAAACCCCATCCCTCTTCTGATCTTACTGATCTACCTCGCTTTAGGGGCCGGAACCTACATTCTTTACGGAAGAAAGCATTCTCTCATGGCCTCACAACACCGTTCTTAAAAACGTGATAGATAGAATCTTTCGCGCATAGAATCGCCTGCTCAATACTCTCTAGGCCATTTACAGAACGACAAGACTGCGCCATGAGACAAGGCTTTCTACGCCTTTATGGCTCACCGCTTTATGAGACAGCACCTAAAATCCATGACCAGCCCTGCCCCTTCCCAGAACAGTCGCCGGAAAACTCTGGAACATATTGCGGCGGAAAACAACAACCACCCCCTCAAGCGCAGCCTTACCGCCACGCAACTTCTCTTTATGGGTGTAGGCACGACCGTTGGGGCCGGTGTTTACGTCATGACGGGGACAGCGGCAGCCAATTATGCTGGCCCCTCTATTCTACTATCGTTTTTAATTGCAGCAGCCGCCTGCCTCTTTACCGCTCTATGTTATGGCGAGCTTGCCTCCTCTTTCCCTGTTTCTGGCTCGGCCTATTCCTACGCCTATATCTCCATGGGGGAAAAAGCCGCTTGGACAGTTGGCTGGCTTCTGTTGTTGGAATACGGCATTTCTTGCACAGGGGTCGCCTCAGGTTTATCGGGGTATCTCACATCACTCCTTGATACATTCAACCTCCATATCCCTGCTTTTCTTACCCACTCAACACTCCAGCCGCTCCCCGGTGGGGACGATACCGTTCTTACCTATCATTGGCAGATAGACCTTGTTGGTCTCCTTGCAGTATGCGCCGTTACAGCCCTTCTTGTGCGAGGCGTGGAAGAATCAGCTCGCTTTAATACGGTCGTCGTCGGTTTGAAAGTGGGAGTATTGTTGCTATTTCTCATCATGGGCGTCAGCTTTGTTAATCCTGCTAACTGGCACCCTTTTATTCCTCCGTCTGAAGGAAACTTTCATTACGGCATCACCGGCATTTTCCGTGCGGCTTCTATTATGTTTTTTGCTTATGCTGGGTTTGAGGCCGTCTCTACTGCCTCTGCCGAGGCACGCAATCCAACACGAGATATTCCCATCGGGATTATCGGCAGCCTTGTTATATGCACCATTATTTATGTTGCCGTTGCTGCTGTCCTTCTGGGTATTGTCCCCTATCGTAGCCTCAACGTGGCAGACCCTTTGGCTATAGCCACAAAAACCATGCACAAGCCGTGGCTAGCCCTTCTTGTCAATTCAGGTGCTACGATTGGCCTTTGCTCCGTTCTTCTTGGCCTCATGTATGGGCAAACGCGCGTTCTTCTGACAGTGGGACGAGACCGCCTTATCCCTGAAATATTCAGCCGTATTCATCCCAAATTCCGCACGCCTTGGCTAGGTACACTCATCATTGGGGCTCTCGTCGGCTTCATGACGGCAACCATGCCGATTGATATTATCAGCGATCTTGTCTCTATCGGCACCGCTCTAGCTTTTGCAATTGTCTGCTTCACCGTTATCTGGCAGCGCAATCAAGCACCAGATGCAACACGCCCCTTTAAAGTCCCTCTCGGCGGTTTCACGATTAAAGGCATATGGGTTGGTATTGTGCCAACATTGGGCATCGTTTTCTGTATCCTGATGGCTCTACCACTCACCATCAATATGTTTCACGCTGTTATAATGGGGAACCCAATCCCCCTTATTCTGATCGTCACATATGTTGCGCTTGGTGTGCTTACCTACCAATGTTACGGCAAAAAAAATTCGGTTATGGCCCAAAATAAAGAGCCATAACCAATAACTCGTCAACACACCGTTTTTTAGAAAGAGGAAGCTCCGCCGCTACGATCAGGAGGCCCCGTGTAGCTTCCCGGTGGTGGACGCTTGATGGGTGGAGACAGAATATCATCATCCGTTTCTTGTGCAGGGGCTGGAACCATTCTCTCCCCTGCTTTCACGAGAGACATGCGCGTCCGTGGTAGAGCTTGCGGAAATTCTTCGCGAATACGTGCGATCGCTTTTTCACGAATATCACAGCGCAAGTCCCAGCTCTGCATCGCATTACGGGCACTCGCTGTGATCCGGATTTTCATCGCGCTATGGTCAAAATCCGACACTTGAACATCGAAGATTTTCCCGTCCCATAGAGGACAAGCACGGACAATTTCTCGCAGCGCTTCTCGTATTTCCTCCATAGGTGCATCAAAATCGAGCCACATCACGACGAGCCCTGTAATGGCCTCAGAATTATGTGTCCAATTTTCAAAACGATTTTCCAAAAAATACGAGATAGGAACAATATAGCGTCGCCAATCCCACACACGAAGCACCACATAGGTTGCTGTAATTTCCTCAACCCAACACCAATCATCGTTAATAATAACGAGGTCTTCCATACGGATCGGTTGAGTAATAGCAATCTGCACACCAGCAATAAGGTTCGTCAGCAGTCCACGGGCAGACAAACCCACAACCAGCGACGCCGCACCAGCAGATGCAAAAAGCGACACCCCATATTGTTTCACAGACGGGAAGAGCATCAAAGCTGATGCGACAGTAATAATCCCGATTAAAATCTCACCAAGCCGTCTCAGAACCTTAATCTGCGTTTGGTGAGCACGCACCATAATGTCATCAGCATAATCACGCTTTGCTAAACGAGCGAGATACGCTTCTGTCATCAAACGCAAGCTGATGATCACCGATGTTCCGACAACCAAAATCAACGCAAAAAGAAAACCAAGCTGAAGCGTTTGCTCTGTCTCAAAAGACAAACCCGTTGCTGCAGGTAGGGCCGCTAACAGTGCAAGCAACGTGACGATAATCCGTGATGGACGACGCAGCGCATGCACAACATTCCGAAGCATCGCAACACTGCGTGTCCCGGGTATTTTCAAGAGTAGGCTGATCGTTCCCTGCCCAAAATAATAGGCCGCCAGCCCTACAATAACCAGCATCACCACAGAGACAACCGATCCCGGAAGCCACGATAACGCATTGCTAAACGCAAACAAGATTCCGGTAAAATGCTGCGACAACGACAAAGTTCTCCAGTTGGCGGGATTTTTAGGGGTGCAGAGTGACAGGGTCTCTAGGAAAAATAAACCAAAAATAGAAATATTCTTCTTACTTCCTTGGTTGACACCCCCTTAAAGATATCATAAAAACCCACTCAACGACGGACTTCAACAAGTTCGGCATTTTAAAGATGGCGGCGTAGCTCAGTGGTAGAGCAGGGGAATCATAATCCCTTGGTCGGCGGTTCAAATCCGTCCGCCGCTACCATCTTTATATTCCCCTAAAAATAGATATTTTGCAGATTAGTCCTACCTTATCGTAGGAATGGCTGTACTTCTGTCTCTACCACAAAAGAAGAGAGAAGCTACACTTCCCCCTTCCTTCAAAACCAATCACATTACTCAGCTGATGGTTCTTCAATATTTTTAGGGCGGCGCCCACGCGGTGGACGTGGCGTTTCTTGCACTGGTGGCTGCGCCTCTCTGTCAGCTGCCCCATGCTCTTCCACATCCCCAGATCCCGGCTCTTCACGACGCTCACGACGCTCTTGCCGGCCTTGCTCGTATGCACGCTGGCGCTCTGCACGTTCTTGCTGTGCGGTCTGGGCTGCTTGATTCATCGCATTTAGAATACGAAAATAATGTTCAGCATGCTGAAAGTAAGCTTCCGCCTGCACACGGTCACCTGTACCTGTCGCATCCCGCCCGAGCTGAAGATATTTTTCCGAGAGTTGCTGAGCCGTTCCGCGTACGCGTATATCCGGACCATTACTTTCAAAAACATGATTCCGGTTCAGAGGAATCTGACCGTTATTACCACGCGATGCTCCCCCACCGCCTCCAGAACGGTGATGGCGGCTTCTCATACGCTTCATAGTCTTCTAACCTGTAATTTGCGTTCCGATGGCTTCTCAAAACAATAACCCATCCCCGATCTCTTCCATCAGTTCAAAAGAATATTTTCTACGTAGGGATGAGGATACTCACACGTGCTGGGACATTTTTCCGCTGAGCTCACGCTCTGCTCCCGCCTCATGCAAATCAGTTCTACCAATTCTACTCTCACAAGCCAACCTGTTTTCTAAGATCGTGCTAAAACCAGAGCACGCGGAACCCCGCCTAAATCAGTATGGCACCGCAACTTGCGTAATCCTTGAGATTCAGCCAGTTGCGTTACAGCCTCTTCCTGCCCAATCCCCAGCTCAAAAATCGCTAACCCTGTTGCACTCAACAAGCGTGGCAGCTCTTGGCACAAAAGCCGATAAGCCTCCAAACCGTCATCTCCGCCATCAAGCGCACGATGTGGTTCGTAATGCTCTACTTCGGGCATAAGCTGCGCGACAACATCACGTTCGATATACGGCGGGTTAGACAAAATCACATCAAAAGGCCCTGTTATCCCCTCAGCCCAAGAGCCAACCATAAAGCGCGCACGTTCACCCAGCCCATTGCGCTGCGCATTATGACGAGCAAGACGAACTGCACCTTCCGCAATATCAACACCAACCCCCATTGCCCGAGGATATTCAGCAAGAGCAGCTAACAACAAACACCCCGTCCCAGTCCCTAAATCTAAGAACGAAAGCTCCTTGTTCCGCTCAGGCCCGCACTCAAGGAGCGCTTCAATCAAAGCTTCGCTATCTCCTCTTGGGATTAACGTCTCTGGGGAAACTGATAGATCAAGCGTCCAAAAGCCTTGCTCTCCTGTAATAAACGCAAAAGGCTCCCGCTTGGCTCGTCGTTGGACAACGTGGCGATAACGAGCAGCATCCTCAGCTCCCACCTCTAGAAGGCTTAGCATCGCCAAACGGTCTTTTTTTAATACCCATTCCAAGAGCAAGTACGCTTCTCTGGAAGCGTCTTCCACGCCCGCTTGCTGCAAGATAGAGAGAGCCTCCCGCACAAGAAGATCCTTGCGCTGTGATACAGATGCGCTCATTGTGCCTCCGATTGTTTGGGATGAACCATAATGAGACGACTCCATCATTTATCTCTTCTTTGCATGATCATGCTCACCATAGCGCCTACACGTGCGCAAAATAGCTCTCCCCCAGATGGACTGGTTGGAGGCAGCTTTACCGTCACAGACGGTCGTGCTCATGACGAAATTTCTGAAATTTCCCATCTTTATATTAATGACCATCTGGCCGCGACTTTTCGCCTTGATCTGAATCATTCCATCGAACACGCTACAATCGCTCTGCCTGTTGGCCGCGAGAATGTCTCCTATAGTCTCTGCGGAACCATCACAATTACGCGTCATGGTCATCCTGAAACACATATTGTCAGCAGCGACGGTGTGCTTCATCATCCCGATGGCCATCATTATGAAGCCGTAGGAACACGTAATTTCACTGACTTC
This sequence comes from Saccharibacter floricola DSM 15669, assembly GCF_000378165.1. GTDB lineage: Bacteria > Pseudomonadota > Alphaproteobacteria > Acetobacterales > Acetobacteraceae > Saccharibacter > Saccharibacter floricola. The sequence continues at coordinate 189,658 of NZ_KB899334.1, forward strand.
TTTCTCGTTGACGAAGACGAGAACGATCCTTCTGCTGACCACAAAAACGGCCACTCCAACCGTTGTACAGTGTCCAACTCCTAAAAGAACTTAATGCACGGACGTTTCGGTCAAAAGCTCCATTTGCTCATGATGGGTCAACGCATCCACGATTTCATCAAAATCCCCCCCCATGATGGAAGCAATTTTGTAAAGTGTGAGGTTGATACGATGGTCTGTTACCCGATTTTGTGGGAAATTATAGGTTCGGATACGCTCTGAGCGATCCCCCGTTCCGACCTGCGCTTTACGGTTAGCGGCTCGATCATTATGAGCACGCTGGCGCTCTTGCTCGTAGAGCCGTGCCCGCAAAATCTGCATCGCTTTCGCTTTGTTGCGATGCTGACTTTTCTCTTCCTGCATGGCGACCACAAGCCCTGTCGGCATATGCGTTATTCGAACCGCACTTTCGGTCTTGTTCACATGCTGTCCGCCAGCTCCTGATGCACGATAGACGTCAATCCGCAAATCATCATCATGCACCTCAACGTCCACTTCTTCCGCCTCAGGAAGCACCGCAACCGTCACAGTTGATGTATGAATACGCCCTTGATTTTCCGTCGCCGGAACGCGTTGAACACGATGCACACCAGATTCATACTTAAAGCGCGCAAACACCCCGTTACCAGAAATAGTGGCGATCCCTTCTTTGAGACCCGACACCTCATTTTCCGTCAGCGACATGACCTCAAAACGCCAGCCCCGCTTCTCGGCATAACGGCGATAGGATTCAAAAAGTTCCGCGGCAAACAAGCCCGCTTCGTCCCCTCCCGCAGCGGGACGCACTTCCAAAATAGCGCTGCCTTCATCGGCTTTATCTTTAGGAAGCAACGCAAGCTGCATGGCATGTTCAAGACTGGGAAGCTGCTCCTTAAGTTCTTGCAGCTCCCCTTCTGCCAGTTCACGAAATTCCGGGTCTTCAACCAAAGCCTGCGCATCATCACGACGAGAGAGGGCATCTTGCCAAACTCGAATAGCCGCTACAGGTTCTTCGAGTGAAGCATATTCACGCGACAGCCGCACGAAATCCTCTCCCGCCCCTTCTGTCGATGACATAAGCGCTTGAAGCTCTTCAAACCGAGCAACAATCTGCTCCAGGCGATGGTCAATAGCAGAACTCATACAGACAATGCGTTTTCCAAAACAGTTGCGATATCAGAAACAGAGACTTCACTTTGCTCCCGCGTTGAAAGATCACGCAACTGCACAACCTCACGCTGCAAATCATCATCTCCAAGGAACACAACATGTGTTGCCCCTGATTTAACGATGCGATCCATACGCTTCTTCATCGCACCCCGGGTTTCAATAGACACGACCATGCCACGATCACGTAAGCGCTGAGCGATGGCAGCCCCTTGCAACGTTGCCTCTTGGCCCAAAGGCACGATCGCAATGCCCGTTGTCTTCTGCTCAGGCAGCTCAATCAAGGATGCTAAACGTTCAATCCCAGCTGCCCAACCAATCGCAGGAACAGCAGGGCCGCCCATTTCTTCCACAAGACCTTCATAACGGCCACCGGCCAGCACAGTCCCTTGAGCACCAAGCTTATCGGTCACGAACTCAAAAACCGTATGGCTGTAATAATCAAGTCCGCGAACAATCCGTGGATTTTCAACGAAAGCGATCCCGAAGGCTTTTAATGTCGCACGCAGCTCGTCCCAAAACTGACGGGACTCATCATTGAGATAGTCATCAAAAGCAGGCGCATCTGCTAATAAACGACGATCTTGCTCTGACTTACTGTCCAAAATCCGCAACGGATTAGCTTCAAGACGCGTGCGGCTTTCCTCTGAAAGTTGGTCTGCATGCTGACGGAAATACGCAACCAGCGCTTCTCGCCATGCCAGGCGGCTAGAAAGATCCCCAAGCGTGTTCAGCTCAAGCCGTATTCCCTCATCTAAACCAAGAGAGACCAAAAAATCACGCGCCATGGCGATCGTTTCAGCATCGCGCAGCGGACCTTCTGCACCAATCAGCTCCGCACCAATTTGGTGAAACTGCCGGTACCGTCCCTTTTGAGGGCGCTCATAACGAAACATCGGCCCTTGATAGAAGATCTTTTGTGGCAAAGACTGCGCCAAAGAATTCGAGACCAGCGCACGCGCAATGCTCGCCGTTCCTTCGGGACGGAGCGTTAAGCTTTCACCTCCGCGATCCTGAAAGCTATACATCTCTTTAGACACAACATCAGATGTTTCGCCCAATGAACGCGCAAAGACGCGCGTTTCTTCAAAGATTGGTGTCGCCCACTCAGAAAAGCCATAACGCGCAAAAATAACCCGTCCCGTCTCAACGATATGGCGATGACGCAGCATGTCATCGCCTAAAATATCATGTGTCCCTCTTACAGGTTGCAAACGTGCCATTATTGTGCCGCCGGATCCATTACTTTTGCTGTCTCGCCTTCAGCCTTAGCCGCCTCAATAGCACTCACACGCTTTTCAACAAGCTCAACAATATGGTTGACCATATCATCAGCTGCCATGGTGTGATCCTGCTTGCCAGCGGCATAGACCATATGGCGCCCTTGGCCGCCGCCCGTCACACCAATATCAGTCATAAGCGCTTCACCCGGCCCATTAACCACGCAACCAATAATAGAAAGCGTTAACGGTGTTTTAATATGCTGTAGGCGCTCCTCAAGAGTTTGCACCGTTTCCACCACATTAAAGCCCTGACGCGCACAGGATGGGCAGGAAATAATTTTCACACCGCGATGGCGCAAACCAAGGGATTTCAGAATATCCCACCCGACCAATACTTCCTCTTCAGGAGGGGCTGAAAGAGAAACACGCATCGTGTCACCCACACCAGCCCATAGCAAATTCCCTAGGCCAAGAGCTGACTTCACCGTTCCTGCACGCTTCGAGCCGGCTTCTGTAATCCCAATATGAAGGGGATGGTCACAACATTCAGCCAGCTGCTGATAAGCCGCAACAGCCATGAATACGTCTGATGCTTTGACGCTAATTTTGAACTCATGAAAGTCATGATCTTGCAAAATGCGTGCATGCTCAAGCGCACTTTCGACGAGCGCTTCAGGGTTTGGCTCACCGTATTTTTCCAGCAAATGCTTCTCAAGAGAACCCGCATTCACACCAATACGAATGGAACAACCATGATCACGCGCAGCATTCACGACTTCGCGAACACGCTCCGCCTTACCAATATTGCCTGGATTAATACGAAGACACGCAGCCCCAGCCTCGGCCGCTTCAATCGCACGTTTATAATGGAAGTGAATATCCGCAACAATTGGCGTATTCACCTCTTCAACGATGGTTTTTAGCGCTTTCGTGCTGGCCTCATCGGGGCAGGAAACACGCACAATATCAACACCAGCAAGCTCAGCTTTACGAATTTGAGCGATTGTTCCTTCGATATCCGTTGTCAGCGTATTGGTCATGGTTTGCACAGATACTGGGGCATCACCACCAACGGCCACATTGCCGACGTAAATCTTCCGCGACTTGCGACGCTCAATATGCTGATAAGGACGAATACTGCTCATGAACAACCTCTCTGAGCCCGACCCTCGGACTCATGATAAAACTAAGCGGATATAAACAAATCTGTTGTCTATTTAATGCGATATGCCGCAATGTTCCAGCACCTTCCTCATTAAGAATGATGCAATCACATTATTTCTGCTCTCAATGAGCTGTTTGCGGGCTGTTTTCGCTATGACCATATTGACCATTTATGATGTCTTGCGGTGCCAACGTGACGTTATGCCGCACTGTCCCTTCTCGCCCTAATGGCGCACTCGTGACAGAACCGGCTTGCACAACGACACCGCCCGCATTGCCTGCTGTAAGATGATAAGGCCCTTCCTCATCATGCCCCTGCCAAGTCTCGCCCTTTTTCATCAAGCGTGATTGCACCACTTTCCCCTGGGCATTTTTAATTTGCACCCAACTATCTTGCGTCATAACCACCGTTACCGTGTGATCATCAGAAACAGCTCCTGAACTACCAGCAGAGGGTGCTGTTTCACGATGTGAATCGACATGAGGTGCGTCTTGCGCAGGCTTCGCTACAAACGGCGAATTATTCCCCTCTGCATTTTGAGCCAAATTTGAGCTATTATTTCCTGAGGGTGGCGTTAACTTAGTGCCCGCTTCCTGATCGCTCTTCGATTTCTCACCAAGCGGTGAAGGTTCTGGTGTTAAATCGGCTTGCTGTCCTGCTGTTTCATGAGGGGGCGTAAACGTATCATGCTGCTCTCCCTCCATGCCAGAAGAAGGCACGGGTGGAAGTTGAGAAGCAGGATTCGCACCCATTTTCGCCATATTAGACGAGGAAGGCGATACATTCTCCTCAGACGTAACCGCTGGCGGTGTTACATGTGGCAATGTGACATGATTAGAAAAATGGTACCAACCTGCGTAAGCAACACCGACGACCACTACACCAATGCTCACGAGCACACCGATCGACATACCATGCTCGTTTCGCGGCTGTGGTAACGCAAATGATGGGCTTTCTTTACGATCAGCTTGCGCAAGCCGCTGCCGATCAAGCGCGGCAATAAGCTGCTCGGCATCTAAACCTAAATACGTCGCATAGCTTTTGAGGAAACCAAGTGCATAGGTCCTCCCAGGGAGCTGGTCATAAGCATCGCTCTCCAAAGCCTCAAGTGTTGATAAACGCAGGCGTAAACTTTCTGCAATGTCCTCCAGAGGCCATTGCAACTGCTCACGCCGCGCTTTTAACATCAAGCCGATACTTGACTGCTCAGAACCTTGCTTATCAGAACGCAGCTCAGGCACGGACAGAACCCCTCTTTACCAGTCAGATCGACCTATTGACTCTAGCTAAACACTCCAAATGGTTTCTTGGCTACCATTATTTTGGAGGATGAACACGCCCTTCACGACGCTTAAGCGCAGCAACCGCCTGTTCGACGAGCATTGAAGTAATATCAGCTACAGGTTTAATTTCCTTTACCATCCCAACAGACTGCCCAGCCATGAGCGATCCGTTATCAACGTCACCTTCAACAACAGCCCGACGCAAAGCCCCAGACCAGAAATGTTCAATCTCCAGCTGAGCGGCTTCACGCTCAATATCGCCCGCCTGGAAACGACGCAACATTTCGGCTTGATGTTTCATGAAGTGACGGGTTGCTGCATTAGCCAGACCGCGCACCGGAATAACGGGGAAACGCTCATCAAGCTGAACAGAGACGGTTGCATCACGCGCATTTCCTCGGCGGAAAGCGACCTTGAAGTTTTCATGGGCGATACTTTCCTGAGACGCTGCAAAAAGCGTGCCAAGCTGCGCTCCTGCCGCCCCTTGCTCCAGATAAGAGACAATAGCGTCCCCTCGCCCCAATCCACCCGCAACGAAGACCGGAACTTCTGTCACGTGGGGAAGAATTTCTTGAGCAAGCACGTTCAGCGAAACGGGGCCTACATGACCACCAGCCTCTGAGCCTTCAATAATGAGTGCTTCAATCCCCATTTTAATAAGACGACGCCCTAAGGCTAGAGCTGGCGCAAAACCAATCGCCCGCGCCCCACCGTCACGTACACGACGGATAGTCGCCCCTGTTGGTACTCCCCCGGCAAGCACAATGTGAGTAACGTTATGGGATAAACATACATTCACCAGCGCATCCAAATCTGGATGCATGGTAATCAGGTTAACGCCAAAAGGACGTTTAGTCAGCGCTTGAGTAGCGACAATCTCTTCCTCTAAACGCTCGGGAGACATGGCGCCACATGCAATAACGCCAAACCCGCCTGCATTAGAAATAGCCGAAACCAGGTTACGTTCACTAACCCAAGACATCGCACCGCCAAGAATGGCCAGTTCACTTCCTAAGAAGTCACAGCCTGGCTTCCATAGACGTTGAAGGGTTTCACGTGCTTGCGCATCATCTGTTGAGGCAATATCCGTCATGAACTTAATCTTCCTTCTTAGCGTCTAATCCATAGGCTGTGTGCAACGCACGCATGGCCAATTCTGTATATTCAGCATCAATTAAAACAGAAATCTTAATCTCGCTCGTGGAAATAACCTGAATATTAATTCCTCGTTCAGCTAATGTACGAAACATCTTTGCCGCAACACCAGTGTTAGAACGCATACCGACACCAACGACGCTGATCTTAACCACATCGCGAGAGGTTGTGAGTTCGCCATAGCGAATCTCTGATTTCATTCCTTCCAACAAAGCACAAGCACGTGCCTCTTCTTTTTTACTGACTGTAAAAGTCATATTCGTGCTGTGATCAACACCAATACTTTGCACAATCATATCTACATTGACACCAGCACCCGACAATGGCCCAAAAATAGCTGCAGAAATACCCGGTTCATCCGGAAGGTTACGGATCGTAATCTTCGCATCATCTTGCGAGTAAGCAATCCCGGCGACGAGTTCTTTCTCCACGCTATCATCCTCTTCCACAACAAGTGTGCCGCTGCTGTCATCAGTTTCTGTGAAAGACGACAGAACACGCACCTTCACATTCTCACGCATCGCAAGCCCAACACTACGAGTCTGCAACACTTTGGCACCAACTGACGCTAGCTCCAGCATTTCCTCATACGTAATACGTTCCAAACGCTTGGCGCGTTTTACAATCCGTGGGTCAGTCGTATAAATCCCGTCAACATCAGTATAGATATCGCACTGGTCAGCTCCAATCGCCGCAGCCAAAGCAACAGCTGATGTATCAGACCCCCCACGACCCAGAGTGGCGATCCGCTGTGCTTTATCAACACCTTGGAACCCTGCCATCACCGGAACAATGCCTTGCTCCAGACATTCTTTAACGGCACGCCCATCAACACGCTCAATAGCGGCACAACCGTGAGCCTCATCGGTCAAAAGCGGCACCTGCCAACCTTGAAATGAACGTGCAGGCACACCAATTGCGCCCAACGCAATCGCTAGAAGTCCACTTGTGACCTGTTCTCCCGAAGCAACAACGGCATCGTACTCACACGCATCCGCTTCTGGGTCGAGCCCATGACAATATTGTACCATTTGGTTCGTCACGCCCGACATTGCAGACACAACAACAGCAACGTGCCGTCCTTTACGACGTTCTGTCTGAACTTTTTGAGCGACACTACGAATTCGGTCTAGATCTTTAACAGATGTCCCACCAAACTTCATGACAATCGTTTGGGGTGTTTTTTGTGTCACAGCTGGCAAAACGGTGTCACCATCACCGCCTCCTACACAATCAGGCATGGACATCTAGACCTTTGGCTCCGATAAATTTAGGCGAATAAGTACGCAAATACCCACTCCACATACCGTTCCCTCTCTTTCCCGTCCAGATGAAACGTGGCAGAAAACACATATTCTACGCATAAGGACTGACTATGACATCCGCTGAGCATTCCCCATCCAGTTCTTCAGTTGTGGATGAAGAAATTGATCATTTTAGTGCACTGGCCCAACAATGGTGGGATCCACGCGGCCCCATGGCGCCACTGCACGCAATGAATCCTCTTCGTACCTCATGGGTCAAAGACCATATTCCTCGTGCTTTCTTCCAAGCAGAAGCCCCCCCTTCCTTACTAGACATCGGCTGTGGAGCCGGACTAGCCAGCGAAAGCTTTGCAAAACTAGGGTTCAAAACATTAGGCGTCGATGCCAGCGCAGAGGCCATCTCAGCAGCTGAAGAGCATCAAAAAAAAGCTCCTCTCCCACATTCAGCGCAATCATTGACATATAAAGCAGGCAACGCTGAAGAACTCGTTGATCAGAAACATCAATTTGACGTTGTTTCAGCTCTCGAAGTTATTGAGCATGTGCGAGACCCACAAGCATTTCTACATTTGCTGGCAACTTTAACACGCCCAGGGGGCTACATCGCTCTCTCGACACTCAACAGGACGGTACGGTCATTCCTCATGGCAAAACTAGGAGCAGAATACCTCCTGCGCCTTTTACCTGTTGGCACGCATGATTGGAAAAAATTCATCCGCCCTGCCGATCTAGATGCTATGGCATCTCAAGCTGGGCTACGCCTTATTGCACTGAACGGCATGTCCTTCATTCCACCGCGTTGGCGCATCACACGAGACACAAGCGTTAATTATATCGCGTTATTTATAAAAGATTGAAAATAACTTTCCTTGTGAAAAAGGGGCTTTACAGCCCCCTTCTCCATATTACGCATCAGTGACCATAAAGGCAAAGGTGGTTGGGCTCCCCACCGGCGTGAATTTATGCACAAAACGTGGCTTCCCTGTATCACGATCAACACGAAAGGTTGTAACAACATCAGAACGCTGATTTGCACAGAATAAGAAGTTCCCACTCGGATCAAACATCATGGCACGTCCATAATCTGCATGCATCCAGACTTCATCCTGCAAGATCAGAGTTCCATCCTGCCCGACAGCAAAAACAGCCAACGAATCACCTAGACGGTTGGAAACGTAGATATATTTTCCGCTTTCAGAAATTAAAATTTCAGCCGCCAATGTCGATCCACGGAAGTGAGATGTCACCGTGCTCACGCTCTGGATAAACGTAATTTCACCTGTTTTAGGATCAAATTTAGAAACGACGACCTTAGAGTTCTGCTCACACAAATTATACAGCATGCGGCCGCTATGATCGAAAACAAAATGCCGCGGCGCTGAACCAGGTGTCATATTATAATATGGTTTCTTCGCTGGAATGAGCTTTCCGCGCTTCTCATCTAATGTCCATACATAGACGCGATCTAGCCCAGCATCGTCTGCTAAAACAAAACGACCACTTGGATCTGTCCCAATCATATGGGGATGTGCACTGGAGTGATCTGAAACAGCAAAATTACCTTGCGGATTATCTTCTGCCCTCTCAGGCTGGCGCGGCCCTGTATTATGCACAACATCCGTCGCTTCCCCTAGAGAGCCGTCATGTCGAATCGGAATAACCGAAACACAGCCCCCCACATAGTTCGCAACGAGCACATATTTCCCTGAAGGATGGATGCTTAAATGTGCCGGCACAGCGCCACCGGAGCCCACTGTATTAATCTTAGCCAAAGTTCCCGTGCGCGTATCAACAGCAAAAGCGGTAATACAACCATCACCTTCAGCGTTATAATCATTAATCTCACTAAGAGCGTATAAAAACTTTCGGTCTTTCGTAAGAGTAATAAAAGAAGGGCTTGGAATATCCATAAATGTCGTGATCAGAGTGAGCACACCCGTATCGCGCTCCATCTCGAACACTGCAATCCCTTCGCCATTGCCCGAAATACCTGGAGGCCCATGCTGGGTATAACCACCAACGAAACATAATGTTTTAGACTCACCCTCGCCTTCACGCGGAACTGCTGCACGAACAGGGCCTGCCAAAGCCGTTGCCCCTAGCCCTGCAAGGCCTAGAGAGAAATGACGCCGAGAAAGATGCTGAGACATAATATATATGCCCTCCTTGTGCCAAATGCCCGCTCTGAAACTCCCTTCAGACGGCGCTGTAAAATTTAGTTTACTCTGTTAAGTAATTTTGTTCCAGATGCACATAATGTTGCAGCATCAACCCAGCTTCATCCATGCTTCATGCGACATTTCTGGCCGATCGAAGCACCATGGTAACGGCTCCATGTCTGCGTCTGCCCAAACATAGGAATCCCCAGATAACCAAGCAGCTTCAGATGGCCACTCTTTGCCACCCAAAGACGCGCGTCATACGTACGCCCAGTATGTGGGTCTAGGATATGGCCATCCCACCGCCCATTATCGACAGGTTTCATGTCAGAAATGATTTGCAAACCACACTCAGAACGTCCCCAGACATCTTTCTCAGGCTCGGCTTCTGTATAATCCATCCCGACAAGCCAGCCACAAAGCCGATCTTTCCGGTCATCACACGGGCCGATCTGGAATATCCCATCTTTCTCTTTCACAAGCCATAATCCCTCTTCAGGACGTGACAGATGAGAAGCCGTCGAAGATGACTGTGATGGCTCAGCAGAAGCCTGAGAAGACATTCCTCCCAGGCCACAGACGACCAACATTATGAGGCCGCTATAGTGTAGAAAGCGTAACATGACTACGAGCGCTGCAATAGAAACTCTAGAGCACCACCATGGTCGAGTTGCATCAACTCGCGGCACCCACCAAGAGACTGATCATCCACAAAAATTTGTGGAACCGTTTGCCCTCCACCTGAACGCTTAATCGCTTCTTCACGCTCGGGTGTGCCTCGCGGTGCGTCGATCTCTTGAAATGGAACACCTTTCTGCTTCAACAACGCCACAGCTTGCACGCAAAATGGGCAACCCGCTTGTGTATAAATTTCAACCTTCGCCATACCAAAAATCCTCATGTTAAGACTGTATGTCCCGCACAAGCACGGGCAGCTACTATAATATCGACCTTTGAGCAGCCTATATCAAGTAAAGCCCGAGAGCAGGCTTCAGCTGTTGCTCCCGTTGTTAGAATATCATCAACGAGCACCACATGCTTACCTTTTAGACGTGCATGATAACATGGCTTAACGCCAAACATATTATGGAGTTCTTCTTTCCGTTCAGAGACTGGGAGATGCGCTAAAGAGCGTGTGTTTTGGCGCCGATACAGCCCATCGAACAGCACGTTAGCATGCTGTTTCTTCGCAAGATGAAAGGCCAAAAGGCCCGCTTGGTTGTAACGTCGTTTTCTGAGTTTTTTGATATGAAGAGGCACGGGAATCACAACAACCCCAGGCTGAAACAGCTCGCGTGCAGCCTCCTCCATAAAAGTCGCAAGAAAAGCCGCGTGCCCGGGACGATCTGAATACTTCAACGGGAAAATCAGGCGCCGTGCCATATCGTTATAGACAAAAGCAGCGCGCGCCTGCTGCCATAGCGGAGGATCTTGCTGACAGGCAGCACAAACCCCCTGCCCGTCATCCGTTACTTCATAAACTGACAAAGGCTCACCACATCGTTGGCAACACGGCGCTACGATAAGATGGAGTGCACTAAAGCAGGAGGCGCATAAGCAACCTCCCGCTTGGATAGATTGACCACAAGCTAGGCAGGTCGGTGGGCATACAAAATCCACCACCAACCGCCATATAGAAGAGCCCCAGCGGGACACGTGCTTCAGCCAGCCTTAATGACCTGAAGCAGCAGCATCAAAGTTTGGTGCTTCAAGCCCGGAGGCTTTCAACTGCGCTGTAAACGCTGCTTTGAGGCGGTCTAGGCCCTCGTGCGAGCGTGCTTCAATACGCCCCACCAAAACCGCTTGCGTATTGGAGGCTCTCAGCAGCCACCAGCCATCATCTGTTTGCACCCGAACACCATCAATAGCGGACACATTCGCGCCTTCCTGCTCCAGACGCTTAGCAACCTCAGAGATAACCTCAAACTTACGTGTGTCATCACAAGGGAAGCGCAGCTCGGGCGTATTCACCATCACTGGAAGAGCACTCCGCCACGCCGCTAGAGTTTCCGGCAAACGCGCTACAATACCCAAGACGCGAATAGCGCCATAGAGCGCATCGTCGAAGCCATACCATTTATCTGCAAAGAAAATATGACCCGACATTTCCCCAGCCAACGGTGAGGCTGTTTCTGCCATTTTGCTTTTAATCAGAGAATGACCTGTGCGCCACATAAGTGGCTTACCACCAGCCTTAGCAACCTCATCAAAGAGAACCTGACTAGCCTTCACGTCTGCAATAATGGTTTCACCAGGACGCTTTTTCAGCACATCACGCGCAAGAAGCACGAGAATCTGATCCCCCCACAGAATGTTGCCTTCGCCATCCACAACACCAACGCGATCTGCATCGCCATCAAAAGCGACCCCAACATCCGCCTTTTGGCGACGGACTTCCGCAATCAAATCGGCTAGATTAGCTTCAACGGTTGGGTCAGGATGGTGATTAGGGAATGTGCCGTCAATCTCTGGATAGAGAACCGTGTGCTCTCCGGGTAAATGCTTAACAAGACGCGTAAGCACGTCACCAGCTGCCGAGTTCCCATTATCCCAAACAACTTTTAGAGGCTTTTCACCGTCGTAATCTTGTAGAAGACGCGTGATATAGCTTTCCGACGGATCAACCGTCTCAACCTGCCCAGCGGCTTCCTCCACAACATCGCCTGCTTCCGCAAAGCCACCTAGCTGCTTGATTTGCTTACCAAAAAATGGCTTGCCATGCAGCATCATCTTAAAGCCATTATGGTCAGGTGGATTATGGCTCCCCGTGACCATAATCGCCCCATCAGCTTTACGCGTTACAGACGTATAGTACAGCATTGGGGTCGGCCCTAAGCCTACGCGCAGCACCGTGATGCCAGAAGCGACCAGCCCTTTCACTAAGGCCTGCTCTAAATCAGGTGATGACACGCGTCCATCATAGCCAACAGCAACAACTTGCCCACCTGAACGCCGAACAATACTGCCAAAAGTGCGCCCAAGAGCATAGGCGTCGTCATTATGAAGACTTTTGCCGACAATCCCGCGGATATCATACTCACGCAGGTTAGATGGCTCAAAATGATGCTTAAAAGATGTCATGATAAAGTCTCAGATATATTTTTTAAGGAAAGCCCGCACAGCATCACCTAAATCGGGGCGATCAACCCCCATAGCGATCTGCGCTTCTAAGAAACCAAGCTTGTCACCGCAATCGAAACGCGTGCCTTCATAGCGCAAACCATGGAAAGGCTGTTTGCCGATCAACTCAGCCATCGCATCTGTCAGCTGAACTTCGCCTCCAACGCCAGATTTATGCTCTGAAAGCGGTTTGAGCACGTCAGCCGTCAAAATATAACGACCAATAATGGCAAGGTTTGACGGCGCTTCCGAAGGTTTAGGTTTTTCAACCAACCCTTCTACGTCAACGATACGCCCATCATCAGCACCCGTTTTCAACACACCATAACGATCTGTTCGGTCTGCCGGCACCTCATTAACCGCAACAACATTGCCACCTGTTTGATTATAGACATCAGCCAGCTGAGCGACGCAACTGCGACCACTTTTTACAATGTCGTCTGGCAGTAAGATTGCAAAAGGATCATCCCCTATGAAGCTGCGTGCACACCAAATAGCGTGGCCCAACCCAAGCGGTTTCTGCTGACGCACAGCAACAAGAGAACCAGCCGGCACACTACTTGCTTCCAGAGCAGCCATGGAGGCAATCTTCCCACGGCTACGCAGCGTATCTTCAAGCTCATACGCAACGTCAAAATAATCAATAAGATTATCTTTTCCGCGCGCTGTCACAAGACAGAATTCCTCAATGCCTGCAGCGCGCGCCTCATCAATAGCGTATTGGATGAGAGGTTTGTCCACAACGGGCAGCATTTCTTTCGGCATTGCTTTCGTCGCAGGTAAAAAACGCGTCCCAAGCCCCGCCACAGGAAGAACTGCTTTACGCAATGGCTTAATCATACCCTCTCCTTAATCCTTATGCCCCTACAATACAGTCATTACATCAAAAAGGGGCGCCAGCTCTTATGTAAACCCAGATAGCTTACATTTCCAGACTGACCTTATGAGGGGACAAAAAAGGAAAAATGGGTCAAAACTATGAAGGAAATAGGGCTTTCTCGCAGCTATATTGAAAAATATTTTTCAATATACTCAATTATCATATTATACGAGAAAACAATGTTCCGTTTTATCGAAACATTGGTGCGGCCGAGAAGACTCGAACTTCCACGGGGTTATCCCCCACAAGCACCTCAAGCTTGCGCGTCTACCATTCCGCCACGGCCGCTCCGTAGCTAGACAATCAAGCGGATAATTTCGCGTGACCGTCTCGGTGAAAACGCCTATAGCCCATCATTAGAAGAAGGGCAATAACTATGACGCATATTTCTAAAGAAATTCTATGGGAGCACGATTCCTCTCTTCGTGCTTACCCCGATGCATTAGCACGCATGCAAACGCTTACCCAGGACATTCGCAGCGGAAAATCCCCCGAACATATCTGGTTAACCGAACATCCCCCACTTTATACGGCCGGCACCTCTGCTAAAGAAGAAGACCTCCTCAATCCGCAACATTACCCAACATATGATGCAGGGCGAGGCGGCCAGTGGACCTATCACGGCCCCGGACAACGGCTCGCTTACGTTATGTTGGACCTAACACGCCCTCATGGTCTTATCCCGCCACGAGATCTTCGTGCTTACGTGAAGGGGTTGGAGCAATGGCTCATCAATACGCTTGCCCTTCTAGATGTAGACGCTTTCACCCGTGAAGGACGTATCGGCGTATGGTGTATAGACCCCACGACTGGGCAAGAAGCAAAAATTGCCGCTTTAGGCATTCGCATTAGCCGTTGGGTTAGTTGGCACGGCATCTCATTGAATGTCGCGCCTAACCTTGATGATTTTTCAGGTATTATTCCCTGCGGCATTCGCGAATATGGGGTAACAAGTCTTCAGCGTTTCCACCCACATATGACCATGCACGACGCTGACCAAGCCCTTCGTGCAAGTTGGGAAGGCGTTTTCGGCACTACTGCGCTGATGAGGACGGACTAACCACATCGTTAGGTTCTGACAGCTCTTCCTTCACATTGAACAAGGACAAGCCAAAATGATGTCCATGAGCATCAACACCCTGAAGACCGATAAGGGAAAGACGCCCGTGGAGGTCTGAAAACTGCATCGTTAACAACCCTTGGGAGGGATTATCCGCCTCAGCCAGCGAAATTTGAAGCGAGTCACTCCCATGTATCACATTCGTTACTTGAATCCCGTCATTGAAGCGCAAGGGATGACGCAGCAAATACCCCAACGGATTACGCTTTAATGAGATTTTCGTCACAGATCCATTGGACGGATCCTTCAATGTCAGTCGTTCATTACGCGCAACCAGCGTCATCCCTTGAGGAAGCGCATAATCCATCTTCAAAACACGGGTGTTATAGGTGAACTGGCCATCACCCTGCTGTTGCCCTGGCCCTTCTTGAGCAAAATCTGCTCTAAGAGAGGCAATACTATTGAGGTAATCCTCTATGCGACGAACGGCCTCCTGCTGGTCACTCGGAAGATGGGCATACCCACTTGTCGCACAACCAGAGATCCCCAATGGAACGGCACTCAAAACACCCACATAAAATAATGCACTCCACCAGCGCCGTTTCGCCGCATGTTTCATGCCTCTTTACTCCCCTTCAAGGTCAATGAAAGAGCATGAAGGCCATGCTCAAACTCATCAGAAAGAATCTCATTCACAAGTCGATGCCGTGCAAGTGGGCGTAACGAATCGAATCGTTCACTCACGATCTCCATCGTATAGTGCGTTTGCCCAACTTGCTGCGGCCCACGAGCATTTCTCTGAGCAGACCGAGTATGAGCATGATGCTGATGGCGCTTACTTTCATCACGAATGATAAGCTTTGAAGGCGCCAATGCATCCTCCAAAAGGGCTGTCATCCGTTCTTTTCGATCAGACAAACCTGCCTCATCTGTGATGTGAGTAGAAGGAGTATCAGTCGGCTTCATGGGCAAAATCTCTCTTTAAACGCGACTCAATGCTTGCATCTCGGGGGACGCTTTCCCCATATCATCCCTCATGCAGCGCAGAACGTCCAAAACACGAGCCTTTGATCCTGATCCAGATGCACCAAACCAAAGCTGTGATCATCCCGACTGTGACCAGCCGGCCGGATATCGTGCGCCACGCGGTCGGGACAATCTTCGCAGCTATTACTGGTTTTGTCTCCAGCATGTACGCCAATATAATGCAAATTGGGATTATTATCGCGGAATGACACCGGGACAGATTGAAAATCATCTACGAGCTGACACGTCGTGGCAACGTCCCTCTTGGAAGCTAGGCGCCATGACAGGAAGCGCTCGATCCTCTTTTACCGTGGATGATCTTCAAGACCCGCTGGATATTCTCAATGCCCGGCGCACCCATCCCACGCAGGAATCCCCACCGCGCCAACAGGCCCCAGAAGCACTCCGCCAACCTTTGGCCTTGCTTGATCTTGGGTGGCCTACAACATTAGAGGACGTAAAAACACGATACAGGGCACTCGCCCGACGTTATCATCCCGACGCGAACAAGGATGACCCCCGCGCTGAAGAGCGCTTTAAGACCATTGCTTCAGCTTATGCGACGTTGCGATCACATTTTACATCTGCCGAGAACGTTGCCACAGCTGAGTAAGTTTTGTTCACATGATGTGACCTCTTATGCAGGAGCCCTGACATGACACTCTCAATGACCCATTCTTTAACTGAGACTCTGCCACCGACTCCTGACACGCTGCGTCCAGCGCGTGAGGTTTTTGGGCTTGATATTGATATTGATGTGCCGGTTTGGTCTAAGCGTACAGATCAAGTGCCCGAGATCGACCCGGCCTATTGCTTTGATTATGATACGACGCGCGCTATTTTAGCGGGCTTTATCTACAATAAACGCGTTATGGTTCAAGGGTTTCACGGCACAGGAAAATCATCTCATATTGACCAGATTGCAGCCCGCCTGAATTGGCCCTGCGTGCGCATTAATCTCGATAGTCATATTTCTCGTATCGACTTGATCGGTAAAGATGCGATCACCCTGCGTGATGGTCAGCAGGTCACTGAATTCCGTGAGGGGCTCCTCCCTTGGTGTTTGCAAAACCCCTGCGCGCTTATTTTCGATGAATATGATGCGGGGCGCCCTGATGTCATGTTCGTTATCCAACGTGTTCTCGAAGCACATGGTGCTCTTACGCTGCTTGACCAAAATCGCGTCATTCACCCCCATCCCTCTTTCCGCCTGTTTTCAACCGCTAATACGGTCGGACTTGGCGATACAACAGGGCTGTATCACGGCACGCAGCAAATCAATCAGGGGCAGATGGATCGCTGGAACATCGTCGCGACATTGAACTATCTCCCTGCTGAACAAGAGGCACGCATCGTGCAGTCACGTATGGGAGACCAGTTTGACCCTGCCCTTATTCAAAGTATGGTCGCTCTCGCAAATTTAAGCCGTGTTGGCTTCATGAATGGCGATATCTCAACGGTTATTTCGCCCCGTACGGTCATTTCTTGGGCTGAAAATGTCACCATCTTCCATGATGTCGCTTTCGCTTTCCGCCTGAGCTTCCTCAATAAATGCGATGAAGCTGAACGTGAGACAGTCGCTGAATATTATCAGCGTTGCTTCAACACTTCTCCTTTGGGGTGACCACCGATGTCCAGCCAGCATGAGCCTTTCCGTAAAGCGACTTTTGCCACCCTGCGTGCCCTGAGCGGAGCCCAGGAGGGCGGCGAAAAACCAGATTTTTCCGCCCTTAATAATGATGAGCTCTCGCCCCAAGCACAAACCATCATTCGCAGTGACGTCGATGCAAAAGCCCTCTACCAGCGCTATCATAATCCAGAGCTAGCGCCTGCTATTGCAGACCGTGAAGCACAGCGCGTCTTTGACGCTGTGGAACATGCGCGCTGTGAGGTCTACGGGGCGCGTCATATGGCTGGTGTTAGAGCCAATCTTCTGGATCGTCTTACACGCCATTGCACAGCCTTGCGCGTTGATGACATGACGAAGCGTGAGGACATGCCAGCTCCTCTGGCCTTAGAGCTGCTCACGCGGCAAACTCTGGATCCGACAACATACGCATCCTTGGATCACAATGCCGCCCTGCAACAGTGGCGCCAATCGCTTAGCCCGCAAGCTCAGCAGGCCCTGAAAGACATGGCGCACCAACAGGGTGACCAGAAAGAATTTTCTCAGGCTAGTCAGCATTTTATCGAAGCTTGCGGTTTGCACCATACAACCGCTGAGCAACAAGAGAACGTGCAACCGCCGACAGGCGATAACGCGAACCCCGACCCACAAAAAGAAGAATCCCCTTCTCCTGAAGGGGACGAAGAGGGAGAAGAAGGCGCTACGGACGAAGAAAGCGGTGAGCTCTCGCAGGAAGGCTCCCAAGGTGGCATGTCTGAGAACCCTGATTCTGACGAGATGGAAGCCCTTCCAACGTCTGACGATCAAGGGGAAGAAGAAGCGGCTGGCCCCTCCTCTTCTCCCACGTCCTCAGAAGGGTCAGAGCACGAAGAGCCCTACCACGTATTCACGCAAGAATTTGATGAAGAAATCTATGCGTCAGATCTCTGTGACCCTGAAGAGCTTGAAGTCTTACGTGACACGCTTGATGAACAGCTTGAACAAACACAAGAGTTCGTCTCTCGTCTGGCGCACCGTTTGCAACGGCGCCTCATGGCCCAACAGCAGCGCCATTGGTTCTTTGACCAAGAAGAGGGTATCTTAGACTCTGCCCGCCTGCCTCGTATCATTAGCAACCCGGCCCTGCCCCTCTCTTACAAGCGTGAGGGAGACACTGAGTTCCGTGATACGGTTGTTACGCTTCTCGTTGACAATTCCGGCTCTATGCGCGGCCGTCCTATCGCCACCGCTGCGATCTGTGGGGATATTCTTGCTCGCACACTTGAGCGTTGCGGCGTTAAGGTGGAAGTTCTCGGTTTCACCACCCGTACCTGGAAAGGAGGGCAAAGCCGCGTTAAATGGCTGCAAGAAGATCGTCCCCCACAGCCAGGACGGCTCAATGATTTACGCCACATCATCTATAAGTCAGCTGATATGCCGTGGCGGCGGGCCCGGCGCAATATTGGCTTAATGTTGCGCGAAGGTCTGCTTAAAGAAAATATTGATGGCGAAGCGCTCCTATGGGCATGGAAGCGCCTCAAACATCGGCCAGAACATCGACGTATTTTGATGGTCATCTCCGATGGTGCTCCTGTTGATGACAGCACATCAACGGCCAATAGCCCAGACTATCTAGATCAGCATCTACACCGCGTCATCGCTCAGCTTGAAAGTGACAAAAGCGCGGAACTCCTCGCCATCGGTATTGGCCATGATGTGACACGCTATTATCAAGACAGTGTCACGATCGGTTCAGCCGAGGATCTGGGCGATACGATGGTGTCCCAACTCACCACCCTGCTCAGCTCTTATGCTCATGCACGCCGGCGTTGAGACGCTTTGTTGCAAGGGCGATCACGGCATCGAGCATTTGATCCACGTCCTGTGTCTCTGTCCGGTGGTTCACAATCGCAGCACGGATAGCAAGTTGACCGTTTATCCGTGTTGTGGAAGGGGCGGCAATCCCTGTTTCATGAAGGTCTTTCACAAGTTCTGAAAGCGCGTCATCACTTAATGCATCAACGGTGAAACAAACGATATTCAGCGTTACAGGAGCAAGCAACGTCACGCCATCTGTACGGTCTATCTGTTGAGCTAAATGCCGCGCTACTGCACAGCTTTTGTCCACAACCTGTCCCATACGGTCAGCCCCGTAATGGCTTAGGGTCATCCATACCTTAAGCGCACGAAACCCACGGGAGAGGTCTGGCCCAAAGTCACAAAACCATGGAGCATTGCCAGCAAGACCACGGTCTTCTCGCACGAGATAATCCAATGATTGTGCGAAAGCCGCCGCATGACGCTTCCCATCACGCACCAACACACATCCTGCATCGTAGGGCACTTGCGCCCATTTATGGAAGTCAAACGCCACGCTATCAGCGCGTTCAATTCCCTTTAACAGCGGCGCATAATGTGGGGACAAACACGCTAAAGCCCCAAAAGCCCCATCGACATGGAACCAAAGCTGCTCCTCTTGTGCGACATCTGCTAAGTGGTCAAGCGGGTCAACAGCACCACAATCCACAGTGCCCGCTGTCCCGGCTATCATAAAAGGCTCTAATCCCGCCGCGCGATCACGCTTAATCTGTTCTCGCAGCGCCGCAACATTGACGCGATGAGCGCCATCAGTCGGGATTTTTCGCAATGCATCACTGCCTAATCCCGCAATATCAAAAGCGCGCGGCAAGCAGCCATGTGCACTTTCTGGCGCGTACCCAACAAGAGCATGATGCCGCACACCTTGTTGACGCAATGCGGGTTGATAGGTGCGGCTTGCCGTAATCACGGCAATAAAATTCGCCATTGAGGATCCTGTTACAAGACAGCCCGACCCTGTTTCCACCGGCAAACCAACCATTTCTCGCGCCCAGCGTAACACTTCTCGCTCGACTTCAATGGCGGCATGATCACGCCCTCCGCAATTCGCGTTCAAGCCTCCTGCCAGCATTTCAGCCAGCATCCCAATGGGCGTGCCCGCTCCATGCACCCATCCCATAAAACGTGGATGACGATTCCCGTTATCATAAGGCACGATAAGCTCTTGGAAGCACTCATAAATTTCTGGAAGAGAACACCCATCATGAGGTAGGCTTTGCCGCAATTCTTCACGTGCCTTGTGAGGCATAGGGGTCCAGACCGGTTGCTGATGACGATGTTCAATCTGAGTAAACATGTCATCAAGCATCTGATGACCCAAAGCACGTAATGCTGACCAGTTTTCAGGATCCAACCCAGCCATGACCCATACCTCTCTTTTCTCTTATCCTGATGCTTCATTGCCAGAAGCGCAGCGCGGCGTCACGAAAAGGATGATGTCACGGCTTTCATATATGGTAGGGGCGTTGTCCTGTGTCGGTATGTTTGGGGTGCTCTCTCCTCTTGCCTCTGCAAAGACACTCCCACCGCTTTCTGAGGCATGCTTTACCTATACGCCTGGTCATGCAAAAGACGGCTCACACACGCTCGCCAGCACAGACTTTCGTGCAGTCCTCCCGGGCACAGGCCTGTCACTGCGCATTGCGAGCACACAACTTACAGACCATAGCCACCACCTTGATGCATCCGCGCTGGAACGTATTAATGCTGCAGCCGCTTATGCCGCATTAAGTGCGCTTAACCACGGGGTTAGCGACGCTTGCCAGGGCATGCCTATCCCTGAAACAGACGAAGTAAAAGGCGCAACCCCAGAAGCCCACTGGTCCATCGCAACGCTTTCTAGAACGGGGAAAACAGATATTACAGTTAAGAATATCCATCTCTCTGTTTTAACAACCTCGCCCGGCATTCATGTTAAATTTGATGCAATTGGCCTGCCAACGGATCATCCCCTATTGCCAAGTAAAGGCTCCGGCGACCTTACATTCTACCCAGCTGCTACACCTCCCTATCATGTTGATCTTCATAGTCTCAGAAATACAATTGGTAAGAGTGAGATTGAGGGTAAAGGAACGTTATGGGTCGCCCCAGGCGTGCAGAACCTCAAAGGTACGCTGCATCTCTCCATTAGCCATATTGGCGCTCTTATCCAACGTGTTAGCACAGTCGCCCCTGTTAGCGTCACGGCAGGACTGTCTGTCGCCCGTATGATGAGCAATACGGAAGGAGCAGATATGAGCGGTTGGGATATTCAACTGAATGACGGCAAAGCAGTCGTCAACGGAATCTCTATTCCACTGCCTAAGCATTAACGCTGTTTATTGCGAAAAGGCGTCATATATGAGCCATAACCAAGAGACTCACTCAAATTCGAGCATATATGGCGCTTTTTTCATTTTTAGAAGAAGAATATCGCATAGGCCCGTCCTCCGGCATTGTAGGATTGCTGGGGAGCTTGTCACGTAATCTCTGGACAAATCGAATACCAGCCGCCCTCGGCACATGAGAACAATGGGAAGAAACTGTTAGCCTCACCTTGAGTAAAAATGCACCCTCTTTTAAGAACGATAGCAATAAAAATGCGTGACCTATTGAAAGAGGGTTTATCGACTTCCCAATATTAATGCGTGACCTATTGAAAGAGGGTTTATCGACTTCCCAATATTAAGGAAGAGTAAGCACTTTTTCACATTTCACAAAATAAGTGTGCTCTTAGGAGCATTCTACATATTATGTGCCAGAGTGTCCTCACCCTCATTCTGGCACATAATGCTTCTGCTATCTCTGCTCTAACGACCCAACACCTTTGATCGTTTTCAAACGCTCGGCCAGACGAGGTGTGACGCG
Source organism: Saccharibacter floricola DSM 15669 (assembly GCF_000378165.1). Taxonomy (GTDB): domain Bacteria; phylum Pseudomonadota; class Alphaproteobacteria; order Acetobacterales; family Acetobacteraceae; genus Saccharibacter; species Saccharibacter floricola. The sequence continues at coordinate 211,510 of NZ_KB899334.1, forward strand.
GTAAGAGGTCGGCAGCTTCACCTCTACATCAGACGTTTCCTCAAGCGAAGGAAGCAAAACCACACGCCCTCGCCCCCCTTGCACGCCCTCAAGCATATCACGAATAGCAGGCAAAGCGTCCTGTTGCTCAACCCAAATACGCAGCTCGCCCCGCTCTTCTGCTGCGGCGCGTTCTAGGTCTGTCACATGATGTGCTGTAATGCGCAACGCATCGCCATCAAGTTTCAATTCTGCATTTACAAGCACCGCTTGCCCTGCAACCAGCAAATCACGACAGTTCGCCAAAGTTTCAGCAAATAAAGTGACCTCACAGCCACCACTGGCATCGGTCAGATTAACCCATGCCATTTTCTTGCCCGTGCGAGTGGGCCGCTCTTTTTTGTCCACCACACAACCCGCAATCTTCACACGCGTCGTGCCAGCATGGGCGCTTCGGTCGAGCTGAATGGACGGTGTTACGCCCATCCGCCGTAAAGTCGCACGATACCCATCAAGCGGATGCGCGCTCATATGGAAACCTATCACAGCAGCTTCATGAGAAAGACGCTCAAAGTCTGGCCATGGGCGTACCGATTTAAGCCTTAGAATTTCACGAGTCGCGCTATCTGATCCACCGAACAATCCAGCCTGACCGACCTGCTTCTCCTGCGCGCGGGCTTGTGCACGCCGCATGATCATATCGGCACTCTTAAAAACCGTATGACGATCAGGCTCTAAACGATCAAAAGCCCCTGCCTTAGCGAGGCTCTCAATCTGAATTTTGTTGATATGTTTCGAGTCGCACCGTTCTGCAAAATCCGTAATATCTTTAAACGGCGTATCACCACGATCACTCACGACCCCTTCCATCGCAGCAGCTCCAACACGCTTAATGGCTGAAAGCGCGTAACGAATCGCTAAACGGCCATCATCGAGCTTCTCAATAGAGAAATCGGCTTGTGACCGGTTCACATCCACGGGCAGAACCGGGATTCCCATGCGCTTGGCTTCTTGGCAAAGTGCGGCAAGCTTCTCGGTTTTTTCACGCGCCAATGACATACAGCCTGCAAGGAAAGGCACCGGGTGATTAGCCTTCATCCATGCCGTTTGATAGGACACAAGCGCATAGGCTGCGGCGTGGGACTTATTGAACCCATAATCGGCAAACTTTGCCATCAAGTCGAAAACTTCTTCGGCTTTTTCTGGCGTAATCCCTCGCGCCACCGCCCCTTCACGGAAAATAACGCGCTGCTTTTCCATCTCAGAAGCGATCTTTTTACCCATCGCACGCCGTAAAAGATCAGCTCCACCCAGGCTGTAGCCCGCCATTTTCTGGGCGATCTGCATCACCTGCTCCTGATAGACCATAATGCCATAGGTCTCTTCGAGGATGGAGCGAATCTCCTCATGCGGCGGCGTCCATTGCGCCCCATGTTTCCGGCGGCAATATTCAGGAATATTCGCCATAGGCCCCGGCCTGTAGAGCGACACACCGGCGATCAAATCTTCAAGCCGGCTGGCTTCCATTTGCTTAAGCATATCGCGCATGCCCGCCCCTTCAAACTGGAACACGCCGGCGGTATCCCCGCGCGCCATCATGTCGAAGGTTTTTTTGTCATCCAGCGGGATATGAGAGAGATCGACCTCAACGCCCAGCTCTTTTAAGAAATCAACACCCCTTTTGAGGATTGTCAGCGTCGTCAGCCCTAAGAAGTCGAACTTAACCAGCCCCGCTTGCTCAACAAACTTCATATTATACTGCGTGACTTGCATGTCACTTCGCGGGTCTCGATAAAGCGGAACAAGCTCAACGAGGTTACGATCCCCGATCACCACCCCGGCCGCATGGGTCGATGCATGACGGAACAGCCCTTCAAGCTGAAGCGCAATCTCCAGCAAACGCCGGATCATCTCATCAGTGTCACGCATCTCCTGCAAGCGTGGTTCTTCTTTAATAGCCTGTGCCAGAGGCGTTGGTTTAGCAGGATTATTGGGAATAAGCTCTGCAACGCGGTTGACCATCCCATAAGGTAGCCCCAACACACGGCCCACATCGCGCACGGCTGCCTTTGCTTGCAATTTCCCAAAAGTAATAATCTGCGCGACACGTTCATTGCCATATTCTTCTTGAACGTAACGAATCACTTCATCCCGTCGATCCTGACAAAAATCAATATCGAAGTCAGGCATCGACACACGTTCTGGATTGAGAAAGCGCTCAAACAGCAACCCAAACGGAATAGGGTCAAGATCAGTAATCGTCAGTGCATAGGCCACGAGAGACCCAGCACCCGATCCACGCCCCGGCCCTACAGGAATACCGTGATCTTTCGCCCATTGAATAAAGTCCGCAACGATCAAGAAATAACCGGGGAATCCCATTCGGACGATAATGCCCAGCTCTGTTTCAAGCCGTTCTTCATACTCTGCCCGACGCGCTTCCCCACCTTTCATGACAGCAAGGCGCTTCTCCAGCCCCTCTTTCGCCATGGCACGAAGCGTTTCTTCTTCCGTCGCGCCTTCATTGACCTTAGGACAAACGGGCAAAAGTGGCTTGCGCGTTGGCGCGGCTACCGCGCAATGCTGTGCAATAATTAACGTATTGTCACAGGCATCGGGGAGGTCATGAAATAATGCTCGCATCTCTTGCGGGGTTTTAAACCATGCCTGCGAAGAAACACGCCAACGCTCTTCCTCCGCCATCGTGCGACCTTGCGCAATGCAGAGCAACGCATCATGGGCCTCGTGCATATCTGGCTTCGGGAAAAAACACTCATTGGTCGCAACAAGTGGAATCCCTCGTTCATCAGCCATACGAATCAAAGCGGGCTCTGTGACATCCTCACCCGCTTCATCAAGGCGGTTAATCTCAATGGCAAGATAGGGGCCAAATGCCTGATGTACACGCTTTAAAAATTTTGCAGCAGCCTCATCTTGTTCTGCTAAAATACGTCGGTTAAGCGGCCCTCTATTCCCTCCCGTTAAGAGGAACAACCCAGCAGATTTGTCGCACAACACATCAAGCGCCACGCTTGGATCGGCAGGATCTCCGTTCAAAAATCCTTGTGTCGACAGATATTGAAGGTTAGCCAGCCCTTCTTCCGTTCGCGCTAATACAACAACGGGCTCCGCCGGTGTTCCAGGCTTATCGCTCATGGGTGGCAAAGCAAGCTGGCACCCAATAATAGGTTGAACCCCGGCTTTACGGCACGTCAAAGAAAATTCCAGCGCACCAAAAAGATTCCCACTGTCAGTCAGTGCAACAGCGGGCATTTTGTTCGCAACGGCCAGGTCAACGAGCTCAGCAGCGCGAATAGCGCCCTGACTTAAAGAGTAAGCAGAATGATTACGGAGATGGATAAAATCAGCGTGAGACATATCGGCATTCTACCACGCTCACCCTACAGGCTGGAACGTCTTTCAGGGCCAAGACGCGCAGAAAAATGTACTCATGCTCTTCAAAAAGGGACGATCTTACCGTCTCGCAACGTAACCGTACGATCCATTGACGCGGCCAATGCTTCATTATGCGTAGCGACCAGAGCCGCAGCTCCCTCCTGCCGCACAACGCGGGTTAACTCCCCAAACACGAGGTCAGCTGTTTTGACGTCCAAATTACCCGTTGGCTCATCCGCCAAAAGTAGGCTGGGAGCATTCGCAAGGGCACGCGCAATGGCCGTGCGTTGCTGCTCTCCCCCCGACATGCGGCCCGGTAAGGACTCTAAGCGGTGCTGCACGCCAAAGCGTCCAAGCAAATCCTCTGCCCGCTGCCGTGCATCACGCGGAGACTGCCCGGCAGCTAGTTGCGGTAACATGACATTTTCACACGCGGTAAACTCACCCAGCAAATGATGGAACTGATACACAAAACCAATTTCATCACGACGCAACGCTGTGCGTCCCGCCTCCCCCAAGCGCCGCGTTTCTTTCCCATTAATCAGCACATCGCCGCGGCTAGGAGCTTCCAACAAACCCGCCAAATGCAAAAGTGTTGATTTTCCCGTGCCACTCGGCGCCACTAGCGCGACCATTTCACCGGGATGTAACGCAAAATCAGTCTCTTTCAGAATCGTCAGGTCATCATCACCAGAACGATAAGAACGCGAAACCTGCTGAAGCTCCAACGTCAACGCACGTGATACGGCTTCACTCATGACGCAAGGCCTCCACCGGATCTGTTTTTGCCGCACGCCATGACGGATAAAGCGTTGCTAACAAAGAAAGCGCTAGAGACAGCAATACGACTTCAATCACCTGAGACCATACGATACGGGCGGGCAAACGGGCGAGAAAATACACTTCGGAGTTAAAGAGGTTCGTGCCGGTAAGCCCTTCAAGCACATGGCGAATACGCTCAATATTAAGTGCGAACGTAATGCCAAGCCCCGTACCCAACACGGTTCCAATCACACCGACCGATGCGCCGCACATAAGAAAAATGCGCATCACAGCCCCACGGCTCGCACCAAATGTGCGCAAAATAGCAATGTCACGCGTTTTGTCTTTAACCATCATGATAAGCGAGGAAATCACGTTAAACGCTGCGACTAGAATAATCAGCGTTAAGATGAGGAACATCACGTTTTGCTCAACCGTCACGGCGTCTAAGAACCCATTGGCACTATGCGTCCAATCCACAACACGCAGCCTCGGGTCTCCAAGCGTATCGGCAATCGTCTGCCCTATAGGCTGGACATGAATAGGATCTATCGTGCTGACCTGAATAAGTGACACTGCATTGCCTAGCATGAAGAACTTCTGTGACGCAGGCAGCGGCATGAGCACGATGTTACTGTTATAATCGTTCCAGTTCGCATCAAAAATCGCGACAACACGCACCTTTTTCACACGAGGCATCGTGCCAAAAGGTGTTGAACGTCCATCTGGTGAGAGCAAGGTCATCGTTGAACCGACTTGCAAGCCAGCGCGCTCTGCCATACTCACCCCAATCGCCACAGCATCATCACCACGGAAATCATTAAGGCTTCCGCTAAACACACCTTGGCTTAGAGCCGTCCAATTTTTAAGATCATCAGAGGCAATCCCTTCCAGCATCGCCCCCGTAGAATAACGAGAGGCTTCTGCTAAGATAGTGCCCTGTGTCATCGGTAAAACTTGCGTAACACCCGACACACTGCGGATCAGACGCGCCGTATCTTGATAACCCTCAATGCGTTGGCTGTAGCTATACACATTTAAGTCACCATGAAGGCCCAAAATACGGCCCATCAAATCTGCTTTAAAACCGTTCATTACGGCCATGACGATAATGAGCGTGGCAACACCAAGCGCGATCCCCACAAGAGAGAAAAGCGCAATGATTGAGGCAAAGCGCTCCCCTTTCCGTGCCCGAAGATACCGCCCTGCAACAACACGCTCAAAACGTCCAAACATATTAAGCCAGCCCAAGCTTCTTCAGTGCTTCATCAACGGAAAGCTCAAAACGCTCACCAGTTGCCCGCTCTTTGAGTTCCACCATGCCATTCTTGGCCCCGCGTGGGCCAATGATGATCTGCCAAGGATGGCCGAGCAGATCCGCATCGTTAAACTTCACACCTGCACGCTCTGAACGATCATCATAAAGAATGTCATCCGGCGCACATTGGTAGAACCGTTCACACAGCGCATCACAGGTGTCGTCCCCAGAACGCAAGTTCAAGATCGCCGCTCGGTAAGGCGCAATCGACTCGGGCCAGATAATGCCATTATCATCATGAGAGGCTTCAATAATCGCCCCGACCAGACGAGAGACACCAACCCCATATGAGCCCATATGCGGATGGAAAGCTGCGCCATCTGCACCGCTGACTTCCACACCCATCGCTTCGGTATATTTTGTACCGAAATAGAAGATGTGCCCCACTTCAATCCCACGACCAGACGCCTGCCTTTCTTGGGGAACCTGTTCCCAAGCGGCCGTATCATGCTTCTCGTCCGTTGCAGAATAAGTGGTGCTCACCAAATCCTGAAGCTTTTTGAGATCCTCAGGACGATTGCCATCGAGGTCTTCTTTATCCCAATCAATCTCATCCCAGCGACTATCATAAAAAACCTCGCTCTCCCCCGTAGGAGCAAGCACTTGGAATTCATGGCTGAGATCACCACCAATCGGCCCTGTATCGGCCGCCGTTGGCACCGCTTTAATGCCAAGACGACGGAAAATGCGAAGGTAAGAGAGCATCATGCGATAATAGCTGCTCACCGCTCCTTCATAGGACGCATCAAACGAGTACGCATCCTTCATGTAGAATTCACGCCCGCGCATCACACCGAAGCGTGGGCGAATTTCATCACGGAATTTCCACTGAATATGATACAGCGTCTTCGGCAGTTCACGATAAGATTTAACCGTGCTCCCGAATAAGTCTGTCACGACCTCTTCATTCGTGGGGCCATAAAGGAGTTCACGTTTTTGCCGATCCTGAATCCGCAGCATTTCAGGCCCATAAGCATCATAACGCCCAGAACGTTTCCATAATTCAGCAGACTGCAGGGTTGGCATCAGCACTTCCTGCGCACCCACTCCATCCTGCTCTTCGCGCACGATCTGAGCAATATTGCGCAGCACACGCAACCCTGCCGGCAGCCATGTATAAATTCCTGATGCTGTCTGGCGGATTAACCCGGCACGCAGCATCAAACGATGAGACATAATCTGAGCTTCAGCCGGCACTTCTTTCAGTGTCGGCTGGAATGCTTGGCTTAAACGCATGAAGAACTTCCTTTAAACGCGCAACAGATGGACATCAACGAGCGGACGCTTCTGCAGCTTACGTCCTAACGCACGGCGCAACGCTGTGCGTGCTGCATCACGGAACGCAATATCGTCATACCGGAGTTCATCGGGAATCTCATCAATCGCATAGGCGAAATCTTCTCGAATACGCTCGCTTTCTGGATCTTCACGATCCAACAATCCGGGCGCGCTGATGCGTGGCTCGCCAATGACATACCCCTCATCATCAACAGCAAAACTGGCCAGAACAACACCATTGAACAACATACGACGACGCGCTGCCAGCACCCCGCCCGTCATCGGAAGCAACCGTCCACCATCAAGAGCCAAGCGCCCTGTTGGGGCCGTATCTTCAACTTTCACCTCACCCGGTGCAAGATTGAGAATATCGCCATCTTCTAGCAAAACAACGTCAGACCCTGCTTCACGAGCAAGAGCCGCATGAGCTGTTAGATGCCGCCACTCCCCATGCGTCGGGACACTGTATTTAGGACGGACAAGGCCATAGAGATAACTAATATCACCACCTGTCGCATGGCCAGAAACGTGAACCATACCGTCTTTATCTGTCAGCACCATCACACCACGGCGCGTCAGATTGTCCTGAACCGTCATCACAGCTTGTTCATTCCCCGGAATAACACGAGAGCTGTAAATAACCGTATCCCCTTCCCCTAAGGAAATAGTGGAATGAGTATCAGACGCGATACGCGATAGAGCTGAACGTGATTCGCCTTGGCTTCCCGTAATAATCATCAGCAGATTATCATCAGGAACATCGCGCGCATCATACTCTGTAAGGAAAGGTGGAATATCCGTCAGATAGCCACATTCACGCGCGGCACTTTCCAAATTCCTCAAAGAACGCCCAACCACCATGACCTGACGACCAGAAGCCAGCGCCGCCTTCGCGATGCTCTCAACACGCGCCACGTTGCTCGCAAAGCATGTGACGGCAATGCGCCCTTCAAGCCCTGCAATCAGCTCTGTTAGGCCAATACGCACTTCAGATTCAGATTGAGATGGCCCCTCTCTCAAGCAGTTCGTGCTATCGCCCACCATCGCGAGCACACCTTCATCGCCAAGTGCTTTAAAGGTATCCAAAGCGGTTAAAGGCCCAACCAGCGGATTAGGATCAAGCTTCCAGTCACCTGTATGCACCACCATTCCGTAAGGTGTGCGGATCGCAATAGACTGAGCTTCCACCACGGAATGAGTCACGGGGACAAATTGTAGGTCAAATGGCCCGACATCAAAGCGAGAGGCCGGCATAATGACGTTAAGAACAACCCGATTATTCAGACGTGCTTCACCCAATTTACGACGCAATACAGCAGCAGCAAACGGCGTCGCATAAACAGGGCAGCGCAGATACGGCCAAAGATGAGCAATCGCGCCCAAATGGTCTTCATGGGCGTGGGTAATCACCAGCCCGCATAAACGCTCGCTACGCTCTGCGATAAAAGTCGGGTCTGCCATCAGCACTTCAGCTTCTGGTGTGTCATTGCCCGAAAAACCAATACCGCAATCAATAGCGAGCCATGTTTCCTCGCCTTCATGACGCAAACGGTACAGGTTGAAATTCATACCAATTTCACCCGTTCCTCCTAGTGGAAGATAGGCTAGTCCATCTTTATATTCTGTCATACTCAATCCCACAGCTGTTATGTGCTTAACGGTTTATGTGTCATCGAACGAACAAGACGTTCGGGAGAAGTCGTGATGAAGCGCTGCTCATTTTGCTGTGCAAGGAAACGGAGACCATCAAGGGTCAAATCCGGAGCGACCTCATCAAAAAATGCTGTGCCTTCAGAAAAAAGCGGGGCTAGGCCACCGGTCGCGACAACCTTAGGGGTCTCATTCATTTCCGCTCTAATTTGTCGAACAATTCCTTCTACAAGCCCGACATATCCCCAAAAAAGACCAGAGCGCATCGCAACGCTCGTGCTGCGCCCAATCGCTTCAGCAGGGCGCCCAACACTCACACGAGGCAAGCGCGCTGCTGCCTGATGCAGCGCATCCATAGAAAGATTAACACCGGGGGCAATCGCTCCCCCACAATAACGCCCCTGTTGGTCAATCACATCAAATGTCGTTGCTGTTCCAAAATCAACAACCACCAAAGGGCCTGCATAAAGACGATGAGCAGCGAGACCATTCAACCGACGATCCGCACCAAGCTCATCAGGCTGGTCAACCAGCACCTCCATATCCCAATCAAGGTCATTGTTGGCGACAAGAGGCTCTACATCCAACCAAGAACGGCAAAAACGCCTCAGATCATACAAAACAGCAGGAACAACTGTCCCAATAATTGCGTGATTAATAGCCGCAGGATCCAAACCAACCCGCTCCATTAATCCTAAAAGCCAAGAAGCATATTCATCAGACGTACGACGATCATCAGTGGAGATACGCCAACGCCCACACCAAGCCGTTCCATCATGAACGGCAAAAACAACATTCGTATTGCCTGCATCAATGACGAGAAGCACCGCCGCGTTCCTACTCACAAAGGATGTCGCCGGTTACAACCGGGATGACATCACCATTATCCAGCGTGAGCAGTAGGTGCCCCTGTGCATCAAGCCCACTAAACATGCCAGTTTTATACGTATCGCGTCCTTGTACCGCAAGACGCGTTCCTATTGGATGAGCGTAGGATAACCACGCCTGATGCACAACAGAGGAGCCCTTCTCTTCCCATTCTTTTTTCCATCGATCAAAAGAATGAACGATCTTCCTCGCACACTCTTCTGCATCAGGCGGTGTGGCAAGATCAGCGAAACACGCTAAACGCCTATCTGGCAATTTAGGGGCATTTTTCAAATTCGCACCAATACCAATCACAGCCCATTGATGCGCCTCATTATACCCGGTCTCAATAAGAATGCCGGCCATTTTACATTGATGAAGCAGAAGGTCATTGGGCCATTTTAACGTGAAATGTTTTTCTGTTGAAAATGAAGCAGGCAGACATGCTGTCATCCCCTCGTACAGGGCTACAGCCGTCAAAAAAGGAAGCGCTTGAAGAAAAGTCGAATTTTCAGGAATGCGACATACGAACGAAAAGGCAAGATTCCCTTTCCCCGTTGTCCAAGAGCGCCCACGACTACCACGCGCTGCGCTCTGCTCTTTTGCAAGGACGACTAAGCCTTGATCATCGCCGGCTTGAGCCCGACCCCGGCAAAAGTCGGAAGTCGATGCCAGCGCCTCATGAATATCGAAACGCCAGATCATAACTCTATCAATAAATGGATGGTGGGCAATGACGGGATCGAACCGCCGACCCTCTCGGTGTAAACGAGACGCTCTACCTCTGAGCTAATTGCCCGCAGCGGTATATAGGATAAACAGAGATGGGACGCAACCAGGTTATTCAACTTTTTTTGATGAATAACCTGGAGCCCCCCTGCGAGCTTACTTGCTCACGGCATCCTTCAGACCTTTACCAGGCTTGAAACGGACAGAAGTAGAGGCAGGAATATCAATTTCCTCACCTGTACGTGGGTTGCGACCCTTGGCCGCCTTACGTGTGGCTGTCACGAAGCTACCGAAACCAACCAGACGCACTTCCTGACCTTTGGAAAGGGTTTTCTCAATCGTACCGAAAACCGCATCCACAACTTCACTTGCCTTCGCTTTTGGAAGATCAGCCGCCTCAGCAACAGAAGCAATCAGTTCCTGCTTATTCAAAGGTTTCTCCATGATATGCCTTTCTAAGGATAGGCGCCCCTCTATCCTACGTTGAAAAGAGGAGGCGCTGATTAAGGGTCAACGGTTCGCACTATGAAGCGCTTTTTTGCCGCGTCAACCGGTAGAATCGCATCAAGTGTCGAAAGTCAGTGCTGATACGACTGAGAAAGCACACTTGTATCAGTCTGCTCCCCATTTTTATCCATCACAGCTCCCGGCGGAAGCGCTTGTGGTTGACGCGTCAGAGCGACATCAAGCACATCATCCATATGTTTAACAGGAATGATTGTCAGTGCCTGACGCACGTTCTCTGGAACATCAGCAAGGTCTTTTTCATTCGCCTCAGGGATAAGCACCGTTTTAATACCGGCTCTCAGCGCTGCTAGAAGCTTTTCTTTCAGACCGCCAATTTCCAAAATACGCCCACGTAACGTCACCTCTCCCGTCATAGCAACATCATGACGGACAGGAATACCAGTAAGAACACTTACAAAAGACGTCGTAAGCGCTCCCCCTGCAGACGGACCATCTTTGGGCACGGCCCCTTCTGGAAGATGAACATGGATATCGTTCTTCTCCAAAAGCGTTTGGTCAATACCAAATTCCGCTGCACGGGACTTCACGTAAGAAAACGCCGCTGAAACGCTTTCTTTCATCACATCGCCGAGCTTCCCGGTTTGCTTGATATTCCCCTTACCCGGGACAACCAGACTTTCAATGGTGAGGATTTCTCCCCCCACCTGCGTCCAGGCCAAGCCAGTTACAATACCCACTTGGTCGTCAGATTCAGCTTCACCGTGACGATAACGTGGAATACCTGCATAGTCCTCAAGATTCTTCGGCGTGATTTTAATGCGTTTTTTCCGCGTTGTTAAAATCTCACGCACAACCTTACGAGCTAAGCGAGCAATCATTCTCTCCAAATTACGCACACCCGCCTCACGCGTGTACGAGCGAATCAGGGCAAGCAGAGTCTGATCGGACAGCTCCCACTCACTCGGCTTTAGATTATGCAGCTTTTCTTGTTTCTCAAGCAAATGGCGCCGCGCAATCTGAACCTTTTCTTCCTCCGTGTATCCTGACAGACGAATGACCTCCATCCGGTCAAGAAGCGGTTGCGGCATGTTGAGTGAGTTGGCCGTTGTCACAAACATCACATCAGACAGATCATACTCAACTTCTAAGTAATGATCTCCAAAAGTGCTATTTTGTTCTGGATCCAAGACCTCTAACAACGCAGAGCTCGGATCACCCCGCCAATCAGAGCCAAGCTTATCAATCTCATCAAGCAAGAAAAGTGGATTAGAAACTCCCACCTTTTTCATACCTTGAATGATCTTACCCGGCATGGCGCCAATATAGGTGCGTCTATGACCACGGATTTCCGATTCGTCCCGTACACCACCGAGGGACATGCGGACATATTTCCGCCCCGTGGAACGCGCTATAGAACGAGCCAGCGAGGTTTTACCCACACCAGGAGGGCCAACCAAGCAAAGTATCGGGCCTTTGAGCTTTCTAGAGCGACTCTGAACAGCCAAATACTCCAAGATGCGCTCTTTTATTTTCTCTAAGCCGTAATGATCGCTCTCAAGCACATTCTCCGCTTTTTCCAAAGAACGCGTAATGCGCGAACGCTTCTTCCACGGAAGGTCTGTCAGCCACTCCAGATAATTCCGCACCACAGCGCCCTCGGCTGAGGAAGGACTCATATTGCGGAGTTTCTTAAGCTCGGAGCGTGCCTTGTCATACGCTTCTTGGGTTAAATCGAGCGTCTCGATTTTTTCCTCAAGCTCACTGAGCTCATCACGACCATCTTCCCCCTCGCCTAATTCCTTCTGAATGGCTTTCATCTGCTCATTCAAATAATATTCGCGCTGGGTCTTCTCCATCTGTTTTTTAACGCGCGTGCGAATGCGCTGCTCAACTTGGAGAACGTCAATCTCCGCCTCCATATGGGCGAACACTTGCTCTAGCCGCTGCTCAACCTTTGACATCTCCAAAAGCGCTTGCTTCTCAGGAATGCGTAAATTGAGATGGCTTGTGATCGTATCCGCTAGATGGGACGAATCGTCCAACTGCGCAACCGAACTCAAAACCTCTGGTGCGACTTTCTTATTAAGACGCGCATATTCCTCAAAGCGTCCTAAGGTCGAACGAGCAAGAACCTTACGCTCACTTTCAGAAAGCTCATAATCATTAGCAATATCTTCAACAGGAGAGACAAAATGCCCGTCATCTCCCTCTTGCAAGTCGGTTAAACGTACACGACGCATCCCTTCTACGAGAACCTTAACGGTTCCATCTGGAAGCTTCAAAAGCTGAAGAATCGTCGCAACAGTACCAACTCGGTAGACATCATCTTTTCCAGGATCGTCCTGATCGACCTCTTTCTGGGCAACCAGAACAATCTCATCTTGATCAGACGCAAGGCTATCGAGCGCGCGAACGGACTTATCACGCCCCACAAACAGCGGAACGATCATATGTGGGAAAACGACAATATTGCGCAGAGGCAACACAGGCAGCCCAGTAGCTGCCTTACGCTTCGTCGTCACCTTCTTGCCGCCTACTGCTTTGGAAGACCGACGACGTGTTTTAGAGGGGGGGGCATTTTTGACCTGCCCCTTTTTGTCGTCAGCAGCACGCTTCCGAGGACGGCGCTTTGGCTTAGTTTCATCGTTCATAAATTTAAGATCTCCACCAAGGACGATCACCCGCATCCTGCCCCATTATGAGCACAGGGTGCGGCGTATCTTCGCTAAACCTAATATGGTGCACCACACCTAGTCGAGCAATAGCCGTTCCTACACAGTTAAACCGCAGCAGAAACGGTGCTCTATCGCTTATGAGGAAGATGTCTCTTCCGCCGTCTTCTCCATGCGATACACATATGTTGGCTTAGCTTTCCCTGCTGCTACATCGGCATTCACAACCACTTTTTCAACAGTTGTCTGACCTGGCAGATCAAACATCGGCTCCATCAAGATTTTCTCTAAAATAGAGCGTAATCCACGAGCCCCTGTTTTGCGTTCAATAGCACGATGAGCGATCGTTTTCAGAGCATCTTCTGTGAAGACAAGCTCCACATTATTCATCTGGAACAAGCACACATACTGCTTCACAAGCGCATTGCGTGGCTCACCTAATATTCGCACCAAAGCGGCCTCATCAAGGTCTTCCAACGTTGCGATGACGGGCAAACGACCGATGAATTCGGGAATAAGTCCATATTTCATCAGATCTTCTGGCTCAACATCACGCAAGACATCGCCTAACTGGCGTTCATTCTCCGAGCGTACATCCGCTCCAAAGCCGATGGATGTCCCACGACCGCGTTCGTTGATAACCTTGTCCAACCCTGCAAAGGCACCGCCACAGATAAAGAGCATATTTGTGGTATCAACCTGAACCAGCTCTTGCTGAGGATGCTTACGCCCCCCTTGCGGCGGTACTGAAGCGACAGTCCCTTCCATCATTTTCAGCAGAGCTTGCTGCACCCCCTCACCCGATACATCGCGTGTGAGAGAAGGATTTTCTGCCTTACGAGAAATTTTATCAATTTCATCAATATAGACAATGCCACGCTGCGCACGCTCAACATCATGATTAGCAGCCTGAAGAAGTTTGAGAATAATATTCTCAACGTCTTCACCAACGTACCCAGCTTCCGTCAATGTCGTGGCATCAGCCATCGTGAACGGCACATCCAAAATACGCGCCAAAGTCTGAGCAAGGAAGGTCTTCCCTGTTCCGGTAGGGCCGATCATCATGATGTTCGATTTACCAATCTCAACATCACTTCCATATTGGGAAATATGCCCAAGACGTCGATAATGGTTATGAACAGCAACAGACAGAACTTTTTTGGCCTCATTTTGGCCAATGACGTATTCGTCTAAAATTGCACAGATCTCACGCGGCGTCGGCAGACCATCCTGCGCTTGCCCAGGATTCGTGATCCGCTCTTCACGGATAATATCCATGCTTAGCTCAACGCACTCATCACAGATAAACACTGTCGGGCCCGCGATCAGCTTCTTTACTTCGCGTTTAGACTTTCCACAGAACGAACAATAGAGCGTGTTCTTGGAGTCGTTATCTTTCTCGCTCATCACAGCTCCTCTTACCCCGCAGCATCCGAGAGTAAACTGCTGCGGGCAAGTTCAGATGAATCCGATATACGGAAACGCCACATAGTGATTCGAGTTATTGAGCGGTCGGGTGTCGCCGCACAACCTCATCCACAAGCCCAAACTCTTGCGCTTCTGTTGCAGACAAGTAGCGGTCACGCTCCAGCGCTTCCTCGATTTCTTCCAAGGTTCGCCCGGTATGTTCGCGGTAAATTTCGTTGAGGCGCCTACGAATGTTGAGAATCTCACGTGCTTGAATCTCAATGTCAGAGGCCTGCCCCTGCGCACCACCTGAAGGCTGATGCACCATAACGCGCGCATTTGGCAGACAGAAACGACGCCCTGCCTCACCAGCAGCTAAAAGCAAAGACCCCATAGAGGCCGCCTGCCCAATACACACCGTGCTCACTGGAGAGCGGATATACTGCATGGTGTCATACATCGCCAACCCGGCAGAAACGACCCCACCAGGGCTGTTAATATAGAACGAAATTTCCTTATCGGGATTAACGCTCTCTAGGTACAAAAGCTGTGCACAGATCAACGATGATACCTGATCGTACACCGTACCTGTCAGGAAAATAATTCTTTCCTGCAAGAGGCGCGAATAAATATCGAAAGAACGCTCACCGCGGGAAGTTTGCTCAACCACCATCGGCACGAGAGTGTTGCTAAAAACATCGAGAGGGTCACGGTCCCCAATGGCCATAGTCTCTTTCCTTTATGCCTCCCCTCATCTCACTAACAGGGTCGACTTCATGTCTTTACCAGAAATGGAGCAGGAAACGTCTTTCGTCAAAGGGGGACAAGCAAATTAGGCAACAAAAAAGGGGTGCCAGATGCCCCGACACCCCCTTGATCGTCTCTTAGTGAGTGGCTTCTGGCATATCTGCAAGCTCTTCTGGCGTCACTTCTTTTTCTGTCACGTCAGCAAGCTCAATAAGATAATCAACAACTTTGTTTTCCAGAATAGGTCCACGAAGGCTTTCAACAGCCTGCGGATTCTTCGTAAAGAACTCGAAGACCATCTGCTCTTGCCCAGGATAACGACGTGCTTCCTGCTGCATAGCATTCATCAGCTCTTCACGAGAGACCTGGATCTCCTGCTTACGGCCGATTTCCGCCAAAAGCAGTCCCAGCTTAACACGACGCTCAGCGATTTGGCGATAGTCAGCACGCAGCGTTTCTTCGTCCTTAGCAGCATCGCTTTCATCAAGACGACCAGCTTTACGCTCTTCTTCAATACGCGCCCAAATCTGCTCAAACTCAGCATCAACCATGCTAGCTGGAGCGTCAAAGTCCACTTTTTCAGAAAGAGCGTCCAGAAGCTCGCGCTTAATACGCATACGGGACATCTGGTTATATTCGCCTTCAGCCTGCTCCGTAATGATCTTACGAACCTGATCAATGCTCTCTAAACCAAGGGTTTTAGCAAGCTCATCATCGACGGCGGGATCTTCAGCTTTTTTCAGTGCCTTCGCCTTCACGTCGAAGGTGGCTTCCTTACCAGCTAGCTCAGCAGCCTGATAATCTTCTGGGAAGGTCACTGTAATCGTGCGCTCTTCGCCAGCTTTCATGCCATCCATCTGCTCAGAGAATCCTGGGATAAAGCCTTCCCCAGCAATCTCCACATTGACATCGTCAGCAGCGCCACCTTCAAATGGCGTTCCATCAATTTTACCGACGAAATCAACACATAGGACATCGCCCTTACCTGCTGGACGGTCTTCTTCGATCGTCGTGAAGGTGCGGTTACGACGTACAACGTCACCGAGAGCTTTTTCAACAACATCATCACCGACCTTGCTAACCAAACGTGTTAGCTTCAAGCCAGACATGTCAGGAACGGCGATCTCTGGAAGGATTTCCATCTCAAGGGTGAACTCAAGATCTTTCCCTGAATCAGGGCCGTTCACGAGATCAACCTTAGGCTGTCCTGCTGGGCGGATATTCTGCTCTTCAAGAAGCTTAGTAACGCTTTCTTGAACCAGCTTCTCCATCACCTCACCCTGAACGGCCTGGCCATGACGCTGCTTCACAACACTTGCTGGAACCTTACCAGGACGGAAGCCTGGAAGGCGGATATCGCGTGCAACTTCTTTTAGACGAGCGTCACAACGAGCCTGCAGGTCAGAAGACGGGACAACAACAGTGAAGGAGCGCTTAAGACCTTCGTTAAGCGTGGGCGTAACCTGCATGAGCCAGGCGATCCTCTCGGTCGGATAGTTAGTGATTCATATCTTACAGGAGATCGCCTTGGTACGGGCGGAGGGACTTGAACCCCCACGGCTTGCGCCACTAGAACCTAAATCTAGCGTGTCTACCAGTTCCACCACGCCCGCATAAACCCAGACGACTTTATATCTCCTTCGGGATGACCTCTGTGCCGGTCATGCCTCGGTGAAAGGGGATTTAGCGCATGACGGCTCACTCGGCAAGAGGGTTTGGAGCGACAAAAGCGGGATTTTTACTTTTAATGTGATTTCATCACCTATTTATCGACAATTTTTGGGATTTTTCTGCCGCGTGACGTGCTTTTCCAAGAAATGTGATGAGATCTTCTGCAACAATCCATCCTCCCTTTGCCTGAGCCGCTTGCCGCCCCGCTTCACCGTGAATCCAAACAGCAGCGCAACTGGCCTCCCATGCAGGCATTCCCGACGCACATAAAGCAGCGATAATTCCACTCAACACATCACCCGATCCTGCCGTTGCTAATGCCGGGGTCGCGTGCCGATTGATCGCTGTCCGTCCATCTGGTGCGGCAATCACGGTATCCGCCCCTTTCAAGACAATCACACTCCCCGTTTCCTTAGATGCCTGCTGTGCTGCCTCCAGTCGGGAGGTTCTCACCGGGCCAAACACCCGCACGAACTCTCCTAGATGAGGGGTCATCACCTTCACGCCACGCAGCTTTTCAGGCAGCCCATCTGCCCATGCCAACGCGCCGGCATCTGCGATGACATGACATTGCGCTTCCAATAGAGTTGGAAGAACGCTTTCCACCTCCTTAAACGTTAAGCCCGGGCCACACACCCAAACGCGCCGCCGCTGGTCTTTCACACTGTCATACGGTGTTTTCTGATCCACAACGCAACCAGGCAATACCGTACGATATAACGCAGCCCCTTCCTCCGATGAGGACACACAAACCAAGCCAGCTCCGGTATGACGTGCGCTATCACTCGCAAAGCGAGCAGCCCCCGGCATGTGCGCGCCGCCATAGAGACTCACAACCCCTCGTGTATATTTATGATCCTGCTCATATTGCAGTGGAAGCGGCCATAATGAGGGGGTATTTTCCCAATAGCGCGCTTTAAGCCCTGAAAATGCCTCCTCTGGCATCCCAATATCCACACACACAACCTGGCCGCATCTTCCCGTAGCAGGCTCCAGCAGATGTCCAGGTCGTTTCCTCACCAAGGCAACGGTTAATAGCGCCTGCGGAACCTCCCCCCAGCATGCTCCAGTCACCCCATCAACGCCTGAAGGCACATCAATCGCCACACACCGAGGCACATGCTGGAAAAAATGCACAACATCTTCCGGCAATGGACGCGATAGCCCTGCTCCAAACACCGCATCTACTACCAACTCTGCCCGCATAGCCTCTGCGGCCTCAAAAGCAACGATCGGCCCCGTCCACTCTTGCGCAGCACGAGCGGCTAAACTGCCATGCTGCGGCTTTTTCCAAGGCGCTACTGAAACGGGCCAGCCCCATCCCTGCAGATACCGCGCGACCACATAGCCGTCACCGCCGTTATTTCCTGGGCCACACGCCACCAACACACGGCATGACTTAAAATGCTGACGAATAAGACGCGCAACCATAGCGCCCGCATTTTCCATCAAAAACTCCAAAGATGACGACATATGCGCATCCATTTGCAGCGTCTCATGTGGGGTTAATAACGCGTTCGTTTCAAAAGACATGCGTTCAGAGTGAGACATAAAGCGATCTTCCCTCTATAATTGCTTGCAACAATAACATAACTCATTGAGGAGCCCATGCTCATTTCTATTGTCTGGAGCCTTGTTCTGGCCCTGCACCTTCTCTGCATGGCCTATTGGGTTGGTGGCGCTTTTTACTGCCTCCAACTACGCCGTGCGACACGTTTGTTAGAACCAGCCCAGGCCACCACGGTTCTGCTACAATCCTATAGCCGCTATTTGCGTGCGTTATGGCACGTTGTGCCTCTTGCCTTCATTACGGGAATCGCCCTCTTTGTACGTGCAGGCGGTCACCTCCCATGGCCTTATCACCTGATGTCCTTCTGTGGCGTTATGATGGCTATCGCCTTCCTCACCATGTTCTTTGGCCCATTAAAGACAGCGCGTCGTGCGATCCGCCCTCAGCCACAAACCTTCGTTTCGTTGCACCGCCGCACAGCCATTATGCTGTTTTGGGGCATTATCGCCGTACTTTCAGGCTCTTTCGGGCATGGATTCTAAATAAAAAACACAACCTTCTGCGTTATTATGCCAATCCTTTAGAAGACATCTCTTGCCTTCTGGGGGAATTGGCGATAACGGAGACAGTATGGCTAGTAGGGTACCCTGAGAGTATCCTGATTAAATATGGCCATGATCCCAGTCTGTCTGGATTTTTCTAGATTGATAGAACCTTTACATTAGTGTTTCGAGAGTCATTTGAGCACCAAGACACCTTCCAGTTCGTCAGCCTCCTCTACCGGCACCCCTTCCCGTACGCGCAAGACTCCTTCCCGCGCAAAGACTGTGCGTAAGCGCACAAACAAGACCGAGGAAGCGGTCACTGACGACTCGGCACTGGAGGCAGGCACGGCCAAAGCTCCCCGCAAGACACCGACACGTCGTCGTAATGTCAAAGCGGAAACACCCTCTGAGGCTGTAAGCACAGAGGCAGAGGGCGAATCTGCGCCTAAGAAGAAAACAACAACACGCAAAAAAAGCACAACAAAAGCGGCAGAGAGCGCTGCCTCAAAGAAGACGACACGCACGCGGCGTACCAAAAACACAGAGGCGGATGCTCAGGCCAATGATGCCGATTCTCCTCAAACATCTAAACAAATGGACAAAGCACCGCCTAAGCCAAGAGGCCGTCCTAGAAAAACGGCCGCTAAAGACATAACGAATGTTGAGACCGTAGAAGCGTCAGCTGAGGAAGCTCCTAAGCCACGCCGTCGCACAACGACACGTAAGAAAGCTGCTGAAAAAGCGGAAGACACACGGCCTCTTACGACACCGACAGCTGACGAAGCGCACACGGACGCCCCGCAAGACGATGAACCTCCTCAAAAACCGGCTCGACGGAAGCGGACGACACGTGCCTCTTCTAGGAAAAAGGCCAATCAGCCAGAACAAGCCGTAGAGGATACTTCCTCCGACGCTGAAGAGGCTGCTCCTGTAGCCCAAGCCCCTTCGCCAAAAGACGAAAAGACCCCTCTCTTTTCAGACCTTGCTCTTTCAGCCCCGTTGCTGCGCGCTGTAGAGGAAATGGGCTATACGCACCCTACGCCTATTCAAGCGCAAGCAATTCCGGACATTCTTGCAGGCCATGATGTTCTGGGCGTTGCTCAGACAGGGACAGGAAAGACGGCCTCGTTTACCCTTCCCCTTCTGGAAAAGCTCTCAAAATCGCGCGCCCGCGCCCGCATGCCACGTTCGCTCATTTTAGAGCCTACACGTGAGCTGGCTCTTCAAGTTGCTGAAAACTTCGAGCGCTACGGCAAACATTTGCGCCTTACCCATGCCCTCCTCATTGGCGGAGGGAACATGAATGAGCAGCGTGAGCTTCTTAACCGTGGGGTTGATGTGCTCATCGCGACGCCAGGACGTTTGCTTGATCTGTTTAACCGTGGCGGCTTACTGCTTACAAAAACAGATATGCTTGTTATTGATGAAGCCGACCGTATGCTTGATATGGGTTTTATTCCCGACATTGAGCGTATTGTTAGCTTACTGCCACAACGCCGCCAGACACTCTTTTTCTCTGCAACTATGGCACCAGAAATTCGTCGTCTGACGGAAGCCTTCTTGTCATCGCCGCGTGAAATTACCATCGCACGTCAATCATCTGTCGCCAGCACCATTATTGAACGCGTCTTCTTGGTTGAGAAGAGCGACAAACAAAAAGCACTACGTACGTTAATACGCACAGAAGATGTGCAAAATGCGATCATTTTCTGTAACCGCAAGCGCGACGTTGATACCCTAAACGCCTATCTCTCACGGAAGGGCTTTGCTGTTGGTCATTTGCATGGTGACCTCACACAATCTCTACGCTTTGAAACGCTGGAACGTTTCCGTTCCGGCGAACTGAAGCTTCTTGTATGCTCTGATATTGCAGCGCGCGGCATTGATATCGGCGGGCTATCGCATGTCTTTAACTATGACCTTCCGTTTAATGCAGAAGATTATGTGCACCGAATTGGTCGCACGGGTCGCGCAGGCAAGGAAGGGCATGCTTTTACGCTCGTAACCCCATCCGAGGATGAAAACCTGCTTGATGCGGTCGAGGCCCTCACCAAGAAGAAGATCAAACATGGGATGATTGAAGGTTTCCCTGTCCTTGATTGGTCTCAAAATTTCAAGGATTTCGCGTCAGACACCGCTTCAGCGAAAAAGAAATCCTCTCACGAATCACACCCCAAGCAGCGCAAAAACAAAGCGCCTCGCGATGATGTGCGCCCTTCCCGGGCTCGTGGGAAAGGTGCTTCTCCTAAAGGGCTTCTGCCACCTGTCCCAGAAAAAGGCGGTGTCCAAGAAGGGTTTGGCGAGTATGTGCCGGCCTTTATGCATATCGCTTGCCGCCCTACACCGCGTAACAACGATTAAT
Organism: Saccharibacter floricola DSM 15669; assembly: GCF_000378165.1. Lineage (GTDB taxonomy): Bacteria > Pseudomonadota > Alphaproteobacteria > Acetobacterales > Acetobacteraceae > Saccharibacter > Saccharibacter floricola. The sequence continues at coordinate 232,871 of NZ_KB899334.1, forward strand.
GATCGCTACCTCTTCTCAGCAGCATCTCCAGATTGAACAGCTTGGTCATTCTGGGGACGGTCTTCTCCGTCACGAAGGGCAGGTTTTCTATATTCCAGGCACCCTTCCTGGAGAGACGGTGCATGTCCGCTTTAACGGCTCGCAATGTGATCTTTTGGCACGTGAGAGCGATTCGTCCGACCGCGTTACGCCCGTATGCGCCCTTGCGGAACCATGCGGAGGCTGCACACTACAGCACATGGCGCTTCCGGCCTTATTAGACTGGAAGATGTCACGCGTACGAAACGCGCTTCAAGCGGCAGGATACGACTCCTTACCCACACCAACATCTTTCCAGACACCGTCCCATTCCCGTCAACGCCTTGATGCCGCGTTGCAACGGGTCGATGGCGGTGTAGTGCTCGGGCTACATCAGCGCGGGGGCGATCCGGTCGATATGACGGAATGCGCCCTTATTCATCCACGTTTAATGGCTCTTCTGACACCATTGCGAGAGGTTTTATCAGGTCTAGGCGCCCTAACAGGGCGCGGAGGGATCGCGATCAACCTTCTTGAGAGCGGCCCAGATATAACGCTTGAAACACCGTCTCCCCTCTCGAGTTCAGACCGCCGTAAGTTAGCGGACTTTGCCCGTGCTCACGCCATCCCGCGCATTACGTGGCGTGCCGCTCCCGGTAAAGAGATGGAAACGGTTGTGCAATGGGGGCCTGTTTTCCACTCCTTTGCTGGCGTTAAGGTCGCCCCTCCTCCCGCAACCTTTTTACAGGCCACACGTGAAGCCGAACAAAGCATTGTGGATGCTGTGCTTCGTGCCCTTCCCTCTCTCAACCGTAAAGATCGCCTTGTCGAGCTTTACGCCGGTTGTGGGACACTTACCTTCCCGTTAGCCCAAAAAGGGCACGTTAAAGCCTACGAAGGCAGTGCTGAGGCGATAGCGGCTTTACGCAAAGCCACTCACGGGACGCGTGCAGAGGGAGACGTGCGTGACCTCAACCGTCAACCGCTACTCCCCCATGATTTGAAAAACGCACGTGTTGTCATCCTTGACCCACCTTATAGTGGAGCAGGAAAACAGCTTGCGCCTTTAGCGCGTTCTGACGTGAAAGATATTGTATATATCAGCTGCAACCCAGCAGCACTCACCAAAGATCTTGCACCGTTACACGAGGCTGGTTTTCAGCTTATCGACTGGCACGTTGTCGATCAGTTCTTATGGTCGAGCGATGTTGAAACGGTTATTACGCTCTCGCGTGATGCAAAGCGTCTTAAAAAGATCGAAAAAAAGCGGAGAGGCTAACCCCCTCCGCTTTTTAGCTCCCAATGCGATTTAGATGTGGAAGCTTTCTCCACAGCCACACCGGCCTTTTTCATTCGGATTAGTAAAAGTAAAGCCCGATTCGAGGTCTTTCACCTCGTAATCCATAACCGTTCCTATCAAAAAGAGAGTGGCCTTCTGGTCAACCAACAGAGTGAGATCATGATCCTGCACATGCTCATCTCCTTTTTGCGGCTGATCGACAAAATCCATCTCGTAAGAAAGCCCCGAACAGCCTCGCCTACCCACGCTGATACGGAGAGTTTTTCCCTGTTGCGCTCCAGCATACAGAGCACGCAGACGCTCTGCCGCCCGCTCTGTCATACTCAGCAAAGGTGGCAACGCTTTCTTTGGGGATGTTTCAGTCATCTCTGTTTCCCCTTTCTCCGTTAGAACATATTGAGCGCTAAACGCGCATTATCACTCATACGGCTCATATCCCACGGTGGATCCCATACAACATCCACCTTCACCTTCTTAACCGTTGCGACCGACAGCACCGCATAACGAATCATCTGAGGAAGCTCTTGGGCACTGGGGCAATTCGGCGCCGTAAGCGACATTTCAATATGCACGCGACCATCATCATGAAGGTCAATCGCGTAGATCAAACCCAGCTCGTACACATTGACGGGAATTTCCGGATCATACACCGTCTCAATCGCCGCGATGACCTCTTCCTGTGTTGGCGGAGCGTCAACGGGCGGGGGTACAAGCTGCTCATACCCATCAGGAAAAGGCTCGGGCACACCGGTTTTTTGGGTATCACGCTCATCTTCTAAAGATGAGCCATTACCATTGTCATGAACATTGGAATTCGTCATCTTTCCCTCACGTGAGTAGTCCGTGTGCACGTTCAAGCCCTTCTACGAGTGCATCAATCTCGCTCAGACTTGTATATAAACCAAAACTCGCACGCGTTGTGGCATGCAATCCTAAACGCGTTAATAGCGGTTCTGCGCAATGTTGCCCAGCCCGTACAGCAATTCCTTGCTTGTCCAACAGCACAGCTAGGTCATGTGGATGAGCACCCTCCATCACAAATGAGAGCACTCCCCCTCTTTTAGCTGGGTTACCCAGAATACGCATGCCTTTAAGAGAAGACAGACGCTCCGTCCCATAAGCCAGCAGCTCTTTTTCATGAGCCTCTATCTGAGAATGGCCAATTTCTTCCACGAAGCGAAGTGCCGCTCCCAAACCGATCACTTCCAAAATAGGCGGCGTTCCTGCTTCAAAACGGTGCGGTACATCAGCCCAACTCACCGCATCAAATGAAACAGAACGGATCATCTCGCCTCCCCCCATAAAAGGTGGAAGCTCTTCAAGCAGAGCGGCACGTCCCCATACAGCACCAACACCGGTTGGCCCGTAAAGCTTGTGCCCCGTAAAGACGATAAAGTCTGCACCAATCTCCTGCACATCAAGCTTTTGATGCACAATGGACTGTGAGGCATCAAAGATGATCTTTGCCCCGTAATGATGCGCGCGCTCCGCTAGATGCTTCGCCGGTGTGATCGTCCCCAACACATTGGACATGTGAGTGATAGACACCAACGCCACTTTTCCATCAGACAAAAGCGCTTCATAAGCATCTAGGTCGAGATCACCGTCATCTTTAATTGGAACAATCCGCAGCTCAACCCCTGTTCTCTCACGCAACATCAGCCAAGGCACAATATTAGCGTGATGCTCCAGCTCTGAAAGAATAATCGCTTGCCCCGGTTTAACGCGCTCACCCAATGTATGGGCTAAAAAGTTAAAGCCTTCAGTGCTGTTTTTCGTGAAAAAAACTTCCTGTGCATTGGGGGCATTAATAAAACGCGCAACGTCCTGACGCACCGCTTCATAGGCTACTGTTGTCCGTTCACTCATCGCATGAAGGCCACGATGAATGTTCGCATAACAATGGCGTGCCGCTTCACTCATCGCATCTATAACAGCGTTGGGCTTCTGTGCAGAAGCCGCACTATCAAGATACACAAGCGGACGCCCATGCACCTTTTCAGATAAAATAGGGAAGCAAGCACGCACATTATTATTCATGACCAGGGAAGCTCCTTAACAGATAGGTTTGCAGGCCCTCATCATCCAGCATTTCTACAGCTTCTCGTAAGAAGGCATTAATCAGCAAGATGCGTGCTTGCTCTTCTGGAATACCGCGAGAACGCAAGTAGAACAGCTGCTCTTCATCAAGCGCACCAACCGTAGCACCGTGGCTGCATTTGACATCATCAGCATAAATCTCAAGCTCAGGCTTGCTGTTAATCTGCGCTTTTTCAGAAAGAAGAAGCGCCTGATTCATCTGATAACCGTCCGTCTTCTGCGCGATTTGGTCGACCAGAATCTTCCCCTGGAAGACACCCTGTGCCGCATCAGACAGAACGCTCCGCACCGTTTGGCGTGACGTACAGTCAGGAGCTGCATGATGAATAAGAGACGTCAAATCATTCAGCCGCGCTCCATCGACGAGCTGAACAGCATTCACTGTACTGTTAGCATGCGGGCCTTGTAAGGTGCTGACCACCTCATGACGGGCTAATGCTCCCCCCTGATTGAGGGTAAAGCTGTTATAATTCCCGTGCTCTTCACTATGAGCAGACACGATACCAAGATGGAACGCTTCCTTGCTTTCCGCCTGCCGCTTCACATGCCGGAAATGGGCTCCCTTGGCACAGCGTACGTCAAAGAGCGGATTCGCAAGGTAACGTCCCTCACCTCCCTGCACATCAAGCAATGTCAGAGAAGCCCCCTCTTCCAGCACAATGCTGTGATGAAGATGCACGGAGACATCTTGTCCATCACAAACACTCGCCAGCACAACCAAACCGCCATCAACACCAGCCGGCACACGCAGATGCAGCCCATCTTGACGAAGCGCACCATTGAGCTGTGCGGAGAAGCGGCCTTTCAGCGCTGCATCCTCAGAAGGTACATGTCCATCAAGCTTCTCCCGCATCACCGACGCAGGAAGTTTGGTATAATCGGTATCTTCATACCCATTACCAAAAACCACGCAACCATCTGCTTCAGGCAAGGCTAAAGGCTTGAGCAAGGCCGTCAATCGCGCTGAAGAAAGCCGTTCTGGCGTGCGCCAAGCCACCCCATTTAAGGGCTGAAGAGACGTATAATGCCAAGCTTCTACACGGCGTGTGGGTAGCTCTTGCGTACCCAACAACGCCGCCCGTGTTCCGGCCCGTTCTGTAAAGGCCGTCCACGCTTTCTGTGTCGTTTCACTCACGCTGCTGCCTCAAGAAACTGCTTATAGCCGTCTTTTTCCAGCTGTTTAGCCACTTCCGGCCCACCGCTATGGATGATCCGCCCATTTGCCATCACGTGCACACGGTCAGGCACGATATAGTCCAGCAAACGCTGATGATGGGTAATCACCAAGGAAGAGAAGTCTGGACTGCGCAGAGAATTGACCCCATCTGCGACAATGCGCAGTGCGTCAATATCAAGCCCGCTATCTGTCTCATCCAAGATCGCTAAGGATGGCTTCAACAGACGCATCTGCAAGACCTCATTGCGTTTCTTTTCACCGCCTGAGAACCCGACATTGACCGCACGCTTCAGCATCTCTGAAGACATGGACAAGCGTGCTGTCTCTTCACGCGTTAGCTTTAAGAAAGCAACGGCGTCCAGCTCCTCTTCCCCACGAGCCCGGCGAACGGCATTCACCGCTGTGCGCAAAAAGTTCGCGTTATTGACACCAGGAAGCTCAACCGGCGCCTGAAAGGCTAGAAAAATACCCAGCGCTGCACGCTCTTCTGGCTCCAGCTCAAGGAGGTTCTGTCCCTTAAAGGAGACATCACCAGCGGTCACCTCATAGTCCTCACGCCCAGCGAGGGTGTAAGAAAGTGTCGATTTCCCAGAGCCATTCGGCCCCATAATGGCGTGAACTTCCCCTTTCGGAACGGAGAGATCAACACCTTTGAGAATTTCCTTTTCTGTGCCATCCGCATCAATCTGCGCTTTTAGGCCCTTGATCGTTAGAAAATCGCTCATTGTTTTAACCCACACTTCCTTCAAGGCTAATCTGAAGTAATTTTTGCGCTTCGACGGCAAACTCCATCGGGAGCTCTTTCAACACTTCTCGGCAGAAGCCATTCACAATTAAACCGACCGCTTCCTCTTCCGAAAATCCACGTGATCGGCAATAAAAGAGCTGGTCTTCAGAGATTTTCGAGGTTGTCGCTTCATGCTCAACCCGCGCTGTCATATTCCGGCTTTCAATATAGGGCACTGTATGCGCGCCACATTGATCCCCAATGAGCAAACTATCGCACTGCGTAAAGTTTCGCCCATTACGTGCCTTTGGTTGCATCCGCACAAGGCCGCGATACGTGCTATCAGACTTTCCAGCTGAAATCGTCTTCGCTATAATCGTTGACCGCGTATCAGGCGCCAGATGGATCATCTTCGTCCCAGTATCAGCCTGCTGATGACGGTTCGTCACGGCAACGGAGTAGAACTCCCCAACAGAGCCTTTTCCAGCCAAAATGCAGGATGGGTATTTCCACGTAATCGCAGACCCAGTTTCAACCTGCGTCCAAGAAATACGAGCTCGGTCACCTTTGCAGATGCCACGCTTGGTCACGAAGTTATAGATACCGCCCTTCCCCTCATCATCACCGGGGTACCAGTTCTGGACGGTTGAATATTTGATGGACGCATCCTCCATCGCCACAAGCTCCACCACGGCAGCATGAAGCTGATTTTCATCGCGTTGAGGTGCTGTGCATCCTTCAAGATAGGACACAGTAGCGCGGTCTTCAGCAATAATCAGCGTACGTTCAAACTGCCCCGTATTACGCGCATTAATGCGGAAATAGGTGGAAAGCTCCATCGGGCACCGCACGCCCTTAGGAACATAGACAAAGGAACCATCGGTAAAGACAGCTGAGTTCAATGCCGTGAAGAAATTATCATTCTGCGGAACCACTGTTCCGAGATAACGCTGCACGAGTTCGGGATGCTCGCGGATTGCTTCCGAAATCGGGCAGAAAATCACGCCTGCTTCAGCGAGTTTTTCACGGAATGTCGTCGCGACAGACACGCTATCAAACACCGCATCCACGGCAACAGGAGCGCGCGCTTCATCCGCACCTTCTACGCCTGCAAGCAATTCCTGCTCATGCAAAGGGATACCAAGCTTTTCGTAAGTCCTTAAAAGCTCAGGATCAACCTCATCAAGGCTTTTGGGGCCGGGCTTCTTCTTCGGCTGTGCGAAATAATGTGCGTCCTGATAGTCAATGTCAGGATAGTTGACCTTAGACCAACGCGGCTCTTCCATTTTCTCCCACGAGCGAAACGCCTTTAAACGCCATTGCAGCATCCATTCAGGCTCTTCCTTGCGAGCAGAAATGAGACGAACGATATCTTCGTTCAGCCCTTTCGGCGCGATGTCCATCTCAACATCTGTCTCAAAGCCCCACTCATAGCCTGAGTTTGCAAGCTTTTCGACAGTTTCACGGGTTTCCGATACAGCCGGCATAGTTTCCCCCTCTTAGCCAGAAACCACGATCTCTTCGGGTCTGGTTTGTTCTTTGTCTGCCGAACAGGTTGCCATTTTCTTACACGGCCCTGGCGCTGCCATATCCGCTAAGGTGATACTCTCTAACGCTTGGCAGATGGCTTGATTGACCATGTCCCACTGTCCAGATAATCCGCACGTGTCTCCGTGTCCGCATTCGCGTCCATCACAGCATGCTGTCACGGCGATTGGGCCATCAACACTTCGGATGACACGCGCAACGGAAATATCAGCAAGCGTTTCCGCTAAACGATACCCTCCCCGAGCCCCACGGTAGGACACGACAAGTTTCCCTGCAGCAAGTCCTTTGAGAATTTTTGCTACGGTTGGCTCAGGCACGCCTGTTTCTTGGGCAAGCGTTGTTGCTGTTGCAAGCTCCCCTCTTTGCCCTAAACGGACGAGGATAACCGTTGCGTAATCCGCTAACTTGGACAGTCTTAACACGATAGAAAACCCAGAACCTGTGAAAACGTATTTCAGACCTATACAGTCCACATTAATTCGAGATGGCCCATATGGTTGCTTAGGTCAAGGTATTTGTAAAAATTTATCCGCTAAAAAGCTCTATCGTCATAAAATATAACAGAATGTTAATGGGCTGTCTTCTTCATTCTTATAGTCTCGCCACCAGACCAAGAACAGCCTCTAATAGTCCTCCTACTAGAAACCCTACAACGGTTCCATTGATACGAATATAAGCAAGGTCTTTGCCTACTCCACGCTCCAAACGTGCTGCTAAACTGGGGCCATCCCATTTTTCCATCACGCGCGCGATCAAAGCTGCGACCTCTTGGCGAATGCCCGCAATCATATGCACAGCACTTCTGCTCACAATATGATTTATTTTCGCTGAAAACTCTTTATCCTCGCTCAGCATATCAACCACATGGTCAAGCAAAGCCTGAGAGACTTGGGCACTCCATCCATCAGATCGTTGGCTATCGTCCTCTGTCACTATACGTAAACGCCGCCAAAGACTTCCCCACCATTCCTTAACAGCATCATGCCCAAGGAAGTCTGAAATATGTTCCATGATTCGTGTAAGCTGAGCTGGATCCTTCTCTAGCTGATCAATTTTCTCATTAACCCATGTGGTAAAACCATGTCGGACGTCAGAATCCATCGGATCGACACGCTCTAATTCCACCTTCAGCGCATTAAGCGCTTGAGACGCTACACGCCCCCCGATCGCCCAACCAACAAAACGTCCGCCCTGCTCTCTCACCCGCTCTTCTACAAAACGATGGAACTCAGGCTCATGTTGAACGACCAACTCTTTAAACTGAGAAAGGAAAAAAGAAAAAACCTCTTGATGAACATCAACATTCACCATCGCCCGCAAAACCCGTGCGACAAGCGGTGCAACGTCACGCCCATGAAGCAAGACAGGCAAAAGACGCCCTGCCAAGGCCGATCCACGTCCATCTTCCAAACGCTCCAAAAGGCCGGGAGCAATCCGCCGCATATTATCAACAACAGCATCGCGTGTTGTTGGGTTTTGGAGCGTTTTAACAAGAGCTTTTGAACAATCAAAACGTTCCAGCAACGCTGTTAAATCATGCTCTGTAAAAAAATGCTCCGCTACAAAGCGCCCCATAGCTTGGCCGAGCTGCTTCTTCCGACGCGGTAAAATCGCCGTATGAGGGATCGGCAATCCCATAGGGTGCCGAAAAAGTGCCGTAACAGCGAACCAATCAGCTAACCCTCCAACAACACCCGCACGCGCTCCTGCCTGTATCATATCCAATACGACACTATGAGCATAAAGACGCTCCCAAATAGGCAAGCTACTTCCAACAGCAAGCCCTCCCATCCCGACTAAAAGCACCGTCGCTACTGTGCCTGGTCGTGACAACTTACTTTGTTCCGCGGCGTGTGCTTCCGACATCCTTTGTCCTTTTATGCTCTTTTTCTTTTATAACATGCTCTTGAATGCACAGGAATGGTTGCTTTCAATGGGGGATCGTGGAACATTCTACTCCTATTTCCTGTCTTGAAAAACAACGAGATCAATCCCCATGACTGACCGCGCCGCCCTCTCTGATGGTGCTCCCTCTGAGCTGATTGATGCGTTAAGTGCTGGTTTGGCCGATACGCATCATGATCTGCCTGACATGATTACGTCGCTTGCTGACCAAAGCAGCTCGGATAAGGGTATTGATACTCTTGAAAAAATAGTCCGTCAGCTGCGTGATCGTAACTTTGGAACCCGCGCGGATGCGTTGCGCCGTTATATCGGGCTGGACAGCCACCCTGCCCCGCACGAACGGCTTACCCAAGTGGCTCAAACCTTGGTTGCTCGGGCGGACTCTCCTGAAAGCCTTAATACGGCAGGAATCGCAGCCGTTTTTACGGCCCACCCGACCTTTGCACTCGCTAATGAGGTCTACACACTTCTTGCTGAACGTGCGGAAAACCCCGAGCGCCATATTCCCGAGCTCGCCACCCATCGTCGTGCAGCACCCCCCACATTGGATGAAGAGCAAAGCCTCGCCCTCGCGGCGATCCAACGTGGTCGCGATGCGCTAGACGACCTCGCTTTAGAAATTTTCCGTGCAGCCCGTAAACGCTGGCCTGACGCTAAAAGTTTCACACCATCCCCGCTGCTGCTCGCAAGCTGGGTTGGTTTTGACACCGATGGCCGTAACGATATTGGCTGGTGGGATACCATCCGTATTCGTATAGGCCTTAAGCTCGCCCAGCTACAGCGCCTTTCAGATGGGCTAGCACGGCTTGGTCTCTCATCATCTACCCTGGGGCAGCGCGTCTCAGATGCGATCATCGCTACGAGCGAACAACGCGATGCCTGCCCGCGTTCACAGCCTGGCAGGCAGCCTGACCCTGAAGCGATCGCTACTTTCGCCCGTCAACTTATTGCACGCGAAGAGGCTGCGCTCCTCACGGCTAACGCATTACAGCCCCTCTTTGACGAGACCGCAGCTGAGTTAAGCCCGGAAAAAGCCGAACAGCTTGATGTCATCCGCACAGGTTTTATGACCCATGGGCTTGGTCTGTCCCATATCCACACACGCCTTAATGCGGCACAAATCTACAATGTGGCTCGCACACGTTTAGGCCTAACAGACGACCCGACCCTACCGTTCCACCGCCAAGCGCTTCTGTCGCATATTGATGCCGCGATGGATAACCTGACACCGCTCGCGGTTGATTTTGGTGCTCTTTTAGTCGAGCCCAGCGCAGCTGCACGTCTGATGATGACGATGGCGCAAATTCTGAAACATATTGATTCAGATACGCCAATCCGCTTCCTTATTGCCGAGACTGAAAGCGGCTATACCCTCCTCGCTACGCTGTGGTTGGCGCGCCTCTTTGGTATTAAAGACCATCAAATTGAGATTTCTCCCCTTTTTGAGACTGAAACGGCGCTCGAAAATGGAGAAATGATCCTTGAGGAAGCCTTCCGTTCCCCTCATTGGCGTCAGTATCTTCGTGCGAATGGCCGTTTATCCCTTCAGTTCGGCTATTCTGACTCCGGTCGTTATGTGGGACAAATTGCGGCGGCAAACTTGGTTGAGCGCTTGCGGATGCGCACCCTCGCGCAAATGAAAGAACACGGGCTGGACGATGTCGCTCTCACCATGTTCGATACACATGGGGAAAGCATTGGCCGTGGCGCCCATCCTTTCAGTCTCAAAGAGCGGCTGGACTATTTCTCCCCTCCTCATACGCGCCAAGCGCTGCGCGATGCGGGAATTCAGTATCGTGTTGAAGCGGCTTTCCAGGGTGGTGATGGCTATACGCTCTTTGGCACGGCAGCTCTAGCGACTTCAACCATCGCCTCTCTTGCAGAATGCTCCGCTTCTCAGCACGAGCCGATCAGCCCAGCAGAGCGTGATGACCCTCTCTATGACCGGCCTGACTTTGCGATGGACTTTTTCTCCACTCTCGCAATGAAAATGGGCGATCTGGTCAATGACCCGGGTTACACAGCATTACTCAGTGCTTTTGGCCCGGCCCTTATTGATAAGACAGGCTCTCGTCCATCGGCCCGTCAGTCTGACACCGCAACGGTTAATCGAATCACCCATCCAAGCCAAATCCGCGCTATTCCTAATAACGCGATTTTGCAACAACTTGGTTGGTGGGCCAATATTCTGCATGGCTTAGGAGGAGCTGCCCAACGTCATCCAAAGACCTTTGCACAATTCCGCGAAAAGTCACCGCGCTTCCGTCAGTTGATGGACTTCGCGCATCAAGCTCTTGCCCATTCAGACATTGATGTGCTGCGCGCAACGATCCATCAGCTTGATCCTGGAACATGGCTCAATCGTGCTGCGGATTGTCAGGATGCTGACCAACGGGCACATCTCCTCGCCATTGCAGAGGACTTAGAAGAACTTGAGTTCTGGAAGAGTGTTCCCGCTATGTTCCGTCGCATTCAACGTGAGCATATCGCTCTGCGTAGTGCATGGCCGGATGCGCCGACAATGGAAGGCGATGAAAAACTCCTTCACGTCATTCGTTTTGCCCTGATGGAACGTATCTGGCGCCTTGCCACCTATATTCCTTACTTCGGCCCTCGTGGGACCGTCACACGCGAAGCCATCACGACGTTGATCCTCTGCCTCGACGTGCCGCGCGCTCTTCGTCTCCTTGATGATTTATTCCCTATTAATGCACCAAGTATCGCTAATCTCGACTTCGGAGAACCGGGCGGTGCTGGGGTTGCTCAGGGCTTTGCTCGTGAGCATGAACAGATTTTCCGTCCACTCCAACGCAACTTTGATCTCCTCCGCGAAGTCGGTATTGCCATTATGCACGCCAACCGCGTTTTTGGGTGAAAACAACATTTTCCTTCCCATTGTTTCGAATGGGAAGGAAAATACCATAGCTCTTAAAAAGGCCGCCTCCACCATAGGAGCGCGGCCTTTTTGAAGAATATTTATAGTTCCTATGAACGTATTAGTCTGTCCATTTACCTAAACGTGCCTGACGGATCGTCACACCAGGCTTGAACATTTTCCGCCAAATCTTCGGCACGGCAATCCGTTGCGACACGTAAATTCCCGTATGACCGGAGGCAAGATACGCAATGATACAGCCTACTGCGTAGTAGATCACATTCGCACCACCAAACATCTCCACGGCCATAAAAGTACAAGCAATTGGCGTATTCGCAGCTCCAGCGAACACAGCAACGAAGCCAACCCCCGCCAACAAATCAACCGGAACACCTAAAAGAGGTGCAAGAGCATTCCCCAGACCTGACCCGATAAAAAAGAGCGGCGTGACCTCACCGCCTTTAAACCCGCATGACAAAGCAATGACCGTAAAAATAAGCTTTAAGAGCCAGCTCCACGCATAATGATGAGCACCAAAGAAATTTAGGATCGATGCACCGCCTGCTTCTGGGGCAACCATACCTAAACCAAGATAATCACGCGTACCCAAAGCCCAGACCAACATAATCGTGACAACACCACCAATTGCTGGACGCAACCAGCTTTGTGGGCAAAACTTCTTCACAATTGGGGAAAGGTACTGAACCCCTTCTGAAAAAGCCCGGCTCGCAAACCCAAAAGCAATAGCAGCGACACCCACTTTCACCAATAACAGAGCATTAACATGGAAAATGCGCCCATCAGCCCCTGTCAAACCATGAAAACCCATAGAATAGGCGGGATGATGAATACCCCATTGGTAACACACCCAGTCTGCCACAACAGAACAAATCGTTGCAGGCAATAAGGCGCTACAATCAAGACGCCCCAAAGTCAAAACTTCCAGTCCAAAGACAGCGCCAGCAATGGGCGTTCCAAAAACAGACCCAAACCCAGCAGCAATCCCCGCTGTGAGCAAAATGCGCGTATCGCGCTTATCCAAGCTGAACCAACGTGCGACCGCGCTCGCTAGGCTTCCCCCCATTTGAACGGCGGTTCCCTCTCGCCCAACCGAGGCTCCGAAGAGATGACTAATGATCGTTCCCAAAAAGACCAGCGGCGCCATACGCAAAGGCACACCGGCATCCGGCTCATGAATCTCATCAATAATGAGATTATTCCCCCCATCAGAGCGACCGCCCCAAAGGTAATAGGCCAACCCAACCGCGACCCCAGCGACGGGCAAAGCATAGAGAATAGCTGGATGGGTAAAGCGATACTGGGTCACAACCTCCAAAAGCCATAGGAACAGAGCACAAAAACTCCCTATCACCACAGCAAGCGGCAAGACCAAAAAACTCCAACGCACCAGTTGAAGAAACAACGAAAACATCTCTTTAAATGTTATTGATGGCATCAACAGACTCCCTTACCGATCACACCACGCATAATCTTACGTGCGTATGTCATATTGGCAGGAATCATCAGCCTTTCCCGGTTTCCCCGAGTGGCAGTTCGACCTTCATAAAAGTCAGGTGGCAATCCATCACCTATCTGCCATAGGAAAGACACGAAAAGGATATTTCTGTCAAGTATCTATCCCACCAACAAAAAACCCCCGCCTAAAAGCGAGGGTTTCTTGATCACATACGCTGTGAAAAGATTAGCGGCGGTCTGCCATAATCTCTTCCGCCACATTACGTGGCACTGGGTCGTAGTGATGGAACTGCATGGTGAAGGATGCACGCCCCTTCGTCGCAGAACGCAGATGAGAAATGTAACCGAACATTTCCTTCAGCGGCACCTGAGAACGAATAAGAACGGTAGATCCCATCACTTCCTGATTCTGGATGATACCGCGGCGACGGTTAAGGTCACCCACCACATCACCAACGTGATCGTTCGGTGTGGTAATTTCCACATCCATGATCGGTTCCAGAATAACTGGAGCAGCTTTCTTCATCCCTTCGCGGAAGCATGCCTTAGCAGCAATTTCGAAGGCGAGAGCAGAAGAGTCAACATCATGGTATTTACCGTCTTCCAGCGTGAACTTGAAGTCCACTGTCTCGAAGCCAGCCATCACACCGGTAGATGCCTGATTACGGATGCCCTTCTCAACAGCTGGGATGTATTCTTTAGGAACAGCACCACCAACAATCTTGTTTTCAAAAATGATCTGATCTTTTTCCTCTGAAGGTTCGAACTTAATCTTCACCTCAGCGAACTGACCGGAACCACCAGACTGCTTCTTATGAGTGTATGTCTCGGTATGAGCCTGCGTGATGGTCTCACGATAGGCCACCTGTGGAGCACCAATGTTTGCATCCACGTTATATTCACGACGCAGACGGTCAACAATAATGTCCAGATGTAGCTCACCCATCCCAGAAAGAATGGTCTGACCTGTCTCATGATCCGTGCGCAGCTGCAGAGAAGGATCTTCCGCCGTCAGCTTTTGCAGAGCCAGTGTCATCTTCTCAACAGCAGCCTTGGTGCGTGGCTCCACTGAGATGTCGATCACAGGCACTGGGAACTGCATACGCTCCAAGATCACCGGATCAGCCGGATCAGCCAGTGTATCACCTGTTGCCGTGTCTTTCAGACCCACGAAAGCAGCAATATCACCAGCACCGACAGACTTCACTTCTTGGCGCTTGTCAGCGTGCATCTGGAACATACGTCCAACACGCTCTTTCTTACCATTCGTCGTGTTCAGCACGGTATCACCCGTGTTCAACACACCACGATAGACGCGGACGAAGGTCAGTGTGCCGTATTTGTCAGAGATGATCTTAAAGGCAAGACCTGCAAACTTCCCTTCTGGCTCAACCGGAATGATTGGCAGGAAGTCTTCATCCACCTCTTCATCTTCAGGCGGTGCAATACGAATACCTTCAACTTCATCAGGAGCTGGTAGGTAGTCAATCACGGCGTCAAGAAGTGGCTGCACACCCTTGTTCTTAAAGGCCGTACCACACATGACAGGACGGAACTCACCAGAAATCGTGCCCTTCTTAATCGCACGCTTCAGGGTTGAGAGAGGCACTTCACCCTTCTCGAAATACTCTTCCATCGCTTCATTATCAGCAGCAAGAGCCGTATCAAGAAGATTTTGGTGTGCTTCCTCAGCTTTTTCCTTCAGGTCAGCTGGGATTTCTTCGTAATGGAAGTTCGCCCCGAGCTCGTCACCTTCCCAGACAATGGCGCGCATCTCAACGAGATCAACCACACCAACCATCTTATCTTCAGCACCAATTGGCAGCTGAAGCGGAATAGCGACGATATCCAGCTTCTCTTTCAACGTGCTGAACGCATAGTAGAAGTCAGCGCCTACACGGTCGAGCTTGTTGATGAAGATGATGCGCGGAACATTATAACGATCCGCCAAACGCCAGTTCGTTTCGGACTGAGGCTGAACACCTGCCACACCTTCAATCACGAAGATAGCACCATCAAGCACGCGCAGGGAGCGATTAACTTCAATGTTAAAGTCAATATGGCCTGGGGTGTCGATGATGTTGATGCGGTTGTCGTTCCACTCACAGGTCACGGCAGCGGAGGTAATCGTAATACCGCGCTCACGCTCCTGAGCCATATAGTCGGTCGTGGTGTTACCGTCATGCACTTCACCAATGCGGTGAGACATACCGGTATAATACAACATACGCTCAGTCGTCGTGGTTTTACCCGCATCAATATGCGCTGTAATACCAATGTTGCGAATCTTTGAGAGAGCGGACTTCGCGCTCTGGACGCTATCGTCGGTCACGGAAAACCTCCAAAATGCAAGGAAAGGTGTTCCAGTCTAACTGAAACACCTCATCAAACCCTGTTTTTCCTTAGGGTTCTATCTCTTTCTGGCAGGGTTCCCCCAGAAGAAGACGGCCCTGTGTTACGAGGGCCTCACCCGGCCTCAACCTTGTTGAGCAGCCTTACGTTCCTGCACCCGAAGAATGCGACGCTTGATCACCAAAGCTTCCGGAGGAAGCTTACGGTTTGGTGTCCCTAACAGGAACGAATCAAGCCCACCATTATGCTCAACCGTGCGAATGCCATTGGTCGTCAAACGCATACGAATTGGTGCTCCGAGAATATCGGAAAGCAGAGTGGTTTCCTGCAAATTAGGCAGAAAACGACGACGGGTTTTGTTGTGGGCGTGGCTGACGTTGTTGCCCGTCAGCACCCCTTTGCCCGTGACATGGCAACGGCGAGACATAGAACTTCCTCGATGCTGTGATACGTAGGGCTGCAAGACCCCGACGTGTTCCGTAAATAAGGTGGGCTTATGGCTGACGCGAATGGAAACGTCAAGCCTTTCTGCCCTTTTCATCTGGCAGAACAACAGCCCGCCCCCCCTCTAAACCGGAAACACCTAGGATGGAACCCCTCTCCCGCCTTATGACCAACAATTCCTGCTTCTTTTCGTAATATTTTCCATGTACAGCGCTATGAGGAAGAAAATAATGTGAAACACACCATGATAAGCCCCTCCTATGGAAACATCTGCTGTCTCAAACGTCATCTACTCAAAGATACCTTACAGGAGACGTTCTTTCCTAAAAAAAGGCCTCTTAGGTGCTGCGTTAGTCTCTTCTTCACGTCATCACGCTTGCGCAGCACTCCTTCCTTCACAGCTAGCCCCACTCTGGCCGCCAGTTGCTTTCAGCAATGAGAACAGCCTTCACCCATGGCATCTCTCAAAAAATGGCGCCCTCTCTGCCATAAGAGCACCAGCCTTGAACGTATTCCACCCAGCACAGGCAAATGGAACTGTCATATTGATTGCCGCTGGGGGAGGGTACCAGCGTATCGGTATCGCCCATGAAGCCCTTCCTGCTGTCCGTTGGCTCACATCACTGGGCATCACCGCCTGTGTCCTCATTTACCGCCTACCACGTGAGAGCTGCCCTCACGCCCCCTCAGTCCCTTTTGAGGACGCACAGCGTGCTGTTCATCTCATTCGCACCAATCAGATAGGCTGCAACTTTACACCTTCCATAGTCGGCGCTCTTGGCTTCTCCGCAGGAGGGCACCTTCTCGGCATACAAGGACTTCACCCCGACCTAAACGGCTCACCCACCCCTTCTACTCACCAGATTCTTAAAGACCAGCTTGATATA
This sequence comes from Saccharibacter floricola DSM 15669, assembly GCF_000378165.1. Classification (GTDB taxonomy): domain Bacteria; phylum Pseudomonadota; class Alphaproteobacteria; order Acetobacterales; family Acetobacteraceae; genus Saccharibacter; species Saccharibacter floricola. The sequence goes on from NZ_KB899334.1 coordinate 249,680, forward strand.
ATGATGCTTCTATATCCTGTAGTCAGTTTTGAGCCGCCTTTCCGCACAACAAGAGCCAGCCTTAATCTCATCGGCCCTCATCCAACAGAAACGGAGCGCCGGCGTTGGTCACTCCCCTCTTATTGCCATCCCAATGCGCCACCTCTCTTCATCGCCCACGCATACGATGACCCTATTGTAGAACCACAACAAGCTGCACTTTTAGAAAGGCATTATATCGCAAACCAATGTCCCGTAGAGCGACATCTCTTCTCCATCGGCGGGCATGGTTTTGCTCTTGGCTTGCCTCAGACCCCACCCCACGCATGGCCTCACTTAGCGGAACAATGGATGAAGAAAAACAATGCTCTTTAGCCTCTCACAAATGAGTGAGAGCAGCCTTTTACACAATGCTCTGCTCAGAAACAGGGTGGATTTACGCAGAGCAGCACGCCACTATACACAGCATTAGAAATTATGTTGTCGCTATTAACATCATGCGAGAGATTAAAAGTGCCCACCAACCTTTCTTCACCGATCCTTCCCTTTTTGCGCTGCATTGAACGTTGCCATAACGCCTCTCTCCCCCAAGGGCGCCTTCCTTTTTATTATGGAGAGACCATTATTGGCTGGCTCGACCCCCGCCTTCTTTCTGCTCTCAAAACCTCCCTTTCTCCTGACACAATCACCATTACTCCCGATCACATTTCTCTCAACAAAGGGGAATTTCTACGCGACATCAGTCGCTCTTTGGCTGAGCAACAATGCTATCGACCTTTTAATGAATGGTTTGACGTTACGATGCCGGAAGGTAAAACCATTGGGCAAGTTGACCGTGGCCTTATCCCGCTTTGTGGATTTGAGGCAGCAGGCGTCCACCTCAACGGCATTGTCAAAAAAGGTGAGCAACTTTTCTTATGGGTTGCCAAGCGCAGCAAGCATAAACGCCTTGACCCTGGAAAGCTTGATCACCTCGTAGCGGGAGGTATGAGTAGCGGCCTTACTCCCGCAGAAACTGTTGTTAAAGAGGCTGGTGAAGAAGCTGCCATCCCCTCTGAACTCGCTCGTACAGCCCACCATGTCAGCACGCTACGCTATGCGATGATCCGCCCTGAGGGACTCCGTCGTGACCGCCTTTATTGTTACGACCTATTTCTCTCAGAAGAGTTCCAACCACGTGCGGCCGATGGCGAGGTCGAAAGTTTTCACTTAATGCCTCTTCAGGAGGTCTTTCATCTTGTTCAAAAAGAAGATCAGTTTAAATTTAATGTTAACCTTGTCCTTATAGATCTCTTTATCCGCTACCATCTTTTCGCTTCTTCAGATGAAGCGATCCTCTCAGAAGCCCTTTATCATCCACATTTAAAGCCCCGTCCGTCCAAATAAGTAACATGACATCTTTATTATTTCCTTTTTCTGGTTTTATTGTCTTTCGAGAAAGGTTTTCTCCTGTAATAGAGGGTACTATCACCTAGTCATCTTTTTCACAGGCTGAGGTTAATTATTAATGACAGATAAACATCCTTCTCCTGAGAGAAGCAGTATCCGGCTGCCCACCCCTTCGGGCACCCTTCAGCGTCGCGCGCGTGGGTTTCTTGCCCTGTTCTTTATTCTTGCAGGTCTTATTACACTCCGTAATTTTATACCTGCTTTGATGTGGGGTGGCGTCTTCGCCATTGCCTTATGGCCGCTCTACTGCCGCTGTGAAAACCGCTTTGGGCGTTCTGTTTGGCTGCCCTGCATCTTTACGGCAGTCTTAGCTCTCATTTTTATGCTGCCTGTAACCTTCATTGGCTACAAAGTCGTTGATGAGCTCCAAAATGCACTCCATTGGTTTAACGATATTCTTCATTCCGGCTTAGCAGAGCCTCAATGGATTAACCATCTTCCCATCGGAGCTGCACAAGCACATAAGCTTTGGCAAGCTCACCTTGCACAGCCGCAACAAATCCAAGAACTCCTTGATTCAGTTGGGCTTAATTTCAGCAAGGGCCTGAGCATGACCCACCAAGTCGGCTCGCAAGTTGCGCCCCTAGTTCATCGGGTCATTTTGTTCTTTTTCTCATTTTTAACACTGTTCTTCCTGCTTAAAGATGGGCACAGCATTAAAGATAAATGCTTAAAAAGTTCGCACCGCCTTTTCGGCTCACAAGGAGAAACCTTAGCACGTCAGATTATTGCGTCTATTCACGGCTCTGTTTCAGGTCTTGTGCTTGTCGGACTCGGTGAGGGATTTGTTATGGGCATCGCCTATGTCCTCGCAGGAGCGCCACAGCCTATCATCTTTGGTCTTGGGACAGCTATTGCAGCTATGGTTCCCATGCTCGGCTGGATCGCCGTCACCATTGTTGTGCTGCTTATGATCGCCACAAAAAGCAGCATGCTGGCCGCAATTGCCGTCTGGATTGTCGGGGCTATTGTTCTTTTTGTTGCCGACCATTTCATTCGTCCCTTCCTTATCGGCGGAACGACGAAAGTACCCTTTTTATGGGTTCTTCTCGGCATCTTTGGTGGTGCCGAAACGTGGCATCTTCTTGGACTATTCGTCGGGCCTGCGATCATGGCCGCTTTACACTTGCTCTGGGATATTTGGACGGAAAGTCCAACGAGCAAAAACAACATTGTAAAGGAAAAATAACCGCAGGATGGTCGGGCAGGCGGGATTCGAACCCACGACCCCCAGTCCCCCAGACTGATGCGCTACCAGGCTGCGCTACTGCCCGCCCTGCGGTAAAATTGTCTTTAGCAATCTCAGCCCATCTCTGCAATGGGCTGAGGGGCAATATTTCTTCTCAGAACGACAAAACTTTTCGTATCGCTTGAACTTCTCCTAAAAGATCACGCAATCCATTTTTCAAGCGTGTGACTTCTTCCTTCCCTTGGCGTGCCTCACCCTCATAAGAAACGCCCTGCTGGACTTTTTGTTCCAAGCCATCCTTTTCTTTCTCAAGCTGCTCTAATTGCTTACGGAGGTCATTCTCCACACCACTCTCTTTTTGTGCAGCGTTAAGCGATTGACGCAACTCCTCATTATCTCTTTCTAGTTTTTGAAGCGCTACCACAGCCTCTTCTAGTTTTTCTAGATACTGCTTGTTCTCACTCTCGGCTTTATCTAAACGCCCCTGCAAGATCTCAGCCTGCCCCTTTTCAGCTTGGGCAGCATTCTCTCTTTCTTTTTTTAAGCTTTCAAACTGCTCCAAAGAGCGTTTAGCTCTCTCAAGCTCCTCTTGCAGAGTCGTCTTTTCAGTTTCTAACTCAGAAGACCGTGTCTGCTCACTTTCATATTGAAAACGAATCTTCTCAAATTCTTCCACTTTCTCACTTAAAGCAGCATGATCTTTCTCAAAAAGAGAGACTTTTTCCTGTAAACGAACCTTCTCTTCTTCAACCTCTGCTAAATGCAAGAAGAGCTCTTCATCTTGTTCTTGAGCTGTTTTGAGCTTTTTAAGCTCAGAATGCAGATTTTCATTTTCTTCCACATAGCGCTGAGCGTCACTTCGTGCTCGCTCACTCTCTTCCAACTTACGCGCCAGTTCCGACTGCTCAGCCGTTAAGGATTCAATCTGCTTACGGTAATCTTCTGAAGCCGTTTGAGATGCCTTCGCCTGCTCTAGCTCTGACGTTAAGCGTTCATGCTCTTCTTGCAAAGTTTTATAAGCATGTTGCGCCTTCTCCTGTTGCTCAACATCTTCTTGCAAACGCACATTTTCAGCTTCAACCTCTGCAAGGCGCGTCTTCGCGTGCTGATAAGCCTGCTGCTCTGCTTCGACTTCCTTAAGCTTCTGCACGAGAGCGTCATGCTCTTCTTTGAGCCGATCACGCTCTATCGTTGCGTTCTTTTCCGTCCTCATTTGTTCCTGAAGACGCGCATTTTCCTGCCCTAAAACCGTAACAGTATTAGAAAGCTCTTTCTGAAGCTCTTGTAATCTTTCCTCTGCCGTAGCAACAGCCTCACGCTCAGTCTCCGCTTGGCGGCGCAGCTGCGTGTTTTCCTCTGTTAACGCAGAAAGACGCTTTTCCCATTCATCCTGAAGAGCTTTTTGGCGCTCTCGCTCTTCTTGTGAAACCGCCTCATCTCCCGATGCTCGCTCGGGAGAGGCAACAAGTCCTTCCGCCTGCAACGCAGCCATCACCTCATGGCTCTTACAATCTTCTTTATAGAGAAGCTCTGAAATACGACGAATTAAGACAATGTCATCGGGCTGATAATAACGCTGACCATCACTCTCCCTTGTAGAGTGAAACACCGGATACAAATTCTCCCACGACCGCAAACGGTACGGCGGTACACCCAACTCCTCCGCGACAGTCGGAAGAGACAGTTTCTGCTGGGACGTGGTCATGACTATTTACCCTTGTCATCTACTCGCTATTGACAATATCGCGCAAAAGGCGTGACGGTCGGAAATAAGGAACACGTCGCGCTGAGATCAGAGCCTCTTGGCCCGTCAAAGGATTACGCCCTATTCGGGTCGTTTTCTCACGGACGCCAAAAGTACCAAAACCGCTCAGCTTCAAGCCTTCTCCTTGTTCCAGCGTCTGAGCAAAAAGCTCAAGCATCTGCTCAAGGAAAGCCATAGCCTCCTGACGAGAAAAGTCATTCTTTTTCTGCAGAAGGTCGACAAGGTCTGCGCGCGTAATCGTATCCATATAATACGGGTATCACGCTAACCATGACAGTCAAGTTCACAACGCAGTGAAGAGAACGTAACGCCCCTATTTTATAGACGGATAAGAGCTGAACCCCATGTCAGCCCGCCACCAAGAGCTTCCATTAAAATAAGGTCATTTTCTTTAATGCGCCCATCTTTAACAGCTTCATTCAGCGCCAAGGGGATAGAAGCCGCGGACGTATTGGCATGACGATCAACGGTCACGACGACTCGTTCAGGCGGGAGGGCAAGACGTTTTGCCATCCCATCAATAATCCGTAGGTTTGCCTGATGAGGAACAAGCCATTGGACATCGTTTCCGTTAAGTCCCTGCTCTTCCAAAGCTTCATCTACGGCAGCTGCTAAATGCACGATAGCGTGGCGAAAAACTTCACGGCCATTCATCTTAAGCGCAACGTCACCCGTTGCGCAGCCGACAGCACCATTAACGTAAAGTAGGTCTCCAAGCCGTCCATCCGCATGTAAGTGCGTGGATAGGATTCCCTCTCCATCACGTGCACCAGCTTCTAACACAACAGCGCCAGCGCCATCCCCAAACAGCACGCACGTTGAACGGTCTGTCCAATCAAGCAGGCGAGAGAAAACCTCAACGCCGATGACAATGATGCGCTTTGCTTGGCCAGAGCGTATCATCGCATCAGCCGTTGCAATAGCATAAATGAAGCCAGAGCACGCTGCGCTCACATCAAAACCAAAACCGCGCTCCATGCCTAATGCGGCTTGTACGCGCACAGCAACGGAAGGAAACACTTGGTCAGGTGTAGAGGTCGCCACGATAATTGCATCAATATCTGATGCCTCAACGGCAGCATGACCTAATGCAGCCTGAGCAGCCTCTGTTGCAAGAGAGACGGCATTCTCATCACCCGAAGCAATATGTCGTTGTCCGATCCCAGTGCGGGTGCGAATCCACTCATCTGACGTATCAAGACGCTCTGCGAGGTCATTATTTGTAACAACCTGTTGAGGCAATGCCCCACCAACCCCGGTGAGACGGCTTCTAAAAGCAAGCTGAGGCATAATTGAATCGGACGGCATAGCGTTTGTCACTCTGATCCTTTTGTCCCAACGGCAGGTTGCAACATTCCGAGTTGTTCCAATCGATGACGAATTTTTGCATTGAGATCATTGGCCACAGCATCAACAGCGACGTCAACCGCTGAAGCAAATCCTTCAGCATCAGCACCACCATGTGATTTCACAACGACGCCGTTCAAGCCAACGAAAACAGCACCATTGTAGCGGCGTGGATCAATCCATTCACGCATACGCTCTAGGCCCGGCTTTACGAGCAAATAGCCAAGCTTTGTTACAAAATTTGTTTGGAAGACATTTTTTAGAAGACCAAAAGCGAGCTTTAACGCCCCTTCTCCTGTCTTCAAGGCAACATTTCCGGTGAAACCATCCGTCACAACAACATCTGTGCGTCCACCAGTAATGTCATGACCTTCAACGAAGCCTACAAAACGGTCACTCAGCACACTATCACGCAATTTCTCAGCGGCCTGGCGGAGACGTTCGTCCCCTTTAAGTTCCTCTGCGCCAACATTGAGCAATCCGATTGTCGGGCTTTCTAAGCTCAACGCTGCCTGCGCAAAAGCTTCACCCATAATCGCAAACTCAACGAGATTACGCGCGTCACAAGCAATGTTAGCCCCTAAATCCAGCATCACAACATCCCCACGAGCTGAAGGCTGAACAGCCGTCATAGCGGGGCGTGAAATACCTGGAAGGACTTTAACGATAATTTTCGCGAGTGCTAACATAGCGCCGCTATTGCCAGCAGACACCACACCACACGCCTCACCAGACGCGACAGCTTCCATACAGAGCCGCATTGATGAATGCCTTACCCGCAGTGCGGCTGTCGGCTTCATATCCATCGGAATAGAATCAGGAGTGTGGCGTATCGTGCAAATACTGGCCGCTTTAGGGAAACGTTTCAGCCCCTCTTTCAGGACAGCTTCATCTCCCACCAAAAGCATACGGCTTTCGGGATGCCGAATAGCCGCTATCTCTAGCCCTGCCAACACAATATCTGGGGCATTATCTCCCCCCATGGCATCAACTGCCAAGGTGTACGGAAGGGGAAATGTCTCTCCCGCCTCGCTGACACCATCCCCTGTCTCAACGACAGACGCTTCTGTCATGAATGCGGCCCCCAGATCTTCACAGAGCTTAGAATACAAATCGTTTAAAACACGACCACCCCGGGAAACTCCCGAGGTGTGGCGCAAAAAATATTTTAAGCGCGAACAGCTGTTTTAAGAGCTCTACCTTCAGTGCTCACAACTTCACGCCCATCGTAATGACCGCAATGGCTGCATACGTGGTGGGGACGCTTCACCTCACCGCAATTAGCGCATTCAGCATGCGCTTCAACACGGAGAGCGTCGTGACTGCGGCGCATGCCACGACGGGACGGCGTAGTCTTTCTCTTAGGGACGGCCATGGTTTTCTGCCTCTTACTGGTTTGGCGTAACCGGCCCGTAACTCTTGCACGATGCAACAGCACGAGCATGGAAACTTTTCTACACGTCAGCACCGCCGATAGACACGGTGTTCAAGCGGGGGGCTCTAGCAGACGCGACAAGAATTCGCAAGCGACTAGACACCTCTGACCCATTTTGTTCGCGCTACAATATCAAAAAAGATGCCCTTATTCTACTCTTAACGCTTCTTTTCTTTTAATTTTTCTAAAACAGAAAAAGGATTCGGCTTTTCTTCTTTTTCAATCACCTCTTCCTCTCCTTCCTCAGGTGTCACCTCTACAAAGCTCTCCAGCCCACTCCCCTTGCGGCGTGGATATGGGTCAAGACACAGGGCTAATTGCTCAGCGAGAGCTTCACCTAAATCAATCGCTCGCCCATCATAAGGAACATCATCGGCTTCCTCTGCAAGCAAAGCTTCTATATCAATATCTTCATCACTAGGCATGTCTTCTTGTGGGAGGAAACGGAGAGAAAAGCGCTCATGCACCTCTTCATCTATGGGCTCGCCTGTAATAACACATGCCTGTGTCGCTTTAGCCCTTATCTCTCCTTCTGCTCTGACATGTTTTTCTTCCCCACGAGAGAGGCTAAATTGCCCGTCTAATTGCTCCAACCCTAACAGTCCAAAACGATGGCAGAGTTTTTCACGTGCCTGAGAAGGGGCAGAAACATTCACTCGCAGGTCATGCCCAATTTTCCCCAACGGAATGCGGTGTGAAAATTCAGGCCTGACAATAGAGGAATGCTGTTCTGAAGAAAAAGAAGAACTATCTTTAGGTGTCATGTCTTTGCTAACCTTACAACTTCAGGCAAAAGAAACGTGCGCCTTGTCTGCGATACTCATCGTTATGGTGCAATGAAAAAGATTGACAGCGAGACTTCTCTGAGGCACCGGAAAACTGTCGGCATGCCCTCATAATACCATCAGGACACCACGCCATCCATGACTAGTGCATTTTCTGTTCTTCGCCCACAACGTCGTCTTCACGTTCTTCGCCACTTGCGTCGCGCTGGTTTGTCACGCCGGAGCTGGGCTGGAATACTTGCTGGAAGTGCTCTGCTCCTGTCTGGATGTGCACCCCCTATTCCCCGTGGGGCCCTCATTGATAAAGAGGATTATAGCCAGCTAACCCCGAATACGAGCACGCAATCTGACGCTCTTAGCACGCTGGGATCTCCAACAACCCATGCGACATTTAATGACAATACCTGGATTTATGTTTCCATGACGAAGGACTTGGTGCCTCTCAGCCATCCGGCCGTGGACAAGCAACAAGTTCTCGTTTTGAACTTTGATAATAGAGGTGTGCTGAGGAAAATGTCTATTCTAGGCCGCCGCGATGCGATTCCTGTCCGCATGGTAAACGATAAAACACCAACTCCGGGCACGCAGATTTCTGTTATCCAAGAACTGTTAGGCAATGTCGGCCGTTACAACCCTATGAGCAGCATGGGCAGCACATTCGGTGGCGGTATGGGCGGCGGCGGCATGGGTGGCCCTATGAGTGGTCAGGGCACCGGCCAAGGTGGCGTAGGCAACACGATGCAATAATGGAATCCCTCACAAGAACAGGCAGCGCAGAAAACCGCAAAGCATTGTCATAAGCTCTGCGCCTCCCCTGCCTGTTGATGAGGGCTTTTCTCATCTTCCACAGACATTAATGCCGCCAACACGGACCTAAACCCTTCAACCTGTGATCCATCTACATGACGATAGGACTGTGTCATAACCGCCCGCACAGAAGCAAAAAGACGCGATTCAACATCTCGTCCCTTAGCGGTTAGCCGAATAGGTTTCCGGCGTCGGTCTTGCTTATCGTTCACTTGTTCCAGTAAATTTTGCGCCTTGAGTTCCCCCAAAGCACGGCCAAGCGATTGCTTGGTTATCCCCAGCCGTTTCAGCAAAATACTTGGTGTAATATCCGTATAGGAACCCACAAAAAAAAGAATACGGTGATGCGCACGCCCCAAGCCATATTCCGCCAAAACCGGCTCGCATGCCTCTGTTAAAACGCGCCATGCGAGCATAAAAGCTTCAAATGTTTGGCGCATCGGTGCTTCTCGCAAATAAAGATGCGCTTCTGCTGCAGATGTGCCTTTTGAGAAATGCAGTGCCATGTCATTTCCTCCCCTTTTCTCTATCTTTAACACTAAAGAAGGCACGAATAGAGAGTATTGTCTCTCTATCAAGAGTGTGGTAGTCCGACCGACACCGACAACTCGGATTTCTTCCTTGCAACAAGGCGGGTTCGCTCGTATTGTCTCGCAAAGAAAACAGACCCCTAAAGGAGATGACGATACCGTGCAGGTTCTCGTTCGTGACAACAATGTTGACCAGGCGCTCAAAGCGCTCAAGAAAAAGATGCAACGTGAAGGCGTTTTCCGTGAGATGAAGCTCCGCCGTCACTTTGAAAAGCCTTCTGAGCGCCGTGCGCGCGAAGTAGCTGAGGCTGTTCGCCGCGCTCGTAAGATGGAGCGTAAGCGCCTGGAGCGTGAAGGCTTCTAAAAAATGCCTCCCGCTATTACGGATGAGAGAGCCGCCGTAGAGGCGGCTTTTTCGTATCTTATGTGCGTATAAAAAAGAGTCTCAAGGTAGCAAAGCTCCCGTTACATGCTCGCTGTATTGCACATGATACCCTCTCACCCGCGCACCGCGCTGCGTAGAGCGGATGACTATATCTTTCCCTGAGAAAACATAGCCTACATCCCTGACAATAAGCACATGATCCATCGTTCGACGTGAAAGCCCTCCAAGGTAAGACCAACGGACATCTTGCCCGATAATGATGGTACGCTCAGGATGATAATAAGCCATAATGGACGCTAAAGCATAATCCTCGAACACAAGCGCTTGTGCTCCTTGTTCCTGTGCTCTCTTTTCTAAATAATCGGCTAAACGGTTCCATCCTGCTGTTTGCCTCAATATCGGATTCCAATGTGCTGCGAGGGGCAATGGCTCCCATAATGCCTGGAACGTAACCGCTACACACAAAAACGCACTGCTCACCACGGCGCTTTTCCAATAACGCCCTGCACCCCCCCCTACCAAAGCAAGAGCTGGGTAGAGCACGCTCGGCCAATTCGCCTGCACACGATCACCACACGCATGGGCGATGAAAATCAATCCTCCAGGGATAAGGCACCATAAAAGCACACTCACTTGCTTGCTCTGCCAAAGCCGCCATAGACCTATACAAATACACAGAAAAACAAGCGGCGTTGCCAATCCTATTTGCCCGGCTAACAGCTCGCCTAAAAAGTCTAAGGCACGCGCTGGATGCCACACACCAGCGCGCCCACCCTGCTTGGCAAAACTGGCCCAATGATGAGTCGCGTTCCACCACAGAACTGGCATTACCATAAGCCCTGCAGTGCCTGCGCTCACCCAAGGGCCTAAGCGACACCAAAGCCGTCTGGAGCTACACAGAACAAAGCCTGCAATACCTAAAGCAAGAAACAGCGCCGTATATTTTGAATCTCCCGCCAAACCAAGGCAGCCTCCTACAAGCCCCCACCAAAAAAGCTGCCGATTACCTTGAGACGCATAAAGAGCATGACTCAAAGCCCATAATGTTAATGCGCTAAAGAACATTAAGGGGGTGTCAGGCGTCATGCTCGCCATCCCAACACCAAAGAGAAGTGTGACATTGAGCAAGCAGGCCGCCCGCAAACCAGCTTGAGGCTTCTGTGGCCACAAACACCGCCCCGCAGAAATCAATGCAAGCGAAGCCCCTGCTGACGCAAAAACGCCGACTATCCGCACGCCCATGACTGAAGGACCAAGCAGGTCAGTGCCTAGACGAATCCACCATGCGACCATGAAGGGATGGTCTAGATAACTTGCTTGAAGGTGGCGCGACCATACCCAATAATAAGCTTCATCAGGTGTAAGAGGTAAAAGCCCTGCCAATAGAGCCCTCAGAGCTACAGAAGCCCCAATGACGCACCAGAGTGTAGGCTCTGTTCTAACAGAACGGATGACGCTCATTTCCCTTAGAGGGGAACACCCGCACGATCACAGCTTGTTCGGATCGTTTGAAATGTTTGTACGCGCACCACATGGGGAACTTCGATCAAATCGCGCGTTAGACGGTTTTGATGACCCGCATCACGGGCCATCACCCGTAAGAGGAAGTCTTCCCCTCCTCGAATCATATGGCACTCACGTGTTTCAGGCCATTGAGCAACATGGGTCTCGAACCCTTCTAACACACTGCTCTTCTGACTATCCAAACCAACCAACACGTAAAAACTAATCGACCATCCAAGCGTAACCGCAGCTATATTGGCATGATATCCCTGAATAATGCCCAGCTCCTCCAGCCTACGTACACGCCGCAGGCAAGGAGGGGCAGAAATCCCCACCCTTCGGGCCAGTTCCACGTTCGTCATACGGCCATTTTGCTGCAGCTCAGCAAGAATTCGATGGTCTATGACATCTAGATCAACTGCTTTCATGAGATAAGGTGGAACTTTCACAATAATCGAGATGGACGATAGGACGAGGGACAACTCCCCTGCTATCTTATACGACCCTACGCAACGTGTGCAAAGACCTCCTTGCACTTCGCCAAGAATAACGCCATGTGTCCTGTTAACGCTGCTTTTCTTGATTGCGCACGTTGTCTCTATAACGCCTCGTTAGATGGAAGCACATCTTATCTTATGTCCGACACTCATGTGACCGATATGCTCATCGTTGGTGCTGGCCCTGCAGGGTATACAGCTGCCATTTATGCCGCCCGCGCAGGCTTAACACCTCTTATCGTAACAGGGATGCAACCAGGCGGCCAGCTTACCATCACCGATGAAATTGAAAACTTTCCCGGCTTTGCAAATCCCGTTCAAGGCCCGTGGCTTATGGAACAAATGCGCCTTCAAGCAGAACATGTAGGCACACGCTTCCAGTTTGATATTATCACGGAAGCATCCTTGAAAAACGGCCCCCAAGAAGATGGTTATTTTCATCTTGCTGGCGATTCAGGAGACCAATTCCGCGCTCGCACTGTTGTGATTGCAACAGGCGCACAGGCTAAGTGGCTTAATATTCCATCGGAAAAACGACTCCAAGGGGGCGGCGTGTCAGCCTGCGCGACCTGTGATGGCTTTTTCTACCGTGGCAAAGAAGTCGCTGTGATTGGCGGTGGTAATACGGCCGTTGAGGAAGCCCTCTATCTCACGCATCACGCAAGCAAAGTACATCTCATCCATCGCCGTGACAGCCTAAGAGCGGAGCGTATTTTACAAAAACGCTTAAGCGCACACCCTAAAATTACTGTCCATTGGAATCGTGAAGTTCAAGAAATCCTCGGTGAAGGGACGCCAGAAGTCGTTGTAGGATTGGATCTCCGTGATCCTCGTGATCATGCCGTTAAAGAAAGGCTCGCTGTGGACGGTGTCTTTGTTGCTATTGGCCACAGCCCCAGCATTGGGCCGTTCCGCCATGAAGTTGAATGTGATGATGGGGGCTATATCATAACCCAGCCCGGTACGGCTCAAACCTCTGTGCCTGGAGTCTTCGCTGCAGGAGATATCCAAGACAAAATTTATCGGCAAGCCGTGACCGCTGCCGGAACAGGATGCATGGCCGCTTTGGAAGCAGAACGTTACATTGAAGAGCAAAAACATGCTGGATAAATGAGATAAAAATACATAACTCTCGCTTTGGCCCTTGACCCTTCACGTCATTTCGGAGACTTTCTCCAAAATTTACTAAATATTATGTGGCGTGCGGGGTTTACCAATGAACAAAACGGATCATGACCATTCCGAAGGGCCATACGGGAATCAAAAGATGGACTGGGACAAGCTCCGCATCTTCCACACAGTTGCTGAGGCCGGTTCATTCACCCACGCTGGGGATCGCCTTAATCTAAGCCAATCAGCTGTTTCTCGACAGATTTCCGCCTTAGAAGAGGTTCTTGGCGTCCCTCTCTTCCACCGCCATGCGCGCGGGCTCATCCTGACTGAACAGGGTGAAGTCCTCCACCATACGGCGAAGGAAGTCTTTTCTAAGCTTGCGCTAACGCAGGCATTTTTGAGTGAAAACCGCGAAAAAGCCGCTGGTAAAATTACCGTAACAACGACAACGGGTCTCGGCCTATCATGGCTCTCTCCTCGGCTACACCGCTTCATGGAGCAGCACCCTAATGTAGAGGTATGTCTTCTGTTGGAGGATTCAGACCTTGATTTGAGCATGCGCGAAGCGGACGTGGCTATCCGGCTGCATCCCCCAACACAACCAGACCTCATCCAGCGACATCTCGCAAGCTTTCATATGCCTATTTACGCTAGCCGTGAATATCTGGAGCAGCATGGAACGCCACGCTCTCTTAAGGAGCTTGCTCAGCATAAACTCATCGGTTTTGCAGGCTGGCACCTTCCCTTACCCAATATCAATTGGCTGATGACACGCCTCGTTAAGGAAAAAATCTTTCCTCAGCCCAAAGTAAGCCTTGCCATTAATAATGTGGCGGCTATTGGCAAAGCGATCGCCGCAGGGAATGGAATTGGAACATTGCCGTTTTATACGGCTTCAGCCCATCCAAACCTCGTACGAATCCTGCCGGACATACATAGCCCTCTTGCTGAGGCCTTCTTTGTCTATCCTGAAGAGCTACGCAGCTCCAAAAGGATCTCCGTTTTCCGTGATTTCTTGTTAGAAGAACTCAGTGCTGCACGCACAGGGAAAGATAGCCCTACCCACAGTGCGGATCCTTTCCATGCTTCGCATGATTAACGCGTTCGCGTAATTCCTTCCCAGCACGGAAATACGGCACTTTCTTCTCTCGCACCGCAACGGTTTCACCCGTACGGGGGTTACGCCCCGTATGGGCTGTATGCTGTCTTGTACCAAAGCTGCCAAGGCCACGCAGTTCTACACGTCGCCCTTCTGCTAAACCTTGTGTCATATGATCAAAGACATGGTGCACGGCCGCATCGACATCCTGCAACTCACGCTCTGGAAAATGCTTGCTTAATAGAGCAACAAACTCAGACCGCGTCATGAGTCTTTCCCCTCACTTCTTTTCTACTCTCTTCAGAGTTACAGTCGGGGGATGAGACGTCAAGAAAATAAATATTTTTATCACTAAGAGGGAATATTAGAAAAACATGCCCTCTTAATGAAATTATATTTTAAGACTTCTTATTTTTTCCTTTAGAAGCGCCTGCACCGCGACGCTCATCTGAAGTAGAGCCAATATTACGCCCCAAACCAATATTACGTGCCAAAGCAGAACGACGTTCAGCATAGCTCGGAGCCACTAATGGGTAATCAGAGGGGAGACCCCATTTCTCACGGTACTGGTCAGGAGTTAGATCATAATTGCTCTTCAGATGGCGCTTGAGCATCTTGAGCTTTTTGCCATCTTCAAGACAGACGATATAATCTGGGAAGATTGACTTTTTTATAGGCACCGCTGGCTGTTGCCGCGCTGCCATATTTGCAGCCTTTTTCCCCTGAGCATCCTGCCCCGCAAGTGCCGTATACACACTACGTATCAAGTCAGGCAGGGCCTCAGGCTCTACCAAAGAACTAGAGAGTTTGGCGATCGTAATCTCCGCCGTTAACTTGAGAAGGAGTTCTTTCTCCTTCTTCTCTTCAAGATCTGTTTGATCTGTCATAGAATAGCCTTCTAATATCTTAAGATTAACTCTTACAGTAGGGATATAGTGCCGCAACACTCCAATGTGCAACCTCACATGCCCTTATAATATTCTATTTATCTTTTTCACTAAGGCTCATACAATATGGAACATGTCGAACTAATAACTGAAAGCGATTTTATAGGATGGCGCGCATGGGCCCGGTCCTTACTTCATCAATATATTGCTTCTGAGAGTATTTACTGGGATGACATTCCAACCGGATCAGAAAAAGCCCCTGCTTTAACACGTAAACTCCCTGAATCTCCGTCCCCTTTACGTCTTCCCCGCCCCGTACAGGATCTCATTCCAGCTGTCATTGCCTCAGGCCATCCCGAGCGCTTTTCGTTGCTCTACCGATTATTAGAGCATATACGCGGCGGTTGCCCCTCCTTTACCGACACAACATTATGGAAAGATCTTGTTGCACTCGCCCATGAAACACGCCGTGCCGCAATAGCCCTTCGTCAAATTCTGCCACCTTCATGCAGCGACAACATAAAAATATGCCGGATTCACGTATCTCCTTCACTCCTTGACAGCCAGGCACCCGCTTTAATCTCCCTACGTGCAGCTCCATGGCTTATCCACACAGAGGGACGCCTTTTACTCTATGAAAACGGTCAGCTTTTTTTCAGCACCGCAGCGATAGAAGCCGAGTGCCTCGCTGACGACGCACAACTCCTTACCCATGCGCGCTCCACGGCACAGCCTGTTTATAAGAGTGCCTATTGGAAGGCCATTTTCCCTCTGACAATTACACCCACACCCTCTTTTATTGAAAAAGCCCCTTCCCTTGAAACATTACGGGCCTATTCTGTTGATTGTGCCCTATGCCCCTTATGCCGACCCGCTCTGCGAACAGTTTTTGGCGAAGGGAACCCTGACGCTAAAATTCTTTTTGTTGGGGAACAACCAGGAGACCAAGAAGACCGCCGTGGTCGTCCCTTTGTCGGCCCCGCAGGACAGCTTTTTGACCGGGCTCTCCAAGAAGCTGGCGGGGAACGCTCCCGCTATTGGATCAGCAACGCCGTCAAACATTTTAATTTTATTCAACGTGGTGACCGACGAATTCACCAAAAACCCGAATCCCAGCATATTCAAGCCTGTTCGCCGTGGATTACTGCTGAACGACGTCTTCTACACCACCATGTTACAGTCATGCTGGGCGTTACCGGTGCCTCAGCCCTATTAGGGCGACCTGTAAAAGTCACTCGTGAACGCTCTCGTCTTTTTACGTTGCCAGACGGTACAACAGGCCTTGTCACCGTTCACCCTTCATCACTTCTTCGACAGCCCGATGAACAAAAACGCCAAGGAGACTATATAAAATTTGTAAATGATTTAAGGTTAGCTCTTTCTGCTCTCTGACGATTGTTTTAAAAAGGTAACCTCGCGGCGCTTATGAGGAAAAGTGATCCATCCCTCCAATCAACGTCGTCCTCTGCCGCACGGACGATTCCTTCCAAAAAGCCATTCCTCTCGTGGATTTACGCGCCATCTCCCGCGGGCTTTATCTTTGCCTTACGCACAACGCTTGCCGCTTGCCTTGCTTTAGGCCTTGCCTTCCTCATGGAGCTCGATAGCCCTGCTTGGGCAGCTATGACGGTGTGGTCTGTTGCTCAACTTACACGCGGGGAAAGTCTTTCCAAAGCCCGTTGGCGTATTATTGGCACACTTATTGGGGCCTGCGCTGCTTTGGTATTCATGGGCATTTCCCCCCAAGCCCCTTGGCTCTTTTTCCCTCTCATCGCACTATGGATTGGCGTTTGCAGTGGCCTCGCAACGTTTGTAAGTAACTTCCGCTCCTACGCACTCGTCCTCGCAGGCTATACATGCTCCATCGTCTGTATGGATGCGGCACCGGACGGCAATAATGTTTTCACCTATGCGGTTTCCCGAAGCAGTTACATCGTTTTAGGCGTGCTATGTGAGACCTTCGTCGCATTTCTTTTTTCTTTTAATTTAGAACGCCTCGCTCATTTA
This sequence comes from Saccharibacter floricola DSM 15669, assembly GCF_000378165.1. Lineage (GTDB taxonomy): Bacteria > Pseudomonadota > Alphaproteobacteria > Acetobacterales > Acetobacteraceae > Saccharibacter > Saccharibacter floricola. The sequence continues at coordinate 266,457 of NZ_KB899334.1, forward strand.
CAGGTTCGCACAAAACTACAAGCTGCTCTTACGCTTATCTCTCAAACATTAAGCAATATTTTAGGCCAAGAGCGCGGGGCTCTCACAGCCGCCCGCAAACAATTCGGAACCATTCTACAGATGAATGACCAAATTGAATTTGCTGAAATGGAAATGGGTGCTCATGGCCATGAAGGGGATCATGCACGTGCAGCTCTGGCTGCTGTCTCCACGCTGCTATCACGTGGTTTTGGCCTCGCCACGCGCTTGCAACTTCTCTCTCATCAGCATCAAGATTTTGAAACCATTTCTGAGGAAATCTTAGTTTTCTTAAAAGCTTTTCCAGAACGCCTCGCAAGAGAAAGCGAAGTTCCCGATCTTCTAGCTGACCTTCAACATATACGCGATATTTGCCGCCAATATGCCGCTCCCCACCGCCTTGTCACCTATAAAAAAATAGATAATCACTCTCAGCTAAACAGCCCTGAAGTTGATCTTCTCACAGCCAATGACGACGCTATCTTTTCACGCTCTGAACTTGATGAGCGCATTCTCTTCATTTCTTTGGGTGAGCTTCTTGGGGATTTAGAACAAGCTGTTTCAGAATATCACGCCAGCACACATAGTGTGCGTGGAGATCATTTCCAATTTCAACGCCATGCCCATCGTGACACCAAGCTTGCTATTTATAATGGTATTCGTGGCGCTCTAGCCGTGCTTGTTACGTCGCTAATCTACGAAGTCACGGCTTGGCCCCAAGGACTTCATTTTATCGGTCTAACATCCTTAATATGCGGTCTTTACGCTACGCGTGAGAATCCCGTCTTGGGCACAACAAACTTCCTCAAAGGCACAGTAGCGGCTTGGTGCGTCGCGTGGATTTTAGTCATTGTTCTCATGCCAATGGTTAAAACCTACGAACCCTTGATGCTCATTATCGGCGGAGCGATGATGCTCGGCGGTTTAGCAAAAGCCAACCCCTCCACCGCCGGTGCTGCCTCCGCCTATGGTTTGCTTATGCCTTCCATGCTGGGCCTGCAAAACCACCATGTTATGGATGAAATGGCCTTTTATAATGACAATCTGGCCACTGTTTTGGCGGCTGTTGTCAGCGTATCTGTGTTCCGTAGTATTCTTCCTTTTAACAGCCAAGATGAACGCTTCCGGTTACGGCGCGCTATGTTGAGAGAACTACGTGTCCTCGCCCACCCTAATCATACTCCCAATATCAGCGCATGGGTTGGCCATAGTACGGACCGCTTTGCACGTTTAGTCCGTCATACAGGCCCTACCGAAACACCTTTGATCGAGGCCTGTATTCAAGGAACATTGGCGACCCTCACTCTCGGCCTCAATATTATTCGCCTCCGTGCTCTCATGAACCGCGAATATCTTCCCGAAAGTGCACGCCGCCCCGTAGCCCTTGTCCTGCATTATATTGAGCATTCAACGAAGCGCCATGAACGAGCCGCCCGTGTAGCGCGCGCGGCCATTCGTCGGCTACGCGCGCTTGATGCACAAGACGAGACCCATGACACCATCACACACCTAGAGATCACTCGTGCGCTCGCCTACCTTGTTGTGATTGCATATACACTTCACATGAACCGCAACTTCCTTGATGAAAGCAAACCTTTCATGGGGGAAGAACCTGTAAGTGCGACAACAAATCCATTGCCACAACCTCAACCGATATAAGCCGATAGAGTAGGAAAGCCCTGCCTCACGTAATGCTCTCCTGCTCCTGTCGGAAGGGCAGAATGGCGTATTTCAACTCTGTCAATGCACTCTTGAAGCCAAACCGAACACCATTAAAGGCTCACACATCGCGTTCTTGAAAACTTATAACAGAAAGGGAAAATGTGGGGAGTAGTAATATGGCGGAGAGGGTGGGATTCGAACCCACGGTACGCCGAAACGCACAACGGTTTTCGAGACCGCCCCAATCGACCACTCTGGCACCTCTCCATCAATTATCATCAGCTTTGGATATATTAAGGTCGAACCAAAAACTGACAGCCGGCTTATGGCCTTATTTTTCTTTCATTGCAAGAGGGGAACCTACAGCTTTTCTTCAAAAAAGCTCATCCTGCTGGGCTAAATTGCCTTCTTTAGTGCTTTCTAGTTGACGAGACCTGCACAAACCCTGTAGTGAATGCCCGTTCTTTCCGTATTTTCTTCCCTATGAGGAAATATAGAAAGGGGCCAATGACAAAAAGCGAGCGGGCCCTTGCTTGAAAGCAGGCGCCAAGGCTTCGGTAACGTAAAAGAGAGTTTTGCATGTTTGCAGTCATCCGCACGGGCGGAAAACAGTACCGCGTCGCAAAAGACGCCATCCTGAAGGTCGAGAAACTGGAAGCGGAAGCAGGAAGCACCGTGACCTTCTCTGACATCCTTATGGTTGGTGGTGATAAGGGCGTGGAAATTGGCGCACCAACCGTTAAAGGGGCTTCTGTCACTGCTGAGGTTGTTGCACAAGACCGTAACCCGAAGGTCATTATCTTCAAGAAGCGTCGCCGTCAGAACAGCCGTCGCAAAAATGGCCACCGTCAGCCTGTGACGGTGCTGCGTGTTACCGGGATCAGCGCTTCCTAATCTGATTGACCTTTTAAGGAGACACAAACCATGGCACAAAAAAAAGCAGGCGGCTCCAGCCGTAATGGACGCGACAGTGAAGGCCGTCGTCTTGGTGTGAAGAAATTCGGTGGCGAAAGCGTCATCGCAGGCAACATCATCATCCGTCAGCGTGGCACGAAAGTTTGCCCTGGCGAGAATGTAGGCATGGGCCGTGACCATACCCTCTTCTCCCTCGTTGATGGTCGCGTTCGCTTCCAGCGCCGCACAAACGGCAAAGTTCACGTTTCCGTCGCTTTGGCAGAAGCTGCTGAATAAAAACCTTTTTCTCTGCCGTTGGTAGATGATAGGTAAGAAAAAGGGCCGGCTCCTTGCGGGGTTCGGCCCTTTTTCTTGTTAAAACACCTCTTTCTTGTCGCGAAAATACGTTATGAAGTTTCTTGATCAGGCTAAAATTTACGTTCGTTCTGGCGATGGTGGCGACGGTGTTGTCGCCTTCCGTCGTGAAAAATATATTGAGTTCGGAGGCCCCGATGGTGGTGATGGCGGCCGTGGTGGTCACATCTATTTCCGCGCTGTAAGCAATCTGAATACACTGATTGACTTTCGTTACACACAGCATTTCCGTGCCCGAAAGGGCGGAAACGGCGCTGGGTCTAATCGAACCGGTGCCGGTGCTGATGACATCATTATTGATGTTCCTATTGGGACACAAATCATTGCCGATGACCGTGAAACACTTTTAGCAGACCTCAATGAGGACGGGAAAACCGTTCTTCTATGCCAAGGTGGCAATGGCGGGCTTGGCAATGCCCATTATAAAAGCAGCACCAACCGTGCCCCTCGCCGCGCCGATTCTGGCTATCCCGGGGAAGAACGTTGGATCTGGTTACGCCTAAAACTCATTGCAGACGTTGGGCTTGTCGGTCTTCCTAATGCAGGAAAGTCTACCCTCCTCTCCGTCGCCTCACGGGCGCGTCCTAAGATTGCAGATTATCCCTTCACCACCCTTCATCCGCAACTTGGTGTTGTGCGGCTTAATGCCGTGGATGAATTCGTGATTGCTGACATTCCTGGGCTCATTGAAGGCGCTAGTGAAGGTACAGGGCTGGGCGATCGCTTTTTAGGTCATGTAGAGCGCTGCGCACTTCTCATCCATCTTGTTGATGGCACAGATGAAAACCTCGCAGAGAACTGGAAGCTGATCCGTCGCGAGCTTCACGCTTATAATGACACCCTCGCCGCTAAACCCGAGGTTCTCGTCATGAATAAATGTGACGCGCTCTTGCCTGAAGAGATCGAAGAACGAAAAGCCGCCCTAGCCCAAGTCTCTGGGCAAGACGTGCATCTCTTATCGGGTGTTAGCCGAGAAGGGCTACCTGAGCTTTTACGCTTTGTTCAAGACCGCGTAACACTTGCGCGTCAACAGGAAAAATAGGATGACACTCTTCGCAGAGAAACAGCGCCTCGTCCTAAAGATAGGCAGCGCTCTACTGGTAGATCCAGATACTGGAGTCCTCCGTCAAGATTGGCTTAATAGCCTCTGCGAAGATATCCATACCTTCCACCAGCATGACTATGAGATCATCGTGGTTTCCTCCGGTGCTGTTGCTCTTGCGCGGCACCAAACCAACTACATGCACCAGCGCTTAAAACTCGGCGAGAAGCAAGCTCTCGCAAGTATTGGGCAGGTCGGCATTGCCAATGCCTGGCAACAGGCCTTAGCCCAACGGGGTTTGATGGCAGCACAGGTTCTACTGACACCAGACGATACTGAAGACCGCAAACGTCATCTTAATGCCCGTAGGACAATTGATACGATCCTTAGTCTCGGAGCTGTCCCAGTCATTAACGAGAATGACACGCTCTCGACAGAAGAACTTCGCTTTGGAGACAATGACCGTCTCGCAGCACGCATTGCCCAAATGCTAAATGCCAAAACTCTTATTCTCTTTTCTGATATTGATGGTCTTTATAGCGCTGACCCACGCACAAACCCCGAAGCGAAACACATCTCTATTGTAGAGCATATCACCGATGATATTATGGCAGCAGGCGGTGATGCCCCTTCTGCCTTTTCCTCTGGAGGAATGCGCACAAAATTACAAGCTGCTCAAATCGCCACACGTGCAGATTGTGACATGATCATTACTAAAGGGGAACGTTTTCATCCCCTCTCTGCCCTGCAAAACGGCGCCTTACATACGCGCTTTCTTGCGCAACCTGATTGCGGCTCTGCACGGAAACGTTGGATTGCCAGCACACTCCGCCCAGAAGGCAGTGTGAGCCTTGATAAGGGCGCTGTAGATGCTCTCCAGCATGGTGCCTCTGTACTTTCTGCAGGCGTTACTCATATTGAAGGGCACTTCGACGACGGCGCTGTCGTCGCTCTCACCCTTAGTAATGGAGAGACCATCGGCTATGGGGTGATTGATTACAATGACGAACAATCACGCGCGATGCTTGGTCATCGCTCAACAGAGAGCGATGACCAAGACACCCAACAACGTCATAGCGTTATGATCCACCGCAATAATTTAGCGCTGGAAACACCTATGAAGTCCAAATAAGGGATAAAGTGCGTACACCTTGTGCTCCGCGGATCAAAACACCTTGAATATCTGCCGTTGCTGATGGACCACTCATCAACACACCATAAAAGGCCGTTTTGAACTCAGAACGCTCTTGATACGCCGTATGCATATTCGCCGTAAGCTCCTCACGTGAGAGAAGCACAACTAAATGCTGCGCAAGATGCACATCGGCTAAATGATCAAAAAGCTCTACCTCACTCAGGAAGATAGACCCCATTTCAGCAATGCCAAATGGGGATCTTACCACCATGACATCAACCTCATTGGACTGCTCATGAGTTTTTAGGTCCGTAATTTTCAACGTCCCTTCAACCTCTGGCACAGCGCTACAGATTGACGTCGTGTTTGGGAAACGGGCACGCACCACGTCTTCAATAGTTTGGCCAGCCTTTTGTGGAAGAACCTCGCCCCCCATAAGCTGTAAGCTCTTTTCAAAGCGCTCAATAGATTTATCTAAATCCCCCAAGACCTTTACTGGGGGCAACTCATAGTCGTCTTCTCGTGGAATACGGTTCCGACGCAGCTTATCTAAAATAGTATCACGCGAACTCATAGCTTCCTCCGTCATGCTGACTCATGCTCCTTCTTGGTCGATGTCTTCAGACGGTTCTTGCGATACCAACTGTTGAAGGTCTCTTTGACAGGATGAGGAAGTTCGCGATGTTTTCCCCATGGGTTCAGATAATTATAGAGAACAAAGCGCGGCATTGTTTTAAGCGCAATCTCTGTTCCTTCAATAGACACGCGATAAAGGCGCGGCTGTGCCAAAAGACGCCCGGCCATTTTCATGATTTCACGCTTTACAAACGGAATGTCATGCTTCTCAGCAAGCACTCGCCGCCAGTCGTAAATTTGCTCATGAATATTGATCTCAACCGGGCAAACATTTGAACAACTGCCATTCATCGTGGAGGCAAAAGGCAACGTGCTGAATTTTTTAGCATTAAAGGTGGGATCAATAATGGCACCAATCGGCCCTGAATACACAGACCCATAAGACTGACCACCCGACCGGCGATAGACTGGACACGTATTCATGCACGCACCACAGCGAATGCATTTTAATGATGACCAGAATTGCGGCATTGCAAGACGGTCTGAACGCCCATTATCTACCAAGATGACATGCATCTCACCGCCCTTACGGGGGCCACGGAAATGCGTCGTATATTGCGTAATTGGGGAACCTAAAGCACTGCGTGACAAAAGACGTACAAACACGCCAAGGTCTTCTACACGCGGAACTAAACGTTCAATCCCTAATGTCGCAATATGCACATTGGGAAGATTAGCACTCAAATCCGCATTGCCCTCATTGGTGCAAACGACAAACCCACCAGTCTCTGCAACAATGAAGTTACCACCAGTCATTCCCGTATCACCACTGAGCAGAACAGGCCGTGCAGCCTCGCGTTGTGCTTCTGCCAGTTTATGCGGATCTGTAATATTAGGATCCGTACCGTAATACTTAGCGAATATTTTTGCGACATCGCCAGTCAATTTCTGCACAGCAGGCACAACCACATGGCTCGGCAACTGATGATCAAGTTGCTGAATGCGTTCACCAAGGTCCGTCTCTGTCACCGTAATCCCGCGCGGTTCAAGATACTCTCGCATCTCGCACTCATCGGTGATCATCGATTTACTTTTGATGAGAGACTTCGCACCGTGCTTGCCCATAATCTCAGCAACGATACGGTTATGTTCTGCTCCATCCCGTGCCCAATGAACATGAATGCCATTACGACGCGCGTTTTCTTCAAACTGCTCCAGATATGTCGGAAGATTTGCTAACGTATGCTCTTTAATACGAGACGCTCTATCACGCAGCTCCTGCCATTCCGGCATCCCATGCATTTGCTGGTCACGCTTTTGGCGCATATCCCACAAACGCTCATCATGGAAAAGGCGATGCGGATCATCTTCCAGAAATTCAGCAGCCGCTTGAGCATGTTTTACAGGTTTATTACTCATGCCCGGGCTCCATTCAAAATCTCAGCAATATGAATAAATTTAATGGGAACACCATTACGCTCAGCACAGCCCTGCTGATGCATCATGCATGACGTATCAGCAGAAACGATATATTCTGCTCCTGCATTATGGTGATCCGTCACCTTATCCAGCCCCATCCGTGAAGAAACAGCTTCTTCTGTCACCGAGTATGTCCCACCAAACCCACAGCATTCATCTGGACGTTTCGGCTTAGCGAACTCAATTCCCTTCACAGCAGAGAGAAGATCCATCGGTTTGGAGAAAAACGGCTCATTACGTTCAGACATACTCGCCGTGCGTAATGCGCGCAAAGTCCCACAACTATTATGAAGCCCAACTTTGTGCGGAAACTCGGCCCATGGGAACTCACGCACTTTCAAAATATCATGAATGAACTCCACGAGTTCATACGTATTTTGACGAATATGTTTGACGGCGTCAGTCTGCTCAATGGCGTCGAAATTATCCCGAATGTGATGTACACAGCTACCAGATGGCGCGACAATTACATCATATTTAGAAAAATTCCGAACGAAGAGCTCTTCCGTTTCACGGGCATCTTTATTACACCCCGAATTAGCCATTGGCTGGCCGCAACATGTTTGATCCATTGGGTACTCGGCCTCTTGCCCAAGCTTCTCCAACAGTTCAAGCGTCGCGATCCCTGTCTTTGGATAAAACGCATCTATGTAACACGGAATAAAAAGTCCTATTTTCATCATCCACCACATATCAAATAAAAACAAATCGTTACATCTTCATAGGTACAAACATCCCCAGCTCTACGTCATCGTAAAGTCCTCACTTCCATTATTTAATTGCTGGGATAAGCCCAATGGGGAGAAGGCCAGAGATACCTCTCCCCACGGATTTTAGTAGCCCTTAGGCTGAAGCGGCCGTTTCACCGCGTAACTCTGCTAATGGTGCCATCAGGTTGGCATTATCAGCATAATCAACCGGAATCTCGATAACGACCGGCCCTTGTGTTTCCATACCTTCACGCAAAGCAGCATGGAGGCTTTCCACACTATTCACCTTGAGCCCCTTCGCCCCACAGGAACGTGCAAAAGCTGCAAAGTCGATCGGGCCAAAAGCAACAGCCGCATCACGACCATATTTCTTCTGCTCTTGGATGCGCACCATGTTGAAGTGATGGTCAACCCACACAAGATGGATCAAATTGCTCTTCAGACGGACGGCTGTTTCCAGATCCATTGAAGACATCATGAAGCCACCGTCCCCAGAAACAGAAATAACCTTCTGGGATGGGTTCACCAAGCTTGCAGCCATACCCCATGGCAGACCGACACCCATTGTCTGCTGACCATTGCTGATGAGAATCTGACGCGCGCGGAACGCATGCAGATAACGTGCCAGCCAGATATGGAAAGACCCCATATCGAAGCACAAGGTCACGTCTTGATCCACAAATGGCTGAAGTGACTTCACCACTTCCAACGGATGCAACATGCCCTGACACGTGCTGCGTGCATTCGCAAAGGCAGCCTTTTGCGTTGAGCGATAAGCTTCTAGAATTCTCGTCAACTCAGCAGCAGGGTTCAGCGCACCGACTTCCTCTGTCAGTTCAGAAACTGTGTCCGAGATCCCACCAACTAGCTCAACAGATGGATTGAAGGCATTGTCCAGCAATGCAGGGATCACATCAATATTGATAAGCGGACGATCCTTCTTGAGGTTCCACAGCTGTGGATCATACTCAATAGGGTTATATCCAATGGTCACCACCAAATCAGCTTCATGCAGAAGATGGTCACCATGCTGGTTACGGAACAGGCCAATACGCCCACCGAACTGAGGAAGAAGATCGCGAGAGATTGCTCCTGCTGCCTGATAGCACCCTACGACAGCGACGCCAGTTTTCTTAACAAACTCGCATACAGCCGCGGCATTTTCGGGTGTGCTCGCCATCATTCCTAGCAGAACGACAGGCTTCTTAGCAGCTTTCAACGCACGCGCTGCTTCCTTGATCACATCTTTAGGAGCAGGACCGTTTTTAGGCGTATCACGACCCGCCAAGACAGCTTGATCGGCTGGCAGACCAAGAACATCCATCGGCGTGCTCACAAAAGCCCCACCAGGACGGCCACCTTCAGCTGCACGGAATGCATTAGCGATAATTTCTGATGTCGCAGCCGGCCCACCGATTTCAGCACTATATTTCGTGACCGGACGCAGCATGCTCACTGTATCCATGCTCTGATGGGTCAGCTTCACGAGGTCAGCACGTCCAACAGCGCCACCAATAGCAAGCATTGGATCAGCTTCTGATGTTGCTGTTGCGAGACCTGTCGTCAGGTTGGAAACCCCTGGCCCGGATGTCGCAATAGCCACGCCAGCCTTACCGGTGATACGCCCTAGTCCGCCTGCAATAAAAGCAGCGTTCTGCTCATGACGCGTTACAACCGTCTCAATAGATGAATCTTCTAACGCCTCAAAAAGACGGTCAATCTTCGCCCCTGGAATACCAAAAACGTGCTTAACACCATGTGCTTCTAGATTGCGAACGATCAGTTCCGCGGCACAAGGGGTTTCCCCCTCTGCTTTTTTCTGGGTCATGTTTTAAATCCTGCAAAGCGACCTGCGAAATTCCCCAAAGGTGCCGCAGGCCAGAAAACGCGATTAAACGAAAGAGATTAGCCTCAACCGCCTTCAGCTGTATGAATAGCTTCGCTCAAACCAGCTGGAAGGAGATCAGCCTCTGCAAACTCTTTGTGCCGCGGCAGTGCAATCTCTAGGTCAGAGATACGAGCCACCTCCAGCTTGCCACGTAGCACGCGGTAGTCTGTGACATGGCCACCATGCTTGCGGTCATCACTCAGCACATGCAGATGATACCCAGCAACATTAATACCCTGCATGTAAGGTGGGGTCCGGAACCCTAGCATCATACCGCTGATATTATTCATCGTGAAGGTAGGCTGTTTGGCCACAACCTCAAGCATCCCTGGATAAGGACGGCACTGACAGAACACTGTGCGCGTATCGACCTTCTCAAACTCACCCGTAAAGCGAACAGCACCAAATAAATTTGGGTTATCAAGCATCTTATTCACCAGCGCTTCGAACTCTGCTTTGCCTAGCGGCTGGTCAATTGTAATGGTTTGCTCGGGTTCAAAATGAGTAACACAGGCAAAAGGTGTTTTAAGATCACTTGGTACATCTGAGGCAATTCCCTCAGAGCGGAATTGACGCACCTCACGACCTGTGACGATCATCTCGCCATCAAGCGCATTAAAGGTGCCCAGACCGAAATCACCGTGTTCCAGCAATTCGTCCATGGTCATCTCACCATCATAAACAGCATCAAGCAATGCTGCCATGGTCGAGGTCTGGAAAAGACGGTTAGGCCGTATTGCCGATGAAGCGTCTTTACCTGAACGTTGAGTCATATGGCCCCCTGTTACGTTTAACGAGGAACACATTAGAACCACAAAGGATTAACTGCAAATATATACTTACGGCTAGGGGTATATATCCTATATATGGATTATGGATATACGTCACTTTCGCTATTTCGTCGCCGTCGCTGAGACGGGAAGCATCACACGCGCAGCTGAGCGGCTCGGCATTGAACAACCACCGCTGAGCCAGCAACTTAAACGGCTAGAGGCAACCTTGGGCGTCTCTCTTTTCCGCCGCCAAACCCGCGGAGTAACCCTCACAGAAGAAGGGCAAGCGCTTCTCCCTCATGCTCGGCTGATTCTCGACCTCCGTCAGCAATTTATCGCACAGGCCCACGGACTTGCTCGCGGGGAGAAAGGCCATCTGCGCATTGGTCTTGCCGGCGCCGTTCCTCTCCTACCAGCGATGCCCTTCGCAATCCGCCATTTCCGCAGCATTGCTCCAGATGTCACGTTATCGCTAGAAGAAAGCAACACACCCGCTTTATGTGAAGCTCTGCGTGCTCATCGTATCGACATTGCTATTTTACGCCCACCTGTGAGCGACCCAGATAACGTACAAGTGATCCCGCTCCTTGATGAACCAACGCTTATAGCCCTTCCAAAAGGGCACCGCTTCACCCACAGTGCACGACTTCACCTGCAACAGCTCGCCAATGAACCTCTTATCATTTTTCCGCGAGAACTCGGGCCTGGCTTTTATGATGCTATCCTTGCCGCCTATCAAAATGCCGGCATTACGCCACCTCTTGGTCAGCAAGCACCACAAATTGCCGGCACCATCCCCCTTGTTGCGGCGGGTTTAGGGATTTCCGTCGTACCTCAGTCCCTTCACCAACTGCACACTGGTGGTGTTACCTTCCATAAGATTGACGAACCCGCCCCCTACGCAACCATTGCGATCGGATTGCGGCGCGAAACGACCTCACCTTTGGTCGAACTTTTCAGCCAAACACTTCAGCATATTTTCAAGGAAGGCGTTCCCGCTTAGCCCTAATGTTCATAAAAAAAGCGGCACAAACGCATGTGCCGCTTCTATCACCCCATTCTTGAATGAAGGAGAGCTTACATACCTAACGCGCGACGATAAATATCGAGAAGGGTCTCCTGCTCTTCTACCTCGGCAGGCTCTTGCTTGCGCAATTTAATAATTTGCTTAACGACCTTTACGTCAAAACCCGCTGATTTTGCTTCTGCAAAAATATCACGGATATCGCTGCCAAGCGCCTTACGCTCTTCTTCAAGACGTTCCACACGTTCAATAATGGAGCGCAACCGATCTGCAGCAATCCCCCCTGTTGCGCTTCCTTCTGGTCCGTTACCGATATCCATGAGCTTTTCTCCGCATGCTACCTTCAATCCTATCGCGCGGCTTATCCTGCGCAAGAGAAATGGTCAATGTTTGATTGTCCCTCATGGGCTGTATTGCGCCCTTTATCATGCTAAATAGGCGAAGGGTCTCCAACCTGTTTTTGATCCTTCCTTACATCTCTTAGAATGTCAGGTTCCACCTTGACATATGACCCAACAGGACGGAACTAAGAGGAACCATAAGGAACCGCTTTTCAAAGCACACTTGCGTGCCTGCATTCCTCAAAAGCGTCTAGATAAGAAAGGCTCTTCCACCCATGTCTGATTCTCAACAGACTGCCCCATTTGATTACATCATCTTTGGCGCCACAGGCGACCTCATGATGCGTAAGCTTATTCCCGCCCTTTATAACCAGCTTCGCGTTGGTCATGTTCCTGAAGAAGCACGTATTATCGGTTCAGCCCGCTCTAAACTTGATAATGAGGAATACCGGCAGCGTGCGCGCGAAGCCCTCAATCGCTTCCTCCCCGACGCCCATAAAGATGCTGATCTCATTGAGCGTTTTCTAAAAAAGATTCAGTACATCGCGATTGATAGTACGAAATATGAGAGCAACTGGGGTGGCCTAAAAGAGATTCTTGCTCAATCTCCGGATGACCGTATCCGCGTTTTCTATTACTCAACCGCTCCACAGCTTTTTGAAGCCATCAGTGAAAATCTTCACGCCCATGGCCTCATTACCAAGCAGTCCCGCGTTGTGCTTGAGAAGCCTATTGGCACAAATAGTGAAACAGCTCGTGCTATTAATGACGGTGTCAGCCGCTTCTTTGAAGAAGGGCAAATTTTCCGCATCGACCATTATTTAGGCAAAGAAACGGTGCAGGATATTATCGCACTGCGTTTTGCCAACCCGCTTCTCCAAGCTGTTTGGTCTGGCGAGTATATTAAGAGCATTCAGATCACCGCAGCAGAGACAGTCGGCGTAGAAGGGCGTGCCGCTTATTACGATACGTCTGGCGCTTTGCGTGACATGATCCAAAACCACCTCCTGCAGGTTCTCAGCCTTTGCGCCATGGAAGCGCCTTCTTCGCTGGAAGCCGATGCCATCCGTGACGCAAAAGTGAACGTCCTTAAAGCGCTACGCCCCATCCCAGAGGAGGCTGTCAGCGCAGAAACTGTGCGTGCTCAATACGTGCAAGGCACGCTCAATGGCGAAAAAGTGCCAGGCTATCTCGAAGAGCTGGGCGAAGAAAGTCACACAGAGACCTACGCGGCTATGCGTGCGTATGTAGATACACCTCGTTGGAAAAACACACCCTTCTATATCCGTACAGCCAAACGCTCTGCCCATAAGCTCAGTGAAGTCGTTGTGACGTTTAAAGAAGGTACATCCAAACTCTTCGGCGGAACGCCGGGCGCTGATCGGCTTGTCATTCGTTTGCAGCCTAATGAAGGGTTTGGCCTGTCCATCAATGTTAAAAATCCTTCTGCTGCAGGCTTTGGCTTACAGCGCACCGCTTTAGATGGTCGCTTTGCCCCTGCTGACGGTTCGCTTATCCCCGATTCCTACGAGCGCCTAATGCTTGATGCCGTACGCGGCTATCCAGCCCTCTTCATCCGTCGTGATGAGGTTGAAGCCGCATGGGCTTGGGTAGAGCCAACACTCAATGCTTGGGCTGCTGATAAGGCTCCGATGGAGCATTATGCTGCGGGCACCTACGGCCCAGAGCAAGCACGTCAATTCACTGCTCAAACCGGTGATCAGTGGCATGAAGATATGGCGGATTAACGCTCGATCTAAAACGTGCAGCTCTTAAAGATACTTTGAGGGCTGCACGTCATGCCCTTTATTCGCGCTATGCTTTGTAAGGATCTGTTTTACTTGACTGAACAACGCCCTTCTCGCTTTGCTTTTTTAAAGCAACTTCGTAAACCACGTTCATTAAAACAGCACCTCATCCGGCGCTTAATTGTCGTTGTGCCCGTTTTCCTTTTGATGGTCGTCATCACCCGGAGCGGCTGGCTTGATAATGCTTATGATCGTTTTACTTTCGGCAAAATGAGCTGGTACGATAATACGGCCCTTGTCGAACATCTACGTACGGTCATCACCAACCAAGGGCTAACATCACTTCCACGCAATTGTCTGGTTTTTATTGTGAATGGTGACGCGTCAGTCAATACACCTCATATGGAAGTCCTCGGCCGACAGGGCCATGGGTGCCCAGGCGATAAACCCGCAGCCGATATGCTCTTTTCTTTACGAATTGATCGCGCTCAGCACTCTATTTTGACAGATGCTGGTTCTCCTGGAAGCTTCCATCCTCTTACCCCTTAAAAAATCGCACGATATTTCCTCTTCTCAGGGTTGACCTTCTTTGCGTTCCAACGCAGTTTACGCGCGCTAGACGGCTGGGCGGTCGCTATGGAAGCAGTCATGCTTCTATAGAGGAAAGTCCGGGCTCCACAGGATAACGGTGCCGGTTAACGGCCGGCGGGGGAAACCCTAGGGAAAGTGCCACAGAAACAATACCGTCTGCCAAGCCTCACAAGGCTGCAGATAAGGGTGAAACGGTGCGGTAAGAGCGCACCGCGGGGCTGGCAACAGAACCGGTCATGGTAAACCCCACCGGGAGCAAGACCGAATAGGAACGGCAAGTCTTTACTGACTAAGGGTGTCCGGCCCTGCTGTTCGGGTTGGTTGCGAGAGGCGGGCTGCAAAGTCTGTCCCAGAGGAATGATCGCCTATCTCTTTAACAAGAGTGGACAGAACCCGGCTTATAGGCCGTCTAGCTTTATTTCTTCATATGAAGAAATAATAAAGAAACGTATTACACAGCACTTACTCTTATTGTTCTCTTGTCTCTTTTTTTAAATCTATTCGGTACATATTCTCTTATTTGCAGCAATGAGCGATATATTTCGTCTTAGTTACGAAAATCCTTGTTTTTGGTTACATGTATAGATTTTGTTCACTATGCAGTAACCAATCGCCCTTTTCTGCCATTCTCTACGATAATGCTTTGACGTCCCATAAAATCCCATGCTATCCCATATCTATACGGTAAAGTTCAGTAATCCTTGGACGAGCACAATTTTGCTCACCCCTGATGAGACGGGAGGCATTTCAAATTATGACTATGTTTCTCGGCACTCATCCGAGCCGCATTGACAGCAAGGGACGCCTCTCAATTCCCGCACCCTTTCGTGCTGTCTTGAAGCAAAAAAATGCTGGAGAAGATGCAAGCGTTATCTTACGCCCTTCGCATTTACATGCCTGCGTTGAAGGATGGACAGCTGATACTTTCTCAACATTGTCTGAATCCCTTATGGAGCATGACCCTTTTTCTAGCGAGTTTGAGGATCTCTCCGTCAGTCTTTACGCTGATGCATACCCGGTTAATTGCGATCCAGAAGGGCGGATTAGCCTTCCTAAAAGCTTGAAACAACATGCTTCGTTAGCTGGTGCCATTGTGTTTATGGGATTAGGGCGGATTTTTCAAATTTGGTCGCCTGAAGCCGCTGAAAAGCGGCGTCAGGATGCTCGCAAGCGTTCTAAAAAGATCGGGCAGCTTTCCCCCTCCCACCCTCAAAAAGAAGCCCGCGGATGAGTGACACTCAGCATATGACCTCCACACAGCCTTCCTCTCAAGGTCATTTCCCTGTCATGCTACCGGAAGTTCTGGAGAGTTTGCAGCTCCGTGATAGCGCTACCTATCTTGACGGAACATTTGGTGGTGGTGGCTATAGCCGCGCTATGCTTGATGCCAAAGACTGTATTGTTCACGCCATTGACCGTGATCCAGATGCAATTTCGCGCGGGCAGCCTCTCGTAGACGCGGCACAAGGCCGCCTCCATCTTCACAGAGGGGCTTTTAGCGCTATGGAGCAGCTTGTCGGTTCGGTCGCTCCCTTTGACGGTATCGTGTTGGATCTTGGGGTGTCCTCCTTCCAGCTGGACCAAGGCGAGCGGGGGTTTTCCTTCCGCCATGATGGGCTTCTTGACATGCGCATGAGCGCAGAAGGCCCCAGTGCGGCTGATCTCGTCAATAATGAGACAGAGCAAAAGATCGCTGATATTCTCTATTATTATGGAGAAGAGCGTCGCTCTCGTCGTATTGCCCGCGCCATTGTCAATGAGCGCACACGCAACCCTATTGAAACGACGGGACATCTCGCAGAGCTTATCCGTAGTTCTATCCCGCGTGAACGGCCTAACTTTGACCCAGCAACCCGCAGCTTCCAAGCCCTGCGCATTGCCGTCAATGATGAGCTTGGAGAGCTTGAGCGCGTCCTCATGGCAGCCCCTAACCTGCTCGCTCCGGGCGGTGTTTTCGTCGTCGTGACCTTCCATTCATTGGAAGACCGCATGGTAAAGCGCGCTATGGCGCGTTTAAGCGGCCGTACAAGCGGCCCCTCACGCCATGCTCCAGCCTCGCTTCACCAGAAGCAGCGCGCCCCATTTGAACTCCTTCACACCCGTCCCTTGTCCCCAAGTAAAGACGAGCTCCGCCTTAATACGCGCTCGCGAAGTGCTCGTTTGCGTGCCCTGCGCCGGCTTTCTTCTTCTGGAGAGGTTTCATGATCCGTCCTGCTACCTTATTCTGCGCACTCATTGCTGCTGGCGCTGGGCTTTTCCTTTACGCAAAGAAGCACGATACGCTCGTCCTTGATCAGCACATCACTCAAACTGTGCAAGAGACGCGCCGTGTCCAAGGGCAGACAGCCATGTTGCGCACGCAATGGGCTCTGCTCAATCAACCCGATCGCCTCAGCACTTTGTCAAAGCGGATCCTTCCCCACCTCCGTATGGTTGAGCCTGCACAGTTTGTCAGGCAAGCAAAGCTCGCTGAACGCTTGCCTGCTATTAGCCATAAGGACGTTGTTGCAGCCACACCCAACCATACAGACGTAGCACGGCCCACCTTGGCAGCCCTGCGCCCGGCGCCTGATATGCCTGTTACTTCTGTCAACGCGCCTATACATTCTGAGCGTCACCACCACACAACTCATGCCGATACGATTTCCGCGCCTGCCCATGGCTCTTCCCATGCAGCACGTAGTAATTCTTCGCTTGAACGCAAATTAGCATTGCTTAATGCGGAGGATCAGACCTCTATGCCGCATCGCCATCATCACAGCGACCATGGAGCTACATCGGACAAAGACGGACATACTCACACGTCTCGTGCATCCTCTTCTGACACATTGGCGGAAACCGTTGCATGGCACCCTCAATCGACCCATCACAGCTCTTCCCCTCATCGGGAGAGCTCCCATGCGACTTCCTCGTCAGACGTTCTGCCCCCTCCTGTTCCATTCTCGAATTAGCGACGACTTGTCGTCATAGTCTCTCTCTAACACCAGCGTTAGAGAGCACCCGCTGACCACCTTGCAGAATGCAGCACGATGCCGGAAAAAGAGCCCTCTCCATCGGCAAAGAAGCCGACGAATGACCAGCCCGATACCCCGTCAGGGCAGCAACATACCAAAGGCTCTAAACTATTTTCCAAAGTGGGCGCAGCACGGCGTTTTCTCTCTCTCCGTTATTGGAATGAACGCCGCCAGAAGGTCAGCTGGATAGAGCGTTGTCAAAACCGCCTTGTCTATGTTGGGATGGGCTTTCTAGTTCTTTACGGTGCCGTAACGCTTAAAGCGCTCATGGCGACCGTCCTCGCTCCTATGGCTCCTCTGCCCGGCCAAATTGCATCCACCTTACCGGAAATCCCGAAGCCAGACCCTCAAGCCCTCATGAGTGGCGGTTTCGAACTTCCCAATATACGACGTGCCACGGTTACAGACCGTAACGGGCAAGCATTGGCAATTTCTCTTCCTGTTGTGCAAGTCTATGCCAACCCGATGGAAATTATCAGTCCAGAAGAAGCAGTCGCCAAACTTCATCACGTTCTCCCTGATATTGATCAAAAAGATCTCATCAAACGCCTTAAGAAAAAGAAGCAGTTCGTTTACCTTGCGCATAACCTCTCTCCGACCCAAGAACTAGCGATTAATAATCTTGGTATTCCCGGGATTTATTTTGAAACAGGAGAGCGTCGTCATTACCCGCTAGGGCGTATCGCCGCCCAGATTATGGGTGGTGTTGATCTTGATAATCACGGAATTGCAGGAGTTGAACGTTATTTTGATAAACGACTAAGCTCCGACCGCACCCCTCTTCGCCTTTCCATTGATGCCCGTGTTCAAGCAGCTGTGCGTGATGAGCTGGATGAGGCCAAACGTAAATTCCAAGCCATCGGCGCATGCGCTATTTTGATGGATATTCACTCTGGTGAAGTCATCGCAATGGTCAGTCTTCCCGATTTCGATGCCAATGATTTTGGTCATGCCCCTTCAGACGCCCGCTTTAATCGAGCCGTTACGGGCATGTATGAGCCGGGCTCCACGTTTAAATTGCAGACAGCCGCTATGGCCTTGCAACTTGGTGTTGCCCATCCGTGGGATCGTTTCTCGACAACGCCTATCCATGTTGGCCGCTTTAAAATTTCAGATCTCAAAAGCGATCATTTTGCTCCTTGGCTGCCCCTCACCTCAGTCATGGCGTTTTCTTCCAACCCAGCCTCTGCTCATATTGCGCTAGATGTTGGCGCAACACGGCAGCAAGAATGGCTTAAAAATATGGGCTTCTTCGACCGCGTGCCGATTGAGCTCCCTGAAGCAGGGCGGCCCATTGTTCCGTCACGAAAAAACTGGGGGCTTACCACGATTATGACCGTCGGTTTTGGTCATGGTATTGCTGAGTCTCCATTGGCGATTGTACGCGGAACGGCTGCGACAGGAAATGGGGGCTATTTAGTCACTCCCACACTCGTTGCTCATAATCATGACAATGATGATGTCGTCATGTCTGACACACAAGTTCCGCATCTTTTGTCAGAGAAAACATCCGACACATTACGGCGTATTCTTCGCCTGGTGGTGGCGAAAGGCATTGGGAAGCGTGCTGAGAGCCCTGGTTATTTCGTTGGAGGGAAAACCGGAACGGCTGAAAAAATCAGTGATCGGGGAACCTATCTTAAGCATGTCAACATCACAGCTTTTACGGGCATGTTCCCCATGAATGCGCCGCGTTATGCGCTCTATGTCATGCTAGATGCCCCACATCCCACGGCTGAAACGCATGGTTGGACGACAGCTGGCTGGATTGCAGCGCCGCTCTTCTCCAATATTGTGACACGTACAGCCCCTATGCTGGGCCTCTTCCCTCCAGACCCAAGCCGAAATGCACAGGTTGAGGCCTCTTTGGAGATACCTCTCATTCCTCCCATCCCGCCTGGGGTTCGGGCATTAGGCCCTGGGAATGACCCTGGGGCCCCTCCGCCTTCACTGCTACGCACGCACCATGCTGTACGATCCTCCCACGGCCATTAAGGCGCTCTACCATGCTTCTTTCTACACTGCTCTCACGCTACGGCATCACCCCTGCACTGGCTGAAGACCCCACGATTAAAGCTGTAACAGCCGATAGTCGTCATGTAAGCCCTGATAGCCTTTTTGTGGCAATCCGTGGACAGCATCATGATGGTGCAAAATTCATCCCACTCGCGATTACCGCAGGCGCCACCGCCATCGTGACCATGCATGACAACCACAGTCCTCCTATCGGAGAGCATTGGGAGGGAGAGCGTAAAGCCATTATTATCCGGGTGCATAATCCTGCCCATTTTCTTGCACAGGCAGCAGCTTGGGTTGCGGCACCATTGCCAGAACATATTATCGCGGTGACCGGAACCAACGGGAAAAGCAGCACGGTCGATTTTCTCCGCCAGCTTTGGCAGCTCCGCGGCAAAACAGCGGCGAGCCTTGGAACCCTAGGGGTTATCACGCAAGCAGACACCCCTCCGATGCCAGCGATGACGACACCCGACGCCGTTGCTCTTGCCTCCATGCTCTCTACACTTCAACGCAGCCATGTCACCCATGTTGCTTTGGAAGCCTCGTCTCACGGACTGCATCAGCATCGTCTTGATGGCCTGCCTCTCGCGGCTGCTGGGTTTTCCAACCTTACACGAGACCATCTTGACTATCACGAAACGATTGAAGCCTATCGTGATGCCAAGCTTCGTCTGTTTCGTGATCTTCTGCCTCCGGGTAATGTTGCCGTTATTAATGCGGATATGGATCCCGATACCTATAACGCTCTAACACAGACTGCCCGTCAGTGCGGCCATATCCTCCGCGATATTGGAATAAATGCAACAACCCTACGTCTGCTAGAAGCCCAGCCAACGCCACAAGGACATATTATTCGCGTTGCTCTTCATGGCGAGCCTTTACCCGATATTACGCTCCCCTTCCCCGGGCGCTTCCAAGTGGATAACGCCCTCATGGCCGCCGCACTATGTTGGGAAGAAGATGCTGAAGCGCCTGCTGTGCTCGCTCTTCTCTCACAGTTGCGCAGCGTGCCGGGACGGTGCGAGCGCGTCGCAGACCTTTCCAATGGCGCGGCAGCCTACGTGGACTATGCCCATACTCCTGATGCCCTTGAGCATGTTCTGCTCAGCCTTCGCCCTCATACACGCGGCAAACTCCATGTCATTTTCGGCGCAGGAGGCGACCGTGACAGTGGTAAACGCCCACTTATGGGCCAAATCGCCGCCCATATTGCCGACCGCATCACCATCACCGATGACAATCCGCGCTCGGAAGACCCAGCCACTATTCGCGCCGCTATTCTGGCCGCCTGCCCTCATGCCCAAGAAATTGGAGACCGCTGGGCCGCTATTGAAGACGGCCTTAAACGCCTAGGCCCCGGTGATATTCTCCTCATCGCTGGCAAAGGGCATGAAACAGGGCAGGTTATTGGGTCAACAACGCATCCTTTTGATGACCGCGCCCTTACCCGTTCACTCGCTGAGAAAGTCTCCTTATGACCCAGACACTGCCTTTATGGACACGCTCTGAACTCTGCGAGGCCACGCATGGCAGCCTTAGTGCAGATGTCACGGTACAGAGCGTTTGCATTGATACGCGTCAGCTCGAGCCCGGCGCTCTCTTTATCGCTCTTCAGGGAGATCATTCCGATGGGCACCGCTTCATCCAGAATGCTCTTTCACAAGGAGCAGCCTGCGTGATGGTGCATGACCGCCAAGCCGTCATAGACGCTGGGCTGATGGACGATCCTCGCGTGCTCTTCGTTGAAGACACTATGACAGGGCTTGAAGCACTTGGGCGTTTTGCACGGAAGCGTTTCCACGGTAAAGCCATTGCCATTACCGGAAGCGTTGGCAAGACCACCACGAAAACCATGCTTTTCCAAGCGCTTCAACCTTATGGAAAAACGCATGCTTCTGTTGCTTCTTACAACAACCATTGGGGCGTACCTTTAACGCTTGCCCGCCTCCCTCGTGATGCCGATTTTTGTATTAGTGAAGTCGGTATGAACCATCCGGGAGAAATTGCACCGCTGGCAGAACAAATTCGCCCCGATATTGCTCTCATCACCACAATTGGGACGGCCCATCTTGGCCATATGGGCAGTATTGAGGCCATCGCACGTGAAAAGGCTACGCTCTTTCAAGCACTCATCCCACCCGATGGCCATGCAATCGCGCTAGAGGGGACGCCCTGCCTATCTCTTGTGGCTGCTGAAGTCCCCCATGATTGCTCTTTTTGGACAATCGGCACCTCTCACGCTGCCACCGTGCGTATTGACGCGCTGCAATGCCACGGTCAAGGCAGCCATTTCCATCTGCACACCCCCACAGGGAATGCGGATGTGTCACTTTCCGCCCCAGGGCACCATCTCGCGCAGAATGCAGCTCTCGCCCTAGGGGCCGTCAGTGCGTTAGGGCTTCCCCCTCAAGCCGCCGCTTCTGCTCTCGTTTCTTACAAACCTGAAGCAGGGCGGGGGCTCAAACGCCTCCTACCAGGCAACGTCACTCTTATTGATGAAAGCTACAACGCCTCTGGCCCAAGCATGCGCGCAGCTTTGGCAACGCTTGCTCTTCTACCAGCCTCGCGCCGCGTTGCAGCGCTTGGAGATATGCGTGAGCTTGGCGAATTTTCCGACGATGAGCATCGCGCCCTCACCGCCCCTATCATGGCTGCCAGCGCTCTCACCTTTTGTTGCGGCCCGCATATGAAATCCTTGTACGACTCTCTTCCCCAAAGTCTTCGAGGAGGGTATGCACCCGATGCTACTCAACTTGCCCCGCTTGTTCAGGCCGCTTTACGCTCTGGCGATGTGTTGCTGGTTAAAGGCAGCCTTGGCAGCAATATGCGTGACCTTATCGTCCTCCTTAACGCCCACCCTTCCGTGCAGGAAGCCTCTTCTTCGGTCTCTCCCTAATGCTCTTTGATCTCCTTGCGACCCACGCCTCCCCCCATGGTGGTTTTGCCAACCTCCTGCATTATGTCACCTTCCGCGCCGGCTGCGCGTGTCTGACCGCTTTGTTGATTTCGCTCTTTTGGGGACGTCCCTTCATCGCTCAACTTAAAAGGATCCAAGGGCAAGGACAGCCTATTCGTACCCTAGGGCCTGAACGCCATATTCTGGAAAAGGCCGGCACGCCAACAATGGGGGGCATGTTGATCTTAGCAGCCCTGACCGTCTCCACCTTATTATGGGCAGACCTCCGTAATGGTTTTGTCTGGGCTGTGCTGCTGACCACACTCGCCTTCGGTGCTGTTGGTTTTGCCGATGATTATCTCAAATTATCGCGTCGCAACACACAAGGGATCTCTAAAAAAACACGCCTTGGATGCGAGTTTTTAGCCTCTCTCATCGCGGGGATCTGGCTTGAAATGCTGACCCCGCCCGAGCTTCGCAATGTGCTGGCTTTTCCGTTTGCGAAGAGCTTCGTTCTCCCTCTCGGTTATGTTTTCCCTCTTTTTGCGATGATTACGATTGCTGGATTTGGAAACGCCGTGAACCTGACCGACGGTCTGGACGGCCTCGCAACTGTTCCCGTCATTATCGCGGCCTTCGTCTTTGCCCTTATCGCCTATTTGGTCGGGAACCACGTCTTTGCAGACTATCTTCAACTGCACCCCGTTCCCGGCACGGGGGAACTGAGTATTTTTTGTGCTGCTCTTATTGGGGGGTCGTTAGGTTTTTTATGGTACAATGCACCCCCAGCAGATGTCTTCATGGGCGATACCGGGTCTCTCGCTCTCGGGGGCGCTCTTGGTGCTGTCGCTGTTGCGGTAAAACATGAGCTGGTTCTTTGCCTCGTCGGTGGGATTTTTGTGGCCGAAACATTGTCGGTTATCGTGCAGGTCTTTTGGTTTAAACGCACAGGAAAGCGCGTTTTCCTCATGGCCCCTCTGCACCATCATTTTGAGAAAAAAGGCTGGCAAGAACCTAAGATTGTCGTACGCTTCTGGATTATTGCCTTCATCCTCGGCCTTTGCGGTTTAGCGACACTGAAATTGCGATGATGACTTCTTCTCTCTCCTCATGGCCATCTCGGCTCCTCCACGGATCCCATTATGCCGTTTGCGGGTTGGGCCGTAACGGAACAGCTGTTGTCCGAGCCCTCTTAGACATGGGCGCGACCGTGCAAGCATGGGACGATACCGCCCCTACGCTGCCTGAACACCCCAACCTCACCCTTGCGCCACTCACAGATCTACGCGCTATGGACGGGCTGGTCTTATCACCCGGCATTCCACATAAGCTTCCTTCACCGCATCCGGTTGCTGTATTGGCACGATCCCAGCATGTACCGATCTTTTCAGATGCTGAGCTACTCTGGCAGGTTGCCCGCAAGGCTGGCTCTCAGGCACGTTTTGTCTCCGTGACGGGAACAAATGGGAAGTCCACAACAACAGCGTTACTGACCCATATCCTCACCCATGCAAGCATTCCAACAGCTGCGGGAGGCAATCTCGGCACAGCGTCTCTTGCTCTCCCTCCCTTAGGAGACGATGGCGTTTATATTATTGAGATGTCTTCTTACATGCTTGAGCGTCTTGAGAACTTCCATGCCTGTTGTTCGATCATGCTCAATCTCACACCTGATCATCTCGAACGTCATGGAGATATGGAAGGGTACGCTCAGGCAAAAGCTCATGTCTTTGACCATATGACCAAGGACGACCTCGCCATTTTAGGTGAGGATGCCCCGTGGAGCCGCCACTTACACACATCCCTAGAGGCCCGTCATATTCCCACCCTAATCTTGAACGCCACAGAAGCTCTCTCTCCTGACGATGCACCTATGCTCCCAGGCCGCCATAATGCTCAAAATAGCGCAGCCTGTCGTGCAGCCGCACGGTTCCTGGGCGTTGATGATGCCGTCATTACGGACGCCATTCGCAGCTTCCCCGGTCTGGCCCATCGTCTGCAATATGTCGCCACGGTGGATGGGGTCGCTTGGATTAATGACAGCAAAGCAACCAATGCTGAAGCCAGCGCCCATGCTCTCGCCGCTTATGATCGCGTTATCTGGATTGCCGGTGGCACGGCTAAACAAGGCGGGATTGACAGTTTAGCTCCCGTTTTCTCTCATATCGGTTACGCATTGCTCATTGGTCGTGACGCTCCACTGCTTTCGGAAACTCTCAAGCGCCACCGTATCCCTCATGCGATTGTCCACACACTGGAAAACGCTATTCCAGAGGCGATGAAACACGCCCGGCAATTGAAGATTCCAACCGTATTATTGTCACCTTCCTGTGCGAGCTTTGACCAATTTCGTAGCTTTGAAGAACGGGGGGAGCGCTTTGCTCAACTCGTCCATGCCTATCAAGATGGCCAGAAAGGATAAAGAGAGATGGCCTTCCCTCGCCGCACAGATACGTCCTCTCACGCGCAATGGTGGCGCAATATTGACCATGTGGCTCTTACCGGTATCGGCATCCTCATGGCTCTTGGATATGTCCTGATGCTCGCGGCGAGCCCAGCTGTAGCCCACCGTATTGGGGCCTCCCGCAATATGTTTATCTTTAAGCAGGTCGCCTTCCTCACCATCGCTGCGGTGATCGTCATTGTCACCTCACGCCTTTCCATTCGCGCGATGCAGAAGCTCGCCGTTATTGGGGGCGTTATTGCCCTAGCGGCTACCTTCATGACACTCGTTCATGGGATGGAAATCAAAGGAGCACGACGGTGGATCGCCCTCCCGCTTATGTCTGTGCAACCTTCTGAATTCCTCAAACCATGCTTTGCCTTGCTCACGGGCTGGCTCCTCAGCCTTCGGGGAAAAATTCGCCTCCGCAATGGCTGGCGCTTTCCGGGGCGCGCACTCTCCTGTCTCGTCTTCCTCCTTATTGTTGCGTTGCTCCAAGCACAACCAGACATTGGGATGCTCTCCGTCATCACGATGGTCTTTGTCACACAGCTTTTTATTGATGGCCTTCCTATAGCATTTTTCGTCACACTCATCGCCGGTATGATCAGTGCTTTTGGGCTCGCCTATCTCACATTCGACCATGTGCGCTCCCGCGTGCAACGCTTTCTCCATCCCGATGTAGGCGATCACTACCAAATTGATACGTCACTCCGCGCCTTTGGCAATGGTGGCCTTCTCGGCCGTGGCCCGGGGGAAGGCCGCGTGAAAGACCTCCTTCCTGACGCTCATGCAGACTTCGTCTTTGCAGTTGCGGGGGAGGAATATGGCTTCCTCATGTGCCTTTTTATTATCTGCGTTTTCGTCATGCTGTTGCTCTGCACATTACGACGCCTTCTGCATGAAAAAGACCCTTTCGTTATCTTAGCCGCTGGCGGGCTCATCACCGGCTTTGGCCTTCAAGCCTTTATTAATATGGGCTCTAGTTTGCATCTCATCCCCACAAAAGGCATGACCCTTCCGTTCATCTCGTATGGAGGAAGTTCCGCCTTTTCCATCGCACTCACGATGGGTATGGTGCTGGCCCTGACGAAACATCGCGTCAAACCGGGGTTGTTCTCGCCCAAAGCGGCACCAACAGACATCCCATTATCCAACCGGCTCTTTGCCCCCTCATCTACGGATAAGGATTAAGGAAACATGAACACGTCGATCGTCATTGCTGCTGGTGGGACTGGTGGCCATTTTTTCCCCGCAGAAGCGCTCGCAAACTCTCTTCTTAACCGCGGGTATAACGTCGTATTGATGACCGATGCACGCAATAACCGCATTAATGACGGCGTGTTCAGACATACCCCACATTATGTCTTGCCGGGCGGGGGCATTGCCGGGAAAGGACTTTTGGGAAAAATAAAAGGGGCCCTTCGCCTCCTTGATGGCACGATCAAAGCGCGCGCCCTCCTCCGTGTCATACGCCCCGCTGCTATCATCGGATTTGGTGGGTATCCTTCCATTCCTCCTCTGTTGGGCGCTCGCCTTCTTTCCAAGAAATACCGCCCTCAGATGGTCATTCATGAAGGGAATGCTATCTTAGGCCAAGCAAACGCACTGCTCTCCCGCTTTGCTTCGATGATTGCAACATCCTACCCTCATGTTGCGCGCCTCCCGACAAACGCGACGGTTCAACTAACCGGAATGCCCGTCCGTGACCCCATCGAAGCGCTCGCAGATATCCCTTATATTCCCCCCAATCAGAACGGCGATGATGCGATACAGCTCCTCGTGTGGGGTGGCTCACTTGGAGCTCAAATCTTTGGGCGCGTTGTGCCAGAGGCCCTCACAACCCTTCCGCAAGTCCTCCGCTCACGCCTGCATGTTACTCAGCAAGTCAACGAGCAAGACCTTTCACGCATTCAGCAGCAGTATGAAGAGGCTGGGATTAACGCAACATTAGCGCCGTTTATCCATAACGTGGCCGATACTCTGCAAACCGCCCACCTCGTCATTGGCCGAGCGGGCGGTTCTTCTGTTGCAGAACTTACAATGGCAGGTCGTCCCTCTATCCTTGTGCCGCTTCCCATCGCAGCTTCTGATGAGCAAGGCCAAAATGCCCAAGCTGTGGAACGTGCTGGGGCTGGATGGATGATCCGACAAGCCACCTTTACGCCCACACTCCTTGCTGATCGCCTCATGACCCTTTTCCAAACGCCAGAACGCCTTACGCAGGCCGCTGCGGCGGCCAAAACACTTCAACATCGCAAGGCGGCAGAAAAATTGGCCGATCTGGTTGAAGCTACCCTCCATTCTTGATTGTCTGCCTTCTCGCCTTTCTCTCGCTTGTTAGCCTATCGGAGCTTGTCACTTATGCGCGCCCTTCCTCTCAATATTGGCCTTATTCATTTTGTTGGTATCGGCGGCATTGGCATGTCTGGCATTGCAGAGGTGCTTCATATGCTCGGCTATAACGTGCAAGGCTCCGATATGGCAGAAAGCGCCAATGTTGAGCGGCTTCGTCGAGCGGGTATCCCCGTCCATATTGGGCATGACGCTGCCAATATTGGCGATGCCCGTGCCGTCGTTATTTCCACAGCTGTCAAACGCGACAATCCAGAAGTCGTCGCCGCCCGCGCTCGGCTTATCCCTGTCGTACGCCGTGCCGAAATGCTGGCCGAGCTCATGCGTCTACGCTGGGCTATTGCTGTTGGGGGCACACACGGCAAAACAACGACCACCAGCCTCGTCGCCTGCGTTTTAGAACATGCCAAGCTCGACCCAACCGTCATCAATGGCGGCATTATTGAAGCATACGGCACCAATACGCGCATGGGCTCTGGTGAATGGATGGTCGTCGAAGCTGATGAAAGCGACGGCTCCTTCCTTCGCTTGCCATCTGTTATCTCGATCGTCACGAATATGGACCCCGAGCATCTCGACCATTGGGGGTCTGAAGAAGCGATGGAAGCAGGGTATCGACAGTTTGTCTCGAACATTCCATTTTATGGTTTTGCTGTGCTGTGCGTCGATCATCCGCGCGTTCAGCAAATGATCCCTCAGCTCTCTGACCATCGCATTGTCACCTATGGTGTGAGCCCGCAGGCTGATGTTCGTGCTGACAACATTATTATGGACGCACATGGAGCACGTTTTGATGTTGTCGTGACCAATCGCGCCCAAGAGACACAGCGCCATGCGGGCCCCTTCCGCCTCCCGATGTTTGGTCGTCATAATGTCCTAAACGCCCTCGCCTCTATCGCCGTTGCAATGGAAATGGAAATCCCTGATGAGGTGATTGCCAACGGACTGCTTAAATTCCGTGGTGTGCAGCGTCGTTTTACCCATGTCGGCACATGGAATGACGTCAAAATCATTGATGATTACGGCCATCACCCAGTAGAAATTACGGCCGTGCTCAATGCAGCGCGTCAGGCAGGCGCGCGTCATGTCATCGCTGTTGTTCAGCCTCATCGTTATTCCCGCCTCAAAGCATTGTTTAACGATTTCTGCACGAGCCTTAATGAGGCTGATACGGTGATTGTCTCTGATGTTTACGCCGCAGGGGAAGAGCCGATTGAAGGAGCTGATCGCGATACCCTCGTGCAAGGGCTACGCGAGCGTGGTCACCGCCACGTCATCGCTCTTCCATCCCCTGAAGATTTACCAAAAATCATCGCAGATAGTGCTCAACCTGGCGATATTGTCATGTGTCTCGGTGCAGGGTCTATTACACATTGGGCCAAAGCACTTCCCGCACAGCTTGAGGCACTCTCATCTCCTCAAACGGGAGAGAAACAATGAACATACCGTCCTGTTTTTCGGGACTGCGTGGGCGGCTTAAAACGGATGCCCCTCTTGGTATGCGCAGCTGGTTCCGCACAGGGGGAGCGGCGGACTGTCTCTTTGTTCCCAAAGATAGTGATGACCTCAGCACAGCCCTTCGTCAGCGCCCTGACACCATGTCTTTAACGGTCTTAGGAGCCTGCTCCAATATCATTATCCGCGATGGTGGGATTGAGGGGCTTGTGATCCGTTTAGCCGGTGGTTTTGCCGATATAGACGTTGAACAAGACGGGCTCATTGTTGGCGCAGCGGCCCTTGATGTCACCGTTGCTGAAACCGCCGCCCACCACGGCCTCGCTGGGATGGAGTTTCTAGTCGGTATTCCCGGTTCTATCGGTGGTGCTGTCGCTATGAATGCGGGCGCCTATGGGCGTGACATGGCCGCTATCCTTGATTGGGTCGAGCTGCTCACAAGCGAAGGGAAGCCCCTACGCCTTCCCGCCCATGAGCTGACAATGAGCTATCGCCATACGTCCCTTCCCAAAGGAGCTGTCGTCACCCGTGCTCGCCTGAAAGGCACACCAGACAACCCCGCCGCAATTACGGAGCGTATGACCGCCATCCGCACCTCACGAGAGGAAAGCCAACCACTTCGTACGCGCACCGGTGGTTCTACCTTCCGTAATCCCGATGGACATAAAGCGTGGGAACTCATTGACCAAGCGGGATGTCGTGGGCTGATCCAAGGCGGCGCGCAAATGAGTGAAAAACATTGCAACTTCATGCTCAATCTCGGTCAAGCCAGCAGCGCAGACCTTGAGCAGCTCGGCACTATCGTGCGTCAGCGCGTCTATGATACCAGCGGGATTTCTTTACAATGGGAAATCAAGCGCCTAGGCCGTCCTACCATATAAGGCATCGCCATCATGAGCCAATCCATCCCCCAAGCCCCCTCTTCTCTGCGCGTTGCCGTCCTCATGGGGGGGACGTCCAATGAGCGCACGGTGAGCCTATCCAGCGGTCGTGCCGTACTCGCCGCTTTGTTGGAAAAAGGCTATCACGCTCATGCGGTCGATATTGGGGCCGATATTGCCACCACCATTGCAGAAGTGCGCCGCCTCTCCCCCCATGTTGCCTTTAACGCCCTTCATGGCCCCGGCGGAGAGGATGGGTGTATCCAAGGTGTTTTAGAGTGGCTTTCCCTGCCTTATACCCATTCTGGCGTATTGGCATCGGCCATGGCCATGGATAAAGCCGCTACACGTATGGCACTCGAAGCATCCGGGCTTCCCGTAGCAACCGGCAAAGTCATCACACCGCAAGAACTCGCTCAGGCAGACCCGCTCCCTCGCCCTTACGTCATTAAACCTCTCGCTGAGGGCTCTTCCGTCGGCGTTGAGATCCTTCATCAGAACGACCCACGCCGTGAGGAACTGGCGCGCGCTTGGCGCTTTGGGGATCACCTTTTAGCCGAAGATTTTATTCCAGGACGGGAACTCACCGTCTCTGTGTTAAGGGAAACGGCTCTTGGCGTGACTGAAATTCTTCCGAACGAAGGTGAAGGATTCTATGATTTTAATGCAAAATATAGTGCTGGCGGATCACGCCATATCATCCCCGCCGCGTTGCCAACACCCATCACCCAACAGGCACTCTCCCTTGCATGTCAGGCACACAACGCTTTAGGATGCTCTGGTGCAAGCCGGACCGACTTCCGCTATGATGAGCAACGTCAACGCCTTGTTATTTTAGAAGTCAACACGCAACCAGGGATGACCCCAACATCTCTCCTCCCCGAACAGGCCGCATGGCGTGGAATGGATTATGCCGCGCTCTGTCATTGGATGATACAAGACGCCCTCGGGCTGTCCCCCGCCCCTGTTAGCTCTCTGCTGACGTCGCCTAGCACCTAACGAAACCATGCCCCCTTTTCCACCGCCTGACCCGCATCAACCACCGCCTGTTTATGGAGACCGCCCTTCGCGTGTGTCTCTTTTCTGGCTACGCCGGAAGAACACCATGCGACGCTTGGTTGTCTTTCTGGTGCTCATACTGGTGCTCATCGGCGGTGGGTGGATCGCCCTTGGCATGGTGTCGGATCGTTCCATGAGCAGCTTGCGCACTAAGCTTGAAGCGATGGATCCATTGCAGATCAAGCATATTGTCATCCGCGGTCGTCAGCTCACCGATGAAAGCGATATTCTCTCCCGCTTAGATACACAGAAAAATCATTCTCTCTTTGGTTTTTCTGTCGAGCAAGCGCGCCTGCGTATTGATGCCCTCCCCTTTGTTGATCATTCAACAGTGGAGCGTCATTTACCTGATACAGTCATTGTTACCCTAACCGAGCGCGTCCCTGTTGCCATTTGGCAAACACGCCGCCACTTTATCCTCATCAACCGCGCGGGCGACCGCGTCTCAGAGCGAGACCTCACCGCACAAGACAGCACCGCTTTTCATAAACTTCCGCTTGTTGTGGGACAGGGAGCAAACGTCGCAGCAGCCTCTATTATTGACCTCCTCGCCCATTATCCAGACGTTAAATCACGCATACTAGCCTTGATCCGTATTGGTGAACGACGGTGGAATCTTCTCATGCGAAATGGCACGCTCGTTCTCCTTCCTGAAGGTGCAGAAAACGCTGCCCTTGCACGCCTGACGGATTATCAACAGCAGATCCGTCTTCTTGAACGTCCCGTTACGTCCATTGACCTACGCCTTGCAGACCGCATGGTCATCCACACACCCTCGTCTCCTCCGTCCTCCTCTCCATCCCCGGGAACTGACGCGCCATGACAGCCCTGACGATGTCTTCTCCTTCATCCTCTGCCGCTCTCCCCGTCTCCTCTGAGAACGAAAATAGAGCCGTCTTGCCGCTTCTGCCATCTGAAGAGCGCCCTGGCTTTACTTGGCGCCCTGGTATTCATGCGGTTCTTGATATTGGCTCCACTAAAACAACCTGCCTCATTGGCCGCGGTCTCAGCAATGGGGGAGTTAAAGTCCTCGGATGGGGCTGGCGCCGTTCTGAAGGTATTACCTCCGGTGCTATTGTTGATACAGCCCGCGTTGAAGCCGTTATTCGTGCAACTGTTGGAGATGCAGAAACACAGGCACGACGCCGCATTGAAGAAGTCATTGTGAATCTCTCCTGCGGGAATCCGCAGAGCTATCATATTGATACAGCAATGACCCCTGGGGGACGCGAAGTTACCCCTAAAGACGTGCGCAGCCTGCTCAATCACGCGCGCCAACAGGCCTTTTACGAAGGGCGGAGCATCGTCAGTACATTACCACTCGGCTTTAATGTGGATGAAACCCCCGCCGTGCCCGACCCGTGCGGCCATCAATGCACGGAGCTTTTAGGAAAGTTCCATCTTATTGATGCAAACACCAGTGCGCTGCGTACTCTGAGCACCGTGCTTCATCGCGCAGAGCTCCGTCTAAACGGCCTCGTCTCCAGCCCATTCGCTTCGGGTCTTTCCGTGCTGGATCATGATGAGCGAGACCTCGGCGTAACCGTGGTTGAAATGGGAGCAGGCACGACGTCTCTCGCGGTATTCTCGCATGGGCGTCTTCTCCATACCGCTCAACTTCGTATTGGTGGCCATCATATTACGCGTGATATTGCTGCGGCTTTATCCGTGCATACCGATGTCGCCGAATGGCTCAAAACCATGCATGGCGCTGCCCAGCCTGTTGCCGATGATGAGCATCATATTATCCGCCTCCCTGTCTCTCATGGTCGCAGTTTGGAACGTATTTCTCGCGCCCGACTCGTCTCTATTATTGCCCCTCGCATTGAAGAGACCTTAGAGATGACTCGCCATTATCTTGATAATGCAGGTCTCGGTAGACTCGCTGAAGGTCGTGTCGTTTTAACCGGCGGCGCGTCTCTTCTCAGCGGATTAGGCCCCGTTGCAGCACGTATTTTTGGCCGGCAGGTACGCATGGGCCAACCGCACATGATTTACGGCCTTCCAGAGAGCGCTGCTATTTCTGCGGGTTTCTCTACAGTCTCTGGCCTGCTAACATGGGCCTGTGGGGCTGACGAGTCCTTTTGTCTGCCTGAAGATGATTCCCCACCTTCTGGAATTATGAAACGCCTTGTGAATCTCATCAGCAGGCATGTATAGTCATTACTTGGAGGGGTACACGCGTTACCCTGTCACCTGCCCGTTCGGAGCCACCTTATTATGACACTGAACCTTACCCCGACGACACCTGGCGTAAGCGCAGTTAGCCCGCCGCGCATTACAGTCATTGGAGTTGGTGGAGGCGGTGGCAATGCCGTGGATAACATGATCTCCACGGATCTAAAGAACGTTGAGTTCATCGTTGCCAATACAGACGCGCAACAGCTTGGTAACTCCAAAGCGCCAACACGCCTCCAGCTTGGCCCAAGCCTGACACGTGGTTTAGGCGCCGGTGCCAAACCTGAGATTGGCCGTCAATCGGCTGAAGAAGTTGAGGAAGAGATTCGCCAGCACCTCTCCGGTGTTGACCTCGTCTTCGTCACAGCCGGTATGGGCGGCGGTACAGGCACAGGTGCTGCCCCCGTCATGGCACGAATCGCTCGCGAAAATGGCGCACTCACAATTGGGGTTGTCTCCAAACCCTTCCAGTTTGAAGGAGCGCGCCGCTGCCGTGCAGCAGATGCTGGCATTGCTGAGCTGCAAAAGCATGTCGATACGCTCATTGTTATCCCTAATCAAAATCTCTTTAGCTGCGCAACGCAAACGACGACGTTGATTGACGCCTTTAAAATGGCCGATGATGTGCTTTATCGTGGGGTGCGAAGCGTCACCGACCTTATGATTGTCCCGGGGCTCATTAATCTGGACTTTGCTGACGTTAAAACCGTCATGGGTGAAATGGGCAAAGCCATGATGGGGACTGGGATTTCCAGCAGTGAGGCCGATGGTCAAGACTGGGCCATCACCGCAGCAGAACGCGCCATCTCTAATCCATTATTAGAAGAAACATCTATTCGTGGAGCACGTGGGCTGCTGATCAATGTCACAGGTGGGCCAGATCTTGGCTTGCATGACTACACCAATATCATGGAACGTATCCGTGAAGAAGCGCACGAAGATGCTGAGATTATCGGCGGTCTGCTCACACGTGACGATATGACAGGCAGCATTCAAGTGTCCGTTGTCGCAACGGGAATTGATAGCCTCACCCCCCAACATGAACTCGCCTCTTCCCCTGACGATAGTACGGTGAGTGTTCCTGAACCGGCAACCGACGCCGCTCCGACACCTGGAGTTGAGCAAAGTGCCTCTGTAGAACCTCAAAATGAGGAAACCTCTCCACAACCAAAGGAGGAGCCTGCTCGTCACGAGACGCCTCACCTCCATAAGCAGGAAGAGAAACCGGCCCCCTCACCCCAACCTTCCACCTCCACGCAGACTCAACCCGCTCAAGAGCGTTCTGAGGAACAACGTGGTGGTGGATTATTCAGTCGTTTCTTCCGTACACGTCCGGCCACGCCTCAGCCACAGCGCGTAGCTCCATCGCTGGAAGAAGGCCATCGCCCCAAGGAGGGAAACGCACAGGGCGAAACAGCTTCATCATCGCATCCTCACGATGGGCCCTCTTATGACCAGCAAGATAGTGCGGATCTTGATATCCCTGCTTATCTACGCCGTCCGCAATAAAACCCTTACGGGAAGACGTGTTTCTTTAACGGCGTCTTCCCGTAACGCTGTACGGCACGTTTAGACTATTCGCTATAATTGCCCCTTGGGGGTCTACGCCCAGCAAAAAAGAAGGTTATGCCGAACCACCCTATTGGTACTGCTCCTGCGGCCCTCCCTGCCCCTCCTGCGACAAACGACGCTAAGGTTAAAGGCAACGCACAGCGGACACTCCGACATCCCATTTTTTGCCGTGGTGTTGGCCTCCATAGCGGATGTGACGTTCGTATGACCCTGCTCCCTGCCGATATTGGGACAGGTATTCGTTTTCAACGAACTGACCTCCCAAATAGTCCCCCTTTTCGCGTGCATACAGGCAGTATCATCCAGACACGACTCGCTACTGTTGTCGCTCCAAGCCCTAAGTCCCCTCATAATGTGGCGACCGTTGAGCACCTCATGGCGGCTTTATACGCGATGGAAATTGATAATGTTCTGGTGCAGCTTTCCGGCCCCGAGGTGCCTATTCTTGATGGAAGCGCTGATGCTTTCACTTTTTTGCTCAGCTCAGCCGGTTTCCTAAAGCAACAGGCTGTGCGTCAGCTTATCGTTCCCGAAGAAATTATTGAAGTTTCAGGATCTCATGGAGAAAAAGCCCGGCTTGTCCCCCATAAAAGCCAAACGCTAGACCTCTCTCTATATATTGATTTCCCTGCACCAATTATTGGCAAGCAACATTATCGCGCTCGGTTATGTCATTCTCTTTTTATGAAAGAGCTCGCCTTCTGCCGCACATTCGTCAATTATAGCGATGTTGAAAGCCTCCAAAAACAAGGAATGGCCCGCGGCGGTAGCCTTCATAACGCTCTTGTTGTTAAGCATGACAGCGTCATAAATCCAACAGGCCTTCACACCCCTGATGAATTTGTGCGCCATAAAGCACTTGATGCTATTGGTGATTTGTATTGTAGCGGTTATAGAATTTGTGGGCGTTTTGAAGCTTATAAAACAGGACATGCGCTTAACAATCGTTTGCTTCGTGCTTTATTTGCCTCACCGCATCGTTGGCGTTTTGTACCAGATCGACGCCGTCTTTCTGCTTCGCCCTGATAGTTTCATTGGAGAAACAGCATGTTTCTTCTTTCGCCTCTAACCTTCCGTGCTATAAGGCAGTTATGGTCAGCAGCATTGTAACGCGTCGCGCTTCATCTTTCCGCCTAGGTCTCATGCCTTTAGGGGCATGCTCTTGTCTTGGCTTCGCTTTTCTTGCCGGGTGTGCCTCTAATGGAGAGCAAGCTCCTGTGCCACGGACGGCTGACGCAGAGACGCTCTATAATTATGGTGTTGATGCTCTGCATGACGGTCATTACAAAATGGCCAGCGGAGAATTTGAACTCCTCCAGCAAAACTACCCTTACTCTGGTTACACAGGGAATGCGGAGCTCATGGAGGGGTATGCCTATTACCTGCAGGGGGAATATGCCCTCTCCGTTCAGCAGCTTGAGCGCTACCTACAGCTACACCCTACCAGCCCCGATGCTGCTTATGCCTATTATTTGCGCGGCCTATGCTATTATGAGCAGATCGGCGATGTGTCGCGTGACCAACTCGGCACGATTGAGGCAGTGGACGCTCTCCAAGAAGTTGTATCCCGCTTCCCGCAAACTTCATATGCGCGTGACGCTCAACTCAAGATTGACCTTTGCCGCGATCATCTTGCTGGGAAGGAAATGCTTGTTGGGCGTTTCTATCAAGAAGAGAAAGATTATCAGGCCGCTATTGGTCGTTATCAGCGCGTTGTGCAGGACTTCCAAACCACAAACCATGTTCCTGAAGCTTTAGAGCGACTTGTAGAAGTCAACTTGGATCTTGGTCTTCCTGATGAAGCACGACAGGCAGCCTCTGTTCTGGGTTATAATGACCCAGACAGTAAATGGTACCGTTACGCCTATAATAAACTGAAATATAACAACCAACTAACACCGCAGATCCGTAAGCCCGGCTCAGGCAAGAAAAATCGGACGTCTAAACACCCACAACTCACCGCATCATCTACACCATCGGCGCAGGGGCCGTTGGCGATCTCAAAAGTACCGTCATCTTCTGTTCAGCAGTCTTCCTTGTCCAAATTTGGCAATGTTCCACCCCGGAGTACGGCTGCACAACTCCCTCAGGAACAGCGTAGGAAAAGAGGGTTTTTCTCCTCTATCTTCACACCTGTTGGGAACTTCTTTACCCCTGTTGGAAGCTTCTTCTCCAATACATGGAACAAGATTTTCTAACTCTTTTGCATGAGAGGGTCGGTCTGGGTTTGACAGTTCCCTCATCACAGCCGACAATCATGGTATGCTAACACATCTTTCGATCCGTGATGTCGTTCTGATTGAGAAGCTAGACCTCCCTCTTCATGCGGGCCTTACGGCACTCACCGGCGAGACCGGAGCGGGGAAGTCCATCCTTCTCGACAGTTTAGGACTCGCACTAGGGGAGCGCACCAATAGCCGTATCATCCGTGCGGGTGCCGATCAAAGTCGTGTTACCGCTGTATTTGAACTTCCACTGAACCACCCAGTTTATGCTCTTCTCCAAGAGCTTGATATTACGTCTGTGGAAGAAGGCGAGCCGCTCGTGCTACGACGCGTCGTCACCAAAGATGGCCGCTCTCGTGCTTATATCTGCGACCATCCTCTTGGGATTAACGTGCTACGGCGTGTTGCAGCTTTGCTGGTTGAAATACAAGGGCAGCATGAGCAGATGGGACTAGCTGACCCCAGCATACATCTCTCTCTGCTTGATAGTTTTGGTGTGCCCCGCGCTTTACGTAAGCACACAACCGACTGTTGGCAGGCTTGGCAAAAAGCCCAGAAAGCCTTGGAAAATGCACGCAAAGCGATGGATGACGCGATTCGTGATGAAGAATGGCTGCGCCATACAATCGACGACCTATCAGCCCTCGCCCCACAAGAAGGAGAAGAAGAAGAACTCGCTGCCCAGCGCATTCAACTTCAACATGACGAGCGCCGTGGCGAAGCTGTCGCTTCCGCCCTTTCGGAACTCACCCCTCGTGACCGTCGCAGCACAACACCGGCCAATGCCCTCCGTGCTGCCAGCCGTGCACTTGCCCGTCTTCTGCCCTCCCCTCTGGAGCATGAGCAAGAGGGAGAAGAAGCGTCCGCCCACCAACAACAAGCTCAAGAAGCTCTCGATGCCCTTGATAAAGCAGAGGAAGCCTTAGCCGAAGCTGAAACGCTTCTCTCACGCCTTGCCGCAGATACAGGCACGGACACACGCTTGCTTGAAGATACGGAAGAACGGCTTTTCACCCTCCGTGCAGAAGCCCGTAAACACCATATTAGCGTCGCGGATCTTCCCAATTTTCTTACAGAGTTAAAAGAGCGTCTTTCCCATATTGAGCAAAGCTCCGAAGAGCTCAGCGCGCTTGAAAAGGCTGCAAAAGATACCCGAACAACGTTCGAGCAATCAGCTCATACGCTCAGTGAAGCACGCCATAAGGCCGCATCTCGTCTTGAAAAAAAGGTTATGGCAGAGCTAAAGCCGCTTAAATTAGAGCGGGCCCGTTTCATTGTTCAGCTTACGCCCTTAGCGCCGGACCATTGGAACCGCCATGGGATGGAACAAGGAGCTTTCCTAATCGCAGCAAATCCGGGACAGCCTCCAGGGCCACTCGGCAAAGTCGCTTCTGGTGGGGAGCTCTCTCGCCTGATGCTGGCTTTGAAAGTCGTACTGGCCGGGCAATCCTCACTCACGACACTTGTTTTCGATGAAGTGGACTCAGGCGTTGGCGGAGCGACAGCCTCTGCTATTGGGGAGCGCCTCCATCGCGTAGCACAGAATGTGCAAGTGCTCGCCATTACTCATAGCCCACAGGTCGCTGCCCGTGGAGACCAACAATTGCGCATTGCAAAGAGGGTCTCACATAACCAAACACAAACCCTGGCAGAGCCTCTTTCTCACGACGAACGACGTGAGGAAATTGCCCGCATGCTTGCAGGCAATACGGTAACCGATGCCGCTCGTGCTGCTGCTGACAGTCTTCTTGGATCTCATTCTGCATGACCTCTTCTGACATTATTAAACGCCACGCTGAACTTGAGGAGAACATTGCCCGCTGGGATGAAGCCTATCATGGGCATGATGACCCCGATGTGTCTGACGCTGATTATGACAGTGCACGGCTTGAGCTTTCCATGTTGGAAAAGCGTTATCCTGACCTCAAAAAAGAAGGTGGTGCGAGCACTCGCGTTGGCGCAGCGCCTAACCCCGCTTTTGGCAAGATACGCCATAAAGCTCCAATGCTCTCACTTGATAACGTCTTTAATGCGGAGGATTTCGGTCAATTTGTCACCCGTATTGGCCGTTTTTTAGACCTTGATGAGACCGCAACAGACGCCCTCACCTTTGTCGCGGAACCCAAGATTGACGGCCTTTCTATCAGCCTCACCTACGAAAAAGGCCAGCTTGTTCGTGGCACAACACGCGGTGATGGTGTTGAGGGAGAAGATGTTACCGCCAACATTCGCACGATTAAAACAATCCCCGAAACCTTAAAGGCCGGGGCCCCTGACCTCATTGAGATCCGGGGGGAAATCTTCATGAGCAAAGCGAGCTTTTTAGCCCTCAATGCCCAGAAAGAAGCCAAAAAAGAGCGTCCTTTTGCGAACCCTCGCAATGCCGCGGCTGGCTCTTTACGACAACTCGACCCGGCTATTACAGCGCAACGTCCACTTGGTTTGTTCGCCTATGGAATGGGCTATAGCACGGAGCCCGTCGCCCAAACGCATACAGAATGGCTTGCCTTGCTCGAAAAATGGGGTTTCACTGTTAATCCCCTTTCCAAGAACATCGCTCATGCCAGTGACATTCCCGCTTATGTTGATCATTTAGCGCGTGAACGGCCTGATCTGGATTATGATATTGATGGTATTGTCTTCAAAATTAACGACCTTACCCTTCAGCAACGGTTAGGCTTTGTTGGGCGTGCGCCTCGTTGGGCTATTGCGTGGAAATTCCCAGCCGAACAAGCTATTACACGCCTCCATGATATTGAAATTCAGGTAGGCCGCACAGGAGCGCTTACACCTGTTGCGCATTTAGAGCCTATCAATGTCGGTGGGGTCATCGTCTCGCGCGCGACCTTACATAATGACGACGAGATTAAGCGTCTGGATGTGCGACCCGGCGACCTCGTCCGTGTTCAACGCGCTGGCGATGTCATCCCACAGATTGTCGCCGTCATAGATGCTGACCGTGCCGATCGCAGCACTCCCTTTACCTTCCCCACAGAATGTCCTGTTTGTGGAGCCCATATTGAGCGTGTCAGAGATGAAGCCGTGCGCCGCTGCTCGGGTGGTCTAACCTGCAAAGCACAAACTGTTGAACGTCTCATTCACTTTGTCTCACGCAATGCGTTTGATATTGATGGGCTCGGCGACCGGAGCATTCGTAGCTTTTTCGACCGTGGTTTTATTCAAAAACCTGGGGATATTTTCCGCCTTCATGAGCATGAACGTGCTATTCTCTCCATGGAAGGATGGGGCCGACAGTCGCTGGACAAGTTGCTGCGCGCGATTGATGAGCGCCGCACTATTAGCTTCCCCCGTTTTATCTTTGCCCTTGGTATTCGCCGTATTGGGGAGCGCAATGCGCGTTTGCTCGCCCGTCATTATGAAGAATTTTCCATATGGCGTCAGGCTATGGAAAAAGCGACAGCTCCTGACAGCGACGCCCGTGCGACATTAAGCAGCATTATGGGTATCGGCCCTGCTATTGCTGATGAAGTCGCGGCTTTCTTCAATGAACCCCACAACATCACAGCCCTCGATGATTTAGCCGCTCAGCTGAACATTACCGCCGAAACCCCAACGGTCGAGAATGAAGCAGAACAAAAGCTTCGCGGTGAGACACTCGTCTTTACCGGGTCACTGAGCACGATGTCACGTTCAGAGGCAAAGGCCATCGCTGAACGTCTCGGCGCGCAAGTGACAGACAGCGTGTCTAAAAAAACGACCTTAGTTATTCTGGGCGAAAAAGCAGGATCAAAAGCGAAGAAAGCAGAATCCTTGTCTATTCGGTGCATCAATGAGCAAGAATGGCGCACGCTCGCTGATATGGAGGCCTCTTCGTAAAAATACCGACCTTTATGATTTGGTGATGGCCTTCTACCAGAAGATCAGGTTATGAAAGAGGAAGCATGTCTTTCTTATCGTTCCCCGACCATCCACTCCTTCTCCTCATCCTCGGCTTGCTCGCAACGGCAATCCTTATCGGCGTGTCTGTGCTGATCTCTCTTTCCGAGATCTCCTTCGCAGCGGCGCGCGAAACACGGATGCGCACGCTTGCCGAAAATGGGGATCGGCGCGCGCTTGCCTTTCTCAAGCTCCGTCGCAATAGCGGTCAGGTCATGACCACCATCCAGATCTGCCTGAATGCCGTTGGGGTTTTGGGCGGGGTCATCGGGGATGCAATGCTCAGTGGCCCCTTCTCTATCGGGTTACAAGACCTTGGAATGGGCGCTGGACTTGCCGATAAAATTGGCTCTTTAAGTGCCTTTGTTCTCGTGACTGGCCTCTTCGTGCTTTTTGCTGACTTGCTGCCAAAACGCACGGCTATGAATGCGCCAGATCGCATTGCTCTGTCGGTCTACTGGTTCCCTGCTCTTGCGCTAAAACTGCTTTACCCTGCCGTATGGATTTTTTCCCATATTGCTGATGCCATCCTCAAAACCTTACGCATCCCAGCCACGGCAACAGTGGATATCGTCACACCAGAAGACCTCCGCGCCATGCTGGCTGCTGGCACAGCATCGGGCATTCTCCTTGAGCAAGAACATCAGATGATTCAAAATGTCATGGCGCTGCAAAATCGCTCAGTCGCCTCAGCCATGACACCGCGTGATGAAATCGTTTATCTTGATGTGCAGGAAAGTCTAGAAAGCCAGCGTGATAAAGTACGAATGCGTCCTTATTCGCGCTATCCGCTCTGTGATGATAGTCTGGATCATGTCATCGGCTCCATTCGCGCTGAGGACGTTTTAGCCGCTGTGGTCGATGAGCCGGGCGCTTTAACAGACCCGAACTCATCAGCTCATAAACAGATTTTCCACATGCGGCGCGACGTTCTCTCTCTCCCTGACACGCTCAATCTGTGGGAAACCCTCGCCCAGTTCGATACACATGGCGCTGGTTTTGCTCTCATTATTAACGAGTATGGTCTTGTCGTTGGGCTCATCACCTATAAAGACATTATGGGTGCCCTTATGGATGGATTGGCTAATCCGTTTGAAGAACAAGCCATTGTTAGTCGTGATGCTGAATCATGGCTCATTGATGGGGCTGCTCCTATTGGTGATGTGATTCGGGAGCTCTCGATCAATCTCTTCGTCGATGACCATCACTTCGATACGATCGGTGGTTTTGTCACCAACCGCCTCCGCCGTATGGCACGCAAAGCAGACCGTATTGAAGCCGCTGGTTTCCGTTTTGAAGTCGTGGATGTCGAAGGTTTCCGTATCAATCAGCTGCTTGTGACCCGCATGAAAGACGAACCTACAGGGCGTTGACTTTTTCCCCTCCAAAGCCCGCTTTTCTAAGGAGACACCGCCCATGCGTGCCTTTATCCTTCTTAAATTTTTAGCACTTGCTGGAAGCGTTCTGTCCCCCTTTTTCTGTGCATCAGCCGCCCCCTTACAAGCGGATCAACAGGGAGTGGCATTCCGTAATTTTGAACGCTTTCATTATACACTCGAATGGCACGACGACCCCGTTAATGCGACACTAAGCGGTATCCATACAGGAGATAGCCTCCTTCCTGACCTGTCTGACGCAAGCCACACGCGCCGCCTTGCCCGTATTGCCCAAGAAAAGACAGCGCTCAGCGCACTCGACCTCTCCCATGCATCCCAGCATGACCAAGATGACCGTGATATTCTCCTCGCCTCCCTCGAAGGGGAGCGCGTCACTCTTGAGAATATTCAACCAGATCGCCACCAGCCAGATTACGCTCTTTCGGTTGTTACAAACGGTCTCTATGGCCTCGTGGCACGTGATTATGCACCAGCGCCTATCCGACTAAAGGCCGCTCTGTCGCGTTTAAACCTCATCCCAGCATTCTTAGAAGCAGCTACGGCACGCCTTACAGATGTACCCGCCGTCTATAAAGAAATTGCCCTCGAAGATTTAGAGGGAGCACAAGACTTTATCCGGCAAGATGTTCCTGCTGCTTTTGCCAATGTCCACGACCCTGCTCTGCAACAACAGCTTACACAGACGACGCAAAAAGCCTTGATGGCCTTGGCACAGTATAAGCACAGCCTTACCGAACGTCCCGCCTCAGGCTATTTCGCGCTTGGACGGCAAACCATGGTGCAACTGCTCGCTGCCGATATGATCGACCTCACCCCAGAGACCATTATGGCCCAAGGGGAAAAGCAGCTTGAACAAGATTATGCAGAGTTTTGGGCCGTCGCCCATCGCATTAACCCACAACATCCTGAAAATGCCCTTGCGGACGTACGTAAAGACCATCCATCCGCAGCACAGCTTGTGCCAACTGTGCAACAACAGCTGAGTGATGTGCAACATTTCGTTCAAGAACGCCAGCTCGTCACACTACCTTCAACATCGCTACCACTTGTACGCACAACACCAGGTTTTGAGCAGGCACTTATCTCCGCAGCCACCGAATGGCCTGGGCCGTTTGAAACGAAGCACCTCCCCTCTTTTTATGATGTTACCCCTCCTTCTGTTCATTTCTCCTCTCTCCAGAAAGAGCTCGCTTTACAGGATTTTAATCGCCCAGAACTTCTCAACATCACCATTCATGAGGCAATGCCCGGTCATTTTGTGCAAGGCCTCTATCTTGGTGCTCACCCTAACTGGTCGCTCACGCGTCGTAATGGTGGCTCCTACACCATCACTGAAGGCTGGGCTCATTACTCAGAGCAAATGATGGTTGAACAAGGGTTCGATCACGCTTCCCCTTCTTTACACCTCATGCAACTACAAGACGCTCTGCTGCGAGATTGCCGCCTGCTCGTCTCCTTCGGAATGCATATGAAAGGGATGTCCCTTTCTGAAGCAAAAGAATTGATGCAGAGCCGATGCTTACAATCCCCCGTAGCGGCTTATAAAGAAGCCCGACGCGGCACCGCAGACCCCGGCTACTTCTCTTACACGTTGGGGAAGATGATGATCCTACAACTCCGCAGTGACCTACAGAAGCAACAGGGCAGTCACTTCTCTCTACAGCACTTCCACGATTCTCTCCTCAATGCAGGGCTTGTGCCTATGCGCGTTATTCGGCGTGAACTCACTGGGCAGGATGGCTCTTTATTATGACCTTCTTTACCCCACGGGCTGGCGATGCTCTCCTTGTCATCGATATGCAAAATGACTTCCTCCCGGGTGGAGCCCTTGCTGTACCCGGTGGGGACGCGCTCATTCCTGGCATTAATCGTCTGATGCATTCTTCTTT
Organism: Saccharibacter floricola DSM 15669; assembly: GCF_000378165.1. Taxonomy (GTDB): domain Bacteria; phylum Pseudomonadota; class Alphaproteobacteria; order Acetobacterales; family Acetobacteraceae; genus Saccharibacter; species Saccharibacter floricola. The sequence continues at coordinate 309,993 of NZ_KB899334.1, forward strand.
TGACGCTATTATTGCTAGTCAGGATTGGCACCCGGCCAATCACACCTCATTTAAAGAACAATATGGCCAATGGCCTGCTCATTGTATTGCAGGCACACACGGGGCCGCCCTTCATAAAGAACTTCATCAAGTCCCCATCAGCCATATCATCCACAAAGGGATGCGTGCCAAAGCTGAATGCTACTCTGCCTTTGCCGATGAATCTGGCGCTTCAACGGGGTTGTCAGGCTTATTAACAGGGCTCGGTATACGGCGCGTTGTACTCTGCGGCGTTGCTCTTGATTATTGCGTTAGAGCCAGCGCTCTTGATAGCCTCAATGCAGGTTTTGAAACCGTCGTCCTTACAAATCTTTGCGCAGCGATTGGTGAACAAAAACCGCTCCTTCAAGCGATGCAAAGCGATGGTCTTACCCTGCTTGAGGCTAAAGAAAGGCTCTCTTAAGGAGCCTTATCGAGCCATCCGCCAGTAAAGCCGGCACGATGGAGCCCTTGCCGAATGAACGGATTTTTCTTCATCACGTTCCACACAAAACCACTGCGCCAATTTTCAAGCATGATGACAATAGGGCCCTGATCAATCCCTATTTGCTGCCCATCAACCCACATGCCCTTTTCCGTTTTGAAAGACGGATTGAAGGCATCAGCAAAACCGTAACGTCCATAAAGTCGATCCCCATAACGCTGCTTCATCGCTTTTAACGCAGGCAGTGCAATTTCTGGAGCAAAAGCGACAGATCCCCCCGCAGCCGTTGGCGCAATCGTGCCATCATCAAGGACATAGTCTTTCCCAGCTCCTCGAGCGCTATACGCCAAATAATGACGCGCTTCCCCTTTATAAGGCTGGGTTGCATCACCGGGGCCATCTGAAGCGGTCAAACCCCATATGGTGTCTCCATAATCCTTCCAGTTGCCCGGATTATGCTGAGCGTAGCTTTTCTGAGCGTACACAGCCTCCCGGCTATTTTGGAAATAGTCTGTATGATGCTGACGATTAAAATCATCCTGCAACCCACGGAAATCAATCCATGATTCGCTATATTGATGGCCAAATAGCGGTGCAAAGTTAAGGAATTTCCTTCCCTGAAATTCTCCCCATTGAGCATCATAAGTGGCCGTCCATTGATGCCAAGTTTCAGGAGCTAGAGCATGATCGGGTGCACCAAGCGCTAAAATATAAATCAATAATCCTTCATTATACCCTTTCCAGTCAGCCGGTAAAAAGCCGTGCTCTGGCGTCCAACCCATGCTGAGCCAGGGGCCGTGGTTCTTCATCCACCGCCAATCAACACGCCGATACAAGGCCTCTGCAAGGGAACGTATCTCTCCTTCTTGAGCTGAGGAATGATCATAATAAGACTGTGCAAACAGGACACCACCCATCAACAAGGCTGTATCAATACTTGACAGCTCCGACCACGGCGCAACGCGCAGCCCCGTCTCAGGATCAAGAAAATGATAGAAAAAACCGTGGTTCCCAGCCGTACCAGTGGCAGCCTCTCCTTGAGGCAAACGCGACAAAAAGCGCAACGTGGTGAGGGTTCGCTCTACAGCTTGGTCACGCGTTACGTAGCCCCGCTCTACACCAATCCCATACGCCGTCAGACCAAAACCAACACTCGCAATACTCGCAGCCCCATGTGGCAAAGGAGCACGATCTGGGACTAAACCATTGTGCGAAACTCCATAGTCCCAGAACCAATCAAATGTTTTATGCTCAAGATCTTCTGCAAAAGCCTGATCGTTTGCAGCCGTTACAGCCGATACAGGCTGCACGACTGATGATGATACCTTAGACGGGCTCTCTGCCCCCAAAGCGGGATGAACCGCCCAAAAACCAATAAACGCCACACTACATTGTGACAGATACCTAAGAACGCTGATGTTACTCATAATAATAGGCTGCCACTCTTTATTTTTAATATGCTCCCACCATAGACGATGATGGGCTTCCCGGGCAAAGTCGCACATCATCGCCTGTATGGCTTATCATTAATATGTGAACGTCAATTCAGATTGATAATAGGTTGAACTTTGCGCTCCAACCCGACGCATAGCGTGCGACGACATAAACCGCACCACATGCTGGTCCCATGTTAAATGAGGCCCGAGCTTCAACGTCACATCCGCCTGCGGTGCCATACCAACATAAGCGCCGTGTTCATTTTCTGGATTATTTATCTGCTGACTAAAGATATTTCGTCCATACACTGAATACGTATCGTCATGTTTACTATAGCGCCAGTAGAATGGGTATTTAAACTGAACTTTGAGATAATTCGTGGGTGAAAAGGCAAACTTCGGAGCAAAGTTCACCAAGTTTGAACCCGTTAAATAGTTTGTAGGGTCAAGATAGTTCGTATTAATACCGAAAGGCTCGATATATGTATTCATAGAAGAGGTTGAGCCACGTGCCCCACCACCTGAATAAATATCGACCTGAGCCCCCACGCTCGGCTTCCACATAACATTTCGGAAGTGATAATCCGCCGTTGTATTCACGGAAAATGCCTTCACATCACGATGTCTGTCGTCATAATGCACCGTACTCCGACCATTATAGGCGCTCATAGCCGCTTGATGGAAAACACCCTGCTGATACGCCCCACCAACGGAGAAACTGAGCGGCCCGGCTTCACCATGCCAACGCAACCCAAAGTTATTACGTGTGGTTGACCCCCATGCAGAAGGTTCTGACATCACCGTGCTTTGAGCTGGCCCACCGGTCATTTTATAGCCGTAGTAGAAAAGATTAATGAAAGAATATCCTTTTTCACCCATAAAAGTAAAATCAGGTGGCGCAATCGTTACATTTACCCCATAGAGGCGTGTGCTATAATCTTCTGTATTACGAAAAGCCTGCGGACTCCCTGCAGGATGTTGGTCTTTTGTTTTTACGAAATCAAAGCCATCAACCCGAACACGCTTCCAAATCTGGTAAGCGCGAAACCCGTTCCAGGTCAGCGGCACGTTAAACACATCACGGTTGCCGATCATATAATCAGGCGCATCTAAAAACTGCTGCCGCCCAAAAATAAACCCACTATGACCACCGAGCAGATCACCACTAAATTCAACAAAAGCCTGCTGGGCATCAATATTTTTACGGAAAGTGCCGTCATAGCCATAAGGACGCCAGCCTCCTGCATCAGCGTTAATAAGCTGACCAAAAAACCTTACATGCTTTCCTAGATGGAGATCAGCACTCCATAGATTACGGACAGCGAAACGACCAGAGTTACGAGGATACCGCCCGCCTCCAATCGCTCCAATTTTTCCTGGGGGCATTTGTGATCCCAAAACTGGATGATGATCATACCAATTGCGGATACGCGTTTCACCCTCAAGGCTTAACCAAATAGAGCCACTGTCGTTCAATTTCATATGCTTATAGGCATCTAAGGGATCATTCTGATCACAAACAGGCTTAGCTTTTTTAGGCCCTTCCATCCCTGCTGGCGTACCATACTGAGATTCAGGGCCAAACCCCGTTTCACTACCATCACCACGCGCAAATACACCAAACGGGCTCGTTTTAGCGACATCCTCTTGAGAGCTCGGGCCACAACCTCCTGGCGCTGTATGCATCAAACGATCAAGCAACGAACGTTGTGGTGTCTCTGTCTCCGTATGTGTCACATGATCACCTGGCGCCGCCTGAGCTGCCGCCATACAGGGAGTTAGACCAATCGCGAGAAAAGCCGAATGCAAGGCGGTTCGCGTTAAAAAATTCTGTCGCATGGTCTCGTTTCAACATCTAGTTACTTTCTACCTCACGACAAACCTCAAATTCCGCCACAACGTTTTGATGAAAATCAATAAAGTTAAAAAAAGGTTACACAATAGATCTATAACTGTAATTCATTATTCCTGTTATAAGAATAGGTTCAATTGTTTTCTTTGTATTGAAGAAATAATTATCAATTTTTATCAATAAATTTTTCAATTTTTGTTTTTTATAGAATAGAATTAACTTGTTCTTCAAATTTAAGAAAAATTAAAAATATCATCATATAATTTAAATGAGGAATCTTCTCTCAACAAAACATCAAAAAAATCTTTTTTTCTTTATTTTGTTTTTTGAATAGTTTTAAATATTACATATCTATATACATTAATTCGTCATTCATTTTGCAAAAATAAAATAGTAAATATTAAATTTATAATACACATCAAATAATATAGTCCATTTTCATATAATAAAATCTATCTTATTCTGATATTTTATGGATCATTGTATCGTATTAATTATTGTTATATTTTCTATATCACGCATTACGCAGATATAATCTTCGTCTCTAACGTTATTACCTCAAATAGTAAGGTAACGACGTTTAGCCGTTTCATAGACTACTTCTATATTAGTGATAGACTATGCCTTGTTGGCAAATTCATGAAAGATCATGGTTAAAAAAAGTGCGATCTTTTCGCATAAATAGGATTCGACACTATGTACCCATAGCGAATCTCATGAACAGCAACAGACCAGATATTTGTTGCCAAATTCTGCCAAAAATCAGCTTATTCACTGAGTTTTCTCTCGAGATGAGGGTGAATTGCTGGGCAGTAAGAACCAATTCCCTACGTTGATCACACGCAGCGGACTTAACATCCATATGGTTGAAATGTGTCGCAACATTCCAGTCCATCCACCCAGAATGACCGAAATCTGTCAGGTTTTGTTGACAAATGCTGGTATCCAGATTTTCATGGCAGCGATGTTGAGAAAGGCGAGGAAGGATTTTCGTGTTTTGTCATACCGTGTGGCGATACGACGAAATTGCTTTAGTTTATT
>NZ_KB899335.1 GCF_000378165.1 Saccharibacter floricola DSM 15669
AACCACCAATAGACGGCCTACCAGGGATCAAAATGAACCGAAAGCATCTCCTCCCATACACAGCCAAGGCAGACAAGAGTGCACAGCGCATTCATGATCTCAGGGGAATCGATCGGTCGTTTGCGTCCCTGCCGCTTCGCTTCAGGCATCAAGGGCGCTTACGCTCCCATTATTCATCAGTCACGTCAGACGGATAACGCTTCGTCTTGCGGGTGATTTCGACCACTCAGCCTTCCTGCTCTGGCGGCCACACCCATAACGTGAACCACGTAAGAAACAGTTTGAAAGCCCACCAAAGCGAATTCCCAAAAGGGCTCTCAGTGAATATGCCAAATCGCCTCGAAAGGCATCTTCTAAACGACGTCTTTTTAAAGAAGCAGAACGCACATCACACACACTTCCTCCCATTATTTACCGTAAGAAGCCTCTGTATCGGTAAGCGATGGATACGCTGGTGGGGGGCCATTCTCTCCACTCCCCCGGATAGGGCGCTGAACCGCTGCAGCTGCTGGCTCTGGTAACGGCGGAATACCGGGAGGCATTATAAAATGCGGCCCTTGAAGCGCGAATTCAGGATGTTTGCGCTGCACGGAAAAAGGTTTACGTGGATATTTCTCTGTCATATCCGCATGTGGCCCTTTAAAAGAAGCACTATCCATAGCACACCCTCCACCTGCCAGCGGAAGCATCATGCAGAATGTTACAACAGAGCGTTTCATAACATCGTCCTGTAGCATATTCTGCAAGAGATGAATGTCTCTAAAGCACCATGAAAAGAAAACACCATGTTCAAGGGTACTCTAACCTCTCCTCAAAAGCGCCTTCACGCTTGGTACGATAGCCTGTTTCATGATCACGCGATTTTTCGCCTTACCTGGACCAATCTCACCCCTGTGGTGGCAGGAAAGATATGGCGTTGCAATCACCCTACCCCAGCACGCCTGCGACATTTGCACAAAAAACTTCATTTAGAATCTGTCATTAATCTCCGCGGGCACCGTCAATGTGGCTCAGACGCTCTGGCGCGCCATACCTGCCAGTCCCTCAATCTTCCTTATATTGATATGGCATTTGAGAGCCGCAACGCACCGCATAAAGACCGTATTCTTCGTTTTTACGACATCTACCAAAAGCTTAATGGTCCCACCCTCCTTCATTGTAAATCAGGAGCAGACCGCACAGGGCTTGCTAGCGGTCTCATTATTCTCTTTGAGGGGGGATGTACCCAAGAAGCCCTAAAGCAGCTCCATTGGCGCTTTTTACATTTCAAAGGATCGCGTACCGGCGTACTGGACGCTTTTTTCTTGCTCTATCAACAAGAAGCAGAAGGGAAAATCCCTTTCATAGACTGGGTGCGCTCTCATTATGATGAAGACGGCCTCCGTACGGCATTCCGAAAAGACCGTGCCACGACGCTCCTCAGCTCCTTATCCACCAATGTGGGAAAGTTTGGTTAATCCCCTTTAGAAGAGACACCTGCAATCTTTTCAACCAAATCAAAAGCATCGCGGCGTACTTTCCCATCGGTAATCCGATAATAAGCCCGCACAAGACGGACCGTCTCGGGGCGCATCAATAGCTTCAAATCAGCGGCATCATACGATAAGCCGGCATCCTCCTCCGTCGCCGAAAAAGCTTCTTGCGTTTCAGATAACCCTACAGTCTCTGAAGCAACAGGGTCACCAAAACCCTCAAAGAAAAAATTAATCGGCACCTGCAAAAAACAGGCAACTTGATAGAGCCTCACCGCCGCCATACGGTTTTTACCATGCTCGTATTTCTGCACTTGCTGAAACGTAATGCCTAAAGCGGCCGCAAGCTTCTCCTGCGACAACTTCCGTGCCTTCCGCAAAAGGCGCATCCGTTTACCAATCTGAACATCAGTTAATGATGTGGGCATTCTTTATAGCCTTACTCGATAAGGATCACACACATTCCACAACCATATAACAACCTACGCTAATGGTTAATTTACTATTTATTAAATTTTAAGGCGCCATCAAGGGAAGTCTCGTTTAAAAACACCTCTACTCTTAGAAAGAAAAGAGAATGAGATCAGAAAAAAAGAAACAATCACCACGCCTACATTACTGTAACGAGAGAATAATGTGGGAGGAAGGGGGGAAGAAATGGATTGAAGAATCGTTTGCTCTCTACCCCAAACTGTTCTTTTCTCTTCATGGCCAACAGCATTATAAGTTGCTGAAACGCCACGATTATTTGCAAAAATTACAGGTAATCCCTCCTCAACAGCCCGCATTCGCCCTGTCGCCAAATGCTGACGCGGCCCCGCACTATTCCCATACCACGCATCGTTAGAGATCGTGACGAGCCAATGTGGCCGCTCCCCAGGCGCCACCACAGCTCCTGAAAAAATAATCTCATAACACACCATCGGCCCGACACGCCCAATATGGGGAAGGTCCCATGTCTTAAGCCCATCACCGGGAGTCAAAACGGCTGGAAGAATATTAAACGGAATAATCCACGGCTGATATTCCCCAAAAGGTACCAAGCGACTCTTGTCATAAATCGCTTCAAGGGCTCCACCAGCTCCCACAGCTTCTAGGCTATTATACCAATGCCCATCTGCACGACGATCAGACCCCACGAGAACAGGTGCCCCTTGGGCAGCATCTGAAATCATGCGTCGTGCAAGCTCATCCTCATCCAAAATCCCCGGGAACGCCGATTCAGGCCATACCACAACAACCGAACGTCCTTCAGCCCGCGCCTGAGGTAAGGCTTTCTGCACGCCTTCTGTTGTCTGCGTCAGATAAGATTGGAAATTATGCAGCGCGTCACCACGACCAAGTACATCGTCTTCAGAAACATTACCTTGCACTAAGACCAAATAAGGGTTGGTAACAGCCTCTGGTCGCACATGATCAAGGCGCCAAACCCCAAAGCTGCACCACAGCACTCCCCCAATACACACAACTAAAGCTGCTCGCCGTCCGTGCCATAACGCCAAAGAAGCCAAAACAAGCGCGAGGCCTAAACCATTCACCCCAACGATACTGGCCGGTTGAATAAGCACATCGCCGATAAAACCTGGCACCTCTAGAGCACTTCCTAACGGGTTCCATGGGAAACCTGAAAAAAAGAAGACGCGGCTCATATCCGCTAACGTCCAAGCCGCAGAAAATAAGAAAATGCGTGGCCAACCAGAAGGCACCAAACGACATGCCACCGCTGGAACAGCGATAAGCGGCGCGATAATAAGAGCCACCCCAGGAGCCGCAAAAGGCACCACCCACCAGAACTCATGCACCCGCGTTAAGATCGCACAGGTGAGCCAATAAAGCCCGGCTGTGTGGAACCCCATACCAAACAAAAAACCCCACAATGCTGCCCATCGCATTGTAGGGGCTTGAGACGCTGTTTTGTACAAGACAATAAGCGCGAACGGTAAAATCGGGAAAGCATAAACCGGCGGCAATGAAAGCGCCGCTGCCGCCCCTGCACACAGCACCAATAACGCCGTTTTCCAGCCTGTAGCTGAAAAAAGGCGTTTAAAATCAGCGGTCATAGGGTCGTCTTAATCCAGAGCATCTCGTAAACGACGCTCATAATGGCGATAATATTTATCGGCAAGAAGCTCACTTTTCACCAATACCGCAACATCAGTCGTGTTGAATTGCTCATCAACGACAGCGCCGTCCCCAACATAACCTCCCAACCGGAGATAGCCCTTAATGAGGGGAGGAAGTTTGCTAAGACAAGCCCGCCGATCGAGGTGCAACGGGTCAGTGCGCTGCATCTCCACATAACGTTCGGGCAAAGCCTTTACCCGTAGAGCAGGTGGCGCCAAATGATTATAATAAAGCCACGTCAGCTCATCACCCAAAGCATCTGGTGATGTGCCATGTAAGCTTGCACAGCCAAACAACACATCAATGTGATGAAGGAAGATATAAGAGGCAATCCCACGCCACAAAAGCTGCATCACCGCGCGCCCACGATATTCAGGCGCAACGCATGAGCGACCAACTTCTAAAATCCGACCCGGAAATTCAGTCAGGCACGAAATGTCATATTCCGCAGATGAATAGAAACCACCTGTTTTCGCAGCCACATCAGAACGCAACAGACGATACGTCCCTACCACACCCTCCGCACCGGATGAACGGGCATGGTCAATCACCAACAAATGATCCGCCGCCTCATCGAAAGGGTCAACGTCACGACGCGTCCTCAGGGCTTTTTCATCAGGACGCGCGCCCATTTCCTCAAAGAAGACACGGTAACGCAGAGCCTGCGCGGCATCACGCTCTGCTTCCGTCGTCGCAAGACGCACACCGAGGCTCCCTCCCCTTAACTCCTGAAATCCGCCATCACGGTTCAGAGAGAGGGTCGCCAAAGTTTCCATTTGTTTCCGCGCCGTTTCACTACTCCTGAGCTGAACACCCGCCCCTGCTTCAGGAAGAGTAGACACCACATCATTTGAAAACTTTGGCACAGTCTCACCGGTCATTCATGATCATCCTTCGTCTGGAGACGATATGGCCTATACGGACTTCTTACCCTCTGAGGAGGTATTCTTTCCTTCATCCGCGGTCGCACCTTTCTCAGCACGACCAAACAGCTCTGCTCTATGAGAAACTAGATCAAACCCCAGCTTCTTTGCAATCTGCGACAAGAGCGAGACGAGCTCTTCATTCTCAAACTCGATGACACGTCCACTATCAATGTCAATGAGATGATAATGACAGCCGTTTTCACTCGCCTCATACCGCGCGCGCCCACCGCCAAAATCGCGGCGTTCCAGAATCCCGCGTTCTTCCAGCAAACGAACCGTCCGATAAACAGTCGCCACCGAAATGCGGTTATCAAGAGCCGACGCCCGCCGATAGAGCTCCTCCACATCAGGATGATCATCGGCCTCAGAGAGAACATGGGCAATCACACGGCGCTGACCCGTCATCTTCAGCCCGCTTTTGACACAAAGACGCGCAATGGGAGAATCTCCCACCACACTCTTAGAGGAAGAGCGAGGACGCTCCGTATTTTTTGTGCTTACCACCATAGCTGAGGACTTATCCGATCAAGAACCGACTTGTCCAACCCCAAAAACACACAAGAACCATATTTTCCAGCTCAGTGGTGCTCTTGGGGCCAGATCATCAATCTTCGCGGCGACGTCCCAAACCGATTCGACGAGCCAAAGAAGAACGATGGCTTGCGTAATTTGGTGCCACCATAGGATATTCTGCTGGAAGCCCCCAGCGCTCACGGTATTCTTGTGGCGTCATGTTGTACGCTGTTTTCAAATGGCGCCGTAGAAGCTTCAACTTCTTCCCATCTTCCAGGCAGATAATGTAATCTGGGAAAACGGACTTACGCGGCGGCACCGCTGGAACAGGTTTCTCTGGTGCTGCCTCTGCAGGGGCTCCTGCACCAGAAAGGGCTGCATGCACAGACCGAACGAGTTCTGGTAGTGCATCAGAAGGGACATCATGGCTGCTCACATAAGCGGTAACGATCTGCGCTGTCAGCTGCCGTAGCCCCGGGAAGTCAGACTCTGTCGACATATAGTAACTATCTCCACATATTTTATATATTTCTCTATCCGATGTAGTTAGATAACTACAAGAAAAAAACCCTCATTCTACCTATAAAATGAAAAAATAGGTCTCTCATGACAGATAACATACTGAACTTCCTTGATATATCTCACTTATCGTGCCCTCTCAGCAGTGTTCATGTACGATTACGACTTGATAAAATCCCTAATAATAGCTTTTTAACGATCTCACTTCATGGAAAAGAAACTTATAATAGTATTAGGTCTCTCCTATCAGCACTTCATTATCCTATTATTCAAATCAAAGAGCCCTCAGAAGGACGTCAAAATTACTTTGTTACGGTGAAGAAAACCTAAGCACGCGCGCATCCTCTCCGTTAGGATAATAGCGCTTTCGAGACCCTACTTGAGTAAAACCTAGTGATGAATACAGATGAAACGCTTTGTTATTCGTCACCTTAACTTCAAGAAAAATAACGGCATTTTCTAAAAGAACCTGCGCCATAAACTCTACCATAAGCGCACGGCCTATTCCCCGCCCTCGTCTTTGTGGATGCACCCCTAATGTTAAGACCTCATACTCTCCAGCCACATAATGAACGAGCAAAAGGCCAATGAGGGCTTCGCCCATATATGCCCCCCATCCTGATGTCCCGCTCATAGACAAAAGCTGTGCAAAGGCCTCTTCACTCCACTGCTCCTCCCCTAAGAAACAGTCTTTATGAAGCTTTGCCAAACAAGACGAGGCGTCTTGCTCAAACGGTACAATATCAACATGCAGGCCTGTGACCGCGCGGCTCATCGCTGAGGGGCTGGGCGCAACCCACCAGCTGGCAACTTCGCTTCAGGAGGATCAATATAAAGCGGCATAAGAGACCTCTCTTCCGCCGATAACGCCGCTCTTAAAATACCAACAGCACTTGGCGCGACACAATCCACAATCTCAGGGCCGCTTGTGTCTTCATGCCATCGTGAAAACTCAGCCACATGATCCACACCCGACACAGCGTCCCCCGCAAGAGCAGACCATGGGCGTTCTTGTGCTTCTGTGACTGTAAGAGCATACGGCGCCCCTTCGGCAGGATCGACGAACACACGCCCACGTCGGGCCAAACACATCACCGTTACGTCAGCTCGCTGCACCGTCTCCCGCACCGCGTCACCCAAGCACACGCCAACACGCTGACAGCCCCAACCCCGGGCCAACCCAGAGGCCAAGGACAAAGACGCACGCAGACCCGTAAAAGAGCCCGGCCCAATAATGGCCGCCACGAGTTCCGGTGGCTGCTCCCAACCGGCTGTCTTTAAAAGAGCCTGCACGGCTGGAGCAAATTTTTCTGCTGCCCCACGCCCAGCCATAATCTGCGAGGAAACGCAACGCTCCCCTTCCAACAGAGCAATCAGATTACTCTGCCCGCGCCCGGCACCAGCCCCATTCATGACCAAAGAACGCGCTGGCATTACAGACACAGACACGCCTCCTCAAAGCTCAGCCGAGGCGCACGTTCAGGCAAAGGGGCAGCATCTTCAGCTGGATAACCCAAAGCGACCAAGAAATTCGCTCGCCAGCCTTGCTCACGGAAGAAACGCTCTTCCACCATCAAAGAATCGAAGCCAGACATCGGAAGAACATCAAGGCCCAGCATACGCGCGGCAAGGATGAAATATCCCCCTTGTAGAGTGCCGTTACGAAAAGCTGTTTCCTCACTCAAACCAACATCAGCAGCAAACCAATCACGTAAACCTGGCAAAGTGCCCACCCGAGGGAGCTGTTCAAAAAACATCGGGTCATGACCAATGATCGCCACGACAGGCGCACTTAAAGCACGCTCCACATTTCCAGCTGACAAAGCAGGCCGCAAAGGCTCTTTCGCATCATCTGTTGTTAAAAACGCAAAGCGCCCTGGCGTACAATTCCCAGACGTTGGCCCCATTTTCACAAGGTCATACAGACGGCGCAAAACGTCTTCCTCAACAGGACGAGATGATAAATCCCGCGGCGTGCGACGTTCCGTGAACAACGCCTCCCAAGAAGCCTCGTTTTGCGTCATCATTTCAGTCCTACTCCTCTACCGCCTCCACGCCTTCAACTTCAGGCACGTAGTGGCGCAACATGTTTTCAACACCATGACGTAAGGTCGCCCGAGATGACGGGCACCCCGAACATGCGCCCTGCATGGCAAGATAGACAATACCATCACGATAACCACGGAAGGCAATATCACCACCATCACCAGCTACAGCAGGACGCACCCGTGTATCTAAAAGCTCACGCACACGAGAGACAACCTCTTCGTCCTCGGGAGCGATCTGAATGGAAGGTTCCACATCTGGACGTGTTAACGCCTCTTTCCCAGAAGCGAAAAACTCTGTGAGCACGGTCAGCACAAGCGGGCGAACCTCTGGCCATGATTGATCCTCAACCTTGGTCACAGACACAAAGTCCTCACCAAGGAAGACACGCTGCACTTCAGGGAGAGCAAACAGCATTTCAGCTAAAGGGGACACCCCTTTCGCGGCATCGGCATGAGCAAAGTCAACAGGCTCCTGAGCCCCTGTCACATCACGACCCGGCAAAAACTTTAATGTTGCCGGATTTGGCGTGTCTTCCGTCTCAATTAACATTACGATCCCACCCTCTGTTGAACACACATTCGTGCTAGATATGCCTTCACCTATGGATCATCCTTCCATAGTGCAAGGTTTGCGGACTATAATAGTCCTACTTCATGTGCATCTATACCCTATAGTGTCATCACGCTATCATGCCGCAATAACCTGACACATGACGATCAATCTCTGTTACTGTGCCATAATCGTGGCACACCCCCAATGACAGAGCCGACAGGCTGTAATAGACAAGGCGCTCTCGCAAACATCATGCGCGATCTCAATGGAGACAGTCATGCCCCGCTCTTTCTCTACCACAGCTGTTCCTCCTGGTGTTGTCACGGGCCGCGATTACCGCACCCTTTTAGCAGCGTGCCAACATGGGCGCTACGCCCTACCGGCTGTCAATGTTACGAATACGAACACGGTTAACGCGGTTTTGGAAGCTGCAGCACGCAATCACTCTGATGTTATTATACAAATCTCTCACGGTGGGGCGCGTTTTTTTGGCGGGAACGGCTTACAGGACTCTCATCGCGCGCGCATATTAGGCGCTGTTTCTATGGCGCGTCATGTGCATCTTACGGCCAAGGAATACGGTATTGCTGTCATTGTCCATACCGACCACGCTAATCGCCCTCTCATTCCGTGGCTTAATGCGCTGATTGAATTCAGTGAGGTCAACTACGCTCAGACAGGGCGGCCTCTTTTCTCCTCCCATATGCTCGACCTCTCAGCTGAACCACTAGATCATAACCTTGATGAGGCAGACGCTATGCTACGCCGCCTCACCCCCCTGGGCATGGGGCTGGAGATTGAGCTCGGGATCACCGGTGGGGAAGAAGATGGTATCGGCACTGAACTGGGAGAGGATCACACTGCAAACCCCTCTTTTTATACCCAACCGGTAGAAGTTCTTACCGCATGGGAGCGTCTCTCTCCGCTCGGAATCGTTACAATTGCTGCTTCTTTTGGCAATGTACATGGTGTGTATAAGCCTGGAAACGTGACCCTCCGTCCCGAGATTTTAAAAAGCTCTCAAGAGCTCGTATCCTCTCAATGCGGAGGAGACCCTAACCCACTCCCCTTGGTTTTCCATGGCGGTTCTGGGTCTGATCCCGCCATCATTCACGAAGCCCTCTCTTACGGCGTCATCAAGGTCAATCTGGATACCGATATCCAATTTGCATTCGCGCGCGGCGTCGGGGCTTATGTGCAGCAGCACGAAACCGCCTTTCAACATCAGCTATGCCCCAAAACAGGGCGCCCCCTCAAAAAACAATACGACCCACGCACATGGCTCCGCGCTGGGGAACAACACTGCATTGAACGCCTCAACGAAGCCTTCACGATCCTCGGCTCTCGCGGAAAAAGCGTGGCATCCCCACGCCCCTAAGAGGCGTTGTGCCCCGCCTCATCATGCCCCGGTTTTTCAGAAGAACGAGACGCTTCATCCTGCTTTTGGCATGATGAGGCCGATGCCATATGCCCAGGCTGGCAGACCGGCAAAGGGCCATGATGAGAAGGCAGCGGCCAGAAAAGCTCAATGCCAAGAGAGGTCAACACCAACAACACAGCCAGCACAACCCACGGCACCATAGAGGGTGGCCGCCGCTTGGGAGGAAGTAGCCCTTCCTCATACTGATAAGCTCGCCCTTCGCTCAGAAGTCGATCCCAATCACTCATACGGCGTCCACCTCCTTCCGTCATTTTATCATGAAGCGTCTGCCTCAAGCACAGCCATCATCTCTGCCCATTCACGCTTCGTAATGCCGGAATTTTCTTGCGTCACATCCTCACCTGCGAGGCGACGACGAAGCACGTTTAACATTCCTGCCGAGAAACTATGCGCTCCAAGACGATATTCCTCAAACGCTGCGGCCGTTTGAGGCACCCATGCTTTGAGGATCTCAATCATCTTCTGCGCATAAACGCGAATTTCATATTGAGCATGAGGATCCGAACGCAAGGCAAGGAAATGCATCAAATTATGAAGGTCAATTTTCCAATACCACTGCGTATAGGTGTTGAGTGTCAGGTTCACACGCGCCAATTCACGCGCAACACCCATCCCCTCTGAGTCTAGCATCTGCTCATAATCATCATAACATTGCAGCGCATCACGCTGTAGAATGGACAGCACCTCTTGGGCTGCCTCCGCACTCAACGCATCCCCGCGGCCTTGTTTGTTCGACCGGCTTTGAGCCGCAATTTGCTCGGCTGCAGGCAGATAAAACTCTTTATCCAAGACAGAATAACGCGCTGAATACTCATTCACATTCGCCATACGATGACGAATCCACTGCCGTGCAACAAAGAGTGGAAGTTTCACGTGAAACTTAATCTCACACATTTCAAACGGTGTGGAATGACGATGACGCATCAGATAGCGAATCAACCCCGCATCTTCAGACGTACGACGCGTCCCCTTCCCGTAAGAAACACGCGCCGCTTGCACGACAGCCGAATCGTCTCCCATATAGTCCACAACGCGCAAAAAGCCGTGATCAAGAAGCTCAAATGGCTCAAAGAGAAGCGCTTCCATCGCCGGAACTGTTGGACGCATTGTTTGCGCCGGCGCATGACGCTGCGCTGTGATTTCAGCGCGCTGTTCATCTGTCAGAGCCATGGGCTTTCTCCTACCATACCAAGCTAAAACGTATTCTCTGCCTTCTAACCTTTTCCCACTCACTCGTCACGTGAGCCTTTCACCACTTGCCAAAAATATGTACACGCCCTATCTTAACTCTTGCCGGGGTTCGCTCCGGCTATGGCGATAAACGGTAGATGGAATAGGTGTAGTGGACCCGGGGGCAGTGCCCGGCGTCTCCACCAAGACCCTTCTCAGAAGGGCTATGGGGACGAAACAGGCTCGACACGCATAGTAAAGATCTATTTTTTGCCCGGCATGGTACCGCCGTTATCGGGCTAAATTTTACAAGTGCCAACGATAACTCAGAGGTGCTCGCTGTTGCTGCATAAGCGATAAGCGCGGTTCGGGAGGCACCGGGCAACAGAAGCCTCCCACTCACGCTTACTTGATGGTTCCCAATACACTCTAGTAAGAAAAAAACACCTTCTTCTCTTGCTATCTGTGGCATTCTAGCCCAGAAATTGAGAACCATTCACACTCAACCGTGTAGCAAGCTATCCATGAGCGACGATCCAAACGACCCGACTTTCCCTACGAGCCTTTTACCCTATGACACATGGTTAGAAGACGCACATCGGGGCGTTGTTCTAAAGGCTTTGGATTATTTATGCCATCACGGCTTGCCGGGGGAACATCATTTCTACATGACGTTCCTCACAGACTATCCCGGCGTTGACATCCCTGCACGCCTAAAGGATCGCTACCCTGATGAGATGACCATCGTCCTTCAGCATCAATTCCTTAATCCAACTGTGAGCGAGGATCGTAGCGTTTTTTCTGTAGGCCTGTCCTTTGGCGGAACACCTTGTACGTTGCGTATTCCCCTTAAAGCAATTACGGCCTTTGCTGACCCACATATCCAAATTGCGCTCCGCTTCAACCCCGAAGGGACGACCCCAGAGGTTGAGCAGGATAATGGTGGCCCAGAACTCTATCAGGATGAACCTGACAGTGCTTCGAACACCCCCCAGCATGAGGAAAAAGAAACGCAAGAAGCAGAAGTTGTCAGCCTTGCTGCTTTCCGCAAACGTCACAATAAGTCAGAAAGCTCCACAGACACGGAAGATCCCTCTTAAGCAACAGGTTTCATGGCGCACGGTGCACTTTCGCCCTACCAGTACGGGAAACGCTGGCTTTTACTGATAGGGCTGTCGGCCGTGCTTACGGCTGCCTTCTTGGGCGTCCATCTCGCAGCGGGCACCATGTTAGGCCCCATGATCGCCGGGATCATTATGGCGGTCAGCGGTCGTCAATTAACGATTAAACGACCCATTTTTTGTCTCGCACAAGCCATCCTTGCCTGCGTTATTGTAAAATCCCTCTCAATAGACATTCTTCAAAATTGCCTCCATCACTGGGTTCTCATGCTGTTCAGCGTGATATCGGTGATTGTTGCCAGTTTTTTCACCGGAGCTGTGCTGGCTCGGTTCGGCAATATGCCTGGAACTACTGCACTATGGGGAGCTTCTCCCGGCGGCGCTTCGACCATGACCCTCATGTGTGAATCTTTTGGAGCAGACCCACGACTTGCAGCTTTTATGCTGTATTTCCGTGTGATTATGGTGGCCCTCTCAACGTCGCTCGTTGCCTGGTATGTTGGCGGCCCCCCTGCACAATCTCACTCCCTTCCACCGCTATCAATTCTCCATCCAGGCGATATGATTCCTACCCTGGCTCTTATTATAGGCTCAACGATTATTGGAATGCGCCTGCCTTTATCTGCTGCGCCGCTGCTTCTCACTTTATTTCTTGGTGGGATCGCTCAGCTGACAGGCCTCTTCGCTATTAGCACCCCTTTATGGCTCTGCGTTCCTGCTTATATGTCGATCGGATGGGCTATTGGCCTACGATTTACCAAAGCTGTGTTATGCTATGCTCTTCATACCCTCCCTGCCGTATGCTTCTCTTCTGTTATTCTCATCTGTGTTTGTGCTCTTTTAGCCATCCCCGTTGCGCGCCTCGCTCAAATCGACCTTTTTAGCGCCTATCTGGCGACAAGTCCGGGCGGGTTAGACACCATCGTCATTATCAGCACATCAATCCCTGTAGCACTCCCCTTTATTGTTGCCCTTCAGACTGCCCGTATGCTCGCCGTCGTTATCCTCGGCCCCCTCATTGCACGCCCAATCGGCACATGGCTTGAGCGCCACAAACCAAAGAATCAACAAACACCACAGTCATAAAAAAAGCCCGAGGGAGTTCCCCGGGCTTTGCCATTCTCACCTTCCTGAATTTATGCGTTACCTTCTCGCATCGCATCAAATTCATCCGCTGTATCAGCCGGTGGAGAAGTGGACATCCGCAAGAATTCTTCCCACCGTGGCACGTAATGTGCATAGCCAGCTGGATTTTGGAAAAACCAATGACGCCATGTGTGAAAAACTGGGTCATGCTCACGATATGCAGGATCATCAAGCAAATGACGCGCCGCTGGTGGTTTGCCAGCATGGAAATGCACGATGACCGCATCATCATTCACTCCCCAATAAGGCTTCCAGTTAAAGCGAGCGGACAGCGGGCTCCATTGAGCGTTATAGAAAACGCGCAACAGCTCCTGATCATAACCAGAAATGTAATACAGATTGTCGCATAGGAAATCGATCATCGCCGGCAAGTCATTACGCAGGCGCTCAAGGTTCATCACCATGACCCCTGAGTTCATATCTGTGTAATAATCCTGCATACCAAACTGACCACAAGCCGCAAAAATAGCAGGACGACAGAACTCAACTTGCGGATCACGCATGAACAAAACGTCACAATCTGTATAAAGGACGTATTGATCTTCTTTTTCCAACAGCGGCAGATCAAGGCGCATAAAGGCCCCTGCAGCCGTCTGCATGTAATTAGGCCATTCAGGCTTCTGACGGCGTTGCGCCTCATGCAAACGATCGTAAAAATGGATGCGGTGGAAAATAACCGTCACACCAAGCTCACGCATCTCGCGCGTGAAATCGCATTCCTGCCCGTCAAAAACCATATGCGGCTTCAACGTTGTATTCTCTCGTGCAGAACGTACTGCCACACGGATGCAATCAATAAACCCATGATCTGGATCATTGGAGAGCGTCTGCTCTGTAATTGCAAAAAACCACTTCATGCCAAACGTCCCTAATGCCCCAAATCTAACAGACAGCCGTGCTGCATCATATCCGTCTGCCCTAACAATATCACCTTAAAAATATGCTCTACCAATTTTTGGAAATGAGCCAAAACTCTTCAGATGTTAGAGTAATCACACCCGTCTTTTGCGTCTGTGACGCAGCCAGAGCCAACGCATGAATGCGTTCGATCATCGCCGTTTTACGTTGATGAACTTCAGAATCACTTGACGTCATCTGAAGGGTCTTCAACGCATTTTCGGCCGCTTTTGCAACACGTTCTGCATCAATCGCAGCGTAAGACAAGACCTCTCTCCTCAAAATATCAAGCTAGCTTTCCTACAAACAGAGCGCCACCTACTATAAAATCTACAGAAGCACCCGTTCCACGAAAGAGCTCAATGCCATATTAGCATGCTTCACATGCTTTGATAACTCATCGAGTCGCCATAAAGACGTTTCTTTGTATATAGCCAAAATAATCCACTCCCCCAAGAGGGGTTTTCTTTTTTCATGAAAAATTATTTACTTAAAAAATATCACAATGTTACCTTATTTTTCATGTATTTAAATTTACCTTTTTTATTTTCACTTAGGATGGTGAAATTATTTTTGAATGATGTTATCATATTTTTTGCATTTTGTAGTTTTTTGTTAATTCAATACTTTAAAAATATGACATCTCACATTTTTGAATTTATTTTTTCTCTTATCGTTGTTTCTTCTTACTCTTATAATAAGAATATCTTGTTATAATGATAGATATATTATGTTAGATTGGCAAATAGTAAATTTGTCCATTGCTACAGGCGGAGCCTCTTCTTTCCATGTCTCTTTATATTTGCTCACCTCGCTCTGCCGCTGCCGTGGGGTGTCTTGGCCTGCTCACCGCCTGCGCAAATACACCATCTTCATCCATGTCTCCGCAAGCACTTGTGGATGAGCAGGAGCAATACCAAGCACACGCCAAAAGTTCTTATACCCCCCCTGGCCCCGCTCATGATCCCTGGGGGCCTTATATTCGTGAAGCGTCCGAGCGTTTTGACATCCCAACGGCCTGGATTCGTGCCGTCATGCACCAAGAATCAGGCGGACATATTTACGACAGTCACGGGCGTTTCATCACATCCCTCCCGGGTGCAATGGGACTGATGCAAATTATGCCCCCTGCTTATGACGACCTGCGCACGCGGTATGGTCTAGGCCCTGATGCCTATAACCCACATGACAATATCTTAGCGGGCACCGCCTACATGCGGGAAATGTACGAAATTTATGGCTCCCCGGGCTTTTTAGCCGCTTATAATTATGGCCCAGGGAGCCTTGACCGCTATCTTCGCCACAACAGAGCCCTACCTTTAGAAACACGGCACTATGTAGCTGCCATCGCCCCACATATTGTCGGGATTTGGCCACGGCACCGTTCTCATAACGACCTCATGGTTGCCCGTCACGATCCAACCGCACGAACACAAGATAATGCCGCGATCGAAGACACACAGCCCCCACCGATAACATCCAACCCCGCTCAACAATCCATTAGTGCCGCATGGGCCGCACGAGGCTTCTCAAGCCCCCCTGCAGAGCCGCGCAGCACTGCTCCACATAAGGTCTCCCAACCTGAGCAATCCCCTGAAGAGACCATCCATGTTCAATCCATCCCGCTAGCACACATGCCCTACCGTAGCGGATCGGCAAGCGATATGTTGAAAAAGGGTTCCGCCCAATGGGCTGTTCAACTAGGGAGCTACTCAACCCGCGCCCAAGCCTCGGCAGTCTCTACACAAGTCCGCCATCTTACCGGGCTCACACCAAAACGCGTATCTGTCCTCGTTAACCCAGTCCATTCAGGCCAGCATAGGCTTTATCGCGCCCGATTAACGGGGCTCTCGCACGATCAAGCTCTAGCAACATGCCGCAGACTTACCCATAGCATTCCCTGTATGCCCCTCTCACCTCAATCCCATTTCTAAGAACACGTAAATGAGGGGCTTAAAAAGACCTGCGCTGCACGCTACATCTCTCCCTATGACAGAGAAGACACATCACGTCGGGTCATCGACCCCCCTTCGGTTAGCTGATGATATCGTCAGCACCGCCATATATGATGGCCCACAAGACTGCTATCGCTACAGCTTAAAACGCGTTTGGGACGCAACACGCCCTCTTATCATGTGGGTTATGATGAACCCCTCTGTCGCTACAGAAGTGGGCGATGACCGCACCGTTGCCAAATGCCAGCGCTATGCCCGCGCTTGGGGATATGGGGGCATTTATGTGGGCAACAGCTTCGCCTATCGCTGCACAGACCAAAAGCGCCTTCTGGAAATACCAGACCCTATTGGCCCTCAAAACGATGCTTCTCTTTTAGAAATGGCCGCAGACGCCCACACCATCGTGCTGGCCTACGGCACACCTCAAGCAAAAGCCCTCCGCTCTCGCGGGACGGCTGTCGCCCAGCTCCTAAGCCAAGCTGGACACGAGATCACAGCCCTTCGGCTCAGTCGTAAAGGAGGGCGGCCAGAGCACCCGCTCTATTTGCCGGCTTCTCTGACCCCTCAACCTCTTGATCCTACGACATTAAGCGACCATTAAACGCTTTCTGCGACCCAGTTTTTCCGCTTGGTCGAACGACCAATCCCCGGATTCATGCAGTTGCATGGATCCAAGCTCCGATAATGATCCAGCATTGATTGGGGGGCGTTATAGAGGTGGCCGACATTATGCTCCGCCGGGTAACGCGCCCCGCGTTTATCGAGCAATGGCCACATTTCATGCTCCACCGCCACAGGGTCTTGACCCTGCTTCACCACATAATCTTGATGCATCACATGACAGAAAAAATGGCCGTAATAGAGCTTCACGACCAGCTTATTATCCACCTCGGGGGGTAATTTTTCAAACCACTCACGGTCATTGCGGCGCAATCCAACGTCAAGGGCCATCATCCCTCCTGTTGTTTTGCGATTAACCGCCGCATATCGACCCGCAGCGCCTGCTGCTGCAAAACGGTGGAGGAAGGCTAGCTTGCCTTCATCTGCTGTGCATTCAAAGGATGCCATGTCGCCGTCTTTACAGAACTCTTGCAGCCACGGACGTAATGTATCCGCAAATTGTCCTGATACTTTCAACATCAGATGGTGCTCAAAACGCTTATGATAGGCCATAATCCGCTTAGGCACTTGCGAGGGGAACAGCCGGCTCATCGCCTGCAAAACGCGATCTCCCAACGCATCTGGGAAGAAGGAGACTTTTTGCGATAGAAGGTCGATCTTCTCTTTCATCGCAAAGAAAAAAGGAAGATGCTTCGTGCCCAAATAGCGAATAGCTACGACCGTATCACGCCCATAATGGTCTGCAATCTCAAACGTATCACGATGGAGATACTCACCGGCAATCGGCATCTCATCAAACTGACTTAAGACCGCACGGCGCAGATCTTCTAGTTTACCTGTGCTGTTGGTGCCCAGATAGAAGACAGCCGTGTCCTTTTCCGCTGGGAACGTATCAAGCCGCACCGCAAACACGACCAGCTTCCCCGCACAGCCAGAGGCTTCATAGAGACGACCCGGATCCGCATTAAAGCGAGCGGGTGTGTCCGCGTCCACATCACGCACACGATCAATATAATCAGCATCATGCCCGCGTCCGGCAGACCATTCCACATCATCAGGTGAGAAGGTGCCTTTTTCTACCGCAGCAAGCACCTGTTCTGGGTCACCCTTTAAGCGAAGCCCAAGATGATTCACGAGATGCAGCTCGCCTTTTTCATCCACTTGGCCAAAAAGCGCCATTTCCGTAAAAGCTGGGCCACGCTGCACGAGTGATCCACCGGAATTATTGCTCACACCCCCTAAAATGGAGGCCCCAATACAAGACGACCCAATCAAAGAATGCGGTTCACGCCCGATCGGGCTTAAAATTTCTTCAAGCTCATACAAGGTAGCACCAGGCAGGCACACGACCTGCTTGCCACCACCAACGAGATGAATGCCTTTTAAATGACGCGTGCTGACAAGAATAATGGGCCGATCATACGCATTACCATCGGGCGAGGACCCACCCGTTAGCCCCGTATTGGACGCCTGCATGATGAGGATCCGATCCTCTTGCACGCAGGACTGCGCAACATGCCACAACTCCACAAGAGAATGCGGCATAACTACAGCCTCTACACGGCCAAGTCCAAACCGAAACCCCTTACGAAAAGGATAAGTTGCACTTTCTGATGTTAGAACGTGTCGCTGGCCTACAATACCCTCAAGCTTGTTAAGCAGCCCCGACATCGTGTCCTCTCTTTCATTCATTTTTCTTTTACGGGACATTCCGTAAAATCTTTACTGAAAGAGTCTTATTTTACACGCCCAAAAAGCTTTTCCAATGCGTCTTTACTGAGACGCAGCCATGTCGGACGCCCATGGGGACAGGTATTTACACGCGGATTTTGCGCCATATCTCGCAGTAAAATCTCCATTTCCTCGCGCTTAAGTTTCCGCCCAGCACGGATGCTGCCATGGCATGCCATCCGCGCAACAACAGCTTCAAAACGACGGTCTAGGCTTTCTGTTTGTCGTGCGGACAGGTCAGGGTCTTGAGCCAACTCCTCAGCAATATCGCGCACAAGTGCGCCCACATCCCCGCCACTCAACGGAGCGGGAAGCGTGCGCACCATCACACTGCCTTCCCCAAAAGATTCCAGCTCCAATCCAAATTGCGCCAATTCCTCAACACAGGCCATGATGGCATCCGCTTCATCACGTGAGAGATCAACGACTTCGGGTAAAAGCAGTGCTTGCGCCTTGATCACACCGCCTTCAAACCGTGCAAACAAACGCTCATGGGTCAGCCGTTCATGAGCGGCATGTTGGTCAACGATAATGAGATCACCATCTGCTGCAATAGCGAGGATATATGTGGCGTGGATCTGACCAATCGGCACCCCAAGCGTTTGCTTAGAAGAAGGCGATGCCTCATACGCTCCCCTTTCATCCTCACCCGCCATTGCACAAGACGGCGTCGCACGATCAAATAAAGCAGCGGCTTCCGACAGTCCGGCCTCTTTTTCTGACATCGGCGAACGCGCGACCTGACGCACAGAGGGAGCGAAGCCGAAATCTCTGTCCTGCCGCCAATCCCGTGCAACAGCCGGGCGTCGATCATTCCACAACGCAGGCGACGAAGGCTGTGAAGAGCGCGAGGCCATTTCCGGGGGCGTTGGCTCTGGCGTGATCACCCGCTCTAAATCGGCATGCACGCCCCCACCATCCCCCGCACCACGGGCGAGAGCACGACCAACAGCACCAATGACAAAAGCACGTACCTCGGCTTCATCAGCAAAACGCAACTCTGTTTTAGCGGGGTGAACATTTACATCCACCCGCTCATACGGCACGTGGAGGTGCAACATCAGTACCGGGAAGCGGCCACGTTCAATCACAGGACGATAGGCCACACGTACAGCCGTCCGCAATACGGGGTCTGTCACGGGGCGATCATTAACCAACAGAAACTGCCCTGCCCCTGTTGCACGCGTATGCGCTGGCCCACAGATAAAACCTGAAAGATGCATACGCCCACGCTGCTCATCCACCGCGAGCAAACTATCATGCACCACCCCCAGCACCGCAGCCACACGTTCCTGAACGCTTTGGACGGGAAGGCGCAAGACCTCCCGCCCCTCAAGGTTAAAGGAGATCGCACAATGGGGCGAGCTTAACGCCATACGCCGCATCACCGCTTCCGCATGGCTTCCTTCCACGCGCGGACTTTTCAGAAACTTGCGCCGTGCCGGTGTTGCAAAGAACAAATCACGCACGACAACGCGCGTTCCGACAGCCCCCGCTGCTGGTGTTGCAGGCTCTACAACACCACCCTCAACGCGCAAGCACCAAGCCGTATCCGCTTCTGCCGTGCGAGAGGTTACGCTTAAGCGCGCACTGGCCCCAATGGACGGGAGCGCTTCGCCACGAAATCCAAGCGTGCGGATATGCACCAAATCATCATCAGGCAGTTTAGACGTGCAGTGACGTTCGATCGCTAACGGCAATTCCTGCGGCGTCATGCCTCGCCCGTTATCGGTCACCTCGATGCTGTCACAGCCGCCACCACGCAGCACCACCTCAATAGAGGTCGCACCCGCATCAAGAGCATTTTCCACAAGCTCCTTCAGCGCAGCCGCGGGGCGTTCCACCACCTCGCCGGCTGCAATCAAATCAACAACATGATTTGAAAGCCGACGGATCGTCGCGTGAGGCATGACTGTACCGTCTCTAACTTAAAAGAAAATACCGCTCTTAGCGGCTTTTCATGGTGGGTGTCGCCCCGTGGTTCAGGGGCTTTCCTAAGGCACTATTATGCTGGATACGCTGATTTTCAGAATCACCATCCACCACATCGCCCGCACGGCCACCTTGCCAGAACATCAGGCTATCAACGAACCCGGCATCCGAATCACCAAGTTCGGAATTCTCTGGGCTATGAGCCGCTTTCGAAGCATCACTCACAAGGGCGCTCTGACCAGCACTGGGGCTCCCATCAAGCGGATGGAGCGCAACATCAGGTGCCAGCGTTTCCAGCGCTTGCATACGCGGGCTTTCATCAGGGCGGTTCGCATTCGCAGCCCCCGGCAGCACCAGCTTTTCAGAAGGTGGCATAGACAGCGGTGCACGTGTGGTCACCGTATATTCATCAGGCATTGGCCGCTTGAGGCCAAAACTACGTACCACATCGCTCCCCGAGCATCCAACAAGGGTGAGACCAATAGAAGCTGCAACTCCAGCTTGTATCCCCCAACGAATAACGGAAGGAGCAAAACGCCGCATGACAGGTTCCCGCACTGCACTCATGATGTTCTTAGTCCTATCGTTCCCACAGAAAATGGGCAAGCATTCCAGACATGTTCCCGGAGGAACGATCTACCGCCGATCCGCTATAAATGAGTCGAGGATCCATAATCCCACACCACACACAATCGCTGAATCAGCACCGTTGAAAACATACCATGACCAACCAGCAACATGGAAATGGAGGAAATCCACCACCGCTCCATAATGCACACGATCAATCACATTGCCGATCGCCCCACCGATAATACCACCGCAGGCTACACTCACAGCTTTACGACGGCTTCGTGCGAGGACGACTAAAAGCGCCAGCACAGCGAACACAGAGATCGCAACAAAGACCCAAGCGCTATGCCCGCCAAACATGCCAAATGTTACGGCATGATTCCAGACCATGGTAAAATTCAACCATGGCAAAACTGGAACACTTCCCTTCTCCGGCAAGTTTAGCCCATAGAGAATCCATAGCTTGCTCGCTTGGTCTCCCAGCAACACGAGCAACGCGACGACCAAGCCAACGCCTCGCCAACTTGACGGTCGATGAACATGAAAGGTGCGCCGTGCCGCCATCAGCCCTCCACCACGCTAACGCAGCGGCGGCAAAGATGTGAATGGTCTTTATTTTCCCCAACATCAGGCAGCACACGCCAACAGCGTGCACATTTTTCTCCCTCAGCAGGCTCCACCGTCACGGGGGCATCAGCGCTTCCGTCAACCGTGTAAAGCTGTGACGCAATGCACAATTCTGCCCAATCTATACCGTCTGTTTGGCGTTTCTCGTCTTCTGAAAGAGGCAGCTGAACACGCGCTTCCAGAGAGCTACGGATAGCCCCATCACGACGTGCCCCTTCCAACGCTGTCGTGACACGGCGGCGTATCTGGCGAAGAGCCTCCCAACGCGCACCCAACTCTGGGTTATGCCACGCTTGGTCAGGCGTGAAGAGACGTTGCAGATGCACACTCTCGCCCTCACCAAAACGGGCCTGCCACGATTCTTCAGCGGTAAAGACCAAAGCAGGGGCCAACCATGTTGCTAAAGCCCGGTGCAAGATATCCAGTACCGTCCGTGCCGCACGCCGTGTTATGGATGCAGCCCCATCGCAATAGATCGAATCTTTACGGATATCGAAATAAAAGGCCGACAGGTCATTATTACAAAAGCCATGTAAAAGCGGATAAACCCCATTCCATTGATGGGTCTTTACCGCTTCCATCACGCGCTGATGCAGCTCTGTCAGGCGGTGGAGGATATAATGTTCCAAAGGTGGCAGCTCCGCATAGGGCAGCACTTCTTCCTCTGAGAAACCATCCAAAGCCCCCAAAAGCCAACGCAGCGTATTGCGCACGCGGCGATAAAGCTCGCCTTGCTGTTTGAGAATATCGTGGCTGATGCGCAAATCTTCATTCGTGTCAGAATTCAACACCCAAAGGCGCAACACATCGGCACCGAGCTTCTTGGTCACATCCTCAGGGAGAATGACATTACCAAAAGATTTAGACATCTTGCGGCCTTGGCCATCCAGCACAAAACCATTTGTTACGACCGCCTTATACGGTGCCCAGCCTTGCGTCCCAACACTTTCAAGCAAGGACGATTGGAACCAACCACGATGCTGATCTGACCCTTCCAGATAAAGGTCAGCTGGGTAGTTCATCCCTTCTTGTTGCAAGACGAAACGATGGCTACAGCCACTTTCAAACCAGACATCGACAATATCGAAAACCTGCTCGTAATCCGCCGGGTCACGCCCCTCCCCTAAGAACACGGCTGGATCGGTATCATACCACGCATCCGCCCCACGCTCTTGGAAGGTTGTGACTACACGCTCCATCACGGCAGGATCACGCAGCACAGTGCCTGTGCGTTTTTCCACAAACACAGCAATGGGCACACCCCATGAACGCTGGCGTGAAATGCACCAATCTGGGCGCTGCGCCACCATCGTCGTCAGACGACGGCGCGCGCTTGCCGGCACAAAAGACACGTTTTCCAAAGCATCGAGGGCTTTGGCACGCAGACCATCGCCGTCTGCAGACTCCATCGCAATGAACCATTGCGGCGTTGCGCGATAAATCACCGGTTTTTTAGAACGCCATGAATGCGGATAGGAGTGCTCAATCACGCGCTGGCCCATCAGCCCAACGGCACGCCCCTGCGCCGCCGCTTTATCGCGCTCTTCTTCCAACAACGCACAGACAGGCGCAGTCGCTTTAAAGACATGCACCCCTGCAAGCTCTGGCATCCACGGCACATAAGTGCCGTTATCTTGAACCAGCTCAGTGACTTCAACACCATGCTCACGGCAGAGCTGGAAGTCGTCCTGACCATGAGCCGGCGCCATATGCACCAGCCCCGTCCCCGCTTCAGTCGTAACAAAATCACCTAAAAAGAGCGGTACATCATGGTCATAACCACGCTCATGCAGAGGATGGGCAAAAACAGCCCCCTCTAATGCGCTCCCCGGCAAAGTATGCAGCACCGTCCATTCGGTCAGCCCAACGTCAGACGCGAAAAGCTCTAACCGCTCCTGGGCAATCAGCAACTTACTGCCAACAGGCACCACGCTATCGTCATTAACCCCGGTGACCTCAATGACCTGATACGTAATCTCAGGCCCCGCGGCTAACGCGCGGTTAACAGGGATCGTCCACGGGGTGGTCGTCCAAATAACAGCCGATACATCACGCAACAGCCCTTCAGGGGTTGGGTCATGCGCAATGGGGAAAGCTACCTGAAGGGTTGTGGATTTAATATCGTGATATTCCACTTCCGCTTCAGCAAGCGCTGTTTTCTCAACCGGGCTCCACATAATAGGGCGCAACCCACGATAGAGACGGCCATTGAGAAGAAATTTACCAATCTCCTCAACAATCTGCGCTTCAGAGGAAAAGTCCATCGTCACATAACGATGATCCCATTCCGCCTGAATCCCTAAACGCTTAAAGTCCTCACGTTGTGCATCCACCCAACGCGCGGCGTATTCACGGCATTCCGCACGAAATTTCAGAACAGGAACAACGTCCTTATCCTTCCCTTTTTTGCGGTATTCTTCTTCAACTTTCCACTCAATCGGCAAGCCGTGGCAGTCCCAGCCCGGCATATAGCGCACCTCAGCCCCGTTCATCCGCTGAGCCCGATTAATGACGTCTTTCATCACCTTATTGAGTGCATGCCCAATATGGATGTGACCATTCGCGTAAGGAGGGCCATCATGAAGCGTAAAAATACGCTCCGCCTGCTGCCCAGCCTCACGAATCGCGCCATCTAGGCCCATCTCCGCCCAGCGCTTAAGCGTCTCAGGCTCACGCTTTGGGAGGTTCCCCCGCATAGGGAAGGATGTTTTGGGGAGGAAAACACTCTCGCGATAACGCTCTTGTTGGTCACGAAAAGCTGAATCGGTCTTTTCTACGGGGTCAGACATGAAATAAGCGCGCCGGTTTTAAGAAAACAAAAAAGGTCTGACCATATGGGGAGACGGACCCCTTCGGGTCAAGACCTAGCAGGCAGAATGACGCTCTAAACACGCACGAGCTTGCACAACATCGCACGCAATATGCGCTTTCAGTTCGTCCAAACCCTTAAAGCGCTTCTCTTCACGCAGCAACGCCACGAGGGCTACGCTCAGTGTCTGGCCATAAAGGTCTTCATCAAAATCAAAAAGATGCGCTTCTAAGCGGCTTTCTTTGCCATCATTAATGGTGGGACGCCGCCCAACATTGGCTACACCCGGCACATCACGCCCATCCGGCAAGCGAACCCGCACCGCATAAACCCCACGAGCAGGCTCAATATAATCTCCAAGCGCAATATTCGCCGTCGGGAATCCTAACAATCGCCCGCGCTGGTCTCCTTGCACAACTTCCCCCGTGATACTCCAAGTGCGCCCTAGCAACTCAGCAGCGCGTTCGGGATAGCCTTCTTGAATGAGACGACGGATACGGCTGGAGGAAATAGGGCCTGACGCATCAGAAAGCTGTGGAACGATGCTTACCCCAACGCCATGCTGGCCTAGCAAGCTTTCGAGGAGCACCACATCACCCGTGCGACGGTGACCAAACGCAAAGTCAGCCCCGCACGCCACATGCGCAACATCAAGGCCACCAATCAACACGTCACGCACAAAGTCGCGTGGCCCGCTGTGAGAAAAAGTCGCATCAAACGGGATCTGCACCACATGATCCACGCCCTGCTCACTCAGAGCCTGAGCACGCATATCCGCACGCATGAGGCGAAAAGGCGGGTCTTGAGGACGAAAAAACGCACGCGGATGCGGTTCAAACGTCACCACAGCTGGGGGGCAGTCAGGACGCGCCATCTTGAGGCTTTCTAACAAATGCACATGCCCACGATGCACACCGTCAAAATTCCCCAACGCAACAGCGTTTCCCCGCACAGCCTGAGGCAGTGTGCGCCAATCTGTATAGAGTGTCATAAACGTCTAATACCGCTCCGCTCTCCCACTTATCGTGGAGAATGCGCCGATTCTTCTTCAGCCATACGTGCATCACGCTGTGATGTTGCCTGACCGTCCTTCTTCGGGGGATTGAGACGTTCATCGGGTTTTTGCTCGGATGAAGGCTGATCTTCTTCAGCCATACCCTTCTTGAAGGACTTAATGCCCTTCGCAAAATCCCCCATGAGGCCGCTGATTTTACCACCGCCGCCAAACAAGACTAGAACGACAATGCCAAAAATTACCCAGTGCGTAATACTCATGCTGCCCATAGGGTCATACTCCGAAAAGCCAAAAGCTCCTCCAGCATGTGGCAAGGGTTGACCAATTGTGCAACCCCTTCTCTGCACAGAACTGCTCTACCGTGACATCAGAAGAAAACCATAGGTTGGGTAAAAGCGTGTTCCCCAATGCCCTGTTGGCGACCACCACACTCGCACGCGCGACCAGTTTGCTTTGGGCGAAACATCCTCAACCAGCACATTATGCTCAATCTCGCCCGGCACCCAATTAGCCTGATCAACCGTGATACGCCGCTCCGTCAGCACGCGCCTCACGACCGCCACATGCCCATCTGGCACGCGTGACGTTGCACGAAACACCAGCACCGCACCTTGGGCAGGGCGATGAACCCGCGCATAATGCCCGCGCGCTTGCCACCACCAACCCGCCGCAGAGCCATGCAAGTTCACCCCTGTGAGACGGCGCGCATAAGGCGCACATTGCACCGAACCATGATACCCGCTGCACCCCGCACAGCCTAAAAGGACGAGCAAAAATACGTAAGAAAAATGCTTTATCATAACTGAGGAACGAAGGGTCATCATGATCAATATCTGGGGCACCACGCGATCTTCTAGAGGCGCTATTGGGGGTAAAAGACGAAGGAAAAACTACACATAAGACAGACGCTAGAAAGCACGTTATCCGTGTGAAAATTCATGACATCTTTATATCTGTCCACAAAAAAGCGTCTTCCACTCAGCTTTTGACGGTTTTTGCGACCTCTCAACGACTGTCACACACCCCAATCTTCTCCCTAAGATGCCCCCATCAGTGATCGCCTGCTCCCCCAAGCCTTTTTCAGCAAAAGCAGAAAATAAGCGCGATAGAGCGCCATTCTTGGTTCACAAAGAACGAAAAGCGAAGATCCTCTCCTCCGCCTCATCAAGATCCATCGCCAAGGCAGACTGCGCGACATCTTGCGAAAAGCCATTTCGGGCAAAAATAGCCAAAACCTTATGATGCTCCTTCTCTGGTCGATCAGGGCGGGCAAAAGGGCCAACGCGACGTTTGCGCGCCAAAACAAGCGCGGCTCCAAGCTCCGCCTCTCGTCCAGATTCGTCTGAGCGCTCCCCCAAGCTCTCATCTATCGCCTGATCCAGCGTGTCTTGCTCCACCCCCTTGGTGCGTAAATGCGCTTTGACTGCCCGGCGTGAGCGCCCTGTGCGCGTCATGCTCCGCGCTCGCGCCCGCGCATAACCCGCATCATCAACAGCTCCCAGCCCTTCCATGGAAGCCACAATTTCATCAATCCACGGCTGGCACTGCTGCTCATGCGCAACAGCCTGCTCCTCTTCCAGCCCAGCCCGCACAGCCCTGCCAGCCCAGCGACGAATACGCCGCTGCAAAACCAACCGTAACCCCTGCCGGGTGGTGGCAAAACGCGCCAAATGAGCCAAAGCAGCCTCACGAAGCTGCGTTTGTGTCGGAGCGGGGGGGATTTCTGACATCGTATCTCCTATACTCGCCTCTACTGGTTCCTTACATATCCTTTTTCAGAGACGGCTTTTACCCATGTCCTCTTCAGACACTCTCCATACCGCCCTCTTAGAGATTGCCCAACGCTACCCCGGGCCCGGCGGAGCTGTCGCCATCCTCCGTGAAGGAGAGATCATCGCGCGCCATAGTTGGGGCTATGCGTCTCTTGAACGCCGAATACCCTTCACGCCGTCTTCTCTTTTCCGCATCTGTTCTATCACAAAACAATTTACCTGCGCTGTGATGTTGGATCGTTACCGCGACCCAGAAAAGCTCACCCCCTTCGTGCGGCAAGCACTCCCTCATTTAGCAACACACCACCCGACCATCCATCACCTCGCTCATAATCAATCCGGCCTACGGGACTATTGGGCTGTCGCGATGCTCCATGGCGCGGCCATTGAAGGCCAGTTTAACGAAGGCGATGCACGCCGTGTGATGGCAGGCACACGCTCGCTTCAGTTTGAGCCCGGCACATCTTATTCTTACGTTAATCAGAATTTCCGCCTCCTTTCCAACGCAATGGAAGCAGAAAGTGGCGAAAGCTTTGCAGCGCTCCTTAAGCGCCATATCTTCACCCCCGCACGTATGCACACCGCCCTTCTCGCCCCCGAAACACGCGCTCTACCTGACGGCACGACCGGCTATGAAGGCACGACGGAAAGCGGCTTCCGCCCTGCCGTGAATCGTATTTACTGGACAGGGGACGCCGGCATGGCCGCGTCACTTGATGATATGATCGCATGGGAACGCTGTATTGATGCCACACGCAATGACCCCAACAGCCTCTATCAACGCCTCAGCGCCCCCGTCACTTTCCGCGATGGCACGCCGGCCTCTTACGGCTTCGGCCTCCAACGTAGCCGCTTGGCTGGATACGAGGTCACGGGTCATGGTGGTGCGCTGCGCGGCTGGCGCTCCCATCGCCTTTATTGCCCAGAAAAACGTCTTTCTGTTGTCGTGCTGTTTAACCATATGTCCGCCGCCCAAGCCGCCGCGAGCGACCTCTTTCATCACGCTCTCGGCCTAACGGCACCACGCTCCACCCAGTCCAATACAGCACCAACCATCGCTCATGACTTTAACGGTGTTTGGCTGGATAAAGAAACAGGGCTCTCTGCGCGTATTGAGACCGTGAATGCCTCTTCCCTCCGCCTTCGTTACCTTATGGTGCCCGAGGACATCCCCCTCCATAGTGCCACAGAAGCAGGCAATGCAGGGGTACAGCTTGAACGCACCGCGGAGGGAATCGTCATGACACGCCCCGCTGAAAATCGGCGCTGTCTGCTCGTCCCCCACAACACATCCCCAACACCAGAGCGCCGTGCGCTTGTCGGACAATATCGTTGTGACGAGCTGGACGGTTCTGAACTGACCATCACCGAACAGGGGGGCCTTCTTTATGGAGGGTTTAACGGCCTTTTAGGGGAAGGACGCATGGAACGCCTGACCAATATTGGTGAAGATCTATGGACATTCCCTTGCCCGCGTGCTCTCGACCATACTGCCCCCGGTGATTGGACGCTCAAAATTGAACGCACCCAAGGGTCTGTACAGCAGGTGCGCGTTGGATGTTGGTTGGCACGAAACCTCGTCTATGAGCGTCTTTCCCCTCGTCCATCTGGAGACGCTTAACCCTTTATGTTAAGGTTGGATTTGACGTCTTCTCTCTCCTTGAGCACTATGTTGGGGTGGGTTTGCACCCTGCTCTTTCTTTTTACCAAGGGGAGCGGGGCTTTCTGCTTTGGGAAAACCATCGAAGGAAGTGATGCCTTCCCCGTCCGTTATTGTCTGTTTCACCCTAATAGGATCGCGCACTCATGATCCCCACCGTTATGCCGAACTATAAACGCTTCGACCTTGCTTTCGAGCATGGGGAAGGCCTCTGGCTTACGGGGACAGATGGACGACGTTATCTCGATTTCGGGGCTGGCATTGCCGTAACCTCCCTGGGGCATTCACACCCCCAGCTCGTCAAAGCCATTACCGAGCAGGCCGGGCGGGTCATGCATGTCTCTAACCTCTATCAGGTGCCTCAAGCACAAGCCCTTGCCGACCGACTCGTTGCGCATTCTGCTGCAGATTCGGTCCTTTTCTGCAATTCTGGTGCAGAGGCGAATGAGGGGCTCGTCAAGCTGATCCGTCGTGCTCAGTATAAAAACGGCCATCCCGAGCGGAACCGGATCATCTGCTTTGAACATGCCTTCCACGGACGCACCTTGGCGATGATCTCCGCTACAGGGAACCCTGCCTATCTTGAGGGATTCGGCCCGACGGTGGAGGGGTTTGACCATGTGCCGTTTAACGATCTTGACGCCGTCAAAGCAGCCATCACCCCCCAAACAGCCGGTATTCTTGTCGAGCCTATCCAAGGAGAGAGCGGGATCCGTCCAGCCACTCCAGAGTTCCTGCAAGGGTTGCGAACCCTCTGCGACGAATACGGGCTTTACCTTGGAATTGATGAGGTTCAGTCTGGAATGGGTCGCACTGGGACACTTTTTGCCCATGAACATGCTGGGATTGCCCCTGATGTTATCTCGGCAGCAAAAGGCATTGGTGGCGGCTTCCCTCTTGGTGCTGTTCTCGCCCGTGAAGAACTGGCCAAACATCTAACGCCCGGAACGCACGGCACAACATATGGTGGGAATCCACTCGCCTGTGCTGC
Source organism: Saccharibacter floricola DSM 15669 (assembly GCF_000378165.1). Lineage (GTDB taxonomy): Bacteria > Pseudomonadota > Alphaproteobacteria > Acetobacterales > Acetobacteraceae > Saccharibacter > Saccharibacter floricola. The sequence goes on from NZ_KB899335.1 coordinate 29,614, forward strand.
TGGGCTTGCCGTTACGGATGTGCTTCTTGCTCCCGGTATGTTGGAGCAAATTGCTCGCGTTGGGCACGCCTTTGGCACCATGCTTGATGCTTTGGTTGCTGAAATGCCCGAAATTTTCGACGAGGTGCGCGGTGTTGGGCTTATGCGTGGCCTACATTGTCGCGTTCCCGTCGGTTCCCTTGTTAGTGCAGCCCTTGGTGAGGGTCTCCTTGCCGTTGCAGCAGGTGATAATGTGATGCGTCTCATGCCACCCTTGATCGCTACAGAAGAGGACTGCCAAGAGGCTTGCACGCGCTTACAACGTGCTGCCCACGCCCTTACCAACAATCAGGAGAAGAACGCGTGACCGCGCCCCACTCTTCCACCCCCCGTCATTTTCTTGACATTAAAGACCTTACAGGCGACGAAATTCGCGCCATTCTCAACATGGCTTCACGGGTCAAAGCCAAACAAGATGGACGCCGCTTCCCTCTTCATCCTGACAGCCCACTTTCTGGACGGGCCCTAGGCCTCATGATGGCCCGCCCCTCCACGCGCACACGTGTGTCTTTTGAAGTCGGCATGAAGCAGCTAGGCGGGAATGTGAGCGTTCTTTCCCCTTCTGACATGCAGCTTGGCCGTGGAGAGAGCATTGCCGATACGGCCCGTGTCCTCTCGCGCTTTTTGGATGTCATCGTGCTCCGCACTGGTGAGGATGAATCGCTGCGTGAGCTTGCCCGTTGGAGCAGCGTTCCCGTCATTAACGGGCTCACCCCAATCTCTCACCCGATTCAGATCCTCGCGGATGTGATGACGTTTGAAGAGCATCGCGGGCCTATTGAAGGCCGTACCATAGCGTGGATCGGTGATGGCAATAATGTCGCGACCTCTCTGATTGAAGCCTCAGCGCTTCTGGGCTTTCACCTACGCCTCGCGACACCCGATGAATTTGATCCTTCTGAGGAAGCCATCGTCTGGGCACGCAGCAATGGGGCTAATATCATCACCACACGTGATCCTCATGAGGCTGCTGAAGGCGCTGATGCCGTCATCACGGATACATGGGTCAGTATGGGCGATGACGATGCTGAAGAGCGTCAGCGCGCTTTCCGCCCGTATCAGATCACTGAAGAGCTGATGGAAAATGCCGCCTCTGATGCTCTCTTCATGCATTGCCTCCCCGCTCATGTTGGTGAAGAAGTCACTGAAGGCGTCTTTGAGAGTGACGCCTCTGTTGTCTTTGACGAAGCAGAGAATCGCCTACACAGCCAAAAAGGCTTGCTGCTCTGGTGTTTCGGGTTTGACGAGATTTTCTAAGTCCGGCGCTCTTTTCCTCCCTCTATAAGGGGAATATTTTCGACGCACCACTCTGCCTCCTCATGGGGAGCAGAGTGTCGTCGCCCTCACCCAGACAGAAATGACCTTTGTGATGACTGACACTTCTTCTCCTGCACATTCCTCCCCAAGCACCGGCCTGACCGTCGCTCACGCTGTGCAGCCTTTCTATCTTGACCGTGCGCCTGTGCGTGGCCGCCTCATTCGCCTTGGCCCGCTCGCACAGGACATTCTCTCCCGTCATGATACGCTGCCAGATGCCGTCAAAACACTTGGCGGGGAAGGTTTAGCTCTGGTCGCTGCGATGGCCACGGCCTTGAAGTTCAGTGGCACTTTATCACTCCAAATTAAGGGAGATGGGCCGATTTCCCTCTTCCTTGTCGATTGTACTGACAAAGGCGAGTTGCGCTTTATGGCGCAAATGAGCGAAAAACATACCGGCCCTTTACCCGATACCGCAAAAGGCCTTTTTGGCGACGGCTACTTTGCCTTCACCATCGACCAAGGCCCTAACACAGAACGCCATCAGGGCATTACTAGCCTTGAAGGCAAGACCCTAGCGGACATGGCAACGCGCTATTTCACCGATAGTGAGCAGCATCCATGCTCCATCCACCTCTTCGCACGACCGAGCGAGCAAGGCTGGCAGGCCGGTGCCCTCGTCTTAGAGCGTCTCGCTGGAGAAGGCAGCGACGCTCATAACGACAATGTTGCGGCTCAAGCCACAGCCGAAGAAAAAGATGTGTGGGAAACAGCCTGCACATTTGCAGGCACGCTCAATGCGGACGAGCTGTTCAACCCTGAACTCTCCGCCGTCACGCTCATCAATCGCCTGTTTGGCACACTGAGCGTGCAGTGCGCGGCGTCACGCCCGCTTTCCTTTGGGTGCCGCTGCGATAAAGAGCGTATGCGCAGCTTCCTCACGCGCTTTAGTGATGAAGAGCTTGATGAGATGGCCCAAAATGGCGTGATCTCAATGAATTGTGGTTTTTGTAATACCCGTTTCGACTTTAACCGTGATGACCTCCCCAAGGAAGATCATCACGCATGATGAGCAGCGTCCTTCTGGCACAGCTGACGATGAACGATGAGCCAGTTGAGCACCTCTATCCAGGCTGGGAGGCCATTGCCCGCTATGAGGCACCGGCTCAGCTGAATGTCGTTCTCTTTCGTCAACGTGACACAGGACGCGAAGCATGTTGGTGGGTTACTCCTGAGGGGAACTATCTCGCAAGCCATACTCTAGCCCTTCAGCCAGACCGCAAAACAGAGCTGATTGAGTGCCTCAGCCCTCTCCTGTACCCCTTGCTGGATCAATCACTGATTAACACACCGCATCAACCGTTACCGGTGCATGATCCTGTTTTTCGCTGTCTGGCAAACTTGCCCACCATCGCCCTCACCGAGATCGTCGGCTTATGGTACCATCATGTCGCGCAAGGCACCCTCATCATCTCTCCTCATGAACTGCTTGAAGACGCCTCGCAGGAAGAAGAGCAAAGCACAGATAGTGACGATGGCCCATCAGAGCCTTCACCTTTCTCCGCTGGGCGCATTCGTCAGGTTCTGAGCAGCCGCTATCATGAAGAACAACCGCCAACGGCACTATCACCCTTCTCACTGTTACCCCTAAAACCACAGCTTGTGATGAAAAATAGAGCAGGGATGGCTTGTCGTTTTTTTGATCCCGTTGAAGAGCTTACGTTTTACCTCTTCTGGGCGGCTCCTTCCTCTTCCAGCCCTTCCCCTCATGAAGAGCCACTCTTTTATTATCCCCAAGGCCCGCTGATTTTAGGCGATGGTATTGAGGCAAACCTTCTGCCCACACGACTGCTCGTTTGGTTTATTCAACATCCCGACCATCCCGACACAATCCGTCAGGCGCCCTCCTTCCGGCTTGAAGACTATGGCGTGGGGCAAATTTCTGGTATTTGGAAAGACTTCGCTCGTTCTGAGAAGGAACCCACCACGCCACCACAAGCGCCCCTTGCCGCCCACTCTCCTGCTTGGGAAAGCTGGTTTACGAACTCACCTGCCATCCGTACGCCTTCCCTAGAGCCAGAGCCAGAGCCAGAGCCAGAGCCAGAGCCAGAGCCAGAGCCAGAGCCAGAGCCAGAGCCAGAGCCAAGCGCTAATCCGTCTTCACCCGTTCCACAACCCTCATCACGCCGTAAAAACCGCAAAAAGAAAGGCCGCCGGACATGAAACGCTTTCACCTCCTTTCTCCCCGTTTTGCTCAATCAATCAAAACACTCAGCACGACTGCACTGTGCGCCGCCGGCCTTAGCCTTTCCTTGGCTGTCACCGGATGCAGTGGCGACCAACCAGAAGAAACATTCCCAACACCAAGCTATAGCTATTTGCCAATTTTCCACCTGAATGTCGGGCAAATTGACATCAGCAATCGCGTCACATTTGATAAACACGATATCGCTGCACAAAGCCCAACCTCACCGGTAACGAACTTAGAGCGTATGGCCCAAGACCGCCTTAAAACAACAGGCGTGACGGGGAATGCTCACTTTACGGTGCTGAAGGCCGACATCACGAAAACACATGGTTGGCGCCAACTGAGCGGCACATTCTCCGTGCAGCTCACACTGGATGACCCCGCCCAACAACATCATGGACAGATCATCGCGACGGTGCATCAAAGTCGTAGTTTTTCAAGCAAAACGTCTCATCAAAACAACCTATACACCCTTAATCAGGCTTTGATGGATGATATGAATGTTGAGCTAGAATATCAGCTTCGCAAACATTGTTCCGAATGGTTGACCGATGCCACGGGAACCCCACTCAATGCGAAAGTGCAAAGCCAAGACCTAGATGCCTCACAAACGGGCTCCGTCTCGGGAAGCACGCTCACACCGCCATCTAGCCCCAATAACGCCCTTCCTGCACCGGGCAAAGCAGCAGCACAAAGCCTTCCAGCTCATACCTCCCATGCAGGTGAGCTCCACCTGCCGCAGCGCTAACGCATATAGTGCCGAAAGGGGAGAGCGTTTTGAGCACGGGCGCGCCCGTTGCCAATACGGTCTTTCCTTTCCTATGATGACGCGTCTTTTGTCATTTTCGCTAGGGCGGGCTGTTCTCTCATGACGCATCACCACGCCACGATCCCCTCAAGGCCCTCTTTGGCACGACGCCAGTTCATCAAAGGTGCCACCGCCCTCGCCTCGGCCCCTTTTTGGCGAGATGCAGCCGCACGCACACCCCCAGCGCGCTCACCAGATCTGTCACGTTTTTTTACCTCTGATGAATTCCACTTTGTTGAGAGTGCCAGCGAATGCATTCTCCCCCATGATGAAAACGGGCCCGGCGCACAAGAGCTTGGCGTTGCAGGCTTTATTGACCAGCAAATGCAGACCCCTTACGGCCACGGGGAGTTATGGTATCGCAAACCACCTTTCGTCTCTGGGCCGCCTGAACTGGGTTATCAACTACCCTACACGCCACGGCAGCTTTACCGAAATGGGATCTATAGCCTCACCCAACAGTGCCTGCGCCATTATCACGCCCCCTTTCATCAGCTTCCTCAAGACACGCAACAGCTGGTACTGTCACACTTAGAAACAGGCGCGCTGACGTTAGAGGATATTCCAGGCCCGACTTTCTTTGAACAACTCCGTAACAATACGTTAGAGGGAGCATTTTCCGACCCGATCTATGGTGGGAACCGTGATATGAAAGGTTGGATCATGATGGGTTTCCCCGGAGCACGGGCTGATTTTATGGATTGGATCAACCAGAATGGTGCACCCTATCCCTTTGGCCCTGTCTCCATCTCTCCTTCTCTGTCTATGACGATACGTGAGTAATATGAACGCTTCCTCCACAACAGCCCCACGCCATAGCGATGTCCTCATCGTCGGCGCGGGATGGGCTGGATGCATCATGGCTAAAGAGCTGACTGAAGCTGGGCTTTCCGTCACCATTTTAGAGCGCGGAGAGGATCGCCATACAGCTGAAACCGGCGCCTATCCGAACTCCATTGATGAGCTTCGCGGCAGTGTGCGCAAGCGCCTGTTTCAAAAACTTTCCCGCAACTCTTTAACCATCCGCAATAGGATCGACCAAACAGCACTGCCATACCGCCAGCTTGCCGCATTCCTCCCGGGGGAAGGTGTGGGCGGGGCGGGACTTCATTGGTCTGGCTGCCATTTTCGCGTCATGCCTGATGATTTACGTCTGCGAAGTGCAACGATTGAGCGGTATGGGAAGAAGTTCATTCCCGACGACATGACGCTGCAAGATTTCGACGTCACCTATGATGAACTTGAGCCGTTCTTTGATAAAGCAGAGAAAATCTTCGGCACCTCAGGGGAAGCCCATATGGTGCAAGGGAAGCCAACGGGAAAAGGCAATATCTTCGCCCCCAACCGTTCATCCCCCTTCCCTCTTCCGCCTATGGAAGACACTTTCTCAGCCGCGCAATTTCGCGCAGCAACGCAAGAGCTCGGCTATCATCCCTACAGTATGCCCGCCGCCAATGCCTCCCGCCCTTACACCAACCCCTATGGGTGTCAGATGGGTCCTTGTAACTTCTGTGGCTATTGCAGCGGTTATGACTGCTTCCTTTATTCAAAAGCCTCTCCCAACATCAATATCCTCCCCGCATTGCGCCGCGACCCAGGCTTTACCCTTGTAACACAGGCACAAGTGCTCCGTATTACGCTGGATCAAAGCAAAAAACGCGCCACCGGGGCCGTCTATGTTGACTTGAACGATCACCATGAAAAAACCATCTCAGCCGATCTTGTGATCCTTGGCGCGTTCCAACTCTATAACGTGCATCTCATGCTACTATCGGGTATCGGCACTCCTTACGATCCACACACAAACACGGGGACGATTGGCCGAAACTTCTTTTATCAAACCATTACAACCTCGCGCTTTTGGCTCCCCAAAAACCGCCACACCAACCAGTTCGTCGGCGCAGGTGGTGCTGGTGTGGCCATTGATGACTTTAACCAGCCCGACTTTGACCGCGGCCCGCATGGATTTATTGGTGGCTCTCCGCTTTGGGTTAATCAAGCCGGCGTTAAGCCGATTGCAGCTGCTTCTGCCGGAGGAGGAAAAGACCGTCCGCGCTGGGGGGCACAGTATAAAAGCGATATGATCGAGACCTATAAACACTCCCTCAATATTGATGCCCATGGCAGCAATATGACCTACCGCGATGTGTATCTCGATCTCGATCCCACTTGGACAAATGCCTATGATCAACCGCTCCTGCGCATGACCTTTACGTGGAAAGATAACGATGTCCGTATGAATCGTTATGTCGTCGATCAGCTCAAACCGATCGCCCGTGCTATGGGAGCAACCCGCACCGAATTAAACATGCTAGACTATAATCAACCCTTCGATAGCCGGCTTTATCAAACCACCCATTTAGGCGGCGGTGCCATTATGGGAAGCAATCCCCGCACAAGCGCACTCAACCGGTATCTGCAAAGCTGGGACGTGCCCAACGTCTTCGTGATTGGGGCCAATGCCTTCCCCCACGGGCTTGGTTATAATCCTACGGGACTGCTGGCCGCCTTAGCCTATTGGTCTGCCCATCATATTCGCACAACCTATCTCACATCCCCCGGCCCGTTGGTACCGTCATGATGCGACGGTACGTTTCCATCCTCGGCCTTTGTGCGCTTATTGGCGGGCTCGCCTTTTCACCCGCACAAGCAGAGGACACTCCATCGGTTGCCCATACCGTTCCCCCATCTTTAATGGAGCAAGGCCATTATCAAGCCATCTTAGGGGATTGCATGGCATGCCATAGCGCCCCGGGACGCCCTGCTTATAGCGGAGGCGTGCCCTTCGCTTTGCCGATCGGCACAATTTACGCGACCAATATTACACCCGACCCCATTCATGGAATCGGCACCTATACAGAGGCAGACTTTGCCCGCGCCATACGGCAAGGGATCCGCAAAGATGGCCGCACGCTTTACCCGGCCATGCCTTATCCGTCTTATGCTCGGCTCAGTGACAGCGATATTCACGCCCTTTATGTGTATTTCCATCATGGCGTCACCCCACAGCCTGTCTCTCCCCCGCCCAACCGCCTGACATGGCCGTTATCTATGCGCTGGCCTCTGACTTTCTGGCGCTGGTTTTTTGCACCAAACGTCACGAAAGCCCAGCAACGCACAGCCGCGGAATTTACCGACCCAGTGCTGGCACGCGGTGCTTATCTCGTCGAGGGAGCTGGGCATTGCGGCGCCTGCCATACGCCACGCGGCCTCACTATGGCAGAAAAAACGCAAACAGCGCAGGGCGGCTCCTCTTTTCTCTCCGGTGGGGGTGTTCTGGAGCAATGGGTTGTCCCCTCCTTACGCCAAGAAAATCGCACAGGCCTAGGGCGATGGCATGAAGACGATATTGTCGCTTTTCTTAAAACCGGTCGTGCGCCCACAGGGATCAGTTTTGGCGGTATGACCCCTGTGATTGAACACAGCACACACGCCTATAGCGACAGCGACCTCCACGCGATTGCCCGTTTTTTGCAAACGCTCACGCCCGCCGCTCTTCATGAAAAAGAATGGCAGTATGACCCGTCAAGCCGCGATGCTTTGCAGCGCGCCGACCTCTCAGAGCGTGGCGCCCAGCTTTATATTGACCGATGCGCGGCCTGCCACCGCACCGATGGTCGCGGTTATGGCACTGTTTTCCCTCCTCTTGCAGGGAACCCTATCGTGCTCACCAAAGACCCGACATCGCTTATCCATATCATCAAAGAAGGAGATACCATCCCAAGCCTATCAACGGCACCGTCTTCTTTCTCCATGCCAGGCTTTAAACAGACATTAAGCGATCAAGATATCGCTGATATTACACGTTTTATTCGCCATGCTTGGGGCAATGATGAATCTTCTGTAAAAAAAGAGAATGTTAAAAATATTCGCAGTAAAAAATAATATTTACACAATAAAATGATAAATATAGAAATCTTAAAAAGATTTTACATAAATGATATTTAATATATGAATGATGATTTAATACGCTTTCTAAAAATAATTCTCTAGGTTGGGAAAACTGTTTCTAAGACTGTAGCACTACAGGAACACGCACCACCATGAATGCCATTGTCATTACCGCACTAAGGCGACCACTGACCTTCGTGGTCTTGTCGATCCTTATCCTGATGTTCGGTATCATGTCTGTCTTTAAAACCCCGACAGATGTGTTCCCAAATATCAAGATTCCGGTCGTTGCCGTCGTTTGGACCTATGGGGGCATGCTCCCTGAAGAGTTTGCCGGCCGTATTATCTATAACTACGAGCTTATGGTGACCTCCACCGTCGAGGGCATCGAACATATGGAGTCCAACTCCTATTATGGTCGCGGGATCGTCACGATCTTCTTCCAACCAGGCTCTGAGATCGGGGAGGCTGAAGCCGAAGTCACCGCTATTTCCCAAACGGTGATCAAACAGCTCCCGGTCAATATCCCCGCCCCCATGATTATGCGCCTTGATGCATCGTCTGTTCCGGTGATTTCGCTTCAGATTACCTCTGATAAGCAAACACCGTCAGACCTGTACAAACTGGCTATGATTCGTGTGCGACCACTCCTTGTGACGGTCAGCGGCTCTGTGGTGCCCCACCCTTATGGTGGGATGGACAGCTTCGTCATGGTCACCCTCAATCAGCAGCAGCTTCGCGCCCATCATCTTTCAGCGATGGATGTGCAAAATGCTATGCACGACCAAAATATTGTGCTCCCAGCAGGGGATCAAAAGATCGATTCTGTGGACTGGATGGTGCAAACAAACGCTACACCGAAATCAATGAAAGCACTGGGTAATATTCCCGTTAAGCGCGTTGGTAATGCGGTCATTTACGTTCATGATGTTGCTGATGTGTATCGTGGCGGGCATCCACAAACCAACCTGGTGCTCGTGAAAGGCCACCAAGGGGTGGAAGTTGTCGTCATGAAAAGTGGTGATGCCTCCACACTGGATGTCGTCGCCGGGGTGAAACAAACCCTGCCACGCTTGCGCGCTGTCTTGCCTAGCGACGTCAAGGTGAGCATTCTTTCCGATGCCTCCACCTTCGTGAAAGACGCCATCCATGATGTGGTGCGTGAAATGAGCACAGCGGCCTTGCTGACCGGTGTTGTCGTGTTGCTCTTCCTTGGGTCGTGGCGCTCCACAGTTATTATCGCCACCGCTATCCCACTCTCTATTCTATGCTCTGTTATTGGGCTCGGCTGGGCGGGGCAGTCCATCAATGTCATGACCTTAGGGGGCCTCGCCCTCGCCGTTGGGATCTTGGTGGATGATGCGACAGTCATGATCGAAAATATCGACACCCATCTGGAGATGGGCAAAGACCTTGAAACCGCCATCATTGATGCGGCCAATCAGATCGTTGTTGCGACGTTTGTCTCGACCTCCTGCATTTGCATTGTGTGGCTTCCACTCTTTGAGCTTGATGGGGTTGCGGGCTTTTTGTTCCGCCCGATGGCAGAAGCCATTATCTTCGCCATGATCGCCTCCTTTATTTTGTCTCGGACACTCGTCCCAACGATGGCAAAATATCTCCTCTCTGCTCATAATACTGAAGAGCATGATCATGCGGCTGCCCATCCCAAACGCGGGATCATGGGCTTCTTTATCCGGTTCCAAAAAGGGTTCGAAGAAAAGTTTGAAGCCTTCCGCAATGGCTATAATGACTTTCTGAGCCGTTGCGTGGCCGCGCGTGGCCTGTTCGTTGGCGTCTTCTTAGGGCTCTCCGTGCTCTCTCTTGGGCTTTACTTCGCAGCTGGACGCGACTTTTTCCCAGAAGTGAAATCCGGTGCTCTGCAAATGCACATGCGCACACCTTTGGGCACACGTATTGAAGTCGCTGGGCGTATTGCCGCACTAACAACCGACCGCATCCGACACGATCTTCCTGGTCAGGTGGAAGAAGTGGTCAGTAATTGCGGTTTGCCTGAAGGGCCCCATAACCAAGCCTTCATCCCAACGCCTTCTATTGGTACGCAAGATTGCGACCTCACGATTGCGCTCAAAAATGAAGCCTCACCGGTCTGGGATTACCGCTCTATTTTACGCAAAGATCTTTCCGCACAATTCCCCGGCACGGTCTTTACCTTCCAGCCGGCCGACCTCACAGCGAAGATCTTAAACTTCGGCTCACCAGCCCCCATTGATATTCAAATCAACGGGCCTGACATTGGCGATAACTATGCCTATGCGCGTCGTATCGTTGGCCGTTTGCGTCATATCCCCGGTGCCGCTGATGTCGTTATTCAGCAAACCATGAAGACCCCGACCCTTATGATTAAGGGCAACCGAACCTTCAGTCAGGCAACAGGCCTAACCGAAGCAGACTTAGCCAATAACCAGCTCATGACCCTATCGGGCTCCAGCACGGTTGACCCACAATTCTGGCTAGACCCGGCCAATAACGTCACCTTCCCGCTCAATACCTATGTCTCTCAAGATCAGCTCACTCATCTTAATGATCTGCTGACCGTTCCAGTCGATAAAGGAGACGGGAACCCAACAGGGAAAGGTGATCAGCTCCTTGGAAGCATCAGCACGATTGTTCCTGCTGGAACACCAGGAGAGGTTTCTCACTTCAATTCCATGCCAGAGATTGACGTGTATGTGTCCACAGAAGGATCAGATCTCGGCTCTGTTCTCAAAAATGTTCAGCAAGTCATTAAGGATACGAAGCAGCTTCTCCCCAAGACCGCTGCAACCGAAATTCATGGGGCGGCCGTCACCATGTATAGCGCGTATTCACAGCTCATCTTAGGCCTGATGGTCTCTGTTTTTCTGATCTATTTGCTGATCGTGGTGAATTTCCAATCTTGGCTGGATCCCTTCATCATTATTACCGCCCTCCCAGGCGCGTTGGCAGGGATTGCATGGTCTCTCTTCCTCACAGGCACGCAGCTGTCTGTGCCTGCCCTCACAGGAGCCATCATGTGCATGGGTACAGCTACAGCAAACTCCATCTTGGTGGTCTCGTTTGCGAGTGAACGTCGGGAAATCCACGGCAATGCTCTCAAAGCCGCGATTGAAGCGGGGCATGGCCGTATCCGCCCCGTGCTCATGACGGCGCTTGCCATGGTCGTGGGGATGGTCCCAATGGCTATCTCCAACTCCACCAACGCTCCCCTCGGACGCGCGGTCATTGGTGGGCTGCTCATGGCAACTCTGTCTACTCTTCTCTTCGTCCCTTGCGTTTACGCCATCATCCATAACCGCTCTGCGCGTCATCAGGAGACTGTCTAATGGCTATCACGGCTCGCACACGTAACGTTCTTATCGGCGCGGGTGTCTGCGTCCTTGGCCTCTATGTTGGCAGCCTCGTGGTGGGAAAAATTCATCACGCCACCACGCTTCATACTGTAGCTGAAGAAAGCGCTGTCCCTGATGTCGCCATCATCATGCCGCATCATGCCAAGTCAAAGGTTGAGCTCACGCTTCCTGGCACGATCGACGCGTGGTATCGCGCCCCGATCTACCCGCAGGTCTCTGGTTATGTGAAGATGTGGTATAAAGATTACGGCGCCACCGTTCATAAAGGCGATGTTTTGGCGGAAATTAACGCCCCCGCTTTGGACGCCCAATATGCCCAAGCGAAGGCGGACTTAGACGCTGTCACCGCGAAATACCATCTCGCCGTTGTCACCGCGAACCGCTGGCGGGCAATGGGGCAATCACAGTCCGTTTCTGGCCAGTCTGTCTCCGTTGCTGAAGCCAATGAACAAGCTGCCGAAGCTAAAATGCAAGCTGCTCAACGAAATGTGGATCATTTTGAGGCACTAGAGAAATTTAAAACCATCGTCGCCCCTTTCGATGGGGTCGTGACATCCCGCTCTATCAGTGTTGGGGACTACGTCAATAACGGCGGTGGTGAGCTTAGTGCTACTGGCGCTGCGTCCGAACTCTTTACGGTGGCAGATACCCATAAGCTGCGCCTGTTTATCTCTGTTCCAGAAATCTTCTCTTACATCTTACAAGATGGGCTCCAAGCCGAGGTCAGTGTGCCGCAATATGCCGGGCAAACCTTCAAGGCCACCTATCTTACCACATCTCGTGGATATGACCTCAATACCCGGACAGCCGTTGCTGAGTTCACGATGGACAATGATCAGCAAAAACTCTGGCCGGGAACATTCGCCTCCGTGTCTTTGAAGGCTCATAATACAGCGGCCAATCAGCTTGACGTGCCAACAGGCACATTGGTTTTCCAAGAGAAAGGCATGCAGGTCGTTGTCGTAGATGACCACAACCATGCTCATTACCATAATGTTAAAATTGGTCGGATGGCTGATAGCTCTACAGAAATTGACGCTGGGTTGAACGCAACAGACCATATCATCAACAACCCGCCTGCCGATTTATTAGAAAATGATGTGGTTCATGTGGTCTCGCCAGCGCGTGGGTATAATGAAAGCGGCTGGCAAGAATCCGGTGACGAGGACTAATTCATGGCATTGACATCATTTTTTGGCCATCGCACGGCTCTTAAAGGCGTCTCTTTGCTGGCCATGATTGGGCTGGGGGCTTGCGACTTAGCCCCCGCCTATAAGCCCCCTCATTTCGTGGTGCCTGATAGCTGGCATGGGCAAGCACCTTTCGCGCCAGCCGCACCAGCAGACGCGACGCTACCAACCAATTGGTGGACTCTTTTCCACGACCCGCTCCTCGACAAACTTGAAGACCGCGCCATCGCTGAAAATGGCGACCTTCAGGCTGCAGGAGAACGCTTTCTCCAAGCGCGCTCTCTCGTTGCCCGTGCCCGCGCTGATCTTCTGCCTCATCTCAGTTTAGAAGCAGGTGGGTCGGACAATAAACAATCTGAAGACCGCCTCTTCCGTAATGGTGCCACCTTGGTGCAAACGCAGGAAGAATATGGAGGCCTAGCTACATGGGAGCCCGACCTCTGGTCGTCTATCCGCAACCGTGTAAGGATTAATCGCCAAGCCGCTCAAGATAGTGCCGCTCAATTCGCCATGGCTCGGCTAAGCCTACAAGCAGAATTAGCCTATGACTATATCCAGCTCCGCGGCTATGATGCGCAAATTGCGATCTATCAACAATCCATCGCCTATTATCAGCGCGCATTACGCATCACCCAAAACCAACTGCAAAATAAAGCAGCTCCTAGGCTCGATCTTGCGCGTGCTCAAGCACAGCTCTACAGCACGCAAGCAGCACTTTATGACATTCAAGCGGCACGCCAAGTCACGGAACATGCTCTCGCAGTTCTAACCAATTCAGCACCCTCAAGCTTCCAGATTGACCCTGTTCAGGCGCTCGACTTTAAGCAGCCCTCCATCCCAACCGGAATTCCATCCGGGTTGCTCCAACGACGTCCTGATATTGCAAGTTCCGAACGTCGTATGGCCGAGGCCAACCGCGCCATCGGGATTGCACGCGCCGCTTTCTACCCCCACTTCTCCCTCAATGCTGATGGTGGGTTTGAGGCAAACGGGTTTAAGCTGGCTAAACTTGCCAATTCACTTTGGACGTATGGCGCACGCATGAACTTACCTCTCTTTGATGGCGGCATCCGGCGGGCCGAGCTCCAACGCACATGGTCGTCTTACCGTGAAATGCGCGACAGCTACCGTGCGACTGTTCTCTCCGCCTTCCGAGAAGTGGAAGACGGCCTATCACGCACGAACCGTCTCAATGTCGAAAACCAAGCGCTTGAAAAAGCCGTTGAAGCTAACCTCGCCTCTCAGAACATGACCATGACCCTCTATCAGGGCGGTGTCGGAACCTATCTTGATGCCATCTTCAGTCAGGAAAATACGCTGCGTTCACGCATTACGCAGGTTGAGGTCGCAACACGCCTTTACCAAGCCGATATCGGTTTAGTTCGTAGCCTTGGTGGCGGATGGAACGTCACGGCCCTACCAACAATGGGAGAAACCAACTCCGTTGGTCCATTCCAATATGGAGGCCTCCACCACGCACGTAGTGTTGGAGATATACATAGCTCAGAACATCCTGAAAATTCTGAAAACCTCACCACTCCAGCACCAGATATTGACGGTCGTGGTACCAACGCTGCTCTACGTCCTCTACCAACTGGTGCATTTCACTAAAGCTCCCTTTCACACTCATGGCACATTCCTCTCTGTGTCATGAGTGCCTTTCTTCTCAAGACATGCTACAGCTCAATCCCACGGTCATATTTTGTCATTCCCACAGCGGCATTGGATGTAGCCATGGTCATACGCCCCGCCTTGCCTCACGATATTGAGGCGATTACAGCCATCTATAATGATGCCGTGCTCACAACGACCGCCATCTGGAATGACAAACCCGTTACAGTTAAAAACCGATCAGATTGGTTACATGCCCATCAGGAAGCCAACCTTCCTGTTCTGGTTGCCGTTGACCAAGACCAAACTGTCATGGGTTACGCCACTTTTGGGCCATGGCGCGATTTCGAAGGGTTTCGGCACACGGTAGAACATTCCGTTTATGTTGAAAAAACGAAACGTGGACACGGTATAGGCCGCAAACTTCTCGAGGCTCTCATTGATCAAGCGCGTTCGAGCCATAAGCATGTCATGGTTGCCGCGATTGAGTCGCGTAATACGGCCTCTATCCAGCTTCATAAAAAATTAGGGTTCATACAGACAGGCCATATGCCCGAGGTGGGCGAAAAATTTGGTCGCTGGCTTGATCTTACCTTCCTACAACTCACCCTGTAACAAGAGGCTTTATGCACCGCTTATTCCCCCGCCTCACGACGTCTGTAAAGCAGCATCCAGTTCTTTTATACGCCCTCCTTTTCTTTGCCGCCTTTGCCCTACGTGCTGCGTCCTTTGGAACGCCCTTTTTTTCTTCTGATGAAGAATTTTATCTTTTTGTTGGGGGGCGTATTCTCTCAGGAGACCTGCCGTTTGTTGATGTGTGGGACCGAAAACCGATCGGTATTTTTCTCCTTTATACCGTCTTTCATCTTTTTGGTGAGTGGCGCTTCTGGGCTTATCAAATTGGGGCAACACTCAGTGCCGCTTTAACGGCCATTTTTATTATGCGCTCCGCACGCATCATTGCCCCTCTTGGTGGCGCTTTCATCGCTGGCCTTCTTTATCTCGGCTGGATTAATGTTGCGCATGGCGGTGGAGGGCAAACACCCATCTTTTATAATGCTCTTATCGCCTATGCTCTCTATTTAATGATGAGCAATATCGATAGTTTTGACAAAAAAACCATAAATACTGTTGGTATTAAAGTAATGGCTCTTTTTGGAATTGCCATTCAGATAAAATATACGGTTGTTTTTGAAGGCATTTTTGCCGGCCTCTACCTTATCTATGCGTTATACCGCCATACAGGGCGTATATCTGACCTCGCTAAGTCTATTCCACTATGGGTTGGCACGGCTCTTCTGCCTACACTTATTGTTTTTCTCTTTTATGTTTCACTAGGGTACGGTCATCAATGGTGGTTTGCAAATGTTGAATCTATTTTCCTGAGAGAAAAAATAGAAGCACGGCCTAATGAAATATATATGGCTTCTATCTCAGCCTTCCTGATTACTCCACTTGTTTTGCATATTATTTTTGAAAGAAAACGGGATAAGAAAGAATATTTTATTCTTTTATGGTCTCTCTCATCATGGTTTGGTGTTTTTATTGTTGGAGACTACTTCAAACATTACGTTCTTCCCCTCTTTGTTCCATTTTTTATTGCCTTTGCACCATTATGGACATCACGTATCGGAAAGATCTATCTCTCTCTATCAACACTTATTGGCTTTATCACCGGCGAAAAAATCATTTATCATTCCAGCCATAAAGAAAGAGCTGAAGTGATGTATGATATCCATCATATTATCATACAGAATCCAGGATGTTCTTTTGAGTATAATGGCCCCTCTTCTCTGCAAGATGTACGCCCTTACTGTCACATAACGCCTTTTCTTTTCCCCGGCCACTTAAATGCTACACATGAAAGAAACGCGATTGGTGTTAATCAAACATTTGAATTAAAACGCGTCTTTTCTCAAAATCCACTTTATATCATAGATACTATTTCTCATAATTCTGACCCAGATATAACTGTACAAAACACAGAACTCTTTAAAGAAGAGATCTCCCAAAAATATACTCCTGTATATATAAGCAAGCCTTATAAAAAAGAGGATCAGATTATTCTTTATCGACTAAAAAAGCCGTAAATTTATTATACCCTTGATTTTATTACAGTCTTAAAATGAGTGTGCTGTTAAAAGCACACTCATTTTTTTATGTCTTATATCTCTCTTAAACAGTTTATCCCAAGCAAAATTTGTAGTTTAATTAATTTACTATATAATATAGTTTATATATGAAAGTTTGATTCACTATGCGTTCCCGCTTTCCTCTCATATGGCTCAGCTTATCAAGCATATCTCTCGCAATGGCATCATCTGCCTGTGCAGACACACCACATCATCACACCTATTCCTCTCATAAAAAACACCATCACTCTGCCATCCCAGCAGGTCATGAGACCCTCTCCGTCCGTGCACGCCCTGCCCGCCGTGGCACGCAAGAAGTCTTGTCTCATAAATTGATGGAACAACAAGTACCCGGAACCAACCCTCTCAAAACCCTCGCTCAACTTCCCGGGGTGCAATTTCAATCGGATGATCCTCAAGGGCTCGATACCTATTCAAACCAGCTTTACATGCATGGTTTTACACAAAACGATATCGGTATGACCCTTGATGGCATCCCACTTGGAGAACCTACATTCCGTAATTATAATGGCCTAAGTGCATTGCAAGCGATCTCATCTGAAAATGTAGGACAGCTTGATGTCACCCAAAGTGCTGGGGCTGAAAGTACACCGAGCACCAATAATCTCGGGGGCTCTATCAACTATATTTCAGCCAATCCGAAAGAAAAACCCGGCGGGACGATCTCCCAAACCTTTGGCAGCAACGCTCTATTTCATTCCTTCTTCCGTTTTGATTCGGGCCGCCTTAATGATACAGGGACGAAATTTTTCGTCTCTTATATGCGCAATCAAGGGGAGAAATGGAAAGGCGGTGGGGATCAATTTGTTCAACAGGTCAACACCAAGCTTGTTCAGCCCATTAATCAACACAGCCAAATTAGTGCATTCTTTGATTGGGATGCCCTACAAATGGTCAACTACCAAGACTACACCCCTAATTGGCTTAAAAATAACGGAACAAAACTCGATAATTTTTACGGCACACCAAACGCATGGCGCAATGCATATAACGCCTCACAAGGGATCTTCCCTGCCTCTTATAAAGGGATTAGCGACCCCAAAGACGTTTCATATTACGATAGCACCGCCTCTTCGAGCGACATCTTTGGAGGCATCACCGCTGACCTTGCTCTGACCAACAAACTCCGTTGGAAGACGACCTTTTACGGTCATGAAGAAACAGGCCACGGCACCTATGCAAACCCTTATGCATGCCGCGATGCTTCTGCCTCACCATGCCCTGCACAGGCTGATACCATACAGCTCAACGGAAGCCGTATTTTCGAGCAAGTACGCAAACCAGCCATTGAACGTTTTGGCGGGATAACCTCGCTCAATTATCGCATCGCCCATCATGCACTATCTGCAGGGCTATGGTATGAAAACAACCATTATACATCTTATGCCTACGCATATCAGCAACCCCTCCCAGGGGAAGGCGCACCGCTGAACCCTTTTGGCAGTTTTAAAGGCGTGCCAAGCCGTACGCTTTGGGGGCAAGAGTACAACACCAACAGCTTCACCGCTTTTGTAGGGGACACCTATCACCCACTCCCCTCTCTTGAAATCCACGCGGGGTTTAAGTCGCTCCTCAACACAACACGGGTCGGTCATGCAACGAACTGGGCACTACGCTTCCCCAGTTTGGCGAACGGAGAGAGCCTGACAACAGCCAAAGCCTTTCTGCCCCATATCAGCCTTGATTGGCATTTCCTCCACCATCATGAGCTTTTTGTTGATATTTCAGAGAATGTGCACGCCTATCCACAATCAGGCTATAACTCCAGCAATTCCCCCTTTGCTGTGTCACAAGCGGCCTATAACGCCACCCGCAATACCCTCAAGCCAGAAACCGCATGGACATTCGCAGGAGGCTATCGCTATACCTCCCCACAGTTACAGGGAAGTTTGTATCTCTACCGCACCAACTTTAATAATCGCCTCCAGCAAATCTTAGCCAATACAGGGGCCGGTGCGCTGCTCACCAACAACACCACAACAGTGCAAAATGTGGGCGGTGTGACGATGAATGGTGTGGATGCTTCCGTGACAGTCTCGCCAATTGAAGGGCTCTCACTCTTTAATAGCGTCAGCTATAGCCATTCCACCTATGATCAGAACATCCGCAGTGGTTCCACAACCTATACAACACGTGGACAGCAAGTGGTGGCTTATCCTCGCTTTATGTATAAAGCGCGCCTCGCTTATGAATGGCATAATTGGCAGGCTTTTGTGGATGCTCAATATTACGGCCGCCGCAGCTTTTCTTATACAGGAGACTTCAAACTCCCCTCTTATTGGATGAGCGATCTTGGGCTTTCTTACACGCTCCATGATGTTAGCTTAGGAGCCTTAAAAACAGTGTCTGTTCATCGCCTCGTCTTCTCGTTCAATATTTACAACCTCGCCAACGTCAAATACGCGTCCACCATGGGCCAAAATGGCTTCACGATGAATAATGCTGGCGGAGCGGCCCTGAACAATCAGTCGATCCTCTTGGGAAACCCACGGCAATTCTTTGGCTCTGTTCGGGCTGAATTCTAATCCCCCATAGAAAAAGGGCCTCCCCACTATCGTGGGAAGGCCCTGTCCTATCACCGAGTTCCACCACAGGAGATAGGATTAAGGAGCGACATCGCTAGAAACGACATTAATCAGCTTCTGATTAACAAACTCCTTAATACCCAAGCCAACAAGCTCACGCCCAAACCCGGAACGCGCGACCCCACCAAAAGGCAGATCTGCTGATGGCACGACAGGACGATTCACATACATCATCCCTGTACGAACCTTAGAGGCCACGCGCACGCCGCGCTGCTCGTCTCGTGTAAAGACAGAACCGCCTAGACCAAAGGGTGAGTCATTGGCGATACGGATCGCGTCGTCCTCGTCCTTTGCACGATAAAGCTGCGTAACAGGGCCGAAGAACTCCCAATGCCGGGCTTCTGAGTTTTCTAAATTCGTCAGCAGAACAGGCTGGAAGAAAGCACCTTCTTTAGGAACAGGAGCGCCGATAACCTCGACCTTAGCACCTTCTTCTTGAGCTTTACGCACCTGCTCAGCCAAGTCATCAGCTGCCCCTTGAGAGGAAAGCGGCGCCAATGTCGTTGCAGGATCCATCGGGTCTCCCGCTTTAAGAGCCGCAACGCCTTCTTTATACAGCTCGACAAAGCGATCATAGAGCGCATCGGCAACGATCATACGCTTGGCCGATACGCAGACTTGGCCTGCGTTCCAATGACGACCGAACACCGCCCATTGCACCGCTTTTTCAAGGTCAGCATCATCAAGCACGATAAAGGCATCGGCACCGCCAAGCTCCATCGTTGCTTTCTTGAGTGACTTACCAGCAATGCCAGCCACAATCGCGCCGGCCCCTTCAGACCCTGTCAGCGCCACACCGCATACGCGGGCATCGCTCAAGATCATCTCGGTATGAGGGCGCGCAGTGTAGAGATTTTGGAACAAGCCTTTAGGAGCGCCTGCTTCCAGCATCAGCTCTTCCATAATCGCAGCGCATTGCGGCAAATTGCTCGCATGCTTCAAAATAACCGCATTCCCAGCGGAAAGCTGAGGAGCGACAATGCGGACCACCTGATAAAAGGGGAAGTTCCACGGTTCAATCGCCAGCACAATGCCTTGTGGTTCATGCACCATCGTCGCCTTGCCATCTTCAGGCTTCGCGACCTCAAGAGGTTCATCCTTGAGCAAAGCCTCTGCATGTTTGGCGTAATATTCCAAAATTTCAGCAGATAGGATGACTTCCGCCTTCGCTTCAGCAAAAAGCTTGCCCATCTCCAGCGTGGCAAGACGTGCATATTTATCAATATCACGGCGCAAAATCGCACCGGCTTTGCTCATCAGCTCAGAGCGCTGTGCAAAGGACGTCTCACGCCAATTTTCGTAAGCGCTATGGCCTGCAGTCAAAGCAGCTTGTACGTCCTGATCTGTGGCTTCAGGAAATGTTTTGACGATATCATTGGTAAACGGGTTGGTTGTTGCGTAAGCCATAAGTGACCTCATGAGCCTTTCAAGAAAAAGGAGCTGTGGCAGATCCCGCCTCTGCCACAGACATAAGATATGTGATGATTAAGCAGCGGTTTCTAGGATCTGACGGCTGATTTCTAACGTGATGTCTTTATGCTCACCCAAAGCCGTCATGCCGTGCTGTTCAAGCTGCCCGACAATAGCTGTGATCCCCTCTTGCCCGATATCATAACCGGACAGGCGCGTTGGCATACCAAGGCTTTCAAAGAATGCTTCTGTCTGGGCGATCACCGCATCAATGCGCTCATCATCGGTGCCTTCTGTCAGGTGAAGAACCCGTGATGCATATTGCAGCAGCTTTTCACGCTTGCTGTCACGACGCACCTTCAGCAGAGCTGGGAAGACAACTGCGAGCGTGCGTGCATGGTCAATATGATATTTCGCCGTCAGCTCATGGCCGATCATGTGCGTCGTCCAATCTTCAGGCACACCCGCACCGACAAGGCCATTGAGCGCCTGTGTGGCCACCCACATCATATTAGCCCGCACATCATAATCTTCTGGTGCATCAACGATTTTACCGCCAATTTCCAAAATGCTGGACAGAAGTCCTTCAGCGTAACGATCCTGCACCATGCCTTGGGCTGGGTACGTCATATACTGTTCCATGACATGAACGAACGAATCCGCCACCCCATTGACCACCTGACGCATCGGCAAGCTGTAGGTACGTGTTGGATCCAAGATCGAAAAACGTGGGAAAACCTTGGGATTTCCAAAGAGAAGCTTGTCACCCGTTGATTGACGAGAGATCACGCTGAGGGAATTCATCTCAGAACCCGTGGCCGGCAAGGTCACAACGGTTCCCAAAGGCACAACCTCTTGTACAGCCTCGCCTTGGCTGGTCAAAATATCCCAAGGTTCCCCGTCATATTTCGCAGCGGCAGACACAAATTTTGTGCCATCCATGACAGAGCCACCACCAACAGCTAAGAGAAAGTCGATCCCCTCACTGCGCACGACTTCAACGGCTTTCATAAGCGTTTCGTAGGTCGGGTTCGCTTCGATCCCACCAAACTCCTTGAAGTTGCGTTGCCCCAGAGCCTGCCTGACTTCTGGCAAGGTTCCGCTTTTTTCAGCGCTCGCACCACCATAAAGCACCAAGACTTTAGCACTTGGAGAGAGTTGCTCATCAAGCTTCGCAATCATGCCTCGCCCGAAGAGAATCTTCGTCGGGTTGTAAAATTCAAAGTTCAGCATTCTTTCCCTCTTTATTCTTTAATAGACCGGTCGTCTTGAAGACTCTCTCACAAGAGCCCTCTCCCTGCGTCTTCATCTCGATTTCTATGAACGCTGCAACAAGCTCTGCGTCGCGCTCAAGGCCACGTCAAAAGGCTGCGACGTATGAGTCATCTTCATCATCAACGTCGCCCCAAGCCACATCTGGTACATCGTAGCCGCCAATACAAAGGCGGATGTCGCCTGTGTGATGGAACCATCTTTCTGCCCTTCAGAGATCACAGCTTCTAACCGCTTGATCACCTCTGACGTTCCGACTTCTAGAATCGCCCGCATCCGTTCAGAAAGGTCACACACCTCAGCAGCAAGCTTCACGATCAGGCATTTATTCCCAATCTGACCATTAACATGGGTCTCCTGCCACCATTGGCAATAGGTCAGCATCTTTGCATAGCCATTCCCCTCTTCTCGACGGAAAAGCGCTTCTGTGTGCTGTAGATACTCTTCAATATACATCTCCAGCAATGCTTCACCGAAATGCTCTTTCGACGAGAAATAATGATAGAAAGACCCTTTAGGAATCGCGGCCGCTTCTAGGATTTGCGACAATCCAACGGCCGAAAACCCGCGTGCCCCAATAAGGGGACGTGCTGATCGTAAGATCGCTTGCTTTACCTGAAGATGTCTTTCTGTCTGGCTCATGGGGGCTGTCTAACCTGTTCTAGACCGATTGTCTAGTAAAAATTAGACCGGTCGTCTCAAAAAAGAAAAAGCGGCCTTTCCGTGCATTAATCCACGCAATTCGTTAGCGTGCCCGCTTTCATACCGTGTTAAATGGATCATTATGAACCTCTCTTTTTCAACGCCTCTTGCTCTCCTCTCCCTTGGGGCGGCCGCATGGTTAGGGCCTCTACCGTCTCGTGCTTTAGCCGATTCTCCTGCGCCTGATTGTCTGCCCCTGCAAACACTCACGCCCCCTAACCCCAATACGGCCAACTCACAGGCCCCATTTTTTATTGATACAACCGGGCTCAATGTTGCCACGCCCATGATGCCCCAACGTGACCCCCATAATCCGCTCTATCCCAAAGCGACCGACCTTCCCGATGAGCAACTTCCCCCGGCAAATCGCATCGGCAATTTTATTTTAGGCCCCACCCATACGCCACCGCGCATTTGGGATACGGCCCAAACCACACCCCATGGGCGCATTGTTTCCTTCACGCTTTCCTCACAGGAAAGTCACGGCTATAGCCCCGGCATCACCCGCACAGACCCATTTGCATGCCCACAAGGAAGCGGAAGTGAGCCTTACAGCCAACCGGGCGACCCGTCTCACCTCATCCTCCCCCATACAGGTTCGACAGACTGGACACGTCCCGTCGATTTATACATCCCCCAAAATCTTCCTCGTGGAAAACCGGTTCCGTTCCTGATCTTTGGTGATGGCGGGGAAAATGGGATCTATCCAGGACGCGATCTTTTCGCTCTGGTTGATGTGCTCATCAGCCAACATCGCCTCCCTCCCATGGTCATTATTGGCGTTGGCTCCGGCGGAGGCGATGCACAAGGCAGTGAGCGTGGACGCGAATATGATACCTTCTCAGGCGCTTATGCCGATTGGGTTGAGCATGAGGTGCTTCCACGCGTCGAAAAGCACGGCCATATCACACTCAGCCATAACCCCGATGACCGAGCCACCATGGGCTTTAGCTCTAGCGGGGCCGCCGCTTTTGCAATGGCTTGGTTCCGCCCCAACCTCTACCATCGCGTGCTTGCCTACTCTCCCACCTTGGTCAATCAACAATGGCCTCATGACCCAGCCCTTCCCGGTGGCGCATGGCAGCTTCACTCCCCTTGGGCTGGCGCTCCTCACGCACAGCCACCGCAAAGCGGTGCGGCTTTAGCCCCTAATACCGACCGGAAACCGCTGCGCGTATGGTATGAAATGGGCGATCAAGACCTCTTCTACCCCGTCCGTGCCCTTCCCGATGGGATGCATGATTGGGTACTCGCTGGGGAAAATATGGCCCGCGTTTTTCAAAATAAACATTATGATTATCAGTTCGTTCTCTCACGCAACGCCAACCATGTAGATGGCCCCACAATCGAACAAACCTTACCAGAAGCACTGGAATGGCTTTGGGCGCCTAGCCACGGCAACACGCACTAACATTACCGTCCATAAAAAAGGGGCTCTCAAAAGAGCCCCTTTTCCCACTCATTGCAGCGCAATACGTCAGAGCGGTAAGCTCTCCAGCACGCCTTTTTCACGAATGGCCTGACGGAAGGCAACAATATCGTCTTCCACTTTGGACGTCAGCAGGTCACGCCAGCTATCAAAACCCGGCAATGCTAACGAAGCCCGATAGTCATCAGACCGTGCAATGTTCCGTTGCTCGTCCGTTAAAACAGGCTCTGGCAGATCAAAAGACTGACCATCTTCCTGACGACCCCGCATAAGTTCCAGCTGTAGAGCGAGGAAATAGGCAACACGCGTATGGTCATGGTCGCGGCTCAGCACGCTCCGCAC
Organism: Saccharibacter floricola DSM 15669; assembly: GCF_000378165.1. Taxonomy (GTDB): domain Bacteria; phylum Pseudomonadota; class Alphaproteobacteria; order Acetobacterales; family Acetobacteraceae; genus Saccharibacter; species Saccharibacter floricola. The sequence continues at coordinate 53,904 of NZ_KB899335.1, forward strand.
CGTTTCCGTCCAGAACACTTGTGCTTTAGAGGTCGAATCTGCAGCAATACGCGCTACTTGATCGGCTAAAGCTGGGTTAGCAAAACGGTTAAGAATCGTCTGCTTATACTCACGCAGATCAACCCCTTCAGGAGCATGTAAGGTCGGGATCACGTCACGATCAAGCACCTCATCCACAAACTGACGCACCTTCGGCTCAGCCAGTACCTGATCCACCAACGGCACGTTCTGCAACATTCCCGCAGCGCTGATAATCAGATGAGACGCGTTGAGCATACGGATCTTCGCATGTTCATAATCCGCCACCGCATCAGAAAATTGCACGCCTACTTTTTCCAAAGCGGGACGACCCGCTGCGAATTTATCTTCCACCACCCATTGCGTGAAATCTTCCGCTAATAACGGCTTCAGATCATCAAGACCACTTTGCTTATTCAGCTTCGCCGCTGTTTCAGCAGAGACACTTGGCGTAATGCGATCAACCATCGCATTAGGAAACGTGACGTTCGCCTCAATCCACTCAGCCAGCTCTCCATCAACAGCGCGCGCATAACCCAAGAATGCCTTACGCGACACTTCACCATTTTGACGCAAATTATCGCATGACAGAATCGTCAACCCACCATGCCCCGCATCACGACGACGGCGCAGCCCTTCAACGATAAAACCAAACACCGTTTTCGGATGGGTAGGATCTGCTAAGTCCTCCTGCACAGGCGGGAAAGACAAGCGGAACTGACCTGTTGTCTCGTCAATATTATACCCACCCTCTGTAATGGTCAGAGAAGCGATCTTCGTGCTCGGTGCCGCCAGAAGATCCAACACCGTTTCCGGCTCACGAGGGGCCAAGAGATAGTCGCGCAACGCCCCCATAACACGGGTATGACGTGTGCCATCTGTTGCTGTTTCTGTCAGAGAATACAGCCCATGCTGTGCCGCGAAATCTTTCTCTTTCTTCTCAGACCGCTCTCCAGCACGCAGCCCAACACCAATAATTCCCCAGTGTTGGGAATCTGGAAGCGCTAGGGCACGATCAATATAATACGCTAAATGAGCGCGAAAAAAATTCCCAACACCGAAATGGATGATCCCCGGCGTAACGGCATCAAGCGCATAGGATGGCCCTGCAACATCAGCAGGAAGAGACGTAAGAGTGTCGTAAGTCAGCACAGCATCACCTCATAACAGTCAGACAGGCGAGATATAGGGAATAGCCAACATAACCCGGTGCTCTCCCCCTGTTTAAGAGAGCACCGGAAAACAGCACTTACATTAATGCGCTGTCTGTTGAGCGGCAATAATCTTCTTGAGCAATGGCACAAGCTCATCAAGATGTTGAATACGGAACAAACCAGGCCATGACGGCGCAGGCTTATCAAGATCACGCAACAGCACACAGGCCATGCCTGCACGTCGTGCAGCCTCCACCCCTGCATCAGAATCTTCAATCACAATGCAGTTCTCTGGTGGAATACCCTCTTGCTTGGCCCCATACAGATAAATATCTGGGCGTGGCTTCGGCATGCTCAGGTCACGGCCTGAATGAATACGCTCTACGGGTAAGAGCTTATCAAGCCCTGTGCAGGAGAATTTCGCTTCCATCTCCGCCATAGAGGAGTTCGACCCCACACGGACTGGCAGCTTAAGCTCCTCTTTCACCGCACGCACCATACGCTCAGCCCCATCAATAGCAGGCGCTTTAGCACGCATCATATCGACGATGCGCTTCTGCATGATCATATCCCAGTCAGCAGGCAGCTTGTCGCCCGTTTTCTCGGCGATCATCTCACCGATTTTTGCGAGTTCACCACCACCGAAAAGCTTATTGCCTTCTTCATCGGAGATATCCCACCCATGACTACGGGCATCTTCGGACATAAGAGCGGTTGAAAAATGCTCACCACCGACCAAAACGCCATCGCAGTCAAAAAGCACCATACGAAGTTCGCCCTTAGGCTGAACAGCAAGCGGCGCATCTGCAGGGATTGGGAAGTTAACGTGTTCACTCATAGTACGCTCTCCTTCTTACCTTTATATGAGGCAGCTAGATGTGTTTTTTACGTCTTTTGGGAAGCCTATCAAGAAGACATAAAGAGCGTCGTTCTTGAAATCTTCACAACGTTTCCTATACCTTGGGGCTCATTGAGAACCCCGCAAGATACAGGCGGAGTACGGCAAAAAATGGATCGGGGGCTTTATCGACCAACCGATAAAAAGCTCTCCATTCATTGATGGAGCAAATGACGATGATGTTCTACGTCTGGATGGTGATCAAGCTTGTAACAGGCTTTGCCTTCATTATCACCTACCTCAATGTCTCAGGACGCAGCCAATTCTCCCAAATGAACGCCATTGATCTTGTGGGCAACTTCATCTTGGGCGGGCTCGTCGGCGGCGTCATCTACACCACGGCAATCCCATTTTATAAATATGTGCTCGCACTCCTCATCGGTATTTCCATTCTCCTTACGCTAAACGTCTTCTGCCGAAAATTCAATCTCTTCCGCAATGTGACCATCGGCCGCCAGATTCCGATCATCAAAAATGGCCGTTTTATTATGAAAAATATCCTTAATAAAAATAATAAAATTGACATGATTAATATTTCTTCACAAATCAACCTTCAGGGCATTTATTCATTTGACGAAATCCAGTTTGCACAGATCGAGCCCAACGGTTCGGTGACCGCTATTTGCGATAAAAATAAGTTGCCATCGGTTATCGTTTGCTATCAAGGCACCATCCGTGAGGACGACCTTGAAGACACCAACCATAGCCGAGACGACCTCATCAACGATATGAAAGCCCACGGGATCGAAGACGTTGATGACGTCTTTTTAGGCGAATTCCACCAAGGTCATTTTAAATATGTCTGCAAAGATGGCACCATTCGCCCAACACGTGCAGCCCTCAATAAACGTTAGGTCTTAGCAAGGCAGTTTTTCTTCATCTGCCGCGCCAGCCATTCCACAAACACCGAGACACGCATTGGCCGTCGCGTATTCGGTGGTGTTAAAATATGCAACGCAGTTGACGCCGCTTGCCATTGAGGAAGAATGATTTCAAGGCGCTTCTGCTCTAGGGCGTGGTGGATCATAAAAGAGGGCATCACGCCCACACCGCCACCACTCTCCAACAGCGGCAAAAATGCCTCTGCATTATTGCTCACAAGACGCACATGACGCGGCGTAATGGTCACCGTCTCCTCTTCTCCACGATAGAGAGTAAGACGAGACGGCCGCACATTCCCGGCCCCATACAGCACACTCATATGGGCTTCTATATCCCGCGGCGTGTGTACGTTCTCCCCATACTGCGCAATCCAATCTGGGCTCGCCACGAGACAGCATGGAATGGTGGCAATGCGCCGCGCCCTCAAGGACGAATCCGCCATAGCCGAAACACGCAGCGCTACATCATACCCATCGGCGACCACATCCACGGCGCGATCACTGAAGTCTATATCGAGCGTTATCTCAGGATATTGCTCCATAAAAAGCGGCAAAAATGGTGCCACATGCTGGATGCCAAAGGTCACAGGCATCGTGATGCGAATGCGCCCATGCGGCGGGCCTGCCGTTTCCTGCAATGCCGCTTCCGCTGCGCGCCCTTCACTGAGCACGCGCCGTGCATGTTCAAGCACGGCCTCCCCGGCCGCTGTGAGGGAAAGCTGACGTGAGGTGCGTTGAAAAAGCGCAATATTAAGCGTCTCCTCCAACCGTGCCACAGCGCGCGACACCGTAGGGCGAGACACAGAGAGATGCTCTGCAGCACGCGTAAAAGAGCGGTCTTCAGCTACCTGCGCCATAATAGCCCAGGCCTCAAAATCAGGCAGTAACGTCACAGTACATTCCTGAAAAACTAAGGTTCACTTCTGGATATGGCACAGTAGCGCTTCTGGCACTACGTCTTCTTCACGTTCTTTTCCCATAATGTGAGGGAGACACCCCATGATTGAGATCCGCCCGTTTACGTCGTTAGGCCACGCTAACCATGGTTGGCTTAATGCCCACCATCATTTCTCTTTTGCCAATTATTACGATCCTGCGCGCATGCATTGGGGGCGGCTCCGTGTTTGGAATGACGACCTCATCGCTCCCCAAACGGGCTTTCCTACCCATCCTCATGCCGACATGGAAATTGTCACCTACGTGCGCAAAGGGGCGATTACCCATCGCGATACGGTCGGCAATGAAGGCCGCACGGAGGCCGGAGATGTACAAGTCATGTCTGCCGGCACAGGCATTGCCCATAGCGAATATAACCTTGAGGACGAAGACACGCTCATCTTTCAGATTTGGATGATCCCCGACCAGCAAGGTCATAAGCCTTCTTGGGGCCAACGCCCCTTCCCCAAAAAGAGCCGAGAAGGACAGTTTGTCGCTCTCGCTTCTGGTTTTCCGGAGGATAAAGACACTGCTTTACCCATCCATACTCCCGGGCGCGTTTTAGGCAGCACCCTTCGTGCTGGGCAAAGCCTAACCTATGCCCTTAACCCCCAACACAAGGCCTATCTTGTACCCTCCACAGGCACCATTGACGTCAACGGCCACCGCGCCAACACACGCGACGGTGTGGCGATTGAAAATGAAGAAACACTGACCATCACAGCTCACGATGATGCTGAACTTGTCATGGTCGAAACAGCCAGCTGACCATCTCCAAATAGGAGGAGTGTTAAGCCTTAGAGTAGCGTAGCAACGGCTTTGCTACGAACAGACAGCCAGAAGAAGGGATCACCGCCCTTCTCTGGCCCCAACTCACACCAAACGAGAGTCCCGTTAGGTCTTGCAAAGCGAAGCAGACCCCCTGCCTTTCACGAGCATGATGCCGTCCGTTCTTTTCTGACCAGAACTCGTCTTTTTAAAAACCGCTTGTTGAGGGCATCCGTCCCAAAGGAACAACCTCCCCATCTGCTTGGGAATCTGTGAGCAAGGCCCAAGCTGTGGAGAGCTATCGCAATCGTAACCAAATGCGGAAAGACTGCACCATTGTGCCTTTCTGCGATCCCTATCGCCGCTACAACAGATTGCTTCAAAACCTCAGCTAATGAGAAGGCTTCTTTGTCCTCTGGGTCATGCTCAGAGAAAGAGCATAAGCTGCAACAATGAAGGCTCAGTGAGCTAGAAAGCCGCTCCATCGCGGCTCATACCCCAGCAAAAAGAGCCCCTGTCATTTCACGCAGTAAACCTCTTAGAGCCAGCTCCAAAAACGCTCCCAGAATCCACCTTTTAAATCGTCTTTACAGCGATCAAACTGACGCTGATACAACTGAGCCCGTGCTCCAACTTTGTCAGCCACATTAATAAGCCACGCCTTGGACGCATAGGTACGACGACGATAGCCGCCCCATCCATCATGATAGGCGAGATATTGGCGGTTTGCATCGGTAACGGGAATATGATCAATCTGCCGTGTGTTGGTAATGTACCAATTCATGAAATTGAGCGCATCAGCAAAATTATCGCGGCTTCCGCTCACACCAGCGCGACGCTCATAGTCATGCCACACATCCGTCTTGGCCTGTGCATAGCCATAGGCTGTCGTGATATACCCCCACGGGATGACCCAGAAAATATGCGTCCGTCGTGTATGGACATTGCTCCGAAAGCTGGATTCCTGGTGCATGATCGCCATCGGCACAGAAGAAGGGATATTCCACTTGGCTTCCTGCCGCATGGCCGCGTGATACCAGCCTCGTTTTTCGTGATAAATAGCGCAGAGATCGTTAGGATGGGTTGGCGGCGCTGTAGCACAAGCCGCCAACGCCGCCATCAAGGCAAGGCTAACCACCAGCCTTGCCTGACGCATGACTACAGGCATCGTTAACAATGCCTCACATCAGAACGGAATTTCGTCATCAAGGCTGTTATCAGCCGGGGCATCCCAACCACCGCCACCACCAGATGAACGCTGCGGTGCCCCAGAAGAACCCCCAGTATTATTGCGGGCAGGGGCCTGCTGATCGCTATATCCGCCTTGTGACGGGCCACCGCCAAAGCTGTCGCCACCGCTGCGTTGGCTATCAAGTAACACCAGATCCCCACGGAAACGGCTAATCACGACCTCTGTCGTGTAACGCTCCATCCCCTGCTGATCGGTCCATTTACGTGTTTGAAGTTCACCTTCAAGATAGACTTTGCGGCCTTTGCGGAGAAAGCGTTCTGCCACATCAGCCGTACGCTCGTTGAAAATAACGACACGATGCCATTCAGTGCGCTCACGACGTTCACCTGTGGTGCGATCTGTCCATGTATCGCTGGTGGCCACGGTCAGATTGACAAGTTTTGCCCCTGACTGTGTGTTGCGCACCTCTGGATCACGGCCCAAATTCCCCACCAAAATGACCTTATTAACGCTTCCTGCCATCCGCTTTGCTTCCATTTTTCAAAAAGATTGCATTATCGGGGTGATCCTAGCGCTCTCAGCGCGTATGATCTACCGTCGTTATGCTGAACGGTGGAACATAATCGCGTGAAAAACTCTCCTGATACCCTTAATCCAAACGCTATCCGGGTTCGTGGAGCCCGCACCCACAACCTTCAGCAGGTGAGTGTTACCATCCCACGCGACCAGCTTACCGTCATTACGGGGCTTTCTGGCTCGGGAAAATCGTCCCTCGCTTTCGACACGATTTATGCGGAAGGCCAGCGCCGTTATGTCGAAAGCCTGTCAGCCTATGCGCGTCAGTTTCTTGAACTGATGGGCAAGCCGGATGTCGATTCGATTGAGGGTCTGTCACCCGCCATTTCCATTGAGCAGAAAACAACGTCCAAAAATCCGCGTTCAACGGTTGGGACGATTACCGAAATTCACGATTATATGCGCCTGCTTTGGGCACGCGCCGGAACACCCTACTCCCCCGCGACCGGTCTGCCGATTGAAGCCCAAAGTGTGAGCCAAATGGTCGATCGTGTCATGGCCATGCCTTCTGGCACACGGCTGATGCTGCTGGCCCCTGTTATTCGCGACCGTAAAGGGGACTGCGCAAAAGAGCTGGCAGAACTAACACGGCGCGGCTTTGCCCGTGTGCGCATCGACGGCACGTTGTACGACATTACCGACACACCAAAGATTAACCGCAAAACCCGCCACAATGTCGATGTGGTCGTGGATCGTATCGTCCTGAAAGAAGGTATCGAAACGCGTCTTGCCGATAGTTTTGAAACAGCGCTCACCCTCTCCGATGGCCTCGCCTCTGTTGAGGAAGTGCTTCGCTCTGGAGAAGAGCGCGAGCCTCTCAAAGCGGCCTTTTCCTCACGCTATTCCTGCCCTGTGTCGGGCTTTATTTTAGAGACGATTGAGCCGCGCCTTTTCTCCTTCAACGCCCCTATGGGCGCATGCCCCACCTGTGACGGGCTCGGCACTGAGACACATTTTGACCCCAACCTCATCATCCCCGATGAAAGCCGCACGCTTCGTGATGGTGCAATTGCCCCATGGCGTGACGAGCAAGACCCTCTTTTCGAGCAAACATTGGCCGCCCTCGCTCGCCATTGTGGGGAAGACTTGGATACACCGTGGGAAAAGCTCAAAAGCAGCACCCATGACTTCCTTCTCAATGGCAGTGCCGATCCGGTCAAAATCCCGTATTTGGACGAAGACAACCGCACCCATACGGTCAACCGACCCTTTGAAGGGGTGATCAGTCATCTTCAGCGCCGCCTTGCCCAAAGCCATAGCGTTTATGTGCGCGAAGCCTTGGGCCGTTATCAGTCGGCCATGCCATGCCCCGCGTGCCACGGGGCTCGTTTGCGCCCTGAAGCGCTCTGCGTCAAAGTCAATGATGCGACTATTGCACAGGCCTCTGACCTCACGATTACAGAAGCTCTTGCATGGTTTAGCGGCGTTGAAGAAAATCTCACGCCACAAAAGGCAGAAATCGCCCGCCGTATTTTGCGTGAAATTGTCGAGCGCCTGCATTTTCTCGACCGTGTCGGCCTCGACTACCTCACCCTCTCACGAAGCTCTGGCACCCTCTCAGGTGGGGAAAGCCAGCGCATTCGCCTTGCCTCCCAAATTGGGTCGGGCCTGACCGGCGTGCTCTATGTGCTTGACGAACCCTCTATTGGGCTGCATCAGCGCGATAATGCCCGCCTTCTCGCTATGCTGGAGCGGCTGCGTAATCTCGGGAACACGGTGCTGGTTGTCGAGCATGATGAAGACGCCATCCGCCAAGCGGACTATCTGGTGGATATGGGCCCGGGTGCAGGCACACAAGGCGGCCATGTCATGGCGTACGGCACGCCTGAAGAAGTCGCTCAAAATCCTGACAGTATTACCGGCGCATGGCTCGCTGGGAAGCGCGGTATTCCTGTCCCGGCTCAGCGACGCAGCAGCAAACGGTGGGTCGGGCTCAAGGGGGCTCGCGGCCATAACCTGAAAAACGTCTCCGTCAAAGTACCGCTGGGCACCTTTACCGCTGTAACGGGTGTGTCAGGGAGTGGGAAATCAACCCTCATTACCGACACGTTCTATAAAGCACTCTCACGTCAGGTGATGAAAACAGGCGCTGTGCCCCTGCCTTATAGCCGCCTTGAAGGGGTCGATCAGCTCGATAAAATTATCGAAATCGACCAATCCCCCATTGGGCGCACCCCTCGCTCTAACCCCGCAACCTATACGGACCTCTTCGCTCCAATCCGCGATTGGTTTTCTGAACTGCCTGAAGCCAAAGCACGCGGCTATAAACCGGGACGCTTTAGCTTCAATGTGAAAGGCGGACGGTGCGAAGCCTGCCAAGGGGATGGCGTGCTGAAAATTGAGATGCACTTCCTCCCCGATGTTTTTGTGACCTGCGACACCTGCAAAGGCGCGCGCTATAACCGCGAAACGCTGGACATTACTTTCCGGGGGAAATCCATCGCCGATGTGCTAGCCATGACGGTTGATGAAGCCCTACCCTTCTTCCAAGCCGTACCGCGCATTGCAGAGCGCCTGTCTATTCTCCAACGTGTTGGGCTAGGGTACGTCGCTCTCGGTCAACAAGCCACGACCCTTTCTGGTGGGGAAGCCCAGCGTGTAAAGCTGGCCAAAGAACTCGCCCGTCGTGCAACAGGCCGCACGCTCTATATTCTGGATGAACCCACCACCGGGCTTCATACCGAGGATGTTAAGAAGCTCCTCGAAGTGCTGCATGCCCTCGTTGACCAAGGCAACACCGTGTTGGTGATTGAACATAATCTCGATCTCATCAAAACAGCCGACTGGGTCATTGATGTCGGCCCTGAAGGGGGTGCCGGCGGTGGGCAGATTATCGCCACAGGCACCCCTGAAGAGATCGCAGCCTGTAAAGACAGCTATACAGGCCAGTTCCTCAACGATATGCTTGCCCGTCCTTCGCTTGCAAGCGAAGCAGAGCGTCCCAAGGGCTCTAAAGACAAGCCTAAAAAGACTAAGAAAAAAACCACCGCGAAAAAGAGCGGGAAGAAAGACAAACACTCATGAGTGCCGCCACCCTTTCTTGGGCCTTTCTCTTTGTCGCCATCGTGCTAGAGGTGGGTGCTACAAGTCTGCTGAACCTCAGCGATGGCTTCCGCAGGATACTGCCCACCATCGGCTCTCTCGCGCTGTATGCTGGGGCGTTCTACTGCCTGTCTTGCGCACTACGCCATATCCCCCTTGGCATCGCTTATGCCGTCTGGTGTGGCTTTGGCAGTGTGTGCATTGTGGCGATCGGCGTGGTGGTTTTTCGTCAGTCCTTTCCCCTCCCCGCCTATGGAGGGATCGCCCTGATTGTGCTTGGCACCATTTTGGCCAGTCTGTTTGGTGGGGTTAAAGGCTGATCCACGCTTATGGCACTGATAGAACGCCTTTTCTTGCCGCCTCACTCAAAACGACGATGGGGACTTGTCTCTTTCCTCCTCATCGCTCTCGTGGGGCAACTGGGCCTTCAATCATTCGCTTATAGCGGCGAAAGCCCGCGCGCAACGCTCTACCGCTTAACCTCTATTGATATTGCCCCTCAATCGGCACCCATAGAGGCACCGCACTGCGCAGAAGGGCACCATCACCACCCGGTTTCTCACCATCAGCATGATGGGGACTGCCCGCTTTGCCCACTTTTGGGGCATATCCTCTTTGCGCTCAATGCGCTGGCTTTCTTCTTAGGCACTGGTGCGCTCATGCAGGCTCTATGGCGCTGCACCCCGCCATCGCAAGCGCCGCCACGCCTCACACGCGACCGTCCCCCCAGCCGCGCCCCACCACTGCCTGCCTGAATCTGTTCTCGTAACACCCCTGCCCACTATGGCGATGAGGGTGTTTTGCCGTGACCTCTTTCAGGATAACATCTCGTGTCCTCTACTGCTCCCTTTGCGCACTGCTCTGCGCATAGGCCGCGAACCCCTGTGTTCCCAGCCTCTCTGCTTGTTTGTACGGTAATCACCTGCGCACCTTTTGGCGCTGCCTCCGCCCAAAGCACCGCCGTGCCCTCCTCACCATCCGCCTCTCCTGCGCCAACGGAGAGGATGACGGTTGTCGGCAGTCGGCACTCTTTCCAACAAAGTGCTGACACACTCTCGCTCTTCAAAGACACACCCGGATTTAGCTCTTACGCCACAGGAGGCACAGCCTCTCTCCCCGTTCTCAACGGCATGGCTGATGACCGTGTTGCAAGTTTTGTTGACGGCATGCGACTGGGCTCTGACTGCCCTAACCATATGAACCCCGCCTTTTCGCAAATTGACCCAGACGCCGTTGCGACCAGCAGCGCCATTGCGGGCATAACCTCGGTCAGTATGGGCGGTGACAGCACAGGCGGAACCATTTCTGTTGAACGCAAGGCCCCGCAATTTGCTCAAAAGGGGAATATCCTCGTCACAGGGAATGGACGGCAAGACTGGCGCAGTAATGGTGGCGGTTCTGGTGCCTCTGGGTCTCTCACCATCGCCAATGACAGTTTCAGCCTGCGTTATGAAGCCTCCTATAACCATGCCAGCGATTATAGCGCAGGCGGCCGTGGCGGGCGCGTCCTCTCCACCAGCTATCTCAGCTATAATCACGCGGTAACGGCCGGCTTTAAGCACCGAAACCATCAGTTTAGCTTCACCTTTGGCCAGCAAGATGTGCCTTATGAGGGCTTTCCCAATAGCTATATGGATGAGACCAATAACCGTTCAACCTTCGTAAACGGCAAATATACAGGCCAGTTCCATTGGGGAGAACTTGAAGCGCGCGGATTTTGGAAACGCACCACCCATGCGATGAATATGCTGTCTGATAAAGGCGGGCATAGCGCCACTACAGGCATGCCGATGAATAGTGACGGGCGTATGGCTGGGTATGCCATCACTGCTACCATCCCCCTTACCAACCGACACCACCTAAAAGTGGGAAGTGAATTCGAGCATAACGGGCTCAATGATTGGTGGCCCCCCGTCATGGGCAGCATGATGATGGGCCCCGGTACCTTCCATAATCTCAATGGAGCCTCTCGCAATCATCTGGGGCATTTCTTCCAGTGGAATGCACAATGGACACCGCGTTTTTCCACCGAACTCGGAGCCCGCAGTGACGTCATTATGATGAACACGGGCCCGGTCAGCCCCTATAGTTGGGGAGGGATGAGCGGCATGATGGGGATGATGGGGGGCATGGGTATGATGAGCATGGGAGACGCCAAAAATGCCCATGCTTTCAATGCCGCCCATCGTGGTCGCACAGACAGCAATCTCGACATCACCGCCCTCGCACGCTGGAACCCAACCGATCAGATCAGCCTAGAAGGCGGCTACGGGCGTAAAACACGCTCCCCCAACCTTTATGAACGCTATGGCTGGAGCCAAGGCGGGATGACCGCCAAAATGATTGGCTGGTTTGGCGATGGAAACGGCTATGTCGGCTCGCTCAATCTCCGCCCTGAAATTGCCAATACCGCAAGCTTTACCGTGCATTTTCATGATGCCCACCATGCCGTATGGGACGTGATGATCCAGCCCTTTTATACCTATACGCAGCATTATATTAACGTGGTGCGGCTGAAAGGGCTTTCACGCGGGTTTAACCTGCTTCAATTTGCCAACCATAATGCTCAAAGTTACGGCATTAACGCCGCAGCACACACGATTTTATGGGACAGTCACCGTTGGGGAATGGGCCATCTCAGCACAACGTTGAACTGGGTGCGTGGGCAGGATAATGTTACCCATTCCGGCCTTTATCAGCAAATGCCCCTCAACGGAACCATCAGCCTGCACGAAACGCGCGGCCCTTGGTCGGGGCATGTCGACCTCACTCTTGTTAAAGCCAAGCACACCGTTGACTGGGTACGCAATGAGCCCAAAACCCCCGGCTACGCCCTGCTGGGGCTCGGCATGGGCTATCATTGGCGTTTTGTCCGCCTTGACCTGAGCTTAGAAAACCTTCTCAACCAGCGCTACTTCCTCCCCTTAAGTGGGCGGGCTTTGTCCTCGCTTCCATCGGATGGCTCTCTGCCCTCTCCGGTGCTGGGCATGGGGCGCTCGGTCAACCTTACCTTGCGTGAAAATTTCTAAGAGCCATACAGGGCATCACTCATCCCCCAAACGCCTCCATAATGCTTACAATACACCCACAGCATTATAAACGAGGCTCTCACACAAACGGCCATGCAGTTTTCACACTACATGGCCGTTTTCTTGAACCGCTCAAAGCATGTTTTAAACTTGGGTTTCAGCCTTTTCCCCAAGATGCGCCTTCCCACGTTTTTCAGCTAATTTCGCTTGGTGTTGCCGCTCCCGATAGCGCTGACGCTGGGCGTCCGTGCGCGTATCATAGCAGTGAGGGCAGCTCACCCCCTCTTCATATTGAGGAGAGGCTTTATCCTCATCATCAATGGGGCAACGGCAGGCGTGACAGAGGTCATAATGCCCCAATTTCAGCCCATGTCCTACCGAAACGCGTTGGTCAAAAACGAAGCACTCTCCATCCCAGAGGCTTTCTTCTTCCGGGATTTCCTCAAGATATTTCAAGATACCACCTTGAAGATGGTACACGTCATCAATCCCTTCCTCACGCGCAAAGGCTGTCGACTTCTCGCAGCGGATCCCCCCTGTGCAGAACATCGCCACTTTGGGCGTACGCCCTTGTGCCTCAATCTCACGGCGCCAGTTCCGGAACCATTGGGGGAATTCACGGAATGTTTTAAGGTCTGGGTCAACCGCGCCACGAAACGTACCAATCGCCACTTCGTAATCATTGCGCGTATCCATCACGACCGTATCCGGGTCAGAGATCAGCGCATTCCAATCTTTAGGTTTTACATAACGCCCCACGCAGGCCAGCGGGTCGATATTTGGTTGGCCCATCGTGACAATCTCACGCTTAAGCTTCACCTTCATACGCAGAAATGGCATGTCTTTCGCGCGGGATTTTTTGAAAACAAATCCCTCACAACCTGGCAACTGGTTAATATAGGCAAGAACGCGGTCAATCCCTTCATCAGACCCTGCGATTGTGCCGTTAATCCCTTCTGCAGCCAAAAGAAGGCTACCTTTAATACCAGCCTCCCGACAGCACTGTAGCAATGGCTCGCGCAACGCTTCATGGTCGCTAAATCGTGTGAAATGATACAAAGCCGCAACGCAAATGGGCAGATCAGTTTCAGACATCATGGTATCTCCCAAGTTATGGCCTCTCTCACATGTCCAAAGGCCATCTTTTTACTGCGTTCTTCCCTAGCATATTCTTCCCTGCATGGGGAGAATAGAGCCAAAGGACACCGACACAAAACGCTCTCACTTTGGTGACAATGCCCTATAAAGGTCAAAATTCTTTCCCATAATATCATTTCTTCTCTTCATGACTTTGTTCTTATAACTGACTCTTATGGGCTTTACCTGCTCATGGCTCTTTCTTCTTGTACGTCCTCCCGCAGCACGTGGCTCTCCCCATGGGGGTATGCTGGTTTTCTGGTCCTTTTTTGCGCTCAAGAAGCGCGCGCAGACCAGCATCTTTTCAAGAATTCACCCAGCCCGTGGCTCCGTGACGTGACGCTCTCTGGACTGCTCGAAGGTGGGATTACAGCGAACCCGGCCCGGCCGCATGACGGGGTAAATTTTGGTAATTTTATCAGTGATCGCGCTAATCAAGCACAAATTAACCAGCTTGAACTCACTCTAGAAAAAGCAAACGACCCGACCATCCCCCGATATCAAATCGGCTTCATACTTGAAGGAATGTATGGCTCAGACCCCCGTTATTTCCACCTCTTGGGCGTCTCCAACAAATTAACAAAAGACCGCTACCAGCTTGTCCCCGCCCAAGCTCACGTGAATTTTCACCTCCCCATTTTGACCAAAAAGGGTCTCGACCTCCAAGCCGGTATTCTCCAAACCCCCATGGGAGTGGAGCCTCTCGATCCTTCCGAGCGTCCCTTTTACACATTGACGTATATCTCCCAATATTCTGCGCCAGTCGAACATCTAGGCGCAATGGCTTATTGGCATCTTACCCATAGGGTCGACCTCAATTTTGGGATTGATAGTGGCAACCAAACGACGTTTGGCCACCGGGAAAATCATGGCTCCGCCGCCGGTTATGTCGGGTTTACCCTCAATAACTTGGCACATGGAAAACTCACCATTGTTGAACTCTCCCGTATCGGTCCTGAAAACACCGTCTCTCCTGAAGGTACTCCCCACAAAGCGCAACGCTACTGGAACGATATTGCCGCTTATCTCAGCGTTACAAAACGTCTTTCCCTCACGGGAGAATTCAACTTTCTTCGCGATAACGGCATGCGCACTAATGCGTGGGGGCTGGCTACTTTTCTTTCCTATAAACTCTCACCAACAGTGACCTTCAATTACCGAGGTGAACTCTACCGCGATAGTTCCGGCAATCTTGTAGGCAGCACGACGCCCCAAGGCACAGCTCTACCCACCACGTTTGGTGCGCTCAGCCTCGGCTTTGCTTATAAACCAGACTTAGGGCACGGAATACGCGTGTTTGAAATCCACCCAGAAATCCGTTTTGACCGCTCTCTTAATGGACGACGCATTTTTAATGATCGCCGAAATATAGGCATGTTCACCTTCGGAGGGGACATGATGATCGGCTTTTAACCCCAAAGCCACCGCCTCACCGTATGCGCCCCCTCACTCTGTTCTTTTCGACGATACACGCGTCTTACTCTTTCGTTTCTTTCCCAATTTCGGCACAGCATAGTCCTGACAAACACGATCAATCGTCGCTTTGACGTAGTCCGCAGTAATAATGCGTGTGCACTCAAAGAAACGCGGCGTATCCTTATGCCGCGGGCAAAACATGTAATCATCATGTTTAAAGGGCGTGCGCACATCATGCCAGCAGCTATTACAACCATGCGTTGAAAAAACACGATACGGCGTGTGAAATTCATTACTTGGATGGGTAAAGCCGCTAATGAGCACGACTGGTGTTCCTACTGACCATGCCAACCAAGAAAGACCTGACGACAAACCAACAAAGAAATCCGCATGTTTAAGCCAACGTGCGCGTTCCTTTAGAGGACGATTGCCTGTTTCGTCCTCGACCCCATTGGGAATCACGTTCCAATGGATCGAACTAGCGACAGCAGGGTCACGGTCAATGCAAATAACCCGATAGCCTTTTTCTTTAAGATGCTGGATTGTATCCATCCATCCTGTCGGATTGTTCCACATTTTACAGCCACATGAAGCTTGCACAGCCACAACTACGTAAGGCTCTTCTATCGGGCGTGTCTCTTCATCCTCAATAGCAACACGCGGCGCTTCTTCTGTTGGGTCAACACCTAAAATATACCCGGCAGTTCGATGAAGCCCGACATAGCGGAAATCAGCCGGTTGCCAACTATTCTCCTCATCATCAAAGAACAGGCCCAAATAATAGGTCGCGTAGAGCGTCTCACGAATAGCATCAAACTCATCCGCTAAGATAAACCGAATATCTGGATAAACAGGCTCTAATAACTTCTTCAACGGTTCTGACAACATAACAGTCAGGCGGCATTGATGTTTTTGCGCAAACCGCACCGCATAGGGGAACCAACCTAGGGAATCCCCCAATGTCCCTCCAGGCATGACGACAGCCACATCTTTGCCTGCTGCGTCATAATCATGGGTCCAAACAATCTCGCCATCTTTCTCAAGCTCAATCCGCGCATTAATAAAATGGCGTTTGCGCGATAAAACCTGAAGAGCATCACCCTCCGTTTGATAAAGAACCGTATATGTATCAAGGTCTCTAAAACGGATTGTCCATTTCCCCGGCGGCAAAAGCGCCCGGATGCCTATATTAAAATCAAACCGCAGCCCATGCGCTCCCTCTTGTGTCGGCATAAAAACCGGATCGGGGAAGGGCATTCCCTTCATCATCCCAGCCCCGGCCTTTTGATCGTCTGAAGACGTGTGCGACGATGCTGAGGATGCCGATGATGCCGATGATGCCGATGATGCCGAAGCACTAGACGATGGTTGCGCGGAAAGAGAGCGCCCATCCAGATAAACCGAAGAGGAAGAACGAGAAGACAAAGAAGACGTTGATGATGACGGCTCAAAACCCGACACTAACGAACGCTTCTCTGGCGCTGAAGATGGCCCTTTGAGGGTCACAATATCATTAAGAATGCGGCTTTTATCATGTTTATCAGTCATCACGCTGCACTCCAAACCCTGGGATAGTCTCTATAACAGACGTCACATGCTGTGCAGAAATAGCCCGGGTACATTCGAAAATACGGTCTGTTCCCTTATGATACGGACAAAAGAGTGGATCTTCTGGATGGAGGCGCTGCGTCACATCATTCCCACAGCTATTGCAGACATGGCGGTTAATAATCCGATACGGCGTGTAAAACTCATTATAAGGCTGTGTATAGCCACTAATCATCACCACAGGTGTTTCTACCGCCCATGCGAGCCATGATAATCCAGATGATAATCCAACAAAAAAATCAGCATGTTTGAGCCAACGCGCCCGCTCACTCAAAGGTCGATCGCCTGTTTCATCCTCCACACCATGTGGAATCATGCGCAGCGCTGTTTCCGTTCCACCAATCCGAGACCGGTCAATGCAAATCACACGATAGCCATGCTCTTTCAAAAAACGCACCACCTGATACCAGCCCACAGGATTGTTCCAATATTTACTCAACCCTGACGCTTGCGAGCCAATACACACATAACGCTCTTTTATGGGGCGCCCACCCGGATCAATCGTAATGCGTGGTCGACGCTCCGCATAAGGGAGCCCCAACGTATCAGCCCCCATATGAATCAGGCCAGATTGGCGATAATCAATCGGTTGAAAATTATGCTCTTTATCTTCAAAAAACACTAAAACACGATAATGCGCATAATAACGCTTCATCGCGTCATCATCGACATTTGAAACAAAGTGAATATCAGGATATGTCTTCTCAAAAAGTGGAATAAGCGCTTCTTGCATACAGCACGTCAGACGGCATTGATGGTGCTGAGCAAAAGCAGCAGCATGCCCTATCCATGCGAGCTGATCCCCTAACCCACCCAAATGCATGGTGATGAGCACATCACGCTCTTTAAGGTCACAATTATGAGTGAAAACGAGCTTATCGTCTTTCCATACTTTGATCTCGAATGGAATATAATAGCGCTTAGAGCTTTGAACCATGCCTGTTGATGTAAAATCATGCTGATACACCACCGTATCAGCAACTCTATCACGCAAGCGGATGCGCCAATTACCGCCTTCTGGCACCCATACACGGCAACCATCCACAAAGTCATAGCGGATGCCTTCTGGGCCTTCTTGTGTCAGAACTACTACGTCACTCATCAGTCCCGCCTACGCGCTTTTACATCCATGTTTCTTGCCTATCTCCCAGCACTATCTCGCCCTTACAGCCGCATTTCAGGCCGGTTAATGACCTCAACCGTTTTAAGCCTCTCTTCTCCAAACTGCTGGTCATCCAGCACAGGAAGGCCCCCTTCTTCCAAAGCTGTACGCGTTGCTGAGAGACGTATCTTACCGCTTGGTGTGCGGCAAATCCCCCCCGGTCTTACCAAAACGATACGCATAGACCTCACAATCGGGCATACCCGCGCAAGTGCTCGCACCATTGTCCATGCCAATGCCTCTCGCTGAGCACTGGGTACGGACGCGGCAACCTCTCCGAGAACGCATAAATCATCATTTTGACGAAAAATAGCAAGACTCCGCCCTTTAAAAACTGGACAGGCGACACGAACCACATGCGCTAAATCGTCAGGATCAAACACCCGCCCTTCAAACATGATCTGATTTTCCATCCTCCCCGTGACATAAAGCTCACCCTGATGGAAGAACCCCATGTCACGACTACGGAAAAAACGCTTCCCATCATGTTCAAAACTAAAACGCTCTCGGTTTTCATCATCACGATTAAGATAACCGGGTGTAATAGAAGGCCCACTGAGCCAAAGCTCACCGACACATCCTTCCGGTAAGACATCTTCACTCTCAGGATCAACCACAAGAATAACGTGGTCTTCAATCACCTTGCCACAACTTGCTAATACGCGCGCATCATCCTCATGCTGTGGCGACTCAACATGTTTGCAAGCAAGTGCGGAACGTGAAAAACGACCAAAAGAGACGACCTCATGCCCTTGCCGCCCCCCACTGGCAATCATCAAGGTTGTTTCCGCCATGCCGTAACCAGGGCGCAGCACAGTCTGCGCTAGGTTGGACGATTCAAACCGCTTGAAAAACGTCGCAACAGAGTCTTCTTCAATCATCTCCGCACCGATGACAGAACGTCGCCAACAGGATAGATCAAGCCGTTGCGCCTGTTCATCAGACACATGATGCGCACAAAGCTCATAGGCAAAGTTGGGCCCTGCTGAGAAGCCAACACGGTAACGATCAATCGCCTCTACCCAGCGTTGTGGCTTTTCAATGAAATGCTGCGGCAACATCAACCAACAGGGCCCACCAGCCACAACACCAATCAACAAGCCAATCATCAAACCCATATCATGCGATAAGGGCAACCAGCTCAACCCTAGGCCACCATCATAAAAACCTGTGCGCTCCAACAAACGAGACAAATTGGCGCCTAGATTGCGATGGGTAATACATACTCCGCGTGGCCGTCCAACAGAGCCAGACGTATATTGCACAAGAGCTGTATCATCCATTCCGGTTGCATGATGGCGATAAAGCGGCTCTGCCTTTTGGGCCCCTTCAATAGGAACCCATTTCACGCCTTTCCCCCGCCCTTCTGCTTGACGACGAAAATCCATCAAGGTTTGCCGCAACCCAATCACCGCAACGGCTTGAGAATCATCCAAAATATCGAACAGTCGGTCTCGGCTACCAACAGAGGACGGGTACACGCCAGAAACCGGCACCATATTGGCGTAGGCGCAACCAAAGAAGCCCGCGATCGCCTCCATGCCATTATCAAAGCACAGCAACACCCGTGACCGTTCAGGCACAAAGCGCGTCAACAATCCCGCAACCAAACAAGCCCAATCATGTGCCTGCTTAAATGTCATCTCATCTGTAACATTTTCCCCATCCCCCAATACGGCGAACTGCCGTTGATCGGGCCTCTCCAACGCCCGAAAGCTCAGCAGCTCATCTAGCGTTGAGTTCTGCCAGTCCAAAAGCACACGACCATCATCATAATAACAGCAGCGATATTGGTCTAAATGTGCCATCAACGCGCCTCATCAGCTGAGCTATCTTGCGTCGTCGGCAGAGCTGCCTGCCCATTTTTGACCTGTAGCGCTTGGCGTAACAATGACCGCGACATATCAATGATGGTCTCATTACGAGCGAGCAGCACCAACGACACATCCACGCCAAACTCCGAGCGGATCGCCATTTGCAATTCCACACCTGCCAGCGAATCAATCCCTAGCTCAGAAAGACGCGCATTATCGCTGATGCTTTCAGGGTCAATTTGTAAGACGGAACCGAGCTTCTCTTTCAATTTAACCAACACATAGCCCAGACGCTCCATCTCCGGCATCGCAAAAAGCGCTTGCAGCGTGTCAGACAGCCCATCTTTGCGGATTTCTTGCCTCACCGTCGCGAAACGCGCCAAAGGCTCCAGCCATGTCAGGGCATTAAACGCCTTAAACAGGTTAATATCGACAACAGAGACATAAGACCGCCCGGTCTTTAGCAAGGTTGGTAAAAACGCGAGCGCGTCTCTTGCTGCCATGGGCGTCACACCCACCGTATCAAACACACGCGCTGCTGCATCATGGCGGGTTAACATCCCCACATCACCAACAGCACCCCAACCCACAGCAAGCGCAACCTCACCACGTTGACGGCGACGTTCAGCTAAGGCGTTCAGATAGGAATTTGCAGCGATATAAACACTTTGCCCAATATTGCCGATCTCCGTCGTGAAGGAGGAATAGAGCACGAAATAATCCAACTCTACCCCACGACAGGCTTCATCCAACACATGACCACCTTGCACCTTAGGGGCCAGAACCCGTGCAATCGCATCAGCTTCCAAATTAGGCAGCATCACATCATCAATGACCCCCGCCGCATGAAAGACCCCACGCAATGGTTTAGGCCCTTCTTTAAGGGAAGAAACAAGCGCGCTCATCTCCGCTTGATGTGTCACATCGGCCTGATGAGGCACAACCTCACACCCCATAGACTGCGCCGTCGTGCTTAACTGCTGAAAAGCCTCTTTCGCTTCGACCGTTTTAGGGAGGTTACGCCCCAAAACATGCACCGCACCCGCACCCTGCCGCACAAGCTCTTCAGCCGTTTTAAGGCCCAGCCCCCCAAAGCCACCCGTCACAAGATAGGACGCTCCTGAATGAACATGAGGCTGCGGCTTCTTAACTGGACGCACTTTAAGAGAACTCATGTCCTCAAAAGACAGCATGACCTTGCCAATATGTTTTGACGACGCCAAAAAGCGGAAAGCTTCCGAGACTTCTTTGGCAGGATAGACGGTACAATCAATAAAATGCAGTTTGTGCTGACGTGCCAACGCGAGTATCTCGTCCAAAATATCATTCAGACGTGGATCAGGCATCAAGCGATCCATATCGAATGAGAAGAAGGACAAATTCTCATTAAAGGGCGTTAAATCAAGCCGGCGATGTTCCACAATATCGCGCTTACCGATTTCTACAAAACGTCCCAATCGCGCTAAAAGCCCAAGACTATGGGTCATTGCTTCACCCGGCAGTGAATTCAGCACGACATCCACGCCACGTCCGTTTGTGGCCTCACGCACACCGTCAACAAACTCTAACGTGCGTGAATCCCATACCCCAGCACAGCCTTGTTTACGTAAAAATTCGCGCTTTTCTGGGCTTCCCGCTGTGGCATAAACCGTCGCCCCACGATAATGAGCAATTTGAATAGCCGCTTGCCCCACACCGCCAGCACCTGCATGAATCAAGACACTCTCACCATGTGACAAATGAGCAAGCGTAATGAGGCAATAATAAGCGGTTACAAAAACCAGCGGAGCGCCTGCCACAACATGAGGCGAATAGCCCGCCACTTCATCGTTGAGCGCCACCATATTGACACCAATATCAACAACACGATGCGACGCGAAACTATCAGGGTATACCGCCAAAACGCGATCCCCAACACTATATTCTGTTACACCTTCTCCTACAGCGACAATTTCAGCAGCTGCCTCCATCCCTAAATGATGGCCATTATAGGTGCCTTCCATCACACTTTCAGGCAGCACAGACATAACCTTCAGCACGTCTTTAAAGTTCAAACTGGCTGAGATAGTTCGTAACGTCACCTGATGAGGGCCGGGCTCTGGCACGTCATAGGCTTGCCATGTCAGCCCTTCTAAGACACCAGAACTCCCTGGAGTAAGGCGCACACCAAGGCGATCTGTGCCATAACCGTCAAGGCTCTCAAATGGCACAGGGTCCGGCTCAGGATTGAGGGCAGGCGTCATCAGGCGCTGAACAGCGCGTTCCTCCGGTCGCAACGCCACCGTATCTTCTGATGTCTCTTCCAACACGATTTCCGCAGCGAGCTCTTCCATCATCGTATCTGGGACATCAACGGGAACATCGACACAACGGATCGCTAAGTCTGTTCGCTCACTTTGAACCGCACGGAAGAACCCCGCTACTGCGCGCTGTGCTGGACTAACAAGAGGCGGATGCCCGTCAAGAGCATAAGCCCCACGGGTTACCACGACAAATGGAAGACGCTCTTCACGCACACGCACCGCTATCGCATTCACAACCTGACGCGCTGTATCAATGAAAGGAAGAACATCGTCCTCCGACATATCAGCCGGAAGCATCCACACGACAGACCGCAAGCCAGACAATGTCTTATCATCCCCCAATAAGGGATGAAGCGCTTCAAGCTGCGTATCTGGATAGGCGAGAACATCAATCCCACTCTCTTGGAGATACGCCCCCAAACGCGGCGTTAACCCGCTTCCCTCGCCCAAAAGCGCGACGCTCATCGGCTCACTCATCAGCATTTGCTGGTCAGTTACCACCCAACTCGGTGAGTAGAGGTAGCGCCCAACACGGCTCGCTTCATCATGCCCTGCCCGTGCCAAGCGGCGGCATGTCAGCCCCAAAAGCTCCGCAACAGGCGCACCCTCAGGGGTGTAAAGGCGCAAATCTGCCTCTACTTTTGCCTCTGTCCGTAAGGTTGGCGTCACTTTAACGACCAGCTGTGATGTTTTCATTCCCCAATAGCTGAGCCGACGCAGCTGTGTGGGCACAAACACACCCATGTCCCCCTCAAGTGGGAAAGCACCAATCATCGTGTGCATCGCTCCATCTAACAGAGCTGGATGCAGCCAATAATCATCTGCGGCTTGGGCCTCTTTGTCGTTGAGCGCAACCTCCCCAACAGCAAACCCTTCCCCACGATGAAGCCGGGTTAATGTGCGGAAAGATGGGCCATATTCTAGCCCATGCTGTGCAAACTCATCATACACCGCCTTCCCCTCAAAAGCGGTAGTTTCTTTGTAAAGCGATGGGATATGAACAGCTGCTTGCCCCCAAGGAGCAGCCTGCAGAACGGTAACACGCCCATGCTGCTGCCAATCACCATTCCACGCGACCGTTTCACTGGAGAATGTAAGCTCACGCGACGCTGGATCAAACGACCACATCACGACAGGGGCTTGACCTTCTTGCAGCACAAGAGGGGCATCAAGGCTAAGGTCTTCCAGCACGGCAGGCTCTTTGGACTCAAGCTGGTAATGAGCCGCTAGGGCAGCCTCAATATAACCCGCAGCAGGAAAAAGCGTCACGCCATCAATGCGATGGTCAGGCAACCACGGCATGAGAACCGTCGTCATATCCGCCCGCCAGGATGGCTGGTTCGTCAGTAAAGAAGGCGTGCCCAATACGGGATGCACGTGCAGATCCAACCGGTCTCGTCGAGCTGCTTCTGTCTCAAGCCAGAGATTGTCTTCAACACACCAAGAATAGAAGGGCAGATCAACACGCCCGGGGCGCATAATATAGCGCCAGTCCGGCTCTGCCCCAGCCAAAGACAAGCGCACCAGTGCTTGCGTTAAGGTATCAGCAACCTCTTTATTACGCCGCAAGGTCGGGATAATCGCGACATTATGGCGGCTCTCCGCGGCCATCTGTTTAATGAACGCTCCCAAAACAGGCTGAGAACCTAACTCAAGGAAAACAGTCTGTTCGTCTTCCAGCATATGCCGAACCACATCAGCAAACCGCACGGACTGACGCGCATTGTGATACCAATAGGTCGCATCATGGCGTGCTCCCTCCTCCCAACGCTTTCCTGTAACGGTGGAATAGAGCGGAATGGTTGGCGCTTGATCGTCCAGATCAGCCAAAGCACGGAGCATGTCTTGCTCAATCTCGGCCATTTGTGGGCTATGATAAGGCACGTCTACCTTAAGGAAGCGGACAAACACGCCCTCCTCTTCCCATGCAGAAGCCAGCTTCTCGAGCGCTGCACGCTCACCAGCGAGTGTGCAAGATTTTGGTGCGTTCACCGCGGCAATCGACACTGTCTCTGCATAAGGGGTGAGGGCTGCTTGAAGGTCATCTTCACTCAACCCCACAGCCAACATCGTCCCACGGTCTTCTAAGCGCGCCTGCAGCTGACTGCGATAATAAACAACCTCAATCGCATCCTTCAGGCTGAGCGCACCGCTCACATAAGCCGCTGCGACTTCCCCCACACTATGCCCAACAACAGAGCCAGGGCGAACACCATGCTGCGCGAAAAGTTGAGCAAGACAAATCTGAACTAAGAAAATCGCCGGCTGAGCAATCCGTGTATCATGAATGCGGGACTGTTTTTCAGGCTTGCGCAACTCTCCAAGGATAGACCAGCCTGCTTTTTGCGCAAACAACGCATCGCAGTCTTTTGCCAGTGCTTTCACCGCCGCAGGGGCTTTGTTCAGGATGAAGCGCCCCATCCCCCACCATTGCGTGCCCATTCCAGAGAACACAAAGGCTGGACTGACTGGCTGATCCGTCACAGCGTCTTCTGCAACTAAGGCGGGATGTTTCTGGCCCGCTTCTAAAGCGCGCAACGCCTGTAAAGCCTCTTCACGCACATCTTCTCCAGCACGCGGCAACACAAGCCCACGATGGAGAAAACGCCCGCGATACCGCACAGCCGAGAAGCACAAGGCCTCCCAATCAATCTGCGGCTTGTCTTCCAACACATCAGCATAACGTCCCGCCATCGCTTGAAGCGACTTTTGAGAAAAGGCAGAGACAAGCAGTGGAATCCGCTTCATAAAGCCAGCAGGACGCACGCCCTTCAGTCTGTTTTTAGGCCCCACTTTACGCGTCGCAGACGTACGCTCTGCCTCTGTTGGCGCGCGCAGCAAGGCCACGGCATTCGTCCCGCCATACCCAAAGGAGTTCACCACAGCATAGAGCGGCCCTTCTTCTGGCAACGAAACAGACTGATGCTGCGGAATAGACAGCCGATACTCATCAAAAGGGATGGCCGGGTTCAGTTCCGTTAAGTTCGCTTGAGCTGGCACACGACGATGCTGCAAGCATAAAGCTGCTTTAAGAACGCCCAACGCCCCCGCAACCGCTTCTGTATGGCCCAAATTCGCCTTCACTGCCCCGACAACGAGGGAGCGGTCTGCAGGCTGATACTGCGCCACAGCACGGGAAATCGCCTTGGTCTCAATCGGATCCCCCACTGGGGTTCCTGTCCCGTGCGCCTCCACATACGCCACCTCTTGAGGGGAGACATCAGCACGGGTCAGCACGTCACGGATCAGCTTTTCCTGTGCGTCTGCATCCGGCATGGTCATCACCGGTGTTCGGCCATCTTGGTTCACCCCTGACCCACAGATGACACCACGCACATCATCCCCATCACGCAGCGCATCATCAAGGCGTTTAAGCGCCAGCATCACACAGCCTTCACCACGGCCGTAACCATCTGCGGAGGCATCAAAGGTCTTGGAACGCCCATCCTTAGCCAAAAAATGCCCTTTGGTCATGAGCATGGCCGTTTGTGGGGACGACATAAAATTCACCCCTCCCGCAAGGGCGAGGTCACATTCATGAAGACGTAAGCTATTACAGGCCTGATGCAACGCGACGAGCGAAGACGAACAGGCCGTATCCATGGCCAAAGTCGGCCCTTCAAAGCCATAAACATGCGCAATACGTGCAGCCAGCATCGTCATCGGAGCGGAGACAGCGGCAAACTGATCGCGAATTTGCGACCGCATAAACGGGCTGCCACAATGAACCAAATGGTCTTGCGTAAAGCCACCAATAAACACCCCAGTCCGGCTACCATTAAGGTCTGACGGCACGAGAGACGCATCTTCCAGCATGTGCCATGTCACCCCCAACAGCAAACGCTGCTGAAAGTCCATCACCGTGCCTTCACGCGGGGAAATACCAAAGAAAAGCGGTTCAAAATGATAAGATGCTTGATCGAGGAAGTTCCCCCACCGCATAGACGTCTTGCCCGGCGTCTGCTCAACGGGGTCATAGAAATGCGCAAGACTCCAGCGATCTTTAGGAATTTCAACTGCTGCATCCCGTTGTTCTTCAAGAAAAGCCCACAAAGCATCAGGCGTGCTTAACCCAGCGGGAAGCTCGCATCCCATGCCGATAATGGCAATATCACCATAACGCTTCTGACCCATGACCGACCTTTCTTGACTTTAAGTGCGTGGCTTTAGCAACGTGTCTAAGTTCATTCATTGGCGTTCTAAATGAACGGAAAGCGACTGTGCGAGCCTCTCCCGATCCACTTGCCCGGCTTCCGTATAAGGCAACTCCCTCACCCAAATGACCGTAACGGGAGGAAGAGCGCTATAGCGTTGACGCAACCGCTTTGACAATGCCTCTCCATCAAGCTCTCCGGTCGTGATAAGTGCGCAATAAAGCGCCTGCTGTCCGTCCTTACCCCACCGCACAAAAGACGCTGCATCTTGCACAACGCTTTCTTCTTTGACCATCTGATCAATAAGATGAAGGTCAAACTTCCCACCACCAATAGCGACAAGGTCATCCACCCGACCACAGAGATGAAGCTCCCCAATCGCTGAAATAAATCCGCGATCGCCCGGATAAAACCATCCGTCACGAAAACGCTTTTGCGTCACATCCGGCTCATTCAGATACTGCGTAACGGCCCCTGTCGCACGCACACGGATCACCCCTTTCTCCCCTTCGGGTAGAGGGTTTTCCTCCGCGTCAACAATTTGCACCCCGGCCCAAGGAAGCACACGCCCAACACTTTGAGGGCCCTCTCGCTTAGCGGCATCTATACTAGAGAGCACACCACACTCATCAATCCCATACGCTACAGAGACATGAGGAGTAAGACGACTTTGTGTGCGCTCCAACAACAACGGTGACAAGGCCGCCCCCACGACGGTTAAATGTAGGTGGGAAACGCGCTTCATCCCCGGCGGTAAAGACCGTAATAAATACTCTAAATGCACAGGGGTCAGTACGACAAACAACGCATGTCCCTGTGCAACTTCTGCCCCCATAGTTTGCTCACTCGCGATACGCACCGTCGTGCCCGCCACCAGCGCCGCCCCCACCATGAGAAAGCCACTCATCGACACAGGGCTAATGGTGCACAGCAAATGTGGCTTTTGCCCATCAGAGGCCATAAGAGCCAAGGCCTCGCCCATGTCCTGATAAACCAGCCGCAACAAAGAGGCCTCAACATCAGCGTAACTAAAGCCGAGAACATGCATATCACGATCTGTTCCCATCGCGACGGCAACGCGGCATAGCGCATCCGACGCCACAGGGACAGGCGGGTAATAATCCTCAGAATGGTCATCGTCCACGCCATCAAGCACAGCACGAAACCAACCATCATCAAGAGAGAGACGCCCTTCTTGAGCGGGAAGATCCCCATTATGAAGAATAATCAGGTCAGGCGACAAAACAGCCAGCATTTCCTGAGGTACATCAGCATCGGGAAGAGAAACAGACGCCACACCAAGACGACTCAGCACAAGAAGGAGCATCCAATGGCGCCAACTATCGACACATTGCACCGCAACCAACCGCGGCGCGAGCTCCCGCAACCCCTCTAAAGCACGTGCTAAACGACTAACCGACGCTTCAAGCTGGTCAAACCGACACTGGCGGACAAGTCCACCTAATGCCACGACATCCCCACAACGACGCGCGTTATGGAGCACGAAACGATCGAGCACGCCTTCTCCTCACATAATAACTGTTTCTCTAAACATTAAATGCACTGATAAAACCACCCTATCGGCCCTTTATCTCGCACATCTCGTCCCCTGCTTTCGCGTAAGTCCTTCTTCTCATTAAGGAAGTCTATCAACTTTCTTCAAGAAAAGAGAGCGCTATAGACTTTATAGAGAGATTTTTCTGTCACGTCTGGATGATAACGGCGTGCTGTAGCCACACCATGCTGTCGCATTTTTTGCCACACTATCCCCCCGTTTTCAGTCATCTCAAGGGCCAAGGCTAGTGAATCAACTACCCCCTCAAGGTCTTCTGGAGAATGCCAAAACCCATTTTGAGCCGTTGCATAGTCTTCCCCACCACTCCCATGAAAGCCTACGACGCAACATTCTGCCGCCATCGCCTCTAGGGCTGTCATGCCCAGGGCCTCCAAGCGCCCCAAAGAGAGACAAACGGTCGCTTGTCCCATCGTGTCCGCCACGACCTGCTCTGACACCTCCCCTAATGCTGACCAAGGAACAGATGTGAGAGCAGGATATTTCCGCCGCAACATCTTACGAATAAGCCGGTCATAAGGTGGCAGATGGTTCTCTCCATCCCATTTCCATCCTGCTGAAACGATACGCGGCTCTTTATCGCGTGCCACGAAAAGCTCTGGATCAATAGAGGGCTGGACAACCTCCACATCTTCAACGCCCAAAACGGACTGCACAGTCCGTTTCGCCCATTGGCTTGGGACAATGATGCGCTCAACACCCCATTGCTCAAGCTCTTCTTTAGAATGACAATACCAAAAGAAGTAATAGGGATTTTGGCAAAAAATAACCTTCTTCGCCGGCAAAGGCGCGCGGATCACCTCCCCAAACCATCCACTCAATGTTTCCGGGAAAACAGCAACATCACCGCGATCCAACGCGACATCCTGACAAACAAGTTCTTGAGCACGTGTATCTTTGAGGCGCACAGGCGGCCCTTCAGGCTGTAAGACATGCACGTCAAACCCCTGCGCTTTCAGACATACCGCATGGTGATAAGTTGTTTTAATCCCTCCTGAAAACTGATCTTTCGGAAAGCAATTAAGAAAGACAATCCGTCCCATTGAACATTCCCTTATAGTCTCTACGAATGATCGACAGAATGCGTAATCATGTCGATCACCCCATGGGGCGTTAAGATTTGAGGTAATGTCGTACCGTCCTGGTGCGGCGGGTAATAAAGATAAAACGGCACGCCGTCGCGCCCATGTTTTTTCAGATAAACCGAAATGGCCTCATCACGATTGGTCCAGTCCCCACGCAATGTCACAATATGGTGCTGATCAAACAAAGCCCGCACAGACGGCGCCTCAAGAGCAACGCGCTCATTCACCATACAGGTAATGCACCACGATGCCGTCATATCCACAAAAACAGGTGTGCCTTCAGCACGTAAGGCCGCGAGCCGGCTTTCTGAAAAAGGCTCTACAGCACCACTCTGCTTCCGGGCCATCTCCGATGAGGGCGCCGTCTGGTCAGATGACAGCGCCATGCCCAGCCCGACGCAGCTTAATATGCCACACAGCACGGCCAAACCATACGCCATACTCGTCTCAAACGCGCCACCCTCGCGCATGGCACGACGCTGCCCAAGCCCGTAAAGCCAACAGCCCAACGCCAGAAGCACCGCTCCTCCGGCTGTCACGAGCACAAAGCTCGAACCATGCTGGACACTCACCACCCACAGCAACCACACGCAGCTTGCTAAGAGGGGGAACGCAAGGAACTGTTTGAGCACTTCCATCCAAGCCCCCGGCCGTGGCAAGCGTGATGCCAGCCCCGGCACCGTTGCGATCAGCACATAAGGAGCCGCCAAGCCAAGCCCCATAGCAAGAAACACAGCCATACCAAGCAGCACAGGCCCTGCAAGCGCCCCAGCAATAGCCACCCCCATAAAAGGAGCTGTGCAAGGTGTCGCGACCAAAACAGCTAAGAACCCCGTGAGAACATCACCACTGCGCCCTTGTGTGCGGCCCATCTGGTCTAATGTTCCTGCTAATTTCCCTGTCGTTACTTGGAAGACGCCCAGCAAATTGAGCGCAAGAATGAAAAGAAGCCAACAGACCGCCACGACAAAACCAGATGACTGAAACTGAAAGCCCCATCCAGCCACCGACCCCACAGAACGCAACGCGATCATGACAGCACCAAGAGCACCAAAGCTCACCACCACACCACAGGCATAGAAAGCCGCACTCTCGACTTGCTCACGCCGTCCAGCCCCGCCCATACGCGCTAAAGAGAGCGCTTTCATCGCTAATACCGGGAACACGCAGGGCATCAAATTTAAGATCACCCCTCCCAAAAGAGCAAAAAGCAGCACTTTTGCAATCCCCGGTGCCGTGAACGGCGGCGGCATTGGAGACGCAACAGGCGTGACAGGCTGGGCAAACACCTGCATAGCAGAGCGCTCCCCCGCTTTATCCTCCAACACCACCACGCCTGAAAGCGGCACTTGCCATAATGGGGCATGCTGACTGGCGTCCGGCAACAAGCTCAACGACACACGGCCCTTTGTGACGGTCAGCTTTTGCGGAGCCGTTTGACGGATCATCCCCCCTTGAAGAGGCAGAAACCACGCATCTTTGACCATCTCTGGAGAAAGCCCAGCGCCTTCCATCTGGAGAACCCCATCAGGAAGGAGCGTCGTCTGGAAAGGAGACGTTTGAGGTAAAGCCGCTTCAGCCGCATGAAAGAGCGACGCTTCTGCGCTTTCCTCACTAGAAGCTGAGGCACTGCGCGGAAGAGTGAGAGTAAACTCCCCGTTTTCTGGCACACAGACATCCGCGCACACCAACCAGTCCGCCGTTGCCTTTAGGGTGACAGAAGACCCGGACGAGCCAACCACATGAAGCGTCTGAGACAGCAACACGGAACCTGTATAGGCATAGGCCATCAAGCCGCCTTCATTAATCCGCTCTGGCACCGGCCATTGAAAAAGATGGCTTTCCCCTCGGGCGCCCCCACTCGCCTCAACACTCATATGCGGCGCATCGCCCGCATCTCCGGGGTTAACCCAGTAGGTATGCCAGCCCGGCTGTAGTTGAAGACGAAGCCCAACCTTGATCGTCCCATCAGGGCCGATTGTGTTATGATCTGTGATTAAACTCGCGCGACTATGAGCGGTGATATGAGCGGTACTTTCTGCCGCGTTACCATACTCACCCCCTAGTACAATGGCCACTAGTGCCATCATTACGATGATAAAACGCGGCATCCTCATAAAGATTCCATTCTGTCGCTTAATATTATGTCAAAAAACAGCATACAAAACTTTATCACAGACAAAAATGCCCGCTCATCAAAATGATGAACGGGCATTCCAAAACGCATGACAAAACTGACAGAAAGATTAATGCATAATCCCCGTATGACCAATGCTATACCGGCCCGGTTGTGGCCAAACTGTCAGACCATGGGGCTCATACCCAACACGAATTTTCTTAACCGCCCCTGTTTGCGTATTGATCGCGTACACTTCGTCATCAAAACGCCCAGAAAGCCACAGCATAGACCCATCCGCACTGACATTGCCCATATCTGGGCTTCCACCACCGGGGATCGGCCATGTTTTGAGGACTTTATCCGTCGCAAAATCCACAACAGCTACGCTGCCTTTGCTATGACGTGGGCCATGAATCATGTGAGAGCCACGATTGGCGACATAAAGCAGCTTCGCATCACGGCTTGGATAAAGCCCATGTGTCCCAAGCCCCGTTGGGATAAAGCCTGTTTCCTTAAACTGGTCTCCGTCAATGATAAACACACCATCAGCATGCATATCAGCAACATAGAATTTATGCCCATCAGGAGCTGCGAGCACATCTTGTGGCATCCCCCCTTTAGAGAGCTTCAACATCCCTAAAAGCTGACGATTAACCGTGTCAACCTTGGCGAGATACCGACCAAACTCACAGGTAAAGAGCGCATAACGCCCATCTGCAGAAAAGGCTGCATGGTTGATCCCTGCACAACGTGGCGCTTCCACAGAACCTTTGAGCGCCATTGTATGTGGGTCGCGAAAATCAAGCCGATGATGAGCTTCTGCCACCACAATGGCATTCTGCCCATCGGGGGTGAAATACATATTGTAGGGGTCATCCACGGGAACCGCCTTCCCCGGCTTGCCCGTCATCGGGTCAATCGGCGTAAGCGACCCATCCGTGCGCTCTTCGCTATTATTGGTTGTCCACAGCGTCTTCAAGTCCCATGACGGCACAACATGCTGTGGGGAACGCCCAACAGGGAACGTATCCACCACCTTAAATGTGCTTGGGTCGATGACTGAAACACTATTGCCGCGTAAATTAGGCACATAAACACGGTTAAGCTGTCCAGCAACCGCCGG
Source organism: Saccharibacter floricola DSM 15669 (assembly GCF_000378165.1). GTDB lineage: Bacteria > Pseudomonadota > Alphaproteobacteria > Acetobacterales > Acetobacteraceae > Saccharibacter > Saccharibacter floricola. The sequence goes on from NZ_KB899335.1 coordinate 85,892, forward strand.
AGACATTTTGTCAGGCCCGCTGGCTTCACTATAAATATTAGCTGGATCAACCACCGGGGGCATTCCGGGAATTGTCTGCACAGTCGTCGCGGCCGGTTGTGCGGTGGCAGGCGCCTGACCTGCCACGGTGGGAGCCGTGCTTTGTTGTGCTTGAGCATGCCCCACGCCAAACAGCGCGCAGGCTGCAAGAAGAGACGTTTTCAGCCTCATAGATGACTCCTGTTAAATGAAGAGATGGCCTCAACAGCGGCCTGCACTTGCAGATCAGTCCCAAGCCGACCCAGCTCAGCCGTTGCCTGCCGTGGGTCGCCACCATAAACCCCATCGGCAGAATGTGGTTGTGCAGCGTGGCGTAACGCCTCTTGCCGCACAAGGGAGGGGTCAACCGCGAGCATGAGCGACGTATCGCTCAGCTCTGCATGTTGCCCAACAGCATTCCCATAACCGCGCTTACGCAAAAGCTCTGCATAACGGGTGGGAATAACCTGATAATAGTTATGCACAAATAAAACCTGTGCCCCTTGGTGCTTCCATGCTGCATTGAGCGTTGCCGCCACATGAGCGAGAGCGCGCTGATACCCGCCATGATCGCCCAATAAAACAATCGTCTGGAAGCCCTGCACACGCAAGCTCTCCGCCGCACCACGCACCACAGCCTCAAAAATATCGGGCGGAAGTGACAGCGTGCCGGGGAAGCGCATATGAGAGCGGCGCGGCGTCGTGCTTCCCTCCGGCACATACGCCATCACGGGCGCAACAATGGTATGGCCTAACTGATGTGCGATAAGATCAGCTAACAGTTGAGCGCGCACATTATGCTTTCCAACAGCGATATAAGGCCCGCTTTGCTCTGTCCCCCCTATGGGGATAATAGCCGTACGCGTCCCTGCTTTTTGTGCGGCTGCGATCTCCGTCCAACTTTGGCACGCAAGCTCTACCTCACCTGCCAATGCGGAGCATGTTGGCTGTGGGGACAGTGGAGCAAAAGAGCGTTCTGCCGCCAGACTACGCGCCCCCCCACCAAGCATTATGATCATGACCAGAAAAGCACTCAGCAGAATAATACTATCTGCCTGCGCTCTCTTTACGTCCCGCCCTGTATCGCTGGCCTGCATAACGCGTCTTATGTCCGTCTCTATCGTTACGCGCGCATGGTATTCTAGAAATGGTGTGAAAGTCTTCCCCCATTTTCTAAATGTTTCTTAGAATAGTCTTAATTCCCCACCGAACACGTCTCACAGTCAACGATGTCATGCCCCTCCCCTTGAAGAAGCCGCGATCCTCCCTCAGAAAGAGACTTTCTCACCATGAATGAGGCGCGTGTCTATGAGTTTACCCTTCACACCAGAGACTGAAACCATTGATAGCGCTGCGCATCTGATCCAGATCGCTCTGACACCGGTCTTTATGCTTTCTGGGATTGGATCGCTCATTAATGTGTTTAACACACGCCTTGCCCGAGTGTCCGACCATCTGGAAGACGTCACAAAGCGCCTGAACACACCAAGCGATGATCAAGGCGATAACGGGAACCTCTGTGAATCACCGCATCGCCTCCGTGTGCATCAAATCCGCCTCAGACGACGTATCTTTGTCTTAGATTTGGCCATTATCTTAAACGCGATGGGCGGAGCAGCGACATGCGGAGCCGCTCTTGTACTCTTTATTGGCTCCTTGCGTGATAGCGCCACATCCACATGGCTTCTCAGCCTATTTGGCATCGCATTAGCCTGCACAGTGGCCGCCCTCACCGCCTTCTTTGCCGATACACTGCTAAGCTGGCACGGCATGAGACGGGAGGGCAAAGCCTCACTGCTTAATGAGAAGGAGACGTCTCCGACGAAGGCCAGCTCTTCATAATGCTTTCTTGCACCGTGCGAGGTAGGCCAACATAACCAAGCGTGTGATTGACCTCCTCACCATGGTCAAAACCCCAAGCAAAGAAGTCATGCACACCCTTCCCCTCAGGGTGTGACACGGCTTCCTCAGGAACTAAGACATAGGTTGGGGACACAATGGGCCAGCTTCCTGCCCCGGCTTGATCCAACAAGCTGACAGCATAATGGTTTTTCTCCTGCCAATCAGCCGCCTTGGATGCTGCCGCAAAACCTTCCAAGGATGGAGAAACAAAGTTGCCATCATGGTTCTTAAGTTGGGCAATGTTCAGATGGTTCTGCGACGCATAGGAATATTCAACATATCCCAAACTACCGGGTGTCTGCTTCACAAGAGCGGCAACGCCATCATTGCCACGGCCTCCTGCACCGCCTTTCCAATCCACCAACGTGCCAGCCCCGATCTGATCGTTCCATGATGGAGAAACACACGATAGATAAGACGTAAAGACATAGCTCGTGCCCGATCCATCCGCGCGATGAATGGCCACGACATCATCATCAGGCAACGTGACCCCAGGGTTCAATGCTTGAATACGAGGATCATTCCATTCCGTGATCGTGCCATCATACAGCATCGCCAATGTTGGGCCATCTAGGTGCAGCTTTCCTTCAGGAACATCTGGCAGGTTAACGACGACCACAACCCCGCTCATCACAGAGGGGAACTGGTAGAGATGGTTCTTCGCCAGCTTATCAGCCGCCATCGGCTTATCAGAAGCGCCAAAATCAACCGTCCGATCTGACACTTGGTCTTGCCCAGCGCTAGAACCAATACTTTGATAATTCACACTAATACCTGTTTGTGTCGCAACAGGCATACTCCAACTTTGATACACAGGAGCGGCAAAGCTAGAACCTGCCCCTGTAATCGTCACAGCCTGCGACGCTGCATGAGCAGAAAACGGCGTCACGAGAGCCACAGACATAAGCGCCCAAGCTCCACGAAAACAGTTGGACAAGACGGCGTGATTGCAGCCCATAAAGAGCTCCTCTTTTTGGAGTAGTCCTGTGTGGCTTTATAGTCTCACTACTGCTTTAAAACAATCAAAACAAACAATTCGATGCTGTATTTTTTACGATATTGAAATAGAAAAATCGTGTCCTTTCACTCAACGGCAGGCGCCCAAGATGACACCTTTGCCCCGCTTCAGGACCGCTCGTTTCCCCTCTCTGCTTGTTGCGATTACCGCACTAGCAGCTCTTATCCCCCCTCTCATACCCCGTCACGCCCATGCGGCTGGCTCCGCTGATGCCATCAGCATCATGGAAAAACAAATCCATGCCATGCAGGCTCAGCTGGCCACAATGAAACAGCACCAAGCTGCAGAAAATAAACGTATCCGCGCGGAACTCCGCGCCCAACGTGAACTGATCGAGGCAGACCCTTACGCCCCTCGCGCTCGCCTGACACGTAGCTCTCTTTCAACACCATCCATACTTGCAAGCCCAACGTCGGGATCATCAAACTCGGTTGATAGTTTCGGCATTGATAGCGCTCTTCTCTCCCCACCACGCACAGCAAGCACGCCTTACGGAGAGCTTACAGCCACACCTCCTGCCCATCCCGACCTCTTCAGCCCACTCCGCCGGGGGCAGCTCCAAATCGGTGGTATTCGCCTAACGCTCGGTGGCTATCTCGAAGCGGCGACTATTTGGCGCTCCCGCTATACGGGATCGGACATTTCCACAGGCTATAATGCCATTCCTTGGGGGAATAATGCCCTCCATCATATGAGCGAATTTCGCCAGACAGAGCGCCAAAGCCGCCTATCCGCTTTGGTTGAAGGCATGCTCACCAAAAATATTGAAGCCGATGCATACGTGGAGACCGACTTCCAAGGAGCTGGGTCTGCGTCCAACTCACGCCAATCCAACTCCTATGTTTTGCGCACCCGCAACGTCTATGGTGAACTCAAAGACAAAGCTGATGGGCTCTATCTCTTAGGCGGACAAAACTGGTCACTTCTCACCATGTTCAACAAAGGCATGTTCGCCCGTGATGAACAAGTGCCTCTGGTCATTGAAGCCCAATATGTTCCCGGCTTTAACTGGACGCGCAACAGCCAGATCCGCTTAGTGAAAACCTTTGGCGCACAAGAGCGTTACGCCGCTGGTCTTTCGATCGAAAACCCCAGCGGTGTGCCGGGGGGGAAAGCCTATCTGCGCCCAGGACAGACCAACACTGACCGTGTTTCTGGCACGAATGTAAACAATCCTGACACCTATTACGCGACAGACCCCGCCCCCGACCTCGTTGCCAAAATTGCGGCAGATCCAGGCTGGGGGCATTATGAGCTCACCGGGATTATGCGCTTCTTCCGCAACCGCACCAGCACTACCGGAGAGGGCCATAACCACACCACGATCGCCGGTGGTGGTGGTGGCGGTATGGTACTGCCCCTTATCGACAAAAAATTCTACTTCCAAGCATCCGGCTTAGTGGGCACAGGGCTTGGCCGTTATGGCACCTCGAACCTGCCTGACTATACCTATAACCGAAACGCCGCCGTTACCCCGCTGCCCGAAGCCAATGTGCTGGTTGGTTTTTATGGAGACCCCATGGCCTCTCTACGCCTTTATGCCTATGGCGGCGCTGAAACCGTCATGAGCCGTCGCGGCTTTGACGAAGGCGGCTCCCCCTACGGCTATGGCAGTCGAAACACCGTTATGAGCGGATGTTATACGGAAACGTCTTCTGCCTGCGGGGCGTCGGGTAATGTCCGCACGGTTGCTCAAGCCACAGGCGGCTTTTGGTACACCGCCGCCAAAGGCGATTACGGCACGCTCCGCGTTGGCGGACAATATGCCCATACCTACATACAAGCGTTCTCTGGTATTGGCGGAAAACCCCATACCGATGCTGATATGGTGCTGATGTCACTCCGCTATATGCCGTTTAACTAAGCCCTTTACTCATCCTTCTGACAGGGCCATAGCGCACCCCGCTATGGCCCTTTTCGTAAATCTATGCTTCAAATAGATCTCTATAGAATGTAATAAAACTGAAACATTATTATACCGTTATAACCATCTATTCGGATAAGCTTTGATGAAACGCCCCTCTCTTATTGTTTCCCTTTGTGCGCTTCTCATAAGCCTCTCCCCTCAATCACACGCACAAACAGTCACGGCTTATTTCCATTCGATTCTTTTTGAAGAAATTTTTCTAACGGGAGAGACCACCTCTATCCCCCACATGACCGATGACGGTCGCGCAGGAACCATCTTCCATACATGGCGCGAAAACGGCAATGCATGGGGATACCATGTCTATATGGTCATGGCTGACTCCGACAAAACAGACGCATCTATCAGCCCAACCTCTCTTGTCGAGATTGACGGGAAAGACAAACTCACGACCCACCCCCATACAGGACAAGATGCTCTCTCTTCAGCGGTCTTTGCGAGAGGAACAAAGCAAGGAGACACGACCTCCCATCTCTACCTCATTACCGCCAAACGTCCTCTTTTGGAGTCCGTCCCCGATCCCAGCCCAACCACTGTCCGCATTTACCGGCTCATCCATAGCTCCCCCGAGAAAGCTGGGCACGCAACGCTGGATCGTTTTGTCCTTCAAGAGAGCATCAATGTTGGAAACAGTTCAAACACTGAAGAAGTTCTGAGTGACGTCGTTGGGTTAAGCCAATTAGCGCATTAACCTCCCAAACGGTCTCCCTATGCTTATCACTATGAAAGACACACTCACCTCTCTCGTTTCAAACAAAAGCACAGGCATCACGTTTATGAAGAACACGCCCATACGTTCCGTCCCATACGCTGTTGCATTCCTGACCATCCTCATTTTAGGGACGTCCTATGCACACGCTGAAAACACCGTGGCGGCTTCACAGCCCAGTACATTTGACCTCATCCCGTTTGATCATAACAGCGCAGATGTTCCTGATATGACGACTGATGAACGTGACGGAACGATCACACGCACATGGCGTAGAACAGGGAAAAACCAAGGATATTACCTCTATTTCGTTACAATCGGCGATTCACCATACGGTAATGACTTTAATCCAGCTGGCCTCGTTCAAATTGCTGACCAAGACACGATGGCAACTGACCCGCAACATGTAGGAGAAAACTCTCTCTCAACGATTCTTTTCGCCCGTCGACAGACACACGATAACAACCATACGACGCTCTTTCTCCTCAGAGCTACACGCCACCCCCAGAAAGGCGTATCCACTGCTTCTCCACTCCCGACAACAGTAGAACTGTACGCCCTCACTGCCCGCCCACGGGAATTTACAATTGGTGAAACTCCTTATTATTTCCAACTTGATGCCAGTGCCGATATCGGTCATTTCACACGCGCTGAAGCAGCCCTTGATGCTGTTGTGAAGAAACATCTTGATCATCAGACACTCATGCTCCTTGGCATCCCGTAAGAGTCCTTCCTTCCTCGCGGCCTCACCCATAGAACCGTTTGAACACCTCCGTTTTACCCCTTTGCAGCGTCCACTCTGCTCGTTAGAGAGGATCATGCATCACCGTGGAGGGACATCATGAAGATTGCCATCATTGGCGGAGGCTATGTTGGCCTCGTCTCTGGAGCCTGCCTGGCAACCTTTGGGGCGTCTGTCACGATTGTTGACCGCGACCCTACCCGTTTTGCGCAGCTGCAAAGCGGCCATGTGCCCATTTATGAACCCGGGCTAGATGCTCTTTTCACTCAAGAAGCCAAACGCGGCACGCTACGCTTTAGTGCTGATATGGAAACCGCGTTAGCAGAGTGTGAAGCCGTCTTTATCGCCGTCGGCACCCCGACACGACGCGGGAGCGGCCATGCTGATTTGAGCTATGTTTATGCCGTCGCCCATGACATCGCCAAAATGGCCTCGCATTCTTTACTCGTCGTCACCAAATCCACCGTGCCCGTCGGAACAGGACGTGAAGTCAGCCGTATTTTACGCGAAAATCGCCCCGATCTTACCTTTCATATCGCTTCTAATCCCGAGTTCTTGCGTGAAGGGAACGCGATTGATGATTTCATGCGCCCCGACCGCGTTATCATTGGCCTCGACCAACAAAGCCCTGACAAAGGGGCGCATGCCCGCGCGTTACTGACAGAGCTTTATCATCCACTCACCACCCCCCATAACCGTCTGACCTTTATGGGGTTGGAAAGTGCCGAACTGACCAAATATGCCGCCAATGCCTTCTTAGCCATGAAAGTCACGTTCGCCAATGAAATGGCTGATCTGTGCGAAGCAACAGGGGCCGACATTCGTGAAGTCACCCACGGCATGGGGCAAGACCCCCGCATTGGCCCCGACTTCCTCACGCCCGGCCCCGGCTATGGTGGCTCCTGCTTTCCAAAAGATACGCGCGCGCTGGCTACCTCAGCCCGCAAAGCGGGCACACCAACACAGTTGATTGACATCACGATCGCCGCCAATGAAGCGCGTAAACAACGGCTTGCTGACCGTATTTTAAGCTTGCTCGACCATCCCATTCACACGAAAATTATCGCCGTTCTGGGCCTCACCTTCAAAGCCCATACCGATGATATGCGCGACGCCCCGGCTTTAAGCATTTTACCCGCACTGCATGAAGCCGGGGCACGCCTCCAACTATTCGACCCACAGGGGATGGACCAAGCCCGCCCGCTGCTTCCCCAAGACATCCCGTATGCAGACAGCGCTCTGAACGCGACAGAAGGAGCGGATGTTGTGCTTATTTTAACAGAATGGCCTCTCTTCAAAGACCTTACCCCTCAGCAGCTAAGCCGCACGATGAAAGGACGCCTCGTGCTGGATTATCGCGGCATTTGGGAGCCCACAGCATGGCAAGAGGCCGGTTTTACCTATCACCGTTTGGGACGCAAAAATGAAACGATTTCGTAATATGACAATGTCATTTTTCCCTATTTAACATTGACCTTTAATGGTTTTTAAATAGGTTTATGAAATTTATACACATATATAGATTTTTTATGGAGAATAGGTATGCCCCTTAGATATGTTGATACAAAAAATTCTGTTTTGTTTTTAGGCTCTGGTTTTTCAAAGTTCGCAACTAACATCTTAAATGAAACCCTTCCTGATGGACAGGAATTATTTAAAAAGCTATCAGATATACTAAATGCAGATGTGAATGGCTACGATCTGAAATCAATATCTGATATGCTTATGGACGAAAAAAAGGAAAGCATATTTGATGTTCTCTACAAAACATTTACTGTGGCAAGAACGTCAAATTTCCAACATGCTATATTATCACTTCCATGGGGTCGCATTTATACGACAAACTATGATGATATTATCCAAAATATTAAAGGATCCGAATTTAAATGCTTTACATTTTATGATGATGTTCCTAAAAAGCTGCCTAAATCATTTTCTATTTATTTACATGGCTCTATATCTAGAGTAAATGAAGAGGATTTTAGTGATAAAATTATACTCAACAATAGCTCTTATGATAGCATAAACCGTGAGCATATACAATGGCTCGATGAGTTTAAAAGCGATATAAGAAATTTTAATGCCTGCTTTTTTCTAGGCTATAGCTTAAGAGATCATCACATATCCTCTCTCTTGAGTTTAAGCTTAAAAGATACCAAAAAGGTATGTTTTATAGCGGGTAAAAATGCACCCAAACATTTCATAAAAAGAGCTGCAGAATATGGGGAAGTTCTTCCAATTGATTTTGATGTTTTTGCAAAAAAAATTAAAGAAGCTCCTACACCTGAAAAACCTCAAGATTTAAACAAATTACCGTCCTTCCGCTACCTGCATCCAGGACTTGATTCTAAATCCCATTCTACTCCAACCCCTACAGAAATCAATAATCTTGTTTGCTTCGGAACATTCTATAAAGAACGATTTTTTAGTTTGAAAGATATAAAAGACTTTGTCATTATACGAAAAAGAAAAGTGGATGATGTTATAAAACATCTCTCCGATAAAAAAACTATTCTTATCCATTCAAGAATTGGCAATGGGAAAACAATTTTCCTTTACATATTTACCTATATGGTGAAATCTTTTTCATATCACTGCCTATTTTGGAAAGGGCGGAACAGATGTTTTTCTCAAGAATTAGAACTTATAAAAAAATATAACAAAGTTATTGTCATATTTGACGATTATGATGAAGCTATTAATAATATAGAAAAAATATCAAGCGAAGCTCCTGATGTTAAATTCATCGTAACGATGAGAACAAGTCTCCAAGAAGTAAGGCTCCACGAGATTAAAGAAAAGCTCCCGTCTCCCCTTCAAAGAATAGATATAAATACACTATCTTCTGAAGAAAAAAATGATTTTTATAATCTCTTGTATAAAAACGGAGCTCAAAAGCAGAATCTTGAGCACTCTATAAAGAACAAATCCCGAGACATAAGGGATATTGTCACTAAATTATACGAACACAAAGAAATTAGAAAAAAAATATTAAACATATGCGACAGCTTATCTTCCACTTTACGAGAAACAGTTATAATTCTTTCTCTAGCAAAATGGTCCGGAATTACAGTTGATGACTCTACAATAAATTATATCCTTAAAAAAGACGTATTTCTTGACATAAAAGATCCAAACAATCACTCCATTAATGATCTTATAGAATTCAATGAAGAAAAAATAGATATGAGATCATCTATGCTTTCAGAATACATTATTCAACATATGTTAGATACTGATCATGTTTTAAATATTTGTCAAAAAATAATTATATGCCTTACGAATAAAAAACATAAAAATAACTATAGAAAATTTTCTAGAGAATTGGTGAAGTTCTCTACTTTCAAGCATCTATTTAAGCACAAAGAAGACTATATTCCTTCACTAGAAAAACACTACCAAATACTATCACAGAACAGTAAAGTAAATGATGATCCTTTATTTTGGCTTCAGTATGCAATATTTATGAAAATTAACAACCGAATAGAAGAATCAATAAACTTCTTAACGGCAGGATATGCTCGAGCAAAAAACATAAAGGGCTTCAAGTCATATCAACTAGACACACAAGCACTAAGTATATTTCTTTTGAAAGAGTCAAACAATACCAATAGATGTATTGATAATTTTGACCGAATTACACATTATATGAATATCGTTGTTAATATGATAGAAGACGAAAGTCACAGGCACTATGCTTTAGTCGTTATAGATGAGATTCCTGATTTCTTAGAAAAGAGAGGGGAGTTCTTAACGAAACCGCAAACAATACGTATCATTGCATACACAGGCAAGGTGATCAAAATATTACAAACTATCAATCCAGATACCTTATCCCCACACGAAAGAAATATCGTAAACAGACTAGAAAAGGAGAAAAATAAGCTAATACCTCATTGAATCTGCCTTAGCCTACACTTATCCCTATAGTTTACTATTATCTATTCATAATAGAGGGAGAGGCTATTTCCAAAGCCCCTCCCTCTATTGGCCCTTCTTACAGGCTCACAGCGCGGTTAACCACCGTGACGAACTCAGTAATGCAGGCCTGCTCATCACCATCGGCAGGCAGCACGATGTCGGGTTTTTGCGGGGCTTCGTAAGGGGCGGAAACACCTGTGAAGTCTGAAATACGGCCATCGCGCGCTTGTGCGTATAAACCTTTCGGATCGCGCTTTTCACACAAGGCTTGCGGAGCGTTAACGAAGACTTCGTGCCAGCCTTCCCCAATAATCCGCTGAGCAATCGCACGATCCTCCGCTAAGGGAGAAACGAGTGCGACCAACACGATCTGTCCTGCATCCGCCAAGATCTTCGCAACATGAGCCGCGCGGCGAATGTTTTCACGTCGATCCTCTGGCGAGAAGCCAAGGTCAGAGCATAGACCAGAGCGCAGCGTATCGCCATCAAGGACGGTCACCGCACGTCCGGCCGCAGCGAGGCGTTCTTCTGCACCACGGGCGAGTGTGCTTTTGCCTGACCCTGGCAGGCCCGTCATCCAGAACACACCGCTCTTATGGCCCTTCAACGCTGAGCGTTCTTGCGGGGTCACGCGGCTCGCCGTGGGGTGAATCGCATGCTGTCCCTCAGCCGTTTCAGCAGGGCCCAACAAGGGGGCTCCCCCCACAATACGCTGATGACGATCCACCAACACACCGCGCCCATCAGGCATGCCCGGAGCAAACGCATCAAACAGCACATTATGAGAAGCCGCCAGCGTGATTTCGGCAAATCCGTCAGGGGGCACTTCCTCACCGGGACGGAGGCTGAGATCATCCAGATCCACCACCGCATCAATAGAAGCAACCGTCACATCATGCTCGGCTGTTGCGAGACGCAGACGGAAGCTCTCACCAACCTGTAGCGGTTCACCACGCAGCCAGAAGAGACGCGTTTTCAGACGGGGCGCACAGAGCGGCTTCGCAGCCTCATCATGCGCAGGATAAAGCAGATCACCACGGTCTGGCACTAAATCGGGCTCTAACCGCAACGCGATAGATTCACCAGAACCCGCCACGCCACGATGAGGCGCATGCCAACGACACACTTCCGCAACCGTTGCTTCTTGGCCTTGGCTGCCAATCACCAACCGATCGCCTTCACGCACCGTTCCACGTTCAATGCGCCCAGCGACATAGCGCACGCCGTCAAAGCGATACACGTCCTGCACAGGCATACGGAACGGCAGCGCCCAGCGTGACGGTGGAGCAGGAATAGCGGCCAGTGCCTCCAACAAGGTGGGGCCCTGATACCACGCCGCCCGCTCTGAGCGGTTCGCGATATTATCCCCATCGCGTGCCGATGCCGGGATGACCTCTGTCACCGGAATCTCGAGCTGTCCAAGGAACGCACGTACCTCACGTTCGGTCTGAGCCAGTTTTTCCTGATCAAAATCAACCGCGTCCGCTTTGTTCATCAAGACGATGACATGACGAATGCCGATCAAGCGCAGTAACATGGCATGACGACGCGTTTGCTCCCGCACACCTTCACCCGCATCCACCACCAAGACAGCGGCTTCTGCATCGGCCGCCCCCGTAATCATGTTGCGCAAAAACTGGCGATGGCCGGGTGCATCCACAATCACATAATCGCGGTCATTGAGTTGAAAAGGAATACGTGTTGAATCAACCGTTACCCCTTGGTCACGCTCAATCTGAAGAGAGTCGAGCAAAAAGCTCCACTCCACCGCCAGACCACGTTTCCGGCTCACCTCAATGATCTGTGCAACCTGCCCATCGGGCAAGCTGTCTGTATCGTAAAGAAGGCGGCCGATGAGGGTTGATTTCCCGTGATCCACATGACCCACGATCACAATCGGTGTGCTCACCGCGTGACGACGCGGTGATGATGATAAATCTGTCATAAAATACGCCTCAACCCTTAGAGATAACCAGCCACACGAAGACGCTCAAAAGCATCCTCAGATTCATGATCCATCGCACGCCCTGCACGTTCTGACGTGCGACTATGTTCAAGCTCTTCAATCACCTCTGCGACGGTTGAAGCATTGCTCTCAATCGGGCTTGTAATGTCTTGGTCACCCAATGACCGGTAGCGTTTGCCGTTCTTGGCGAAATACAGATCCACCAGCGGAATATTCTCTCGCTCAATGTAACGCCAAATATCAATTTCACGCCATGACAGAAGCGGATGAACACGCACATGCATCCCCTCTTCATAAGGTTTGGCGTATTGATCCCAAAATTCAGGTGGTTGATTGCGCACATCCCAACGATGGCCAGCCCCACGAGGGCTGAACACGCGCTCTTTCGCCCGGGTTGCCTGCTCATCACGGCGGATCCCCGCTACAACACCACGCAGCTTCTCTTTTTCAATCAAAGACGCCAACCCTGCCGTTTTCCGCGCAGCAGAACGTGCAGCGGGGGGAAGGGACGGATCCATCTCTTCCACAGGGGGGCAGTCCCCCAGCAAAAGATCAAGATTCCATTTTTTAACGTATTCCTCTCGAAACGCATACATTTCCGGAAATTTCTTCCCGGTATCCACATGCATCACGGGAAACGGCACATGCCCCATAAACGCTTTACGCGCGAGCCAGACCATAACGTTGCTGTCTTTGCCAAGGGACCATAGCAAGGCCATCGGTTTGAGCGTGCGGTAAGCCTCACGCAGGATGAAAATGCTCTGGGCCTCCAGCTGGTCCAAAGCGTCCATCGCTTGCGGTTGTTCAAGGGTCGTCATGCTTATGCCTTTCGTAAAATCCTGTCCGGCGATACGTATTTTATGAGGGAGAAGAAACGGGGCGATGAATACCACATTCAGTCTTCGCCTGCCCGGCCCAACGTCCAGAACGGCTGTCTTCGCCTGCTCCTACCGCCCTCGTGCATGGCGCACAGCCAATAGAAGGGTAGCCTTGTGCAACAAGGGGGTGCGCAGGAAGATGATGAGACTCCATAAAAGCGAGAACCTCTTGTCGGCCCCATCCCGCCAATGGGTTGAGCTTTACGCCGCCATCGTCCTGCGGTTCCACCACGGGCAGAGCGGTGCGCGTTGATGCTTGGTTACGCTTCCGCCCAGTGATCCACACATCAAACTCTGGCAGCACGACATCCAAGGGTTCTACCTTGCGCAGCGCGCAACACGCATCGGGGTCAAAATCAGCGAGCTGATCATGGGGATCACGCGCCTCTAACGCTGGCCGCTGAGGTGATAAGACGCGGACATCACGCAAGCCCAGCGCCTGGGTCAATGTCTCACGATAAGCCAATGTCTCGGGAAAATGACGTAACGTGTCGAGGAAGAAGACAGGGATTGTCGAATCATACTGAGCAACCTGCGCTAATAAAACGGCAGACTCCGCCCCAAAAGACGATACGACAGCCACACGTCCTCGCAATGTATCCGCCACATAACGCAACACATGCTGTGTTGTTTGTGCGGCATTACCGGTTGCTTCTACCTCTCTAAGAGCGGCTAACTCCTGTGTTGAGAGCGCCATAGACTCCTGTCCTTTCGCTTCTACGCTTCCTTAGGACTAGACCCTTATTCTCTATTTATCAATGTCCTTTTACAAAACAACGATCTATTATCGTCTATTTTTCATCCTTTCCTTCCCCGTCTCCTCAAGATGGGCCTATCATCACAGAACAAGAGCCCCTATACTGTCTTGTCATTTCGGGAATTGTGACCGCAGAGAGTATAGCGCCCCTAGCGCGTATTATTCTCAAGCGTCCAACATTGGGAGTTCATGCGTGAAGAAGCGTCCTATCCTGTCCGCCCTCCCTCTTCATGGGCATATATTCGCTCTCAGCTTACTGAGCGCACTCACGGTGGGTGCCCCTCAGGTTCACGCAGCGCCTGCCACGCGCTCCTCCGTCTTTTCTGGCGACGAACTTGACCTCAGTGCCCCCTGTGCCTCTGTTCATTTAAAAGTGGATCCCGCACTGAAAACAGGACTTTCTCTCGACGAGGCAACTAACAGAGCAACAGTCGTCCATACAACAAAAGACGGTGCCGAACAGAGCGTGCATGTCGCTTTGCCAAGCTGCCGGCAACATCTCCCGCTCTTCCTACGTCTGGCTCCAGGCACCACGCTCACCCTACATGACAGCCCCCTTGCGACGATTACTATCGCGGGGACACTCTCCACGTTAGAAAGCAACCTCACAGATGCTTCTTTAGAGATAGACCATGTGCAATCGCTTGACCTCTCTCTTCGTGGCACATCATCTGTGCATATTCATCAGCTAGACCGCGCTGCTGAAATTCTCATCGCAGAACAAGCCCGCTTGCATGTTGATCAAGCCTTCCTCACCGCTTTATCGGCACAAATGAGTGGATCAAGCCAGCTCTCTATTACACAAGGGCAAATCGACACATTGTCTCTTATGATGGCAGACCAGTCGAACGCCTCTATCATGGCCCAGCTTGGCACTGCGAACACCTCCACACGCGACAATGCTTCCCTCACACTTGGTCATATTACCGATAGCCTCAATCAATCGGGAAATGGTCATATCCACCAAACAACAGAAGCTGAACAAGCCGCAGCCGCCGCACCGCCCCCAGCGAGCCCCGCTGCGCCTGCACCCAATAAACCAGATGGTTCGGCTCAGGGGTTAGGCACAGCTCAACCCATCCCTAGCCCGCATGTTTCTACACAAGAGGCTCCCCATCTGCACCCGGTGCCGCCTTCTCATTCATCACCAACAGTTCCGACACCGCCGGCGGCTACGCCATCACCGGCGCCCCCTCAGAAAACACCGTCCTCTGCCCCTCCTGTCTCCCAGACTGACGGAGCCGCTCAGGGGTTGAGCAATACACCACCACTCTCTAATGCACCTTCATCCCCAACGACGCAGACGGCCCCTTCTCTCTCCACAGAACATAAGGGCTCGTCTGCCACTCCCCACCCGCATATAACGCCATGAGGCAGCTCTCTTACATGGCGACCACGCGTAACAAACCGTAAGAGAGGGCTAGCGTGTGAACATCTTTCTATCTCCCTTCGTCCATCTTGGACGCAGCACTCTTTCCATCCTACAGCGGGTCGGCAGCATCGCGCTTTTCGGCCTGAAAGGGCTCTCTGGAATTGTCCGCCCACCTTTTTACGCTGCTATCTTTGGGCGGACATTGGTCGAAATTGGGTTTCTCTCACTCCCTGTTGTCGCTTTAACAGCGATCTTCTCCGGGGGGGTTATTGCGCTGCAATCTTATAGTGGTTTTCGCCATTATCACGCAGAAAACGCCATAGCGAATATTGTGGTTCTTTCCATCACGCGAGAGCTTGGCCCCGTTTTAGCCGGCCTCATGGTCGCCGGCCGCGTTGGAGCAGCGTTATCGGCCCAAATTGGCACGATGCGGGTGACAGACCAGATTGATGCGCTGCGCACTCTATCCACCGACCCGATGAAATATTTGGTCACACCACGCCTTCTTGCAGCGATTGTTGCGCTGCCTTTCTTGGTGCTCATCGCGGATATTCTCGGTGTTTTTGGCGGCTTTACCGTTGCGGTCGGGAAGCTTGGCTTTACACCAGAAAGCTATATGAACAGCACGCTGGCTTCTCTTAATGCGATGGATGTGAGCGTTGGGCTTATTAAAGCGGCTGTCTTTGGCTTTCTCATTGCTCTGCTAGGCTGCTACCATGGCTACCACAGTAAAGGTGGGGCTGAAGGTGTCGGCGCTGCGGCAACAGCCACTGTGGTGACCGCTTCCATCCTTCTTCTGACCTTTGATTATCTCCTCACTGATCTTTTCTTTACCTCCTAATCCCCCCTGTCTCTGAGCGCTTTTATGACCCAACAGCCCCGCATCCGTATTCGTGGCCTTAAAAAATCTTTTGGCTCTAAAGTTGTCCTTGATGGGGTTGATCTGGACGTCGAAACAGGCACATCCATGGTCATCATTGGGGGCTCTGGCACGGGAAAGTCCGTCCTCCTACGGTGCATTCTCGGCCTCATTGAGCCTGATGCCGGCACAATCGAGATTGATGGCGTCGATGTCTTGCGTGCCAAGCCACATCATCAGCATCAGATCCGTCAAAATATCGGAATGTTGTTCCAAAATGCAGCCCTGTTCGACAGTATGAGTGTGCTTGATAATGTGATGTTCGGCCTGCGTGCTAAACGCCGCGCTCAATCCAAGCCTCTCCTACGTTCCGAAATGCAGCCTGAAGCCCTCACACTCCTCTCTCAAGTTGGGCTTGATGAAGCCGTCGGCACTCTCAGCCCATCGGAGCTTTCCGGTGGCATGCAAAAACGCGTTGGCCTCGCTCGCGCTATTGCTGGGCATCCCAATATTCTCTTTTTCGACGAGCCTACCACCGGACTGGATCCCATCATGGGGGCGGTGATTGATGGGCTTATCGCAGACTGTGTCAGCCATCTTGGGTCTACAGCCATTGCCATTACCCATGATATGGCCTCCGCCCAGCGGATCGGCAATCGAGCCGCCATGCTCTATCAGGGCAAGCTTATTTGGCAGGGCCAAGCCTCTGAGCTCATGCACTCAGGCAACCCGATTGTTGACCAATTCACCCATGGGCGGCGTGAAGGGCCCATCAAGACTGAACATCCCCTTTAAGGGTTAAAGCGATGGCCAAAAAACCTGCAACTACGTTCATCTGCCAATCCTGCCACGCCCGTACCACCAAATGGGCCGGACGTTGTGAGCAATGTGGGGAGTGGAACACGCTGGAAGAGGAGACCGTCAGCGCCACACCTAACCGCACCTCACCCAAAAAAGCAGGGCGTCTCGTAACAACGCGGCTGGACGGAACCGTCCAACCACCAGAGCGGATTGATACCAGCATTACTGAGCTCAACCGCGTTCTTGGCGGTGGCATTGTCCCCGGTTCTGCCGTGCTGGTTGGCGGCGACCCAGGGATTGGGAAATCCACCCTCATGCTGCAAATGACCTGTGCTTTAGCGCGCTCGCAGCACCCTGTACTCTACGTATCGGGAGAGGAAGCAATTGACCAAATCCGCCTGCGGGCCCAACGCCTTGAGCTTGACCATAACCCGCACGCTCTTGATAGTCTCGACCTCGCAGCATCCATCAATGTGGCTGATATTGCGGCCACGTTGGAAGAACGGCGCGTTCATAAAGTCGTGGTGATCGATTCAATCCAAACTATGTGGCTTGAAGATGTCGCCAGCGCCCCCGGTTCTGTCTCGCAAGTACGCCATTGCGCTTTTGAGCTGATCCGCTTGGCCAAGACAGTGGGCTTCTCACTCGTGCTGATTGGCCATGTGACCAAAGAAGGCGCATTAGCAGGCCCACGCGTGTTAGAGCATATGGTGGATGCCGTGCTCTATTTTGAAGGCGATCGCGGCCATCAGTTCCGTATCCTCCGTGGAGCCAAGAACCGCTTTGGCGCAACCGATGAAATCGGCGTGTTTGCTATGACCGATACGGGTCTGCGTGAAGTGCCCAACCCTTCGGCCCTCTTCTTGGCAGAACGACGCGGCAATATTGCAGGCTCCGCCGTTTTTGCGGGCCTTGAGGGCACAAGACCCGTCTTGCTGGAAGTCCAAGTGCTGCTCTCTGCTAAAGCAGGCGATGGCGCCGCTCGCCGTGCCGTCTTAGGGTGGGATAGTTCACGTCTCAGCATGATCTTGGCCGTGTTAGAAGCACGATGCGGGCTTAAGCTCGGCTCTATGGATGTGCATCTGAACGTCACGGGGGGGCTCAAGATCTCTGAACCGGCAGCAGACCTTGCCGTCGCCGCCGCCCTCATCTCCGCCGCAACAGGGCAACCAACCGCGGCGAACTCTGCCTATTTTGGGGAAATTGGCCTCTCTGGTGAAGTGCGGCAAGTGCCCCAAGCCGAACTCCGCCTTAAAGAGATTGGCAAGCTGGGCTTTCAACAAGCCGTCGTGCCGCGCCATGTCGGCAATGCCAATGCCCGGCCCAAGCCTCCCAAAGGACTCGCCTTACAAGAAACGGGCCATCTCAGTGATCTCGTCGAACGTTTCGCTACGAAGGAGGATAAGGACTAGACGCTCATAACGTGCGAACAGCCCCACTATAACGGCACATATATTGAGCTCGAATGAATGCCCACTCGGCTTCCTCCAAAGATGATTAAGATGTCAGTTTATAACTCTCAGCCAGCAATTCCTGTATGGTCTTTATGGGTAACGGTCCAGACAGAAGGATGCTAACCCAGTGTTTTTTGTTCATATGATAGGCAGAGAAAATACCATCTTGCTTACGTAAGGCCTCGACATGTTCTGGTTTAACCTTAACATCAAGAACATCAACTTTCTCATTCGTTTTCAATCCAATTTTTTCTCCGGGAATATCCATAACGATACCGAACCATTTTGCACTCTCATGGTGTCGAAATACGGCGTAACGAGGGAAATTACTCCACAAATATTCCGGTGTTGCGTGAAATTGTTCTTGAACGTCGTTAAATAACGTTTCTCTTTTCATCGTATCTCTCCTAGGGACACTCATTCGACCTTTATACAATCTTCAACATACTGAGCGCTATTTCTAAGGCTCTGCCCCAGAAGCGTACTCCTTCAGCCCCCTTATCGACAACCACTACACGGCAAATACCATCTTTTAAAAAGCTCACCCCACAATCACACAGTAGCCTGCGCCTCAATTCTCTATCCACATCGCATAAGACGCTACGCTGGATCGTCCAAAGCACGGATGGGTTTTTGTCCACGCGTAAGGTCACGCAACCACGTCGTGACGGCCTCGCACTCAGCAACAGGGACAGCCAGCACCATCTCCGCCCCTTCTGCGTCAAACTCACAGGAAAGCGTTTCCACCTGCCAACCGGGAAGTTTGGCTTCTACCTCACTGTAAATATGAAACGGGCAATGAAAACCAAGCCGTGTGCGTTCAATATGTTCGCTCTTACTCGCCTCCCGCAAGCACGCCGCTGCAGCGCCGCCATAGGCACGGACAAGCCCACCCGCTCCGAGCTTCACACCGCCAAACCAACGGGTAACGACCACCATCACGCCGTCAAAATCCTGCCCCTCAATGGCCGATAAAATGGGCCGCCCCGCCGTGCCAGATGGCTCCCCATCATCACTCGCACGGAAGCGCCCACCAGCTTTAAACGCCCAGCAATTATGCGTTGCATCCGGCACGGCAACCTCACTGAGGAAAGCAAACGCTCCGGCTTCATCAGCCACTGGCGCCGCCCGCGTGCGAAAGACGCTGTGGCGGATAACGCTTTCATGTTCTGCAATACCATCGAGTGTCCAAGTCATGGCCATTATTGTGCCGAAAAAAAAGGATTCTGTCAGCTCTCAGTAAACAACACTCGTCATCAAAACAGGGATAGAAAAAAACATCCTAGAAGAGTATGGGTCATACTTATGCTCTCGGATCTGACAAACAGGCTCAATGCCTTCTGCGCCCGCCACGCTTTCCTCGTCGTGGTTCTGTTCGTCCTCCTCTGCACAGGAGCAGGATGGCTCAGTATGAACCAGCTCGGTATCACCACCGAGACAGACAAGCTTTTTGCTGATTCACTGCCTTGGAAGCAGCGCAACACAGCCCTTGAGCACCAATTCCCGGGGGAAAAGGGCACCTTAGTCGCCATTATTGATGCCGCCACCCCAGAGGAAGGACGTGAGACGGCCCATCAGCTCGCCCTCTCTCTACAGGCCGATAAAGCACATTTTGTCTCTGTAAGCGAACCAGACGCAAACCCCTATTACACACGCAATGGTCTCCTCTTTTTAGACGCAGACACGCTTGAGCCTGTGTTGGATTCCACCATTGCCGCACAGCCATTTCTCGGCTCCTTAGCGGCTGATCCTTCGGCTCGTGGCCTCTTTAGTACGTTCGGGCTCATGGCTATGGGCCTTCAACATGGCCAAGAGCTGCCCTCAAGCTTTGCAAGCGCTCTTGGCACCATGGCCACCACGTTAGACCGAGCCTCACGCGGGGACGCACAACCGCTCTCATGGCAAACCATGCTGGCCGGTAAGCTGCAAGAAATGGGCGGGCATTATCAGTTTGTCGTCACGAAACCGCGTGTTGACTTCTCCTCGTTTGAGCCCTCTTCCGCTTCTACAGAGGCCATGCGCGCCGCTTTTAACCAGCTTCCCACGGTGAAAGCAAAACGCGCTTCTGCCCTGATTACAGGGGAAGCCAAACTGAATGATGAGGAGTTCTCAACCGTTGCGAGCGGCATGGTTTTAGGGCTCATCCTCTCGCTCGCTCTCGTCACCCTTTGGCTCGTTCTCGCTGTGCGCTCTTGGCGGATGATTGTGCCGATCTTGCTGACCCTTATCTCAGGGTTACTCCTCACCACGGGCTTCGCAGCCCTTGCGGTCGGTACGCTTAATCTGATTTCCGTCGCGTTTGCCATTCTCTTTGTCGGGATTGCGGTAGACTTTGCCATTCAATATGGCGTCCGTTTCCGCAGCCAAGAAAACCACAATGGTCGCCCTCTTTCTGCTCATGACGCCATTGAGCGAACCGGGAAAGAAAGTGGTGGGCAGATATTTATCGCAGCACTCGCCACCGCTACGGGCTTTATGGGCTTCACCCCCACCAGCTTTGTTGGCGTCGCACAGCTTGGCCTTATTGCCGGGGCTGGGATGATCATCGCCTTCTTCTGCACGTTGAGCCTGTTACCTGCGCTCCTGACCTTATTTGGTGCGCAACCTGTTGCCCGTAAACGTGCTACATCCCGTCTGCTGCCCGTTGATCTGTTCTTACGGCGGCATCGTCGCCCATTGTTAGGCGTCTTTGCACTTTTGGGCCTCGCAGGCTTAAGCCTCACGCCTTTCTTGTCGTTCGACTCAGACCCGCTGCATACCAAAAACCCCAACACAGAAGGGATGAAGGCGCTCACGCTGTTAGAGGCTAATCCTCTCACCACCCCTTATAATGCACAGGTATTGGTAGCAGACAAAGAAACAGCTGAGAAACAAGCGAAAGCCTTTAGTGCCCTTCCAAGTGTGCATGATGTCCTATGGCTTGGTGCGCTCGTTCCTGAAGACCAGAACACGAAGTTTCAGCTTTTGCATGATGCGGCTGATATTTTGCTCCCCACCCTCACCGTTCCCCATCCTGCTGCCCCACCTTCTGCGCAAGAACTTCGTGATGCCGCACATGCAACAAGCCAGCGCTTAAGTGCCCTAGGCGACAAAGCGCTTACCCCATCATTGCGCACGTTGCGCGAAGCTCTTGACCGCCTCTCACAAGCACCAGATGCAACGGTTATGGCGGCAAATGCCTCCTTAACACGCTTTCTGCCAGACGAGCTTTCACAGCTTCGCACAGTGCTGACCCCATCACCCGTTGGGCTGAAAGATATTCCTGACGATATTCGCGCCAATTATCTCTCCCCTGATGGGCATTATCGCTTGGTCATCCACCCAAAAGGGCAAATGTCTAACCCCGAAACACTCCATCGCTTTATTACAGAGCTTCGCACCGTAAACCCGACCATTGCGGGCCCTGCTTTGGAGATTACGGAGAGTGCGCACACCATTACGCATGCCTTCCTGATTGCAGCCTTATGCGCCATCATCGGCATTGCACTTATCTTGTTGGTAACACTCCGCCGGTTGGTCGATAGTCTCCTTGTCCTCATCCCCTTAATTCTTTCGTCCTTACTCACCGTCATCTTAATTGTGGCGATACCAGAACCGCTTAATTACGCGAATATTATCGCTCTGCCGCTCCTCCTTGGCGTCGGCGTGTCGTTTAATATTTATTTTGTCATGAATTGGCGTGCAGGGATCTGCCATCCATTGACCTCCCCAACCGCACGAGCCGTGCTCTTTTCAGCTCTGACAACAGGCTCCGCCTTTGGGTCTCTTGCTCTGTCAGCCCATCCGGGAACAGCCAGCATGGGGCGGCTTCTCCTGTTATCACTCGGCTGCACATTGCTATGCTCGTTGTTCTTCATCCCGGTTTTGCTGCCAAAAACACCACAGCAAGACAGCGAGTAACCCCTCATGAGCGGGCAACAAGCCCGCTCATTTACGATCTCGTTCTGCTGATAAACCGTTCAGCTAGGCAGATACCTTTTCCCAAGCTCTTCCAGCTACCAGCTAAACGTCGCTCAACGCGTGGGAGCACCTGTATGAGGTGCGTTCCTTCAGAGCAGTTGAGCCATTTCCATCCTGATCTCTTCGGTAATATAACGGTGATGTTTCAGCATACGAAGACGGTCTTCCACATCTCTTTCCCTTTGAAGAAAGCTTTCTTCTGCTCCAGCCGTCCAACGGCCTGAAAGACGCTCAAGATAGCGCCTTAAAGACCTACATTTCTCGATCACCGCACGATAAAGACGCTGGCACCTAGCATCTCCCTCTTTGAGATCAACAGAGGCCGTCACCCCTCCTGAAACCACGCCAGACCATGCAAGATTTTCTATATGAGGGAGCTCAAGATAATCATGAAGCGTTGCAAATTTGGGAGATAAAATGCCAAATTCCACCAAATACGATAAAGGCATGAAAAGAGCTTCCAAAAACCTCATGGCATGTTCTTGCCACATGTTAGGGACATGACCGTCTCCACCAGCCGTATAAAAACGAGCAAATAACTTTTCTCTCATTGTATGAATATCATCGTTCTGGAATGCATCCAAAAACATTGTCGTCCTTCCTGACGTCTAAAAATACCTGTGCGTGGGATAGAGATGTATCTTGTCAACAATAAGATTTTCCTCCCATCATCAGGGAGAAATGTGTGAAGGAAAACAAGGCGGAACAAACGTCTGGCCCAAATATAGTCTCCATGAGGACAACCAAACAGCCAAGGCAAAGCCGCTCTTCAAGGCATCACCTCACCGCTTCTTTGAACCATCATGATGATCTTCAAAATGCCCCAATAATACAGAAAAAGGATGCGTTTTTACCCTATCTCCGCCAAGAAGGGTCACAGATGCACGCGGGAATAATGGAAGGGGCCAAGGAATGACAAAATGGATCATGGTCTGGGGTATCGTCACCTGTCTTATATCACTTCTTTATACCCTCACTGGCCTAATCCCATTTCCCAGCAATCTCTTCTATGCTGCAGCTATTTCATTCGTCTTGGTTCTGCTTTGCGTCATACTCGCAGCTCATAAGAAGAAAAAGAAAACGCAACAAGACGCCCTTTCTTCCCCAACCATCCCTCTTCAAAATGGCACGTTAAACTTGGCCAAAGAATCCAATGACAATAAGGTTATTCTAGAAAACGGTCTCGTTATCCAACCACCAAGCCTTTTTCTGCCCGAACCAGAAAAATTATATGAAACGCATGCACAACCAAGCCGCCTAGCGATCACCTACAAAGACGATGACACCCCGACTAGGCGGATCACCTTTGTGATCCACCCTATTGAAATCATCTATATCGTGCGTGAAAATAACCTAATTATCACTGAAATTCATGCCTTCAACGAAACTGAGAATGACACCGATACTTTTACGTACCGCGATATTCTCAGCGCAACGGATACACGCCATCATCAGCCTATCAATAATCTAGGCCTCACCCTGTTAGGGAAAGAATTTCGTCATGATCAAGCGGACGCCCCGTCTTAAAAAACAGCGTCCCACAGAAGCTTTCCGTTGAGCACCACGACAATGCCAACAATCACCCACGACACAACCATAAGAGGGCGTGAGAGACGGAACGCCCCCATGATACGTTTATGAGACACAAAATAGACCAACGGAATCACCGCAAAAGGCAGCTGCATGGAAAGGACAATCTGACTGAAGACCAGCAAAGCCCCGACCTTACCCTGTCCATAAAGCCCGACAATCACCACCACAGGCAACACGGCAAGGCCACGCGTCACCATACGCCGTGCCCAATAGGGAAGGCGCAGATTTAAAAAGCCTTCCATCACAATTTGTCCGGCTAGCGTACCCGTCACCGTCGAATTCGTACCAGCTGCCAGCAGTGCCACCGCAAAAAGAGTAGAGGCCAGACCAAAGCCTAAAATAGGGGAAAGAAGCCGCCATGCATCGCTAATCTCCGCAACGTCATGATGTCCCGTTCGGTAAAAGGCCGCCGCCGCAACAATGAGGATAGCCGCATTCACAAACAAGGCTAAGGTGAGCGCAATTGTGCTATCCCATGTTGCCCAGCGTAACGCGTCTTTCCGCCCCTCAAGCGTACGATCATAATTACGGCTCTGCACGAGAGAAGAATGCAAATATAAATTATGCGGCATCACCGTCGCACCCACGATGCCGATGGCGATATACAACATATCAGGCTGCGTCAGAAGCGTGGAAGAGGGCAGAAAACCTCGAAAAACTTCGCCTATATCTGGTGATGAGGCGACCATCTGTATCCCAAAGCACACGGCAATGATCCCCAGAAGGGTCATCACAAATGCTTCCAACCATCGGAAGCCATGCCGCATAAGAAGCAGCACTAAAAACACATCAAGAACGGAGATCGCCGTCCCTACCAAAATGGGGAAGCCAAATAGAAGCTGCAAAGCCACGGCCGTGCCTATAACCTCGGCGAGATCACAAGCAATAATCGCAACTTCACAGGTCAACCACAAGGGAAGGCGCATCCATCCCGGCAACCAAGCCCGGCATGCTTGAGCCAAGTCATGATCCGTCACGACACCCAGCCGCGCGGACAGTGCCTGCAAAATAACGGCCATAATATTGGACAGCAAAATAGCAAAGAGCAACGTATAACCGAACTCAGACCCACCTTGAAGGTCTGTCGCCCAATTACCGGGGTCCATATACCCTACCGCTACCATATAACCCGGCCCAACAAAGGCCAGAAAACGCCGCAGCCAAAAAGCGGCTCGCCCCGGCACAGACACTAATCCTGCCGGATGCATGGAAGAAGACGGCTGAGCGTCAAGAAACGATGGCGGATTTTGCTTCATAGATTGACGACTATAGGCGTAATTCTTTTTATTGCCCAAGAAGTTATTGCCTATAGACGACAATAAACGCTTAAGCGCCAGCAAACCTGAGGCAAGTGCCCCTTCATCCCGCTCTTTAGGAAAACACTCTTCATAAGAACAAAAGAGTGAAGAGGCCACGTCTCACCTTTGATGACGACAGCCTACTCCACCCTTTTTTACTCTTTATGATGGTAGCGACATGTGACGTGCTAAACAGAAAAGAACTCTCTTACCACACGTCACCGCCCTACTTACTGAGCGCCTCCCCCTGTATGAAACAAGAGGGAAGAACCAGCCCCCATTACGTGTCTTTTAACACTTTATGGGTCACGCGTGGATCCACTCCACGAAGCATACCATTCCAGTATAAGCGTGGGAAAATCTGCGTTTTTAGCAGCCACGCAAAACGGCTTGGTTTACGCTGATCATATGGGAATGTCGGGGCAACCTTCCCGCCATAAAGGAACTCTGCCAGCACAACACGCCCGTAGGACACGGTCAAAGGGCACGCCCCATATCCATCATACTGTTCTGTTAACGGACTACCGGAAAGAGAATTCAGCACATTCCCCGCCACAATCGGAGCCTGATCGCGCGCTGCCGCGGCCGTTTTTGCGTTACTCGTCCCCAACACATCACCAAGACCAAAAACCGTCGCATAACGTTTATGCTGCAATGTATGAGGATCGACATCCAACCAGCCATTGTCATTCGCTAATGGACTATTTTTAACGAAAGCTGGCGCACTTTGTGGTGGAACGACATGTAACATGTCAAAAGACCGCACCACCGTTTCATCAGTGCCTACTTTCTGGAACGTCGCTTCCTTCTTCTCTCCATCAACGGCGATAAGATTTTCCTTATAATGGATATCTACCCCGTAATAATCCATCGTTTTTTGGAGAGACGGCACAAAATAAGGAACGCCAAATAACGCCCCACCCGCTAGGCAAAACTGCACATTAATATGATGGAGCACTCCCTCACGCCGCCAATAATCTGATGATAGATAAACAGCCTTTTGTGGTGCACCCGCACATTTAATCGGCATCGATGGTTGCGTGAAGATCGCCTTTCCTTGGCCTAAATGCCGTACGCACTCCCATGTATAGGCAGCACTATCGCGGTCATAGTTCGATGTGACACCATGGCGGCCTAATGTCTCTTTCAGGCCTTTTACGCTGTCCCAATCAAGCTGGATACCTGGGCAGACAATCAAACGTTGATACTCAACGACTTGGTCATTCTCCAGCGTGACAGACTGCTCATCTGGTTGGAAGGACTGAACAGCCTCACGCAACCATGTCACATCTTTGGGGATCAGCCCGCCTTCTTGCCGCAACGTCTGGGCGGATGTCATCACACCCGCCCCGACAAGAGTCCAACCCGGCTGATAGGCATGCGTTGCTGACGGATCAATCACCGCAATGGTAATATGCGGGTCTCGACGTCGCAATCGGGCGGCAACGGAGATCCCTCCTGCACCACCACCAACAATCACAACCGTAAAACGTTCTACGGAATGTGTCTCTACCATACCGGCTTCTCCTCATATGTCTTTATTTAGGAAGCAGCTTCTTCTTCCTTAAACCAGACTTCGACCGGCCCTGAAAGTTTCAGAGTCATAGGGCGTCCTTTACGGTCCAACGTACGCCCTACGGCCACACGAATCCACCCTTCACTGAGGCAGTATTCCTCAACATTGGTGCGCTCTTCTCCTTTGAAGCGCACACCAATCCCGCGACGTAGCACCTCTTCGTTAAAATAAGGGCTATCGGGGTAAATCGAGAGACGATCAGGAACCGTATCGCTCATAATTTTATGTCATCCTCTAATGGTTAAATATGTCTTCATGCAGGCAAACATTATATGGTCATAATCCCTCCCTGCAAAATGCTGTTACGCGACCTCAACCATTGCTTCAACTTCTACAGGGGCATTAAGCGGCAAACTTGGCACCCCAACAGTCGAACGTGCATGCGCACCTGCTTCACCAAAAATAGCGACAGACAGATCAGACGCCCCGTTCATCACCGCTGCATGGTCTGTAAAATCTGGCGTGCAGGCCATAAAACCACCCAACCGCACAACACGACGCACACGCGAGAGATCACCGTCCAGCGCCCCTTTGATCTGCGCAACCACATTCACTAAACAGGCGCGCGCAGCCTCAATCCCTTGCTCATTAGAAAGCTCTTTCCCCAATTTCCCGGTATAGAGAAGCTTTCCATCCACGAGCGGCAACTGCCCAGAAACAACCAAAATCTGCCCTGTCTGCATCGTTGGGCGATAATTCGCTACCGGCGCTGCTGCCTTGGGAAGAGTGATGCCAAGTTCAGCAAGACGTTGTTCAACCGTTGCACTCATCGACGAGGCTCCTTTGTTTCAAAATCACGTCCCCCTACCCTGCTCTTCACAGACGCCCTTTGCCAAGCCTGACATTCTAATTTCTTCTTAAACAGAAAAATGATCCTCACCCGCGAGCTCTCGACGACAGCGCTCAAGCTCGGCCGTATAACGACGGAGGGTGTATTGCTCACTAAGCTGCCCAACTACTTGGCGTGACTGGCGGTCTTCCACCACCACCAGCACATCTGCCTCCGCTTCAGCAAAGGCTTCGACCGCATCACGTGCGCTCATCGTCGGGAGCAGAACGGCGTCTTTAAAATGGGCAAGCTGCCCAATCGGCGTGTCTGAAGGTGGGGCTAAATGCAGCTCGGCAATCGCAACCATACCCTCGTACCGCCCCTCCGAATCCATCACGATGATACGCTGCCCCGTCTCAAGTGGGTAAAGTGCTTGTGCCTGTGCAACGGTTGCAGAGACAGGGAGGCTCCGCACACGGTCACGCATCAGACGTTGAACAGTCAGAGAGCGCATCCAGCCCACATCCACGGCTGAACGGATCGACTCCCCACGCAAATGGAAGCGCCATGTTGCAAAATTATACCCAAAGAGCCGCCGAACCGTCAGCAAAGACAGAACCGCCGCCAGCACAACACCACCCCCAATGGACGCATTATCGGTAATTTCGAGCATCATGCAGATAATCGTCATGGGGCCACCAATAATAGCCACCGCCATCGCGCTCATCCCCAAAACAGCGCAAATGGCCAAACTATCCGGAGCCAAACCGTAAGGGGCTAAAAGGGCCCCATAACCTTCCCCAGCAAGGGCCCCAAGATAAAGCGAGGCAAAAAACAATCCTCCACGAAAACCCGCCCCAATCGACAAGCATGAGGCCAATGCTTTCATCACGAACAGCAAGAGCGCAACCTGAGGCACGACCTCCCCTGCCAGCACACGCCCCATCCCCGCATGGCCAGCCGACAACACGGATGGATAAGGAGCGGCAATTAACGCGACAAGAGCGCCCCCCAAAACAGGACGCCCCCATGCTGGCAATGGAAAGCGACGAAAAAAGGCCTCCGTCTGCGTCACACAATACATCATCGCAATAGCACTGAGGGCGCAGGCAATACTCAGCACCGCCACACCCGTGCAATCATGCCACCCCATATGCCAATTCTCATGCAGGGCATTCGTCGCATGATGACCGTGGACTAGGTGAATAATCCCCACACCCACCACAGACGCCACCGCGACAGGGCACAAAGCTGCAATAGAATATGTGCCAATAATCAACTCAAAGGCGTAAAAAGCCCCAGCAATGGGGGCATCAAACGCCGCCCCAATGGCCCCTGCTGCACCCGCACCAACCAGCATACGCAAATCTTCACGCCGCACACGAAAGGCCTGCCCAATACGCGACCCTAAAGCCGCAGAGATTTGCGTATAGCCTGCTTCAAGACCGATCGACGCCCCTGCCCCATTGGACAGAATAGTTTGCATGACCAACAGCAGGCTTTCACGCACAGACATACGCCCGCCATGCAGGGCATTCGCCTCCACCGGGTCTACAGGCCGCCGGTTGAGCAAACGGCTCACCAAAAGACCAAACAGCCCCACGACAAGGCCACCACCACCGAGAGCCAGCACACATCGCCATAATGGAAGAGAAGGCAACCCCGAAAGCCGACCGCCATTATGCAGACCATAAAGAACACTATGAGCAAGAAGAGTGATGTTCGTCACGATCAGGACGCAAAGACCGCCCAGCGCCCCGACACATCCGGCAAGGATCGTCAGCCAGACCTCACTTTTGCGCACCAAAACACGTAAAGCAGGCGGCACATGCAACGCAAAACGACGTTCCCAACCTTCAGACAAGCGCCCCATCTCTCCCCTCCGGTCTGTATACCAACGCGGGTTGGGCGAGAGTCCTAACACAGAAAACGAGACTATTCTAAGACAGAGACATCCCGACGTCTTTATTGGTCTTAAATACCGGGCTGCACCTGACGATAGATCACGTGAATGATTTCAAGGGGCCTAATATGCTCCTGGAAAACTTGGCAGACCCGGACATCCTAGCCTACCCACACCGGAAAAGAACCGGAAATCAAAGCCGCCCTGCGACTGGCACCTGTGTAACAGCGCTACCTAATTGAAAATCTATAGGCAATGCTCAAGGGATGGTAAGCTATCGCAAACAGAAACGAAAAACCGCATCATGCTTTCTCTCTCATCCTCAGCGCCGCTACAGAAGACACTATTCAGGATAGAGCATAGAATCCTGTGATGATTGCCAACAATATTCTGAATTAATGTCGATGTTCTGATATTCGTTCAAGTAAAAATATCATCCGCGGCCACAGTGTAATAAACTCAAAAAATGACCCCAGAGCATGCTGTGAGATTTTTTATTCTTCATTAAAAAAGGAGCATCTTTTTTGGCAAGAAAGTATAAGGCTTCATTATACGACCCTCCTTTTCTCCAAAATACATCAATTTTCCCTACAGCACACAGTGCTGAAAGTATGTAGCCGCTTGGCCAGCACCATTCTCGATGACCTTCTGGGCAAAGAGAGCCAAGTTTTTTTATTTCTTTATCAAAAGATTCTTGTGTTACGTATTTATTGATGAAGAAAATATTAAAGATATCCTCAAATGCACGACCTTTAAATACAATATTATTGATTCTCTTGTACTGTGAAATGCTCCTTCTTTGTCTTCTTTTTAAGTAAATTGTTCCATCTTCACTTTCAAAAATAATTCTTCTTTTAACCATATCTCGTATCGTCTGATCACATACGTCATGATCCACATCTTGGCATATTGCATTAATATCATTGGCGGTAAACTCACCTTTAACGACTCCACACAGAGCCCATAAAATCCATATCTCTGGGGAATCTAATGTTAGAACTATCATAAGATTTTATCTCTCTTCATAAGATATATAATAATATGTATTTAGTTTTCCCTGAACAATAAAATCATTGTCAAGCGTTTGACCGCTCATGGAGCGTGTCTAAAGCGCAACGTCAGACAATAAACAAGTACGATAAAGCCGTGTCATTCCCCCTCACGCCCGGTCAGACACCTGCATGAAACCCTTTACTACAGCAATGTTGAACTCTTGCTACCTGCCTCACATTACATAACCTCTGATAGAAATGATGCCTTAGAACGGTTTCAAGAGCTAGAGAACTGTCATTCACATACGAAAAACAGCATTTTTCTGCATGACGACTAGCTGCATCACAGCCGCAACACAGACGACATGACGTTCTCACACCCCTCTAACCAGCAGCCATCCCTCTCCAAAAGGAAAACTAATGAAGAAGCTCATGGTCACAAAAATCTAAGGAGGCCACACGCACCCAGCATGACCCTCAACGTTCCATGACACAACAAAAGAGCCCATCCATCATAGGCTCAGCCACCATCATCCTTAGCACGCAGCCGCTTTGAGAGCCTGACTGAGATCCGTTTTCAAGTCATCAGGATGTTCTAGCCCAATAGAGAGCCTTACATAGCCGGGAGAAACACCCGTCGCCTGCTGCTCTTCTTCCGATAATTGTGCATGCGTTGTTGAGGCCGGATGAATGGCCAAGCTTCGTGCATCGCCAATATTAGCCACATGGTAAAAGAGCCGCAGCGCATCAATAAAGCGCTGCCCTGCTTCATACCCACCACGAAGTTCAATCCCGACAAGACCGCTAAAGCCACGAGGGAGATATTTCTGCGCACGTTTCAACGCGTCTCCCTCTTGGAAAGTAGGGTAGATCACCCGTTCCACCTCTTTCTGCGCGTGTAAGAACGCAGCGATGACGTGGGCATTCTCGCTATGGCGCGCCATACGCAGAGGCAATGTTTCCACGCCTTGAAGAATTTGGAACGCATTAAAGGGCGATAAGGCTGGCCCCATATCACGCAAGATCACCGCCCGTGCCCGCAACGCATAGGCGATTGGGCCTAGCGATTTCGCAGCTTCCGTCCAGATAGCCCCATGATAGCTAGGGTCAGGCGTATTCAATAATGGTTGCCGATCCCCTGCTTTTTTCCAATCAAAGTTCCCACCATCAATGATCATGCCACCAATAGAGGTGCCATGTCCGCCAATATATTTCGTGGTGGAATACACAACAATCGCTGCGCCATAATCAAGCGGGCGCGCTAAGAGAGGTGCCGCTGTATTATCAACAATCAGAGGAATCCCATGACCCCGCCCAAGCGTTGCAATGTCCTCAATGGGGCACACAATCAGCTTCGGGTTCGGCAAGGTTTCAATATACCAGCCTCGCGTGCATTCATCGCTGGCTTTTAGAAATGCGTCAGGATCGGAAGGATCCACAAACCGGACCTCAATGCCCAGATTTTTGAGCGTATTGGCAAAGAGATTCCATGTCCCGCCGTACAAATCTGTCCCACTGACGATATTATCGCCAGCACGCGCAATATTCTGCACTGCGGTGGCCGAAGCGGCCTGCCCAGACGCCACAGCCACGGCCGCAACACCGCCCTCAAGCGCTGCAAGACGCTGCTCCAGCACATCGGTGGTGGGGTTGCCCAGCCGCGTATAGATTGTGCCCAGTTCTTTCAGCGCAAAGCGATTAGCTGCTTGCTCTGCATTGGCGAATTGATACGATGTGGTTTGATGGATCGGCGGCACAACAGAACCTGTTGTCGGGTCCGCACGCCACCCGCCATGAAGGGCCAGGGTTTCCGGATGAAGCGACGGTTCTGTCATAATCCATACTCCTTTAAGGGGCGAAAGCGTGCCTTACCAATCGTTACGATGGCCAAGCTGTTCTAAAATAGCGCGCCGTAACGCAATCACATGTGGATCATCACGATGACGCTGTTCGGCAGAAAGTTCAATAGGCTGGTCGCTCACAATGCGTGCAGGACGGGGGCTAAACACCAGAACGCGGGTCGCCAGCAGAAGCGCCTCTTCCACATCATGAGTGACCATCAGCGCGCTAAAGCCTTGTTGCTGCCAAAAGCGCCTAATCTCCCCTTGCATCGTCAAGCGCGTTAGACTGTCAAGCTTTCCTAGCGGCTCATCAAGGATCAGCATACGCGGGTTATTCACCAGAGCCCGGGCCAAAGCTACACGCTGCGCCATGCCACCAGAGAGCTGATGCGGCCATGATGTCGCGTCTTTCTCCAACCCCACAAGATGGAGCGCATCACGCACAATCTTCGGGTCGCGCTTTTTATGAATATCCAACCCTAACGCCACATTCTCCTCTACCGTCCGCCACGGATAAAGCGTGGGGTCTTGGAACATCACGATCCGATCAGGGCCGGGGCCGGTGATCTCTCGGCCATCTGCTTCAATCGTGCCCGATAAGGGCGCTTCCAGCCCGGCGATCAGACGTAACAAGGTTGATTTCCCACAGCCTGAAGGGCCGAGAAGAGCGACAAACTCCCCCGGTGCCACATCAAAGCTGACATCATCCAACACCGGGCGCATCGCCCCTTGGGCCTCATACCCATGATTGAGATGATCAATATGCAGGCTCAGCGGTTTTAGAGCGGGCTGTGTCGCTGCTGTCTTTACCATTTCAGCCCATCCTTCTGCCATCTCAACACATAATCACGCAGCTTAAAGAGCAAGGTCATCAAACTTGTGCACATGAGCGCCATCACCAGCAGCGCAGCATACATGTTCGGATAAGCGGCCCATCCTTGGGCCCATTGCATGTAAAAGCCCAAGCCAGATTTCACACCCAGCATTTCCGCCACAACAAGCATGGAGAAGGAAGCGCCCAACCCCATAAAGAGCCCAACGAAAATTTGTGGCGTTGCAGCCGGTAAAGCAACACGCAGCACAAGAAAGCGATCTTTCGCGCCCATTGTGCGGGCCACATCATAATAGGCCGGATCCACCGCCGCGACACCCGACCATGTCAACACGGCGACCGGAAAACCAGCCGATAGCGCCATCAAGGCCTCTCCGGCTAAACGCGTTGACGGCATGATAACAAACGCCAGCGGCAACAAGGCGACAGGTGGCAAGGGCCCAATAACCCGCATAATGGGACGCACCCAATAGCGAAACCGTAATGACCGCCCAAGCGCCATCCCTACAACGATCCCCACACAGGCCCCTATGCCATAGCCAATCAGGAGCAAGAGCAGAGAGTGCAGCAGACTATCTCCAAGGCGCTTCCAGTCTGTCAGGAAGACATCGAGCAAGTCTTGCGGCGTGCCGAAAAAGGGCCGTGGCAGAAGGAGGAATTTGGCCTGCGCCACCTCCCATGCACCAAGGCCTAGCCCAAGAACCGCGCTCCACGGCGCCCAATAGCGAAGCCGCTTAAGCGCTGCGAGGATGAGCAACACCACGCCACACGCCAGAAAAAGTCCGGCGAGTAACGTCGTGTCGGGAAAGTCATCTCCATCAGGGAGCCACCATGTCAGAAAGGCCGCCACCCCCCAACAAGGGCCTGCTCCCCAACGCCACACCATGTCTTTAACAGAGGAGTGCGTCGTTTCATGTGTCGTCACGCGACTCATCCCAGCAAATCCTGCGTCACACGATCAGCATAGCGGCTTGTATTAAAGGACGGACGGAAAACACCAATTCCCTTGAGGGCTTCAGCATAACGGATCACCTCATCACGGAACGGCCCATCAATGACCTGATGATGATGGCCTTGCATCCGCAGCATCTGTGCGAGATCCGCTTGACTGACCTTCGGGGCAAAAGGTTGGAAGACAGCCGCCGCTTCCTCTGGGTGGCACGGGATCCAAGCTCCCGCTTCTAAAATCGCGCTCGCCACCGCTGCGGCGACATGGGGCTCTTCTTTCACCAGCTTTTCACGCAGCCCAATCACACAGCACGCATGGTTAGCCCACTCACCCGCCATATTGCTATCAAGATCGAATAGATTGAACTGACGACGCTGCAAATAAGCCACCGGATCATCATTGGCGATGGCCTGCACGTCCCCTCGTTGCAACGCGATAGGCAGCAAATCAGACGGGAACTGCCGCCATTGCACATCCTCTTCAGGGTCAACACCTGCTTCTTTCAGGCGAATAGCAAAGAAATTTCGATCCGGCCCACCAATATCAGCCACACCAACGGTCTTTCCCTTGAGGTCTGCTAGGCTTTTCACACCAGACTTCTGCGATGTCATGAGGTAAATGCACCCCGCATGAAGCCCTGCAACCAGCTTTACCGCAAAGCCCTGTTGCAAGGGTTTGAGCCAACGCAACGCCATGCCCGGCGCACCGTCGGCCTTCCCAGTCGATAACGTCTCAAGCAACTGGTCTGTTGATCCCGCAAAATTCACGTAATCAACATCAAGGTTATATTTTTTGAAAAAGCCTTTTTCCTTCGCCACCGGAACAGCAGACGTGCAAATGGAATCCTCATTCCACGCGATCGTCAACTTACGCGGCGCACCGGGGATAGGGGGCACCTTGCCACTCCCGACCGCCTGACACTGCATTCCATCCTCACCCATCGCAGCAGCATGAAGCGCACGCCCCCCACCAAAGAAGGCCATCCCTCCTAGCGAGGACAACAACAGAGCACGACGGGATACAGAAGCACGGTCAGACATACATCACCTTAAAATGTCATCACCAAGACAAACCATTGCCTCGGTGGTCTTAATTTATAAACACCTACCACATTATGATATTTATTCAATTATACTTTTCTTGATCGTTGTAAGTATACCTCTACTCTGTATATCCTGGGAAAGGCCTTCCCTACTCCTCGCCCTCATTCTCTTGATATCGTTTATCGATATCGTCCTCATATGACAGGCAAACACTATCCTTGACGATTGAGACGCAACATACGTGTTCAATCGCATAGACAACCAAAGGTGATGTTTAAACCATCTTGCTGACAGGCTTTCGTAAACGCTGTTGTGACTTACTTGAAATCTGTAATAATTCCCATCAAACTTCGCTTTTTAAACGCACCCACTCTCACCATATCTCATCCCTGAGAGCTTGCCTTAAGCCCATGACATCATGAGAAGATTGGTTTCTTCTTTTGAGTGATCAATAAAAAAGAACAAGGCACTTCTCCCAGCCTCGTAAGGAGAGACACACCTTCTGCTTCCTCGACTTCTTGTCAGTATTAAGAAAAAAGACACCCAAGATACCGACAAAAAGAGATAATAGTTTCACAAAAAATGTTCCAATATTTCAAAGAGCGCACTGAAAGCCTATAAATTATTAGGCACGAAAATATCTTTGTATAACGACGAAACAACGATCCTTCTATATTCTCTTACAAAGGAAGCGTATGTTCCCACAACATTCACCGCCAAAAGAAAAAAATCACACCCCGAACTATGGGAAATTACCCACCTACTCCCTAGATAAGAAACTTCTCGAACATTTTGGGCCCACATTTTCTTACCATAAGGTTTTCTATGAAGCTCGCGTCCATCATTCGCAACGATACTGGCAATGATCACGCACCAACCGTGGTGTTGATCCATGGTGTTTTCGGGCGGGCCCGTAATTTGGGTGTGCTCCAGCGCGCCCTTAGCCCTTATTTCAATACCGTTGCGCTTGATCTCCGCTCACACGGAAACAGCGAACACGCGCGACTGACCTATCCGGATATGGCCAATGACGTGCTCGAAACGCTTGACCATCTCAATATCGCATCAGCAGATTTTGTTGGACATTCAATGGGGGGAAAAGTCGCTATGACCATCGCGCTCCACGCCCCTCATCGCGTGCAACAACTTCTCGTCGCCGATATTGCGCCAGCTCCGATGCATCATGGACAAAATGCGCTTGTCCAAAAACTGGATGCGCTCACGCTGCCCGCTCTTGAAACCCGGGCCGATATCCGCAGCTTCTTAAACCCTATTACCGACAACCCTGCTGTTACGGAGCTGATTGGGCAGAATATTGAGCCGGGTTCTCCTGCCCGTTGGCTCATCGGCCTGCATGAAATTGCCCAAAGCTTTCCCACAATTGAAAACTGGCCCAATACCCTGCCAAATGCGCGCTGGAGTGGCCCTACCCTCTTTATTCGTGGTGGGAACTCCCCTTACATTCAGCCCGAACATCATGGGCTGATCCATCATCTTTTCCCACGGGCGCATATCCGCACCATTCCCAATACGCACCACTGGCTTCATGCTGAAGACCCAGAGAGCTTTAACGCCATTATGCTGGATTTCTTACGTCACACAGACTAAGGCCCGCGCCATTGGGGACGGCATCACCTGACACAGTACGCGACGCGCCGCTCTGTCTTTTGCCTCACCCGTTACGCCCTGCATTTCCCACTTTTTAGGTCATTCAAGGCTCTGTTATGTATATTGCGATGAATCGTTTCCGCGTTAAACCTGACTGCTCCGAAGCTTTTGAGCAACGCTGGCAAAACCGTGAGGTATTCCTCAACACGGTTCCGGGTTTCGTCAGCTTTCAACTACTCCGTGGCCCCGAGCATGACGACCATACGCTCTACGCGTCCCATACCATCTGGGAAACGCATGATGCGTTCATTGCGTGGACACAGTCAGAACAATTTCGCCAAGCACACCGCCATGCCGGTGAGGGCCCGTCCCTTACCGTAGGCCGCCCTGTTTTTGAGGGGTTTGACGTGCTGCAAGAGCTCCATGCTTAACCATCTACAGCACCATGTGAGAGAGGGGCACACAGATGCCTCCTCTCTTTCAGAACATCCCGTTATTTTAACCGTTCAGACAAGCTCATCGCGTGAGCATCTAACCCTTCCTCCCGCGCGAGGCGAGCACCAGCCGGGCCTACTTTTTTCAACCCTTCAAGGTCTGTCTCAATCGTCGTTGTCCGTTTCAGGAAGTCATACACCGACAAGCCTGACGCAAAACGTGCCGTCCGGCTCGTGGGCAGAACATGGTTCGGCCCACCGACATAATCCCCCACCGCTTCTGGGCAGAAACGGCCCATAAAGATCGCCCCTGCGTGACGCACCTTGGCACTAAACGCACGTGGGTTTTCAACCATGACTTCAAGATGCTCTGGCGCAAAGAGATTAACAATCTCTGCCGCTTCATCGTCGTTCTGAACCGTTATGACGGCCCCGCAATCACGCCAGCTCTTCCGTGCGATCTCCGCACGCGGGAGCGTCTCTAGCTCACGTTCGACCGCAGCACTCACAGCCTCAGCAAAGGCCGGGTCTTGGGTGATCAACACAGACTGCGCCTGCTCGTCATGCTCCGCTTGTGCCAGCAGATCAATCGCTACCAGACGTGGGTCATTGGCTCCATCAGCCACCACAACGACTTCTGAAGGGCCTGCAATGCTATCAATCCCGACATGGCCAAAAACCTGCCGCTTTGCTTCAGCAACAAACGCATTACCCGGCCCAACGATACGGTCCACCGGTGCAATGCGTTGCGTGCCGAATGCCAGAGCTCCGACAGCCTGAGCCCCACCAACGCGGTAAATCTCATCAACCCCGCAAAGCTTTGCTGCCGCCATCACGAGCGGGTTAATCACACCGTCAGGCGTTGGCACACACATCGCCAAACGGCTTACCCCTGCCACACGTGCCGGAAGCGCGTTCATCAGCACAGAGGACGGATAGGCCGCTTTACCACCGGGCACATAGAGCCCCACCGCATCCAGCGACGTCCAGCGCATCCCCAAACGCAGGCCATCTTCATCGGTATAATCAATATCTTTGGGCAGCTGTGCCTCATGAAAAGAGCGGATGCGCTTGGCAGCCAAAGCAAGCGCCTCATGCGTTTCAGGCGAGACTTTCGCCGCCGCCTCATCCACTTCTGCCGCGCTTAAACGCAACTTATCAGCAGGAAGGGCGAGGCGGTCAAAGCGCTCTGTATACTCGCAAAGGGCGTCATCTCCACGCTCGCGAATATCGGCTAAAATAGCCCGCACCGGCTCCACAACAGACCCGCTTTGTTGGCCACGTTCAGCTAAAACCGCTTTAAGACTTTCCGAAAAATCAGGGGATTGTGTGTCCAGACGTCTCATGAAACTTTCTCTCCCGACTGAGCAAGCTGCGGCAAAGCCAGACGGAATTGCTCAATCAAACCATTAATCTCTTCTGGGCGCGTTTTGAGGGCAACGCGATTGACAATTAAGCGGCTTGTGACCTGGGCAATAACATCTACCTCTTCAAGCCCATTCGCCCGCAATGTTGACCCAGTATCAACCAAGTCCACGATAACATCAGCCATATCCAGCGCGGGGGCGAGTTCCATGGCCCCATGAAGATGCACAATCTCCGCATTCACCGCACGAGAGGCAAAATAGCGTCGGGCAATGGCAGGATATTTGGTGGCAACTCGCAAACGCGACCGCCCTTCCGGCATCACCTCGCCGCCCCCTTTAAGCCGGGCAACAGAAATACGGCATCCGCCAATCCCCAGATCAAGCGGTGCATAGAGGTCTGGATAATCGAACTCCATCAGGACATCCGCCCCGCACACGCCAATATCCGCTCCACCATAAGCCACAAATGTCGCGACATCGAACGAGCGCACCCGCACCACATCGAGAGAAGGCTGCGACGTCGGAAAGCGCAGACGGCGGCTGCTTTCGTCCAAACAATCCGGGGCGGGCTCAAAGCCTGTATGCTCTAAAACAGGGCGCAGCGCTTTGAGAATACGCCCTTTAGGGAGGGCAAGAATGAGCGGTGAGCTCTGCGGGTCTGTCATGAAAGGCTCCTGATCGGCACGCACGGTAAGAATCTCATTGTCCCTATCTCTACCACGTCCCAGCAGGCAGGAAAGCCCCACAAACACAGCATCACCATTAAAGCGCGTTTAATCTTTTAACAAATGGAACCTTTAAGGCAGCAAAGATTTTAAAGACGTGGCAATATCTACACGCCGCATAGTGGCAAGCCGTGCCGCTTTTAACACCGCTTCCGCCTCATCAACGGCCTTGTCTAACGTCTCATTCACCAACGCATACTCAAACTCCTCCCAATGCGACATTTCGCTCAGAGAGGCTTTCATACGTTTGGTAATTTCATCATCACTATCGGAGGCCCGACCACGCAACCGGCGCTCTAGCTCCTCAAGAGAGGGAGGCAACACAAAAAGCCCCACCACATCGTCAGGCAAAGCTTTTTTCATCAAACGATAGCCCTGCCAGTCAATGTCCAACACAATATCACGCCCTTCTGAAAGAGCCGCCTCTACCGGAGCACGTGGGGTTCCATACCCCCGACCGAACACTTCCGCCCATTCAAGCAGCTCCCCTTTTTGGGCCATCTCGCGGAATTGCTCCATCGTGCGAAAATAATAATGCTGCCCCTCTGTCTCACCAGCACGAGGCGCGCGTGTCGTGACAGAAACAGACGTAAAAAGATGCGGGTCACGCTGACGCAACGCCTGAGCAATGGTCGACTTCCCTGCTCCCGATGGCGCTGAAATGACCAAACAAACCCCACGGCGCGCTTGTTGTTGCATGACCTCATCTTCCTTCCCAATGGCCCTATGATGCGCCCTTCCTAAAGGATGACTCTTTTTCTGGCCAGAAAACATCTTCACAATGCTGTGTTTATCGCGTGACTTTTACGCTCTGCGCCCCCATAATTTTGTAATATCGGCTTTACAGCGGGGGGGTTCCTCTGCTTCCTCCAAAAGTTGGTCTAACCCTGTCATAAAGGAGACATCTCATGGCTTGGAACACACCAAAAGTGACCGAGATCCCATTGGGCGCTGAAATCAACTCTTATGTGTGCGGTGAAAAGAAGTAACTCTTCCATCACCTAAAAACAGGGAAGCGGTCTTATCCTCTTCCCTGTTTTCTTATGCCATGATCAACGCCAGAAAGGGTTCTCATGCTGGATGTCATTGTCCTTGGTGCTGGAGCGGGGGGCGGTTTCCCCCAATGGAATTCAGCAGCCCCTGCCTGTCTTAAAGCCCGTTCAGGCAACGGTGCCAAACCACGCACGCAAGCCTCGTTGGCTATTAGTGGCGACAAAGAGCATTGGTTTCTCCTCAATGCATCGCCTGACCTCCGCCAACAGATTTTGACAACCCCAGCCCTCCAGCATCACGGCTCTCCACGTGGAACGCCCGTCCAAGGCGTCATCCTCACAGGGGCAGAAATTGATACGACTGTAGGCTTGTTCACGATGCGTGAGCGTGAACCCTTCACCCTCTATGCAAGCCGTTCCTCTCTCGCCCAGCTTGACGCTAACCCGATGTTTGAAGCGTTAGACCGCGAGATTGTCACACGCTCCCCCCTTCCACTCCATCAAGCCTTTCCCCTCCCGCTCAAAAATGGCCAACCATCAGGCTTAACGCTGGAAGCATTCCCCGTCCCTGGGAAGGCGCCGCTTTACGCGGAAAAGGACGGAACAAAGGAAGATGACAGCCTCGGCCTTTCCATCAGCGACGGGCAGCGCACCCTGCTGTACATCCCCGGTTGTGCCTTCATCACGCCTGAGCTTTTAGAACGCGCTCAAGCCGCAGATCTTCTCTTTTTCGATGGCACACTCTGGGATGATGATGAAATGATCCGCGCAGGGCTCAGCCCCAAAACGGGCCATCGCATGGGCCATGTCTCTGTTGATGGAGACGACGGGCCATTGAAGCATTTTGCCGCGTGCTCAAAGCCCCGCAAAATGTTCATCCATATCAATAATTCCAACCCCATCTTGCTCGAAGACAGCCCCGAACGCCATGCCGTTGCAAAAGCGGGCTGGACTGTTGCCGAAGATGGCATGACATTTCAGCTGGAGGCCTTATGAGCACCCCACTTTCTCCCGACGCCCTAGAAGCTCGCTTACGCGAAATTGGCGCTGAGCGCTATCATCGTAACCATCCGCTCCATCAAGCGATGTATGCTGGCGAACTTACCAAAGGCCAGCTCCAAGCGTGGGCACTGAACCGCTATTATTACCAAGCACAAATCCCCATTAAGGACGCGACCCTCCTTGCACGCCTGCCAACAACAGAGCTCCGTCGTGAATGGCGCCGCCGTATTGAAGACCATGACGGCACAGAACCCGGAACAGGCGGCATTGCGCGCTGGCTTAAATTAACCGAAGGATTGGGGCTGGACACCCCCTACGTAGAGAGCCTGCGCGGCCTTCTCCCTGCCACACGCTTTGCCGTGGATGCTTACGTCGCTTATGTGCGTGATCGTTCCATTTTAGCGGCCATTGCCTCGTCTTTAACAGAGCTCTTCTCCCCCACCATTATTGGGGAGCGTATGGAAGGGATGCTGCGCAATTATTCTTTCATCTCCGAAGACACGATGGCCTATTTCGCACCACGCCTCACCCAAGCCCCTCGGGATTCGACCTTTGCACTGAACTACGTGAAAGAACACGCACGAACAGTCGAGCAACAGCAAGAGGTTATTGACGCTCTCGAGTTTAAATGCTCCGTCTTATGGACTCTTCTTGATGCTCTCGATTATGCCTATGTTGAGGGCCACAC
The DNA here is from genome assembly GCF_000378165.1 of Saccharibacter floricola DSM 15669. Taxonomy (GTDB): domain Bacteria; phylum Pseudomonadota; class Alphaproteobacteria; order Acetobacterales; family Acetobacteraceae; genus Saccharibacter; species Saccharibacter floricola. The sequence continues at coordinate 127,788 of NZ_KB899335.1, forward strand.
CCCACCTGGCGCCTTTATTCCAACAACACCATGAGTTCTGTCACCCTGTCCTCCGTCCCCCGTTTCACACGGGGGTATCGCCTGCAACATGACACAGTCCGTCAGCAATGGATCATCCAAGCACCTGAACGTGCCCTCATCGCAGACCCCATTGCGGCGACGATCTTACGCTATGTTGATAATACCCGTTCCGTTGACGTCATTGTGGACGCGCTCTGTCAGAGCTTTGATGCTTCACGTGAAACAATTACGCATGATGTCCTCGCCCTCCTCTCTGAGCTCGTAGAGAAAGGGATCCTTCGTCTGTGACCACGCCCATCACACCTCCTCCGATGAGCCTCCTCGCCGAGCTCACCCATCGCTGCCCACTCGCCTGTCCTTACTGTTCCAACCCTCTCGAGCTTGAGCGCAAAAACCAAGAACTCGACACGCAAACATGGAAACGGGTCTTAGATCAGGCTGCTGAGATGGGGGTCTTGCAGGTTCACTTTTCAGGCGGCGAGCCCATGGCTCGTCCTGATCTGATGGAGCTCATCACCTATGCACGTCAGCTCAATCTTTATACCAATCTCATCACCTCAGGTGTGATGATCAATGACAAGACCATGAAGGCCCTTGATGTGTCTGGTCTTGATCATATTCAACTCTCTTTCCAAGATGTGGACGTGGCTGAGGCTGACCGTCTCAGCGGGTATAAAAATGTTCAACCGCGTAAGCTCAATGCTGCTCGCCTGATTAAAGACGCTGAAATTCCATTAACGCTCAATTTTGTTCTGCAAAAAAACAATATTGACCGCATGCCAGAAATGTTCGCACTGGCCCGTCATTTAGGGGCACAACGCATTGAAATGGCCCATACGCAATATTACGGCTGGGCTCTCAAAAATCGCCTTGCGCTTCTCCCCACCCCGCAACAGCTGGAACGCGCCAATGCGTATGTTGCAGCAGAAAGCGACAAAGGCGGCCTCGCCATTGATTACGTCACACCCGATTATTACGCTGATCGCCCTAAGCCTTGCATGGGAGGATGGGGACAACGTTTCGTCAATATTTCCCCTTCCGGGCGCGTTCTCCCCTGCCATGCCGCTGAGACCATTCCAGACATGACATTCGACACGGTGAGAGAGCACTCTTTACACGATATCTGGTTTCACAGTGAGAGCTTTAACCGCTTTCGTGGAACCGACTGGATGCCAGAGCCATGCGCATCATGCGATCATAAGAAAACCGACTGGGGCGGGTGCCGCTGCCAAGCCCTCGCCCTTACTGGACGTGCCGAGGCCACTGACCCTATCTGTAGCCTCTCTTCCTTTCGGCATCTCGTCGACACGGCAATTAACGAAGCACACGCGTCACCACAGCATGACTTTCAGTACCGACGCTAACATTGTAACGGAAGAAGACCTTACGCTGTCTTCTTCCTCAAAAGTTTGGCATAGCGCCTTACTGAGAAAGACGTTTTCACCAATGGAAGATGCACAGACAGTCTGCCCCTGCTGATAGTGACATAATAATTATTGAGGCACAAATAACGCTTCAGCAGCGCTCTATATCCTGCTGCTCCACGGTAGTAGCGCCAATATAAGCTTTTCAGAGGATGCATACAGCTGACACGCCAAGGCTTACGACGCCCAGTAAAATGCAACACAGCAGGATTACGACGCGCCTCGTCATGCTCCTTCTTAGTATAAGCGTATTCTTCCCCTTCAGCACGCCCACACACATGGCTCGTTCTCTGATAAAGATAAGCGGAACTGGCGACATTCCAACGGAGAGGAAGAATGAAAATATCCTCTTTATATGCTAAATTGAGGATATCCTGATCTTGCATCGTGATATTATGCGTATTTTTATAAAAAGCTTCCGCATATAAAAATTCGAGCTTGCCATAACGTTTCTTCGCACACGCTACATCAAAGAGCAGCACGCCAGAATTAATGTAATTATTGTTAAACCCCTCTCCAAAAAGACGGCGCGATTCAATCAAACCATCTTCGTCACGTGCCCCACCCAAAACCTTACCATGAAGATCTGTATTCCAGAGCTTAGTAACGTCATCACACAGAACAACGTCTGTATCAAAATAAATAACACGCTCAACCGTTTCCGGCAGAACACTACTAATAAGAAGCCTATAATACGCATTCACGTTAATATGCTTCCTATTCATAGGGAAATATTTGACAAATGTATCCCCAATACGAACAAACTTGATCTCCAGCAATCGTCCGTAACGAGCCGTAACCTTCCTGATGACATCATCAGAAAGTCTGTCATCATGGATAACATAAAGCGTTATGTTGTCCGTGTTTCTCGTATGCCTAATAATAGAGCTAATCGTCGCACAAGCCGGTCTGTAATAATTTGCATCAAAAGACACGACGAGATTAATATGGCCTCCATAAAGAACATCCATCGGTTGATCATGATGCACCTTCTTTTCATGCAACATAATCTCTTGGGAAACTTTCTTAAAATCGAGACCAATGTCATCATCATCTGTATAAATAATCGATGCTTCTCGTATAATAAGACTTCTATCTTTTTCAGAGAGATTTTTAAGGTAAATATTCCCCAAAAACTCAGCAAGCAAACACCATAAATTCCTCTGGAAAGAACCACTTTCTGACAAATGTTCTATGTCACATATGACGGAAAACACAAAAGAGCAATAATCATGAAAAATATGGCTCTTCATGACAAATATATTCCACGGAACCATCGATGTTCCGTAAATAAACTCTAATGCATTAATATAATATTCTGGATGTTTTTCCTTTATAAGACATAAAAAGAGTTCAATATCACGCGCACTCCCTCCTTCTTCGATGAAGAAATCATAAGGAGAATAGACTCCCTCAGAAAGACTAATATCTTCTAGCGAATAACGATGAGGGATAAGCACATCACATGATTGCAAAAGGGTCGTCGCACCACGCCGAGTCCACGCATGACGGTGCACTAACCCCCCTTCTAGTCGAGCAACAGCACCGTCTTCATTCCATTTCGACGAAAGTGACAGATAACGCCTATTTTGCATCAGCCCCACATAATCGTGACGCACATTCTTCCACATCCAATAGAGGTTGGCGAGCTCTCCCCACTGCTCATACCCCCGCTCATAATGCGCCTCATCAACCTGAATGGGGACGAAAAGATCATTGCTGAGGACGGGATGGTCTCCTGAGTACCGCACATAGACCCGAGCATCAATAAGTGACATGATCTAACCCTCACCCGCACTGTTATACATCATCATAAATACCTTTTCGCTCTGCTCTTATGAGTTTCTCTTAAGATTTTCTATTGAAAACAACGTCGTAAAATCCCTATTCCGCCGCAGTATCACCTCGCCTTTTTTGATGGTTATAGCGTTGTTAAGAGAGAGAAGATATTCTCTCAAAGAAAGACGAACGCTCCTCCTCAAATGTGACCAAAAGAGCGCTTTAAGCGGGTGCATACTATTAAACTTCCACGGTTTTTGCTTTCCCGTAAAATGAATAATCTTTGGATGATTGACCGCATCTTGACGCTCTTGGTCTGAGAAGACGTTTTCTCGCCCCTCGTAATCCCCATCAGAATGAGCGCTCTTTCTATAATAAGCGGACGAAGGCACGTTCCAATTTAAAGGGAGCAGAGCGATATCATCTTTATAGGCAATATTGAGAATATCTTGATCCTGCATCGTGATATTAACGTCATTCTCATAGAATGATCGCGCATATAGGAAATCAAGATTCCCATATTTTTCGCGTGCCTGTTTAAGATCAAGAAGAAGAACTCCCGAGTTAATGTACCTATCATTCATGTGAGCGCCCCAAAGACGCCACGAGCAGACAATGCCACTTTCATCAAGAACGCCGGCAATGATATTATTGTTCAAATTAAAATTCCATAAATCAATGATATTACCACAAATAATTGTGTCAGTATCTAAGTATATTATCCTATCAATATGATGGGGAATCATATTTTGAAGTATGAGTCTATAATAAGCATTTACATTAATATGTTTTCTATTCAGAGGAAATTTATGAACAAAGTTATCCTCTACTTTTATAAAATAGAAATGAACCTCACCCTCATAAATATCTTCCATTCTATGTATAGTTGATTGAGAAAGCCCCTCATCATGAAGCACATAAAAGGTAATATCGTTCTTATTGGCCGTATGAGTGAGTATGGAGTTTATCGTCGCACAAGCAGGCTTTAAATACCGGTCATTAAACGACAGAACAATATGAACGTGCCCACCATATTCCACCTCTTTAGGGGATGCTGTCTTGATCGCCCGTGCATGCGCCGCTTGCTGAGAAAGAACCTTCCGACGGTCAAAAGAGAGATCATTGCCATCCACAAAAAGGATAGGCTGCTCTCGCAACTTTAAACTTGGCTCTACCGCTAAACGATAGATAATGTCGATATTTAAGAGGCATTCCGCCAGAAAAGTCCAATTATGACGTTGGCAGCCAATATGCCCTTCCATATCATGACGGCTCTTAAACGCTTCTAAGACGGAAAAGAGAAACGCTCCATAGGACTGAAAGAGCTCTTGTTTCATCACAAACAGATTCCAAGGCCTCATCGAGTACCCATAGAAAAACTCTAACGCATGAATGTATTTTTCTGGATAAAGCTCCTCAATGATCCTTAACAAAAGGGCGATTTCTTGCGCTGTCCCGCCCTCACGCACGTAAAGGGCATGCGGCGTTTCAACCTCTTGTAACACGGTAATCTCTTGCACATCATAAGCCCGCGGCACAACAATATCGTAGTGCTTTAAAAGGGAGCGTGCCCCCGCTAACGTCCATCCATAATGCCGAATAGAGCGCTGCGAAAACCCTTCTAAGGCGCCATCTTCTCCACCTTTGACAAGAGAGAGCAGCCGCGCTGCCCGCATCCAGCCGACATACTCATGTTGGGTGTTTTTCCACACCCAGTAGAGAGAGGTTAGCTCTCCCCACTGAGAGTAACGGTCGGATATATGGTCGCCCGTATCGTCCCCCACCATATCTGGCAGAGCCTCATCAGCCTGCTGCCGCCCCGCCTGGAGCGGCACAAACAGATCATTACCCAATACCGGGCACGCCTTCGTGTGACTGACATAGATACGAGCATCAATCACAGGCGATTTTCCTCACTTTCGGGTTAAGAACGCGCAAAACCTAGCAAATGAGGGAGAATTCTCAATAGAATCCCTCGGATTAATACCTAAATTATTGTTAGGATTTCGGCGTTTCCCGTAGGAATGACACTGTCTCCACGCAAGCAGCCGCGGCCTCCCGCCCCTTATTATGGGCATCATCGCGTGAACGCAGTACTGCTTGCTCCTCCGAATACGTCGTTAAAATACCAAATGAAATCGGTGTTTCTGCTGCCAACTGGGCCTGCATCAAACCTACCGTAGCCCCTAGCGAGATAAACTCAAAATGAGCTGTATCCCCCTTAATCACACAACCAAGACAAATAACCCCTTCATAACGCCCCGTCTGCGCTAAACGCTGCGCCATGATAGGGAGTTCAAATGCACCTGGTGCGTCGTAACAATCAACAGAGTCGATGTGATGCTCAGACAACCAAGCGAGCGCCCCTTTTTTGAGGCCACCTGTCACATCAGTATTAAAACGACTGACCACAAGCGCGATCTTAGGGGACGGAGACAAAATAAGCCCTTCTGGCGCCGTCGCAATATGCTTACTCATCGTTTAGCTCTCCTGCAAAAAATGACCCATACGGGTTCTTTTTGTTTCTAAATAATGGCGATTAAACGGATTAGATGGCACGTCCAAACGCTCCACCGCCTCAACATCAAACCCAGCGTCACGCAATCCTTGTTCTTTCCGAGGGTTGTTGGTTAACAAGCGCAGCGATGTCACCCCCAGAGCACGTAAAATGCCAGTACCAACGTCCCATTGTCGTGCATCGACAGGAAGACCAAGCGCTTCATTCGCGTCCACCGTGTCCATGCCCTGATCTTGCAGTTCATAAGCTCGGATTTTATTCACCAATCCGATGCCACGCCCTTCATGGCCACGCAAATAAACCACCACACCACTTTGCGCTTGAGATACACGGCGCAACGCTTCGCGCAATTGCGGCCCACAATCACAACGCAGAGAGCCAAGCGCATCACCCGTCACACATTCAGAGTGCAACCGCACGACAGGCGTTCCCTGCGTCGGATCTCCTTTGACAAGCGCTAGATGCTCTACACCATCAGCAGAACGAAAGGCATGAACTTTGAGATCAGCCCCACCGCAGACACTTGGTAAATTCGCGACAGCCAGTGCAGCATGCTCAGAGAGTTCTTCCTGAGGTAATACCGCCTCAACCTCTCCCACATCACCACGACCATGCAGAGCAATCCATGACCGCATCTCTGCAATACTGATCAACGGCAGCCCATGACGCTTGGCATACTGACGCAAGGCTGTCAGGCGCATCATCGTGCCATCTTCAGCCATAATTTCGCAGATAACGCCCGCTGGAAGCAGCCCAGCAAGGCGCATCAAATCGACAGCTCCCTCTGTATGGCCTTCCCGCGCCATCACCCCATGAGGGTTGGCACGAAGAGGGAACATATGCCCTGGTGAGACAATCTCGCCCGGTTGCACGTCAGGGTTTGCTGCAACCCGCACCGTCCGCGCACGATCTGCGGCCGAAATCCCGGTCGTAACACCCGTTGCGGCCTCAATAGACGCTGTAAAGGCCGTCCCGCGCGGATCTTTATTGTGCTCAACCATTGGCGGCAATCCGAGACGGTCAATTTGCTCGCCTTCCAACGACAAGCAGATAAGCCCGCACGCCTGACGGGCCATAAACGTCATCGCTTCAGCCGTCGCAAACTGCGCAGGAAGGATTAAATCACCTTCATTTTCCCGGTCTTCATCATCAACCATCACCACCATACGCCCCGCACGCACGGCGGCAATAGCTGCTTTTAGAGAAGGAGAAAGCTGTTTCATTATCCCTCTCCCCCAAGGCGACGCACGGCATCCTCTGGAGAGAACCGCAACAGATTCTCCACATATTTAGCCATCATATCGACCTCAACATTCAGAGCATCCCCCACTGACAATGTCGAAAGATCTGTATGCGTCCATGTATGCGGAATAATCATCAGACCGATCTCAAAACCCTGCACACCCTCATGCGACTGCCCATCATGAAGGTGATTCACCGTGAGGCTAATCCCATCTAACGTGATGGACCCTTTTTCCACCACATAACGCCGTAGCTCTTGTGGAATAAACATATGAAGCTTGTAGGACTCACCTGCTTTTTCCACCGACGTTAACACGGCGATCGTATCCACATGGCCTTGCACAATATGACCCGATAGACGCGTATTAAGCGATACAGCCCGTTCTAAATTAACGGACGCTCCTTTTTTGAGGCGCCCTAGCGCTGTCCGTGCAAGCGTTTCGCCACTCAGATGGAAATTTACACGACCCTTGTCATTAAACTGGGTCGCTGTCAGGCAGACTCCGTTAACAGCGATGCTCTCACCCTCTGTCAAATCTGTAAAATGACTATCAATCTGCAAATCCATCGCCTGCTCACGGACTGTCGCCTCGCAGACCTGTCCAACCTGTTCAATAATGCCTGAAAACATCTTACTTTCCCCCAATATGCAACAAAGAGAGCGGGCTCATATCTTTCTGTGAACCATCACGCATCTGCCATGACAGCCGATCATCATGGTCATTTGCCTGCTGATGAATAGTCAGCCAGTCATCCCACAAGTTCGCCTCTTTGATAGAACGCAACACGCTTGGCCCTGCCTCAATAAGCGCCCAATTCGCCCCATAATCGCGTAAGGCTACCAACATAGCCTCAAGCGATGAACAAACTCGCACGTCAAAGCCATCACGCTCTCGCGCCTTGCGCCATTCTTCTGGCAAACGCCCTTGCTGGCCCAGCACAATCAACAACCGTTTGTGACGATGCGCATGATCAGGCAGGTGACGCACTGTAAAAGACGGGTCGTCCGCTAAAACAGTGCCAATGCCGGTGATAACCGCATCAGTCGCACGGCGTATGTGATGTGCAAAAAGCAGAGATTGAGGCGATGTGAACGTTTTTGTCCCTTTAGGAGGGATCATACTGCCCGAATGATCCAGCGCCTGCTTAACGGTCAACCAGGGCCGATCCTTGGTCACCCGACAGGAAAAAGGAGCAAGTAAAGCGCGACATTGTTGCGCAATCTCTCGGTAGGCGGGCTTATCGTCTAGAAAGACGACCCTTTTTGCCCCTTCCCCTTGCGCTAACGACGCACCGCCACCGGCAGCAACAGGGTTGGGGTCTCGCGCGCCAATCCACACAGCCTGTACAGGGCTCTGCCGCAAACGCTCACTACATGGGGGGGTGCGCCCATGATGGGCACAGGGTTCTAACGTCACGAGAGCCGTATGGGCACGCTCTAACGTGCCTTCTTGATACGCTTGCTCTAACGCCATGACTTCCGCATGTGGCTGACCAGCGGCTTCATGCACACCAACGCTGAGCACACGGCCCTCTTGGTCAAGTAACACACAGCCAACGGAAGGGTTAGGCGCAGTCGCGCCTAATGTAGGAATCGTCTTTTTAAGTGCCAACTCAAAGCCTGCTCGTATGGCTTCAGTCTGATCCTGGCACTGTGCCTGCTGAGACACGGTCATGATCTCTGTCCCTATCTTTAGGGACGTCCGCGGCGACGGTACGCCTTCCTCCCCTATAAATGTCAGCACGAGCTGAGGACACACCCCAACACGACCAACCTCCACAGGTCGGAGAGCGTTCTCTCTCATCCGGACTATCACCGTCGGCTCTGGAATCACACCAGATCTGCTTGTCCTCTCTAGCTAAACCAGAGAGCGCTCGCGGGCTTAAGCAATACATACTGCTCTCACCGCCGGTAGGGATTTTCACCCTGCCCCGAGAACGTCTAAGTTTCGTCTCCCCTCTATATGGTTAAAAGCCTCCAAAAGAGCAAGGGCGCCTCCCTCTGGAAGGCGCCCTTGGCCGAGAAAACTTTTAACGAGAGAAAACTCGCCTAAACTTTCTTATAGGCCACCCAAAGCCTTCCCAACGGCACCGGCAGCAGCACCCTGTGCTCTCTGTTTAGCTTGGTCAACTTGACCCTGTGCCTGGTTCTTCAGGGAATCAACCTGATTCTGCCCCTGAGACTTCCAGTTGTTCAGCTGGCTCTGTGCTTTCTGACGCACATCGTCTGGTGCGTTCTGGATCTTATCCTTCAGCTGGCTCAGCTTCTCTTTCTTAGCGTTCAGCTTCTCTTTCTCTGCATCAATTTTGGATTGCACAGAATTGATACGCTTTTTCAGCTTAGCGCGCTGCTTCTCGGAAGCATTTTCATACTTCGCTTTCAGAGCATCCAGCGTCTTTTCATGGCTCTGCTCAAGATTAGTCAGATTATTATACTGGCTTTGAAGCTTGTTGCTTGCAGAAGCAATTGATGAAAAAACACCATTATCATCAGCATGAGCCTGTGGAAGCACAGCTAAAGATGACGCAAGAATTGACGCAGAAAAAAGAGCACGAATGTTCATGACATTCTCCTCGTTAGAAAAACACAAAACGGCAGCACAGATATTAAGACTAGAGCTTAACCGTTCCCTTCAGCAATAGCACGAAGACGGTGCGGCGCTAATAACGTTACTGCCGTTACCCCCTGTACCGTAATCAGTTTTTCTTTCTTGAAAACCCCCAAGGTGCGACTCACCGTCTCAATTGTCATGCCAAGATAATCAGCAATATCTGTCCTGGACATTAACAGCTTGATTTTAATCGGTTTTTCTTCCTTTTCCAATAAGTCAGGTGCCGCACAACAAGGAGGAAGGCTTTGCTCAATCAAGAAAGTTGCAAGACGTTCACGTGCTGTCTTGCGCCCTAATAAAACCAACCTGCGTTGCATAATAGTTAATTCACGCGATGCTTCATCACGCAAACGGTGCTCTAAATGCGGAAAACGCTGTGTAAGACGGTCAATCCCCGAATGAGAAAAACGACAAAGTGTCACGTCACAGATCGCTTCAGCGCTAAAAGCGTAGCTATCCACGGCCGCAAGCCCAAGAAAGTCACCACATTCTGCAAAGCCTGCAATTTGCCTCCGACCATCAGGTAGGAGGTTAAAAAGTTTTACGCGCCCTTCTGTTAAAACATAAAACTCATGCGCCGGCGTGCCTTCTTCAATAAAAGCGCGCCCCTTTGCAACCTGCACCCGTGCAGACTCCGCCACCAAAATCGGCAGTTCATCATCGTCAATCACATTACAAATGCTGTGCGATCGGCCAGGACAGTGGGCGCATCGCTCACGTACTGCATCACTGGTAATGGATGTCACCATGCCTGTTCCCTATAATAATTTATCCCCTTCTAACGGGAGTGGTCGCTGGTGCAAAAATAACACAACCGATAACTGTTATCGGTTTTTATATCATTTTTGATCTAGATCAAGGAACTTAAAAAAGCTTAATGCTCTTTGCATCACATCGTCTGGTTTCATCAAGATATTATCGCACTTAGGGTCAGGACATCACCGCGCTATGAAACGCTCACTCTTTAGAACGGCTTGCGCCGCTTTCGGACTGCTTGCCTCTTCCTCTCTTGCTTTGGCTAACGCCCCTCAAGCGACAAGTGCCACAGCCGCCACAACCAGCCCTATGCAAGCCGCTCCGGATGTGAACCTTCATGTTCAGGCTCCTAAAACGCGCTATCCTGCAAACTGCCTCTTCGCAAACTGCCCAGGCACAAAGGTTGGTCTCGGTAAGGGCGATTTCATTGTCCGCCTTTCTGCGATGGGTCTGATTACCAACAATACCCATTCATCTGTGAACCTTCGCAATGCCCCAGCCCCCCTCAATGGGCGCCAAGGGCACTTAAATGCAACGAACCAAGCGGCTCCTGAATTCACCTTTGAATATTTCTTCACTGACCATATCTCCCTTGACGCCATCGCTGCTTCCACACGTCATGAAGCCAAGGCTGTCGGCACCAAAGCTGGCAATGTCGATGTTGGTAGCTTCTGGGTGCTGCCACCAACGCTAACACTGGCTTGGCATTTCCGCCCACATAAACGCTTTAATCCTTATGCCGGTATCGGGATTACGGTGGCCTTCTTCCACAATACGAGCGCTGCCCACAATAATCTTGGCTTGGGAAACAACACATTTAACAAGCTGAAGCTTAACCCAACGGTTGGGCCAAGCTTCAACCTCGGATTTGACTATCAGGTTGTTGGCAATTGGTTCTTCAACTTCGATATCAAACAGATTGTCCTGCTTGATACACCCATCCACATCAACCATCACAACTCTGGTGCTGTTGGTCGCGTACATGCACATGATAGCATCAACCCAACGGTTGTGGCTGCAGGTATCGGCTACCGCTTCTAAGGTCTTGGGAATACCCGCAGACCATAAAAGGCAGACTCTCTGACAAGAGTCTGCCTTTTTATTATTTAAACAAATTGTCATGTTACTCCTCATTATCTCTAGCAAACATGACAAATGTTTCAGTTATGGAACCGTGACATAATATCCATATCATGGCAGAAGAATGCGTCTTTCTGATCACAGAAGCAGGAACCATGACATGCGCGCATCGCGTTCACTTATCACTCTGATCGTGCTGTTTCTGCTGATCGTTCTCGGCGGTTGGCAATTCTGGCGTTTCACTCACCACCCGCATGAAGTCTCGCCTGAAGCCCCCATGGTCACACAAGATGGTGACACGCTTCGTGTGAGAGTCGGCAGCCCCCTTCATAAACGCTTAATCATCGAGCCTGTCACGCTTTCCGCCTCACCGCATCATATTGAGCTACCTGCCCAAGTCATTGCCGTCCCCGGACGAAGTATTAATATTTATACACCTGTCTCTGGCCGGGTCGCCGATATTCATGTGCAGCCAGGGCAGACTGTTCAAAAAGGCGATGTCCTCGCTGTGCTTTATTCTGGAGACCTCGCGCAGGCATGGTCAGACCAGCGCAAAGCTCAAGCAACCCTGGCCCTAACGCGCAAAGCCTATCGTCGTGCAACGGCTGTCTTGTCCGCTGGGGGCAATGCTGTAAAAGACATGCAGTCTGCTCAAAATGACCTCGAGCAAGCACAAGCAGAAGCCCATCGTGCGCAAGAACGCCTTCAGGCTCTTGGGGCCAGCAGTGCAGAAGGGTACCAACCCATTATTGCCCCCTTTACAGGCACGATCGGTACCGTTTCCATTGGTGTTGGGCAAAATGTGACTGATCCAACATCAGCACTGATGACCCTTGTTGATACACAAGATGTGTGGATTTCTGCCAGCGTGCCTGAAAGCATGTTGTCAGAACTTCGCCCAACCATGACATTGAGCGCACCTTTTGACGGACAAACATGCTCGGGCCCTATCACAACACGTGACCCAACCTTACGCACAGACACGCGACGTTTGAACCTGTACCTGCGCTGTTCAAACGCACAAGGGATGTTACGCCCTGGTCAATTCACGACAGCGTCTCTCAGTATTCCAAGTCAGACGTATCTACAAATCCCCAAAACAGCACTTCTCATGAATAATGATGAAGTTTCTGTCTTTGTTGAAACCGCGGCCAATGTCTATCGACGCCGTACGGTTGGTATCCGTTACGATGAAGGGGATAATGTCAGCGTTCTCTCTGGTTTAAGTAACCATGACCGCATTATCACCCATGGCGCTATCTTACTAAACGACAACTAAGCCGGGAGAACGGCCCATGCATATTGAACGCTTTATCTCCTGGTGTTTTGAACGTCGGAAAGCTGTTTTCTTCTTCTCCCTCTTCCTCGCGATCGCCGGTGCTGTCGCGTGGAAGCAAATTCCTGTTGAGGCTTATCCTGACATTGGCCCAACCAGCGTGCTGGTCACCACGCAAATGCCCGGCCTTGCCGCCGAAGAGATGGAAAAACAGGTCACAACACCCGTTGAACGCGGCCTTGCAAGCGTCCCCGGTGTAGAAGAAAGCCGTTCAAGCAGCACATTTGGCCTCTCCCTCGTCACGCTTATTTTCCGTGAAGGAACGGACATCTACCTAGCTCGTGAGCAAGTGCAAACACAGCTTGCCAGCCTCCAGCTCACCAATGGCGCGCAACCTTCTCTTGGCCCCATTTCCGGCCCCAGTGGCGAGATCTATCGCTATACGTTGGAGTCTGACGACCAAAACCTCATGGCGCTGTCAGATGTCCAACGCTGGACGGTGATCCCAACACTTCAGCGTATCCCTGGCATTGTAAATATTGACAATTTCGGTGGTTTCACACGCGAATACCAGCTCATTCTCAACCCAAACGCTCTTATTCGCTACAGCATCGCTTTAAGCGATATTATGAATGCGATCCGCAATAGCAATGTAAATGCAGGTGGAGGACGCGTCACCCGAGGAGAGCAATCATACATTGTTCGTGGTATCGGCCAGATCCATTCTCTTGCCGATCTGAGCGACATTGTTGTCGCTCATCATGATGGTATTCCTGTTTTTGTGCATGATCTCGGCCATGTTGAGTTTGGCCATCAAGTCCGTGAAGGGATGCTCGGCAAGAACGGCAACCCCGATACGATTGAAGGTGTTGTCACCATGCTACGCGGGGAAAATCCCTCCCTCGTTTTGGATAATCTGCACAAAACAATCGACAAACTCCAAAAACAGCTCGCCCCGATGCATATGCGCATCGTCCCTTATATTGACCGCGATAATCTGGTTCAGAACACCACCGCTAAAGTTGGGGAAACGATTACGGAAGGGATTATTCTTGTCCTCGTCATCCTTTCCTTCTTTCTCGGTTCCCTCCGAAGCGCCGCTATTACCGCCGTCACCATTCCTTTTGCGCTCGCTTTCGCGTTTATCCTCATGCGCTCTTGTGGCATGGCCGCCAATCTTTTCTCCCTCGGTGCAGTGGATTTTGGCGTGATCGTTGATGGGGCTATTGTGGTAACGGAGGTTATCCTTCGTATTCGTGAAGAACACGCCACAGAACCGCTTGATTCTAAGACTGTGCTTGATGTGACCCGCCGTGCAGGACGGGCCATTTTTGCGTCTACCCTCATTATTATTGTTGCCTACAGCCCACTTTTTGCCTTTTCAGGCAGTGAGGGAAAAATCTTCCGCCCTATGGCCTATACGGTGAGCTTTGCTCTCCTAGGGGCCTTGCTATGCGCGCTCTCCCTTACCCCAACACTCACCTTCCTAGCGCTTCGTAAGCCCCATAAAACATGGCATAATCGCCCACTTGAATGGCTCCATCACCGTTATGACGCAGCCCTACAAACGGCCCTGCGTCATTCTTATGCCGTTTTCTCCGTCGCTGGTATTGCTTTAGTGCTCGTCATTATTCTTGGCGTGAGCACTGGGCGGGAGTTTTTGCCCCCTCTGGATGAAGGGGCGTTATGGCTGCAAGTGCAAATGCCAACTGGCATTTCTCTTGAAAAAGGGCAGGAAATCGCCGCCGAAGTACGCCATGCTGTCCGCGAATTTCCTGAAACATCCTACGCTATTACCCAACTGGGTCGCTCTGATGATGGGACTGATCCATGGACGCCGTCTCATATGGAAGTTCCTGTCGGGCTTATCCCTTATGACAAATGGCCTGACCGAGAGAGTAAGGCAGAATTTGTCACGCGTCTTCGTGCGCGTTTGTCCAAGGTTCCCGGTATTAGCTTTTCGATCAGCCAGCCAATGGAAGATAATATCAGTGACCTCATGGGCGGCGCTCATAGTCCTCTGGTCATGCGTATTTATGGTGATGATTTTAACGAGTTGCGCCGTATTGGGCAGCATGTCGTCAAAACCCTCTGGCAAGTGCCGGGTACGGTTCAAGCCGCCATCTTCCAAGAACCGCCCATTCCGCAAATCGCCATTACGGCTAACCGCCGTCAGGCTGCACGATACGGCCTCAATGTGTCCGATGTCTCCGATGTTATTAATAATGCTATTGGCGATGGGCCGTTAACGACGGTGATTGAAGGCGATCGTTTTTACAATGCGACCCTTCATGTTGATACGCCTCATCGCTCAAACCTTGAGATGATTAAGCAGCTTCCACTCGCTACATCAGACGGCGCAGTGGTGACCCTTGGTGATGTTGCTTCCATCAAGCTTCATATGGGGGAGAGCAACATCGCTCATGAAATGAACGAACGAGAAATCACCCTCCAAGTTGATAATGGCAGCCGCCCCATGTCCCAATATCTCGCAGACGCTCAAGCGCGGATTGACCGGGATGTCTCTTTTGACCATCAGCATTATCGTTTGGAATGGGCTGGCTCTTTCCAACAAGCGCAAGAAGCACAAAAGCGCCTCATTATCGCCTTGAGCATTATGTTCGCCGTCATGCTCGGCCTCCTCTATGCAGAGTTTAAGAAAATCCGCCAAGCTGTGCTTATTCTCAGCATTGTGCCGCTGGCGACCTTAGGCGGGCTGATTGCCCTGCATCTGCGCCAAGAAACGCTCAATATCGCAACAGCGGTCGGATTTATCGCCCTCTTTGGTGTGGCGATCCAAAACGGGATTATCATGGTCTCCAGCATTAACCGCCACCGCGAAGAAGGGCACGATATTCGCACCGCAACGCGCATAGGAGCAACCGAGCGTTTCCGCCCCGTGCTGATGACAGCTACAGTGGCGAGCGTCGGGATGCTTCCCGCTGCCGTCGCAACGGGTGTTGGCACTGACGTTCAGCGCGGGCTCGCCACTGTTGTGGTCGGTGGGTTGGGCATTGCAACCTTGCTGACTCTTTTCATTCTTCCCGTCAGCTTCTGCCATTTAGAAGAATATGTTGCTCGTCGCACCAAAACCGCTGCTCAAAGCGAGGGAGAAGAATAAGATGTCCCATCCTTTGGTTCACGCCTCCTCTCCTCTTTCTTCCCGCAAAACACGTTGGGGGCTTCCGCTTCTGCTCTGCGCTCTCAGCGGGTGTATGGTAGGGCCTAAAGGTGATACCCCGCCACTGCCTGATAAAGCCGGCTATACAGCCCAATCTATGGCCCATACGTCTGGCCGCACGGCAGGAAGCTCCATCCTTCGGCGTCAGGACTTTGTGACAGGGATGGATATCCCCGGGAAATGGTGGGAAGTCTTCAAAAACCCCAAGCTTAACCAGCTTGTTGAGCAAGCCTTGGCCAACAACCAATCGTTAAAGGCTATGCAAAATTCTCTTAAGGCTGCTTGGGAACAGCGGCGCGTGGAAGGGGCTGCCCTTTATCCAAGCATTTCAGCCCAATTTATTCCCTCACGCAACAAAACCTCTAAAACGCTCTCCCCCGTCCCAAACAATAATAGCTGGCTGTATAACCTCCATACCGCTCAGCTCAATATCGGCTATGTGCCTGACCTTTGGGGGGGAACACGCCAAGCCATTAAAGCCGGCGGTGCACAAGCAGACATCCAACATGCCCAGCTTGAGGCAACAGCCCTCACGATGGTGTCTGACCTTGTCACAGCCACGATTACGGAAGCTGGATTACGCGCGCAAATCCGCGCGAAAGAAGCTCAAATTTCAGAGCAAACCAAAATGCTCTCTATTGGAGGGTCTCAATTTGGTGCGGGCGATGTCTCTCGTCAAAGCCTCCTCGTCCAACGCGACGCTTTAGCACAAATTGAAGCGGATCTTCCCCCTCTCAAAAACCAGCTTGCCCAAACACGTGACCAAATCGCAACGCTGATTGGTAGCACCCCCAATGTGGATCTACCCGTTTTTGAGTTAGATGACTTTACACTCCCAGAGAAGCTCCCCGTCACACTTCCTGCTACCCTGCTGTCACATCGCCCTGATGTTGAAGCCGCCCGCGCTCAAATCCAAGCAGCGGCCGCACAGGTAGGGATCGCCATTGCCAATCGGCTGCCCAATGTGCAGCTGAGTGCTTTGCCAGGCGAAGCGGTCGGCCATATGAGCCAGTTCTTTAAACCTGGATATGGCAACTGGGATATCGCTGCCACTGTTACACAGCCGATCTTCCAAGGTGGGTCACTCCTACATGCCCAACGTGAAGCACGCGACAGCCTCCTACAAGCCAACGAATATTATAAATCAACCGTCATCAGTGCGATCGGTGATGTCGCCAATAGTCTGCATGCCGTAGAATTTGACAGCGACACCTTGCTGGCCGACCAAAAAGGGCTCGAAGCCGCGCAAGAGTCTTATAAAATTGCCCAAGCTCAACATCGCCTTGGCGATAATAGCGAAATTGACCTCCTCCAATCTAAGCTCGCGGTTGCTCAAGACGAGCTTTCTGTCGCTCAAGATAAGACCGCCCGTTTTTCCGATACGGTCGGGTTATTCCAATCTCTTGGCGGTGGATGGTGGCATCGTAATGATCTTGGCATGTCTCCCAAAGAGGCCAAAGAGCTCTCAAAATCTCTTCTCCCTTGGTAACAGCTCATGAACCTCACCCTTTCACTCGCCTCCTGCAGAAAAGAAACGTCGTAAAGGCACAGCGTGATATTTTTCCTTGACCGATCGGTCATTTTCTGAGAAAAAGGAATGTCGCCATTGCTGACACGTGCACCTGTCTTGAGCTCTCTTTCTGTCTCGAAGGGAGTACAATAGGGATGCCGTGTCCTTTGTTCCTTGAAAGCCTGAATGCCTCACGACCGCTCTCCTCAGAACACGCCAACCGTCTGGCCGATCGTTCGTACCGCCTTTCCACTTGGCCTTCCTCTTTTCCTAGGAGGATGTTTTTTACAGGGAGCGACCAGCTTTCCCATCGCAGGTGCTTACTTTCCCGGCTGGCTCACCTGCCTATTTATTGGGGTGATCAGTGCGATTCTCTTTCGTGCGCTGTTTCTCGCTCTCAATATTGATTCCTTCTTAAGTCTCCGACTTTTTACCTATGTATCCCTTGGGAGTCTTGTCGGGCTTATCCTATGGGTTTGTCTTTTCGGAGCCTAATTTATGGAACGTGTCCATCTCTCTGGCAAAAAGCCTTTGGGGCTTATCATTGCAGCTCTTTGCATAGCAGCAGCCCTCGGAGCCGCTTTCTATGTCGAGTATGATTCCTATCATCATCCAGAGACCGATAGCGGCACATTATATGCCGACACAGTTCATGTCGGTGCGCTCGTCGGCGGACGCCTCAAGACACTCCCCATCCGGATCAATCAGTTCGTCCATAAAGGCGATCTTCTCTACCAAATTGATCCAGAACCTTATGAGATTGCCCTACATCAGGCTGAAGCCAATCTCGGCCTTGCTCAAGCCAACCTTGAAGAAGCCGAACGTCAACTCAAGGTACGCGTCAACAATGCAGCGTCTAGCCTAAAGCGGTTGCATAATGCCGAGGATGAGCGTGATCTCCTCAGCCGCACTGTCACACGTCTTAAGCCTCTTGCGGAAAAACATTACATCTCATGGCAAGACTATGACCAAGCGCTCACAAAGCTCAATGGTGCCAATGATGCCCTTTCAGAAGCTCGACATGCCGATGAAGCCTCTCACACCGCCATTGGTGACTTAAAGCGTTCTCTCGCCTCTCGTGATGAAGCACAAGCGGCAGTAGAACGCGCACACTATAATATTCGGCAGACAACCGTTCGTTCGCCCGTTAATGGCTACATCACGAGCTTGGATGTCAAAGAAGGGGAAGTCCTTGCAGCCAATCAAATCCTCTTCACGATCGTCAGTAGTGATGATTGGTACGCCATCGCAAATATTCGTGAAATTAATTTACGCCCCGTCAAACCTGGAGCCTGTGCAACCGTTTATTCAATGATTGACCGGCAAGCCCCCATTAAGGGGCGCGTCGAAAGCATTGGGTGGGGGGTTAAAACCGACCAAATGGCTACCCAGCCCCAGAATCTTCCTTATGTAGAACGCCAGATGGATTGGGTGCACGTTTCCCAGCGTTTCCCTGTCCGTGTTCATCTCGATCCATCAACAGCACCAGACCTTCTACGTATGGGCGCTACAGCTGATGTTGAAATACTCTATGGCGCAGCCTGTCATTAAACCCATCATTCAACCCGCTTACCTTTCATGGGGGCGGGCTAGACGGCTCATCACCCGCCCAACACCGGGACGGCTGGGCTTTACACTACGTATGACCGTTGCGGCCCTATTTGGTATTCTCATTGGCGAAACATGGCAGCTTCCAGCGATGGATCTGATTCCCATTATCGTCGCTGGGGTCTGGCAAGAAGATCGCATGACAAATTTTGTGGTCGGCAAAACTGTTATTATCTTTTTCACCTTTTCATCACTTCTAACACTTTTTGGTGCCATTTTAAGGGTTAATAATTACTTTATGACCCTTTTTATTAATTTAGCACTTAGCTTTTTATTTCTGTTCTTAGGATCCGCTAGTAAATTAAAAATGATCGGAATTGTTTGTGGGATTATTCTTTCATACCTACTGATCACCCTGGATAGCGTCTCGAACGGCGATAAGATTGCCCGCTTTGTCCTTTATTCGTGGTGGGACATTATGATTGCGGCCCTCATTATTATCGTCTTTGGCCTCCTTGTTTCCCCCTCACCGCGCACGCTTCTTATGGAGCGCATTTCTTATCGTCTTCATTTAGCCGCACGGCTGATGCGTTCTCCAACGGATCGTAAGCTGAATGAAGAAGTGCATGATATCCTCCACCAAGGGACATCAAGCATGCTCACAAATGTTGCTTTGGCGACCAAAGAAAAGCTCTGGTCTCCCCATGATCTCAACTGTCTGCGTCAATCGGCTATTCATAGTTTTGGCCTTTTAACGCTCACCGATAATATGGCCCGCCATCACACCACCACTCATCAAGAAGAAAAGGAAAAACTCGCCCAGTTACTAGACGATATGGCGCACTGTTTTGATGAAGATGCCTATCCTCGCCACATAACCCCTCCCTCCATTGATCATCCAATTTTGGGTAAAATGTGCGCTATGATCGCTCGTTTTAGTGACCCATCAGAAGAAACATTGCCCCCCTCTCCTCCACCGCCTAAGTTCTTCCTACCTGATGCATTTACAAACATTGACCATATTCATTTTGCCCTCAAGGGCACTCTTGCGGTGTTAATCAGTATTGTGACCTACAAAGCCCTCAACTGGCCTGGAATTCACACCTGTATCATTACGTGCTTTGTCGTCTCCCTTCCCACTATTGGGGAAGTGCGTGTGAAACAAAATTTGCGTATCATTGGTTCCCTTATTGGATGCTCTCTCGCTATTTTAGGGATCATTCTCATTTTGCAACATCTAACCAATATCGCCCAACTCCTCCTTATGATCGGCTGTGTGCTCATCTTTGGGGGATGGATTAAATATGGCGATCCACGCATCAGTTATGCAGGGCTACAAATTATGTTGGCCTTTTTCCTCTCTGATCTTACCCATTTTACACCCGCGACTGATATCACAGTCCCCCGTGATCGGGTTATCGGTATTCTTATAGGGCTGTTGATTAGCTACGTTGTCTATACGCATTTTTGGCCCAAGAGTGCTGCTCATACGCTTGATGACAATCTAAAAAAGATCAAAAATCTCCTTCATGGTGAACACACAGCCTCTACAGAACTTGAGAAAATCGTCCTCGCCTCACGCGCACAAGAGCTTATCGGTGCGACAGAGCAATCTTTATTTCATGCTACCCTTGAACCTCAGCCCTTCAATCCCTCGCAACAGAAGCGCGTATTCTACCGCACTCAGCTTCTTCAAGCGACCACACTTATGGAAGATTTACTCAGCTTCCCCTACCCCAAGGATCAAACCCCAACTGCGCTCCATCATTTCTTGAACGAACAGCCGCAGACCAAATAAACCCTTACCAGCCCGATGTTCTCAAAGATTACACACCTCATGAAACACGCTCTTTCTACTCTCTTCCCAAGCGCTTTGTTCTGCCTCCTTTGCGGTTGCGCGACAACGTCACTCCATGACGCTCCCCCCGCGCCAGATCAGCCATGGGCCGCTACGAGTGATGAGCATGGCATGATCACGCCCCCTCAATCCCAGCATCTCCACCGCCATAAAGGGCTGGCTTTACCACCGGGGTACCGTCTTCCGACCGATTACACCCTGCCTCACCAAGACACGCCGCTCAATTTACCACCCGACCACAGCTACTCTCTCCCTGAGTTGGTTGATATTGCTCAATCTAGCAACCCGACAACGCGTGTTGCATGGAATGCAGCCCGTGACAGCGCATTAGCGACAGGTCTCACCCGCGCAGCCTATCTCCCTCAACTCACCGCCAGCGTTATAGGCGGGTACGGCTATCTCAACACGCATATCAGCAACTCCACCATGCATGGCAGCCCGCGTATTTCAGGAGAGGGCGAAGTCCAAGCGCTCTCGCTCAGCTGGCTTCTGTTTGATTTTGGAAAACGCTCTGCAAGTATAAGCGCAGCCCAACAGAATTCATTAGCAAGCAATATTCTTTTTACAGGAGCCCATCAAAAAGTTGTTTATGAGGTGACGTCAGCGTACTACCTCACCGTCGCTATTGAAGCGCATATTCACCTGATCGAACAAGCACTCCATAATACACGCGCTATTGAACGCGCTGTAAAAGCCCGCCTCCTAAACGGGCAAGCCACCGTTATTGATACAGCACGCGCTGAACAAGCCACAGCACAAGCGGAACTTAACTTAGTCCAGACACGTGGCGATCTAGAAAACCACTACCTCGCCTTGATGACAGCCATGGGTATCTCTCCAACAACTCGTCTCTCTCTTCAAAAGGAAGCCGACCGCGCTTTAACTGTTCATGACGTCACATTGAGCGAAAAAATGGTGCAAGAGTCCGTTGCCCGTCGTCCCGATGTTCTCGCTGCCTACGCCAAAGCTCGTGCCTCTCGCAGTCAAATCCAAGCGGCTCGAGCTGAATTTCTTCCCAAAGTCTCCCTTTCTGGCAATGCAGCTTACGGTGTTGGCCATCTTGGCCTTTCCGGCCTTGGAAGCTCCCCGTTCAGCGCAAACGGTAATGGCTTTGGCGGCCTCATTTTAGGGCAAATTACAATGCCTATCTTTGATGGCGGTATGCGGCAAGCACAGCTCAAACGGAGTAAAGACCAAGCCGATAGTGCTGATGCCCAATTACGTGATACACGCTACCATTCTGTCCAATCCATTGTCTCAGCAGAAAATACGCTTCATACCGGCGTGAGCGCATACCAAGCTGCCCAAAAAATTGAGCACACAGCCCAGACAGCATTTGATGCGGCTTTAGCAAGCTATAACACGGGGGAAGGGTCCGTCACGCGGCTTCTCGATCTACAAACATCCCTCTTTAACGCTACGATCATGCGCTCAGATAGCTATTACACAACCCTCATCGCCGCCGCCTCCCTTGCCTTTGCCACCGGCTCTCTCGGCGATGCTAACGCCGTTCAAAACAGTATTACCGACCCCTATGAAGCCACCCCCTAAGCCTCTCTCCATCACGCATCACAGCAACGTTATGAAGACGCCTCTATCATTTTCTTGATCGAAATTTTAAAGCGTCCATCTTATAGGAGGCTCTCTCGTGACGGGACATCATCCTCTCGCACAGAAGAGGGTAACCGTCTGAGGAAGACCTTGTTTCATGACCTATAAAGTTGCCTTCGTCACCGGCGCATCCTCCGGTATTGGTGAAGTCACCGCCAAAAAGCTCCTCCAACAAGGCTACATCGTTTACGCAGCAGCCCGGCGTATTGAACGCATGGAGCCCATGAGCCGTTTAGGGATTCATATACTCTCGTTAGATGTAACGGACGAAACCTCCCGACATGCGGCGATCACCCATATTATGACCCAATCTGGCCGTCTTGATATTCTGGTCAATAATGCAGGTTATGGCGCTTACGGCGCCCTTGAGGATATTCCTCTAGAGGAAGCACGGGCCCAGTTCGACGTTAATGTTTTTGGCGCTATGCGCCTCATACAACTTTCCCTGCCTCATATGCGCAGGCAAAAATCCGGCACCATCATCAACGTCTCATCTATCGGTGGGAAAATTTATACACCGCTCGGCGGGTGGTATCATGGCAGTAAATTCGCCCTTGAAGCGCTCAGCGACTGTTTACGCCTAGAAGTGGCGCCCTTCGGCATTCATGTCGTCATTATTGAGCCCGGAGGCATTAAAACAGAATGGGCCGACATTGCCGCAGCAAAACTCCTCAAGACCTCTGGTCACGGGCCCTACGCTGCCCAAGCACACGCGATGGCCCAAACCATAACCGGCACACTCAGCCGCCGTTATCAATCAGCTCCTGAACTCATCGCCAACACCATCGTCAAGGCCGTGACGACAGATCAGCCAAAAACACGGTATGTCGCAGGCTTAGGCGCTAAACCCTTACTTCTCCTCCGACATCTTCTCTCAGATCGTCTGTTCGACCGTCTTATCCGCCTCACAGCAAAGAAATCTCGAAGGCTGTAAACGCCCTAACCTCGTATCCGTGTTTCTCTCCCCTTTACCCTGACAGTAGGAGAGAAACCAACGGTCACGCCGTTACACAGGAAGGCTCTGCTCCAGCACCCATTGCTGACCATCAAGACAGGCCTTCACAGGAACCGCATTGGCTAAGCGGACATTCACCTCAAGCCCCATCGCGTAACGAAGCGCCCGGAAAAGAGCACCATGAGCCACAATAAGAGGAACCCCTTCAGCCTGCTCTTGAGCGCGATTAACGCCTTGAACAGCACGTGTGGTCAGCTCCTCAAAGCATTCTCCTCCTTCGGGGACAAACTGCCCTTCAATCCAAGGATTATACCAGTCCCCCATAGGCTTGCCTTCCTGCACACCAAAGCACACCTCTTGGAGGTCTCTATCATGTGTGAGAGGGAGCTCAACGCCAGCCTTCTCTTTAATGGCCTGCTGCACATACTCAGCTGTGACATACGCCCGCATCAAAGGAGAGGCCACAATATAAGAAAAAGGACGCTCTCCCTGAGCAAAAAGAGCGGCTAGCGCCTCTCCTGCACGCTTCGCCTGAGCAATGCCCGTGTCATTAAGAGGAATATCCGTCCGCCCTTGTGACAGATGTCGAGCATTCCACTCTGTTTCCCCATGGCGCAAAAACCAATAGGGGCGCGCAAGAAGTTGAGACATGGCCGTGATTTACTCCTTCATCAATCAGGTCAAACGACCTGCCTCAATCAAATAATGTCGAGACGGAACTTTCATCCGACACTGCACGGATGGCGCGTCCTAACAGATCAGCTGTTGTGATCTGACGGATATTCGGTGATTGCGTCAAGGCTTCTGTTGGCGGAATACTATCTGTTAAGGTCAACATGTTGATCGGGCTTTCTGTCACACGTTCACAGGCATTGCCGGTCAACACACCATGCGTGACATAAGCCTCCACTCCGGCTGCCCCATAACGCATGAGTGCCTCTGCAGCATTACAGAGTGATCCACCACTATCAATAATATCATCCACCAACACGCAATAGCGCCCGCGCACATCTCCAATAACGTTCATCACCTCAGAGACACCAGCACGTTCACGCCGTTTATCAATGATGGCCAAATCAACATTGAGACGACGAGCAAGCTGACGAGCGCGCACCACCCCGCCCACATCTGGGGAAACCACCATCAAGTCACGGTCAGCATGGCGCGCCATAATATCACGCACGAACAAAGGGGCCGCGTAGAGGTTATCGGTTGGGATATCAAAAAAGCCTTGGATCTGCATCGCATGCAAATCCATGGTCAGAATCCGACTCGCACCGGCTTCTGTCAGCAAGTTCGCGACCAATTTGGCACTAATAGGCGTGCGCGGGCCGGACTTACGATCCTGCCGAGCATAGCCAAAATACGGCATCACAGCCGTAATACGGCGTGCAGAGCCACGACGTAGAGCATCAAGAACGATCAATAATTCCATCAAATTATCATTGGTCGGTGTGCATGTGCTTTGGAGGACAAACATATCCTCACCACGCACATTTTCTTGAATCTCAACAAACACTTCACCATCGGAGAAGCGCCGGATCATGGTCTTACACAGAGGGAGGCCGAGTTCTTTAGCCACCGCCGTGGCTAACGGGATGTTACTGTTACAGGCGACGATTTTCATAATCAGGCATTCTCACAGACTGGCAAAAGAGCGCCTTCCTTCTACCAGCCCACCCTCTCTCTGTCATGGCTTTCTCGACAGATCGGTCTTTATTAACGTGCAGGGCTCGTAGGCGACGTATGCATAAGCGGCATATCATCATCGTCTTTATCCGCCCCCGTTTGCGGTGGAAGTGGCTTATGGTCACGCCCTGAATAATTCGTGATGATCGTATGCACAGCACCGGCGGCCTCCTGAGCCGCGGCTTCAGCGACATCACCCCATGCCCCATCAAGCGAATGAGCCGGCACCCCATGCACCTGCGTTGCAGCACCCGCTTCCTGCCCTTTGGGAGTTAAAACATGCCAGATAATCGTGACGAGCTGCTCAGCATTTTTGGCTTTAGGTGCCGCAGGAAGTGGCGCAATCTTGACCGTTGTTTTAACCGTATAATCCGCGCCTTTAGCCGATGTTTGCACAGTATTCCGCGTATCCGGGAAGAGCGTATAAAACGCACGCCCTAGCGCCACATTGCCATCCCCCGGCGCTCCTTGCACACCAGCGAAATAGACCCGCGCTGCTCTATTCATCAAGCTGTGAGGGTCGCTATGCATCAAACCAGCTTGGATACCCGTCAGATTCTGCGCAATATCAGGCGCCATCTGTAAGGCCACAGTATTAAGCGCATCAGGGTCTGCCGCCAGCCAACCAGCACGATCAATTTCCGCGCCTTCACCGCGCGCCCGCACGCGCCCGTCTGGGCCCACAATCGCATAACGTGGGATCACACCACCATCAGGCGCATGTTTTGCCCCAAGACGCACCCACCAATCACCTGGTTTAGGGTTCTGAGACACCGCCGGAACCGACTGCCCGAGCAGCGCAACAACAACATCTTTCGCCCAGCGCGCAGTGGCCGGGCGCCACGGGGCATTAGCCGGCACGGGAACTGGCACAGAAAGCCGCGATGGTGGCAGATTATCCTGCGTTAAGCGGCGCGCCTCTTGCCCGGGATTGGCAAAAGGATGCGACACACTCAAACAGCCCGGCAATCCAAGCAAAGGCATCAAAACGCACAGGGTACGACAAAAACGCATAGCCACTCTATGATCCGATACTATCAATGCAGGCACCCATCATACCCTCAAAAGGGTTCTACTCTGATTAACGATGAAGCAGGATGTAGTTAATCGTTACATCAAGATCAAAATGATCCCCTGCCATATCTGGCGGCACTGGAGGCAACTGCGCCCCTTGGAACATACCAACCGTTGCTGCATCAAGCGAATATGACCCTGATTGCCCCGAAAGACGCACAGCTGCCACCCGTCCGCTGCGATTAATAACAACATGAACAGAAGACGGGCCATCCTCTCCAGCATTACGGGCTTCATCGGGATAGAACATATGTGCACGCACCCAACGATCAATCTCCTCACCATAATCCGAGCTCACCCCTTTCACGCTATTTTGCGTTTTATAGGGAGCATTCACTTGGCCATTTAGGCTGAGAGGCCCTGTTGACAGGTCAATTGGCCCACCAGAGCCACCACGACGCCCGCGATGACGTGGATGGGGAGACGGCTCACCACTAAAGGAGAGATCCATCGGATGAGCGAAAGGATTATTATCCTGATGCGCCTGCGTGCGATGCTTTGTCGGCGAGGGGCGTGCTTTATGCGTATGTTTGGGCGTTGCAGGTGTAATCGCATGAGAGGTCTCAGGGGCATCCGCGAGCTCCCCCGATGGAGACGGCACACTCGGTGCCGAAGAGGGTTGCTGCGTCGTCGGAGCAACAGCCGTCGGTGATGATTCTGTTGACGATGCAGCGGGCGACGATGACCCACCGCCATCCTCACGTGATCGCGGCCCTTGCTCACTATGCTTTACCGGTGGCGTGTCAAACACCATATCCACCTGCGGCTGATCCGTACCTTGAGGTGAGCCGTGCGGTTGAGATGGCACTGCTGAAAACAGCCAGAACAAAAAGATATGCACCACAAATGAAAGAAAAGCTGTACCCACCAATGGGGTGTCCACCACCAGCGGAGGGCGCACCATAGGGGTACGCGCCATCTCGAGCCCTGATGGGACAGCCACATATTCACTCAAACGCTCACGGTAGCGCTTTGGGGCAACATCCGATAACGTCACAAGGCGTTTTTCCATCGATAAAAAGAGGGGCACAACAGGATCATAGTCATGACACTTCCTTGTGCCCTAGAAAAGACCGTATTGTCATTAGTCCCTTTTGAAATATCCGGACTTCTCCACGTTTTAATGGATTAATTTAACGCAATGCCTTCTCTTCCCAGCGCTTTTCAGACAGACCCAGACCTTGCTGCCTTTATCAACACTATCGGCCCATGCCCCCTTCGTGTTGATTCAACACCCTCCCCTGAAGCCTCCCTTTATACCTCCCTGCTCAAAGCCATTACGGGCCAGCAACTCCATAATGCTGCAGCACGTGCTATCTTCGGCCGTCTCTGTGCTCTCAACCTCCAAGACCCAACGCGTCCCCCACCCCCAGAACAATTCGCGCAGCTCTCTTACGAAACATTACGGGGCTGCGGCCTTTCCCAAGCAAAGATCGACACCATCCAACGGGTCGCCATCGCTCAACACAATGGCTCACTTCCCTCTTTGCAGGACGCCATCACGTGGAGTGATAGCGCGCTCATCAATACACTCACACAATTTAAAGGCATTGGCCGTTGGACAGCCGAAATGTTGCTTTTATTCACCTTTCACCGACCTGATATTTTCCCAGCTCATGACCTTGGCGTGCGCGAGGGCTGGCGCCGCCTCAAACAGCTTGCCCACCGCCCTACCCCTAAAGAGCTTCTTCAAAAAACGACTATTTTTGCCCCACACCGCTCCACCCTCACATGGTATTGCTGGGAAGCGAAAGCTCACTTAGCGCCCTCTCCCTCAGCGTCCCCGCGTTAAGAAGCAACAATCAGGTGCTAAAATCAGGTAAAGCAACGCGCTTAAGCCTATTTCTCTTGACGTCAGGCGATGAGCGTCGCACATAATGCGACAAATTA
The DNA here is from genome assembly GCF_000378165.1 of Saccharibacter floricola DSM 15669. Taxonomy (GTDB): domain Bacteria; phylum Pseudomonadota; class Alphaproteobacteria; order Acetobacterales; family Acetobacteraceae; genus Saccharibacter; species Saccharibacter floricola. The sequence goes on from NZ_KB899335.1 coordinate 155,812, forward strand.
TGCTGTGATGGAGGCTGTCTTAATCGTGTCTTCGTTGTTGCATGAACATTATTCCACCCTCCTTCTGGCCAAGGATACCCATGCCTAAAGAAGATCTTATCGAATTCACCGGCACAGTTTCTGAACTTCTGCCTAATGCCATGTTCCGCGTTACTCTTGATAACGAACATACTATTTTGGCCCATACAAGCGGCAAAATGCGCAAAAACCGTATTCGCGTCCTCGCTGGTGACCGCGTGAATGTGGAAATGACCCCTTATGACCTCAGCAAAGGTCGCATCACCTTCCGCTTTAAATAAGCACGAGAGGGCTTCGCCTTCTATGGTGGCTTCTTCGACCGCATCTTCTGCCGTCCCCACGAGGGAGCGCCCGGCTCTCATTTTAGCATCCGCCTCCCCTCGGCGGCTGGCTTTGCTTGAGCAAATCGGCCTGCCTCCTGATGAGATTCGCCCTGCTGACATTGACGAAACGCCACAGGCTGGGGAGCTCCCCCGTCCTTACGCGGCTCGTATGGCGCGCGAAAAGGCGGAAAAAATTGCTCGTGAAACGACCAAACCAGCCCTCATTCTCGGGAGCGATACGGTCATCGCGGTCGGGCGGCGCATTCTCCCTAAAGCGCTTGATGAAGACACGGCACGGCACTGTCTCTCTCTCCTCTCGGGACGACGCCATAAGGTACTGACCTCAGTCGTATGCTGCCCAAGCGCTGCTTGGCCTGAGGGGCATCATAATGCACGGCTGGTGGAAACATCTGTTATTTTTAACCGCCTGACCTCCCAGCAGATTGACGCGCTTATCGCCCAAGGAGACTGGCACGGCAAAGCAGGTGGGTATGCCCTCCAAGGAGCGGCCGCGGCCTATATTCGCCAGATCAGTGGCAGTGCATCTGGGGTTGTGGGGCTTCCGCTCTTTGAAACAGCCCAACTCCTTCGCGGGCAACCATGTCCCGCTCATGCGCGCTGGCTGCCTTAAATGATAGAGCTGCGGCTTTCTGGCTCCCCGGGGGAGGTTCGCATTGCTTTGCTTGAGGATGACACGCTTGTTGATGTCGCCCTCTGGCGCCCGGGCAGCCCCGATGGGTGGGGGAATATCTATGACATCCGCGTCAAGACTGTCGTCCCGTCCCTTGATGGAGCTTTTATCCAAACGGGTCAGGGAACAGACGGCTTCCTGACCTCACGTAAGAAGATAACAGAGGGCTCGTTGCTCTGCGCACAGCTCATCCGTTGTGCACAAAATGGCAAAGGTGCTCGCTTTAAACCCATTGCACGCCCAACCTCCCTTCCGCCGGCCACGGAACCACGCCTGCTACAATGCGGCCCCTCTCCTCTTGAAGAGCTGGCAGAACGCGTCCCCCACGCTCCTATTATCGTCGATGATATGACCGTCGCGGCAGCTCTCCCTGCTGCTCTCAGAACCCGCGTTCAACGGGTTCCCAAAAGTTTCGATACTGTCCTTGAAGGAGAGTGGGATGCCCTCATGCAGCCTTCCGCTTCCCTTGGGCCTTTCATCGCACATTTTTCCCCAACACCCGCTCTCACAGCAATTGACCTTGATTCCGCATCGCATCCCGACTTCGCGACCAATGTGGCCTGCTTTCCTGAGCTGTTGCGACACATTCGCTTGCGCAATCTCTCCGGCACACTCTTAATTGATCCCGCGGGTGTGCGTAGTCGCAAACGCCCTGCCCTTGTGCCATTCCTCAAGAAAGCGGTTGAGCAGGAAAACGATCCCTTACAACCCCGAGTCACGGGCGTCACCCCATCGGGGCTCCTCGAGCTCACCCGCCCGCGCCGTCGCCCTCCGCTTCACGAACTCATGCGCTCTCCTCATGGGCAGGGGTTAGCTATTTTGCGCCAGATTCTGCGTGACAATCTCCCCGGCCAGACGCTCCATGCTCCGCCTGAGATCGTACACGCCCTTGAAGAAGACCCAGATGCGCTGTCAGAATGTGTACGCACGCGCTGCCAGCCTCTGGCTTTGCACGTTGCCCCACCCTCTTCCTCTTGCTGTTGGAACCTGTCATGAGCTGCCCCATCTGCAAAAAACCAACTGCTCAAGATTATCGTCCTTTTTGCTCAGACCACTGCGCTCAAATTGATCTTGGTCGCTGGTTTAAAGGCGATTATCGCGTGCCCTCTTTCCGCCAAGATAATGACGACCCTTCTGACCGAGAAGAGCTCGCCCAAGCGCACAAAGCTGCCGCTCATCAACAGAATGATCGGTAACACGCTAGGTTCTTTTCCCTCCTGAGCAGAAAACATCAGATAGAGGGTTGATCCCCTCCCCATCATGAGGTAAACCCCTCATCACAGCAGGTGCTTCTTATTGTAGCCTTGCCCGGTGCCCGAGTAGCTCAGTTGGTAGAGCATGCGACTGAAAATCGCAGTGTCGGTGGTTCGATCCCGCCCTCGGGCACCATTTAATTCCCTTACATGTCATTCTTTGCTTGAAGAAGAAGAGTAAAAGCGTTCTCCTGTCCTGATCATGTTCTAGAGTCTTTCTCTGACAGTCTCGACATAAGGAGCTTCCGCTATGGCAGCCTCGACCCTTCCCACCATAACGTTGCGCGACGGCACCACCATTCCACGGCTCGGTATGGGCACATGGCGTATGGGCGACGATCCCGCACGCCGTAAAGACGAAGTGCGCAGCCTCCAAGAAGGGCTTGATAGCGGGCTTCGTCTCATTGATACGGCTGAAATGTACGGCTCTGGTCGCTCTGAATCCGTCGTCGGTGAGGCTATTCGTGGACGGCGTGATGATGTGTATCTCGTCAGCAAAGTCTTACCGTCCAATGCAGACTATAACGGCACGATTAAAGCCTGCAAGCGTTCACTCAGCTATCTTCAAACAGATAGCCTTGATCTCTACCTCCTTCATTGGCGCAGCAGCACACCGTTAGAAGAAACGATTGGGGCCTTTGAAACACTGCAAAAAGAGGGCCTCATTAAACGCTGGGGGGTCTCAAACTTTGATACAAGTGACATGAATACTCTGGATCGCATTAACCCTCAGGCGATGGTAAACCAGATTCTTTACAGCTTAATCTATCGCGGCACGGAATATGACCTGCAAGAACGCGATGCCCGCCATCATGTCGCGAGTATGGCCTATTGCCCCCTTGGGCAGGGCGGCGCGTTTCTCAAAAACGCCACGCTGGTACAGATTGCTCAACAGCATGAAACATCTCTTGGGCCGGCGACACCTGCACAGATTGCTCTCGCGTGGGTATTACGCCGCCCTAATGTTATCCCCATTCCCAAAGCTGCAACGCCACAGCATCAACATTATAACCGCGCCGCGACCGAGATTCAGCTGACAGAAGCCGACCTCGCAGCGCTTGATCGTGCGTTCCCGCCACCTCGTCACAAAGAACCTTTAGCCGTTATTTGATGGACAACGGTCTTTTGCCATACGGTTCTGATGAACATACCTGTTGTGAGAGCCGTGTGGGAAACAGCACCCTAGTACCAGCTGATGCCTTCGTTACGATAATACATACATATTACGCCAAAGAAGGCATCAGCAATGAAGCAGGCTCTCCTTCAGCCATCAACAGCGCGATTCATCGTCGCACGAAGCGGAAAGATCTCAACATGATGCAACGTCGCTGCTGCGTTGGTAACTTGAAGCGTTAAAGCCTCCAATGGGTTCGTCGGGAATACGAGGGCACTGCCAACCGACATCCCATCATTTGCAAACACTTCCAGCGTGCTGGCATCGAGAATGATCCGCCATTTAAAGCGCTTGCTGCCCGGCACGAGAGGAGACGAAAAGCTTCCTGTAAAAAAGGGATGGCTAAAGCCATGAAGATTACTGCGATCAAGCCACATTTGGCTTGAAAACGCATCAAAACCAATGCTCAAGCTCTCGCCCTGACGGTTCGAGAAGATCGCCGCAAAACGTCCAGAACGCCCCTGATCTCCATCAGGATCCACTGTGCCGCGGTCTTCAATCGTCACGTCTAACAACACTTCGATCGCTTGCATCACAGGAATCGCCACCTGCGTGCTACTTTGCTGTGGAAGACGTTTTTTATTAAAGGGCAATGCTTTCAAACGGAGCGCTTCTAACCGATACGGATTTTGCACCAAACGCAACCACCCAGCCTCATCACGTATCAATACAATTTGACGAGGAAGTGTCATCGTCCCACGCCATTTTTTATTAGGAACTTCCTCGCAATACTGCCAATTATTGAGCCAAGCGAAATAGGTTTTTACACCACCGGGCATATTTTCATATGTTTGTAAAGCGTAACTATCTTTTGCAAAATCAGTAAGCCCCACAACCGTATCTTCAGGCTCAAAACGCTCCCCGTCAAAATGCCCGACGAAATATTGCGTAATACTGCCCCCTTGGGGGCCGCCAGGATTAACCGACACAAACAACACCCAGCGCGTGTCATTTTTCCCCTCCCCTTCAACGGGAACTTCAATAAGGGAAGGGCATTCATAATCCACCCCGATAACACCGGCAGGGCCGAAATCACTGAGATGCATCCAATGCAATAAATCGAACGACCCATAAAAGGACACTTTATGGTCGCGCGCGCGCACTACGACCATCACCCATTTTCCGCTATCACTATGCCACAGAACTTTGGGGTCACGGAATGAGTTATGACCAATATCCAGAATGGGATTCTTGGTGTAATCAATAAAGCTTTGCCCCCCATCGGGGCTCCACGCCACATATTGTGTCTGACGTTGCGGCGTTGCGCGCGTATAAAGGGCAACGAGCCCACCGGCCATCGGGGGGAAACCCGTGTCCATCGGAGCAGGAGAGATGTCTTCCGCAACGGGATGAGGCAACTCATGAAAAAGCCCGTCTTTGGGTGGCTCTATCCCCAAAACCTCACGCTCACTGGCAGTGAGATCAACAGGCCGTCCTTTCTGCAATTCTGGCGCAAGGTCTTGCGCGGCTTCCTGCGCAGCCGTCGTCGCCGCCCCTGGCTGGGGGTTTTGTGATGTCCGAGGGGGAAACAAGCCAGACCTATTATCACGGTCTAACACCGCACATCCGCTATACGCCTCTCCGGCTTCTGTTTCCTCAATAGCCGTAGGGAGATCTTGCCAATGATAAAGATCTGTACTGACCGCATGGCCCCAATGCACATGCCCTGCATAAGGCGCATACGGATTATACTGATAATAAAGATGATAATAATGACCATCAAAAATGAGCCCGTTCGGGTCATTCATAAAGCCTGTTGATGGCGTAAAGTGAATAGTCGGCCGATAGAGAGCATCTTGCGGTGTCGTCGCAACAGGGGCTGAGGCAATATTGGGGTTATTACCCGGCTCGCCATGCGCATTATTAGGCTGCGCCGGTGCGTTATCTCCCTTCGTCGCAGAGCCCGCGTATGCCCGCCCAAAGAGTGCCCCTGTCGCAAGAAACGATCCCAGAGCCATACGCCGATTCATCATCACACGACCTTCACGTCTTTTGCACATAATGCGATGATGTCACTATAGTTGCTCTGCTTTTGCAAGCTCTCTCTTTGACGGCCCCTTATTCTCGCGGGAAAACTGCCATGAAGCGCCTCGATCCATTCCTTACTTCCTTGATCTGTGCCGTCCTCTTGGCGTCTTTCCTCCCATGCCCGCCTTCTTTGCAACCTTGGCTCTCACGTCTGACCTCTTTGTTGGTCACACTGATGTTCTTTTTCCAAGGGGCTAAATTACAACGCCATGCCATTGTTGAGAGTCTCCAAGATTGGCGTTTACAAGGGGCAACGCTGATCATGAGCTTTGGCGTTTTCCCCCTTATCGGACTCGGCCTGTTCGCGCTCTGCCATGTCATTTTCCCCAATGGGCTCCTTAAGCCTGATTTATGGACAGGTGTGCTTTTCCTGTGCTGCCTGCCCTCCACCGTGCAATCATCCATTGCTCTGACGTCCATTGCACGCGGCAATGTTCCAGCCTCTATCTGTGCCGCCACAGTGTCTAATATTCTGGGAATCCTCTTTACACCGCTCCTCGCAGGCTTACTGCTCCATCGCAGTGATAGTGGGTCTGGCCTTGGCACGATCATTGATGTCAGTCGTGAACTTCTCCTCCCCTTCATTATTGGGCAACTCGTGCAACGATGGGTTGGACCAATCGTCAAAAAACATAAAGTGCTGCTGTCTTTTACCGATCGTGGCTCAATTATCGTTATGGTCTATGCCGCCTTCAGTGCCGCTGTGCTGCAAGGGCTCTGGCATCGTATCCCGCTCATTCAACTGGGAGAGGTTGCTGTATTAGATAGCCTCTTGCTCGCTATCATCTTAGGCCTCACGGCTGCTCTGGGCCGCTTGATGGGACAGACGATTGAAAATGATATTTCGCTCCAATTTTGCGGTTCTAAAAAGTCATTGGCAACCGGGGTTCCTATGGCAAGCGTCATTTTCCCTTCCGGCGCAGGGATTGTCGTATTGCCGCTTATGCTATTTCATCAAATTCAGCTTTTTGTCTGCACCGTTCTCGCGCGCCATTACGCGCAACGACCCAACTCATAACGTATAGCCATCCCTATCACTCGGATCTTTCTTTTATGCCTAACCGTCATGCTCTGACTGAAACTTATATTGACCATCTTCACGCCCACACGCTCTTAACCGAAAGCCTGCGCGAAAATCTCCTCGAAGCCCTCAGCCGACCCGAGGCTCCTAAAACGCTGCAGCAATGGATCACCACCATTTTGGAGCAAAATCGCCAGCAAGCGCGACACATCAACCGGATGTTGCGCCAGCATGGGGAAAAGCCTCGTGATGATCATGACACCGTCTCTTCTATGCTGGACACAATGGTTTCCTGCTTGCCACCCGGCCAAACACCGCACCATCTTCTCGGTGTCGTGCTCAACCTCGCAGGCGCCATTGCACGCCAGCGCACCTCCCTCGCACTGCTACGCCTCTTAGCAGAAAAACAGGGCCTTGACCGCGAAACACAGACCCTTTCTGAGCTCCGACAAATGAGCAAGAATGCTTCGCGCGACCTAAAAGAAGTCCTCCCTTCCCTTCTTGATGAGCTAGAAAGCTAACACAGCCTTATGTCGTCCTTCCGCTTTCTTCACGCTGCTGACATCCATCTTGATAGCCCACTCCGAGGCCTTGACCGGTATGACAGCTTGCCCAAAGACGAGATCCGCCACGCAACCCGCCGTGCACTCGAAAATCTCGTTGAGCTCGCCATTACGGAAAAGGTCGCCTTCGTCCTTCTCGCAGGGGATCTATATGATGGCCCGTGGAAAGATTCCCATACAGGCCTCTTTATGGTGAAGATGCTCACTCAATTAACCAGAGCAGGGATTGAGGTCTTCTCCCTCTCGGGGAACCATGACGCTGTTTCCATTGTTCAGCAACAATTCCATATGCCCGAAGGCGTGCATCATTTCTCCTCCCAAAAGGCAGAAACCATTCTTCTCGAAAAATGGAATGTCGCTCTGCATGGGCGCAGCTTTCCTAAACGTCACGTCCCAGACGATTTCGCTCTACACTACCCCGCAGCTCACGAAGGTTTCCTGAACATCGGCGTGCTCCATACCTCCCTAGAAGGCGTCTCGGACGGTCATGACAGTTACGCCCCCTGTACGCTCGATGAGCTCAACAGCAAGGGCTATGATTATTGGGCACTTGGCCATGTGCATCGCGCTCAGATCGTCCAACAAACACCTTCATGGGTTGTCTATCCCGGCGTGCTGCAAGGACGCCACATCCAAGAAACAGGGATGTGCGGTGTCATGCTTGCAGACGTTGACAATGGACAGATCACCGACGTCCGTCCCGTTGCCTGCGATGTGCTTCGCTGGAACCCTATCACGGTCGACCTCACGGGTGCAGACGCCCCTTTCGAGCTTGAAGAGCGCGTCCAACACGCCCTCAAAGAGGTCTTTACAGCGCACCCTGACCGTTCTCTTGTCGTACGGATCACCCTCACCGGACAAACATCCCTTCACGGCTTTCTATGTGGCAGAACGGACTGGAAAGACACATTTCATGCTTTGCCAGAACTCATCAAAGAAGACACACGCTCTCTCGGCATTGAAAAAATCATCATCAACACGTCAGAACCTCGGGCAGAAACCACTCTCCACCACGAAGCACTCAACCAAAGTTTTACAGAGGCTATGGCAGACCTCGTCAACGCAAAAGAAAAGGATCAGGAATTCGCCGCTTTTCTCGCACAACTTCCCGATGACATTAAAAGTGCTCTTCCGTCACCATACGACGAAGACACTCTCGACGATGCCCGCTCTGCACTCACTTATCGCTTAAAGGGAGGAGCTCTCTAATGCGTTTCCATGATTTTTCTCTCAAATATTACGGCGGTTTTGAGCACAAAACATTCTCCTTCCCTACAGGAGCCCATGATTTCCATATTATCTACGGCCTTAATGAAGCAGGGAAATCTACGCTCTTACGCGCATTTCGTGACTTTTTGTTCGGGTTTCATCAACATACGCAAGGCGAAAATTGGAAATACAGCACGAGCCTTATTCGCCTTGGTGCGACCTTTAGTCATGATGGTCATACACAAACAGCATGGCGCCGCCGCCCTGCCACCAAAAGAGGCGATTTTTTTGACGAAGATGACGCAACGCCTCTCAACCCAGCATTACTTATACAAGCCTATGGCCAATTAACGCGCGAAGAATTCTTCCTCTCTTGGGCTCTTGACCATACGCGCCTTGCTGAGGGCGGAAAAGAAGTCGCTCATGAGCGTCAAAATGCCGAAACAACCAACCTTGCGAGAGAGTTGGGCAATATTGACAACCTTTCCGATATTATTGCCTCCCTAGAGAAGGAGAAAAGTGACTCTTGGGACAAAAAACGACGAAATCCCCGCATAAAAGAGCTTATTAAGAATTATCATGACACGAAAAAAGCGCTAAGAGACGCCACAACATCTCCGCAAAAACTCAAGGAAGCACAAGCGACCGTTCAGCATCACAATGAGCATTATAAATCATTACATTTACAGAATAACACTCTCATTGAACAAGGCAATGACTACGCCCATCTCCAGGCACTTATTGGCCCCCATACGAGCTATCAAGAAGCAAAGCGTCTCGTTGATGAACGAGCACAATCCTTTTTTGATAAAAACGAATCAGAAACAATCATTTCTCTTTTTGATGCTCGTCATAGCTCTCATCAGCAGATTGCAAAAAACAACGCTCTTCTTGAAAACAGAAAAAAAGAACTCGCCACCCTTGGTGTACGTCCATCCCTGCTTGACGATGAAAAGACCCTCATGCTTCTTTCCCAAGAAGCACTTAATGACGCCCAGCATCAAAGAGAGTTCCAAGAGAGAGAAAGAACCTATACTAAACTTGACCAAAAAAGGACGGATCTTTTCGCTCATCTTTCCCTCTCAGAAGAAAGCAGCTTCCCAACACTTGCTCAATTAAAGCCACTCTCGGATTTATTAGAAAGGTATGCTGAGATTACCGCACGTCTTAAAGAACGTCAGCGCACTCTTGCCTATACCTCTCCCCCAGAAGAGCTGCCACAAGCCCCTAATATAGAGCAATTAAACGCCCTTAAGGACTGGCTTAATACCGCCATCCCATATGCTCAACTTGATACAGAGCATGACACCTTAATGAGCACACTTGCGACACAAAAACGCTCCATCATCACATCCCTTGAAGCCTTAGCTCCTTGGACAGGAGCGTTTGAGGAAGCCGATACTCAACTGCAACGTCTCACGCCACCAAGTGAAGAAGAATGTCAGAACATTCTCTCAATCTTCAACGCCTATACACAGCAAGCGCGTGAAGCCGTCCAAAGGGCCATGACAGCACAACACGCCTATGATCGTCATGAACAGCATTATCAGCAATTCAGCCATGCTCCTGAATGGGTTTCTGAAGCCACACTCAACGAGGCCCGCCAAAAACGTGATTATTTTTTCAATAAGATCGATAAAGAAACATTCATATCGTCTTGGAAGGGCCTTAAAGACCTGATTCATCACACCGATCACCTTGCCGATCAGCGTTTTCTCTCAGCCCAAACCGACGCACATTTGCGCGATATTCGCCGTCAACAAGAACTTCTAACGCTGGATATCCGTCATGCCAAGCAAGAAGAAACAACAGCTCTGTCTGCCCTTCAAGAAGAACAAGAGAAATGGAACAAACGCCTTAATACGGCGGGTCTTCCCATTTTGACTCCGCATCAATTTTCTACATGGCGACAACAGCGCACGGCCATTTTGGCACGTTATGACACATACTATGACACGCAAGAAAAAATGTTACAGCTTGCTCGCAAACGCCAGCAGCTCATAGAGCAGTTTAAGGCGATTATCCCACATCATAAAGGGTGCGATATTTCACAGTTAATATCTATATCAAAACGAAATATAGAAGAACTTTCTTCAGAGCAAAAGCATTATGATCATGCTGTAAGAGAGCATCATAGTGCACAAAAAAACCTTATCACCCTCAAAGCCAATCTTGCAGATGCTGAGCGCGAACGCAAAGAATGGCACGACGAATGGACTCAAGCGGCTCAACGCAGTGGCTATCCTTTAACCCTGTCGCCTGATGCTCTTCCTGCGTATCAAGACCTCATTAAAACACAACAAGACTTCCAATATATTTCTGAAGAGAAACAAAATAAAGAATCAGAACGTCTCAAGCGTCAGCAACAACGCACCCAACTCTTAGAACGCCACCAAGCGGCCTCTCTTGACGCTCTGGAGAAAACATTAGAAGCCGCTAAACGCGACGATAAACAGCGGGACATTCTCTTAAAACAGAAGAAAGATAGGGAAGAGGCGCTTATTGAGCTGGAAGAGGACGCCAAGATACTCGATGATCGTCTCTCACGCTTCCTTCTCCGCCTTCCGGAAGGCAGCACCCTAGATGACCTCCTAAAGACCGCTCAACGTGATAGCGAAACAGCCCAGCTTGCAACCTCCTATCACGCAGCCAAACGCGCTCTGCTCAATGCCGGGCGAGGGCGCTCCCTTGATGACATTATTGCAGCACTTGGCACCCTTGATTATGAGCAGCTCGACGAAAAAAAGGCTCTCATCAATAAAGAAAACACTCGCCTAGAAAACGAGAAAAGCATCGTCAGTAAGCAGCTCTTCCACGCTCAACAAGAGCTTGAACAGCTTGAAAAGAAAGACGAAGCTTCAGCACTCGCTGAAGAATTACAACACCTCAAAGCGCGCATTGAAGAAGAAGCAAAACAGTATGTCTCTCTTCATGCGCAGTATCAGCTCTTACAGCATATGCTGTACCAACAAAAAGAGAAGCTTCACGGCCCCTTCCTGTCATTAGCGAGCACCTGTTTCTCACGCCTTACCTTAGGCGAATATGCAGAGCTTGCCCTAGAAAGCGACAATAAAGGCACACTCACCTTCATTGGGTTACGCCCTGATAAACAAGAAGCTGTGCCCCTACCACAGATGAGTGAAGGCACATGCGATCAGCTTTATCTTGCCCTCCGCCTTGCTGACATTCATCAGAAATTAGATGCAGGTATTTCCCTTCCCTTCTTTGCTGACGATCTTTTCATCACCTTTGATGACAAACGCACAAAAGCCGGTATGGAGCTTCTTGCAGAGCTATCACAGCGCACGCAAGTTTTCTTCTTCACCCATCAGCTTGCCACGTTAGACCATCTTCCACCAGAAAAAGCACAACGACTAGCCCTTTCAGCACATAGCTAAATTCTGTTGATAAGGTAGTGTACCCTCAACTTGACAGCAGAGAGAGTAAGAAAGGCAAGAAAGCTCCACATTATCCGAGACGGACTATTTCAGCCATTTTCTGGCGTCATCAGAATGGCATGAAATGGCTTGTTTTGATGGAACGATTATACGTGCCCATCATAAAGAAGCCGGGGCCGCGAAAAAAGGGGGAACAGAGAGCGATCAGGAACGTGTCAGAGCCTTGGTCGCTCACGCGGTGGTTTCGGATCAAAAATTTGCGTAGCATCGGATGGGCACGGGAACGCTTTGGCTTTTACCCTTTCTCCTGGCCAAGCTCATGAGGTGCCGCAGGCCCGTAACCTTCTTGATCAATTGCCCAGTTCCCAACCTATCTGCTGTGTAGCAGAGGATATGCCTCATATAAATTCAGAAAAATACGTCAACAACATACGTGCATCCCTGTCATTCCTCCCAAACGACGACAATTCCCTTTCTACTGCCCACAGTGGGCGTACAGAAACAGACATTTAGTGGAAAATCTCTGGGCAAGGCTCAAGGAATGGAGAGCGGTGGCAACACGCTATGATAAAACAGCTTCATCTTTCATATCCGTCCTCTACATCGCCGCCTCAATTGATTATCTCAAATCCTAACAGAGCCTAGAAGTCGGCACGGTGTTAAGACAGAGAGCTCTATAAGGACATCAACCCCGAAATAATAAGGTATGTTCCCCCCTGTCAGGGTAAGACCAAGAGGGCCTCTTAGACCATCGGCGCGGGCATGGATTTTTCTCGTACAACCACGCGGCTTCAACCAAAGCCTTCCTTATATGTCCTCTTTTGCGCCAACTGCCTGACTTATAACTCCCGAGCGACCATGCTCTCGGTCATGTGCTGCCAGTCATCGACCAGACTGAGTTCAACCAGCATTTCCCAAAAAGCATCCCTAATGCCGTGCTTTGCCCATTGGTGAAACTGTACATACACTGAGTTCCATTAACCGTAGCGTTCATACATCTCGCGCCATGACCATCCAACACGCAAAACATAAAACATTCCATTCAGAAACAAACGATTATCTTGTGCTGGGCAAGACCACCTTCAGGTAACAAAAGACCGGAAATCATCGCTCATTCTGTAGTCGTCATGGCACCATGCATTTACTGTTCTTCATAAAACACTCTCAACATAACCTGAAAATGTTTTGTCAGACTATTCTACATATATGGGGAAACACCGCTATGTCAGCCCATTACCACAGCACCAACAACAACTCATCATCAGAAGAATAGCTTATTTACGCACCGATCTATGACAACGCCTTAACCGTCGAAAGATGAAAACAACATCATCACACCCATCTCACATACTGTCAGACACCGAAACTAGCTCAAACATATCCTGCCACTGTAGAAACAAAAAAGGGAGAAGGCCCGCAGGCCCTCTCCCTTTCGTCATCCATCATGCTCTAGAAGCTAAGCGCTCTTTAGCTTTCCACTTTTCCAGCCAGCAAAGAGGCAAGGCTGCGAGCAAAACCGCTTGGGTCTGGTAAGGATTCCCCTTCCTGAACGCGGGCAAGGTCGAGCAAAATACGTGCATGTTCTGTCACGCTTTCACCCTTCGCGACACGATCAGCCAACGCACGAATAAGCGGATGGCGCGGGTTTAACTCCAACACAGGCGGCATAGGTGGCATAGTTTGCCCGGAACGACGCATCAGGCGTTGCATCGCCAAATCTGGCCCGCCTTCTGAGGTCATTACCACGGCACTACCTGTCAGACGAACCGTGCTGCGCACGTCTTTAACCGCCTCACCCAACGCATCCTTCAACGCAGGAACCAGCTTATCCATCTCAGCTGGCTCACCCTGAAGCTCCCCTTCTGGAGCGAACTTCTCAAGGTCTCCATGCGCCTGCGCAACAGAGCGGAACGTCTTGTCTTGGTAAGAATAGAGACGTTCTGGCCAGAAGCTATCCACTGCATCAGAAAGCAGCAACACTTCCAGCCCGCGTGCCCGGAAGCCTTCCAGTTGAGCTGAAGCTTTCAGCGCGTCTAGGCTCTCACCCACCAGATAATAGACCGCATCCTGCTCTGGCTTCATGCGGCTGATATAATCATCCAGCGTGGTGAGCTCATCACTATGGGTGGAGTGGAAACGCGCAAACCCTGCAATTTCCTGACGATACTCAGAATCTTCCCACAGACCTTCTTTAATAACGAGACCGAAATTATCCCAGAAGGTTGTGAATGCCTGATCCGCCTCTTTCGCACGGTTCTTGATTTCATTGAGCACACGACGGGTTACCGCTTTGCGAATACGCGCCAAGACAGGTGTCGCCTGCAGCATCTCACGGGACACATTTAGCGGCAGATCTTCTGTATCCACCACACCTTGGACGAAGCGCAGCCAGTTCGGCACCAAGTTCGCCTCATCTGTGATGAACATCCGCTTCACATGCAGGTGAATACGGCTCTCACGGCTGCTCTGCTCCATGAAGTCCATCGGGCGTGCCCCGGGAAGGTAAAGCAGAGACGTGAACTCTGTCATCCCTTCCGCATGCCAATGCAAGGTCGCGTAAGGCTCATCAAAAGCACGCGCAACATGACGGTAAAATTCCGTATATTGTTCCGGTGTGATCTCAGACTTCGGACGGCGCCAAAGAGCTGTCCCCTCATTGACGGTTTTATCTTCGCTGGTGCCGTCTTCTTTTGTTTCGTGCAGAACAACCGGCCATGAAATATGGTCAGCCCATTTGCGGATAATGCTCTGCACACGCATTGGGTCGAGGAACTCTTCCGCATCCTCTTTCATATGCAAAACAATATCCGTCCCAGCCTGGTCACGCTGCGCCTCTCCTAACGCATACGCCCCTTTACCTTCAGACTGCCATGAAAAAGCGTCATTAGTGCCAGCCTTGCGAGACACCACATCGACACGATCCGCCACCATAAAGGCTGAGTAGAACCCGACACCGAACTGACCAATCAAGCTTGGGCGGTCTTCCGGCTTCGCAGCACTCAGCTTTTCACCGAAGGCTTTGGTACCAGAGCGCGCAATGGTGCCAAGATTTTGAACCAATTCCTCACGCGTCATCCCCAGACCATCATCTGAGATGGTGAGAGTCTTAGCCTCTTTATTCGGCACTAAATGGATGGTCGGCCCTTCTGGAAGCGCAACAGCTGATTCCGTCTGCGCTTCAAAGCGTCTTTTATCCATCGCATCAGCCGCATTAGCGACTAACTCACGCAAGAAGATTTCACGATCTGAGTAAAGAGAATGCACCACTAAGTCGAGAAGCTGTCCAACTTCAGCGCTAAATTGATGCTGTTCCATCGTGTTCTGTGTATCGCTCATCGCGTTATGTGTTCCTTTAATCGCACGAGCGAGGTCCCAATGTTAGGCAACCTCATCTGTGCATTATTGTCCTAGAAAGCGCTTAATATATGGGAATTCTTGTCCTATTTTCAACTCTTATAGCAGGACAATGACGGCAAGCTTACGAGACAATGCCCAGCGTCGTCCCTTCATCCACCACCAACGAAGCCCCATGCATCGCGATAGCTCCTTCACTGGCTAAAAAGGCCACCACATTGGAAATGTCTTCAGGCGTCGTGAAAGCGCGTCCACTGGGGTTTGATGCCGCAATCTCGCGCAAAACATTCTCCTGCGCGGGGTCACTGAGTAACGCATCATGCATGGATGTTTTGACGCGGCCCGGCTCCACTGCATTGATGTTGATCCCCAGAGGCCCCAGCTCCAACGCTAAGGAACGTGTTAGAGATGTCACCGCAGCTTTACTCGCACTATAGCCAGAGTAATTGGCAAAGCCATAAAAACCGGAAATAGACGAAATGGCGACGATTTTACCGCCACTGACCTGCCCCATTTTCCGACGCATATAAGGCAGCGCTGCTTGGACGATATGCCACATGCCATTGACATTAACATTCATCATCCGCACGAACGCATCAGGGTTTTCGTCGGTAATCGGGGTATCAAAAAAGACACCCGCGCTATGGACGAGCACATCAAACGTGCCCACTTCATCATGAATATGAGCCATCAATTTTTTGACAGCCGCAAAGTCTGTAATATCGACGCCATGCGCCATGACATTAGGCTGACACCCGACCTCTTCTGCCGCAGCACGAACCTCTCGCACAGCGGAACCATAATCACGCGTTGGGTTGCTCCCAATCAAGACGAGATCATGCCCGTCTCGGGCAAAGCGCTGTGCAATCGCCAAGCCAATGCCAGACGTGCCGCCTGTGACAAGAACTTTCTTCGGGTGTGTCATGACTCTATCCTTTCTTATGATGGCGCGTCATTATAGCCTCATTTCTATGTAAGTGATCAGCTCCGTCTATGTCAGTCCTTCCCTGCCGACTTTATAAAACTTTAACGCGTCCAGCTCTCACAGGAAGTCTTCTTATCATCAGCGCTCTCGCTGGTATTTTCTGTGCTTCTTCACCGCTCAGCACATTCTATCACGTGTCTTTAACGGCCGTTCCCATCACATCCTTCCCGCTTTCGCTTGAAGGATGGATCAGCCAAGGCGTCATGACGCTCTTTTTTGCCGCGCTCGCGTTAGATATCCGCCAAGATATGCGCCCCGGAGGGCCATTAAGCCGGCGGCGCGAAGCGACTCTCCCCCTTATCGGGGCCTTAGGCGGCATGCTGGCCCCCGCTTTGATAGCGTTTCTATGTGGCTCTCTTATTTCTCCTAGGCCACTCCTTAGCGGCTGGGCTGTACCCACCGCGACGGACGCCGCTTTTACCGTGCCCATTCTCGCTCTTATCCCGGGGCTTCCCGCCTCTTTGCGAGCCTTTATTATGGCGCTCGCCATTTTTGATGACCTTGGCGCGATCCTCATCCTCGCGCTCTTTTATGGGCATATGCCTCATCTGCTATGGCTCGGCCTCAGTTCAGCCCCGTTTCTGGGCCTTCTCACGCTGAGCTGGTGCGGGAAAAGTGCTCTTTGGCTTTCTCTTCCCCTCACACTCTTCCTCTGGTTCACCCTCTTTCATGCTGGTGTGGAGCCCACTCTCGCTGGCGTTGTCTTTGGCCTGTGCTGCCCTCCCACAACAGGGCTCCGCCTTGCTCACATGCTTGCGGTGCCTGTTGGGCTTGTTGTCCTCCCTCTCTTTGCGCTGAGCAGTACAGGAATTGACCTCCGCCTCTGCACCGCCTCTGTTCTACTCTCCGCGCCGTTTCTGGGGGCCGCTCTTGGGCTTTGGCTGGGCAAACCATTAGGGATTAGCGGGGCTGTCTGGCTTGCCACACGCAACAAAGCCGCCCTCCCCACCTTGCGAGGGCGCGCACTTATCGGGCTGAGCATGGTCTGCGGCATTGGCTTTACCATGAGCCTCTTAATCACATCTTTAGCCTATCATAACCCAACCGCCTTGATGGAAGGACGTTGCGGCGTGCTGGTCGGCTCCTGCCTTTCCGCACTCACAGGCTGGATCGTCCTCCGCAACGCTTTCCCTCCTAACGCTAAAACCAGCTCCTGATCCCAAAGGTAAAGCGCGCTTGGGCCGCCCCTTCACCTTGCTGTCGGGCAATACGCCGCGCTTTATAAAGCGGGCTGTCATATGTAACCGCCACGTAAGGTGCGACTTTACGCCAAATTTCGTAACGTAAACGCAGTCCCGTATCGATATCCGACAGTCCTGACCCAACTCCACGCCGCCGGTCAGACTGGCTATAGGCATTCAGTTCGACCTGAGGTTGTAAAATTAGCCGGTTCGTCAAGAGAATATCGTAGGACCCTTCCAACCGAGCCGCGACACCGCGCCCACTAACAAAGCCTGCCAAACGAACATCAAATTGATAGAGCGCAAGCCCTTCAATCGCGAGAGTGCCCCACGGACGGGTTGGCCCTGAATCAATATCAAGCCGAACACCCGTTTGGAGATTAAAGTACGATGAAATAGCCCGGCTATAGAGAAGTTCATGACTTCCATCATGCACCTTCCCCTTGGTCATCGTGCCTTCGCTCTTAACCCACAGCCGGTTATAATCCGAACCATACCAGAGGTCTCCATCCCACCGAAGAGAACTCTTGCCTCCAGCCTGATACCGGCCTTCAAACTCGTTAAGAATACCGTGGAACCACCGCGCTTGATCCATCACGGGCATAACACCACCCAGTGTCACCATCGGAGCCGCCATTGGCGCATCCACGGCCTTACGGACAACACGCGCTGGGTGTTTTTTGCGCGCATGAACAGAGCCCGGTACTGTCTTCTCCGACTTAGGACGTTTTGACGCAGGTTTAGGAGATGGCTTTGGAGACATATCGCCCATATCCATCCCTTCCATTGAGCCCATATCTCCCATTGGCTCTTCAGCCTGAGCCGCTGTTCCCATGAGGATCGTGAGGAGGGGGAGCATTTTCAGGAGCTGGGTCATCACACCACCTCCACAATGCGAAACATGCCTGTATCCATGTGATACATCAGATGACAATGGTAGGCCCAGCGCCCCGGGGCATCCGCCGTAATGAGCGACCGCGTGATGGAGCCCGGCTGGGTGATAATCGTATGTTTGAAGGGGCGATACTCTCCTTGGCCATTTTCAAGCTCCCCCCACAGACCGTGCAAATGCAAGGGGTGTTCCATCATCGTATCATTGATAATCGTAAAGCGTACGCGCTCATTCCGCCTTAAACGGATCGGGCCTGATTCTGAGAATTTGCGCCCATTAAAGCCCCAAATATAACGCTCCATATTCCCAGTAAGATGAAGGATAAGTTCTCGCGATGGAGGGCGTGGATCAGGCGACGGTCTGCGTGCACGCAGCTGACTGTAGGACAATACGCGCCGGCCCGTTTTCTCCAAACCATCACCGGGACTCATGGTTCGATCCAGCGGGTGCTGTGCGATGTTTTGATTTTCCACATTTAATGGCGGAAGGCCGGGGTCATCAATTTCCTCAGCCTCACCAGCAGGGAGGGTAGAGGAGGGACGTTCCATCCCATCCATCCCCATCATCATGCCGGCCATTTTTCCTTTAGCGGGCATAGCCCCCATAGAGCCCATTCCCATATCAGCCATACCGCGCACAGGCCGGGGGTCCATCGCAGGGATGGGGCCTTGCAGTGAAGGTCGAGGGGCAAGGGTACCCGCTGCAAAACCGGTGCGGTCTTCACTTTGAGCAAAGACGGTATAGGCTTTGTCCTCTTTAGGGCGGACCAACACCGTATAAGTTTCCCCATTACCAATCCGAAACTCATCCACCGTCACGGGCTCAATAGGATTCCCGTCCGCTTCCACCACGACCATCTCAAGGCCGGAAACGCGCACATCAAACAAGGTCATGGCCGAGCCATTAATCACACGCAGCTTCACTCGCTCACCGGGGTGAAACAGCCCTTCCCAGCGCTCTTGATGACGCTTACCGTTGAGCAAATACTGGTAAACAACCCCACTCACATCTGAAATATCTGTCGCGGCCATCCGCATCTGAGACCAGCGTAAGCGGTCTCCAAACGCATGTCCCAAGCCCCCTTCAACACGGCTCTCATGCGGTAAGCTCTGCACACTCCGCTGACGAAACGTATAATAATCACTCTGCATTTTGAGGTTGCTGATAATATCCGCTGGAGGAACGTCACTCCAATCACTGAGGAAAATGACATAATCACGCTCAGACGGCGGTAGCGGGTCTTCGCCAGCTGGTTCAATAATGAGAGCCCCTGACAGACCATTAGGCTCCTGCCCGCCAGAATGGCTGTGATACCAATAGGTGCCACTTTGTTGGACAGGGAAATGATAGGTAAAGCGCCCCCCAGCAGGAATACCCGCAAAGCTCAGCCCCGGCACACCGTCTTGGTCTGCAGGGAGGCGGATGCCATGCCAATGCAGGGAGGTGGGTTCGTCTAAATGATTAACGACATGGATGGTGACCTCTTGGCCCTCCTTCCAACGCAATGTCGGGCCAGGGAAGCTACCATTGATGCAATAGATAGGCCCCGTTACCGCTCCAAATTGAGCCGAACGACGCGTAATATGAAGCTCAAAAATCGCCTCTGACGAAGAGACTGTATGAGCGAGAGCAGAAGGCACGAAACCAACTGCCCCCAAACCCGCCAACATGTGACGGCGAGACAGAGCGAACGAAGACATACGCTTCTTTTCCTTGCTGAACGCTTGCCCAAAACAGGGCGTTAAGACGAATCACGCAAGAAAAGAGATCGGCGGCCTTAATAGAGCGGGCACATAGGCCGCAGGCTGATGGTGGAAGGCCTCATATAAACGAGCACGCTTACCATCGCTCGACGTAAAAAGCGCCTTATGGTCAGATAGCAACATTAAGTCACACGCCCCATTATGGGTCACGCAACATTTGCCGTTCATGGCATGATTTTGGCCAGCTTCAGCCTGCATCGTAGCCGACAGACCCGCCTCTCTATGCTCTGGCCCCATAGAATGATGCATAGAATGCATCGACGAAACCATGTTAGACGGCATAGAGGCATGCGCCATCGTGACCGGTCCCACCTGTAATGACAGCAGGGCCAGCATTGTCAGGGCCAAATATGTCAGCTTTCTGACCACGATGAGTGTCCTTATGGTAAAGGTGCTGATAGAATCACATAAGAAAGACCCACTCCCTTTGGCAAGTGATCTTTTCGCGCAAGGAGATATTTTATCATGACCAAAACAGTTCGCATCGCCCTTCAGGGCCTGACCTGCGATGGGTGCGTTAGCTCCCTCACCACGGCTTTTATGACCAATCCAGCCGTAGAGAGCGTCACCGTCACCCGGGAGCCTTCCCAAGCTACCGTCACCTATAACTCCGCAGAAACAACGCCTGAAGCGCTATGCTCTCTTGTCGATGATGCTGGCTTTGAAGGCACTGTCAGTGAATCGTAAATAAACTCCTCCCTCACGCAAAGGCTTAACCTAAGCAGGGAAGAAAAGGTTCTCGTCTCTTTCAGAAGGCACATTCTACTATCATGGCGAACCGCCCTCACCCTTTTTCTGCCAATATCGGCCCTAAAGGGCCATGCGCCCCCACTCGTGCACGTTTCGTGCAGGGTAATATCATGCGCCATGTCGTCGTCATGGCCGGAACGGGGGCAATCGGGTTGATGGCGGTCTTCCTCGTCGATCTGCTTAACTTCCTTTATATCTCACATCTTCATGACCCGACACTGACGGCCGCCATCGCCTTTGCAACATCACTGAGCTTTGTTCAAAGTGCGGTCTCACTCGGGATGTCGATCGGTTTAGGGGCCAGCACAGGGCGACTGATTGGCGCCTGCCGCTCCCATCGAGCCCGACGACAGGCGTCTGCTTTTTTAGTGGTGATGGTTGGTGTCACCCTGCTTCTCGGCTGCACAACCGCCTTTTTTGCTCACCCGCTTTTAGCCCTCCTTGGGGCCCATGGTGGCGCTTTGGAGCACGGCACCTCTTTCCTGCACATCGTCTCACCGGCGCTTCCACTCATTTGCTTAGGCATGGCCCTTTCCTCACTCCTTCGTGCGGTAGGCGATGCCAAACGCGCCATGCGTGTCACGTTAACGGGGGCGATCTGCACCGCTATTCTCGACCCGCTCCTTATTTTCGGCCTGCATATGGGCCTTGAAGGGGCGGCCATTAGCACCGTTTTATCGCGCTGCATGATTTCGCTCAGCGGTTTTCTCAACCTGCGTGGCTATAATATGCTGGAATGGCCACGCCGCCGCATGATCCCCATTTCCTGCCAGGACATTGGCAAAATTGCCCTCCCAGCCATCGCCACCAATATGGCCACACCCATCGGCAATCTCTTTGTCACACGCTCTATGTCACGCTTTGGCCTCGAAGCGGTTTCCGGCCAAGCCGTGGTAGACCGTATGGTGCCCGTCGCTTTTGCTTTTGTTTTTGCCCTTACCGGTTCAGTCGGCCCTATTATGGCGCAAAATCTCGGCGCTCGACAGCCAGCACGCGTGCGAGAGACCTTCCTTGCCGCCCTTAAACTAACAGCTCTCTGTGTCGCCCTTGCATGGGCCATCTTTGCCGCGGGACATAACATCATTCTCCAAGCATTCCATGTGCAAGGGGCCGGCATTGCGCTCGTTAAGCTGTTCTGCTGCTGGGTGGTCGCAAGCTATATGTTTATTGGCCTGCTTTTTGTCAGCAACACCGCCTTTAACAATCTCGGCCATCCGCTCTATTCCACCGGCTTTAACTGGGGGCGCGCCACCTTGGGCACCATTCCTTTTGTTGCCATCGGGGCTCATTATGGCCCCCAAGGCGTGATGATTGGGCAAGCCTTGGGGGTGGTGGTGTTTGGCTCTCTCGCCATGGTCGCTGCTTTGTCTGTCATCGGTAATCTTGAGAAGAAATACAGCTCTTAACCCTCAAAAACCTGCTGATAAAAGGCCAGCTCACGCTGCAATGAATCAACAATGACATCTGGCGCTCGGAAACCATGCCCTTCATGCGGGTAAATATGGAGCTGCTGCTCACCCGCAAGCTGTGCTACCAGCGCTTCGGCCTGTGACAAAGGAACGACCTGATCCGCCCCTCCATGGAGGAACAAAACGGGCGCTGTAATCTTTTCCGGCCAGCTTAGGGGAGAGCGCGCACGATACACGGCTTCCCCTTCAGGCCATGGGGCAATCAGCCGGTCTGTATAACGCGCTTCAAAACGGTGCGTATCAGCCACCAACCCACGTAAGTCCGTCACGCCATAAAGCGACGTTCCTGCGACAAACAGATCCGACTGTGCCAAAGCAGACAGCACGGTCAGCCCGCCAGCACTACTGCCACGGATCACACAGCGGGCCGGGTCAACACGCCCCTGCGCGATCAAATAACGCACCGCCGCACAGCAATCACACACATCCCGCACGCCCCATTGCCCATCCAGCGCCTCTCGATACGCACGGCCAAATCCTGTGGAACCACGGTAATTAACATCCAGCACCGCAAAGCCACGTGATGTCCACCATTGCACTTTAAAGGACAAATCCGTCCGCGCTTGCCCTGTTGGCCCCCCATGAACGATCACCACCAAAGGCGGCGTCTCCTCCGCTGGAAGACAGTGCGCTCCGTGAGCTGGGGGATAGAACAACGCATAAAGGGGGCTTGGGCCGTCATCGTCCACATCAATCTGCAAGGTTTCTGGTGTGGCAATATCCTCTTTCGTCACGCCCTCTGGCACCTGCCATGCTAGGCGGAAGCGATCAGTCGGCCCTTCAAAGCCGCCCAGCGCTACAGCGGGGGGTTGATCAGCCGGGGCATCCAACCACGCCACGCGTCCGCTGCCATCTTCTAACGGAAAAGGCACATTCTCCGGCGTTCCCTCAAAAGCCAAAACGTGCCAACCACTCTCAGGCTCATAGCGCAAAAGCTTTGCCACACCATGATACAGACCACGAGCCAACAACCCGCCCCCTTCAAGCGGCACGCACGAACGCTGCCCAAAGACCCACGCAGGAAGGCCAATTTCCCCGCCAGCTGGCGGAAGCAACGCAGGCTCCCATCGTCCTTGTGCCTCGTCAAAAGCAATCGGTGTCCAGAGCCGCTCTTGCCCCTCAACCGTGCGATCAGAAAGCGCGTAAAGACGCGTGCCATCCCAGAAAGGTTCCATAACGCTGCAAGGTTCGGCCTCTCCTTCAAGAACTATGGGGGAGGCACTGCGTGTCAGAGCGGTAACGGCAAGGCGTGTTTCCGTCCAAGGCATATGGGGATTGTCCCACATCATCCATGCCAAAAACCGCCCATTAGGTGATGGACGTGGGGCTGCGTAAAAGTCCGCTCCCTCTGCCCAAACATGCTCATCTCCTTGCTCAGTAATCGATACAATCTGAGCGGTTTCTTGCCCCTCATGATGGGTTTCTCGCACACAAAACACCATCATCTCTGATGGAGCAAAGCAAAGATCGGCATAATGGCATACATGCCCGTCACTATGGGTTGCTGCACACCATGCAATCGACGGCTGCCCGTGACGGCTTAACCAAACCCCTCCCTGGCGCCGGTCACTATAAACAACCTCCACGCCATGCGCTGTCACCCGCACGTCCCATGCACCACCACCATAGACATGCACAGAAGTGCCAACATCACTGCCTTGCGGTGTCAGATCTTGGCAGTGCCCATCAGGCGCACGCCCCACCACCACACTTCGCCCTGCCTCGTCTGGTCGACGCTCTAGCCAAAAAACCCACCCTTTCTGTGCGCGCACTTCTGAGAGGGCACGGTTTTTTTGCACCATGAGGGCAGGACTGACCCAAGAGGTACGATCTGATAATGACTGTGATGAGGACATGAAAATGAGCCTTTTCTCTATGATCAGCGCCTCTCTTACAGTAGCATGAGCCGGCTACACTGTCTGTTCTGGCACGGTCATAGCAGTCACGTTTTCTTGCAGGAGTACGGACCCTGTCGCATTTTTTTGATCTTATTGGACATTTCTTCAACTCACTTGGGCATACTCTTTTTGACGTACTCGCTCATCTCCCACCGATGCACGCCTATATTGTCCTCGGGCTCATCATCATGTTTGAAAGCACGGGCATTCCTCTTCCTGCTGAAAGCTTGCTGATTTTGCTCTCCGTTTATGCCGCACGCACCCATCATCTTTCCATGGAAGGGATTATGAGTGCAGCCATCATCGGGGCTATTCTAGGCGATAATCTCGGCTATCTTATCGGTCATTATTTTGGCTACCGCCTGCTGGAGCGTCATGGCAGTAAAGTCGGCATTAACGAAGACCGCTTGCTGCTGGGCCGTTACCTTTTCCGCCGTTTTGGTGGATTAGGCATTTTGTTTGGTCGCTTCCTCGCTATTTTGCGCATTTTTATCGCACTCCTTGCCGGGGCGACGCGCATGCCTTGGAAGCATTTTATGTTTTACAATGCTCTTGGCGGGATCATTTGGGGGGCGGGCTATGTGTTCGTCGCCTATACGATTGGCGACCAAATGACCCATTTTTCTGGCCCTATCGGCCCAATCATTGGCGGCCTGCTCATCGTGAGTATGCTGAGCGGTCTCTTCTTCCTCCATCGTCACGAACATACGCTTGTTGAAAAAGCCAAACGGGACGAGGGACGTGGTGAACAGGCGCCCCAATAAACGGGGCGCCTCCTCACTTAAGGGCGTACAATAATCATCACCACAATGATCATCATTAAGATCGTGGGAACCTCATTGGCTACACGATAATAACGCTCACTATGGGCATTGCGCCCCTGTGAAAAACCACGCCACCAACGCGCGCACGTTCCGTGAAAAGCAAACATCCCAATAACGCTCACAAGCTTGGCCCACCACCAGCCCGCGTGCCAATCAACCACACCTGGCAAGGAGGCCATCGCGCTCCCTGTCAGAAAGGTCACGACCATGGCCGGCGCCATGATCTGCTTAAGCAAGCGTCGCTCCATCAGCGTAAAGCGATCACTCTCCGTTGTACCGTGCTGCACTTGAGTATGGTACACAAAGAGACGAGGAAGATAGAAAATCCCCGCCATCCACGCGATCACCGCCATGACATGCAACGCGATAATCCAACTTAAATGCATCATAAGAAACATGGTCATAGCGTGATCACCCTTATCGGTTACAAGTTCAGAGCAGGGTTAGCTTATCCTGCAAAAGTGGAAAGACCTCACGTAGATGGCGCACACGCACAAAGCCCGCCACCGGCCAATAAGGAGGCAGAGGCAGCCCGTCATCACGTAATAAAATACATGACATGCCAGCCCGACGCGCCGCATCAGCTCCCGTGTCACTATCCTCAATCACCACCGTTTCCGCCGGCGTCACCCCTTCTTGCTGGGCAGCATAGAGGTAAACGTCTGGATCAGGTTTTGGGTGGTTACGGTCTGTCGCGGAATGAATACGATCAGGTGTGAAATACCGATCCATCCCCGTGCGACGGAACTTTGCTTCCATTTCCGCCTCTGAGGAGTTTGAGCCAACCCGCATCGGCACATGCTGCGCTGTTAGAACTTTAAGCAGCGCCATCGCCCCCTCAACAGGCTCTGCCCCTTTTTCCATCAAATCAACCAAGCCTTGGCGAAGAATATCCGCTGTATTGGGTGGAAGAGGGTGGCCTAATAAGCTTTCAAGCTCCTGCGTGACTTGAGGTAATGCCTTGCCCGCAAAGCGTTCCAGCGCTTCTTGATCGGATATCTCCAACCCCTGCGAGCGGGCAAAACGTGCGGTTGCGTGGCAAGAGGGACGTTCACTGTCGATCAACACACCATCGCAATCAAAGACAACCAGTTTCAGGTTATTCCTTAGCTCTGTCATGCTCATGAAACATCCCGGATCGTTTCCACAAGGAGCGCTACATGCTCAGGCGGTGTTTGCTTCATCACACCATGTCCTAAATTAAACACATGAGGCCGCCCCTTCATACTGTCACGAATACGTCGGGCTTCTTTGACCAACTTATCGCCACCATTGAGCACCGTCATGGGATCAAGGTTGCCTTGTAAGGGGAGGGTATCGGGCACCATGCCCGCTACTTTGGTCATGTCGGCACTCGTATCCAGCGCCAATGTCTGCACCCCTGTTTTCTCAGCATATTCTGCGACCATCACACCGCCCAAACGCGGGAAGCCAATCACAGGAGTATCTGGGTGATGCCGATGGATTTCTTCCACAATCCGGCGTGTCGGCTCAATGACATAGCGGCGGAATTCTTCAGGAGGCAGCAGCCCACTCCATGAATCAAAGAGCATGACCGCTTCCGCACCCGCTTCGATCTGACCGCACAGCATTTTCGCTGTATTGGTCACCAGCAGCTCTATCAAGCGATCATACAAAGCAGGGTCTTTTTGCATCAGCTGACGCGTATGCATGAAGTCGCGCGATCCGCCACCTTCCACCATGTAGCACGACACCGTAAAAGGACTTCCAGCAAAGCCCAAAAGCGTCGTGTGCTCAGGGAGCTCAGTCGTCAAACGACGCAGCGCTTCACGCACAGGAGCTGTAGCCTCCAGCACGCGATTTTCATCCAAGGCGTCGAGGTCTTCTTTCGTCCGAATAGGTGTTAAAATCGGCCCGCGCCCTTCTTCAAAACGCAGAGACTGCCCCAACGCCCACGGGAGGATCAAAATATCGGAGAACAAGATCGCCCCATCCATCTGATACCGACGAATAGGCTGCAACGTTAATTCCACAGCGATATCAGGCGTCATGCAACGCGTTAGAAAGTCTGCTTTCTCACGCATGGCGCGAAATTCGGGAAGGAAACGCCCCGCCTGACGCATCAGCCACATTGGCGGGGGCCATACAGCCTCACCACGCAAAGCCCGCAGGAGGGGTTTTTGACCCGTTTTAACGGATGGGGAAGACGTGTTTTCCAATGTCATACAACCTACTTAATATCTATAAAGACAACGACACGATGATGATAGAAACAGAGTTTGTGCGCTTTGCGGCAAAGCTCTTTTTTATGACAAACCACAACTTACCCACAGCACAAAAAGCGCTACACCGCTTGATTCTCCAAGGAATTAAAGAGTTTTCCCATTTTTTCCACAGACTTTTATACACAAACTCTTACATCGCTCTTGTTCAACATCTCCGATCATGCACCATAGCCCAGACCTCCTCCTAACAGTACAGGCCTATTTTTTCTGCAAGTCTCGTCAATCATGACAGCTCTGTTTCTCTTCTAAAAGAAAAGCGCACCATGTCCTACTTTCCAACCCAATTTCCGCTCATTCTCGCCAGCGGGTCTTCTATTCGGCGCACACTTTTACGCCAAGCAGGGATTAACGCGACATCACGCTCTGTTGATGTGGATGAAGCCTTCCTCCGCCAAGAAGCTGAAAAAAATGCGCTTTCCCCAGCACAAACGGCTCTATCACTCGCTCGGGCTAAAGCAGAAAAAGCAGCGCACGATTTCCCCCCTCAAGCACTTATTATCGCTGCCGACCAAATTCTTGACTGCCACGGCACGATTTTTTCCAAGCCCTCCTCACGCCACCATGCCAAACAACAGCTTCAACAGCTACGAGGGCGCACCCATAGCCTCCATAGTGCGGTTGTTTTATGGCAAGGAGACCGCTGCTTATGGGAGCATGTCAGCTCTCCGCACCTCACCATGCGGAACTTTTCTGATCGCTTCCTTGACCAGTACCTAGCCCTTGATGGTGAAGAAATCCTTTATTGTGTCGGAGGTTACCGCCTTGAAGGGATCGGGATACAGCTGTTTGAGGAATATAAAGGAACCTATGACGCGATCCTTGGGCTTCCGCTCCTCCCACTTCTTGAAGCCTTACGCTGCCATGGCGGGCTAAAAACATAATTTGCTCTTGCCAGCATTGTGCAGACTCGATATAGAAGCCTCACAGGCGCGATTTTGATCACGCTATTGTGGGGCCATAGCTCAGTTGGGAGAGCGCCTGAATGGCATTCAGGAGGTCGTCGGTTCGATCCCGATTGGCTCCACCATTTCCTTTTAGGGAAAGTACCCTCCAGAAAATTCTTTTCTCACCGCTTCCTTTCTTGAAGCAGTAGCTTTTCAGCGTCGATCAATGTTATCATATAACATTGACCTATGAACGGAACTGAAGGGGTTTGCATGCGTTGTTTGCGCCATGGCGGCTTACAGACCATTTTCGCACTGAGCGTATGGGCCTTCATGAGCTTCTTCTCTTCAGTCGCTCACGCAGCTCCGCGTCATATTGTCTGTGTTGAAAGCGTTTGGTGCCGTATTGCCCAAGACATTGGCGGGGAGAGTGTCACCACACAAGCCCTCATTACCAGCCAAGATTTAGACCCTCACCATCTGCACCCCACACCCTCTATGGCCCGTCAGCTTGCGCAAGCGGACGCTGTATTGATCAATGGCGCAACCTATGATGATTGGGCGCTTCCTCTTTCAGAAAACACAATGCTGCGTATGGTCGCAACGGATTATGCGCCTTCTTGGAAAGAAGGTGATGACCCGCATCTCTTCTTCGACCCAGACACAGTTTATCACTTTGGAGAGCATTTTGCTCACTGGCTGATCTCACAAGAGCCTGACCATAAGGCCGCCATTGAGGCACGGTTAAACACATTCCAGCGCCATTATGACGCGATAACACAGCATTTAGCGTCTCTTAACGCCCGCTTTCACGGCCAAGCCATCGCTGTAACAGAGCCCGCAGGAGAGCGTCTCCTCCACCGTGCTGGACTGCACGTCATTGACCAAAGCTGGGCGCACGCCATCATGAACGATTCTGGTGTCTCTCCACGCGAAACCGCCGCACTTGAGGATGCGATCACCAAAAAAACAGTGCGGTTTTTGCTCGTCAATCCAACGGTTTCCTCACCGCAAATAGACAGGCTGGTTTCTCTAGCGCAAACGCATTCTGTGCCGGTTTTACGTCTGGGCGAAACGCTTCCTTCCGGCTTATCATGGGCTGAATGGATGAACACGATCCTTACCCCCATTGATCGCGCCTTATCACAGTCCACACCATGACCACACCATGTCTCTTTGGCCGTAAGCTTTTACTTCAGGTGGGGCCGTGTACCGTTCTCAATGATGCTGATTTTGACCTCCCTCTAAACGGAATTACCATTTTACGTGGGGCTAATGGCGTAGGAAAAACGAGCTTTCTCCGTGCCATTCTTGGGCTTACCCCTCTCCAGGCTGGCACCCTCTTGCTTGACCATAAACCTCCCAAGCAAGCCCGACATTGTATTGGCTATATGCCTCAAAAAGCCGGACAACAGGCCCCGATGTTGCCCGTCATCAGCCATGTCATCGCGTGCATTGCCGGACAAAGCTGGGGGCTTTCATGGTCGCGTGCACCACGCCGCGAAGCCTTACGTCTCTTGACCATCACAGGAGCGGTCCATCTAGCCGACCGCCCATTAGGCGTCCTCTCAGGTGGAGAGCGGCAACGGGTCGCTCTGGCTCAAGCCTTAGCCCATCAGCCACGTCTGCTCATTCTTGATGAGCCACTCGCAGCCCTTGACCCACAAGCTCGTGACGCCAATAGAATCCTCTTCTCTGAGCTCTATAACCGTTACGATATTGCCTTGCTCATGACGGCGCATAGCGCGCTTGAAGCAGATGATTTTTCATGCCCCGCTCACGAAATTTGGCTTGAAGAGGGGCAGCTTCATGTTTGACTTCCCCTTTATGCAACATGCCTTTGTCGGCTGTTTGCTCGTCTCCCTTCTTGCGGGCCCCATCGGCTGGTTTATGTTACTCCGCCGGCAAGCATTCGCTGCCCATGCTCTGCCTCATATTGGCTTCAGCGGAGCGGCCGCTGCTATCTGGCTAGGGATCGCCCCTTTATGGGGGATGATGGGCTCCAGCCTCATCGCTGGGCTGTTTATGGCCCAAGAAAGCAAAGGAGAGGGAGGCACCTTCGCGCCTATTCGTCGCGAAAGCATGACAGGACTTGTTTTGGCCGCCAGCTTAGGGATTGGCGTCTGGTGCCTCCATATGGCAAATAGCGCCTCTAATCAGGCCTCTACATTACTCTTTGGCGACGTGCTCGGTTTAAGCACCCACACTCTTTTCTCTCTAGGGGCTATTCTCATCTTCTGTATAGGCGTGCTCGGAATCATTGGCCGCCCTCTGCTCTTTAGCAGCATTGCGCCTGACCTCGCTCAAGCACGCGGTGTTCCCATCACTGTGCTGTCGCGGCTTTTTATGATGCTCGCTGCTTTTGCTGCTGCAGCATGCTCAGAAGTCGCGGGCGCGTTACTCTCTTTTAGTTTAATGATCGGCCCGGCATCCGCCGCCCTGCGCCTTGAGCTCTCCCCTACAAAGGGCCTGCTTTTTTCTCTCGTCAGCGCCCTCTGCCTCTCATGGGGTGGGCTTATCCTCTCTTGGTATACGGATGCCCCAGTGGCTTTCTGGATCGGGATCGGAGCTGTAGCGCTTTATATCAGCGCCAGTATTATCCAGCACTTACGCCAAACACGCAGACTTCTTTAGAAGTCATGCATGGTTGATACCTTCCAATGGATAAAGGCAATAAAGCTGAGCATCAAGACATGAAGAATAATCAAAAACTTCATGTCTACAACTGGCACGGCGCTTGGGTCTTTTTTCGGCCGCTTCCAAAAACGAAGATTCATCGCCTTAATGCTGCTTTAGCTGCTTGACCGTCTGGGCCAATGTTGCCCGCCAATCTGGCAATGTCACACCAAATATGCGTGCCAATTTGCTGTTGTCGAGCCGTGAATCGGCGGGACGAGGGGCGGGGGTTGGCCAATCCTTCGTGCCGATAGCGGTCATCTTGGGCATTTTCTGGCCATACGCTTCAGCACATTCAAGTGTCGCCCGTGCCAACTCAAACCATGTGGCAGCGTCCCCTCCGCCTGTCGCATGGAAGATCCCTCCATAAGAAGGCTTCCACCCAGTGCGTTTGACAACGCCAACAATGGCCAAAATCGCTTGGGCGAGATCGTCCGAACTGGTCGGATTGCCTTGTTGGTCTCCGACAACGCGAAGCTCAGGGTGCTTTGTGCCCAGCGCCAGCATCGTCTTCACAAAATTCTTCCCATAGGGGGAATAAACCCAAGCAGTCCGCAGGATGATATTTTTCCCCTCGGTCGCTAAAATGGCCTGTTCACCAGCCGCTTTCGTCCGACCGTAGGCACTTTCTGGGCAGATAGGGTCTTCCTCTGTGTAAGGCTGCCCCTTTTTGCCATTGAACACATAGTCCGTTGACACATGAAGGAAAGGAATATCACGACGTGCACATTCCTCCGCCAAACGAGCCGGCCCCGTATGGTTGGCACGATCTGCCGCGTCTTCCTCATCTTCTGCGGCATCCACAGCCGTCCACGCCGCTGCATTCACCACAAAGGAAGGCTTGAGACGATCAAGTAGGGCCGCAAATTTTTCCGGATGGTCTAGATCAACCTCAGGCCGCCCAACGCAGGTAACAGCCTCTCCGCCAAAATGACGCAGCGATGTCGCAAGCTGGCCGTGTTTACCGACCACCAGAAGAGGGGAAGAAACGGTCATGACACTCACCCTTTATAGGAAAACCACCCTTGAGCGGCAGAGAAGGACGGAGAGGCGAGGTCTTTTTCTGATAGAACCGCCTCATCAGCTGAGATCGGCCATTCAATGCCGATCTCAGCGCAGTCCCACTTAACGCTACGCTCAGAGTCTTTATTGTAGAACGACGTGCACTTGTACTGCACTTCTGTATTTTCTTCTAACGTCACAAAGCCATGCAGGAAGCCCGGCGGCACCCAAAGCTGAGACCAGTTTTCAGCAGAAAGCTCCGCACCGGCCCATTTCCCATAGGTTGGGGAACCCGTCCGTGCATCCACAGCGACATCCCAAATAGCCCCTCGCGTTGCCCGGATAAGCTTCCCTTGTGCGTAAGGCTCAAGCTGGCAATGCAGGCCACGCACGACGCCTTTTTGACGCGATAGGCTCTGATTGTCCTGAACAAAAGGTACCGTAATACCAATCTCTTTAAGGGTATTTTGATTATACGTTTCGGAGAAGAAACCACGATTATCTTCAAAACGTCGTGGTGTAATCAATAAGACATCTGGAAGAGAAAGAGGGGTAACATCCATAATGATGGCTCCTGATTATGATTTTTTACGTTTTAGGGGCCGTTTATTCCCCTCAGCGACATTCAGCAACATCCGCCCAAGTTCTGTTTTAGCCATGCTTTGCCCACGCTCACGCAGCTTCTCTGCCGAGAGAAAGCCCATACGGAAAGCAGCCTCCGTCGGTGATCCCACCAATAAGCCTTGCCGCGATTGAATAGCCTGCACAAATGTTCCAGCTTGCATCAAGCTATCCGGCGTTCCCGCATCAAGCCACGCACAGCCGCGATCCAGATGGTCCACATGCAACGTACCCTCTGCAAGGTACATACGGTTTAGGTCGGTAATTTCAAGCTCACCACGTGGGCTTGGTGTCACTTTATGGGCCATCTCACACACGCGATCATCGTAGAAATAGAGCCCTGTTACTGCCCAGTTTGACTCCGGCTCCTCAGGTTTCTCAACAATATCAAGCGCTTTACCCTGCTCATCAAATGTCACCACACCATACCGTTCGGGGTCACGCACTTGATAAGAGAAGACCGTAGCGCCACGCTGACGCCGTGTCGCATTAAGCAACATGAACTCCAACCGGTCGGCAAAAATCAGGTTATCACCCAAGGCTAATGCACAATGGGAGCCCTTGAGCCAATCCTCAGCAATAAGAAAAGCCTGCGCAATCCCTTCCGGGCATTGCTGAACCCGGTAGGTAAACTCAACACCAAAAGCCGACCCATCCCCTAGAAGCCGCTGAAATTGGGGCATATCCGTCGGCGTCGTGATAATCATAATTTCCCGAATTCCCGCCAAGATCAGCGTAGATAACGGGTAAAAGATCATCGGTTTGTCATAGACAGGCAAGAGCTGCTTAGAGGCAGCCTGCGTCATGGGATAAAGACGTGTCCCAGACCCGCCTGAGAGAAGAATACCCTTTGTATGCGGGGCTGCATGCGGAGCAAGTTCTGTCATGATCCCTTTCCCAAGCGTTGGCCATTATAGCGCTGATCCATAATCATCTGCCACCAAGACTGATGATCAATATACCACTGAACCGTTTTCCTCAGCCCAGCGTCAAGTGAATGCGTTGCCGTCCAATCCAGGCTCCGCTCTGCATGAGAGGGGTCGATCTCATAGCGGAAATCATGACCAGGACGATCCGAGACAAAATCTATCAAACGCTCACGCGGCTCTAAGTGGTCAGGCCGCAACTCGTCAACAATAGCACAAATTTTACGCACCACGTCTAGATTTGTGTGAGGTTGACGTGCACCAATCGCGTATGTCTGGCCGGGAACACCACGCTCCACCGCACGGACGAGCGCCTCAGCATGATCTTCCACATACAACCAATCCCGGATATTTTGTCCCTGACCATAAACGGGCAAGCGCTCCCTCTTAAGCGCTTTGATGATCATAAGAGGGACAAGCTTTTCCGGGAAATGTCGCGGGCCATAATTATTGGTCGTATTCGTCACAAAAGTTGGCATACCGTAGGTGCTATGCCACGCCCTCACAAGATGATCTGATGCTGCCTTTGTCGCAGAATAGGGGCTCCGTGGATCATAAGGCGTTGCTTCAGTAAAGGGAGGGTCTTCTTTGCTGAGATGCCCAAAGACCTCATCAGTCGAAATATGAAGGAAACGAAACGCCTCTTTCTTCTCCACAGAGAGGGCATGCCAGTAGCCACGCGCTGCTTCTAAAAGCGTATAAGTGCCCATCACATTTGTCTGCACAAATGCATCCGGCCCATCAATAGAGCGGTCAACATGGCTTTCCGCCGCCAAATGCATCACCGCCTCAGGCTGATATTCATCAAATACCTGCCGAAGAGCACCGCCATTCCTAATGTCGATCAATGCGTGCGTATAACGTGCGTTAGACGCAATATCAGACAGGTTTTCAGCCGACGCTGCATAAGTCATACAGTCAACATTGAGAACATGGTGAGCCGTATGCTCAATCAGATAACGCACTACGGCCGATCCAATAAAACCACACCCACCCGTCAATAGAATTCGCATACCTATCCCCCGCCTTGCAGGGGTTTTCCCCCTTACTGGTTGCTATCATCAATACTGTGTTCGTATGGCATTATATTAACGCCATGCCCTCTATAAGAAAAGCAGCTCTGATAACGAATTCAAGCGGCCCATACCTTATACAGATTGAACCACACACCAGAACACCCTTTGAGATTGGAGAGATAGTGGTAAAAGGGCCTCCAGTATTGATGGAAAGGACAGAACATGCAGCGGGACGATCTGGAAGCCAGGCTGAGAAAGGTTCTTCAAAGACCGGATCTTCTCGTCATGTCAGAAGGCCTTCAGATTGACTGTGACCCCCACTTAAAAATGGCCCTTTCCTTACGCCACACAGACCATGGTGCCATCCTGCATCTTGGCGGGTCTAGTCCACGCTTTGACACATTGTCTCCAACCTTGATCCGCTACGGGATTGAGCTTTTTTATCTCATTGAGGCTGGCATTCCCCCGATGCTCGCCAGCTTCGCCAGCGCACGCATTGCCGCACAGTTCCATTTGCTTGATGTTGCTGACGCTTGTCCACTTCCGCTCTTTCTCTCTCCTTTTGCTTCAGCTCATCCTGATAAAGACGCTCTTTTACATCGGATCGCCGATCTCTGCGCCTTTCTTCCTGATAAGGCACTGCCCAGCGCGACTGAACGCCACGACGCTGTTCAGACTGTTATGGCTCTCTGGTCTCTTCTCGCGCCAACAGAAACATTGATGGGTGGAGGAGGGGATTCCCGCCTCGCCGTCGATACAAAAACAGGGCTTAACCGTTACGCATGCTCGCATCGCCCTCGCCCTTGGGCGGTCTCTTTTGGCTCATCAACCGCTTCCTCCTTATCTGAAAGAGGCTTTGGCGGTGCCGAAAAAGCACGCCGGGCCATGATGATAGCGCTTCTGTCCAATCATAACGCTCACGATGTCCAACATCACTGCCTTGTATCCGTCAGAGAACGCATTGGCCGCCATATCGGCCTCCCTGTTAACCAAGTTATTGTCAACGCCTCTGGAACGGATTGCGAGCTCGCCGCCCTGAGCTTGGTCGCAATACGCACCTCGCGCCCCATAAGCACCTTGCTCATTGCCCCAGATGAAACAGGCAGTGGCGTGCCACTCGCCGCACAAGGGCGACATTTTGCCTCCGACAGCGCCTGTACAGACCATGTGCATAAGGGAGAACCGATTAACGGTTTTCCTCAAGAGATCACACTTATTCCCATTGCTATCCGCACTGAAGACGGGAAAAGCCGCACACGTGAAGAGATTGACCAAGAATGCCGCCAAATTGCTCTCCAAGAAGCAGAGAAGGGACGACATGTTCTTCTTCATCGCTTAGATCAATCGAAAACGGGCATGGTCGCCCCCTCCATTCATATTGTCGACGAACTCATGGAACAGCTCGGCGAGCATATCACCGTCGTCGTTGATGCGTGTCAGGCCCGTGTCAGCCCTAGCCGCATGACGCAATGGGTTCAACGCGGCATGATGGTGATGCTGACCGGCTCCAAGTTCTTTACCGGCCCCCCATTCTGCGGGGCGCTCCTTGTGCCCAACTTCCTTGTTGACCAGCTGCGCCATACATCGCTTCCCACCGGGCTGCGCCATTACAGCCATCGTTCAGAATGGCCCGATCATGCTGATAACAGCGCCCTCAACGAAGGGTATAATCTTGGCCTCGCTTTCCGGTGGGAAGCTGCTTTAGCGGAAATGGACGCGCTCTTCGCCCATTCCAATGAAACCATCCGTGCGCGGCTTGAGCATTTTATGGATTATGTCAAACAAGCCTTAGACCATATACCGCAGGTAGAGTTGATCCCCCCACCATCCCTCGGCAATGACCCTCTATGGGATGGCATCCCAACCATTCTATCATTCCTCGTTAGTGACCCGACAACACCCAATCGCCCGCTGTCCCTCGAAGACGCACGCCGCCTCCACCGCTGGCTCAATGCCGACCTCAGTCCGTGGATCTCCGAACAAAATGAGGAACCCTCCCTGTTTTGCGTCTTAGGCCAACCTGTCCCGGTCGCCCATACATCTCTTAAGGGCCCAGCGGGGGCTTTGCGCTTCTGTGCCGGTGCACGTCTTGTGTCAGGCGAGCCCTCTCATAACCATCTCAACAGCACACAACGCATGGCGCGTGAATGCCGCGATGTTCAGCGTGTGTTGAAAAAATTGCAGCTTATTCTCCGTCATTGGACTACTCTTCTTGAAGCTGACCCCATTCCTCGCTATGCGCCTCTATCACAGCCATGATGAAGGCATCACGTTTGACACAGAACACCCGCCCAACTTTAGACCCGCAAGCCCATTTTATTGATGGGCCTACCCTCCCTTCGGGAACAACACGCTTTTGGCTTGTTCGTCATGGCGTGGTTGAGGAAGATGCACGGCGCACAATGTATGGCACATTGGATGTCCCGCTCTGCCCCCACGCTTTACAAGACCATCAACCAGCCTACGCGTCTCTTGCGCGTCGTCTTCCACATGACGCCTTATGGTTTAGTTCGCCTCTCCAACGTGCCTATCAAACAGGCCTAACGATTCAAAAAGCAGGCCGTTTCTCCACGCCAATCGCGACAGAAGCGGACTTTACCGAGCAATCCATGGGGCAATGGAGTGGGGAGCCTCACGCAACCTTCCCAACACTCCTCAGCAAACCCTCGCACCCTTTCTGGTCTCTTTCGGCAGATGAAACACCTCCAGGAGGAGAGAGCATGGATCAGGTTAAACAGCGCATTGGTTCATGTTTAGAGCGCCTAGCGCACGCCCATACAGGACATGACATGGTTGTGCTCAGTCATGGCGGAGCCATTCGTATGGCTCTCGCCCATGCTTTACAATGTTCACCCGATATGGCCTTACATTTGACCGTTCAAAATCTTTCTTTATCCATCATTGAGCATATTGCCGGCTATTGGCGCGTGATCAGCGTTAATACTCTTCCCGATTTCGGGGAAAATACTCTATGAAAAAATGGTTCCATGATGATCTTTTTGCGTCCATTCTGAAAAATACGGGGAAGCTTGGATCAGGGAAACTCATCGGGGCCTTGCTCGGCTTACTCGCACTCACCTGTGCCAGCCGCGGTATGAGCGCTCATGACTTTGGGGCCCTCACCATGATTGGGGCCTATATCGAGTCCGTCTCTGCCATTGTGCAATTCCAATCGTGGCAGGTTGTTCTGCATTACGGATCAGTACCGTGGCAGAAAGGGGAAAAGAACCGCGTTAAAAATGCCATTCGCCTCGCCGTCGGCCTCGATGTCAGCGCTGGGCTCGTTGGGATGATTGGCGGGATCATTGCCGTTGTTCTCTTTGGTCATCAGCTTGGCATCCATGCCCGTTATAAACATCTTGTCGTGCTTTATTGCACACTCATCCCTGGTATAGGCGCCTCTAGTGTTTACGGGATCTTACGTCTTTTCGACCGTATCGATATCGTCGCACGCCAACAGGTCTCAACCCCTTTTGTCCGATCCATCATCTGTGTTTTTGTGTGGATTTTCCATGGTGGATTAGCTGGTTTTGTTCTCGCTTGGTATGCTGGCATCCTGGCAGGACAGCTTTATATGTGGGCTGGCGCCTGGAGCGAACTCCGGCGCCGAAAGATGCTTGATGCTCTCAAACCAAGCCTCTTTGAAGCTGCTCGGCACATGCCACAAGGCATGTGGGGGTTTGTCTGGACAGCCAGCCTTACCACCTTGCTCGAAACAACCTGGGAACCTGTCAGTAACCTCATCATTGGTCGCCTTTTAGGAACGTCCTCTTCTGGTATGTATACGCTGGCATTAACTTTTCTTGATGCTGTACAACGCCCAGCAAAACTTCTTGAAAAAAGCTATTATCCGGAGGTTGTCCGCCTCGACCCTCGCACCATACGGCCATGGAAACTGGCTCTACGCACATCTCTTCTCTCCGCTCTCGTTGGGGTTGCCGCAACGGCTCTCGTCTATATCGGCGGCGCTCCTGTGATCAGTCTTTTTGGCCATCGCTACGCAAGCGCCGCCCCTCTGATGGTCTGGATGTCTCCAGCGCTCATTTTCTTTATGGCGGGCTTGTCGATGGAAGGGGTGCTCTATACGGCAGGGCGAGCGAAATATATCATGGTCGTGCAGCTTATTAGCGTAACCTGCTATATTCCGTTCCTAATCTTTATGAGCCATCATTACGGCCTTAACGGGGCCGGACTTGCCTATGCCCTCGGCATGGTATGGCTGACCTTCCTGACCTTCCTCCTCACGATGGCCACCTTCATTCGACGCCGCCATATTATCCCTCCTCATGAACGAGAAGAAGCTCTTTAAGGGGTTATAGAGTATGTTTCCTTTTTCCCTCCCAACCCGCCTTAAACGCTTAAAGACCCCCCGCTGTTCTCAAGAATCCCTTGAGACTGTCTTTAACTATGTTCTGCTTGACGACGTTCCCTATCCCAACACGCCCCTTCCTTCAGATGTCTTGCCTCGCTCAACTTCTGAAGAAATTATGGAGAATTATCGTCTCTGCTGGCAACTGCTCGAGTTTGGCGTTCATCGTCCGCAATTTCGAGCGCTCACAAAACGCATTGCGCGCACAGGCCACGCCTCTGTTGATGAACAACGAGCCTTTAAATACGCACGGGCAAAATTCAAACATATGCGCTTTGCCTGTGCGAACCTCAGTAAAGCACATCGTTACCCACTCATTTTGCATATCGTCACTATTATTATGGGCAATATGCAGGACGCTTTTAAAAACAACCAACGCCTCAGCACGTTCATCAATGGCTGCTTCCTGTGGGTCGCCTTAACCCCAGCCTTCTATTGGTTTATCCAGTTATCGCTCCTTACCCTGCGCCTCGATAACCCAGAAGG
Source organism: Saccharibacter floricola DSM 15669 (assembly GCF_000378165.1). Taxonomy (GTDB): domain Bacteria; phylum Pseudomonadota; class Alphaproteobacteria; order Acetobacterales; family Acetobacteraceae; genus Saccharibacter; species Saccharibacter floricola. The sequence continues at coordinate 194,832 of NZ_KB899335.1, forward strand.
AGTGCTCGCTTACCAACGTAAGCAAAATACTAAACTCGCACATCTCATGGAAACGCTGGATGCAACAACAGGCCATGAATTCCATATCATGCGCAAAATTATCAGCCGCCGCGTCGCTTATAATGATTCACTACGAACCATTCGCCCAAGCGAATCCCTCAACCAACTGTCAGAATATCTCGCGACCATTAACGGTATGATGGGCGATATGCATGATGATCTCATCGAAAAGAAACTCAACGGCACACAGCATTACCGTCGTGACCGCTTTGAAGCTCCGCATGAAATTATCAAACGTATTACGGTTTTCCTCACCCGTTCTAAAGCGCTAACGCCTGATTAAATCAGGCGCTTCTTGCGTAGCTGCGCAGCAATATCCTCTTTCACAGCCAAATAAGCCTGCCGCGCATCCACATGAACGCAATCTGCTCCTCCAAAAGTAAGCTGTGGCATAAGCTCAATTTTTGTCTGAAGCGCTTCCCGGTCATGATCTGGCTTACGGCCCAGCGCTGTATCCACATCAACATCTAAAACAATCACGAGATCAGGACGGTAAGCCGCAATTTTCTCGTAAAGACGCCGTTCTATCCGCGCTAACAGGCGAATGATGGGGTTATTTGTCTGCGCAGCTGACAAGCCCGGCCCGTCACATTGCCCCGGGATTTCCGCTTGTGGATAACGGTCTGTTATCACAAAATGACCTTGGTCAACGGCCTTTTTAACATGAAGGAAGCGCTTATAGCGCAACAAAGAAAACCCAAAGACAACCAAAGCCGTTACAAGACCGGGAATTTTCTCTCCCTTTGTCCGTGTCTTCTTTGCCTTTTTTGTCAGCTTTCTTTCCAACCACGGCCCAATAAGGGGCCACGTGCCAATGCGACGGCCAAGGTCACCTGAACCAAGCCCCAAATAGCCATACATTGTTGGTCGCATCCGCCCCAGACATTTTACAAGATCCGCGCTTATGCTGGACTTTCCAGACCCATCACACCCAACAAGAGAGACCAAAACCCCTTCACGTTGAGAGGCCGGTGCTGGATAAAGGGCTAAAACACGATCAACAGCCTCTTTGGCGTGTGTCAGCACTGTCTCCAAGGGCTGTGTTGAATCCAGCTCCAAAATAGGGGCCCCATTAAAACTAAGCTTTGGCAGATCACTAATTTTACGCTCAAGCTTAAAACGCACATGATCCGGCTTACGCTGCAATGCTGTTTCAATATCTACATGCAGTCGGATCACTAAGTCAGGCTTAAAGCGAGCCATACGTGCATAAAACACACGCTCAAAACGACTTAATAGCCCCGCCCAATGCTGGGTAAAATTCAAATTAGCAACTGTCGGGCCATCCATCGGGCCGGGAAGGCTATTTTGGGGGTAACGATCCGTTAAAATCGCGTAGCCTCGCCAATGCCACCAACGCATTTTGGAAAAGCGCACGACACGTCGCATAGAAAGAACAAAACCTGCCACAATAGCGACAGAGGTCGCTTTCTTCCCCGTTTGTATGCGCTTATTTTCACTTTTCGCTTTTTTGCTAACAAGCGAACCAATCAACGGAACCGGGCCAAGGGCACGTTCCAAATTGCCCGCTTGTTTGCCTAAATGACAAAAAGCTGTCGGGCGCTGTTTGGACATTTCCTCCAACAACACAGAGCCGACCGTCGATTTTCCGCTCCCATCGCAGCCAATAAGAGCAATAACGGGCTGTTTACGTCCTAAAATAGGCGTCAAGGGGTGGAGGTCTGCACACATAAGACGGGGCCTCATACCTAGTGGAGGGCGCGATAATATGGCTTTTTTCCCTAAAGAGATAGGGGCTTAATTACAGCTTCAAACCAAATTGAGAACCAACCCATGTGACCAATAGATACAACACACAGGTCAGGCTACAGCCAATGACTAGCACGAGCCAAAAATCCATGCCATGCCGTAATAAAAACGGCATCACCAAAAACATCGGTAGCGACGGCAAGACATACCAAAAGGTCGCCTCTGTGTGGTTTGCCATCAGGGACGGGTCTGGCTTTTCGAGCCATAACCACACCATCCCCAAAACAGATATGAGGGGAAGGGCTGCAATAAGCGCACCAAACCCTGGGTAACGTCGCGCAACGCTTGAAACAACTGCAATCAGAAGACCTGAAAGTATCACCTTAACAAGAAACATGGTCTATCTTACTGCGTCGTTTTAGTCCGCATCCTGATTTTTAGGGAAAAGAACGACCCGGTTATGGTGGGCACACTAGGGCTCGAACCTAGGACCCGCTGATTAAGAGTCAGCTGCTCTACCAACTGAGCTATGTGCCCATAACCGGTAGTCGTTGGCGATTTTCTAGCAGCCTCTGCAAAAGACCGCAAGAGCTTTTTTTAACGTTCTGCCTGTAAAACACGCATAAGTTCTTCAAGCTGCTCAAGCGAGCGATAACTAATTTTAAGTGACCCGCTTTTGCCGTTAAAATTAATCTGTGTTTTAAGCCCAAGCTTCAAAGAGAGATCTTCTTCCAACCGTGCAATCTCAGGAGCACGCTCCTTACAGGTTGATGACCCTTCAGCAGCGCGATTGGCCTGCGCCACGAGCGCTTCTGTTTGGCGAACATTGAGCCCTTTGTCCAACACAATCGCCATCGCCGCAACAGGGTCTGGATGGCCGAGGAGGGCACGCGCATGCCCAGCACTGAGCAAGCCATCACGCACATGCTGCAACAATTTTTGAGGCAGGTTAAGCAGCCTAATCGTGTTGGTTATATGGGAACGCGACTTCCCAACAGCGCCCGCTAACTCTTCTTGTGTGAGATGATACTCCTGCAGCAAACGCTGCAACCCTACGGCTTCTTCAATCGGATTAAGGTCAGAGCGCTGAAGGTTTTCCACCATTGCAGCAGCCATCGCGTCCGTATCATCAAGCATACGAATATGCACCGGGACTTCATGCAGGCCCGCACGCTGCGAGGCCCGCCAGCGACGCTCCCCAGCGATGATTTGATAATGGCCTTCTTTATCGGGGTTTGGCCTGACAAGAAGAGGCTGGATGACCCCGCGTGACCGAATGGAATCCGCAAGCTCATTAAGCTTATCAGAGTCCATATGCACACGCGGCTGGAAAGGACTCGGCGCTAACAGATCAACAGCAAGCGTGCCCGGCTGGTTGAACGTGACCGTCTCCTTCGAGGTCTTATGGCCAGCGCGCGCCAAGACAGGCGCTTGATCGCCCAGCAAAGCGGCCAATCCACGGCCCAATCGTTGTGGGGGTCCCTTCTTAGCCATGGCCTTATCCCTTCTTCTGACGCGCTATCAGCTCTTCAGCTAGCGCCATATAGGCTTCAGCCCCTGAGGAACGTCGCGCATAGGTTAGCACCGACTGCCCATGACTTTGCGCTTCTGGAATACGGACATTACGCGGAATCAGCGTCTGGAAGACTTGCTCACCAAAGAAACCACGCGCATCTTCAGCAACCAAAGAAGACAGATTATTCCGCCGGTCATACATCGTCAGCACGATCCCCTCGAGATGGAGATCCGCATTAAAGGCATGCCGCACCCGGTCGATTGTGCGCACGAGCTGGCTAATCCCCTCAAGAGCAAAAAACTCACATTGCAGTGGCACCAAAACACTTTGAGCAATAATGAGGGCATTGAGTGTCAACAGCCCTAAGCTCGGCGGGCAATCAATGAGGATCGTATCATACCGGTCTTTCACATGCTGCAACGCATCGTGCAGGCGATATTCGCGGCGCTCCCCATCCATAATTTCCAATTCAGCACCAGCGAGGTCTCCATTCGCAGGGATCACGTCAAGCTGTTCAATCGCACTGGGTTGGGGAAGAGTGGAAGGCTCTTCATCACCCACAAGGGCACTATAGCTCCCCCGGCTTCGCTGGTCATACTCGACACCGAGCCCCGTTGACGCATTCCCTTGCGGGTCAAGATCCACCAACAAAACACGCTGATGCTGAGCAAGAGCTGCCGCAAGGTTAAGGCTGGTTGTGGTTTTTCCCACCCCGCCTTTTTGGTTCGCAATGGCGATAATTCGAGTGTTGTGTGAAGGCTCTTTAGACACGTTTAAGTTCACTAATTTTAAGAAGAACGCCGTCCTCACTGGACTGGCTGGGGAAGCTTTCTGTTGTCATGTGCCAGTCACGGGTAGCGTCGGTCAACTCATCAGAGGCTTTTCGCCCTTTTAAAAACAAACAAAACCCCTCTTTTTTCAAAAGAGGTTCTGCCCAGCCAAGCAATCGCGACAACGGGGCTAGAGCACGCGCGGTAATAATATCCGCAGGTTCTACCTCAGCGGCCTCAATCCGTTTTGCGATGACCGTTGTCTTTACCCCGCACAGTCGGCTTGCTTCACGCAGAAAGGCGCATTTGCGCTGGTCAGATTCAATAAGTGTGACCGGATTTCCCGTCGCAATCGCGAGGATAAGACCAGGGAAGCCACCCCCTGACCCTAGGTCAATTATGCGTACTCCAGCAGGAATATGCGCCGTAAGCTGCAAACTATCCTCAATATGGCGCGACCAAAGATGGGCCATATCGCGGGGACTAATGAGGTTAATGCGGCTATTCCATTGCTCTAACAGGGCGGCAAATCGCTCTAGTTTCTCATGCGTTTCACGTGAAACACCCGTCATGATCGACTCCTGACATGCGCAAGCAGAGCAACCAGCGCAGCCGGCGTTAGGCCACGCACACGCTGCGCCGCTGCAAAATTAGGCGGCCGTGCTTCCGAAAGGCGCTCTTGCATTTCACGGCTTAACCCACCAATCGCACTGTAGTCCAGATCATCGGGAAGTTGCAGCCCCGTTTCACTTTGAAGCTGGGCAATATCGCGCTCTTGCCGGCGGAGGTACCCGCCATACCGTGCTTCTGTCTGAACATGGCGACGCACACGTTCGGGCAGCTGTCCATACCAAGGGGCAAGGGCCTTCACCTGTTCTTCTTGCGCTTGGGTCGCGAGGACATCAAGCAAGCTCCGCCGCCGTCCATCTTGAGAAACCTCAATCCCCTGTTTTTGCAGGTCTTGGGGAAGGAAGATTTTGTCTGATGCGCGTTTAATCGCCTCATCAATCTGACGCACCGTTTCCTCAAACATATGGCGCCGTTCATCACTGACACAGCCCGCCTCAATGCCTTTAGGCGTTAAACGCAAGTCCGCGTTATCGGCTCGAAGAAGAAGGCGATATTCCGCCCGCGAGGTAAACATGCGGTACGGCTCGCTAATGCCGTGCAAGGTCAGATCATCGACCAACACACCCAAGTAAGATTCATGGCGGCCTAACGTCAGCGGTTCTTTGCCCGCCACAGCACGCGCCGCATTGACGCCAGCCAGCAAGCCTTGCGCCCCGGCTTCTTCATAGCCTGTCGTGCCGTTGATTTGCCCAGCCAGATACAGCCCCGGCAATTTTCTCAGTTCAAGAGAAGGACGTAGCTCGCGTGGATCGACATAGTCATATTCAACCGCATAGCCCGGTGTCACGATCCGGGCGTTTTCCAACCCCGGCATGCTAGCAATCATTTTCTCTTGAACGGAAGCGGGCAGGGAGGTGCTGATTCCATTTGGATACACCAAGTCACCGCCGGGATTTTCAGGCAGTCCCTCTGGCTCCAAAAACACCTGATGGCTATCACGCCCTGCAAAACGAATGATTTTATCTTCAATCGACGGGCAATAGCGCGGCCCACGCCCAACAATTTCTCCCCCATACATGGCGGAGAGATGAAGGTTGTCACGAATGATCTGATGAGTCTCTGCCGTTGTGTGGGTAATCCGACAGGTCAGCTGACGATGAGGCAGCTCAGACGTGAGCGCACTAAAAGCCTCTGGCTCCTCATCCCCCACATCAGCAGGCAAGCTCTCCCAATCAATGCTATCGCGAGCAAGACGAGGAGGGGTGCCTGTTTTCAACCGCCCCATAGCAAGACCGAGCGCCTCAAGTCGCTCTCCAAGCTGCGTAGCGGGGGCCTCCCCAATACGCCCAGCTTCTTCTTTGACATCACCGGTATGGATCACCCCACGTAGGAACGTCCCACTGGTAATCACCACAGCGCCCGCATGATAGCGACGGCCATCTTCACACACCACACCGCTCACGCGCTGATCGTCAACGATCAGATCACCCACAGCACCTGCCTCAATCACAAGGTTAGGTGTCGCACGCAACAACTCCTGCACCGCCGCACGGTAAAGAAAGCGATCTGCTTGCGCACGCGGGCCATGAACAGCAGGCCCTTTGGAGCGATTAAGTAGTTTGAAATGAATACCAGCCCGATCGGCCGCTTTCCCCATAATCCCATCAAGGGCATCAATTTCACGCACAAGGTGACCTTTGCCGATCCCGCCAATGGCAGGATTGCACGACATCGCCCCGATTGTGTCGGGGTTCTGTGTCAGCAATAACGTCGCTGCTCCCGTACGAGCGGACGCCGCCGCGGCCTCGGTGCCCGCATGGCCACCACCGATGACGATCACATCATAATCTGGGGTCATGATCTCTTATTTCCCGATACAAAACTGGCCAAAAATCGTGTCGAGCAAGGCTTCAACATCCACATGCCCGGTTAAACGCCCCAAAGCGCGCATCGCCAAGCGCAGCTCTTCACCACGAATCTCCGGCCATGGTGCGCTCATCGCACGCTCTAAATGATCCCGCGCTTCCTCCAGCCCAGCACGATGACGGGCCCGCGTTAGGGGAGGAGCCGCACGTTGGTTCATCAACGTCTTCACCACATCACTGAGGATCGCCCGCAGCGGAGCAATCCCCTCTGGGCTTTGCGTATGGATGCCAATCTCTCCCTCTAACGCCGGCACAAGGTCAATCTTTGTGCGGACACGGATCGCATCAGGAGCCAAGGTCTCAGCGTCATCACCGGGGCCAACAAGATGCAGTACCCGATCCGCCTTTTCTACATGGCGCATAGCACGACGGATCCCTTCCGCCTCAATCTCATCATCCGTCTCGCGCAGCCCGGCGGTATCAATCAAACGCAGCTTAATACCATCCAGCATCCAATCCACACTGATCGCATCACGCGTCGTCCCGGCTTTTTGCGTAACGATCGCCGCATCATGCCCACACAGCGCATTCAACAAGCTCGACTTCCCAACATTAGGCGCCCCTGCGATGACAACCGTCAGGCCTTCACGCGTGATTTCTCCACGTTCATCCTTTAAATGCTCGCTCATCTCGTGGCCTAAAGCCCGGCACTCTCCAAGCAGCGCTTCTTCCACCTCAGCTGGCAGCTCCTCGTCGGGAAAGTCAATCAAGGCCTCTTGCTGCGCAAGTACCTGCCGCAAACGCTGGCTCCATCCCTGATACAACGTGCTTAACACACCATCAGCTTGGGCAAGCGCTTGCTTCCGCTGGGCCTGTGTTTCCGCATCGACAAGGTCGGCAATCGCTTCCGCCTGAAGCAAATCCAGCCGCCCTGCTTGAACAGCGCGGCGCGTAAACTCACCCGGCTCGGCAGGCCGTGCTCCAAGAGAAACGAGGGCCTGTGCGACCGATTCAATAATCGCGGGGCCGGCATGAAGATGCAGCTCAGCGCTATCTTCTCCCGTATAGGAACGCGGGCCTGGAAGCCACAGGATCAAAGCCTGATCCAACACCTCTCCATCATGACGCAAAGAGCGTAAACTTGCGTAACGTGGAGCAGGTAACGAGCCTGCAAGGCTCTCAAGAATGAACGCACTTTGAGGCCCACTGAGCCGCATCACGGCAATCGCCGCACGGCCAAGCCCGGTCGCGAGTGCAAAAATAGTGGGGGTCTGTGAAGACATGGAGGCAGTCATGGGTGCTTCCATACAGCACTCTTGAAGGAAAATCAGCTTTATTGACGTTCTCAGCTCAAAAAGGCAGCTTAACGCTATGGCTCAGCTTTCTTTTCACATCCCTCTTGGCACCATCACTCTCAGTGAAGACGATGGCCACATTGTCTCTCTGGATGAAGGGTGGGGCCGTGACCAAACCGAAACCCCGCTTTTGGTCAGAGCACGTACCTTGTTGCAGGATTATTTCGACGCAGTCACCGTTGATCTCTCATCCCTCCCAGTACGCCCATATGGAACGAATTATCAGAAACGCGTCTGGGAAGAGGTGCGTCACATTCCTTTTGGCCAAACACGACGTTACGGCGACATCGCACACGCTATCGGTGGAAGTGCCCAATCCGTCGGGACGGCCCTTGGCGCTAATATGATCCCACTTCTTATTCCGTGTCACCGGGTGGTCAGCGCACGGGGGTCTGGTGCGTATTCCGCCTTTGGCGGTGCTGAAGACAAAGTCCGTTTACTCGACCTTGAAAACGGCTTTTAATACACATAGGGTTCCTACCAAAAAGGGGCCCTAAGGCCCCTTCATGATTAGTTATTCATCGCATCAAAGAAGTCTTGGTTAGACTTACTATAGCGAAGCTTGTCGAGGAGGAAGTCCATCGCATCCATCGTGCCCATCGGGGCCAAGATGCGGCGGAGCACCCACATTTTCGACAAGGCAGCACGATCCACCAACAATTCTTCTTTCCGCGTGCCAGACTTCGTGATGTCAATCGCAGGGAAGGTGCGTTTATCGGAAAGCTTACGATCAAGGATGAGCTCAGAGTTACCCGTGCCTTTGAACTCTTCAAAGATCACTTCATCCATACGTGAGCCCGTATCAATCAACGCTGTCGCGATAATCGTGAGCGAGCCACCTTCTTCAATGTTACGCGCCGCACCGAAGAAACGCTTTGGACGTTGCAGCGCATTGGCATCAACACCACCGGTCAACACCTTACCAGAAGACGGAACAACCGTATTGTAGGCACGCGCTAAACGAGTGATGGAATCAAGCAAAATGACCACATCACGTTTATGTTCAACGAGACGTTTGGCTTTTTCCAACACCATTTCCGTCACCTGAACATGACGGTTCGCAGGCTCATCAAACGTAGAAGCCACGACTTCACCGCGCACAGAGCGCGCCATGTCGGTCACTTCTTCAGGACGTTCATCAATGAGAAGAACGATCAGGAAAACGTCAGGATGGTTCGCGGTAATAGATGCCGCAATGCTCTGCAACATCACGGTTTTACCCGTACGTGGAGGAGCGACGATCAAGGCACGCTGGCCCATCCCGATAGGGGCAACCAGATCAATAACACGCGAGGTATGATCGCGCTGGTCACGGCGGCCTTTGCTCTTGGCCGTCTTCGGTGTTTTCTCGTCTTCCTTTGGTTCCGTTTCCATCCGCAAACGACGTTCTGGGAACAAAGGCGTTAAGTTGTCAAAATTAATGCGTGATCGGACAGTTTCCGGCGCTTCAAAATTGATCGTATTGACTTTTAGCAGAGAAAAGTAGCGCTCTCCGTCACGCGGAGCGCGGATTTCCCCTTCAACCGTATCCCCTGGACGAAGGCCAAAACGGCGGACTTGGTTGGGTGAAATATAAATATCATCTGGCCCAGGGAGGAAGTTAGCCTCTGGGCTACGGAGAAAACCAAATCCATCAGGAAGGATTTCGAGAGTACCTTCCCCATACACAATCTGGTCACGCTCAGCCAAGGTTTTGAGAATGGCAAACATGATGTCCTGCTTACGCATGGACGAAGCATTCTCAATATCCAGCTCTTCAGCATAATCGAGCAGATCAGCAGGAGTTTTCTTCTTCAATTCGGCGAGATGCATGAAAATATGCGCCTTGATGTGCCCCTTAGAGGGACAATATCTGACAGAAAGAGAAGATACACCGTCGGCATGGAAGCTCCACCAAGGGAGCCGAGCAAGAACGATAAGCTGAACAAACAGGCTATCAGAACATTTCCCGTAACAAAGACGGGACGAAAAATGGTGTATCCGATGCGGAGGGAACGATCAAAAGCAGGAAAACCTGCCCTGTTAAGATCGCTCTATTCCTTAGAGAAGGACCCTCCGCTCTGTCAAGACGCTCTTCCCTTAATTATAGGACTTTCATCATCGCTTCCGCTGTTCGCAAGGAAAGCGCCATGATCGTCAAGGCCGGGTTTGCTGCTCCTGCACTCGGGAATATTGAATGGTCACTGATCCACAAATTGTCGATGTCAAAGCTTTGCCCGTAAGGCGTGACCACGGCTTTCGCGCTATCTTTGCCCATACGGCATGTGCCAATCATATGGGCAGCGCGGCTGAAAACACGAATATCTTTCGCATCAACAGAGCGCCATAGAGCTGTCATCACGTCGGTTGCATGACGGTGCATGGCTTCTTCATTGGGGCCATAGCTGTAATCAATGCGCGGTTTGGGCAGACCAAAACCGTCCCGTTCCTCTGATAACGTCACGCGGTTTTCATCACGCGGGAGCGTTTCGCCATGCATCCCAATCCCGGCACTGTGGTTATAGTGGGCCAGTGTTCGCGCCAATGATTCACCGCGTCGGTTACTGCCGCGCGCCAGCCCAGCCGTCCACGTAACGGGCATCATACCCAAAGACTGCAAAAGATAACCGCCCGCAAAATCAGCCCCTTTAGGGCGGATCATATCCTCCGTGATGGTCAGGGATGGATACCCCTTATTAGGCCGCATTTCGTCATCAAACACACCCCATACTTGGGTCGAGATATGGGTCATATAATTGCGTCCCACTAAGCCGGAGCTATTAGCAAGCCCTGTATGGAGCAGCAGACGCGCTGTCTCCACAGCACCGGCGGAGAGCACAACAGAACGGCATTTTTGGCGTTCTTCTCGCCCAGCGCGCTGGTAAATCACGGCCGTAATTCGCCCTTGAGTGTCACGCTCAAAGCCTGTGACCATACAGCCTGGGCGTATCTCCCCACCATGCGCAACAGCCATCGGTAGCCAGGTATTATCGGCTCCCGACTTTGAACTATTACGGCACCCCTGATGGCACGCTCCGCAATTTTGGCACGCATCACGCCGCCCATAATAAGGCTGGTCACGTTCTTGGGTGACCAAAGCAACAGGACCATCAGCATGGCGCAAACCGACCTGGTCACAGGCATCGCGCATTTTAAGCGCAGCTCCATTAGCGGCCGGTGGTGGGTACGCATAGCGACGCTGAGCATCCCATGGATAAGACGCAGGACCACTCACCCCGATAAAATCCTCAACCCGCTCAATGTAAGGGAGCAGCTCATCATAGCCGAAAGGCCAGTCTTCGCCCTCTCCTGTCTCTGTTTTAAGCTGAAAATCACGCGGATCCATTCGCGGCAAAAAAGCACCATAATGGAGCAGCGACCCACCAACGCCCGTGCCACTATTATTACCGCCAAAGGCTTGGGGCGTTGTACCGCCAGAGAGGCGCTCATGACGCCAATAGAGCTCCTGAGCACCCATTTCATCAGGTGTATAGCGGTTTGCGTCAAATTTAGGCCCAGCTTCTAAAGCCACAACCGTGCGTCCTTGCCGGGCAAGTTCAGCCATTAATGGCGCGCCACCTGCGCCCGTACCGACGATAACGGTATCAACGACTTTATTGGCAGAAAACCGTGTCATTGTCTCATTCATGAACGCACTTCCGTAGATGTGTGTGTACTGGGGTACATGGGGATTGTACGACCCCATGACCGTGTGGGTACCGAGTACCGGGGACGGTACTGTACCCGGTTATAAAAAGGGGATTGTACACAGCCTTACTGTGGACAATTCTGGATAACGTGCTGCACCCTTTGAGAAAGCTTAGCCTTAGAGTTGTACACAGTGTGAGTAAGATGGGGTACATTTTTAGAAAGCCGGGTACCACAGTACTCACAGGCTTCCTCTCCATCTCCATCTTTTTCTCTTTTTATATTTATTATTAGGGAGAGAACACTTTCCTGTGCATTGATCATCTCGCACTCACAATCCTTCAAAGAGATCACGTTGGTTTAACCCAATTTCTTGGAAGCCTTGGAGATGATCATCCCCACCTGTCAAAAGAGCTGAAATATCCAGCGCCTCTTGAACGACCGGATGAGCAAAAAAAGTGCCTATAATATCGGCTCGAAGATCACAGCTCCACAGAGACATCTGATGAGGCGTTAAAGACGTTGGCACAGCTTCAGGAAGAGTTCCTTCCAAGGCGTGATCAAGAAGCTCCCCACGCTGAGCGGATGAGAGAGTGTGGTATGAACGGTGATGACGTGCATGAGCGTGCGCTTCAATGCTGTGTAACCCTTTCTCCCAAGCCTCTTTATCAGCTGGGAGATCAGCATAACGCCAGCCATCACGTAACCCATCTAATGCCTGATCGAGAAGGAAAGCTAATGGCACATTAACGCCATCGGGTAAGAGGAGATGTTGAGGGAGAATATCGTCACAGATTCGCTCTAAAAGCGAAAAAGAGTCGAGCGAAAGATGGCAGGGCCGCTCTTGCGGACTGTCCAACCGATCTAAAAGCAGAGCACGAGTTCGTGATGAAAGATGCGCTGACTCTAGGAGAGAAGGCGATGTTAGGGTCATAACAGAGGGACCATTATAGAAGATATCATGGAACAACTCTTCCCGTTTGGCTGAAAAATACGGTATCGTGAACCGGAAAAGATGTTCTTCTTTAAGGAAAGCATCTTCTTTTATTGTTAATGTCTGCACGACAGGAGCCAAAATGACGGTTGAGATCCAGGTGCCCGTTTTGGGTGAAAGCCTTAATACGGCGACAGTGGCACGCTGGTTAAAAAAGCCTGGAGACTACGTGCAGGCCGGTGAGATTATCGTTGAGCTGGAAACAGATAAAGTCACCTTAGATGTGCCCGCCCCTGCATCCGGTCAGTTGCAAAAAGGGCGGTCTGAAGGGGAGGATGTGGAGGTCGGCCATGTGCTGGCAACGATAGATGAAACGGCCACAGCTCCTGCTCCTCCAAAAAAGGCTGAGAAGACCGTAGCAGACAAAGCAGAAGCGGCACCTCCTGCACAAAAGGCTCACTCAGCGCCACAGAAGGCGCCTGAGAGGCCTGTAGAGGATAAAACGCCCAGCGCACCCGTTCCACCAGTGCCCCCATCAGAGGGCGAGCGGCGGGTGCCTATGAGCCGGTTGCGTAAAACCGTTGCACGAAATCTCAAAGAGGCACAGAACACAGCGGCTCTTTTAACGACATTCAACGAAGTTGATATGACAGCTGTTCGTGAGCTTCGTGCCCTTTATCGGGACAAATTTGCCGAAAAACATGAGGGTACACGCCTTGGGTTTATGTCCTTTTTCGCTAAAGCGGTGACGGGTGCGTTAAAAGATTACCCAGCTTTGAATGCGCGGATTGATGGCGATGAGGTCGTTTACCGTGATCATGTTAATCTCGGTATTGCTGTCGGTACAGAACGCGGCCTCGTTGTGCCGGTATTGCGACAGGCTGAAACGATGAGCTTTGCGTCGATTGAGCGTCAAGTTGCTGATTATGGGAAGCGTGCACGTTCTGGGAACTTGGCTCTTGAAGAATTAAGTGGAGGAAGCTTCACTATCACCAATGGCGGTATTTTTGGCTCGCTTTTGTCCACGCCGATCGTCAATGGCCCTCAATCGGGTGTTTTAGGCATGCATGCCATTCAAGAACGTCCTGTTGCTCGTCATGGCGAAGTGGTGATCCGTCCCATGATGTATGTGGCACTGACATATGATCATCGACTTGTTGATGGGCGTGAAGCGGTGAGTTTTCTAGTACGGCTCAAAGAGTTAATTGAAGACCCAAGACGGCTTCTCTTGGATTTATAAGCCACCGTTATGCGTATAAAAAAGTCCGACCCTTCAGAGATGAAAGGTCGGACTTTTTAACGAATGATGCCTACTAGATGGGCACGAAAAGCTTATTGGCCCCAATTTGAGGGAAGCTTTCCACCATTTTGAGCGAGTTCTGAGTAGACTTGCTTGATCAGCCACACATTCATTGTCGCGGTGTCATTTTTATCACCGCTATAATGAAGCTCATCAGCGAGTTTCTGGCGGGATGTCAGAGAGCTATCCAACCCAAGAAGCTTCAGCAGATCCACAATTGAGGTCTGATAATTTGAAGGCTGACCCGCTTTAGCCGCGAGGTCTTTTAACACAGCTTCAACATCAACCTGCGCAACAGAAGGGGCCGCTCCAGATTCAGCAGAAGGAGCCGCAGCGGGGGCTGAGGCAGCCTGTGGTGCTTCAGCCGCTTGAGCGGAGGAAGACCCCGCAGCGAAGTGAACGACCTTAGAGACGATATCGCTAAACAATCCCATGAGAAAACTCCTTTGTCATGACAGAGAACCTTTCCTACCGAAGAAGAGGCAGGAAAGGCATGATCATGGCTTAGTAACGGTAAAGATCGTGTTTAAAAGGCCCCTCGACAGAGACGCCAATGTAATCGGCTTGCGCTTTGGTCATTTTAGAAAGCTTTGCACCGACCTTCTCAAGATGAAGGGCAGCAACCTTTTCATCAAGGATTTTAGGCAGCGTATAAACTTTAGCTTCATACGTACCAGGCTCTGACGTCCAAAGTTCAATCTGAGCCAATGTCTGGTTGGTGAAGGAGGCGGACATCACAAAGGATGGATGGCCCGTCGCATTCCCCAGATTAACCAAGCGGCCTTCAGAAAGAAGAATGATGCGGCGGTTTGGTGCCAGCTCAATTTCATCAACCTGTGGCTTAATGTTGGTCCATTTATGATTGCGCAGGGCAGAGACCTGAATTTCGCTGTCAAAATGGCCGATGTTAGAAACAATAGCGCGGTCTTTCATGGCACGCATATGTTCAATGGTGATGATATCTTCGTTCCCTGTGCAGGTGACAAAAATATCGCCACGAGGAGCAGCATCGTCCATTGTGACGACTTCATAGCCTTCCATGGCAGCTTGAAGAGCGCAGATAGGGTCGACTTCTGTCACAAGAACGCGGCAGCCTGCATTGCGGAGGGAGGCAGCAGAGCCTTTACCCACATCACCGTACCCTGCAACAACAGCAACCTTACCGGCCATCATCACATCGGTGCCACGGCGGATGGCATCGACCAAGCTTTCACGACATCCATAAAGATTATCGAACTTGGATTTTGTCACGCTGTCATTGACGTTGAAGGCAGGGACTTTCAGCTTCCCTTCGCGCTCCATTTCCCACAGACGATGCACACCCGTGGTTGTTTCTTCGGACAGACCACGCACATCCTTGAGGAGTTCAGGATATTTTTCATGCATCAATGTGGTGAGGTCGCCCCCATCATCAAGGATCATGTTGGGTGTCCACCCATCAGGGCCCTTGACGGTCTGCTCAATGCACCACCAAAATTCTTCGTCTGTCAGGCCTTTCCAAGCGAAGACCGGCACCCCAGCAGCGGCAATAGCAGCGGCAGCTTGATCTTGTGTGGAGAACACATTGCAAGAAGACCAACGTACACTTGCCCCTAAAGCGACGAGCGTTTCAATCAGCACTGCGGTCTGAATGGTCATATGCAGGCAACCGGCGATGCGTGCCCCTGCGAGAGGTTGGCTCTCACCATATTCTTCGCGAAGAGCCATCAAACCGGGCATTTCACCTTCAGCAATGGAGATTTCTTTGCGACCCCAATCCGCAAGGGAAAGATCGCGAACTTTATAGTCCTGTGTCGCCATGACATGTTCCTTATCTGTCAGTCATTGGGTTGACGGAAATGGAGTAGAACGTAAACGCTCTTCTAGTCCCCATAACGATAGAGGGAACTATAAAGCTTTGCTCAAGAGGTGGAAAGAAGAGGCTGCTTCTTCCACAGAACATTCAGAAAAAATGCATTTAATATTGCGTTTGACGATATGACGTGTCAGAGACCGGAAGATTATATGGAGTGAGGGCCATTATGACGTGGAGACCTTCATTCTATAAATGTTTTTGGTGATGTTTCTGCCATGAAGGGAGGATGCCGTGTCCGATAACACTGCCCGCAACTTTCCCTTCACGGTGTTAGATCCATCATTACGCGGGGGCAAAAAGCCCACGATTGCTCACGGGCTTGTTTGGGCGATTGGTGTTTCCCCTGGCAAAGAGCTGCACTCTTTAGATGCAGAGACC
Organism: Saccharibacter floricola DSM 15669; assembly: GCF_000378165.1. Classification (GTDB taxonomy): domain Bacteria; phylum Pseudomonadota; class Alphaproteobacteria; order Acetobacterales; family Acetobacteraceae; genus Saccharibacter; species Saccharibacter floricola. Next base: position 210,772 of record NZ_KB899335.1, read on the forward strand.
GTTCAAGCGCTTCTTGCTCCCTCTTCGTCATCAAATGCTCATCTGGATAAAGCAACCCGAGGGTGGGACTGGGCGTGGCTTCATTTTGATACGGTGCATAGTTCAGCACGTGCCCATGTCGCACAACTTAGAGATTTCCCCGAAGAAGCCGGGGCCATGCTGGCTGAGACGGATTACAGCATTGCCCTTGAAGCAGAAGATGACCGCGTATGGGGCGCTTTGCCTGCTTTTGATGATGCCCTTGCTGAAGAAGACCGTGAGATTTGTGCATGGCGCTTTGCGATGAGTGAGGAGCTGCTCATTACAACGCGCCGCACGCCAATCCCAGTGTTAGGGACGGCTTACCGGTCATTACGAGGGCGTGGTATTCCGCCTAATCCTGCTGGTGTTATTGATCGTGTGTTGCGTGACTTCACAGGCACAGTGCGGCGGCAGCTGGCTCAGCTTGATGATGAGCTTGACCGTGCTGAGGATGTTTTGCTGACCATTGAGCATGGTTCTGATCTTGGGCATTTGGGCGGTATCGTTGGTAAAGTGCGGCGCCGGGCGACAGAGCTTCGGCGTGTGGTGATGCCGATTGATCGTGTGCTGCGTGATGAAGATTTGGAACTGCCTGAATGGGCAGAAGATGATTTGCGCGATCGCGCTGAACAGCAAATTCACGCAGCGCTTGATGACCTTATTGCGCTTCAAGACCGAGCACGGTCGCTACAAGATGAGCTCGCATCAGGCCAAGCTGAAGAAACTAACCGCCGGCTTTATATTCTCACTATTGTGACGACGCTCATGCTTCCAGCAACGTTTGTGACTGGATTCTTTGGCATGAATACGGGAGGCATGTTCCTTGCTGAAGGTGGATGGGGAACTGTGCTCGCTGGGGGGTGCTGCTTCCTTTCTATGGCAGTGACCTTTATTTTTATGAAGCTAGCGCGATTGCTGTAGGGGTGAGTTTGTACTTCTTTTACCGGAAAGAGCGTATTTTTTCGATCACGTTATAGACAGAAGCTTGATGTGAGCCCATCTGTGTAGAAGGGGAAGATCCTTTCCACGAAAAATCAGAACGGTCGATTAGAGAAACAGGATCAATTGTCTTTACTCTTTAGTGGTCATGATTACAGTCAAGACCAGATAGAAAAGGTAGGAGACCTTAACATGTCTGATAATACACTACGCACAACAGCAGGTGCTCCTTGGGGGAGCAACCAAGATAGTAAGTCAGCTGGTCCACGCGGTCCGCTTTTATTAGAAAATTATCAACTTCTCGAAAAGCTGGCGCACCAGAATCGTGAACGTATTCCAGAACGTACGGTTCACGCGAAAGGCTCTGGCGCACACGGAACGCTGACCATCACCAATGATATCAGCAAATATACCCGTGCTAAGATTTTCTCTGAAGTCGGGAAGAAGACGGATATGTTCATCCGCTTCTCAACCGTCGCAGGGGAAATGGGCGCAGCTGATGCTGAGCGTGACGTTCGCGGCTTCTCGATGAAGTTCTACACCGAAGAAGGAAACTGGGATCTTGTTGGTAATAACACCCCCGTTTTCTTTGTCCGTGATCCGATCAAGTTCCCAGACTTCATCCATACGCAAAAGCGTCACCCACGCACCAATATGCGTTCAGCAACGGCAATGTGGGACTTCTGGTCTTTGTCACCAGAAAGCTTGCATCAGGTTGCTATTCTGATGTCTGACCGTGGTCTTCCAAAAGGCTTTCGTCACGTCAATGGTTACGGCAGTCACACCTATTCTCTGTGGAATGAGAAGGGTGAGCGCTACTGGGTAAAGTTCCACTTCAAAACCCAGCAGGGGCATGAGTTCTATACGAACGAAGAAGCCGCAAAGGTTGTTGGGGAAGACCGTGAGTCTTCACAGGCTGACCTGTATAACGCGATTGAGCGTGGCGATTTCCCACGTTGGAACGTGTATATTCAGGTCATGGAAGAAGAAGAAGCGGAACGCGTTAACTTCAACCCATTCGATGTGACAAAGGTTTGGTCTCATAAGGACTATCCTTTGATTGAAGTGGGTGTGATGGAGCTTAACCGTAACCCAGACAACTACTTTGCTGAGGTTGAGCAGTCTTCCTTCTCCCCATCGAACATCGTTCCTGGGATTGGTTTCTCACCTGATAAAATGCTTCAGGGTCGTATCTTTGCTTATGCGGATGCCCATCGCTACCGCGTTGGCACACATTACGAATCTCTGCCCATTAACCGTCCGAAATTCCCTGTGAAGAATTATCACAAGGATGGTGCTATGCGCTTTGATGAGCCAAAAACTGGGGATGGTGGCTTTTATGAGCCTAACTCTTTCGGTGGGCCTGTTGAGGATAAAAGCGCCATTGAGCCGCCATTGCGCGTCAGTGGTGAAGCAGCTTACTACGAACATCGCTCAGATGGAGATGATTATACTCAAGCGGGTAATCTCTTCCGTCTCTTTGATGATGCTCAGAAGCAGCGCTTCTTTAAAAATATCGCAGGGGCGATGGCAGGTGTGCCGCAGCACATTATTGACCGTCAGCTTGGTCATTTTGAAAAAGCTGATCCAGCTTGGGCTGAAGGGGTGCGCAAAGCACTTGCAGGCTAAGGCTTTGTAGAAAGCAGGCTTTGCCGCGTAAGAAAGACACATAGAAGCCCTCCTCCAGACTTTCTGGGGGAGGGTTTTTATATGACAGTTTTATGATTTTTAAGGGAGGAACGTTTAAAGAGGGTCTTTTTTAAAGATTTAAACTAAACTTTATTTTATAAGCGCCCTTCACTGTTTTCCTCATAAAGGGTGCAAAGCCTTATGGTGTGTGTGCGTGACATGCAGGCTGTCTCTTTTCTGGTTGCTTTGGCATTTCCTCTTCCTGCATGGGCAGAAGATGGAACAGATGCCATCAAAGAGCTTCAGCGTGAGGTCAAAGAGATGCGTTCACAAATGCAAGGTGAAATTAACCATCTCAAACAGGATTTAGCACGCGAACATGCGCTCCGAGAGCGTGAGCATGCGTCTCTTATCGCGATGGAAAAGCGGTTGGACAATCGAACGACTCCGTTACGTCCAACGGTGCCCACAAAGAAGCAACATGTGGAAAAACCAATGATGGCCCGCACGCGGACGGTTTCGCCAACCTCTTCAGCGCCAATTGTTGTCGCGCAGAAGAGGACGGAGGCTCATCATGAACCTTCCCATGATGAGGTCGCACAGACGCAGCTTGTGTCTTCTGAGCAGCCTTCTCCTTCTCCAGCAGCGCCGAAAAACACATCGTTAATGCCCGTATGGACGCGTCCTTCACGATCTGATCAATGGGTGGAAGGGCGTAATACTCCACCAGATCATGGGTTAGACCTTTCTCTTTCAGACTTTAAACATGCAACGGAAGAGGCTGAGGTGATGGAAGTCGGTGGAATGCGCATTGGCTTTCCTTCAGGTCGTCCAACTCTTTCATCAAAAGATGGACGCTACGCTTTTTCAGTCGGTCTTGTTGCGCATATTGATATCGGTGGCTTCCCCTCGTCAGACGGACAGCGTTATGGCGGGGCAGGACGTTTTGCGAAGCTGAATGAAAATGCACGCCGCCTACGTCTGCCTTTAAGCTGGCGATATAATAATTTCATCGTTTCTCTCACCCCCGAATGGGGGCGGACTGTTGATGGAACAGCCGGGCTTTACGAAGCGAACATGACCTATACGGGCTTTAAGAACAGCAAGCTTGTCTTAGGTTATTATCAGCCACGTGTGACGCTTTATGATTCTGAGAGTTCTAACGATTTCCAACTGATGGAACGTCCAGCTATTTCAGAGGTTGTGCGTCTTATCTCTGCGGGTGACGCGCGTATGACGGTCGGTGGTAAAACCCATGGGAAAGATTGGTTTGCCAGCGCCTATCTCACAGGCCAAACATATGGGGATCGCACAGCAGATCCGACGATCTCAGATAGCCAAGTGGGGTCGGTATTGCGTGTTGCGGGGCGGCCTGTTCACTCAAAAGACTGGGATCTCCATCTTGGTGCATCTGCCACTATGTCCTTTAAGCGTAATCAAAATGCGCAAGGGCGTGTTTTGGCGTTAATCGATCGTCCTGAAACGCGCTTAACCAACGAACGCCTTGTCGGCACAGGGACGTTGCTAGGGGTTAAAAATGCGTGGGCCGTAGGGCCAGAAATTGCCTTACGGTATCGGTCGTTACTCGTGCAGGCGGAATATTACCATGTTGGTGTCACGCGTGAGCAGCAGCAACGCCAACAGCCGGCGCCTAATCTTGGTTTTGATGGCTATTATGTGTCGGCAGGATATACGCTCATTGGGCGTCCACGTCGCTATCGTGATTCATCAGCGGCCTTTACGGCCCCACAAGCAATGGATGAATTTGACCCGACGAAAGGGCATTGGGGGGCACTTGAGGTGGTTGGACGCTGGAGTGTGATGGATTTTAATAGTGGCCTTGAGCGAGGCGTCTCCCCGTCATTGACAGGCGGCGTGCAGGGCGGAAAGCAGAATGTGCTTTCTGGTGGTTTAAACTGGTATCTAAACCGTCATTATCGCGTTCAGGTTCAATATAGTCATATTCACGCGACACCTTCACGAACGGTCGGCACGACAAACAATCAGGGGCGAACCATTAATATGATTGGGTCACGCTTTCAGGCTGCTTTCTGATGTCTCATAAAGTAAAGGCGGAGAAAATTCCCCGCCTTTACTCTCTTTTAGAAAAGAACGTCTAATTAAGCGTCAGCTCCTGCAACGGAAGCCCCTTCCTTAAGACGTTTAACCGTAAAGGTTTGTTGAGTGTCACCTTCCCAGCCCTTCAGCGTAACGCGCAGCTCTTTCCCAGGAGCAAGCTCGCCAATGGCGCGAAGCTGGTCAGCATTGCGGCCCATCATGAACTGGAAGTCGTTCAGCACAACGACATTGTCTCCCTCTGGGCGGAAATGAGCAGGCTCACATTCCTGACCTTTGGCATCCAGCACGGTAGCAACAGTACGGTCGAACAATGCTGACAGACCATTGAGCATTTCAAAGGTCATGGGTGTCAGCTTTTCCCATCCCATCAGGCTGGCTGCATTAAAATGGGTCAGCTCATTGCGTGGGTTGATGCTGAACCATGTGTCACGGTCTTTAACGCGCAGACCAATCAGATTGTCACCCGCATCAACCATTTCAATATCTGGAAGGGAGCGTGGAAGAGAAGAACGCTTACGCAGCACTGCTGTTGATGGGAGGTTCAACGGCACAGGCGCTAAAGCAAAAAGATCTGGATATTCGTTAGGTGTGAACGGACGACGAATCAACTCATCACGGATCGGGTCATGATCAATGATATGACCAAACCAGTCGATTAGCCATAGACGGGTCAGGGATACTGAATCACTCATACACAATTCCTCCAGACTTTATATTGTTATTCCACGATACCGAAGCAACTTATCGGTTGATTTGAAGGCATTTCATCATAACACCAGATAAAGCTGCTTTCTCAGAGGAGCGGAAACTTCCAAAACTTGGATCAATCCCATTCCCTACCTGCGCAGATAGATAATGCTTGTATACGTCAAGATAAAGGGTGAAATGGCTAAAAATATGACGAATTTGTCCACAATACTCCCATTTTCTGTCTAATGGAGCGTAATGGAATGCGTCTGAGGGAGACCATGGCTCATCTGTCCATGGTGTGCCAGGTAATTCATCAGTTCCGCCCAATAATCCTTTATTGGGCCGTTGTCTAAGAAGGATATCGCCCTCTTGGTCTACTAAATAAAAATGTACGCCATAGCGATTAGGGCGTGGTTTTTTAGGGGCGCGTTGAGGAAGGTGAGAAGCTTGGCCTGCTTTATGCCCTTGGCATGTGAGGCGCCACGGGCATGTAAGGCATGATGGCTGACGTGGCGTGCAAATTGTTGCGCCAAGGTCAAAAAGGGCCTGCGCAAAGTCAGAAGGGCGTTGTTGAGCGCTAGCATCTTCGTTAAGTGTCGCCGCTTTTCGTGCCAGTAAAGGCCGAGATTTTGGGAGCGGGTCGGAAATGTTAAAGAGGCGTGCGGTGACACGTTCAACATTGCCATCAACGGGGACAAAGGGACGATTAAAGGCAATCGCAGCAACGGCGCGAGCTGTGTAGGCACCAATCCCCGGTAACGCTAAAAGTTCGTTAAGTTCAGAGGGAAAAGAGCCCATTTCAGCGATACGCTGTGCGCAAGCATGGAGGTTTCGTGCGCGGGCATAATACCCAAGCCCAGCCCAGAGGCGCAAAACCTCGTCTTGCGGTGCGGAAGCGAGATCCGTAATCTGGGGGAACTTTTCAAGAAAGCGTTTATAGTAGGGTGTAACCGTCTGCACAGTGGTTTGTTGCAGCATGATTTCACTCAACCAGACATGATAAGGGTTGGCTGTCTGGCCGGGTTTGGCACGCCACGGTAAATCACGTCGGTGACGGTCATACCAACGGAGAAGAGAAGATGTATCGGGTGTCACACAGGTGGATATGATGAAAAAACAGACGTCCGACAAGAGCGAGAACCAAAAACTCAAATCAACGCGCCCTACGTCTGTAAAAAAACGCTCGGCTTTTCAGCCGCCGTCACGGACACGTAAGGGGATGATGATTGGTGCGTTAGTTCCCTCGGTAACGAAACCGGCTTTTAAGCGGAAATCACCGCTATTTATGCGGCTTATTTTGGATTGGGACTCTATCGTGGGGCCTTCTATGGCTCAGCAAAGCGAACCATGCCGGTTGCGACCGGGGGTGCTCACGCTTCGCTGTTCTGGACCAATGGCGATGGAAATTCAGTATGCTGTTCCTCAGCTTTTAGAGCGCATCAATACAGCGTGCGGTCTGAGTGGTGACGGCGCGATACAACAGATCAAACTCGTGCAAGACCGTAAGATAGTCGCGGTACGACCGCTCACAAAAAAGGCCGCCTCTCCCACTCCAGTGGCGTTGCCAGAGATGGAAGAGGGGCCTTTACGTGATGCTCTTGAGCATCTTGGTGGGCAGATTGCTGCCCACTCAAAACATCGTCGCTCTTAGTTTTTCTCACCACCAATAATGGCAGAGGCAGGATAGCCCTGTGCGAAGAGATGGGCGCGCATCCCACAGAAATTCACCTGACGTTCGATTGTTTTGCGAACATTCGGTTTTGCGTGATAGGCGATCCCCATTCCCGCAGCGCTTAGCATTGGGATATCGTTGGCGCCGTCGCCTGTTGTGATGGATGCTTGCAGCTTCACGCCACGTTCAGCGCAGAGGCGTTCTAGATGCGTTTTCTTTTCGTCCGGGCCAAGGATTGGGCCAAGAAGTTGACCCGTGATGACACCATTTTTGATCTCAAGATCATTCCCGTAATGCTCATCAAAGCCGCAAAGTGGAGCGGCGCGGGCCGTAAACCAATCGAACCCACCAGAGATCAGCGCTGTGCGGGCCCCGTTGGCTTTCATGGTCTGCACGAGCTCACGCACCCCATCGCTAAGGTCTAGCACGTGCAACACTTCATCAAGCAGGGATTCAGGCTGGCCTGCCAGCACAATGGTGCGTTCACGCAAAGACGTTGCAAAATCCATCTCACCATTCATGGCGCGATTGGTAATATCGGCAATCTTGTCGCCTGTGCCTGTGCGTTTGGCAAGCTCATCAAGCGTTTCACCTGCAAAAGTGGTGCTATCCATATCGGAGATCAGCACGGCTTTGCGGCGGCCACGATTCTTGTTGAGAATCGCATCAACTTTAAAAGGGGATAATGTTGCGCGGATTGTTTCCGGTGTTGGGGCGCCAGCTTCTGGCGTTGGGCAAGGGATATCGACCGCTTCACCCTCAGACAGGGTGACAGGGGCCTCGCCTTTGACCAAATTGCGCGCAATATCAATAGCTTCGTTGGACAAAGTACCGTGTTTGCGGTTTGCAACGAGGGTAAGGACATAAGGAAGGGACATGACAGCTCTCGCTAACAGCTCAGAAGATATGGCAGAACAGCACGATGAATGCTCCTGATAACGCGATCATTGTGGCCGGCCCAACCTGTTCGGGCAAGTCAGCATTAGCGCTTCATTTGGCAAGGCAGTGTTGCGGTGTCGTCATTAATGCGGATTCTATGCAGGTTTACCGCGAGTTAGACATCCTTACAGCCCGCCCCACGGAGGCTGATGAAGCGGCTGTTCCTCATCGTCTTTACGGTGTTTTGGAGGCATCCCAGCCAGGAAGTGTAGCGTGGTGGCGACAACAAGCACTAAAAATCATGAAGGAGTGCTGGGCAGAAGGGCGCTTGCCCATTCTGTGTGGAGGCACAGGCATGTATCTGCGTGCTTTGACGGATGGCTTGGTTGAAGTGCCAGACCCCGGAGATCAAGCGCGCCATCAAGCGCGGGCTCTTTTGGCAGATATTGGCCCAGAGGCTTTGCATGAGCGTTTGAGCCAGATGGACCCAGAAACAGCATCGCGCCTCAAGCCCAATGATTCCCAACGTATTGCACGTGCGTGGGAGGTGCGCATGGGCACGGGGCGTGGCTTGGCCGCGTGGCAGCAAGAGCCGGCTCTTCCAGCAGCTCCGTGTCGTTTTGTTTCTGTGCGTCTTGATCCCCCGCGCGACGAGCTTCGTGCGGCGATTGCACGCCGTTTTGACGCTATGCTTGAGGCGGGGGCCTGCGATGAAGTCGCCGCGTTGCTTGCTCAGCATTTACCTGACACTGTTCCAGCCATGCGGGCGCATGGTGTTCCCGAGCTTGCACGCGTGCTGCGTGGGGAGTCTTCCCTAGAAGAAGCGCGAGAAACTGCGGTTCGTGCTATTGGGCGTTATACACGCAGGCAGGCCACTTGGTTCCGCCATCATCGCCTTGGTCGAGAGGGTGATGATATGGTTTCATTTCACAGAATGAGTGAAAGTACGCAACTTTTGGAAAGAGAAATACAAAAAATAGAAAATTTTATTCAAAACCGAATTGACCAGTCCTAGGATGGCGTTCTAGAGGGGAAGGGTATTTTTTTCGTTCTTGGATAGGAGCCGCCTATGCCTGCTCATAAGACAGCCGCGACATCACCGATGCTTTCGACCGGTGCTGAGGTCGTTCTTCGCGTTCTCGAAGAGTATGGTGTAGAGGTTATCTTTGGGTATCCTGGTGGGGCTGTTCTGCCTCTCTATGATGCGTTGTTTGAGCGGAAAAAGATTCGTCATATTCTTGTCCGCCACGAGCAGGCTGCTGTTCATGCAGCGGAGGCCTATGCACGCTCAACAGGGAAAGTGGGCGTTGTGCTGGTCACGTCAGGGCCGGGAGCGACAAACGCTATCACGGGTCTGACAGACGCGAAAATGGATTCCATTCCGCTTGTGTGCCTGACTGGGCAGGTGCCCGTGCCTTTGATCGGCAAGGATGCTTTCCAAGAAGCAGACATTGTGGCGATGACCAGCCCGGTGACGAAGAAGAGCACCATGGTGCGTGATGGCGCTGAGCTGGCACCCACCATGCGTGAGGCGTTTGAGATTGCCCAGAGTGGCCGTCCAGGGCCTGTTGTGGTGGATCTTCCCAAGAACGTCACTGTAGCAGAAGCGCCTTTCCCGCCGGCTCCTCAGACTGAAAAGCAGGAAGTCGTTGCCTCCGTTGATAAGTCTGCGATTAAACAGGCTGTTGAGGCGATGAAGAAGGCGAAGAAGCCTCTCCTTTACACAGGCGGTGGCGTGATTAATGCGGGTGATGAAGCATCGACTTTGTTGCGTGAGCTGGCACGGCGCACAGGCTTCCCTGTTACCTCGACGCTCATGGGGCTAGGGGCGTTCCCTGGTTCAAGCGACCAGTTCCTTGGTATGCTGGGGATGCATGGGGCGGTAGAAGCCAATATGGCGGCTCATGATTGTGATGTGTTGGTCTGCCTTGGGGCTCGCTTTGATGATCGTGTTACAGGGCGTGTTGATGGTTTCTCACCGCATTCGTTCAAAATTCACGCGGATATTGACCCACGTGAATTTGGCAAGATCATTACCGTTGATGTGACCCTTCAAGGGGATTTGAAAGCAACGCTGAAGGCCCTTCTCGACGCTTGGGGTGATGCAAAAGCTGAAGACCTTACGCCATGGTGGAAAGAGATTGACCAATGGCGCCAGGTGAACGGCTTTGGCTATGAGCAAGACACGGCGTCTGACGCGCCTATTAAACCGCAATATGCGATTGATCGGCTTTATGCGCTGTCTCACAAGACAGGACGTGACACCTTCGTGTCCACAGAGGTGGGACAACACCAAATGTGGGCCGCGCAACATTTCGGCTTTGATGAACCGCGTCGTTGGCTGACATCTGGTGGGCTTGGTACGATGGGCTATGGTTTGCCTGCTGCTGAAGGGGCACAGGTCGCTCATCCAGACGCTTTGGTGATTGATATTGCCGGTGAAGCGTCAACCTTGATGAATATTCAAGAGCTGGGAACCTTGGCGCAATACCGCCTTCCGGTGAAGATTTTCATCCTCAATAATCACTATCTTGGCATGGTACGTCAGTGGCAGGAGCTGATCCACGACAAGCGCTATTCTGAATCGTACAGCGATGCGTTGCCAGATTTCGTAAAACTGGCGGAATCTTTTGGGATTAAAGGCCTGCGTGCAACATCGGTTGGTGAGCTTGATACCACGATTGAAGAGATGTTGTCTCATAACGGTCCGGTGCTCGTGGATGTGCACGTTACGGCTGAAGAAAGCTGCTATCCGATGATTCCGTCGGGTGCGACCCATAACCAAATGCTCCTTGGGCCGGATAAAGTCTTCGGTGGGGCGGAGCTAACGGAAGAGGGGAAACGCCTCGTTTAAAACGAGAGCGTCTTTCTTAAAAAATGACTGTGAGGTCGAGGGTGTTCCCCTCGACAACGTTGGGGGCTGGTGGGCCTCGTTCAGATGGCCTTGAGGGGCTAAAAGGAGCAAGTTATGCGTGTTTATTATGATCGTGATGCGGATATCAATTTAATCCAAAATAAAAAAGTGGCGATCATTGGCTATGGGAGCCAAGGCCATGCTCATGCAACCAACCTGCGTGATAGCGGTGTGCGTGAGATGGTGGTGGCTCTGCGCCCTGGATCTAAGGCTGCACCAAAGGCTGAGGCTGCCGGTTTCCGCGTTGTGACCCCTGCTGAAGCAGCAGCTTGGGCGGATGTTGTGATGATCTTAACACCAGATGAAGGGCAGGCTGCTCTGTATAAAGACCATCTGGAGCCTAACCTGAAGCCGGGTACCGCTCTGGCGTTTGCTCATGGTCTGGCGATCCATTTCCGTCTGATTGAACCCAGCCCTGAGATGGATGTGTTCTTGATCGCACCAAAGGGCCCTGGCCATACGGTGCGTTCTGAATATGAAAAGGGTGGCGGAGTGCCTTGCTTGGTGGCTGTGGAGCAGAATGCGTCCGGTCATGCTCTGGAACTGGCTCTGTCCTATGCCTCTGCTAACGGTGGAGGCCGTGCTGGTGTGATCGAAACCTCCTTCCGTGAAGAAGTGGAAACAGATCTGTTTGGTGAGCAAGCGGTTCTGTGCGGTGGCACGATCGACCTGATCCGTGCAGGGTTCGAGACGCTGGTTGAAGGTGGTTACGCTCCAGAAATGGCTTATTTCGAATGTTTGCACGAAATGAAGCTGATTGTGGATCTGCTTTATGAAGGTGGGATTTCCAACGTGAACTACTCCATCTCCAATACGGCTGAATATGGTGAGTATGTCAGTGGCCCACGCGTGATTACATCTGAAACCAAGGATGCAATGCGCAAGGTTCTGCGTGACATTCAGGATGGCACCTTCGTGCGGAACTTCATTCTGGAGAATCAGTCAGGTAATGTGACGTTTAAAGCGACACGCCGCCATAATGATGAGCACCAGATTGAAAAAGTGGGTGCGAAGTTGCGTGAGATGATGCCGTGGATCGCTAAAAACAAGCTGGTCGACAAAACACGCAACTAATCATTATATCTGTATTCTTTGGAAAAGCCTCTCTTTTTGCTCTTTTAGAGCTGGAAGGGGGGCTTTTTTATAACAAATACTTAATTTTTATAGCAGAATAAGGTTTTTATCATATTAAAGGTTGCATTTAGAAGAGATGGTGTTTAACAAGCGGCTTTCTTTAAGCCCAAGGGGGCATTATGCCCAACAGGCTGTCTACTGGTTTGGGGGTACGTCATGAACGCACTTGCTCAACTGGGGATGGTATCGGAATGTCCGAGAGATATCCAGAACGCTAACACAGTCCCGGCTGAGGCCGAATGTAAGGACTATTTTATCTCGCGCGACGGCGAGCAGTTTGCAGGGAATCACCTGCTGATTGACTTCTGGGATGCCCAGAACTTGAATGATCCACAACGGATTGACGGTATTTTACGCCGCGCTGCAGAAGCAGCAGGGGCGACGATTCTGCACGGCCATTTTCATCATTTTACCCCTAATGGGGGTGTGTCTGGCGTGCTCGTTTTGGCAGAAAGCCATATTTCTATTCACACATGGCCTGAGCGTCAATTTGCTGCGGTTGATGTGTTCATGTGCGGCGCCTGTGATCCGCATCTCTCACTTCCTGTCATGCAAGAATTGTTTCAGGCAGGACGGGTTGAGTTGGATGCCTTTCGTCGTGGACGTGTCCAAAAACGCATGAAAGACCTAGCGTAAGCAACGCGTATTTCAGCAAAAAATAAATAGAAGATGTGGCGAAGCTGTTTTGAACGGCTTCGTCATGTCGTGATGATGTGTGGAAGGATCGGATATGGCCGATACATGGTTTAATGAGAGCCTTTACCCTGATTGGGGCCAGCGGTTTCAGACGGTGCGTGAGCTTGCACGAGAGCGTTCTGATTTCCAGGATATTGTGGTTTTTGAAAGCACCTCTCACGGCCGCGTTTTAGCGCTTGATGGTGTGATCCAGATTACTGAGCGCGATGAGTTCGTGTATCAAGAAATGCTGGCTCATGTACCGTTGCTTACGCACCCAAAAGCAGAGCGTGTGCTGATTATTGGTGCCGGAGATGGTGGCGTGCTTAAGCGCGTTCTGCAACATAATACGGTTAAGCAGGCTGTGATGGTCGAGATTGACGGCCGCGTTGTGGAGCTTGCTAAAGAGCATATGCCGATGATTGCGGGTGATGCGTGGCATGATCCACGTGCTGACGTGATTATTGGTGATGGGATTGATTATGTCGCTAAAGCAGCGCCGTCTTCTTTTGACGTGATCATTGTTGATAGCACAGACCCAATTGGCGTGGGCGAGGTGCTGTTTACAGATGAATTTTACCGCGATTGTGAACGGATTCTCTCTGACGAAGGCGTGATCGTGAACCAATGTGGTGTGCCGTTTATGCAAGCAGATGAGCTGCAGGAAACGAGTGCACGTCGTGCGAAATTCTTCCCGCATGTAACGGCCTATGTCGCTGCGGTTCCGACCTATGTCGGTGGCTTTATGACGCTGGGTATGGCGAAAAAAGGCAAGAACCCGCATCAGCTGGATGTAGAGCAGATCAGACAACGTGCCCAAAAAGCGGGGCTTTTGGAAAGTTGCCGCTATTGGACTCCAGAGGTGCATATAGGCGCATTCGCCCTCCCTCCCTATATTGCAGAGCATCTCCCCGCTGTTCAGGGGTAATGTGCTGAAGGATGAAGAGTATGGTTCGTCGCGTAACGGTTTCTGATGTTTTGAAAATGAAGGCAGAGGGGCGCCGTATCCCTATGGTGACGGTGTATGACTACCCCTCTGCGTTGATTGCAGAACGGGCTGGCGTGCCGGTTGTCTTGGTTGGGGATTCCCTTGGGATGGTTGTGCATGGTCATAACACCACCCTTCCGATCCGAGCCGATGATATGATCTTCCATGCTCAGATGGTGATGCGCGGCAGCCAGAATGCTTTGGTTGTGGTTGACCTTCCTTTTCTAAGTTACGCAACGGAGCAAGATGCTGTCACAACAGCCCGGCGTATCATGCAAGAAGGCGGCGGGCAGGCTGTCAAACTTGAAGGCGGGGCGGAAATCGCACCGATTGTGCGGCGTCTGACAGAAATGGGCGTTCCCGTTATGGGGCATTTGGGCCTCACGCCTCAATCACAGCATCAGCTTGGATTGCGTGTGCAGGCGAAAGAAGTGCGATCTGCTCGTAAATTATTAGCCGATGCTCGCGCACTTGAAGAAGCCGGTGCTTTTGGCGTTGTGTTGGAGCTCGTCCCGGCAGAATTGGCCGAGCTTGTGTCGAGTGAGTTGACGATTCCAACCATTGGAATTGGCGCCGGTGTGGGCTGTGATGGCCAAGTGCAAGTTTGGCACGACCTTTTAGGAATATTTGATGGTAAGTCGCCACGCCATGCTCATCGTTTTGCTGAAATTGGCCCACAGATGGAAGAGGCTGTACGCCACTATGCCGAACAAGTGAAAGAGGGCAGTTTTCCTACGGCGGCGCAGAGTTCAAAAATGAATCCAGAGGTTTTGGCAGAGCTTAAAAAAGATATTTCTTCTTCAAAATAAAGAGAAGAGAGATTGTCAGCTTCTGGAGATACTGGCACAGTGAAGCTCTCGTTACGGGAGAGACTGGCTAACAATGCCAGCGCCGAAGGAGCAACCGCCCCGGAAACTCTCAGGCAAATGAACCGAAACGAGAGGTTATTCTGGAGAGAGGTGCGTTAGCATCCGCCGATGGGATAATGATCTCAGGCAGAAGGACAGAAGGGGCTGTGTCGCAGGCTGGAAAAGTCTGCGATGTGGTTTTGTCCAATTTTTGCCGGGGTCATCCCTCTGATGAACGAACCTCTCAAGCACACACCTCTCTACGATCTTCACGTATCACTTGGCGCCAAGATGGTGCCTTTTGCGGGCTACGAGATGCCCGTTCAATACCCGATGGGTGTGATGGAAGAACATCAACATACGCGCCATAAGGCGGGATTGTTTGATGTGTCTCATATGGGTCAGCTTCGTATTCGTCCGCGTTCTGGCGGCGGGGCTGAGGCCGCAGCAGCGTTTGAAACGCTTGTGCCGATGGACTTTATCGCTTTGCCTGAAGGGCGGCAGCGTTACGCGCTTCTGACCAATGAGCAGGGCGGTATTCGTGATGACCTGATGGTTGCGCGACAGGCGGGCGATCTGTTCGCTGTTGTTAATGCGGCCAATAAGGATAGTGACGCTGCTTATATTGAAAAGCAGCTGGCAGGAGACTGCCAAGTCACCCGACAGTTTGACCGCGCCCTTCTCGCCCTTCAAGGGCCGAAAGCGGTAGATGTCATTGTTGATCTCTTTCCCCAAGCAGCCGCGATGCGGTTTATGGATTGTGTGGATACAACCCTTGATGGTGTTGCTGTCACTCTTTCGCGTTCAGGCTATACGGGCGAAGATGGCTTTGAGCTTGGCCTTCCTGCCGACAAAGCAGAGGCTGTAGCACGAAAGTTGCTCGATCATCCTGATGTTGCGCCGATTGGTTTGGGAGCCCGGGATTCACTCCGTCTTGAAGCAGGGTTATGCCTTTATGGCCAGGATCTAGATACCACCACGACCCCGGTTGAAGCGGCGTTGGTTTGGTCGATCCAAAAGAGCCGCCGTCCCGGTGGGGAGCGTGCAGGTGGGTACCCTGGAGCGGAGATGATTGCTCAGCAGCTTGAGACAGGGGTGTATCGTAAACGCGTTGGCCTTATTCCTGAAGGGCGTGCTCCTATTCGCGCAGGGGTAGAGCTTTTTGCTGATGAGGCCGGGACGGAAAAGGTTGGCCGTGTCAGCTCTGGGGGTTTTGGCCCGACAGTCGGTGGCCCTGTTGCGATGGGCTATGTCAGCAAAGAGAAGGCAGCGCTTGATACGCCGCTTTTTGCGTCATTGCGTGGGCGTATGGTGCCGGTTGTCGTGCGTCGTATGCCGTTTGTTCCTGCTGGGTTTAAGCGTTAATTTTTCACGATAAGGACAGTTATTATGACCACACGTTATACTGAAACGCATGAATGGGTTCGTCTTGAAAGCGGCAATATTGCCACCATCGGGATTACAGCCCATGCCGCTGAAGAGCTGGGCGATGTTGTGTTTGTTGAAGCGAAAGATGTTGGCACGCACCTTAAAGACGGGGAAGCCGTTGCCGTTGTGGAATCTGTTAAAGCGGCTTCTGATATTTACACGCCTTTGGCCGCTACGGTGGAGAGCGTCAACAGTGCGCTGACAGATGACCCTGCTCTGATTAATGGCGACCCGGAAGGGAAAGGGTGGATCTTGACGGTGACGTTGGACGACCCAGAAGCGTTTAACACGCTGCTGAGTGCGGAAGATTACAAGAAACTCTAAGAACCTTATTGTTCTTTTACCCCTTTGGTGGAGCAGCCCCGATGTCTCTTTGTTGGCCTGAACAGACCGTTCCTTTCAGTCGGCGCCATAATGGCCCAAGCCCTGCGGATCAGCAGGAAATGCTTCGTACATTAGGGCTAGAGAGCCTTGATGAGCTGGTTGATCAGGTTGTGCCTCAGAGCATCCGTCCGTCCATCAAAGGGGCAAGCATTGGCCAAGGGGTGAGTGAGGCAGAAGCCCTTGAACGTTTACGGCGTATGGCGCGGAAGAACCGCCCCATGACGTCTATGATTGGGCAGGGCTATTACGATACGTTTATGCCGTCTGTCGTGATGCGCAACGTGATGGAAAACCCTGCTTGGTATACGGCTTATACGCCCTATCAGCCAGAGATCAGCCAAGGGCGTTTGGAAGCGTTGCTTAACTTCCAAACTTTGGTCAGTGACTTAACGGGAATGCCTGTTGCCAATGCGTCCTTGCTTGATGATGCAACAGCCTGTGCGGAAGCGATGGCGATGGCTCATCGTGTGGGAAAAAAACGCTCTAATCGCTTTCTTGTGGATCAAGACATTCATCCGCAGGTGCTCTCTGTGATGCAAACGCGCGCCCGTCCTCAAGGATGGGAGATTGAGGTAGCTTCCCTTGAAGAGGGCATACCAGAAGGGCCATTTTTTGGCGCCTTACTGGCTTATCCGGGCTCATCGGGAGAGGTGCGTGATCCACGCGTATGTATAGAGGCGCTACATCAGCAAGACGCTATCGTAACGCTTGTATGTGACCCAATGGCGCTTGTGTTGCTGGAATCCCCGCAAGTATTAGGCGCCGATATTGCTGTGGGA
Organism: Saccharibacter floricola DSM 15669; assembly: GCF_000378165.1. Lineage (GTDB taxonomy): Bacteria > Pseudomonadota > Alphaproteobacteria > Acetobacterales > Acetobacteraceae > Saccharibacter > Saccharibacter floricola. Next base: position 227,831 of record NZ_KB899335.1, read on the forward strand.
TCTATGCAGCGTTATGGCATGCCGCTGGGCAACGGTGGGCCCCATGCTGCCTTTATGGCAACAAAGGATGCGTATAAGCGCTCTACCCCTGGGCGGATTGTTGGTGTGTCGCGTGATCGTGCAGGTAAGCCTGCGTTGCGGTTGGCACTGCAAACGCGTGAGCAGCATATTCGCCGTGAGAAGGCGACGTCCAACATTTGTACGGCTCAAGCGCTTCCAGCCATGTTGTCAGGTTTTTATGCGCTTTATCATGGGCCAGAAGGGTTGCAGGCGATTGCAACACGGATCCATCGTTTCACGTCTATTTTAGCGGCCGGTTTTAAAGCGCTTGGGATAACGCGTCGTAACACGCACTTCTTTGACACCATCACGTTAGAGTTCGGGGCGCAGGCTGCAACATTTTTGGACAAAGCGCGTCAGGCTGGCATTAATCTGCGTGATATGGGCGCTGGGCGTGTTGGTATCTCCTGTGATGAAACCACGCAAGCGGAGACGGTTCGTACGTTATGGCGTTGTGCAGGGGCTGATGATGCCCGTTTAGCGGATTTTGAAAAAGAGCTTTCTGTAGGCGACGAAGGGCTTCCTGCGTCTTTGCGCCGTCAGGGAGACCTCTTAACGCATCCTATTTTCCATCGTTATCATTCTGAAACAGATATGATGCGTTATATGCGTCGTCTTGCTGATAAGGACTTAGCGTTGGATCGGAGCATGATTCCATTGGGGTCGTGCACGATGAAGCTCAACCCCGCGACGGCGATGATGCCCATTACATGGCCAGAATTTGGGCGTATCCATCCTTTCGCGCCAGAGGATCAAAAGCAAGGATATACCGAGCTTTACGTCTATCTTGAAAAAGCACTCTGTACGCTTTCAGGCTATGATGCCGTGTCGCTTCAGCCTAACTCTGGTGCTCAAGGTGAGTTCGCTGGGCTGATGGCTATTGCAGCGTATCATCGGGCTCATGGGCAAGGGCAGCGCCATGTGTGCCTTATCCCGGCGTCGGCTCATGGCACGAACCCGGCCTCTGCTCAGATGGCGGGGATGACGGTGGTTGTCGTAGCCTGTGATGATGCTGGGAACGTGGATGTTGCGGATCTTAAAGCGAAGCTAGCCCGGTATGAGGGTGATGTAGCGGCCGTGATGGTGACGTATCCATCAACCCATGGTGTGTTTGAAGAGCGTATTACAGAGATCTGTGCGCTGGTGCATGAGGCTGGCGGGCAGGTTTATCTCGATGGGGCTAATTTAAATGCGCAGGTTGGTTTGGCGCGCCCGGGGAAATATGGGGCGGATGTCTCTCATTTTAACCTGCACAAAACCTTCTGCGTTCCTCATGGTGGTGGGGGCCCAGGGATGGGGCCGATCGGGGTGGGGGCGCATCTTGCCCCTTACCTACCCTCGGGTGAGGCAGGTGGCGAGCGTATTTCAGCAGCCCCTTATGGATCTGCGTCAGTTCTGCCGATTTCAGCTGCCTATATCATGATGATGGGTGATGAAGGCTTACGCCAAGCCTCCATTGTGGCGGTGCTGAATGCGAACTACATCGCTAAGCGGCTTGAAGGGGCTTATGAGGTTCTCTTCCGTGGGGAGAGTGGCTTTACAGCACATGAATGTATCCTCGACTTGCGTCCGCTTAAGGAAAAAGCCGGGGTGACGGTCGATGATATTACCAAGCGCCTGATTGATTATGGCTTCCATGCGCCAACGGTCAGTTTTCCCGTGCCGGGAACGGTGATGATTGAGCCCACCGAATCTGAAAGCCGGTGGGAGCTGGATCGTTTTTGTCAGGCGATGCTCTCTATCCGTGAAGAGATTGCCTTGATTGAAACGGGGGAGCGCCAGTATGAGGAAACGCCTCTTGCCTATGCCCCTCATACAGCGGCTGATCTCGTTTCTGAATGGCCACGGCGTTATAGCCGTCACGAGGGGGTCTATCCTGCTGGGACGGAGATTGATAAATATTGGCCAGCTGTGGGGCGGATTGATAATGTCTGGGGAGATCGGAATTTGATGTGTTCCTGCCCTGATATTGCCTCTTATGTTTCGGATACACAGAACTAGGTAAATGCGCTGGGCGTGTTGTGCCATCAATAGATGTTATCCCTATCATGTGCTTGCCACTGACGTGAAAGCAGGCCATGCAGGGAGAGCACTATAGGAAAGGATATTTCACCATGAGTGACGCTATTCATATTCTCGCTATCGTTACGACTGATGCAGATAAAGCGCCTGCATTAGAGAAGGCTGTACAGCGCTGTGCTGCATTTTCTTTGAAAGAAGAGGCCTGCAAGCGTTATGAGATTTCACGCGACCTTGAAAAGGTTGGTCGTTTTACTGTGAGTGAAATTTGGGCGTCACAGTCTGGCTTTGAAACGCATCTTGCTTCCACTCACTTTGGTGAGTTGGTGGAGCAGGTTAAAAGTCAGGGTGCTCAGCTAGACGTGCTTAAAACACAACCACTTGAACCAAAAGCATAAGACGGAGGTAACAGGCTATGGCCGATTATCGCCTGGGGATCGATTTTGGTGGCACGAAGATTGAAGTGCTGGCCCTTGATCGAGCAGGGAAAGAGGTACTGCGTGAGCGTGTATCCAACCCCGGTAAATATGATGAAGCTGTGTTGGCTGTGCGTGACCTTGTGCTCAAAGCTGAGCAGACGGTTGGTTGTGTTCCCGCGCATCGTATCTCAGCAACACAGCCTTCTTCTACGCTGGGGATTGGTATTCCAGGCTCTCTGTCGCCTGAGACAGGGCTAGTGCGTAATTCCAATGCGACATGGCTCAACAATAATCCATTTAAGGTGGATGTTGAAACAGCACTTGATCGCCCCGTCCGCATTGAAAATGATGCGAACTGTTTTGCTCTGTCAGAGGCTGCAGATGGTGCAGGTTCTGGATATGGTACAGTGCTAGGTGTGATTATTGGGACGGGAATGGGCGGTGGCATTGTCGCTAATGCGCGTATTCTCTCCGGCCATCATCACATTGCGGGTGAATGGGGGCATATTCCTTTGCCGTGGGCAACGAAGGATGATCTTCCTTTGCGGAAATGCTTCTGTGGGAATGAAGGCTGTCAGGAGCGTTATCTTTGCGGCCCAGCTTTAGCAGCGGAATGGAAAGGCGAAGGCAATCGTTCCCCTAGCGGGATTGAGGATGCTGCCAATAATGGTGATGAAGCGGCTATTCGTGCGCTAGACCTCTACATGGATCGTTTCGCACGGGCATGTGGGCAGATTGTCAATTTCCTTGACCCAGACGTGATTGTATTGGGTGGGGGCGTGTCCAACCTGCAGTCCATTTACCAGCGCGTGCCGAAGCTTCTACCACGTCATGTGATCACCTCTCCTTGCACAACGCCTATCGTGCAAAATCGTCACGGTGATAGCTCTGGTGTGCGTGGGGCCGCGTGGTTGTGGGATGTTAGCGAAACAGGGGCCCCGACCGAAGACTGAGTATCGTCTTCTTTTTAAGGCTTTACGCTCAGAAGGCGTGCTCGGCAAAAGAGCACGCCTTTTTTTAGATCGGATGAAAAGCTGATGGACGTCGTTTATCCTGCCTGTTGCAGGGGCATTCTGTGATGCTGCCGGGGGCTTGGGTGAATTGTACAGCGTCTGAAAGACGAGAACTCTCATGATGCGCTTTTTTATACGCTAAAGCTGAGGGAAGAGAGGGGCCTGATTGTGTATTTGCGACATGTTCTGCTGTCTAGCCTAGAACATTTTGAACAGAATATGATGCCTCTTCTGTGGAGCACAAAGATTGTTATCGCTCCCAGATATGGTCTCATGCGTGCATTATGAACGTATACCTCATAACGGGCATAATCGTGATGGTTGTCCAATAGCACCTCAAATCATGAGGGCGCTCAGGAATGATGAGCTGATGAGCGGAGATATAGGACGCTGAGGTAGTGTTCTACCAGACAGGCAGAATAGTGGTAAAATTATCTCTGATCACAAAAACCCCCGCCTCTCAACAGAAAGGCGGGGGTTTTCTATAGACGTTTTACAGGTCTTTTCCCGATAGGGATCAGACGGAGTAATACATCTCAAACTCAACAGGGTGAGGAGCGTGCTCAAAGCGATACACATCTTCCCATTTCAGGTCGATATAGCTCTCGATCTGATCCTTTGAGAAGACATCCCCTTCCAGCAAGAAGGCGTGATCTTCTTTAAGAGCTTCCAGCGCTTCACGCAAAGAACCGCAGACTGTTGGGATCTGGCTAAGCTCTTCTGGAGGCAGAGCGTAAAGGTCTTTGTCCATTGCTTCGCCAGGATGGATCTTGTTGCGGATCCCGTCCAGACCAGCCATCAGCATCGCACTAAAGGCGAGGTAAGGGTTGGCGGTTGGGTCTGGGAAGCGGACTTCCACGCGTTTGGCTTTTGGGCCGACCGAATGTGGAATACGGCATGCCGCAGACCGGTTTGCTGAAGAGTAAGCCAACAGCACAGGTGCTTCAAACCCTGGGATCAAACGCTTGTAAGAGTTTGTGGATGGGTTGGTAAACGCGTTCAGTGCTTTAGCATGCTTGATGATACCACCGATATAATACAGGGCTTCATCAGAAAGTTCAGCATAGCCTTTTCCTGCGAAACAAGGCTTGCCATCTTTCCAGATAGACTGGTGCACATGCATGCCTGTGCCGTTATCATCAGCAACGGGCTTTGGCATAAAGGTGGCTGTTTTCCCGTAGGAATGGGCGACATTATGCACGCAATATTTATAAATCTGCATGAAGTCAGCAGATTTCACCAAGGTTGAAAAGCTGGTGCCAAGCTCGTGCTGGCTGCGGGCAACTTCGTGATGGTGCTTTTCGATGGAGAGACCCATCTCACCCATTGTGGCCAGCATTTCTGCGCGGAGGTCATTTTCGCTATCCACGGGTGGGACAGGGAAATACCCGCCTTTACGACCAGGGCGATGGCCCATATTCCCTTCTGGGTAGTCTTTCAGGGGGGCGTCAGGCCCTTCAATGCTGTCCACTCGGTAGGTGCTGTAATTTTCACCTGTGCCAAAGACGACATTATCAAAGATGAAGAACTCTGCTTCAGGGCCGAAGAAGGCAGTGTCGCCTAAGCCGCTTTTTTTCAGATATTCTTCTGCTGCACGTGCTGTGGAGCGTGGATCGCGAGCGTAGAACCCTTTAGAGCGAGGGTCGACAATATCGCAGAACAAAATAAGCTGTGGACGCGCCGTGAACGGGTCCATAACGGCTGTTTCTGGATCTGGCAGGAGAACCATGTCAGATTCATTGATCGCTTTCCATCCTTGGATGGAGGAGCCATCAAACATAAAGCCATCTTTGAAGCTATCTTCCTCAATGGTGGCGACCGTTTGGGTCGTGTGGTGCCATTTTCCTTTAGGATCGGTAAAACGGAGATCAACAAACTCAACGCCGTGTTCTTCAATTAAATCAAAGACGCGCTGGATAGCGGCTTTGTTAGGAGCGCTTTTTTTAGAGGAGGATGTTGCTTTTTTGGCCATGGGTTTGTGCCTTCGCATGATTAAACTGCTTCCAAAACGATTAGGCGACATTGGCGCTCATGTCGAGAGGTTGCGCCCATGATGTTTCCTATGAAAGAATCTTTTCCTTTAGATTATTTTTTCTTTACACATCGTTTTCGCTGGAGTTTCCCGCATGGTTTTGTCTTTTCCTTCTGATGCATCCGGCGTTTCGGATCACATTTTTTTTAACAACCCTGCTGTTTCATGGAGCCCCAATGAGGTGGATGCTGTGCTTCAGCAGCGTTTGAAGGGCATGGATGATGGTGAACTCTTTTTAGAATATCGTGAGAGTGAAACACTGGGCCTTGATAATGGTGTGCTTCGACAAGCGGGTTTCCAGCGTTCATCTGGATTTGGCTTGCGTGGTGTCCAAGGAGAGCAAACAGTTTTTGCCCATTCTGGGACATTAAGCCTAGAGGCGTTGCAGCGTGCATCAGAGGGATTGCAGCTTCTCACATCTCAGGAAGGGGTGGGGCAACCATCATTACAGAGTGATAGCCCTGTCTGTGAGGCACTTTATAAAGCCGATCACCCCTTAACAGAGGGGGTATTTGCCGATCGTGCTACTCTTTTAAGTGAGATTGATGCCTATGGGCGTGGGCTGGACCCGCGCGTTGTTCAGGTTAATGCTACGTTACATACGCAGTGGCAGGTTGTGCGCGTGATGCGACCTGGCTTCCTCAATGGTGGTCGTGAGGCTCCTATGGTGGATGTGCGACCTCTCGTGCGGTTGGACATTACGATTATTGTCGAGCAAGCGGGGCGGCGTGAAAGTGGGCGTTCCGGGCAGGGGGGGCGTTATAATCTTGCACGTCTTATACAAACGCAGACATGGCAAAGCATGACGCGGGAAGCCTTCCGTCAAGCCTGTGTGAATTTGGAGGCTGTGCCAGCTCCTGCAGGAGATATGCCGGTTGTGTTGGGGGCAGGTTGGCCCGGTATTTTGCTTCATGAAGCTGTTGGACATGGGTTGGAAGGTGACTTTAATCGCAAAGGCACATCGGTCTTTAGCGGTAAGATCGGCCAGCGTGTGGCCTCTCCTGGGGTGACGATTGTTGATGATGGTACGCTTTTTGAACGGCGTGGCTCTCTAGCAATGGATGATGAGGGAACAGCAACACAACGTACTGTGCTGATTGAGGATGGTATTTTGCGTTCTTATATGCAGGATCGTCTTAATGCGCGGTTGATGGGACAGTCCTCAACAGGAAATGGACGTCGAGAATCCTATGCACATGCGCCGATGCCACGTATGACAAATACAGTGATGACAGGAGGCAATTCCTCTGAAGAAGAGATGATCCGCTCGACCAAAAAAGGACTTTACGCTGTCAATTTTGGAGGAGGGCAGGTCGATATTACGTCTGGAAAATTTGTTTTTGCTACATCTGAAGCCTATTTGATTGAAGATGGTAAAATTACAACACCCGTAACCGGCGCGACATTGATCGGCAGCGGATCGGCAGTAATGCGCGGTATTTCAATGATTGGGCCCGAGATGGAACTGGATCCAGGCATCGGCACATGTGGCAAAGCGGGGCAAGGTGTGCCTGTTGGCGTAGGGCAACCCGTGATGAAAGTTGAAGGTTTAACGGTTGGGGGACTTGCATCTTAATTCTTTTGATGGCGTAATCGTTAACTCTCATAAATATTTCTTTAACAAGGTTTGTCCGTATATGAACAAATCCCTGTGGATGTCGTTGGTACTGTCTGGAGTAACCGCTTGGACAGTTGGTTGTGTGGGTCTGGCCCAAGCTGCTGATACGGCAACAGCAACAACACCGGCTGCGGCAACGTCGGCCACAACGAACACAAGCGCGGACAAACCGCTCCCAGAGCAATGGTACACGGGGTCGATTTACTCACCTTCTCCAGCGTTGCCTGCTCCTGGTATGATTGCTGTGGAACCTTACGTTGCTGCAGGCTTGCCTGCCGGTGCTTTTGGTTCAAACGGGCATCTAAATAAGAATGTAGGCTCTCAAAAGTCTATTTCTCAGTATACATTGTTTAAATATGGTCTAACGAGCCACCTGTCTTTTTATTTGTTGCCGGATTACAGTTACAGTTGGGGGAATCACGCAAAAAGATCAGGTTTGAAATTTAATGACTTGCCTGTTGAGTTTGAATATCGTTTGACACCGCATTATACACCTTCTGTTTCGGTGTATCTGGGCTTTAATGCTCCAACGGGTGATTACAGCAATCTCGCCAATGCATCAGAAGGTGTTGGACAGGGCGCGTGGTTTATCCGTTACGGGCTGCATACGCAGTTTGCGTTGCCTTTCTTTAAGCATGCAATGCGTTTCCGTTTCTGGGCGCAGGGGCGTCAGCCTGTAACAAGTGCGCGACTACGGAACATTTCAAGCTATGGGACGGAGATGGGCTTCTCTGGACGGGCTCACCCAGGGCCTTTTGGGAATGAAGGGGGATCGGTTGAGCTGGGGATTACCAAGCGCTGGGTTTTTGCCATGGATCTGTATCATACGTGGTCATCGTCAACGACTTTGCGCGGGTATAATCGCAATACGGGGATGAATGTTCATTCTCGTACAGGATGGTCTGGTGCCTTTAATGTGGGGCCTGCGATTGAATATAACTTCTCTGCTGATGTTGGGGCGCTTGTTGGTGTGATTCTGCCGGTTGCTGGTCATAACACAACGCGTTCGATTTCACCGCAATGCGCTGTTTTTGCAATGTTCTAAGCGTATTGTTCATCATTATATATGTCTTGAAAGCCGCTCTTTTGGAGCGGCTTTTTGCTATCTGCTCTTTAGAGGGGAAGGCATTAGCGTAGGCATCCTAATATCATAACGATCATCATTAATCAGTGTCAGAAGAGCTTTCGGCTTTACAAAGGCACAACCTATTTTATAGAATCATGACGTTCTTTTTATCGGTCGTGTTTTAGGATAATTTTTTCCGAAACGTAGAAGAACAATCACTATCAAGTACTGTATTACTTGCATGGCACGCGAATTGATGCTCTGGCGTGGAAATATTTAATGAAATCGTCTGTTTTTGGTCAGAAGGGAGCATTCAAATAATATTAGATATATTCCCTCGGTCAATTGATGCCGAAAAATACGACACTCTCATAGTTATGTTGAGAGAGGATCAGTAAAATAAAAACTGTGCTTTAAGGAGTTAACGTTATGAGTAAAGAGACGGTATCGCCGCTTTTACAGCAGGCGAGTGGGCGGTTTGATTTATATGAAATTGCTCAATCATTCCCTCCAACAGCAGATACAATGCTGCTCGATACCTATGTGTCGGATAAACCAGAAGCTAGCATAAGGGTTTTTCGGATTTATCGTGATGTTCCGGCACATTATCATAATCAATGCGATGAAGTTTTATATGTCCTTTCAGGAGAGGGAACATTTTGGATTGATGATCCTGAGGAAGAAGCGCCTTTTGCGCCAGGACAGGTGATCATTTTTCCTAGGCGGGCTGTTCATTCTGTTCCGCGTATTATTAAAGGACCTGTCGTGTTCTTTTCGATCGATACGCCGCGACGCGCTCCAGATGATGTCGTGTTTGTGAACCCGGATGAAGGCACGCCCTCAACCTTCATCGCGCGTTTGTAAGAAGGTGAGAGCCTCCTGCCATTAAAGCAAGGAAGGAGGCTCCTGTCTCATAGGCCTTGAGAGGAATAAATAAGGCGAAAGATCATTCTTAAAAGATAGGGAATGCCATATTCGATGAGGAGCAGCAGGATAAGAGGCGATAAATCCAACGCTCCCATATCTGGCAGGATGGCGCGAATAGGGCGAAGAACGGGTTCAACCAAACGAACAAGCGTAGTAAAGGCGCTCATTAAAAAGCGATTATTACGAATATCGAGAATACCGAACCCGACAGCCATAGAGGCAACGCAATAGGCCAAGATGATCCATACATACACTTGAAGAAGTGCCATGATGATCTTCATCAGTTGGGCATAAAGCAGAATGATGTTCACGAATTGACCTCATTGAGAGCGATCGGGGTGCCATGTGTAAGGCGGAGACACGCACCCTAACAATATAGCTGCAAAAAGCTATCGTTTTTTAGACAGCAGAACAAGCGTGATAGTGGGCACTTCTCTTGACAGGTCTAAGTGATCGTGATGGAATATTGTCGTTCATGGGGCTGTAGCTCAGTTGGTAGAGCGCCTCGTTCGCAATGAGGAGGTCAGGGGTTCGACTCCCCTCAGCTCCACCATGAATTCACCTGTCATCATGCTGCGGTACAGTAGGCGTTCCATGAGGTATTATGGACGACGGTACCGCCTGTATCAGCTGTAAATGAAGGTGATGGCCGTTTGAGTAATTTAGTCCAGAAATCTCTGTGAGTTGCTGAGTTCCTATACCCATGTGGCGAAGGCTTTCTGTGAGAGTAGGGGCGTCTTTACGGTCTATTAGCAGAAGATCACAACGTGCGTGGGCTTGCAGGCTTTGTGCAGCAAGGGACGGAGATAAAAGGCGCGTCTGTTCTCCTGCCAAAAAGACAAGGCTCGGTTCGTGATACGAGGCTGAGATGAGTACGCTTGAGGGGCATGGGCGCCATTGGTTAAAGGCCTGCGCTACTTTGGGTGAAAGCTGAATCTGGGAAAGAGCAGGGATGACAGCTAGAAAAAGCCCTACATGAATGAGTAAAGTCGTTCCAATGGCACAATAGGCGGATTCCTGAGGTTTTTGATGATAGAAATACCAGATTGCGCTGAGCATAAGCGGTAAACACCCCAGCAGAGCGATAAGAGCACGAATGGAGAGAAGATGTTCCATACGCGCGAGCAGGACTGTGCCAGCACAGCAAAAGAGTAGCCCAAGGACTGACCATAATCCGCCATAAAGGCTGAGTAAGGCCTTCCCCCATCGTGAAAAATGATGCTGGGGCCAAGCGATGAGCGAAGCTGCCGTGAGTAGAGCAATCGCTGGGAATGTAGGGAGTACATAATGGGGGAGCTTTGTGGCGAGGAGCTCAAAAAAGACCCAATGAGGGATGATCCAGCACAGAAGAAAGCGAACAGAGTGGCACCGTCGATGGTGCCAAATACTGGGGAGAGCACGAACAGTGAAGAGTGCCCCCGGCCAAAAGCTGAGTAAAAAGACGAGGAGATAATAGCCGGGGGGAAAACCGTGAGATTCCTGTGCGTGGCCAATTTTTCCCAAGAGGTTATGCCCCACAGCGTTGGTAAAGAAAGCACCATGGCTGACAAGAGCAATCCCGATACACCAAGGTAAAGCGACAGTGAGCATCGCGGGCACACCCCATAGAGGGTGAAGGCGACGCCAAAGAGCTGTTGAACGTTCTGCTATACTAAAAGCCAATGGCGTGCCGAGGCCGGGAATAAGGACAATAGGGCCTTTGAGCATAAGGCCGCATCCAAGAGCGAGCCAGAATCCCAACGTTACGTAGCGTGATGTTGGTCGTACGCTATGACGGTCGCGAATATGGCACCAAAGCAGGGCTTCTGCACAGAGGATATCCAGCAGCAGCACGGTATCAATTGTGGCCATGCGTATTTCAGCGGCGAACAACGTGGATGCCATGAGAAGAAAGGCCGCTAATAGCCCAACGCCGCTACTAAAGAGTGAGGCTCCTAGCCAAGCGGTGAGAGGGACAATCGCACTTGCAGCAAGAAGGCTGGGGAGGCGATAGGGCCATGTTTGGTGGCGTATCTCTGGCCCTAAAACGAACTCACTTATTTTCTCAGACCCTGCCTCAAGCCAATAAATACCAGCCGGTTGAAGATAGCGTGGATGGTCTTGGAAGCGAATATCAAGATAGTTCCCTGAGCTGAGCATTTGCTCCGTGGCTTCCATATAGCGCGGCTCGTCGCGGTCAAGCGGGGGGAGGGCCATACGACCGGGAAGAGCAAGAACAAAAGCCAGCAAGGCGAGAAGGAGATAATGCTTCCGCTGAAGTGTCACAATGACGGGCTTTCTCTCAATATAGGGTAGGTTAGGGTAGGGAAGGTTATAATTCTGTTGGTGGACGGGTAGGGCGTGCGCGGTCTTGTAACCACATCACCCCAAGGAGGTCTCGAATACCAACGAGAGCACGGTTAAAGTTCGTGTATTTGGAGCTTCCGTGGAGCCGTTGCCTATGAGTTGTTTCAAGGCAAATAAGCTGGGCACCATAACGGCCCATCAAAGCGGGAAGGAAACGATGCAGTCCCTCAAATTGTGGGAGGGAGAGGAAAAGCTCTCGAGGGAAAAGTTTGAGGGGGGCCCCGGTATCTGGACATCCATCATGAAGAAGACGCCGCCGCAGGCCATTAGCAAAGCGTGTGGCAAGACGGCGTGAAAAGCGGTCGCGCCGTTTTCGGCGTATGCCGACCACTAAAGGCGTTGCATCGTGTGAAGCACATGTAATGGCTTCATCAAGCATGATGCTTATGGTGCGTGGGTCATCTTGTCCGTCACCATCCATCGTTGCAATCCAAGGCGCACGGGCTGCTGCAATGGCTGTGTGCAGACCGGCTGACTTTCCAAGGCAATGAGGATGGGCGAGAATGCGCAACCGTGGAAGAATAGAGCGCCGGGCTTCTAAAAGCCGCTCCAATGTAGCGTCTGAGCTTCCATCATCAACGATAATAATTTCATGGGGAGGGAAGCCCTCTGAGGCTGACGCTAGTTCCTGACAGACAGGAAGAATATTGTCAGCCTCGTTGAGGACTGTAATGACGACAGCCAATAGAGGCGAAGAAAGCGTCTCGGCCGTCATCATAGATTACGCAGCTTGGCGGCGTAAGTTTTTAGACAAATTGTCTAGTCCACCGTCCAAAAGAAGGCGGGCTAGTTCAGGGTCTTGAGCGAGTTTTTCAGTGATAACATCACGTGTCGCCTTCATGGTGACGCGTGTTGCTTCATTGCGGATATCAAGCAGAGCATTTTTCTCTGCAATTTCAATCCGTTCGCGTGCTTGCTTTTCATGGCGCGCAACAGTTTCTTGAGCTTCACGGGCTGCGCGTTCCTTTAAGGAGGCCGCTTCAGCTCTTGAGGCTGCAATCAGCTGCTCTGCGTCTTGTAAAGCATGCTCGCGCTCGCGGTTGGCATCTTCAAGCATTTGTTCTGCTTCACGCCGGAGGCGTGTTGCTTCATCAAGGTGGCTTCGCACATTATTAGCACGCTCATCGAGCTTAGACGTAATTGCACGCCAAAGCACACGGCCAAAAATGATGAAAAACAGAACAAAGGCTAGAGATTCCCAAAAGCGTGGTTCATGAAACATGATAATCTCTCCTTCAGCTGCGGGCACGCTCAACAGCTTTAGTCACAGTGTCACTGTCATAATGGCCCAAAAGCCGTTCTGTCAGTGTTGCTGTCGTAGCTGAAGCAATGTCTGTCAGATGGGAAAGAGCATCACTACGAGCTTTTGCAATCTCTTTCTCTGCTGCGCGGATTTCTTGATCCAAACGTGAGGCAGTCTCGGCACTTTGAGCGTCAGCTTCGGCCTTGGCTTTGTCACGAATGCTTTGAATATCCGCCCGGGCGCTTTCAGCAGCTTTTTCCTTCGCATCAAGGAGTTCTTGATGCGCACGGTCAGCCTCTTTCTTGCTCTGTCGGGCAAGGTCGAGGTCTTTTTTAATCCGTGCATCACGCTTCTCAATTACCCGTGCGACACGCGGCAAAGCCGAGCGACTGAGGATAAAGTAGAAGATGATGAAGATGAGTGCTCCCCAGACCACTTGTCCCTGCAAGAGAGGGTCACCGAAGTGAAGCTGGGGCATGCCTTCCGCCACGGCCCGGCCCGGCAAGGCCGCAAGAGGGGCGGCAGACAGGAGGAAACGAGGCGTCAGGCGCATCTCATTAGATCCTTAGACGAAGAGGATAAGGAAGGCGATCAGAAGGGCGAAGAGAGCAATAGCTTCTGTCAGGGCGAAGCCAAGCATCCCAAGACCGAACACATGCGGACGGGAGGCAGGGTTACGTGCGATGGAGTTCACCAGTGCGGCGAAGATATTGCCGATACCGGCACCAACGCCAGCCAGAGCGATAACAGCAAGACCGGCACCAATTTCGCGAGCGGGATGAAGGAGGTCCATGGGTCAGATTCCTCTAAGTCAGGTCAATGACAAAAGCGGTAAGGGCGAGGGGCACCTCAGTGTGAGGTGGCCTCGCTCAGGTAAATGCAAGTGAGAATGGCAAACACATAGGCCTGCAGAAAACCCACTAGCAGCTCGAGTGCCGTTAGAGCGATGTTAATCGCGACTGGAGCGACAGCCAAAACATGGCCAACGACCCCCAGACCGGCAAGCATAATCGTAAAACTTGCAAAAACTTCCAGCAGCACATGGCCTGCTACCATATTGGCAAACAGACGAATAGACAGGCTAACTGGGCGTGACAGGAATGACAGGATCTCGATCGGAATCAGGATCGGTGACAAAGCCATTGGCGCGCCTTCAGGCATGAAATGCTTGAAGAAGCCTAGCCCCTGAAAGCGTAATGCGGTCAGGATAGAGATCACAAACACAGCCAGAGCCATCGCGAGTGTGACAGCGATATGGCTGGTGAACGTGAACGAAAAAGGTAACAGGCCGAGATAATTACCAGCCAAAATGAAGAAGAAGAGCGCAAAGATAAAAGGAAAAAACGCTGTGCCCTTCTCACCAATAGTGCTGACGGCGAGATCGCGAACAAAGTCATATCCCACTTCGGCTGCAGCTTGCAGCCGGCCTGGCACAACAGCAGCAGGACGCATGCCTATATAAAGGAAGGCAAGAACGAGTGCGACTGCAATCACCATGAACAGCGGGGATTGGGACAGACACAGAGTCTCACCGAAAGAACCAAGAATCGGATGCAGTTCAAACTGTCCGAGCGCGTCAATCGTTGATCCGCTGGCCACGCTGGCTTCTCCCGTCTTTCTTCGCTCCGACATCGGGTATCGGAGCATTCACAACCCGCCAGACATTTCTCATGCCGGCACAAAAACCAAGCAGGGTAAAGACGATCAAAAACAAAGGCAGATGCCCTGTCCAACGATCTAGGCCATAACCGATGCCCACGCCAACGGCGATCCCGGCGATCATGTCACTGCCAATCCGTAGAGCCATACCGAAAGAGGAGTTCTCTCCTCCCCCCATAAAGCTACGGCGTGCTTTTGTTTGAGGAACGCGACGACTTTCTGCCTGAGAAAGGCGCTCTTCAAAGCGACGTTCCTCTTTAGAAGAAAGATGGTCCACGGTTATTCCCCCAAACCCCTGCGATGTGAAAGAGACAAGAACCCTCCGTTGAAAATGGAGGGAGCTTACATCTCCTCTACGGGGAGTTAGCTAGACACTGCAATAGGTAAATGTCAACAATCTTTGGCCACAAACCCAGTAGAGATGGGCATTAAAAGAGGTCATTACGACCCCTTTTCAAACGCTATTTAACCAACAAGACGAAGACGACGTTTTGTCGATGTTTTGCCATTTGCTGGGGATTCTTCTCCCCCAAAAGGTAACATCGGAGGGCTGTCATCTTCTGTGCTATTATCTATAGGCGCATCTGGCATGTGTTGACCAAGATAGGCTTCTGAGAGGGAGCGAAAAGCGTAATCCAGCATAGACGTGGCATAAGTAGCAACAGGGTCTCCCTCAACCGTGCCGCCGGGGCCGAAACGTGTGTAGGAGAACTGGTCGACAAAAGCCTCAAGAGGAGCCCCAAACTGAAGACCGATGCTGACAGCTTGGCCTAAACACTCCATTAATCCGCGAGCCATAGGGCTTTCGCGTGGCGGGGAAAGGGCGAGAGCTCCGAGAGAGCCGTCTTCAAACTCGCTTGTACGCATAAAGAGCCGATGTCCGCCAATGGAGGCACGTTGGCTAAATCCACCCTGACGCATGGGGAGGTGGCGCCTAACGCCCCGTTCAAGACGGCTCATAGTCGCTTCAGTCTCTGGTTCAGGCCGTTGTGGCAGATAGTCACAGAGGCCGGCCAGCGCGTCTTGCATGCGGGCATGGGCTTGGCTGTCTGTTTGAGGAAGCGGCTGCGTGCCTCCCAGAGCTAACGCCAAGGCTTTTTCCGGTGTGAGCCCACGGTGGGCGAGGCGATTGAGAGTAGACGGGCGGAGGCGTCCCTCGTCGTCAAGGAGAGAGAAAATAGGCGCGAGACCACAGGCTTCCACTTCTAAGAGTGCATCACTTGGCCCGGGTGATGAAAAGCCCGTTTCAATGGGCGCACGGTCAGAGTGCGCTGCCGCTGCTGTTGAGACGGAAACAGCAACGCGCTCGAACTCAGGAAAATTAGGGGTCGAGAAGAGAGGAGCAGGTTCTTTTGTTCCAGCCCGTGCGACGACCCGTGCAAGGCCGGTAATGGCGCGTGCCATCTGTCGCCCTTCGTCACTATCATAGTCCAAACCGATAGCGGCGAGGCAGGCATCTAGGTCGGTAAGGAGCACGACCCCTGCAGGATGATGAGATGCTGTGTAGGGAGGCGTGTCATCAAACAAAGGGAGTTCGCCACTTTGTTCTGCGTGTTGAGCGGCGTCGAGACGGCGTAAGCTGTCACAGGCGAGCTTGAGGCAGGCCACAAAATGCTCAGGTGAGAAGCAGTTTTCCTGCACGAAGCCTGAAAGGCGAACGACAAAGCCAGGTTGTTCGTCGGGCTGACGCCTCCAAAGGGCGAGGTTGGGGGTCATGTGCTGCATGAGGAGCAGGCACGACAAGCTCCGCCCAGGAGGTGGGGCCTCTTTGGGGGCGCCTGATAATGGAGGGGTTGCGTCGATCATATCAACCCATCGTGCAGCCTCAGAGGAGAGGCGCAGCGGGCCGCCACATGTCGGTGTCAGTTGAGTGAGCGCCTGGGCGGCGTTGTCGCCCCAGGCAGACGGGAGCGTGACCGAACGCAATGTGGCGCTGTCCGGGTCCGTGCTGATCTGAAGCGTTCTCATGCGAACGCCGTTCCAGTGAAGGTGCGCTTTCATAGAGATGATTCTAGTACTCAAAATAGCTGACGCAAACCGTGGGAGAGCAGTATTCTTGGGAAAAGATAGCTATAAAGATGGGGATATAGGGGATAACCTGCAAAGAACGATAAAAGAGGGATGATTGGACGTGTGCTGTAGAGTTCGCTAGAGCCTTAATAGGCAGGGCGTCTCTTGCTGCTATGGACGTCAATAGGGCACATAGAAATAGTCAGAACGTAAGAGAGGAAGCATGGTGACAGGGATCTCCAGCGACGGGCTCTCCACAAAACAGGCCCGACAGACACGTTTAGAGTTTGGTGTGGGGTTGGTTGTTGCGATAGCGTTAGCCGCTTTAGTGGCGATGGCTTTGTTGGGGCGGCATCAATCGCATGATCGGGGCTATATGCTTCAGGCCGCTTTTAATCATATTGATGGCTTGTCGGTGGGGTCTGACATACGGCTTGCAGGTGTGACGGTTGGGCATGTGGTGAGCACAGCCATTGATCCGCGTCATTATCAGGCACAAGTCACGTTTTCTGTCGCACCAGACGTGCAGCTTCCTGTTGATAGTGGTGCTATCATTACGTCGGACTCCTTGCTGGGGGGGAAATATATCGCACTTAACCCCGGTGGAGACACGGCGATGCTGCATGCTGGAAGCATGGTGAGTGAAACGCAGGGGGCGATTAGCCTTGAGCAGCTATTAAGCAAGTTTATTTTTTCAGTAACGGATTCATTGCAAAAGAAAGACCAGCCTGCTTCCACTTCTCCTTCAGCAGGAGGGGCGGGGGATGCAACGACAGGGGCAAAAACGCCGTGAGCAACGATGATAAAACGCCTTTTTGGGCTGATGAGCACGGGCAGAAGCTGACATGTACGGAAAAGCTTCGGACATTGCGCGAGAATGAAAGCGAACTGCATCAAGTGATGCAGGATGCTTACGAGGATGCGCTTCTTTTCGGGGTCGATCCATTGATTATCAAGGCGCGTTTTGAGGCTTTGGTGAAAAAGATGGAGAGTCCTTTCTGTAAAAAGGGAGCCGATAGCGCAACAACGGAGGATCCGTCATGACACAGCGTGCGATGAGGCTTCTCCCGCTTTTAGCGCTGGTGAGCAGTGTGAGTGCTCTTGATGGTGCTTGGGCTGGCGATGGAGGGGGGGTGTATGGTGTCGCACCGCCGGCAACCTACCCTGACACGGCGTGGCAGGGACGTTCGGAAGCGATAGTGCGTGTGCTTAATCGCCTCGATTCACATGTGAATGACGTGACGATCCCTGTTGGGAAAGAGGTGACATATCGTAGTCTTACGGTGCGTGTGATGGCTTGTGTGCAACGTCCGCCAACGTTACCGGCAGAGTCTGCTGTGCATCTTCATATTGAGGAAACGAAAGCACAGAATGTCCCGGTTTTTGACGGATGGATGCTTGCGACGCAACCGTCTCTTGGGGTGTATGGCAATCCGCTATATGATGTGCAGGCGGTACGCTGCCAAGGCCAAGATGTTGCGCCACAGCCGGGGGCATTGCCGCCGACTAAGGCGCCATCTCTTGGGGCGATTGTGACGCCTCATATGGATGCAGATCATCAGGAAGCACAAGGGGACGGGGCCTATCACCCTCCTCAGCCGCCTCAGGCACCACCAACAGGCGGCCCGATGTCGTTGTTGCCACCTGCAGCACCTGCCCCTTCGGCCGGTGGGGCTCCCTTGCCGCCACCAGCGCCACCGAGCACGGGAGCTTCCCCTACAAGCGGGCGGTAAGCTCTGTTGGGAGTAAAGCACAAGAGTGAGAGGTGAAGCGCGATGTTGTTATTGAAAACAGGTCAGTTCAAAAGCGTATGGATGATTGGCGGTCTCTTTGTGTTGTCTGGCCTTTTCGCGTTGCTTGTGGCGATGGGCGCCGAGCATATTTTACATCTTGTACCATGTGAGTTGTGCTTGTGGGAGCGACGGCCTTGGAAGGTGTTGATCGCCTTTGGAGTGCTCGTTCTTGTGCTTGGCCCACGTTACGCGCGGTGGCCTGCGTTGCTTGGGGTTTTGTGTGTGCTGGTCAGCGTGGGGTTGTCTGTCATGCATATAGGTGTGGAGCAGGGATGGTGGCCCAGCCCGGCTGCGGAATGTCAGGCTCATGCTGTGTATGGCCAGAGCTTTGAAAATTGGATGAAGACGATGCCGCTTCGTCCTGCGAAACCCTGCGACCTCCCTGACTATCCTTTCGGCTTGCCGATTTCTCTTACGACCCTGTCGGGGGTTTATGCATTTGGCGTTTTTATTTTGTCGTTATGGGGGTTGCGCCACCTCTTTCGTGACGTGAAGCGTCAGCATTAATAAGGCACGGTTTATGACAGCGTCGCATTTCCATTGTCTCTATCAACAAGGTTTTGCACGTGTTGCGGCCTGTACAGTGCCTGTGGTTTTGGCTGACCCGCAGCATAATGCCCGCACGATTGAGCAAGCGTGGCGACGCTGTGCGGAGCAAGGGGCGGCGGTAGCCGTGTTCCCCGAGCTGAGCTTGAGTGGCTACACGCTGGACGATCTTCATTTTCAGCAAGCTGTCCAAGAGGATGTTGAGCAAGCCTTGTCGGTGCTGGTTGATGCAAGCCGGTCTTTGATGAGTGTGGGAGTTGTGGGGGCCCCCTTACGGCGCGGGGATGCGTTGTATAATTGTGCGGTGATTATCCATCGTGGGCGCCTCTTAGGAGTGGTGCCGAAGAGTTTTTTGCCGCGCTATCGCGAGTTTTATGAGCCGCGCTATTTTTCAAGCGGGCTGGAGTGCCGAGGGACAATTCGTCTGTGGGGGGAGGATATTCCTTTTGGGACGGATTTGCTTTTCGCGGCAAAGGATGTGGACGGCCTGACGCTGGGCGTTGAAATTTGCGAAGATCTTTGGGCGCCGTCACCGCCTAGTACGCAGCATGCCCAAGCTGGCGCCACGGTTCTGGCTAACCTTTCCGCCTCTCCTGTGACGGTAGGTCGGGCAGAAGAGCGTGCTCTTCTCTGTGCGTCACAATCAATGCGCACCATGAGTGCGTATCTTTATGCGGCGGCGAGTGTGGGGGAATCCACAACAGATTTGGCCTGGGATGGGCAGCTGACGGTGCATGAGGCGGGTGAAACATTGGCTTCTTCCCCACGCTTTCAAGAAGACGCAACGCAGCTTTTGGCCGATGTTGATTTAGTTAAGCTGCGTCAGGAGCGGACGCGTAGCGGGTATTTTGCACCGAAAGAAGAGACGTATCGACGTATTGGGTTTACTTTAGCGCCAGAGGTGAAGGATCGTGGCTTGATGCGCACGGTCGCGCGGTTCCCTTTCGTGCCGTCGCATGTGCAGCGTTTAGATCAGGACTGTGAGGAGGCGTGGCATATTCAGGTGCAAGCCCTGTGCCAACGGCTGAAGGCCGCTCATGCGAAACGGATGATCATCGGTGTCTCTGGTGGGCTGGATAGTGCATTAGCGTTACTTGTGGCCGTAAGGGCTGCCGATGCGATGGGGTGGCCACGACAGGCGGTTTTAGCGCGGACAATGCCGGGTTTTGCAACAGGGGAAGAGAGTTTAGGTCTTGCTCATCAGCTTATGAATAGTCTGGCTGTTGATGGAGGTGTACTGGATATTCGCGATACAGCACAGGCGATGTTGGCAGCGATAGAGCACCCTTTTGCGCGTGGTGAAGCGGTGTATGACGTGACCTTTGAAAATGTTCAGGCGGGGCTCCGCACGGATTTTCTTTTCCGTTTAGCGAACCATCATCAAGGGATTGTCATTGGCACGGGTGATTTGTCGGAGCTGGCGTTGGGGTGGTGCACCTATGGTGTGGGCGACCAGATGGCGCATTATAATGTCAATGCGGGTTTGCCAAAAACGCTTATTCAACATGTGATTCGCTGGGCTGCGCGTCAGGATGGTCATTTTTCAGAAGAATGTCGTGATGCGCTTGAGGCGATTGTGAATGCAGAGATCTCGCCTGAGCTTGTTCCTGACCAAGGAGCTGGCGTGCAGAGCACAGAGCAGATGATTGGGCCGTATCCGCTACAAGACTTCACGCTTTATTACGTGTTGCGTTATGGATTCTCTCCTCGACGGATTGCTTTTTTGCAGGAAAAAGCATGGAGCAATGTCACAAGAGGGGAGTGGCCTGTCCATTATCCGCTCGATAAGCGTGTTTCTTATGAGCTTTCTGAGATCGTGCGTTGGATGCGAGTTTTTGTAAGGCGTTTTTTTGGAAGTAGCCAGTTTAAGCGTTCGGCCATGCCCAATGGGCCGAAAGTTGTTGCAGGGGGCTCTCTTTCACCGCGTGGTGATTGGCGTGCGCCGTCAGATGGGCAAGCCTCTTTATGGCTGCGGTCTCTTGACGGGATTTGCGAGTGAAGGGCGGGTAAATTTCTGAAAGAAACAGTGGAGGTAGGTTGTTTTTAAAATTTTTTATAGGAGGATATTGTCTCTTCGTTTTTTAGAAAGCTTATGTTAGAAACTTGAAAATTATTTTTTTACCGACTATCTTAGCGTTAGGTCATCAAAGTGGCATAGAAAACTCCCTCTAGGGGAGCGCTATTATAGGCTAGTTCACCCGAAAAAAATGCCCATAATGGCTTTTGTCATTCGCGTTTCCCCGTGAGGGGCGTATTATTGTCGGGCATTGCTCATTAATGAGAGAGGAGGGTTTATGCCAGTCGTCACTGTTATTGGCGGTTCTAACAGGCCGTTCTCTGTTCCATTTTCTGGGCAGAACTCGGGTCGTATGGGGCGCGCATTTGAGCGTTCGATGGGGCGTGCGTTTGAGCAGTCCGCCGTGGCGACGCGGTCGGATGACAGTTCTTCAACGGCTACGAGTGCGGATACAGTGCCTGGAGCTGTTAATTCAGCAGGGACTATTACGCAGTCGAATGGTACATTTGAGTACGCGAATAATACCTCTGTTAATGATAGTTCTGCGGGCCGGAACAATGTCCATGTCGGCAATAATGATACGATAACGGGTGGTATTCAGGATACGATTTCTGCTGCAGGTAATCTGCAGGTTAACGGGGGAAGTGGTAACCATATCACCGTTAATGGGCCTCTAACGTTCTTGGGCGGCTCGGGAGATACCGTTCTTCAATCCGAGAATGCAAGCATCTATGGGACGGGTAATAGTACCTATCATTATGTGGGAACCAACCAAGGTGCAACGCAGCTTTACTTTAATGGTGAGCAGCCCGATTCTAAGGGGATTACTCATTTTGATAGTAAAGACACGACCGGAGGCGGAGGGCATATTCTCTTTGATGCATCGTCGTCTCATAATTCCCTTGTTGCGAATGTTGGAAATGGGGACACCGTGCAGGGTGGCTCTGCTTCTGATACTATCAGTGTCCATAATATGAATGAACATGATGCTGCGACATTGTCAGGGGGAAGTGGGGCGCCGAACCTGTTCCAGTTCTTGAATGATAAAGGCGGGCAATACACGATTACGGACTTTGGTAGTGCCGCTGGAAACAAGGTTGGTATTTCGTCTTCGAACATGGGGAATATCCAGCATATCCTCGATTCTTCAACCGTGAGTGGTGGAGATACGACGATTAGTTTGGATGACCAGACAAAGATTACCTTCCTACATACAACGCACCTGAAACCAACGGACTTCCACGGATTTTAATCCGTAGATTCCTCTGGAATCGGTTGAGATATACGACTAAAGGCCCGCCATCTATGTATGGTGGGCTTTTTTATGCTCAGAATAAGCCTGTCGCCTAAACGTATTAGGTTAGAGAAAACGAGCATAACGATATTCCCTTAGGGAATTCGCATCTTCTGATGATATTTTTAGGAAAATTGGCTGGGATGGGAGGATTCGAACCTCCGCATGGCGGAATCAAAATCCGCTGCCTTACCGCTTGGCTACATCCCAACGATGAGGATCTTTTAGCTTGAACCTATCGTGCCGTAAAGGGGGAAGAAAATATTATTTTTAGAAAAAATACGTCCATAAAGCTGTTACTCATCTTCAGCTGGGACGTAATCTGGTAGGCCACTGTCTTCTTCTGTGTCTCCCTCTGTCTCTTGCGTATAGAGAGATTTTAGCATGCCAAAACGTTCTGCGCGGTTTAAGGCATGGTCAAGAGCATTCATGGTGCTGCTCAGGTCGGGCGTGTCATCTTTTTCCCAAGCGCGAACGGCATGTGTCCATACAACGCCCAAACTGTTGAGACGTATTGCTCCACTGAGGCCGCGTCGGTCTAGCCCTGCATAGTCTGCTACCCAACGGAGGCTATCAAGCGTTGCTGTCGCGATAAGAGCGGCAAGGGCGGGGTCTCGTGGAAGAGTGTGCAGCACAGTGCGCAAGCCTGTGCGATGCTCTTGGAAAACATCAAAACGACGCATGAGTAGATCAAAGAGCACATCACGAAGGGGAAGGCCTTCGTGATCTCCTTGTAAAGCGGCTTCATCGGCCAGACGGCTGAGTGCTGTAAGCACGCATGCTTTGAAAGGGTAGCGTGCCCGCACTTGGTCCACGGGGAGGCCTGCATCGCGTGCGGCCTCAACGAGAGACAGGCGGTGCCATCCGTGCTGCCCAACCAGGAAGAGGGCAGATTCGATCAAGGCATGGTCGAGCACTTTAGGATCAATTGCAGCCGTCATGGCGATGGGGGCTCCTCTAGGTCAGTTATCGAGCTCTTCTGACCGGCGCACAGCGGCCTGAGCGGCGAGTTTTACTGTGCGTGGCCAGTTATTCTCGTCCATAAAGACGGCCAAGGCAGCAGCGGTTGTGCCATTTGGGCTGGTGACATTTTTGCGCAATGTTGACGCGTCTTCAGGCAGGTCATGTAGCATTTTGCCTGCACCATACATCATGCTGCGGGCTAATTCACGTGATTGTTCGGCCGTTAGTCCCAGCTCAACGCCCGTTTTTTCCAGCAGCTCGGTGAGGAAAAAGATATAAGCTGGAGCTGACCCCGCAATGGCGATGATGCTGCGAAGGTCGGTTTCACGTGAAACGGGAACCACCGTACCGACCTGTTTCATCAATGTGATCGCGATCTGCTTTTGCGCTTCAGAGACATGAGGGGAGGCATAAAGCCCTGTTGTGCCGGCTCCAACGCTGGATGGGGTGTTCGGCATTGTACGAATGACGGCCATATCATCCCATCCGCATGCTTGAGCGAGGTGGTCGCATGTTTTGCCAGCCATGACAGAGAGGAGTGCTGACTTATGGAGGCGTTCACCGAGGGCATCGCGGAGAGTAGCCAGCATAGCATCAGCACCAGCTGGTTTTACAGCGAGGACAATGATGTCAGGCTGGAAATCGGCAGGAATGTCTGATGCTGCGCGGACAATGGGGCTATCACCGGGGGCTTGTTGCAGCTTGCGGTCTAACACCATGAGCTTTGGTGGGTTTTGAGCGGCCATCCAGCCTTGTGCAAGGGCGCCGCCCATTTTGCCGCAGCCGATAAGAAGCACGTTTGGGGAGGTCATAAGAGTGTCTCCGACAAAAAGAGGGGAAAGGAGAGTGGACTTAACGCTCAGAGGAAGGTTCTGTGAGCGTTTGTTCTAAATCATTAAGGCGGTCTTCGAGTTCAGTAAGGCGACTCTCGCTGCGTTCCTGAGCCAAACGCGCGCGACTAGCCATTTCTTGGACGGCGTCAAACTCATCACGACGGACGAGGTTGAGAGAATAAAGGATTTCATCAACGCGGCTACGAACGAGTGAATGCACCTCTTCACGTGCTCCTGTCATAGCGGAAAAGGCGGTACCGGCAAAACCGGTGAGATCATCAAAAAAACGGGGACGGTCAGCCATAGAAAACTCTCCTTAATGTCCGTGCTGGACGCATGCCTATGTTGGTTGTTGGAACCTGCGGATGTCCAGACTATACAACAAGAATGATTATCGTCACCGGCGGTGCCGGATTCATTGGTTCGTGTCTTCAGGAAGCCCTCTATCAGCGAGGGGAGCAAATCGTCATTGTGGACCGTTTGCGTGATCAGGGGAAGTGGCGCAATTTAGCGACTCATCCACCACACCAACTCGTGTCCCCTGAAGCGTTCCCTTCTTTTCTGGAAGAGGCAGAGGAGATCACGGCTGTTTTCCACCTTGGAGCGATCAGCGCGACCACAGCGCGTGATGGTGACCTCGTGTGGGAAAGTAACGTCGCTTTGTCACAATTTTTGTGGCTCTGGTGCACACATAGGCAAGTGCCTTTTATTTATGCTTCTTCAGCGGCGACCTATGGTGGGACAAGCCATGACGGAGGGTTCCGTGATGGGTTTGGGGCTATTGATACGCTGCGTCCGCTTAATCTTTATGGCTGGTCTAAACAGGCGTTTGACCTTTGGGTGCGAGACCAGATTGAGGGCGGCCTGCCTCATCCACCTCAATGGGCGGGGCTAAAATTTTTCAATGTTTACGGCCCTAATGAATATCATAAGGGCACGATGCTTTCGGTCGTTAAGGTGAAATATGACGAGCTGAGGCGGGGGGAAACTGCACGCCTTTTCCGCTCCGACGTGCCGGGCTTGGAGGATGGCCAGCAAAAGCGAGACTTCATTTGGGTTGGTGATGTGGTCAAGGTTTTGCTGTGGTTGTGGAAGCACCCCTCCGTCAGTGGCTTGTTTAACTGCGGCACAGGGCAAGCGCGAAGCTATCGTGACCTTGCCTATGCCGTGTGTGACGCTGCTGGCAAAGCGCGTGATATTGAGTTTATCGACATGCCGGTTTCTTTGCGTGGGCAATATCAGTCCTATACATGCGCTGATATGAGCGCGTTGCGGCGTGCTGGCTATCAAGAGAGTTTTACCTCGCTTGAAGAAGGGGTCGCTCGTTATATTGACGATTATCTTGCCAATGAAAGGTACTATTTGTGAGCGCACCGCTGATCTTCCCTGCGATTGACCCAATTGCGTTTCACCTTGGCCCATTAGTCGTACGCTGGTACGCTTTAGCCTATATCGTGGCGTTTATTATGGCGCTGCCTGTTGCGCGTATTCTTATGACGCTTCCCCCAAAGGTGGCAGACCGTGAAGCGGTGGATGATTTCTTGTTCTATGCCGTGCTTGGCGTTCTTTTTGGGGGACGGTTGGGCTATGTGCTGTTTTATCGTCCGCTCTTTTTTCTTTATCATCCTTTAGAGATTGTGCAGACATGGAAGGGCGGCATGTCCTTTCATGGTGGGGCGCTTGGCGTCATTATCGCTATGGCGATCTTTGCGTGGCGGCGTCAGCTTAGCTTTTTGGCGTTTGCAGATCGTATCGTCCCGGTTGTGCCGATTGGTCTGGCTTTGGGACGGTGTGCGAATTTCATCAATGGCGAGCTATGGGGGCGTCCAGCAGGGCCGGGCGTGCCATGGGCGATGGTCTTTCCTGCTGTTGGGCCGGAACCGCGTCATCCTTCTGAACTTTATGAAGCTCTGACTGAAGGCGTGTTGCTCCTCATCGTCATGTTGGTGACAGCTGGGAAAATCTCGATCCGGCAGCGTCCAGGCTTTCTATCGGGCTTGTTTCTATTCGGTTATGCCTGTGCTCGTGCTTTTTGTGAGCTTTTCCGCGAGCCGGATGCGAATATTGGTTTCTTAGCGGGTCACATCACGATGGGGCAGCTTCTCTGTATTCCGATGGCGTTGTTTGGCTTATGGCTCATGAGCAGCTCATTTAAGCGCGCGCCTTTAGCGTTGGATGAACCGTCATGAGAGACATAGTGCCGTGTTTGTCCGCGCCCTCTTTGCCGGTGGAGCATGCGTTCTTTACACGTGAGGGAGGCGTGTCAGCCCCGCCTTATGAGACGTTGAACGCTGGCTGGAACACGGCCGATCATCCCGACGCTCTCGCGGAAAACTGGCGGCGCTATGCCGCGCATATGCGCGTGTCCCCAGAAGCGTTGCTGAGTATGGAGCAAGTGCACGGCGTTCACGTTATCACGGTGGATGACGAAATGCCGTTATGGTCTGTGGCAGAGCGCCCGCAAGCTGATGCCTTGGTGAGTACGCGCTTAGATGTGGTGCTGAGCGTGATGACAGCCGATTGTGCGCCTGTGCTGTTCTCTTCCCATGATGGGCGTGTTGTTGGTGCGGCCCATGCCGGGTGGCGCGGCGCGGTTGGAGGTGTGCTTGAGGCGACTGTACAGAGCATGCGTGCTTTAGGCGCTGGAGAGATCAAAGCAGCTATTGGTCCGTGTATTGCCCAAAGCTCCTATGAAATTGGCGAGGAGATGAAAGCAGAGATCGTTGCGCAGCACCCTCAAGCGGAGCGTTTTTTCTCCTCGGCTTTGCGGCTACGTCATGCTTTTTTTGATCTTCCTGGTTTTTGTGCGTGGCGTTTGCAGCTTTGTGCAGGCGTTCAGGTTGAGAGCTTGGAGGTAGATACACGTGAAGATGCACGGTTCTTTAGCCATCGCCAAGCGTGCTTAGCAGGAGATGCGCGCACAGGGCGCCAGCTCTCTGCTATCGGGGCTTTTTCGCGGGGGATGGGCGAATAAACATTGTTTTTTTCCTCAAAGTCGTTTAGTGCGAACGCACCTATTGGCACCCCTGGAGGCCATAGGGATTGGAATTTTTAGACGCAGGAGCGTAATAAAGTGGTTAAATTGACAAACCTCAATATCTCCGAGCGCGCGAAAGCAGGTAAGGGGGCAGCGCGCGCCACGAGACGTGATGGCATGGTGCCAGGCGTGGTGTATGGCGGTAAAAAAGAGCCGAACCTGATTTCGATCGACCCGCGCATCATCATGAAAGAGCTGCAGCGTGGTGGTTGGCAGTCCCGCCTGTATCGTTTCGAGATCGGTGGTGAAGAAGTTCGTGCCCTGATCCGTGACATTCAGTTCCACCCTGTCAGTGATGCGGCATTGCACATCGACTTCCTGCGTCTGGTTGCTGGCCAGAAGGTTCATGTTCAGGTCGGTATCGTCTTTGAAGGTGAAGAAGAGTCCCCAGGCATTAAACGTGGTGGTGCATTGAACATCGCTCGTCACACTGTTGATGTGCGCGTTCCTGTGGAAGATATTCCTGAGCACTTCGTTGTTGATGTCAGCAAGCTCGACATTCATGACAATGTGCGTTGGGATGACTTGAAGGGTACCGAAAAAGCGACCCCAATGCTTCAGATCCCGAACTTCGTGATCGCGTCTATCGCACCACCAACAGTGGACGAAGAGGCTGATGCTGCTGAAGCGGCAGGAGCCGAAGCGGCATCCGCAGAAAGTGCTGAAGGCGATAAGTAAGAGGGCATAAGGTTGTGAAGCTCTGGATCGGACTCGGCAATCCTGGGTCAGGGATGAGCCGCAACCGCCACAATATCGGCTTTATGGCGGTCGATACGATCGCTGCGCGCCACGGGACTTCCCCGTGGCGTAAGCGTTTCCGGGGGGAAACTTCTGAAGGCGTGATTGGGCGGGAAAAAATCATCCTTCTTAAGCCGATGACCTTTATGAATCTGTCGGGAGACAGTGTTCAGCAAGCCGCTCGTTTTTATAAAATCGACCAGCACGATATTCTCGTCTTTCATGATGAGTTGGACTTAGCCTTCGGCCGTATGCGTATTAAGCGTGGCGGAGGGGCTGCAGGTCATAACGGGCTGCGTTCGATGGATAAATCCCTACCCGGGCCAGATTATTGGCGTGTGCGCTTGGGGATTGGTCATCCTGGAAGTCGTGATAAAGTTCATAATTACGTGCTGGGTGATTTTGCCAGTGCTGAGCGGACGGAGCTTGGCTATTGGTTGGATGATCTTGCCGATGCGGCACCTCTGCTCGCGCAAGGGCAGCATGATGCTTTTATGACGAAGGTCGCGTTACGTCGCCAAAACGGATAATAAAGGGGCTCAAGAGCAAGAGTCCTTGTTTTCAAAAGAGATAACCACAGCGCACTGTATAAGACGGCGCTGATAGAAAGATGGAGAGCACGAATGGGGTTCAATTGTGGGATCGTCGGTCTCCCCAATGTCGGCAAATCCACCCTGTTCAACGCCCTGACGCAGACGGCTTCTGCGCAATCAGCGAATTATCCTTTCTGCACGATTGAGCCCAATACAGGGCGTGTTGCGGTGCCGGATGCGCGTCTGGGTGAGTTGGCACGGATTGGCCATTCTCAAAAAGAAGTCCCAACAAGCCTTGAGTTTGTTGATATTGCAGGCTTAGTGCGTGGCGCGTCGAAGGGTGAAGGGCTAGGGAACCAGTTTCTCGCTAATATCCGCGAAGTGGACGCGATTATTCACGTGCTGCGTTGTTTTGATGATGACGATATTACGCATGTTGAAGGGGGCGTGGACCCTGTGCGTGATGCGGAGATTATTGAAACTGAGCTTATGCTGGCTGATCTTGCAAGCCTTGAGCGCCGGGAAGTCACGTTGCAAAAGCGCGCTCGCGGGAATGATCGTGAAGCGAAAGAGCAGCTTGAGCTGATGAAGCCGCTGATTGAGGCTCTGCAAAACGGACAGCCTGCACGTACAGCGGTGCCTAAAGGCCAAGAGCGTGAAGCAGCACGGTTGCAGTTGATGACGACGAAGCCTGTGCTTTACGTGTGCAATGTGGAAGAGGGCTCTGCAGCCACAGGGAATCGTTATTCCGAAGAGGTTAAAAAGCGTGCTGAAGCAGAAGGGGCCGGTGTTGTCATCGTTTCTGCTGCGATTGAAGCCGAAGTGAGCCAGCTTGATAGTGAAGAGCGTGGTGAGTTCCTAGATGGGTTGGGTCTGAGTGACAGTGGGCTTGATCGCGTTATTGCGGCGGGGTACCGTCTTTTGGGGCTGCAAACCTACTTTACTGTTGGGCCCAAAGAAACGCGTGCTTGGACCATCACAGAAGGAACAAAAGCTCCACAAGCGGCTGCTGTTATTCATAATGACTTTGAGCGTGGTTTTATTGCATGCGAAACCGTCGCTTACGATGATTATATTGAATATGGTGGGGAATCCGGCGCACGTGAGGCGGGGAAACTTCGTATTGAAGGGAAAAGCTATGTGGTGCAGGATGGTGATGTCTTGCTCTTCCGCTTTAATGTCTGAGGGTACACCCCTATGTCTGGTTCCGAGTCCGCTGTTTTAACGACTCTGACAACGGCTGCTCGTCATGCAGCAACGTCTTTGTCGCGTTCTTCTGATGAACAGCGGGCACGGGCTTTGCGCGGGGCTGCTCGTGTGCTGCGAGCACGGATGAGCGCCCTGCTAGACGCCAATCAGAAAGACCTGATGGGTCTATCGGCTGAGCGTAATGATGCTTTTCGTGATCGTCTCACCCTAACGCCAGAGCGGATTGAAGCGATGGCTGCCGGTGTTGAGGCCGTTGCTGTGTTGCCAGATCCGCTTGGACGCGTGCTCGCAGAGTGGACGCAGCCGAACGGTTTGCAGTTCCGTCGTGTGGCGGTGCCCCTTGGGGTGATTGGGATGATCTACGAAAGCCGCCCTAATGTGGGGGCGGACGCGGCAGCTTTATGCATTCGTTCAGGCAATGCCGTCATTTTGCGTGGTGGAGCGGAGAGCCTGCATTCCGCGCGTGAAATTCACCGGGCGATGGTTGAAGGGCTTACCCAAGAGGGGTTAGATCCGTGCTCTGTACAGATTCTCCCCTCTGCTGATCGTGCGCTTGTAGGGGCCTTGCTGCAAGCGGTGGACGGTGTGGATGTGATTATCCCACGCGGTGGGAAAGGGCTTGTTGAGCGGGTGCAGCGTGAGGCTCGCGTGCCGGTTTTAGCCCATGCCGAAGGGCTCTGTCATACCTATGTGCACCAAGATGCTGACCTAGAGATGGCGCGACAGATTGTGGTGAATGCGAAGCTGCGCCGGCCGGGTATTTGCGGTGCGACAGAAACGCTTTTGGTCGATCGGGTGATCGCTCCGGCTCTTTTGCCGCCCTTAGTGGCGGAGATGAGTGAAAAGGGCTGCGCTTTTCGAGCGGATAAACGCGCTCAAGCCATTGTGCCTGCTCTTCCTGCAGCTCAGCCGGATGATTTTGCGACAGAATGGCTCGCGCCAGTTCT
Source organism: Saccharibacter floricola DSM 15669 (assembly GCF_000378165.1). Classification (GTDB taxonomy): domain Bacteria; phylum Pseudomonadota; class Alphaproteobacteria; order Acetobacterales; family Acetobacteraceae; genus Saccharibacter; species Saccharibacter floricola. The sequence goes on from NZ_KB899335.1 coordinate 258,153, forward strand.
TTCGATTGCCGTGGTGGATGATGTGGAGGGAGCGCTTGCGCATATTGCACGCTATGGCAGTGGTCATACCGAGGCAATCGTAACGGAAAACCCGCAAGCCGCTGAACTCTTCCTGAATGGGACGGAGGGGGCTGTTGTGATGTGGAATGCCTCAACGCAGTTTTGCGATGGGGGTGAGTTTGGATTCGGTGCCGAAATTGGCATCGCTACGGGGCGACTCCATGCACGCGGCCCTGTAGGGCTCGAACAGCTTACAAGCTATCGGTACGAAATTCGTGGGAAAGGGCAGGTGCGTGGTTAAAGCGCCTCCTTGCACGGCGGTGTCGCGTTTTGGCGATGGACGTAGGATGCGTATTGGCCTTCTCGGAGGGTCGTTTAACCCGGCTCATGAAGGGCATCGACAACTTGCCAAGCGCGCGTTGAGTGGTTTGCAGCTGGATCAAGTCTGGTTGATGGTATCGCCAGGGAATCCACTTAAACCCGCGCGTGGGATGGCCCCTTTTAAGAAGCGGCTTAAAACGGCGCAGGCAATAGCCGATGGGCGGCGCATCGTTGCTACGGATATTGAGCAAAGAATGGGCGAGCGTTATACCGTGCGCACGGTTGCTCGGTTGAAAACGCAGTTTCCACATTGCCAATTTGTGTGGCTGATGGGGGCCGATGGCCTCGCCAATTTTGCACGTTGGCACCGTTGGAGGCGGCTTGCAGACTTGGTTCCTATCGTTGTATTCCCACGTCCAGGTAGCATTATGCCAGCGTTACGAGGGCCGGCTGCATCTGTGTTGCGTCATCGCCGGTATCGACCACGAGAAGCGTCTGTTTTATTAAAAACGCATGGGAAACCGGGATGGACGTTTCTTTCCGCCGCACAGAACGCTATATCTTCTACAGCATTACGTAAGGCTGGGCATTTCCGCCTCGCTGATCAGACATGAGAGCCGTCATCACTGTTATGAATACATCGCCTATCCAAACCGATCTTTCTCCAGAAGAGGCCCTTACTCGTACGCTTGAGGTGATTACCGAAAGCTTAAATGAAGATAAGGCGGAGAACATCGTTACATTGGACTTGGTCGGTCGTGCTGGTTTTGCAGACCGTATGATCATCGCTTCTGGTGTTGCTGAACGTCAGATTGCGGCGATGGCACAGCATATTGAGCGCCGTTTGAGAGAAGAGAATCTGGCGCGTGTGCGCATTGAAGGCGACCAGAATAGTGACTGGGTGTTGCTGGATGCTGGCGATGTGATCGTTCATCTCTTTATGCCAGAAAGTCGCGAGCTTTATGCCCTAGAGCGTATGTGGGGCAGTGACTTTGACCAAGCTGATGAGGAAGTTACTGTTGGTCAGTCTTCCTCAACACAACACTAAGTTGAGCTTATGAAGCTTGTTGCCGTTGGTAAGCTTAAAGCAGGCCCTGAGCGCGATTTGCTCACGCGTTATATGGGCCGCCTTCGTCCTGCCTTAACGATTGTAGAGGTGGCGCAAGGGAAGGGTTCGCCCCAAGAGCAAAAACGGCGCGAGGCTGACGCTCTTTTAGCGGCATGTCCAGCTAATGCCTTCATTATCGCTTTAGATGAGGGCGGGAAAGTTATTGATAGCCCCACATTAGCCCAACATTATCAGAGATGGCAGGAAACAGGCCGTCCTTTATGCTTCCTGATTGGTGGGGCAGAAGGGCTGGATCGTGCCGTTGTGCAGCGTGCTGATGCGCTGCTATCGCTTGGGAAGCTTACCTGGCCGCATATGCTTGTGCGCGTCATGTTGGCAGAGCAGCTTTTTCGAGCTCAAGCCATTTTAAGTGGTCACCCTTATCACAAGGCCGGACGCCCTTAGACGAGGTGCCAAAAAAAGGCCCCACTCCTTCACGAGTGAGGCCTTTCTCTTTTCAGGAATGCGCTGTCTTAGCGAATGGAACGATCAGGGGCGTCATCAACAAAAACTTCCTGCGTAGGAGCATCATCAGGAAGAGACGCTGTCTGAAGCCCATCATTGTTAGAGGCTAAGACGTCTTGCATGTTTCCTTGGACAGGAGCTTTGCCTTCTGGGCGATTGTAGATAAAGCCATGGGTTTTATAGATGCTTCCAAAGCTGTCTTGGCGTCCGCGCAGTGCGACACGGACAGCCGTCCAGTCATTATTCGGTGAAACATCCATAACGCGGACGTTACGATCAATCCCATTATGGCCCCAATGAGATTGGTCAATAAGGATTGTGCGGCTATCAACTTGAGAGCGAACCACAGCGACATGGCCAAGGCGCATATGACGTCGTGGAAGGAAGCTGAGGACAGCACCAGAAGCTGGTGTGTTCCCTCGTGCGTAGAGGCCAGCCGCACGTTGCCACCAATCACGGGCGTTTCCGCGAATATGGAAATCGGTTGCTTGGTGGACGAAGCCGACACATTGCAGGACATGACGATAAGAGCGTGTGTGGTGCAATGCGTGCTGATGATGGATAACCCGGCTATGGCGTGCATGAGCCTGAGGAACGCATAAGACAAGCGCGGAGAGTGTAAGGGAAGAAAAAATCAGTCTCTTGCCGCGTCTCAGCATCGCAGATGTCCTATTCGCTCGAAATTCGCCATACCAGCTATGTAAAATGATTGCATCTACCTATCAGAATTCCTCTTAAGAAAGCAAGATGTGCTCCCTAAAAAATCTGTTATTTTTGGCTGTTTCCCGCTGTTGGTAGAGATGTGTAATCCATTGGCTTCTATTATGGCAAAAAAATGACCATATTCACGAAGGTTTATTTCATAAGAGCATTTGGCCTCTTCACAAGATACAGGCTGTTTTTGCTAATACGTAAAAGAATATGGGCAATAGCCTTATCTTATTGATTAAATAGGAAAGAAAATGTGATGACGCTGGCCTTACGAAAATTACCGGTAACGCCCCTTCGCCAGAATTGTACGATTTTTTCAAATGAAGCAGGGCATGCTTTTATTATTGATCCCGGTGGGGAGAGCGACCGAATCTTTCAAGAGGTGGCGCATCTTCATGTTGAAGCGATTCTTCTGACACACGGCCATCTTGACCATGCTGGTGGGGCGAGGCCTCTCAGAGATCTTCTAAAAACGAGCCAAGGGAAAGCTGTTCCAATATTGGGCCCCACTCGCGAGGATGCATTTCTTCTTCAATCTATCGAAAAACAAGCAGCTGCTTTTGGTTTGTCTGGCATGACACATGTTGAGCCAGATCGGTACCTTAGCGATGGCGATACCTTACATTTGCTTGGGCACGATATAGAAGTAGCTCATGTGCCTGGTCATACACCTGGTCACGTCGTGTTTATCGACCGTTTAGACAAAAGGGCTATTGTGGGGGACACATTGTTCCGTGGGACTGTGGGACGAACCGACTTTGCTTACGGCAATATGGAGCAGCTTCTTAGCCATATTGAGCAAAAGCTGTTTTGTTTGCCTGATGAGACCATTGTTTTAAGCGGTCATGGTCTGCCAACGGTGATTGGCGTAGAACGCCTCACAAACCCAGCCTTTCAAGGAAAGCGTTCGGCGTGATGTCATCTCTGATTACAATTGATTCAAAGGGAGGGTGCCTTATGGGAATAGGCTTTATAAGACGTGTGGGGCTGTGCGCCTTAATAGCAGGGGCTACTCTGTCGTTTTCTGCTGGGTGTGCAGATGCTGAGATTACACAGGCTCAGTCAGAGCTTCCGACAGAGGTGCTGACGATTACGGGGCACAACGGAGAAGCACACCGCTTTACGGTAGAAATTGCTCGAAGTCCCCAAGAGCAAGAGATCGGTGAAATGTTCCGTAAACAGATCGCACCCGATCGTGGGATGCTCTTTTTATGGAGTAAGCCTCAAGAGAGTGCGATGTGGATGCGTAATACGTTTGTTCCGCTTGATCTTGTTTTCATCGACACAGACCATCGTATTCACGCTATTGAAGAAAATGCGGTTCCGTTAAGTGAAGGGATTATCAGTAGCCACGGTATTGTCGGGAGTGTGCTTGAGCTTCCGGGGGGCACAACGGAGCGTCTCGGCTTAGTCGTAGGGGATCGCGTCGATAGCATAGCTTTTGGAGCGAAGGTTTCACCACAATAAGCGTCGTGCCTATGCTTGCACGGCTTCTTTTTAAAGAGGATCGCTCTAAAGCGATTCTCCTATGAGTTTTGTGTGATGTCTTTTTAAGGTGTGATGTTGGGGGTGGTGGTTAATTGGCTGAAATCTAGGATTTTTCAGGCTATGGCGAGCGACTTTCCCATTGGATATGAAAAACATGACAGTTTTTTGAAGAAAAATGCATTTAGGGGGTTGTTGAGTTTTTCTGATGGTGTATAAGCCCATTCACCGGCGGCGCTGGAGCGGAGACGCAGCGGAGTTAGCCGGTTGAGATGATCTTTGAAAGTTGAATTAGGAAGAGACTGGAAGGGATATATTGGCGGCGTTTTAGTGTT
>NZ_KB899336.1:0-78821 GCF_000378165.1 Saccharibacter floricola DSM 15669
CTTTGGCCACTTTGGCCACTTTGGCCACTTTGGCCACTTTGGCCACTTTGGCCACTTTGGCCACTTTGGCCACTTTGGCCACTTTGGCCACTTTGCATAGGAAAAGTAAAAAAAAATTTTAAGGAATGCAACCCTTATCTAAATGAAAGATAAATTTCATGCAGAAATATTCTATTCCATAGAATAGGATTGCATTATTAAGGTATAAAAATACAAATATGACAGACTATTGAACAAGTTTTCCCATTTTATCAACTAGAGTGATAGGATACTCTCCTGAAAAACAAGCATCACAGTAATTACGTCCGCCATCATTTCGATCACTATAGCCTAGAGCCTGGTAAAGACCATCAAAACTGACAAAAGCTAAGGTATCGACGCCAATCGCTTTACGCATATCCTCAAGACTATGCTGCGCAGCAAGAAGCTTACTTTCTTCAGGTGTATCAATACCATAAAAACAAGAATGCTTTGTTGGCGGAGACGTAATGCGCATATGCACTTCTTTCGCACCTGCCGCACGTACCATATCCACAATTTTACGGGATGTTGTGCCACGTACAATCGAATCATCCACCAAAACCACACGCCGCCCTTCTAGCACAGAGCGGTTGGCTGAATGTTTCATCCGCACACCCAAATTACGGATCTGATCGGTAGGCTCAATAAAAGTACGCCCAACATAATGATTGCGGATAATCCCTAGTTCAAAAGGAATCCCACTTTCCGCTGCATAACCAAGCGCTGAAGGCACCCCGGAATCAGGAACAGGCACGATAACATCAGCGTCAATCGCACTCTCACGGGCGAGCTCACGACCAATCTGAGTTCTAGCGTCGTAAACAGACTTACCTTCCAAAATGGAATCAGGACGAGCAAAGTAAATATACTCAAAGACGCAAAAACGCCGTCCTTTGTCACCAAAAGGCTTTAGTGATTTAACACCATCCGCGTTAATAACAACGATTTCTCCGGGCTCAACATCACGGACATACTCAGCATCAATGATATCAAGTGCACAAGTCTCACTTGCGAGCACCCAGCCACCATTGTCTTCTTCATACCCAGGCATACGCCCCAAAACGAGCGGACGCACACCAAGCGGATCACGCAAGCCAATCATCCCATCATCGGGTGTCAACGTAATAAGCGAATAAGCCCCTTTGACTTGCTTAGCCGCATCCATCAGTCGATCAATCACCGTATTATAAAGGGAGATCGCAATCAGATGGACAAAAACCTCAGTATCCATAGCTGAATGGAAAATACACCCGCGCCGAACAAGAGCCTGGCGTAGTGTTTTAGCATTGGTCAGGTTGCCGTTATGGGCAACGGCCAACCCTCCAAAAGCATAATCTGCATAAAGAGGCTGCACATTGCGCACATGCGTCCCGCCAGCCGTTGCATAGCGATTATGACCGATCGCGACATGCCCTGGGAGAGCCGACATAACATCACCGTCGGCAAACACCTCACCTACAAGGCCAAGCCCTTTATGCTGATGGAATGCGTTTCCATCAAAACTTACAATTCCCGCAGATTCCTGACCGCGATGCTGCAAGGCATGCAGACCAAGGGCTGTAAGAGCCGCCGCATCTGGCACCCCCCACACACCAAAAACACCGCATTCCTCGTAAGGACGACTGGAAGACTCAGGCAAAGACATCATTAAGGGTAAACCCGCCGGGAAAATCCCGCACCTATAGAAGAGACACCAACAACACCGAGCAGAAGGGGAAACCTACCACGTCGGCAAGAGCTCCCCTTCAATGGCTACTTGTTGTCCCAAAAGCAAGGTCTTGACGCATAGAAGACGGCATATACGCCTCTACAGCCCCAACACCACGCATAACATATGGGGCGCCAAGGCTCCCCTGCACAAGGGTTCCAAGCCAATTAGGCGCTACCCATCCGATCGCCATAAAAAAAACAACAAGCAAGACATATCCGCGGATTATTCCAAAGACTGCCCCAAAGACCGCGTCGATTCCTCTCGATAAGGCATGACGAGTAAGTCGAATAACCTGCTGCGAAATGAGCTGTAAACACGCTAAGGTGAGGATGAAAAAGACACCACGTCCGCCCCAGACGAACAACGGATTATCACCCAAATTGGGCGCCACGTTACGTTCTATCATAGCGATCACATCAGCATTAAAGCGGATAGTCAGCCATATCGCCCCTGCCCAAACGAGGACATTTCCCGTCTCACGCGAAAAACCGCGCCACAGACCAACCAACATAGACAGGCCCAAAACGGCCAATAGCACACCATCTGCAGCCCCCAGAGACTGAATATGGTGCGCTATTGGCGCTATCGCTGCCGCCCCATTGTCGCCCCCGGTCATCAATGGGACTTCCTCTCATAGTGACACATCCTTCTAAGGCAGTTTCGTTGACCGATACCGCCCCCCCTTTCGTGCACGGATCCCACGACGGAGCAGCTCTTCAGACAGATCCATGCGCGCCATCAATTCATGCCATACGTCCCGTGAGGAGACATCACGTTGCGCCCATACATGTTCAATTTGTACTAAAAAATCTGCACTATCACGCGCTAAAGACGAAGAATCGTCACGTAACAGGGCTAGGAGGCAATCCATAGCCTGCTCAGCAAACTCTTCAGGCCCGTCTTTTGGGGCTTTTTTAGCCGCATTTTTGTCTGTTGCTACCGTCATTCTTACAATGATGGATCGTCTTGCCCCATGAAACAAGGCAATAAGCAGCGTTCAAACGTTAAAAACATGTCACCCTCCCTGTTGACCATAAAAACGCCACGTCTTTGCATAACAAGAGCAAGATACGCCGACTCTGATGAGGGAATTATTTTCTTTTATTAAAGAATGATAGTATTTCTCTAACGTCTTATCGGTTACATAGACCCTCTATAATGTCGCGCTCCTTTGTACCTCATTGCACTTCCATGAGAGCCTGCCATGCTGCACCGCCCTGTCATCAGTAACGCTTTTGCTCCTTTTGTCATGTTAGGGGGCTTTCTTCTCATCGTTTGCCTTTCCTTCACAGGACTCGCAACAAGGCCTGCTTATGGACAAAGCGAAGCTGCTGCTGGCTATTCTCCCGGGGCACGAAGCGCAACAACAGCCAATACAATGCTTGATAGTGTTGTCGGCAACCGACATTCTCGCATCAAAAGCCAAACGACAGCGACGGGTGAAATCTACCATGTTGCCTCTAATGGAACAGTCACAGCCCCCAATGGCCTCATCGTCAATCCAGGCTGTCAGGCCCCTCTCAACAAAGCAGCCCCAGCCTCTCATGCAAAATATCGTTTTGCATTAGGGCACCGCGGTAAAGGGTTTGAGACGGTCGTCATTGGCGTCAGTGATCAGCCCGCTCCTGCTTTTGACCTTTCTGACCACCCGCATACTATCCGCCGTGCTACCTTAAGCGCCTCTTTTGCGCCTACGGGGCTCTACGTACTGCCATCACCCTGTAAAAGCGCCAGTACGAGCGACAGGGCTCTTACGATGGATGCTGCCTCTGCCCTAGCCTCTGCTGATGGTAATATTTTTACCCTTGCTGGAAACCGTGCCGCCTTACAGGACGCTGATACCGCACACCCTCTTCAAGGAGGAGACGTTCAGCTCACCAGCACAACAGTCTCCGCACAGCCATCCTCCCCTGCACAACCAACACCATGAGAGTTGAGCACGATCCGTTTATGTCGCCACGTTCTTATAAAACGTCACGGCCTCTCTCAGTCTTACGCTACGGATGTGTGGGGCTTTTATCCATCGCAGGGGTCTCTACAGCGCATGCGGCCGATAAGTCCGATGCTGTCGCTTTGCCAGCGCTACGTGCTGTTGTGCTACAGCCTACAGGCGATACGGGCCAGCAAACAGGGCAGCAGCCTTTGTCAGCAGAGGGACTTAACCTCACGCAAGCCCCATCGCTCTACAAAATTATTCAACCCTTTATCGGCAAACCGCTCACTTTCCAGAAAATGCATGAGCTCACAGGGGCCATTGCTATTTTCTTTCGTGAGCATGACCGCGCCTTTATCAGCATCAACGTGCCACCGCAGCGCGTGCATGCCGGCGTGCTGCATCTGGATGTCACAGAATACCGGCTTGGGCATATTTCCGTCCATGGCAATAATTGGACGCCTGCCTGGCAAATCCGTCGTGATAGTGGCCTGACACCCGGGCAAACGATGGCCCTCACAGCCCTACAGACAGACCTAGACTGGCTCAACCTCAACCCCTTCCATACGGTAGATATGGTCTATCGCCCCAGCGATAAGCCGGGCGTGACTGACGTAGATCTTCACGTGTCTGACCGTTTCCCTGTCTATGCTTATGCGGCCGTCAATAACCAAGCTGACCGAACCTTAGGGCGCCTTAACTGGTATGTCGGAGCCTCGTGGGGCAATGCGTTTGGCCTTGGCCATATCGTGACGTATCAGTTCAACCGAACGATGATGGGCCGCTTTAACAACCATTCTGCCAGTTGGACTATTCCGCTAACATCCCGCAACGCCCTTCAAATTTTTGGCAATTACGCCATCTCCGTACCAACTTCAAACGACCAACAAATCAACAATCGCGGTGGTGGACAGCAGCTATCCATCCGCTGGTTGCATATGATCAACCATATCACGCTAACAAAATATCTCGGAATCGATGGAACTTTTCAAATTGGGTATGATTGGAAACGATCAAGCTCATTTGAGTATTATAAAGATCTCGATATTCCACCGCGCTCTAGTGCCCGAGCCGACGTGAATCAATTTGTCTTTGGGTATAATGGCTCTTTGCAAGACCCGTGGGGGCAAACGCAAATTAATAACCAATTCTTCTACGGGCCCGGCGGTTTCACTGCCCTTGATTCTCGCAAACATTATAGGGACATTTTCCCATCTGCCACACCCCAATATGTGTATGACCGCCTTGCCCTCACACGCAACCAGTCCCTGCCTTATGGTTTGTCTTCAACGACACGTGTGACCTTTCAACGGGCATCTAAAAACCTGCTCTATAGTGAGCAATTGATGATTGGTGGCCTTGGCAATGCTCGTGGCTATTTTGCCAATACGTCTTTTGGAAGCAACGGCAACAGCTTCAGCGAAGAAATCTATCTTCCCAGCTTCTCGCTAGGAAAAATCACGTCAATTCCACAAATTGAAGACAGTCACAAGATCGGCTTCTTCTGGGATTGGGCTGATAATCGTCAGGTCAAACATGTCGGCAATGGCGCACGGGCCGCCACGCTCTCGAGCCTTGGCGTTGACCTAAACAGTGCCCTCAACCGCTATCTTAATGTCACCTTCGATGCCGGCTATCGGTTGCGCCGCATTCATACCAATGACCTAGCTAATCGACGCGGTTTGTTTACAGACTTCCAGATCGTGGCGGGTTTTTAACCCCAACCACGACCCACCTACCAGAAGCGTTTAGGCCGCTAACGGTAATTGGTGCTCTTTCCACAAGGTAGAGAGTGCCTCTACCAAGGAATCAAGCTCTTCTTCCGTATGAAGCGGCCCCGGCGTCAGGCGGAAGCGCTCTTCTCCTTGAGGAACGGTTGGATAGTTAATGGGTTGCAGATAATGACCAAAACGCTTGAGAAGCTCGTCAGAAAGCGTCCGGCATAAGGTGGCATCACGCACCATGACCGGCACGATATGCGTATCCGTCTTTAAGTAAGGGATATGCGCCCGATCCAACCTCTCACGCAGCAAAGCAACGGCCTTTTTCTGACCGTCACGCTCTGCACTGCTCTGGCGTAAATGCCGCACACTGGCCAGCACACCTGCTGCCACCATAGGGGGAAGAGAGGTGGAGAAAATAAAGCCAGAACCAAAAGAACGCACGAAGTCGCACAAGGCCGTAGATGCAGCAATATACCCGCCCACAACGCCATAAGCCTTGCCAAGCGTCCCTTCGATAACCGTCAAACGGTGCTCAAGCCCACGCTCTTGAGCAATACCGCCACCCTGTGCGCCATACATACCGACCGCATGAACCTCATCAAGATAGGTCATCGCCCCGTAACGATCAGCGAGATCGCAAATCTCTTCAATCGGCGCAATGTCCCCATCCATCGAATAGACCGACTCAAAGGCAATAATTTTAGGCGTATCAGCCGGAAGCTCTTTGAGGTGACGTTCTAGGTCATCCAGATCATTATGACGGAAGATCCGCTTTTCTGCTCGTGAATGACGGATCCCCTCGATCATTGAGGCATGATTGAGAGCATCAGACAGCACCACGCACCCCTTTAGCCGCGCGGCTAACGTGCCTAATGCCACCCAGTTCGATAAATAACCCGAGTTAAAAAGAAGCGCGCTTTCTTTGCCATGCAGGGCAGCCAGCTCTTTTTCTAACGCAACATGGTAATGGTTCGTCCCGGAAATATTGCGCGTTCCCCCCGAGCCCGCACCATTTTCATCCAACGCCTTATGCACAGCCGCCAAGACGTCTGGATGTTGCCCCATGCCGAGATAATCATTGGAACACCACACCGTTACATCACGCCCGATACCATGATGAAACGCCCGAGGGAAACGCCCTGAATAACGCTCCAACTCCGCAAAATAGCGATAACTTCCATCCCGATGCAGCTCATCAAGAGCCGCTTGGAACATGGTATCGTAATTCATACAGCTCACATCTCCTTAACGCTCTTCATGCTATCCTTATCCGTCTGGATCAGATTGAGAGGGCGGATAAGAAGAGCGTATTGCTTATAATATACCCTATAGCAGCAATCTCTGTTTATACAGAATTCGCTTTGCAATCTAACAGATCATGTTTACAACCCTAAAAAGAGGACTAATCTCATACTCTTTCAAGAGCCATAAGACGTTCTCTCTTTATGTGCCCCCTCTTCTACATCATCTGATCGTCTCTTTCTCAGAGGTGCCATGACAGCCGCGTCCTCTTCCTCAACGGCCTCCCGCCCAAGCCTTCTTCCCTTTTGGCAGGTTACTCTTGCCTCCTTTCTGGGATGGTTTTTGGATGCTTTTGACCAAACAACCCTCATGTTCACCTTGCCCGATATTGCACGCGACTTTGGCTGCACAATGGCAACCATGGGAGGTGTTCTCTTCAGCCAAGCCCTAGGGCGTGCCACAGGGAACACGCTATGGGGATGGTTTGCCGATCGTTTTGGTCGCCGCCCTGCCTTTATGCTGGGCGTCGTATGGTTTGCTGTTTTTTCAACCCTCACGGGCATGACCCATTCCGTCATCCTGTTGATGGTCGTGCAATTTCTCTTCGGCGCTGGTTTTGGGGGCGAATGGACAGCCTCAGCCGCTTTGCTCATGGAGACTGTGCCGGCTTCGCTGCGCTCCCGCGCGTCTGCATTGATGATGTCAGGCTATGAAGTCGGCTACCTTGCAGCAGCGGGAATGCAGGCACTGATTTTGCCGCACTATGGCTGGCGTGTGCTCTTCTTTATCGGCGTTATTCCAGCCTTTTTGGCGATCTTTATCCGTATCGGCGTTAAAGAAAGCCCTGTTTGGCTTGCCAGCCGTGCTGAACATCATAAGACCAAAACACAAGCCCCACCGTTTTCATGGAGTGGCAGTGCGCTTCAGGCCATCACTCTGATGTGCTTTTTAGAATTCCAGAAGGCCGCTATCTACACCTTCTACCCCACCATTTTACGCGGGAGCCATCACCTCTCCCCGCAGCTCATCTTTTGGCCCGTTACACTTTATTGCGTTGGCTCATTTTTAGGGAAGCTAACCTGCGGCTCTTTAGCGGAACGTTTTGGTGAAACACGCGTTATGCAGGTCGCTATTGCCCTCACAATGCTCATTGCGTGGCCTTTCCTCTGTGCGCCACAATGGAGCGTGCTTCTCGCCTCAGCCTTTATTATGGGAGCGGCTTCATCTGGCGTCTTCGCTCTCGTACCTCATTATCTCTCCTTGCGCTTCTCGTCAGAACATCGCAGTTTCGGTATGGGAATCAGCTATGCCGTCGGTTCACTCGGCCAAGGTGTTGCAGGAAGAATCATTCCTGCTCTTGGCCCCACCGTCAGCAGCTTGCCTCTCTCGGCATTAGCACTGGTGCTCGGCTCTAGCGCTATTAGTGCTGGAATTACCGCTTATAAGCCAAAGAAAATGCCATCATTCTAACGTGATAGGACATCGTTATGAAACTCTGCCGCTATGGAGAGCGTAACTCTGAAAAGCCGGGCCTTATTGATCCAGAAGGGCAGCTCCGCGATCTTTCAAGTCTGTATAACGATCTATCACCAGAGAACCTTGCCCCGCATGCCCTTGCACGCATCGCTGAAAGAGACCCAACCTCTTTTCCTCTCGTGCACGGCACGCCGCGTTTTGGGGTTCCCGTCAGCTCTGTGTCTAAATGTGTCTGCATTGGGCTCAATTATGCCGACCACGCAGCCGAAGCGGGGCTCGCCTGCCCAGAAGAACCCATCGTTTTTATGAAAGCGCCCTCCGCACTCTGCGGAGCCAATGACCCAACGCTCATCCCACCACACGCCACTCAAATGGATTGGGAGGTCGAGCTTGGCGTTATCATCGGCAGCACGGCACGCTTTGTCAGTGAGGAGAGCGCTCTTGATCATGTCGCAGGTTATTGCGTGTTCAATGATATCTCTGAACGACGTTTCCAAATGCAGTCATCACAATGGGACAAAGGGAAAGGGTGTGACAGCTTCGGCCCCACTGGCCCTTTCCTCGTCACCGCTGATGACGTCCCAGACCCGCAGAACCTCCAGCTCTGGCTAGATGTCAACGGCACACGACGGCAGTCGGGCTCAACAGCAACCATGATCTTCACTGTCCGTCAGATCATCGCCTATCTCAGCCAGTATATGACCCTTCTTCCCGGTGATATCATCGCGACTGGCACGCCCCCGGGGGTTGGTATGGGCCATAAACCACCACTTTGGCTGCAGGAAGGCGATGAGGTGCGGCTCGGCATTGAAGGGCTTGGTGAGCAACGCCAAAAGCTCATCCGCACCGCACGTTAAAGAGACTGCGCCAGCCACTCCGCAACGCGAATGCCATCAATCCCCGCAGAGAGAATGCCACCCGCATAGCCGGCCCCCTCTCCGGCGGGGAAGAGCCCACGCAAGGTAGGACTTTGGCCCGTTTTATCACGCGAAATCCGCAAGGGAGATGATGTGCGCGTTTCGACACCGGTCATCACGGCATCGTCCATCGCATAGCCCTTAATCTTCCGCTCAAAGAGAGGAAGAGCCTCACGCAAACTTGCCACGACACAATCAGGCAAGCAACGCGCAAGATCTGTTGGTGTCACACCCGGCTGATAAGACGGCACCACACTCCCTAACTGCGTGGATGCCCGCCCAGCGAGAAAGTCCCCCACACGCTGGGCCGGTGCAAAGTAACGCCCACCTCCCGCTTGGAAAGCGGCCTTCTCCCAGTGTCGCTGGAAGGCAATACCGCTTAACGCATGGTCGGGATAATCCACCCCAGGGCGCACCTCCACCACCATGCCGCTATTGGCGTTCCGCTCCGCACGGGAGTACTGGCTCATGCCATTGGTCACGACCTGCTCGGCCTCTGACGTTGCCGCGACCACTTGCCCACCCGGGCACATGCAAAAGGAATACACACCACGCCCTGTCGATGCATGATGAACCAGCTTATAATCCGCAGCGCCTAAGAGAGGATGCCCTGCTTGCGGCCCAAACCGCGCCACATCAATCACAGATTGCGGGTGCTCAATGCGCACCCCAATAGAGAAAGGCTTGGCTTTCATCTCCACGCCCAGCGTATCAAGCATCGCAAAGGTATCACGCGCTGAGTGCCCCACCGCTAAAATCACACGATCAGCAGGCAGCGTTTCTCCTGTTGAGAGGCACACCGCACGAAGACGCCGTTCGTCCCCCTCGCCCTCTGTGTCAAAGCCTTCAACGCGCGTCTCAAAGCGATACTCACCGCCCAGCTCCTCAATCTGCGCACGCAAGGACTGAACCACCGTTACGAGGCGAAACGTGCCAATATGAGGCTTAGAGAGATAGAGAATTTCCTCAGGCGCACCCGCCTTTACAAACTCTTCCAGCACTTTACGCCCTAGAAAGCGCGGATCAGACACACCCGAATACAGCTTACCGTCTGAAAAAGTGCCAGCGCCGCCTTCGCCAAACTGCACATTACTCTCTGCGGTAAAGAGCGACTTTCGCCAGAGCGCAAAGGTGTCTGCTGTGCGGTTACGCACCGCACGCCCTCGCTCAATAATGATCGGCTTCAGCCCCGCTTGGGCAAGAACAAGGGCGGCCAAAAGTCCGCACGGCCCAGCACCAATCACCACAGGACGCGATGTAAGCTGCCCCACGATAGAAGGCGGCGCCCAGCGCATATCGGGAGTGGGACGAATATGAGGGTCTTTCTGATGTTTCTGAAGGAGCGTTTCTTCTGACGCCACATCACAATCAAGCGTATAGACCAGCTGAATCCGCCCACGTTTACGGGCATCATGCCCACGACGAAAGACATGATACGCACGCACATCCTCAGCCTTCACGCCTAAACGCGCGGCTAGGGCCTGCTCCAGTGCTTCATCAGTATGGTCAAGCGGTACAGCAAGGTTGCTGACACGAATCATCAATGTTTCTCCGAGTGCGACGTCTCACCCTGTGTGGGTTTATGTTCCGCAATCTTATCCATCACAGCAACCAGCACACCTGATACAACGAAGGCCATATGGATCCCCACGCTCCACGCGAGTGTCCTGTTCGTCATACTATTGAGGCGGAGGAAATCAGCCAAAAGATGGATTGCAGACATGGCCACAATAGAGGCCATCAGCTTGACCTTAATATCACCAAACGTCACCTGCCCCATCCAACGCGGGTAATCGACATGATCGCGCAGATCGAGCCGTGAGACGTAATTTTCATAGCCTGCGAACATCACAATCAGCACAAGATTTGCCAAGAGGGCGAGATCAATCATGTCCAATACAGCAACAGACATGTCATCAAAATCCAAGCTTAAACAATGCAGAACGAGATGCACCATAAGCTGCATGAATTTAACCAACACCACCACTAATCCACCAACCAAGCCGGCATAAATCGGGGCGACAAGCCAACGCGTGCTAAAGAAGAGGCGCTCAAACCGATTTTCTAACCGGCCCATTGATGACCCATGCGACGCCTCTTCCTGAGGAGGCATGTGTGGCGATACGGATGAGGAAGAAGAATGAGAAGGCTCTGTCATAGGATGTCTCTTTAGGGGCTCTCTGTAAAAACGATCAAGGAAAAAGCGAAACACCCCCTCTCATGCTCCATCATGAACAGAGTTTTAGGGGCAAAAACCTTAAGGGCTGGCTATGCTAACCTATACCTGATCCGTCGCTGTGTGATCCTTTATGTTTCTGTGTCGAAACTTCCCAGCTTTGCTTGGCCTTCTGCTTGTTGTCTGTCATGCACGCCCACTCTACGCACAAGCAGACACCTATCAGCATATGAGACATTTAGGAGCTTTAAACACTCCTAAAGACCTCCAAGATATTCGCCGCCTCATCGCCCAGAAAGCACAACCTTGGTATGGCACATTTGTGATACTACGCCAGAATTCACATGACGCACCATCCTATAGCCCCCACCCGACTGACACTCTTATTCGTGGCACAGCTCCCCATCATCCTAAAGAAAACTATGCTACCCTCTTTAACGATGCTGCCGCAGCCTATGCGCTCGCGCTTGATTGGCGTCTCACAGGAGACACAACCCGAGGAGGAGCAGCGGCACGCATCCTAAACGCATGGGCACGCCATCTGCACCATATTGGCGGCACCTCTGATAAATATCTGGCATCAGGGCTCTACGGATACCAGCTCGCCATAGCCGCTGAAACATTACGAGATTTCCCGGCCTGGTCCCCTGCTGATCAGAAAACACTCAAGGACATGCTCCTTCATGTGTTTGTGCCCATGAATAAAGAGTTCCTCCACACCCATAATCACGCCAGCATTGATCATTATTGGGCGAATTGGGATCTCGCCACTCTCAATGCGCTCATGGCCATTGGAATTTACACAGACCATCCTGATCTCTACCGCCTCGCAAAAGGTTATTTCCTTCACGGTCAAGGGAATGGGGCTCTGCATCAAGCCGCTTGGAAGCTTTACCCTCAAGAGCACCTCGCCCAATGGCAGGAAGCTGGACGAGACCAAGGACATACTCTCATGGGAATAGGTCTAGCAGGCACCTTATGCCAGATGGCCTGGATTCAAGGGGATGACCTTTTTGCAGCTGATCAGAATCGTCTTCTCGCTGCAGCACGTTATGTTGCACGCTATAATAGCGGGATGTCTGTACCCTATACCCCCTATCATAACAGTGATGTCACCCAACCCTATATCGCCCCCAAAGGGCGCGGTCTGCTACGCCCTATTTGGGCTCTGTACGAAGGACATTACATGCGTCTCCTCCACCAAAATGCTCCTGAAATTACATCTATTTATGAGAAAAACCCCATTGAAGGTGGAGGTGGGCAGTATGGCCCCAATAGCGGTGGATTCGACCAACTCGGCTACGGATCGCTCCTCTTTTTGACCGCCCATGCATTAGAGAAATGATCATATCTGAAAAGATCATTTTCTTTTATGGTTGTTCTCCTCTAGGAGGGTCATCCTTATATAAAGGTAAGCCCCCTACCGCCTAATGGCCTTCCTTACTGTCTTCACATGAGCAGAGCGTGGATATGACCAGCCAGCAGCCTTCCTGTTCCCACTCCCATGGCCCTGATGCCCATCATCACGACCATGACCACACCCATCACCATGGCGGCGGACATCACCACCATGCCCCAACCTCCTTCGGGCTCATCTTCGTCTTGAGCATTGCGCTCAATAGCGCCTATATCATTGGGGAAGTCACATGGGGACTATGGGCGCACTCCCTCTCGCTCCTTGCAGATGCCGGCCATAATCTTTCCGATGTGCTGGGCTTGGGCGCAGCATGGCTAGCGCAGTCTCTCGCAAAACGTGCACCCTCTCAGCAATTTACCTATGGGCTCAAACGCGCCACGATTTTAACCGCGCTCGGCAATGCTATCATTCTCCTTCTCGTCACGGGTGGGATTATATGGGAGGCTATCCTCCTGCTCTTCCACCCTGAAAATGTGCACGGACAAACAGTCAGTATCGTGGCCTTCATCGGTATCCTCGTTAATGGCGGGACGGCACTTCTGCTCATGCGCGGGGCTCATCATGACCTGAACATGCGTGGGGCTTTCCTCCACATGGCTTCCGATGCGCTGATGGCTCTCAGTGTGGTCATTGCCGGGGGGCTCATTATGCTCACAGGCTATACGATCATTGATCCATTGGTCAGCTTGGCCGTATCGGCTATTATCATTTGGAGCACATGGTCTCTTCTGCACCAATCACTCGGCCTTGCCCTTGATGGCGTGCCCGCTGGAACAGATATTGCCGAGGTCTCTCAAGCTCTGCGCAACATTCCCGGGGTTGCTGATAGCCACCATCTCCATATTTGGCCTGTCAGCACAACAGAAACAGCCCTCACCGTTCATCTTGTGCTCAGCCCTTTCCCGACAACCTACTCCCTTACGGAAGGGGCAAAAGCAACACAGAAAATCTTGACAGAAGCACAACGACTATTACAGGAACGTTTCTCTATTGCGCATCCGACCTTTCAGATAGACCCTCTACCCGACACGTCACTCTGCGCCACAGAAAGCTGTTCATCTTCTCCTGAGCCAGATGCACCACACACACATGCCCATCCGTAACTGACATATGCCTTCTTCCCTGACCCCAACAGCGCCATCTCCCCTCCGCTTACGCATTGCTCGTCTGTCGATCTTTGTCAGCGTCATTGTCTTGGCCGTTAAATATAGCGCCTATTATGTCTCCGGCTCTGGAGCGCTTTTGTCTGATGCTATTGAGACGATCCTGAATGTCGTCGCCTCCATCGGCACATTATGGGCTGTTTCCTTCGCGGCTCGTCCTGCCGACGACAATCATCAATATGGACATGGGAAAGCAGAATATTTATGGGCTGTTATTGAAGGTGTTCTCGTCGTCCTTGCCGCTTTAGGTATTCTCCTCATCGCTTTGCATGACGCGTTCCACCCGATGCCCATTGACGCACCCTTTTTCGGAGTGACTCTCAATGCCCTCGCAGGGGTGATCAATTTAGTCTGGGCCCGGATCATGATCTCAATCGGGAGGCGCCATACCTCTCAAGCTCTGCTTTCAGCCGGTGAACATGTGCAGTCAGACGTTTGGGCAAGCTTGGCCCTGCTTATTGGCGTTTCACTCATCCCGTTTGTCCATTGGAATGGCCTAGACCCGCTTCTCTCAGCGCTCGTCGCCCTTAATGTCCTCTGGACGGGCTTTTGCATGATGCGCCGCTCCATGTCTGGCTTGATGGATGAGGTCCCTTCTGCGGACTTAGTGGAAAAACTCCGTCTCCTGATCGCGCAAACAGGCACCGGCGCTCTTGAAGCGCATGATTTACGGATGCGCAAAGTCGGCTCTCTCTTCTTTGTCGAGTTTCACCTCGTCGTGCCGAACCATATGCAGATCACAGAAGCACATGATATTTGTGACCGTATTGAGGCCGCCTTCCGTCAGGAACTTGGGCAAGCCTCTATCCATATTCATGTAGAGCCTGAGAAAAT
Source organism: Saccharibacter floricola DSM 15669 (assembly GCF_000378165.1). GTDB lineage: Bacteria > Pseudomonadota > Alphaproteobacteria > Acetobacterales > Acetobacteraceae > Saccharibacter > Saccharibacter floricola. The sequence goes on from NZ_KB899336.1 coordinate 14,615, forward strand.
GGCCAAACGCCACGAACCAGGTCAAAACAGCGTTCTCGTTCTTTCCTCTTAATCCCAGCCGGCAGCCTATAGGGTTTTCGTATCCTATAAAGCACGCACGCGTTATAAATACCGCCACGTCCCCTTGACCCTCCTGCCTTTTAACTGGCAGGAGCGAACAGAGGTGCTGTGCACGCTAAATACTGCTCTTTTTCGTCTGGATATGCTGAGCCGTGGCCGATTCTGCCTCTTCCCCCTCGCCTTCTCGTCACTCTATGCGGCGGCGTAACCGTATTACGCACTTACGACGCTCAGCCCGCACTCGAACGACCCAGTGGCGACGCTCCGTGCTCTGCTGGATTGCTGCGATTATTGTTGGCCTCGTCGCCGTCGGTTTTGCGGGCCTGGCAAACCAAGCCAGCCTCCTTTGCCATCGTCTGATGAGCTGGCATCCTTGGATCATGCTCATTGTCGCTCCGGCCGGCTTAGCCCTCTCAACATGGCTAACACGCACTTTCTTCCAAGGTGCGCAAGGATCGGGTATCCCTCAAGCCATCGCGACCCTTCATATCGAAAATTTCAGTGTTGTTGACCGAATTTTAGCCCTACGCACAGCTCTTGGGAAAATTCTTCTCACCACATTAGGTCTTGTCTGTGGCGCGTCCATCGGGCGTGAAGGCCCCACTGTGCAAGTAGGTGCTGCCATTATGCACGCCTTCTCTCGCTTGATGGGCCATGCCAATATCTCTGCCAAACGTGGAATGATCCTTGCAGGTGGCGCAGCCGGAGTTTCAGCCGCGTTTAACACCCCGCTTGCAGGGATTGTCTTTGCTATTGAAGAGCTCTCTCATTCTTTTGAGCAACGCACCTCTGGCACCACGCTGACAGGGGTTGTGCTCTCTGGTGTTACCGCGATCGCTCTCGTCGGTAATTACACCTATTTTGGCCATACAACCGTTGATGTGCCCATCGGCACAGCATGGATCGCTGTGTTGGCTTGTGGCATTTTAGGCGGACTAACTGGCGGTCTCTTTTCCGCTATCCTCATGAAAGCATCACAAGGACTGCCCGGCGCGTTCGGTCGTTTCACACGTGAACACCCTATCAGCTTTGCCGCCCTTTGTGGCCTCCTCCTCGCGATTATTGGGATCATCTCAGGGGGGGCGACCTATGGCACGGGGTATGAACAAGCACGCTCCATCATTGTAGGGCATGAGCATTACCCCGCGTCATTCTTCATCTATAAATATCTTGCAACGATTATTTCTTATTGCTCCGGCATTCCCGGCGGGCTATTTGCTCCATCCCTGTCTATTGGTGCATCTATTGGCGGCTGGGTCGCCCAATTTCTGCCTCATACCGCCCCGGGCGCCGTTGTTCTACTCGGGATGGTCGCGTATTTCTGCGGGGTTGTACAATCACCACTCACAGCAACCGTGATTGTGATGGAAATGTGCGATAACCAGCAAGTCACACTCGCCCTGCTGGCCACATCCTTCCTCGCTTTTGGTGTATCCCGCATGGTGTGCTCTCACTCGCTTTACAGTCGCTTGGCAGACCGTTTTATGGATGCACAAGAACAAACATTGCAAAAAAAGAACTTTGAGGACTACAAACAAAAGAAAAAACCAGAATAACATCCTGAAAGCTGGGTTCTTTATGGTTCCTTTTCTCATTGTCCTTTGCGCTATTGCCTTTGGCGTTTTGCTTTATATTTGGCAGCATATCTTTGTCGTCCACGGACAAACGGCTCTCGTGACCGAACAATTTGGTGTGCCCATTAAACGGGCTCTCTACCCGGGGCTACGCATCTTGCTGCCTTTCCGCCGGGTCGTAAACCGCGTGGATCTCAAACAAACGCAGATTGAACGCAACAGCCAAGTAAAAACACAGGATGACGCGTTTCTCTCTATTCAATGGGTGGTTCGCTTCAGTGTCAAACCAACTGATGAAGCCATTCTGGCCTATACCTACAAGGTGGCTGATCCCGTCAGTCAGCTCATCTGGCGCGTAGAAAATGAGCTGCGCCAGATTATTCACTCCATGACTTTACAAGACCTCTACGCGCAAAAAGACCAGATCTCACAGCGTATTATTGGCGATCAGGCTAAAAATGCCCTCGAAACCGGCATGCAGATTGATGATGTGGTGATTGAGCAACCCATGCCGCCACCCGATGTCATGGCGGCCATGAATAACCAAATCGCCGCTCTGTCACGCCAGAAAGCCGCCGCGGCTGAGGCAGAAGCAGAACGTCTGCGGCGCGTTGGACTCGCCAAAGCAGAAAGTGAAAGTAAGGAGCTGCAAGGCCAAGGGATCGCCAAACAACGCCTCGCTATTGCGACAGGCTTCAAGGAAAGCTTTGAGCTTATGCAAGAAGGGCTTCCTTCTGCTTCGTCTCATGAGATTATGACATTGATGCATAAAACCATTGAGGCAGATATGGTCTCTACCGCATCTGCCGATGGGAAATCGACGATCATTTTCATCCCCACCGGCATGACAACCAATGGCAATGCAGGCTCGCTTGCTTCCCTCGCAACACAACTTAGAAGCGAACAAAAGGCCGTATAGAAAACCGTCTTTTTTGAAACGCTCTCCCCTCATCATACAGGGGGAAAGCGTTTTCATTCTTACCCGTGAGCGGACAAGTCCACCACACCGACATACCCTTCTTCTGTTCCGAAGATGAGCGCCCCACCTTGGGGTGTAAATGTAAGCGATGTCACGGCGCCACGGTTCACACCACCGCTACGCTGACCATTACACATCGGCAGAATCCGCCCTTCGTCACCACCAACTTCTGCTAACAGAACGGTTCCGTCCTCAAAGCCGATCGCAACGATATCATCGGTTGGATGCGTTTTGACCACTGTCGTAAACAAGCCCGGCAGACGCGCAAGCTCCATCGGGGCTTTGCCCATCGGACCACCACCAAAGAAGGGCCACAATACGGCCGCATCTGCCCCCGATGTCGCCAACCAACGCCCTTTCCGGGTAAAATCCATTGAGCCAATTTTACGTGGATAGCCGCTCATGCGCATATTATGCCCATCGGAGAGACGCCAACCATGCAGCTCATTTTCCTGCATACTGGTCACAACCGCTTCACCACCGGGGTGCATACACAACCCGGTATGGCTGCCTTTCCATGTCAAAGAATGCACATTCGCATCCTTGGACTGCACAAACCAGAGCGAAACGCCATTATAGTGCGACGCCGCCAGACGCCGCCCTTTAGCATCAAAGGCCAAACCACTAATGGCAGAAGGATGCTCAAGCGATTTCAGGTCTTCTGTGCCCCCCGCCTCACGCAAGCTCACCTGCTTTTTACATGAAAACGCGTAATGCGTGGACGTACTCGCAAGACAATCAATCCAGCCGCGGCCTTTATGCAGCTCCGTGGCCGTGCCATCAGCCGCAAGACTGACCACGCGTCCATCCTCACCACCACTCAGGAAGCTGTCTTCACCGCAGCCTTGGGCAAAGCTGAGCGCGCCATCATGAACAGACACCACGCGCCATTCATCGCTTTGACGCATGGTCTCGCGGGCCATGAGCACAGCATCACCATCGATCGTCAAAGCGGCAAGAGTCTGACCATCACGACTGACTTGCACACCGACAATGGGCGCCTCAAAGCAGCGCTCTGCACCGCGTGTTTCTAAGAGGCTTTTGGTCATCTCACTCATCATCACACCGCCACACAGCGTTCAAAACCACGCCGTAAAGCATCGCCATTTAAATGACGACCAATGAAGACAAGGCGCGACATGCGCTCTTCTCCGTCCTTGAACGGCGTAATGTAATCCCCGTCCGCCATCATATGCACGGCTTGGAAGGCAAAGCGTTTGTCTTCCCCTTTAAACTGTAAAATCCCTTTCGCACGAAGAATGTCCGGCCCCTGCTCTTGTAAAATAGCGCCAATCCACGCTTGGAAACGCCCTTCATCAAGCGGTTCTTTGAGGGAAAAAGACACACTCGTAATGCCGTGATCATGCTCATGATAATGGTGGTGGTGATGATGACCATGCTCTTCCTCATCGTCCCCAAGAAAGTCCGGCATGGTGGTGAGCGCCCGCTCAAGATCAAATCCTCCTTGGTCGAGAATATCATTGAGCGCAACATTCCCCTTCTCGGTTTTGTAGATCTTCGCAACCGCATTCATAGAACGGATTCTTTCGCGGATCGTTTTTTCCTGCTCCGCGTTTACCAGATCCCCCTTATTGAGGATAATGACATCAGCAAAGGCAATCTGCTGAACAGCCTCGGCACTTTCTTTGAGTGTGTTCAACACATTCGCGGCATCTACAACGGTAATAACAGCATCCAACCGCGCTTTCTGGCGGATATTATCATCCACAAAGAACGTCTGCGCCACTGGTGCAGGGTCTGCCAAACCTGTCGTTTCAATAATAATACCGTCAAAGCGTTTCCGACGACGAAGCAAGCTTGTGAGAATACGGATCAAATCCCCCCGAACCGTGCAACAGACACAGCCGTTATTCATCTCAAAAACTTCTTCATCAGCATCAACAACGAGGTCGTTATCAATCCCGAGTTCACCGAACTCATTTACCACAACGGCGTATTTCTTACCGTGATCAGCCGTGAGAATATGATTAAGCAGCGTTGTCTTCCCCGCACCAAGAAAACCGGTGAGCACAGTTACGGGAATCGTTGAATCATGTGAGGCCGTCATTACCGTCACTCCTGCATCAGTCAGACGACGTGGCCATACCACGCCTCAATATATGTCTTTCTTATAAAGGGTCTTCATCCCAAATCACAAAGGCTTCGCTTGCATCTGAGATCAAGAGAGTCAAATATGGGAGGAGAAAAATTCTCATTTATGGAGAAGATATATGGACGCAAACACCATTCAAATTCCTGGTTTTGAAAAACCTGTTTCACGCGTTGCCCTTGGCACATGGGCCATCGGTGGCTGGATGTGGGGTGGCCCCGATGATGATAATGGTGTGCGCACCATTCATCGTGCCCTTGATGAAGGGGTGGATCTTATTGATACCGCCCCCGTCTATGGTTTTGGCCATTCGGAAGAAATCGTTGGCCGCGCACTTGCTGAGAAGCCCAATAAGGCCTGTATCGCCACGAAACTGGGCTTGGATTGGAAAGATGACAAGCCTTTCCGTAATTCTACCCCAGCACGTATCCGAAAAGAGGTTGAAGACTCTCTGCGCCGTTTGCGCGTTGACACCATTGATCTCGAGCAGATCCATTGGCCCGATGCCAATACACCGATTGATGAATCGGCTCGTGAGCTTCAAAAACTCCATCAAGAAGGAAAAATCCGTGCATTGGGCGTGAGCAACTTCTCACCTGAGCAAATGGATATTTTCCGTGAGGTTGCCCCGCTCGCCAGCACGCAGAACCCTTACAACATCTTTGAGCGCGCTCTTGAGGACGATATTCTTCCTTACGCAAAGAAGAACCATGAAGTTCTCCTCGCTTATGGCCCGCTCTGCCGTGGGATGCTGACAGGGAAAATGAACGCGAACACCACATTCCCTGATACGGATCTGCGCGCCAGTGATCCTAAGTTCCAAAAAGAGCATTTCCCAGCCTATCTTGCTGCGATTGATGAGCTAAAGGAAGTGGCCGATCGCCGTGGGAAGTCTCTCATGGTTTTTGCCATCCGCTGGGTGCTCGACCAAGGCCCAACGATCGCTCTTTGGGGCGCTCGTAAGCCTGAGCAAATTAGCGGGATTGCTGATGTCTTTGGCTGGTCTCTAACAGAAGAAGACAAAAAGGCGGTGAATGATATTTTGGCCCGTCATGTGCCAACACCGATCCGCCCAACATTTATGGCACCACCACAGAGCCATTAAGCACTGGAATATGCTGCTGAAGGGGCGGGTCTCTCCGCCCCTTTTTTTATGTCATTATCACAAAAGAAACACTCTCTCTCCTATTGGCTAGAAAACTGACACTTGACGAAAAGCGTCTTTAGCGGCCTTGTTAGACCGTCACTTTAACGAAACAGCTTAGGACAATGAGGGACAACGTGCCGATATCACGCCTATTTGAGCGTAAAATGCTCACAACTTATGTCCTCCTTGCCCTAGCTGGCTGTTCAACAGCGCCACATCAAACGCCGCTTGCCCAATATAGTAATGGCCAGACTGGCCCGCTGGGGTACAATGTCCGCGTGCCTGATTTTGCAACACGAAATTTTGTGCCCTTTAACCGCCAAGATGTCGCCGCCATCGCCCTGCGTGAATGGCGCCTCTTTGGCACACCCGTCGCCGATGAAGACCCCCATGACCGCCCTGATCCAAGCAGCCCGGCGCTCAAACCAGAACGCCTCCCCGGCCTTTGGCAACGCGTGGGAGAATATTGGTGGATCGGCCAAGATCTTTATGAAACAGAAAGTCATTGGACTGGACGAACAGACGGTGACGGCAGACTCTTTTCAGCTAATATTGATGGCCATTATGCGTGGTCAGCAGCCTTTATTTCCTACGTCATGCGTGTTGCTGGTGCGAATGAACGCTTCACCTACTCCCCCAACCACGCCACGTATATTAACGCTGCTGCAAGCCGGCAAAACCCCAATTTGACAGCCCAAGACCCTGCCGCCTATGCCCCACAAATAGGCGACCTCCTCTGCGTTGGCCGAGGGAGAAGCCGTTCCATCACCTATAGAATGCTTCCAACCTCATATGCCTTTCCAGCCCATTGCGGCATTGTTGTCTCTGTAGGGCAAAATGCCCCACCTTTTGGGCGTGAAATCAGCATTGTAGGCGGCAATATTGACGATAGCGTTGCGCTGACCCATGTGCCTGTCGATGCATACGGGCGCGTCAGCACACCAGACGGTACGAGCTACGATACGCGCTATCCGTGGTGTGCCATCCTTGCTCCTCAGTACGACGCAACAGAAGAGCCTAATAGCGGGCAATAACGTTATGACAAGGGACGCAATATAAAAGGCAAGGCAGACGCCCGCCACCCTGTCCCAGGGCCATGACGGTCTTCAAAGCCATCAGCAATATTCGCTGTGTTTTGGTACCCAGCTTCAAAAGCACTCTCACACGCATGGTGCGACCGTACGCCCGAGCGGCATAAGAAAAAGAGAGAGGCAGTCTTGTCTGGCACAGCTTCGTCCAGCGCTTGGTGAAAAGCTTCTGGCTCTTCTGCTGACCATGTCAGTGCGACAGCCTCACGCCCTAGCGTGCTCAAATCAGGGAAACCCACAGCCGCCCATTCTTGAGGTGTACGCACATCAACGAGAACAGCCTTTGGATTTGCTTTCAGGATTTCCCATGCTTTCTTTGCTTGTATATTTTTCATCACGACCTTCATACGTTAGAGTTCATTATTAACGATAGGCCATTGTGGCAAGGAAACACGACCGATGACAGATTTTTCTACCCACTCACTCACAACCGTAGGTCATGGCCGCCCTGCGGCTTCAATGATTGAGGCGATCGGCAACACGCCGCTCATCCGCCTCCGTGAAGCATCAGAAGCCACAGGATGCGACATTTACGGTAAAGCTGAGTTTATGAACCCTGGCGGTTCTGTCAAAGACCGCGCGGCACTCGCCATCATTGAAGACGCCTTTAAACGCGGGCTTCTCAAAGAAGGCGGCACCGTTGTGGAAGGCACAGCTGGCAATACCGGCATTGGCCTCACTCTTGTCGCCCAAGCCATGGGCTGCAAAGCCGTTATTGTCGTGCCAGAAACACAAAGCAAAGAGAAGCTCGACTTCCTGCGTATGATCGGCGCTGACCTGCGCCTCGTTCCAGCAAAGCCCTACCGTGATCCGGGCAATTATGTGCACGTATCCCGTCGCCTTGCAGAAGAAACAGGCGGGTTTTGGGCTAACCAATTCGACAATACCGCGAATCGCGAAGGGCATCGTCACAGCACAGCGCCAGAAATTTGGTCACAACTGGACGGCAAAATTGATGCCTTTACCTGCTCTTGTGGCACAGGCGGCACTTTAGCGGGCATCGCCCTCGGCCTGCGTGATCAAGCGACCCAAAGCGGTGTCAAAGCGCCCGAAATCGTACTCGCTGACCCAGAGGGTTCTGGGCTTTATGGCTGGGTCACTCAGAATGACCTCAGCGTGAGTGGTGGGTCCATTACCGAAGGAATCGGTCAATCACGCGTTACCGCTAACCTAGACGGCAGCGCCCCAGACCATGCTGAGCGCATTCCCGATGCTGAAGCTCTGAAGCATGTCTTTAACCTCACCGCACATGAAGGCCTGTCTGTAGGGGGCTCCAGTGGGATCAACATTGCTTCTGCTGTTCGCACAGCACGGCGCCTTGGCCCTGGCCACCGAATTGTTACCATCCTGTGCGATGGTGGCGCACGGTATCAATCCAAGCTATTCAACACAGAATTTCTTAAAGGAAAGGGCCTACCAACGCCGCCATGGCTCTAAGGCCTGCTCATGGCTGAGGGGTATCTCCCCCTCAGCCATAGTCCTCGTTATTGTTTGATCAAACGGGCGGCAAAAAAGCCATCAAGGCCACCACGTTCAGACCACATGCCCGGATGCGTCCGGTAATAGCCTTCCTCAGTGCGCGCTTGTGGCAGAGCGGAAAGCTCTTCTTCCGTAAACGGAGAGAGCGTCCACCCCCCTTGCTCAAGAGCCGCTTCAATACGCTGTGGCCCTTCCTCATCTTGTAAAGAGCACACAGCATAAAGCAGCGTACCACCCGGCTTGAGCATCTTATACGCCGCTTTAATGAAGGCATCCTGCCCTTCTGCAAGGGCTTTAACGTCACGCGGCCGCTTGACCCACAAGACATCAGGATGACGGCGCAATGTCCCCGTTGCAGAACATGGCGCATCCAGCAACACAGCATCCACAGGCTGTGTGGGTTGCCACTCCAAACCATCCTGCACCACAATATCAGCCGATAGTGACAGACGTTTCAAATTCTCTTGTAAACGCTGTGCGCGCTTTTTCTCACGCTCAATCGCCGTCACCTCTGCGCCAGCACACACAAGCTGCGCCGTTTTCCCACCAGGAGCTGCGCAGACATCAACAACCTGCTTCCCGTGAAGGTCACCCATCAAACGCACAGGCATCGCCGCGGCTGCATCCTGTGCCCAAAACGCACCGTCCTCAAACCCCGGAAGCTCAACCATGCGCGTACCGTTCGGGAAGCGCACCGTCCCTGTCGGCAGCATCTCTCCACCTTCTGGAATATTATCAGAAGACCTCACCGTTATATCAAGTGGCGCCTCACGGTAAAAACCCCGTGTGATGGCACGTGCGCGCCGCCCCCATGCTCTCCAAAGCCACGGCGGAACATCCAAACGTGCTTCATCCAGCCCTTCACGCAGCGTCTCACCTTCACGCGAGACTTTACGCAAGACAGCATTCGCTAGTCCTGCAAAAGGCGCTAATCCACGACGATGCAAAAGATCCACAATCGTGCCCACCGCTGCATGTGGAGGGGTTTCCAAATGCAATAATTGCGCCACGCCCATCAATAACGCACAGCGCACAGATGCGGGAGGTTCTCGCCGTAAAAGAGGCCCAAGCAGCTCGCTCATACTCCCCATATGGCGCAATGTCGCCGCCGCTAAACGATGGCCTGCCGCCCGATCACGACTTTCTTTCACCGTGCTCCGCTCTAGCGTTGTCTCTAACATGCGGCGATGTTCAACAACGCCGCATACAATATCAAAGGCCAGATCGCGGACAGGGTCTGCCGCCCGAGGGGCTGGTGTGCGTCCTCCCTTACGGCGGGAGGGTCGAGGCGGGCGCGAGGCCGAACGGGAAGAAGAAAATGTGCTCATAAAGCTGAATTTGCATCTTGTCGTGCGGAACGCAATGACGTTCTCTATAGAGTTATGACCCAACAGAGCATTTCCTCCGCCCTTCATGCGGTTAAACAACGCATTATTAATGCCCAAAAAGCTGCTCACCGCCCAGAAAACAGCGTTTCTTTAGTGGCGGTGAGTAAGTTTCACCCTCAAGACTCGGTGATTGCCGCTCTTGAAACCGGACAACGAACTTTTGGCGAAAATCGCGTCCAAGAAGCCGCCGAAAAATTTCCCGCTCTACGCGCAAAATGGCCTGACCTGCGCCTCCATCTTATTGGCGGCCTCCAAACCAACAAAGCTGTTGACGCTTGTCGGATTGCCGATTGTATCGAAAGCCTTGATCGCCCCTCTCTTGCAACCGCCCTAGAAAAGGCCTCGCAGAAGATAGGACACCTTCCCGAGCTGCTTATTCAGGTCAATACGGGCAACGAGCCGCAAAAATTTGGCGTTCCCCTCGCACAAGCCGATCACTTTATTGAAGACAGCCTCACGCGCTTTGGCAGCCATGTTAAAGGTCTCATGGCTATTCCGCCGCACAATGAAGACCCAACCCCACATTTCCGCGCTCTCGCAGAGCTTGCGCAGCGCCACGGACTGCCCATTCTTTCTATGGGAATGTCCAGTGATTTTGAAAAAGCCATCGCTGCTGGTGCCCATTATGTGCGTGTTGGTAGTGCTATTTTTGGCACACGCCCGCCTCATGGCTTCTCACATTCTGGGTGAATTACCGTAAGAGACTTGCATTTTCCTAGCAAATACTGCCATGAAGCCAGAATAAACGTGTCTGAAGTGCCCCCTTGAGGGGATATCTTGCCCGTCACACCCTATAGTCGGGCTTCATCAGTCAACAGGACTTTCTCCCCTATGTCTGAACAGGACGGCATGTCCCTTAAAGATCCTTCTCCCGATGCTCGTTATCCGGATGCACTCGGCCATCCGACAGAGCTTCCCCCTCAAGAGGAAACAGACCGTCATGGCGGCCGCCCCAAAGGGATCGGAGCACTCTTGGGTGTGCTCGGCGTGGTCTATGGTGATATCGGCACCAGCCCTCTTTACGCTCTGCAATCATCGGTTAAGACGGTTGGTTCTGTTGAGCATCCCGCTCAAATCGGGGAAGTCATCGGTATGGCGAGCCTCATTTTCTGGGCTCTCATGCTGATTGTCACGATCAAATACGTCCTGTTAGTCATGCGAGCCGATCATAATGGAGAAGGCGGCATTATTGCCCTCATGTCCCTTGCTCAGCGGGTATGCCAATCATCGTATTTCCGCTGGGTCTTTGGGCTCGTTGGTATTGCTGGGGCCTGCCTCTTCTTTGGCGATAGCATTATTACCCCAGCCGTTTCCGTCCTCTCCGCTGTGGAAGGGATTGAAATTGCCGCGCCTAACGCCAGCCCCTTTATTATCCCTATTGCGCTCGTTGTCCTCCTCGGCCTTTTTGCCGCACAAGCGTTAGGTACAGGCAAGATTGGCCGCGCTTTCGGCCCCATTATGCTCATTTGGTTTACAACCATCGCTGTTTTGGGCGTTCATGGCATTCTGCTCTATCCCAAAATCTTGTTGGCTGTTTTGCCATGGTATGCCCTACAATTTATCGTGTCGCACGGCACCCTCTCCTTTCTAGCACTCGGGTCTGTCGTGCTGTCAGTCACTGGGGCAGAAGCTCTGTATGCCGATATGGGGCATTTTGGTCGTTCACCGATCCGCTATGCCTGGTGCTTTCTCGTCCTTCCAGCGTTATCGCTCAACTATTTTGGACAAGCCGCACAGATCATTGTTGATCCTCATACACTCGCTAACCCTTTCTACCATCTCGGCCCAGCTTGGATCCAAATCCCGCTGCTCATTTTAGCGACAATGGCAACGATCATTGCCAGCCAAGCCGGCATTTCAGGCAGTTTTTCTCTATGCCGTCAGCTTATCCAACTAGGCTATCTGCCTCGCACACGCATTATCCACACAAACGCGCATGAAGAAGCACAGATTTATCTCCCTTCTCTAAACTGGATATTGGCGTTCGGCGCCATCATCTTGGTGCTCTCTTTTCAATCTTCCGCAGCTCTGGCCTCAGCCTACGGTATCGCTGTAACGGGCACATTCCTCTGCACCTGTGTACTGGCGATGGTTGTGTTTCGCCGCGTCTTTAACTGGAGCGCATGGTCAACAGGCCTCGTTTTTGGCTTCTTCTTTATTTTGGATGGCATTTTCTTTGCCGCCAATGTGCTCAAAATCCCCGATGGTGGCTGGGTGCCATTAACGATCGCCTGCGCCAGTACGCTGATCATGACCACATGGCAACGCGGACGTCAGCTTATTCGTGGCCGGCAGCGCGCTGATGCCGTGCCTGTAGCGTCATTCCTCGCCCGTCTGTCACAATCACGCATTACGCGCGTGCCGGGCTTAGCCGTCTTCCTGACGTCTGATCCTGAGATCATCCCAAGTGCTCTATTACACAACCTGCGTCATAATCGTGTGCTGCATGATAAAGTGCTCTTCGTTACCGTGCTTACGCTTGACCAGCCTGATGTACGCCCTGACAAACGCCTTGAGGTTAAAGAACTCTCGTCTAATATCTACCGGATCATTGTGCGTTACGGCTTTATGGAAATGCCAAACTTGCCTCTCGCCCTTTCTGCTTTGCATGAGATCAATTTCGACCCCATTCAGGCCTCCTACTTTACGTCTCATGACTTAGTCTTCCGCTCTAAAGTTCCTAAAATGTCGCTTTGGCGGATGTGGGTCTTTCTTTACCTCCTTAATAATGCGACCCCCATCTCGGAGTTTTTCCGTATCCCGCCAGAGCGCGTGATGGAGTTTGGGGTGAGGGTAGCGATTTAATACACTGTGCCTCGCTCTCTCGCTCTTTATATCCACTGGCCGTTCTGCCTAGCAAAATGCCCTTATTGCGATTTTAACTCGCATGTGCGGGACACGATCCCGCAAGAGCGTTTTGCACGGGCACTCCGCCGAGAACTCGCCTATCAGGCAGAACGCCTTAACCAAGAAGAACGACGCCAGCTCGGCTCCATCTTCTTTGGCGGTGGAACGCCCTCTTTAATGGCACCTGAGACGGCATCGGCCCTTATTGACGATGCCCGCCGCCATTTTTCCTGCGTTAATGACCTCGAAATTACACTTGAGGCCAATCCAACCAGCGTGGAAGCAACTCGTTTTGCCGCTTTCCGACAGGCTGGCATCAATCGCCTCTCACTGGGCGTTCAAAGCCTCCGTGATGACGCCCTCCAAAAATTAGGCCGACAACATAATAGCCATCAAGCACGAAACGCACTGGAGCTAAGCCGTTCCCTTTTTCCACGCCTCTCGTTCGACCTTATTTATGCTCGGCCGCAGCAAACGTTAGACGATTGGCACGCAGAGCTCAGAGAAGCCCTTGACCTCGCCGCCGATCATCTCTCGCTCTATCAGCTCACGATTGAACCGGGCACGTCTTTTGAAGCGCTCTTCCGTCGGGGTGAGATCACCTTGCCCGATGATGAACTCGCAGCACGGCTCTATCTCCAAACAGCAGAAGAAGCCGCTCGCTATGGGTTAGAGCGCTACGAAATTTCTAATTACGCTCAACGAGGCTCTGAAAGCCGGCATAACCTCACCTACTGGACCTATGGTGATTATCTCGGGATCGGCCCCGGTGCCCATAGCCGCCTCACCTTTGGTGATACCCTCTATGAAGGGCGTTGCCATCGCGCTCCAGAGCCTTGGGCAAGCCTTGTAGAAGAGCATGGTCATGGGATGCGCTCAGAAAAACCCCTAACCGCTGATATGCGTGGCCGCGAAGCGCTCCTGATGGGGCTACGTTTACGCGATGGTATCAACGCCGCGCATTTCTTTCGCCGCACGGGAAAAACACTTAAAAGCTGCTTAGACCCCATGATCCTTCAAGCATGTCTTGAAGAAGGGTATCTTCTCAATGATCGGCACTCTCTTCGGGCAACAGAAGAAGGGCTTTTACGGTTGGAAGCCCTTCTAGCCCGATTAGTTCTCTAAAAAGGCTCGCTTATGCTCCATATGATCAAGCTCGCCGTTGGGTGTGCCTCCCCTGACATCCTCAGAGAATGGACGAAAACCGAACGCATAAACGGTCATGTTTATGTGCAAACACGCACAAAACCCAAGCGCACGGCTGAAATCTTGGATGGGGGGTCAATCTACCGCGTCATGAATGGGCTTATTACCTGTCGCCAACCCGTCATTGGTTTTGACCACTACACACGCCCAGATGGCCATCAAGGTACGCTCATTCTCGTTTCTGATGATGTTATTGCCGTCCAGCCTCGCCCTATGCGCCCTTTCCAAGGGTGGCGTTACCTGAAACCAGAAGACGCCCCAGCAGACCTTAAAGGTGGCCAGCAGCACAATGATGGCACAGCGAATCTTCCGCCCACTTTGCGTGCACGCTTAACAGAGCTCGGCCTTCTCTAAAATTTTTGACTCTTCCGGGAAAAAGGGCCATGACATGTTCCCATATCATAGCCCTTTTTATTGCTGTTATGGCAAAAGCAAACTTAGCGCCCTGTCATAATCCGATCAACGAGCTCCTTAACAGTTGGAATATGCCCATTCGCGTAGAAGGGATCCTCCCGGAAACGCCACGCACTCGTTCCACCAAAAAGAAGATTACGCTCTATCAACGCATCTTCCTCTTCCTTGCTCATGTCCCCAACATGCGACACTTCCTGAAGAGTTTTTTGAATGCAGAAAGAACGTGGATCAGCTCGCTGTCCTGTCGTATAAGTCGGCCCTTTTTGCGACCAGTTTGAGAAACGACATTGTGACAAACACCCCATGCATCCAGCTTGGTCACTCACAATCTGTCGCGCCTGTTCAGGCGTAACAAAAACAAGTGTGTCGTCTGGCGTCCGCAGCGCTTCTGTAAAGCCTGCCTGGCACCATTGCTCAACACGCTCTCTATCATCTGCTTTTAAGAAGACCTGACGCCCCCGTGCCCCAACCGCACAAGGAGCCTCAAACCCTTCTCCATACTCTGAGCGATAAGGCACCTGTCGCTCTGAACGCGCCCGTAGCTCTTGGAGAAAACTATTATTCACCGCAGACGAATAAAAGCCTGTCGGGGAAAAGCGATTGAGGAACACATCACCCTTTTTCAGGGTGAGCAAACGCCGCTTCCACGCCTCTGGCACAGGGCTTTCTTTTGTCAGTAATGGCCGTGTCCCAAACTGAAAGGCAATCGGCCCGATGTCGGGATTATCCAACCAATCTGACCAATCCTCAAGATGCCATACACCACCAGCCATAATGATCGGCACGTCATGAAGACCAAAGCTGCGCATAACACGGCGTAAAGCCACAACCCGTTCATAAGGCTGTTCAGGCTTAAACGGATCTTCCGTGTTAGACAGGCCATTATGCCCACCAGCACGCCACGGATCCTCGTACACCACACCACCCAACAAATCAGGAGTGCGTGAGTAAGACCGCCGCCAAAGCGCATTAAATGCACGAGCTGAAGAGATAATCGGGTAATAATAAACGCCAAATTGCGCCGCAATTTCTGACAAACGATAGGGCATTCCCGCCCCACATGTCAGGCCATGAATAAGTCCGGGAGCTCCCTCAAGAATTCCCTTAACGACTTCTTCTGCTGCCCCCATTTCCCACATGAAATTAGCATGAATACGGCCTCGGCCGCCTGAAATCTCGTGGGCAATACGCGCTTGAGCAATCCCACCCTCAATCGCATAGCGAATGAGTTCTTCTTGCTTATCACGGCGGGTTCTACCACTATAAATCTGTGGAATCGGGTTTCCATCAGCATCATAACTATCCGCATTAACAGCGGAAATTGTGCCAACCCCTCCGGCAGCAGCCCAGTGGCCTGCGGAAACCCCTGTCGAAACAGAGACCCCCTTCCCTCCCTCGATCAGAGGAAGCGCATCCCGACCAGACAAATGGATGGCATTGATCGACTTCATAGAGGCTCGATGTCTCCACAACTCAGTCAGTAAAAAATGGGAAGAGGCTCACCAAAACCTCCCCCCGTGAGGTTTTATTCAGCGTCGCGACGAGGACGACCTGGCTTTGCACCAACCTCATCCGTAATGTCGTTACCAGTTGCCTGATCAACAACCCGCATGGACAATTTTACCTTACCGCGATCATCAAAGCCAATGACCTTAACCTTCACAGCATCGCCCTGCTTCACCACATCAGTCGTGCGGCCGACGCGGCCTACAGCGAGTTCGGAAATATGCACCAAGCCGTCACGCGGGCCAAGGAAATTCACAAATGCGCCGAAATCAGCCGTCTTGACAACCTTACCATCATAGATACGGCCCAACTCTGGTTCAGCAGTGATCCCCTCAATCCGGCTAATGGCCTTCTGAGCTTGTTCATCATTGGAAGCAGCGATCGTGACGGTGCCATCATCGCCAATATCTACCTTCGCACCGGAATATTCCACGATCTCGCGGATGACCTTACCACCCGAGCCGATCACATCACGGATCTTCTCTTTAGCCACCGTGATGGTGGTGATCTTCGGAGCATTCCCAGAAACATCCGAACGTCCCTCTGACAGAGCAGCGCTCATCTTGTCCAGAATGTGTAGACGCCCTTCACGAGCTTGCTCCAGAGCAATCTGCATAATTTCTGGCGTGATGGATGTAATCTTAATATCCATCTGCAGAGCGGTCACACCTTCAGATGTCCCCGCTACCTTAAAGTCCATATCCCCGAGATGATCTTCATCACCAAGAATATCGGTCAACACAGCGTAACCACGCTCTTCCTTGATCAACCCCATCGCAATCCCTGCGACTGGGCGTGGCAATGGCACACCAGCATCCATCAAGGACAAGGAGGTGCCGCAAACGGTCGCCATGGAAGAAGAGCCGTTACTCTCCGTGATCTCAGAGACAACGCGCATCGTGTAAGGGAACTCTTCTTTGGAAGGAAGAAGCGGATTAAGCGCACGCCACGCCAACTTCCCATGGCCAATCTCACGACGACCTGGGGAGCCCATACGACCGCATTCCCCCACAGAGAAAGGAGGGAAGTTATAATGCAGCATAAAGCGTGAACGATATTCACCACCCAGCGCATCAACAACCTGCTCGTCCTGCCCTGTACCTAGGGTAGCAACGACCAATGCCTGCGTTTCACCACGTGTAAACAAGGCAGAACCATGCGTGCGTGGCAGAATACCCGCTTCAGCAACAATCGGACGAACCGTCTTAAGGTCACGGCCATCAATACGCGTGCCAGTCTTCAAGATCGCTCCACGCACAACCTGTGCCTCAAGCTCCTTGATCATTGGCTTAGCCATTTCTGGATCGAAGCCTTCTTCTTCCAGAATCTCAGCAATCTGCTCACGCGCTTCTGCGACTTTTTCAACACGCGCTTGCTTGCGGCGCTCTTTATACGCCTCAGCCATCAGCTTGTTGCCAACTTTATCAACCCGCTTACGCAGAGAAATCTCTTCTTTAGACGTCTCTGGAAGATCCCACGGATGACGTGCTGCATGCTCTGCAAGAGAGATGATCGCATCAATAACCGGCTGGAAGGCCGTATGCCCCATCATTACGGCATCAAGCATTTCCGTTTCTGGCAGCTCTTCAGCTTCTGACTCCACCATCAGAACGCCTTCAGACGTCCCAGCAACGAAGAGATCCAGCGCGCTCTCCTTCATCTCACCCAGCGTTGGGTTGACAACCAGTTTGTCGTCAATCTTCCCAATGCGCGCAGCCCCAACAGGGCCGAAGAAAGGAATACCCGACAATGTCAACGCTGCAGAGCACCCAATCATCGCTACCAGAGCGGGATCATTTTCCATATCATGGCTCAGAACCGTCGCGACGACCTGAACCTCATTACGGAACCCTTCTGGGAACAGCGGGCGAATGGGGCGGTCAATCAGACGAGCTGTCAGCACTTCCGCCTCAGACGGACGCCCTTCACGCTTGAAGAACCCACCTGGGATCTTACCTGCAGCGTAAGATTTTTCCTGATAGTTCACCGTAAGCGGGAAAAAATCCTGACCAGCTTTTACAGTCTTTGCACCAACAGCTGTACACAGAACCACGGTTTCACCGTAGGTGACCATCACTGCCCCATCAGCCTGACGGGCAACCTTACCGGTTTCTAGGATAAGCGGACGACCAGCCCACTCAATTTCTTTACGAAAATAATCGAACATACTTCTACTTCCTTATAACAAGGATCAACAATGAGGCGGTCGTCACGGTAAGCCAGATACAAAAAGCAGCGCTTCGGACGGCATGGCGATGATAACGGACAATCCCGCTATGACACCATGTGGCCTGAAACGCCGAACCATCGTTGCTCTGGCACTGCGTCTCAACGACCTAAAAGACATGGGAAGTATCCTAAGATACTTCCCAGACCAGCATCAACGGCGGAGGCCGAGGCGCTTAATCAATGTCTGGTAACGCTCTTCGCTTTTACCTTTCAGATAGTCCAAAAGGCCACGACGGCGACCAACAAGCATCAGAAGACCACGACGAGAGTGGAAGTCCTTCTTATGTGTCTTGAGATGCTCAGTCAGGTTTGCAACACGCTCAGTAATCAGAGCCACCTGCACTTCTGGTGACCCTGTGTCACCTTCAGCAAGACGGTACTCAGCGATAACTTCAGCGCGACGCTCAGGAGTAATCGACATCTTTCTCTCCAAAAAATAAATGGTTTTCTAACATGCGAACAGCCTTCAAACGCCCCTCTTCGAGCCGGCAAAGGCCAATCACATGCTCCCCGATCAACACACGCCAAAGAGGATGATCCTCTAAGCGCCCTGATGCGGACACAACATGATGGCTGACAGAAACTGTCTGCCCGTAAATGAGTGCCCTCCCCCCTGCGGTTGTCACGGCCAGCGCCGGGATGTCGGCCAGCGCGGTCGCTACATCCAACAAAGGAGCCGGAAGAGCATCCGCCTTGTCTCTAGTTTCTGCCGATTTGTCCAGTGCTATCTGCTCAATTGAGTAAGCATGAGACAAATCAAATGGGCCACATTTCGTGCGTCTGAGCACGCTAATATGGCCAACAGTGCCACAGGCAAGGGCAATATCACGGGCTAAAGAGCGCATATACACTCCTTTTCCCGATTGAACCTCAAAAACAGCATGATCCTGATCGGGACGGTCGATCAGTGTTATCGAATCGATACGAGCAGGCCGTGGGGGGAGTTCTGGAGGGCGTCCCCGACGTGCAAGATCATACGCACGCTGCCCCCCAACGCGAAGCGCTGAAAAAACAGGCGGCACTTGCATCACCACCCCACCACACAAGGCAGGAAGGATAGAGCGAATCATCTCATCCGTTGGACGATGCGATGACCGTGCCAGAACATCACCTTCTCGGTCATCTGTTGTACGGCTCTCACCAAAGCACAACGTAAAACGATAGCGCTTTGTGGCATCCATAATATAAGGAATTGTACTGGTCGCACGCCCAAAAGCAATCGGCAACACACCGGACGCTAGGGGATCTAACGTCCCCCCATGTCCTGCTTTGCGCGCATCAAAGGCCCAACGAACCTTATTCACCATGGACGTAGAGGTTGGCCCAAGCGGTTTATCCAGCACCAGCCAACCATTAATCTCTTGTCCGCGTTTTCGTGCCATTCCGCGCGATTAGTCCTCTGGGTCGGACGTAGAGTCAGACTTCAAGTCACGCTGCACTTCCGGCGTATGCAAGAGATGTTCGACTTCCATCGCATGATCAAGAGAAACATCAGGCTGGAAATGCAACTCAGGCACGGTTCTCAAACGGAGTTTCCGCGAAAGCCCTCTGCGTAAGAAGGATGAAACCCGTTTCAACGCTGGAAGCACGACATGAACATCATCGCGCCCTAAACGCGTGACAAAGACCGTCGCATGGCGGAAATCCGGTGAAACACGCACCTCAGTGACCGTAACACTAACACCATAAAGTTCAGGATCACGAAACTCGGTACGCGTGAAGAGATCCGCCAAAACATGACGAACCTCTTCAGCAACACGGAGCTGGCGCGTGCTGGGCCCTTCTGCAGGATCTACAGCAGGCCCAACGACATCAAAGGGAGAACGCTGCGTCAAACCGGAATCTCTTCCATTTCATAGCACTCAACCATATCACCCTCACGCAGGTCGTTATAACCAGCGAAGGAGAGACCACATTCATAGCCACGCGCCACTTCACGGACATCATCCTTAAAGCGTTTCAGCTGGCTCAGATCGCCTTCATGGATCACCACGTTATCACGCAGCAAGCGCACGCCACAGCCGCGCTTGACCACACCTTCGGTCACGTAACAACCAGCCACCTTGCCAACGCGCGTAATGCTGAAGACCTGGCGAATCTCGGCATAGCCCAAGAACTTCTCGCGATGTTTCGGTGCAATCTTACCCTTGACCAGTTTCTCCACATCATCAGCAACCTGATAAATAATGGAGTAGTAGCGGATATCCACACCGTCACGCTGCGCAAGACCACGAGCCTGCGTCGTTGCACGCACATTGAAGGCAACAATCACTGCATTGGACGCTTTAGCAAGCTGCACGTCACTTTCGGTAATCTGACCAACACTCGTGCTCAACACACGCACAGCCACTTCCTCATGCGACAGCTTTTCCACAGTAGCAGCCAGCGCTTCAGAAGAGCCTTGAACGTCTGCCTTAATCAGCAGCGCCACTTCCTTCTGCTCACCAGCTTGAATGCGAGCCAGCATCTGATCAAGCGTTCCACGAGCAGCTACCTGCATCGCTGTGGCTTTCTCACGAATCTTCCGCTGACGGAATTCGCTGATTTCACGAGCGCGATTTTCGTTCTCAACGACAACGAACAAAGACCCAGCATCTGGAACGCCTGTCATCCCCAGAACTTCGACCGGCACAGATGGCCCGGCCTTCTGGATTTGACGACCACGATCATCGAGAAGCGCACGCACACGCCCCCAATGTGCTCCAGCAACCACGATATCACCGCGCTTGAGCGTTCCTTTCTGAACCAGCACTGTCGCGACAGAACCACGACCGCGATCCAAACGGCTTTCCACCACAGCACCCTGTGCCGGACGGTTCGGATTAGCTTTCAGATCCAAGATCTCAGCCTGCAGGGAAATCCCTTCAAGAAGCTCATCTAGGCCCTCACGCTGGCGCGCAGACACTTCAACTTCCTGTGTATCGCCGCCCATGCTCTCGACCACAACTTCGTGGTTAAGAAGCTCATTGCGCACACGATCAGGATTTGCCCCTGTCTTATCAATCTTGTTGATCGCCACAATCATCGGCACATTTGCTGCTTTCGCATGCTTAATGGCCTCAATGGTCTGCGGCATCACACCATCATCGGCCGCAACAACCAGCACAACAATATCAGTGACGGAAGCACCACGCGCACGCATCGCAGTGAAGGCTTCATGGCCTGGCGTATCAATGAAAGTCACCTTCCGATCAGATGACGGCATACTCACCTGATAGGCCCCGATATGCTGGGTAATGCCCCCTGCTTCAGCATCGGTTACCGTTGTGGTACGCAGCGCATCCAGCAAAGAGGTCTTACCATGGTCAACATGACCCATGACCGTCACAACAGGAGAGCGTGGCTTCAGATCTTCTTCACGATCTGTGATGTTTTCAAGACCCAGCTCAACATCACTATCGGAAACACGCTTTACGCGATGACCGAATTCATTGACCACGAGCTCGGCCGTATCCGCATCAATGCTCTGGGCAGCTGTCGCCATGACACCCATTTTCATCAGAGTCTTGATCACTTCACCCTGACGAACCGCCATACGATTTGCCAGCTCACCGACGGAAATCGTCTCAGGCACCGTCACATCACGCACAACGCGCACTTGGTCAGAACGAAGACGTTCTAGCTCAGCTTGACGACGCTCACGGTCACGTTGACGACGTACAGAGGCCAAAGAACGTGTCTTGCCGTCATCGCCTTCAATAGCGGCACGCACATCAATACGACCAGAACGGCGATCCTGATTACCACCCCCACGACGTGACTGCGAACGACGTGATTGCTGCGAAGAGCGACGTGGCGAACCACCGCCGCCACCGCCACCCCGGCGCCCATCATCTTCACCGCCATTGCGACCACGCAAATGCAACGTCTCACTCTTGCGAGACGACGAAGTAGAAGAGGACGACGAGGAAGAAGAAGAGGACGACGAAGATGCAGCATTCGAACGTGTCGTCACTGGCCGGCTCGGCATAATCGCGCGCTCAGCAAGTGGACGCAAACGCTGCGTTGGCTCAGCAATTTGCACACCACCTGTTGACGTTGGCTTCAATGGCGGCGGCGCAACCTTACGCTTCTCTGCTTGTTCAGCTTGTCGAAGAGCAGCAGCTTCCTTTTCGCTCTGACGCTCAGCGGCTTCCGCTTCACGCGCCTGGGACGCCTCCTCCGCCTGCTTAGCCTCGGCCTCAGCTTTTAGGCGCGCTTCTTCTTCCGCAGCGGAGCGAATGCGAATCTTTTCAGCTTCACGCTTAGCGGCTTCTTCTTCAATCTGCCGCTGCTTCATCTGCTCTAGAACGCGCTGACGCTTCTCAAGCTCTGATGTCGTTAGACCGCGAGCACCAATAGGCCCACGTCCACCGCGACCACCAGCCCCGCTATGCCGTTTTGGCTTCCGAACCTCAACCCGGACCTCTTTTGATCGCCCGTGGCTAAAGCTCTGCCGCACAGAGCCTGCATCAACGGTGCGCCCCCCCTCTTTTCGTCCCGATGGACGTAAAGAGAGGCGGCCCCCACCTTTATTCTGCCCGTTCTTAGGAGCCCCCTCTTTCGGAGCCCCAGTCCGGTTTCCGTCTTGGTTGCGCTCGTTGCCGTCGCTCATAGTTCCGCCTGTTCCTTACTGACCCGTGCCCTGTGGGCCTGGGAGCGAACCTTCGATCACCCCCGTCAATCTCTTATATTCCGTTATCAGACGCCGCGCTAATGCCCCCGGTGCCATAACAGCATAAACTGCATGGTCACGTCCGAAGACTGAAGCGAGCACCCGGCTCTCTAGCTGAATCACCGGCACATCCCGGTGCCCAGACATCAACCGTGAAAGCTCATCCCGACTGGCGTCTGCCGCACATATCACAACCCCAACCTGACCAGAAGCGATCCGCTCCCGGCACTTCTGGAATCCACAAACGGCTTCACCCGCTCGCCGCCCCAGACTGATACCATCCTGAAGACGCTTTGCCAGCCCCTCAGTAACGAGGTTGGGCAAATGTTCAGGAAGTTTTACCTGTCGGCGAGCTCCCCGCGCAAATACACGGGAAAGCTGTGGATTGCCAAGTACCTCACGATCAGCACAGAGCCACATGCCCCGACCGGGCAGACGCGCTGCCAAATCTGGCACAATGTCTCCGCCCGGCGCTACGACAAAGCGTAGCATATTCTCAGGGTGATCATGCCGACGGCTTAGCAAGCAACGCCTCAAGGAAACAGTGTGTTTACCCCCCTTCCTTGAGGGTCCGTCATCAATATCAAGACACTTAGACGTTGCTCGATTCTCCACCTTCAGGCGTCTCGCTCTGAGCTGAAGCGCCATCTGTAGCTGATGCCGATTCGTCACCTTCAAACCAGTGGGCGCGTGCAGCCATAATGATTTCATTAGCTTCGTCTTCGCTCAGACGCTCTTTCCCAAGAATCTCAACAAGCTCATCACCTGCCAAGTCAGCCAAATCATCTAAGGTCTTAATGCCTTTTTCACCAAGTTCTACAAGAATCTTTGGAGAAAAAGCACCCATAGCCACGATATCATCGGTAACACCAAGGGTCTTGCGCTCTTCATCAAGAGCACGCTCACGTCCCTCAAGATACTCGTTGGCACGATTCATGAGCTCTTCAGCGACGGTTTCATCAAAACCTTCAATGTCATGAAGCTCATGTGGCTCGGCATAAGCGAGATCTTCAATCGTGTGATAGCCCTCTGTTACCAGAAGCCCAGCAATCACGTCATCAACGTCTAGATGATCCACAAACAGTGCTGTCCGCTTGCGGAACTCCTCCTGACGTCGTTCAGATTCTTCAGCTTCAGTGAGAATATCAATATCCCACCGCGTCAGCTGGCTGGCAAGACGCACATTCTGCCCACGCCGGCCAATAGCCAAAGAAAGCTGCTCATCTGGCACCACCACTTCGACACGTCCGGCATCTTCATCCATCACCACTTTGGAGACTTCAGCTGGTGCCAAAGCGTTCACCACAAAGGTTGCTGCTTGTGGGCTCCAAGGGATGATATCAATCTTCTCACCCTGAAGCTCCGCCACAACAGCCTGAACGCGTGACCCGCGCATACCCACACAAGCACCGACAGGATCAATAGACGTGTCACGAGACAAAACAGCCATCTTTGCACGAGAGCCTGGATCACGTGCGACAGCCTTAATCTCAATAATCCCATCGTAGATCTCTGGTACTTCTTGAACAAAAAGCTTCGCCAAGAAACCTGGATGAGACCGTGATAGGAAAATCTGCGGGCCGCGTGGCTCATCCCGTACGTCGTAAATATATGCACGAATACGGTCGGAATTTCTAAAAGACTCGCGAGGGATCAGCTCATCACGGCGTAACAGCCCTTCTGCATGGCCAATTTCAACCATCAGATTACCGTATTCCGTCTGCTTGACGGTGCCGTTGACGATCTCGCCCACGCGATCCTTAAACTCATCATACTGGCGCTTACGTTCATATTCACGCACACGCTGCACGATCACCTGCTTCGCCGTTTGGGCTGCAATACGCCCAAAATCAATCGGCGGAAGCGGGTCAATCAGATGTTCACCTTCTTGAATATCGGACTGGAATTTCCGCGCGATATGCAAAGGAATCTGTGTATCTTCATTTTCAACCGTCTCGACCGCTTCAGTCCAACGGCTCAGGCGTACTTCGCCTGTTTTACGGTCGATCGTAGCACGAATATCTTTTTCATGCCCATATTTAGCCCGCCCAGCCTTCTGGATAGCCTGTTCCATTGCTTCCAGAACCTGCTCGCGCTCAATATTCTTTTCCCGGCATACTGCATCAGCAACGAGCAGCAGTTCGGGACGGGTAACAGACGTGTCCATTAGATCGGACCTCCAACCAGCATCAGACGGGTCATCATCAGTTCTTCTTCCCCGGCTTTTTAGGATTTAGTTTTGGCACACGGCCCTTTTTGCCGTTCTTTCCTTCCTCACCCTCTTCTGACGCTTCTGCAAGAGCGGCACTCGCCTCAATCAGCTCATCAGTCAAAACAAGGCGCGCTTTGCGCATATCCAGTAAAGGAAGAAGCACTTCATCTCCATTATCCAAGCGGATAAGAGCTGATTGCCCGCGCAGTCCAAGAACCGTCCCAGCAAAACGCTTCCGACCATCTATAGCGACATCCATTTCAAGACGCACCAGATGGCCTGCATAACGCTCCCAATCCTTAGGGCGCGTCATGGGTCGATCAATTCCAGCAGAGGAGACTTCCAGCATCCAAGCCCCTGGAATCGGGTCGTCTACATCCAAAACAGCCCCAACAGCGTGACTGATCTGTTCGCAATCATCAACAGTGATAAGAGCACCGTTACTACGGTCCGCCATGACCTGAACAGTCGGCGTTTCGTGACCGAGAACAGAGAGGCGCACCAGTTCAAAACCCATATCTTCAAGGGTTGGTGCAATCCGCTCTACAATACGCGTTTCGAGACCGCTTAAGCGTAAAATCCCGTTCGCTGGAAGCGTTGTGTCAGAAGAATGAGGAGTCTGGTCCAAAACAAAAAAGGCGGCCCGTCAGGGCCACCCCCCAAAAGAGCGGAAGTGAAAGGAAACGTCTTCTTGATACGGAAAGCCCTCACAGGATGCAAGTCTTTCCTTCTTTAAGGCTATCACACCGCTCTCACTTTTCACGATTCCACGCTTATTTCCTAAAAATCGTCCTTTCTGCACTCTAACATTGCATGCCATCATGCGATATTCTCCACCCATCATGGATCGAATGCAGAGGCGGACCATCACTTATCATGCTGACATCGCTTATTCCCCGACTCAGTAAAGCCATGCCGCTGATGATGGTAACATTTCTGTTACTTCTTGCCCTTCAGCTTAGCCTAATGCTCCATCTTTCTTGGCGCCTGCTCGTTCATTGGGCCGCCTTTCTTTTGGATGCTGGGCGCCCTTTATACCTACCACTTGGCGTCGTGACGTTCGCCTTGACGCTCTTGGGCGTTTTTTATGACCGTTCATCGGACCGTCTGCTCCAGCGTGGGTTACAACGCCGCAAAACAGTAACGACCTCTTTCCTCACTCTTTTCACGCATCGTCGCCACCTTGAGCAAATCATGGTGCGTGACCAGCACGAATCGTCCCTTAATGCAGAAGAGCTGGCAACGTCCTTACGCGCCCGTGTGATCGGACAGGACGCAATCTGCACAGATATTGCCCAGCAGCTTCGCAGGCGCTTAGCGCTCCGTGTGCATGACAAACCTGTTGGGATTTTCCTCTTCGCAGGGCCTGCTGGCAACGGGAAGAAATATCTCGCCAAGCAGCTCTCCCGCCATATGGATCGGCCTCTTCTCACTCTTGATGTGACCGATCTCTCAAGCCCTTATGCATTATCGCTGCTATGGGGGGCGCCTAATACACCCACCGGCGCCGCAACACCGGGCCTTTTGACACGGCAGGTTAAAGCACACCCAACCTCTATTATTGTGCTGGAAGATATTGAGAAAGCACATTCAGCCGTGCTGAAAAAGCTCCTCACCGCTTGGAATGATGGCGCTCTTCAAGACAACGCCACGCATGAAACATTTTCGATCA
Source organism: Saccharibacter floricola DSM 15669 (assembly GCF_000378165.1). GTDB lineage: Bacteria > Pseudomonadota > Alphaproteobacteria > Acetobacterales > Acetobacteraceae > Saccharibacter > Saccharibacter floricola. The sequence goes on from NZ_KB899336.1 coordinate 41,180, forward strand.
AACGGTGTATTTTCATCCTCACCTCTACTGTTGCAGCACAAGACCTCTCCCATTGTGCAGAACCCTCTGCACCCGATACGGAGCGCAGACGCAGTGATGCCGTTGCCCTTCTGCGCCGGGCGGATTTCCCAGCGGATATCCTCAACCGTCTTGACCGTCTCTTCCTCTTCCGCCCGCTGAGCGATCGCGATATGGCACGCGTTGCTGCTTTGGAAATGGAACAGATGGTCGAAGGATATGGCCTTCGCCTCCCTCCTGGTGGGGTGGACCCCACACCATTGCAACGCGTGATCACGCTCAATAAGGAACGTCACGTTATCAGCACGGTACGCGATCTGTTGCGTTTCGTTGAAGATATGATCAGTGATGGGCTGATTGCGGCTCAACAGCAAGGCAAACGCCGCGTTAAACTCACCTTCCATGATGGACGAATTATCGTGGAAAGTGATGACACCCACGATACACGCCTTGGCCAAACGAGCTTATAAGGATCAGAGTATGATGACCTCCCTCTATCACCTCTGGCATCGTGCTGGCCTTTGGCGTGCTTGCCTCATCATCAGCGCGCTCTCTTTAACGATGGCGGTTTTTCTGCCAACTGCCTCCTTAAAACACCTCGCCCCCTGGCTACCCGGCAAAGCGCCGCCTCTCCTTACCCCACCCAAAGACACAACACACCCACATCCCCCCGAGGGAGGTGGTGACACTGAAGGCGGCAAGGTCGCTTATTTAGACCCGTCACAAAGCGTGTCTGACCGTGCGCCATTAGCTGGACATGTCTTTCCGTTACCTGAAGGACAGTGGCACCCCGTACTTGCCGCACAAACCAACGATCGTGCAGCGTTCTCTTTCCTCGCCCTCATTCGCACTGATCATGGCGCCGTCACGGGTTTTATTACCCTTCAAACCAACCAAAATCCTGTGCCTGCAGAGTTAGTCGAAAGTCTTCTTACGCCATGCCATGATGACCGCAATTACACGAACCTCAACCAAGAGGCACCCGATATGGCCGATTGTGTGTATGTCGCCAATGCCGTGCTGGAAAAAGGAATGGTCAGTAATAATCCGCTGATTGCTGAAGCCGTCGCGCATGTTCAACAGCTCGGCTTTCCGCTCCCCCCTCTCATGATCGTAACGGGATGGCGTCATATTAGTGCCGCCAAAAACGGACTTGCCCAAACAGCCACTGAAGATGTCTTGCTCTCACCTTTAGACCGCGAAACGCATCAAATGCTCGCTCCACCTGATGTTTGGAGCAAAGAGACGATCGCCGCCAATCCAGTCGCTGAAGAATTCATCAATAAAATCCTTCATTGGGCGCCTTATTGGCAGAAAGGACTGCTTCAAGCCTTCATCGACCCTAAGAGCATTGAGTTCCTGCCCGTTGAAGCCACCCGTGACCCGATGGCCCCTCAATGATGCCCTTGGCCGACCACGCGACCAAGGCGCTTTTCGGCCATACGCGCAAGGCGGACAAAGGGGAGGCCAATCAATAAATAAGCCAGTCCCACCATTAAGCCCGTCCCCACATAATCGTAATATGTGGAGGAAAGGCGAATATAAGTCTGGCTTAGCTCTGTCAGCGTAATAACAGAGACCAATGAGCTATCTTTAATAAGCGCGATAAAGTCATTGGTCATCACGGGCACAACGGTACGAAAGGCTTGCGGCACGACGACCAAGCGCAGCGCCTGAAAATGTGTCATATTAAGCGCGATCGCTGCTTCCATCTGGCCACGTGGAACAGACAGCAAGCCGGCACGATAATTTTCAGCCTCATAGGCCGCATAATTAAAGCCCAACGACAGCACCCCTGCAACAAGAGGGGATAAACGAATCCCAAAAGCGGGAAGCCCATAGAAAATAAACAGTACTTGGATCAATAGCGGTGTACCACGCACAATTTCCACGTAAGTACCGCACAGAATCTTGATAGAAATTGCCCCATAATGCCGCCCCAAAGCGAGAACGACCCCCATGGCAACCGCTAAAATCATCGCCAAAGCCGAAACCGCTAGGGTCATCACCGCGCCTTGGCCAATCAGAGGAATGAACCTTACATAGCGATACATGATCGCATGAAAAGAGCTCCCCGACATACTCTCCATGGTACGGCGGTAGTCTTCCCATGCCTGGGGCTTAATATCGAGCGTCGTTTTATCGCCCGTATAGGCCGCCATTTGCGGCGTCCATAAGTTCCAACGCGCTAAAATGCGGTGCAACGTCCCATCATGTTGCAACGTGGTCAGAGCATGATCCACCGCGTCGCGCAATGCCGGATTGTCTTTTGGGAATGCAATGCCATAAGCGACCGTTCCAATCGGCGGCCCCACAAGCTTCATGTCATCTGAACCGTAATAATGAGCAATCGGCTCATCAATCAGAACCGCATCCAAACGGCCATTTTTTAGGTCTGAAAAAAGGTTTGTTTCTTCATCATAGGAACGAACGAACACGTTGTTTTGCTGTAATAAAAGACGCTCTGCTGCTGTATTTTTGATCGTCCCCACTGCATGGCCATTAAGAGCGGCAAGGCTCTCCAACCCCTGCTGATCACGCCGCACCATGATACGATCAGATGTCACATAATAAGGATGGCTAAACAGCACCGCTTCCTTATGCTCCGGCGTCATCTCAATGCCATCAATCACCATGGCATAGAGCCCACGAGACAATCCGGGGATAAGGCCGTCCCATCCATTTTGGATAAAGCGGGAATGGCGATGCACATGCTGGGCAATAGCGCCCATCAGCTCATATTCAAATCCCGTAACACGTCCCTCTTGAGCGGGGTCATGAAACACGTAAGGGACATTCGCTTCCCCATCTGACGCCCAAGGAAGGTCATGCTCATTTTGCGCTCCGGGCACCACTAAGGCCGAGCTTGCTTGAGCAGGACGTGATGTCAGTACAGACGCAGCACTGCCGAGCACCAGCAGACCACACACGATGAACCGCCCTAAAGCGCGCGCTATTGTTGGGGTCATGACAGCAATGTCCGTAGAAAGCGTCTTGTACGGGCCTCGCGTGGATTAGCAAACATCACGTCCGGATCACCACTTTCCACAATTTGCCCTTCTTCCAAATACAGCACCCGGTCTGACGCAGCGCGCGCAAAGCGCATATCATGCGTTACAACCAACTGTGTCATGCCCTCCTCATCAAGAGCGCGCATGACGGAAAGCACTTCCTCAGAAAGCTCCGGATCCAAAGCTGACGTTGGCTCGTCATACAGCATCACGGAAGGGCGCATGGCCAAAGCCCTCGCAATCGCCGCACGCTGCTTCTGCCCGCCAGACAGCCGGTCTGGATAACGATCTTTCACCGCCCCAAGCCCTACCTTCTTTAGCAGCTCACATGCGATACGACGTGCCGCCTCATGATCCATCTTTTTCACATGAACCGGGGCCATCATGACATTGTCCAACACGGAGCGATGGGGAAAAAGATTAAAGGACTGAAAAACCATCCCAACATGAGCCCGCAACCGATGGGCCTGCGCTTCATCGCGCCGGTGCCAATGACGCGGACTGGTCAACTCCACATCTTCAATACGCACATTCCCCGCATCGGGATGTTCTAAAAAATTGAGACAACGCAAAAAAGTCGATTTACCGCAGCCAGAAGGGCCAATGATGGAAATCAACTCGCCACGTTCAACCTCTAGGGAGATTCCACGTAATATGTCATTATCACCAAAGGACTTTCGTATATCCTTTGCTTGGAGCACCATATCTGTCAGTTCTGGCTTTCCTTCTCACCGCACGATAAAGCACACGACCCACAGGGCCTCTATGGTGATATTCCCATAACGATATTCACCACCCTACGCATAGCCTTCTTTTAAAGAAGAAGGCTTTTTTCTCCTTATAGCTCAGACCTCTATAACATACTTATGATCCCACCCCCTCTTCTATCACTTAAGAATATTTGCGTCTCACGCGGGGAAAGAACCGTCCTTCATAATATTTCTCTTACCTTATGTAGCGGAGAAGCTCTCCTCGTGACAGGAGAGAATGGCTCTGGAAAATCAACATTACTCCGCGCTATTGCCGGACTATGCCCTCTTGATAAAGGGTCTATAGACACTCCCACAGCCATCGGCTGGTTGAGCCATCACAATGCTCTCAAACTTTCCTTAACAGTCTACGAAAATCTCACGCTGTTTTCCTCTCCCCCTCAAGCCCAACTCACCGATGCCCTGTGCGCTCTCGGTTTGGAAAAATTGCGTGATACACCCACACGCCATCTTTCCGCTGGACAACAACGCCGAGTAGCTTTCGCAAGGCTATTGCTGAATCCCGCCTCCCTTTGGCTGCTCGATGAACCAACAACGAGTATGGATGGCACCCATATCACCCAAGTCGAATCACTTATCCAAAGCCATTGCCAACAAGGGGGAGCCGCCTTGGTCATCTCTCATACCCCTCTCTGCCTCCCTACTGGCAAAACACTCACACTGACGCCCCATCAATCCGAGGAGTTCTGTTGGTGAGCCCCCATGTCATCACTATGCTCAAAAGAGAACTGCTGCTCGCACGCCGCAGCGGTGCTGACACGCTGAGCTCTGTGCTCTTTTTCCTCTTATCTGGCTGTTTGTTTCCCCTCGCCTTAGGCCCATCCCCCCTTCTGCTGCACCATATGGGGCCAGGGATCATTTGGGTCTGTGCCCTGCTGGCAAGTCTACTGCCTCTTGAAAAGCTCTTCACAGCTGATTTTGAGGATGGATCTCTTGATCTTTTGATGATGAGCTCTGTGCCAACGTCCATGATTGCGCTGAGTAAGATGATCACACATTGGCTCACAAGCGGGCTTCCTGTCTTACTCAGCAGCCTTCTGCTCGGCGTGATGTTTCACCTCTCCACACAAGAGCTTTTTATCCTGCTTATTAGCCTCGCCCTCGGCAGTCTAACCTTTTCCCTCATTGGCGGTATGGTTGCAGCAATGATGCTTGGAGCACGCCGGGCCGGGGCTCTACTGCCACTGCTCGTGCTTCCCTTAAGCACGCCCTCTCTCATTTTCGGCGCGGCAAGCTCATATTCTGTTCAACTAGGAAACTCAATATCAGCAGGATTAAGCCTTCTTGGAGGGGTCTTTTTGGCCGCTCTCGCCCTCTGCCCCCTTGCGGCAGGTTTAGGGCTGCGGGAAGCATGCCGCTAAGAAAAAAGGCCGCCCTATAAAAGAGCGGCCTTTGAGCTGTTACGCGTCTTGTTGGCGCGCCACAAAATTTTCGAGCCAGTGGATCGTATAATCCCCAGCCTGGAATTCAGGATCATCCAAAATCTTCTGGTGAAGGGGAATAACTGTTTTGACCCCTTCAACCACGCATTCCAACAACGCACGTTTCATACGAGAAATCGCTTCAGCCCGTGTTGGTGCATGAACGATCAGCTTAGCGACCATGCTGTCATAATAAGGAGGGATTTTGTAGCCAGCAAAAAGAGCACTATCCATCCGCACCCCAAGACCACCGGGAGCATGAAACACGGTCACGGTTCCCGGGTTTGGCGCAAATGTCAGCGGATCCTCAGCATTGATACGGCATTCAATGGCATGGCCACGCGGCACGATATCTTCTTGGCGATAGCTCAACTTTTCACCAGCAGCCACCAAGATTTGCTCACGCACCAAATCCACACCACAGATCATCTCCGTCACGGGATGCTCAACTTGCAGACGCGTATTCATCTCGATGAAGCAGAACTGCCCATCCTGGTACAGAAATTCCAGCGTTCCCGCATTACGATAGCCCATGCGAGCCAGAGCTTCTGTCACTGTCTGGCCAATCTGGTTACGCTGCTCTTCTGTAATAACAGGGGAGCCTGCCTCTTCCAGAAGCTTCTGATGACGACGCTGCAACGAACAGTCACGCTCTCCGAAATGAACCACCTGGCCATGCGTATCCCCCATGACCTGAAGCTCAATATGACGAGGGCGATCAAGATATTTCTCGAGATAGACCTCATCATTACCGAAAGCTGCTAAAGCCTCTGTGCGCGCCACGCTCCATGCTTCAGCGATATCATCCGCCGTATGGGCAACCTTCATGCCACGGCCACCACCACCAGCAGCGGCCTTAATCAGCACAGGATACCCGACTTTTTCTGCAACATCGCGAGCCGCATTGAGGTCTGCCAGAGCCCCATCCGACCCTGGCACCAACGGCACGCCGAGGTCCTCCATGGTCGTCTTCGCGGTAATCTTATCACCCATCATCCGAATATGCTCAGCCGTCGGACCAATGAACGCCATACCGTGTGCTTCTACCGTCTCAGCAAACTCAGCATTTTCCGACAAAAAGCCGTAGCCAGGATGGATCGCATCCGCACCCGTCATTGTCGCAGCTGACAAGATAGCCGGCACATTCAAATACGAGTCCCGCGAGCTAGGCGGGCCGATGCACACCGCTTCATCAGCCAGGCGCACATGCATCGCGTCAGAATCCGCTGTGGAATGCACGGCAACGGTACGAATCCCCATTTCGCGGCAAGCACGCAGGATTCGGAGAGCAATCTCGCCACGATTGGCGATGAGAATCTTAGAAAACATCACTCAATAATCGCCAGTGGAGCCCCAAATTCGACCGGTTCTCCCGCATTGACGCAGTATTTTACCAACGTACCAGAGCGCGGAGCTTTGATCTGGTTAAAGGTCTTCATAGCTTCAATGAGCATAATCGTCTGACCTTCCGTCACCTTGCCACCATCCTGAACGAAAGGCGGAGAAGACGGATCTGGCGAGAGATAAGCCACGCCAACCATTGGGCTAGGAACCATCCCCGGATGTGATGCAGGGTCAGCCGCTGCTGGAGCCGCACTCTCAGCAGGCGCCGCTGCTTGTGCTGGGGCAGGAGCCGCCGCTGGCGCAGCGAGCGGTGCTGCTTGCACGCTCACTTCACGTGCGACACGAATGCGGCTATCCGCCTCAGAGACTTCAATTTCGGTCAGGCCAGTGTCCGTTAGGATATCGGCCAACGCCCGAATAGCCTCCTTATCTACGAGCATACGGCTCATCCTTCATCTTCAATTATGTCCGCCATCGCCTGAAGTGCATGGGCGTAACCACGCACTCCCAGCCCACAGATCACCCCGCAGGCTGCCTGGGAAACATAGCTATGATGGCGAAATGCTTCCCGGCGATGGATATTCGAAATATGCACCTCTATCACAGGGCACTCAATCGCATGCAACGCGTCAAGCAATGCGATAGATGTATGACCATAAGCCGCTGGATTAATCACAACCCCACTGGCACGACCACGACATTCTTGCACCCATGATACGAGTTCCCCTTCACCGTTGGTCTGGCGAAAATCAATCGCCACATCAAGGCGTTCAGCTGCCTGAATACACACCTGCTCAACATCATCAAGCGTGGCATGGCCATAGATGTCAGGCTGGCGTAGGCCAAGCATATTTAGGTTAGGTCCATTGAGAACCACAATCAGGGGTCGTTTCATCTGTGCACCTGATAGCATCGTCATCACGTTCAGGAAAGATACACTCTAACACGGAAATGACAGAAGTGCTGTTTTGTTGTATAATTGTTCCATGATCGCTCATTTTAGACCTCCCAAAGGGCGTGCTTCCGTGGTTCGCTTTACCCACACCCTGCTTGTTGCTGGTCTTCCTGCCTCTGCCTTTTTGGGCAGTGGATATGCACAAGCGAGCCAACACCAGCAAAACACTCACACAGCACGTGCTGTTCAGACAGGTTTAGCAAGCTGGTATGGGGGGAGCGTCTTTCAGTCTAAACGAACCGCGCAGGGACAGCGCTTTGACCATCATGCTCTGACCGCAGCGCACCGCACGCTCCCTTTTGGAACGAAAGTTCTTGTTCAGTCCCCCAAGACCCATCGCTCCGTTATCGTGACGATCAATGACCGCGGGCCCTTTACACATCACCGCATTATAGACCTCTCCCGTGGGGCAGCCGAACAACTTGGCATGATGAAGCATGGCGTCGTGCCGGTCTCTCTCACGATTCTACGGCCTAGCCTCCCTATCAAAGAGAAGCACTCTTAAGCACTGTAGTGAGGCACGAAAGACCTTAGGTCTCTGTGTCCTTATCAGAAGCTGCCTCTGTAGAGAGCCCCTTTTCGGCCCTGATATATTTCCGTCGTGCTCGCTCTTCCAGCTCTGAATTAATCACGCCACCGAAAAGAACGACATAAGCGCTGACAAACAGCCACATCATGACAGCGGCCACCGCTCCGAGTGGCCCATATGTGGCACTATAGCTTGCAAAATGTGCCACATACCAAGAAAAGCCGAGCGATGTAACGACCCAAAGAAGCGTGGCGACCAAAGCACCTGGGAAAATCAAGCGCCACAACGTCCAATCACGACAGGGAGCAATCCGATAAAGAACCGTCATCGCTGTAAAAACAAAGAGCAGCATAATGGCAGGCGCAAGCCAATGAACCATCATGGGTGTTCCCTTCTCCACCAAAAAGTGAAGCCCGGGAGGAATATGATTAAAATCTATTCCCAGATATTCCAGATAATGCGGCAAATAATCTGCAATAGCTGGAGCGGCCACCATCAAAGCCAAGGTGAGGCAAGCCCCTAAAACACCCATCAACGTGGTGCCAAAAGCAAGACATTGAAAGCTTAGAAAGCCGCGCGTCTCTTTCGTATGGTAGGTAATATTTAAAGCCGACAGCATCGCCCGGCTACTCGCCGTTGCAGACCACATCGTAATGGCCAACGAAAAAACCAGCCCTAACGTTAATGAGGAGTGCGACTCCATCACCAGCGTATGAATGCGATCACCGATCAGCGAATACGCCGATGTTGGCAAAAGATTCCTTAAAATATTCAACTGCGGTTCAACTGTATGGATGTCAAACACCAGTCCATAAACAGAGATAAGCGCCGTTATAGCCGGGAAAAGAGACAATGTTGCATAGAAAGCGCAGCCAGCAGCACTTAATGACGTCTGACTGTCTCCTGTATGCACCAAGATTTGACGACAAATAGTCCGCCAACCAGCTGGTCGTGGTGGAGCATCTGGTTTTACGTCATTTGCACTCGACACGCATTATCCTCTCTATGGTTCACACTCTTATTCTGTGCTGGAGTTCCATCATTTCTCGTCAATGCACCAGAACTCCTCTATTACTCATTTTTTGATAAGAAAACCCTTACTTTCGAAACGAGAAAAGCACACTTAATGAGCAGAAAAGGGGTCTTTGTTACAACAGTCACAGAAACAATAAGGCCCCGTTTTAGAAAAATCGTTTTAATTTATGGCAAAAGAACTACACAAGACTTGCATTCTTAGCGAGAATAGGCTTTTCACGCACTCCACGCAGCAACGCACGTGCCACTGGCCCTCTCGCGGTTACGCAACGACGTCAAGCGTTCTGGCTCCTGTAGGCTGTCTAAGCACCCTTAGGCTCTAAGACAGGACTTCGCCGGTCCGTTCGACCGTTTCGCAACATCCTGGCGGGGCCTTTCCCCGTTTTTCAGGACGATTCTGGGAAGTGAGTATTATGACTCCCAAAATAACTCGTTTTCTCACTCAAAACGATCCGGCAACACCCTGCCTTATCGTTGACCTTGATTCTGTTGAGCAACAGTTCAGCACGATGAAACATCATTTTGATGGTGCGTCTATTTATTATGCCATCAAGGCCAACCCGGCCCCAGCTATCTTAAAGCGCCTTAACGCGCTCGGGGCTTTTTTCGACGTTGCGTCTCTTGGGGAAATACAGCAATGCCTCGCAGCTGGCATTAGCGCAGAAAAACTCTCCTTTGGTCATACCGTCAAAAACACGCATGCTCTGCGCGAAGCCCACAAGCTTGGCGTATCGCTCTTTGCCTTTGACTGTGAAGAAGAGCTTCATAAAATTGCACGTTATGCACCAAATTCGCGTGTTTTTTGCCGGTTAACCGTCCTCAACACAGGAGCGGATTGGCCTTTGTCAGATAAGTTTGGCACAACAACTGACCATGCTTATGAGCTGATGCTTCAAGCGGAACAGCTAAACCTTAAGGCCACTGGCCTTTCTTTCCATGTCGGCAGCCAACAAACATCGGCAGAAGCATATCAGCAGGCCATTGCACAGGCATCCACTCTTTTTCAGCGCCTTCAAAGCCAAGGCCTTGCTCTGGATCTGCTCAATATTGGCGGAGGACTTCCAAGCCATTACACAAGAAGCGTGCCTGATATAGACTATTTCTCCACCGCCATTAATCAGGCTTTATCAGAGCATTTCCCTCACCAGAGACCACGTATCATGCTAGAACCTGGCCGTGCCCTCGTCGGTGATGCTGGTGTTGTCCGCAGTGAGGTCGTCCTGACAAGCCGCCGCGGTGGCGCCCCGACAGACCCTCGTTGGGTCTATCTAGACATTGGCCGTTTCGGCGGTCTGGCAGAAACAGAAGGCGAAGCTATTCGCTATCGTTTCCGCACTCCCCATGACGACACGTCACACAGCCAGTCTCCCTGCATCATCGCCGGCCCTACCTGTGATAGCGTTGATGTTATGTATGAAAAAAACCGCATGACGCTCCCCGATGAACTCGCATCGGGAGATAAAATTTTGATCCTCGCAACCGGAGCCTATGTCTCAACGTACTGCTCAACAGGCTTTAATGGCTTCGCTCCTTTGAACGAATATTACATTTAAGCCCCAGAAGCCCCCTCACTTTAGAGGGGGCTGCCTCTTTACTGGCATGGCAAATGTTTGTTCCAGCGCTTCATATTCGCCTTCACATCTTGAACAAAGGCAGAATGACGAACACCACTCAAAAAAATCTTTTGCATCATTCGCCCCAGCCCACGCGTAGGGCGTTCAAACTGAATAAATAAAATACATCGTAGTTCATCAGTCTTGTTACGCACGTGATGGCGATAGGTATCGTCAAACACGAAAGCCTTACCATTTTTCCATGCAACACGCTGACCGGCGATTTCAATCCAACAGTCTTTTGGATCTTTCGGAACATCAATGCCCATATGGCAATTCAACATACCTTTTGTCACACCATAATGAGCCGGAATAACGCCTCCTGGCTCCAAAATAGAAAAAAGTGCTGAACATAACCCAGGGATACCGCCAACAAGCTGAGCGGTAACCGGAGCTTTGGCACAATTTTCAGGAACTTTCAGTCCATACCCAAACAGGAAAAAAGATTTCCACCGCTGGTCGGGTGCAATACGCCGATGATCAGGCGACAGCTCCCTCAGGGCCGGCACATTTTCACGCGCTTCCATCAAAGCACGAAACTCTTCTGCAATAAGCGGGTAAGCCTTCTCCAAAGCCCCCCCCCATGGGAAGAGATCCTTCTTCACAAAAGGCTCATTGGGCACGCATGAATCACGCGCGATGATCCAATTCACCAATGGGCGTAATTTCTTCCCCATACGCACCAATAATGGTCGTTTTTTCTTACTCTCTTTTCCTATACTCATCGTCAACTTCCTTAAGAAGGACTACAATAAAACTATCTATTCATGTTTAACATCCGTAAACGGTTCCTATCATAGAACAAACTCTATTATTATATTAAGGAATATATCTTATGCCTGACATGCATATTTTCTATATCTTATCATTTCTCTTCTTCAAGAGACTGCAACTCGACTAAATGGCGGTACATACCACCTTGCTGGGACATGAGTTGACTATGCGTTCCATCTTCCACAACATCACCTTTTTGGAAGACGAGAATACGATCCAATTCACGCACAGTGGACAAACGATGCGCGACAACCAAAACAGTACGCGTCGCCATGAGACGTTTCATGGCCTCTTGCACGAGGCTTTCAGACTCTGAATCCAGGCTGGCCGTCGCTTCATCAAAAATAATAATCGGTGCTTGGGTAAGAAAAGCCCGCGCAATCGCGACACGCTGGCGCTCCCCACCAGAGAGCTTAACGCCACGCTCTCCCACCATGGTTTCATACCCTTCAGGCAAGCGCTCAATAAACGCACTCGCATTGGCAAACGTCGCGGCTTCTATGATCTCGGCACGACTTGCTGTTGGGCGTCCATACGCAATATTATCGGCAAGCGAACGATGAAACAGAATGGGCTCTTGAGGAACAAGAGCGATCTGTTTCCTCAAGCTTTCTTGCGTAACATCAGCGATGACCTGCCCATCAATCAAAATCGCGCCCTCCTGCACGTCATAAAGACGTTGCAAAAGCCGAGTAAGGGTCGTTTTCCCCGATCCACTCGCCCCAACGAGCGCCACACGTGACCCTGCAGGAATATCCAAAGACAGGCCCCGATAAATCGGGTCTTTTTGAGAAGGATAACGGAACGTCACATTTTGAACCGTAATCGCGCCACCTTGCGTGATGCGAAGAGGATGCGCCCCCGGCTTATCTTCCACCCCCGGCGTCAGACGAAAGAGCGCTACCAGCTCCTCCATCTCATTAACCGAACGCTGCACTTGGCTGACCTGCTGGCCAAGATCACGCAAATACCCTTGGATGAGGAACATCATCGTAAGCACGTAAGCCACATCCCCCGGGCCAGCCTCACCCTCCCACCATAAGAAGACAGCGAGACCAATCATCACGACACGCATGATCAGCGTGTAGGATGCCTGCAAATTCGCGCTATTGGTTCCACGCACCCAGCTCCACAATGTACGCCGGCTCCACAAAAACGAAAGACGGCTGAGATGACGCTCTTCGCGATGTTCAGCGCCAAACGCCTTCACCACGCTATTACAGGTGATGGAATCAGCCAGCGCCGCGCCTATTTTCGTATCCCATTGGTTTGACAGCCGAGCACTCGGCGCCACGTAACGCAACGCCAGCTGCACAGACACAAAGGCAAACAACACAACCGCTCCCCCTAAGACGCACCCCATCAATGGAGAGCGAACCATCAGCACCAATGTTGTCCCTATGAGGACGAGGAGTTCCGGCACAATAAGGAGGAGGAGCGTGTCATCTAACGTATCAATCGCCCAGATACCGCGTGTCAGACGGCGCACCGTTGAGCCTGCAAAGGTGTTGGCGTGCCAATCTGCTGAGAAACGCTGCACACGAGCAAACGCCTCACTCAGCGTTCTGCGCATAATCGCCAGACTAAAGCGGCTAATCCCTATGTAAGAGACCCGCCGCCCCATCACCGCAACGAGGCCTAACACCAGCAATCCGCTGACCATAAGCAACGCATCATGCAACAACGACTGCCGCATCGGCTCAGCTTGATGAACCGGCGTGGAAATATCACCGACCAAACGCCCCGCTAAAAGCGGCGTGCAAATATCAGCAAGCGTTGCCAATGCCACACCACCAAGAGTGCGGCTAAGCAGAGCTGGATGATTAAGCCAGCGCTGAACCACAAAACGCAGCGTTTCCCCAAAAGAGACAGTAGAACGATCCGACTTTTGGCGAAACTGTGCTGAATGATTAGGCGTATGTGACACAAACACTCCTTTTCTGGGCCATTCTCTTCTCTATGCCATATCATCCCTAAAGCCGTCGATTTTTTATGATATAAGCCCATCCCGTAATGCTCTCGGCTTTCTTTTGTGATGGAGATGACGACATCGTGGCGCCTTCAACCCGTAACGCTCGCACGACCGGCCCAAAAATAATGAGCCGCACAGCTGTCAAGTCTTTCATGACGGCGCTCTCCCACATCTATCCTGATGCAGAAAGTGAGCTCATTTTCCGTAATACGTTCGAGCTTCTCGTCAGCGTTGTTCTCTCCGCTCAAGCCACGGATAAATCCGTCAACAAAGCCACCAAGGGCCTTTTTGAAGAAGCACCTGACCCTCGCACGATGGCAGCTCTTGGGGAAGAAGGCATTGCCCGTCATATCCGCACCATCGGCCTCTGGCGGGCCAAGGCCCATAATGTGGCTCTTCTGTGCCAACAGCTCCTCGACCGTCATCAAGGCGAAGTTCCTTCTGACCGCGCCTCTCTTGAAGCTCTCCCAGGCGTGGGGCGCAAAACGGCCAATGTCGTGCTTAATGTCGCTTTTGACCAAGACACGATGGCCGTTGATACCCACATCTTCCGTCTCAGCAATCGCACGGGCCTCGCTCCGGGGAAAAACGTGCGGGTGGTTGAAAAAGAGCTCGTTGCGCGTATTCCCAAAAAGATGCTGCGCCCCTCCCATCATTGGCTCATTCTTCTGGGGCGCTATATCTGTAAAGCACGAAGCCCCGAATGCTGGCACTGCCCCGTCACGGAATGGTGCCTCAACCCCGACAAAGCGCTAACCCCTCCTCCAACTAAAAAAATACGTTAGGTTTATTCTTCCCGAGCGAGCGGTATCATCGGCACACCATTGGACCCAACAGGCGGCACCCATGGCCGCTCTCCTCGCGCGCTGCGATCAGATACAACAGATAAGCCTCCATGAGCGGCCCGATACACCGCCCATGCGCCGTTATCATAAACAAAGTCACGGTCTAAAACGGGAACAGACGGGCACAGCCTCTGCCCATCAGAGCGACTTACCACGAGGGCGACATCAGCGCATAACACCCCGCCCCCAACGGCTGTTGCGCCCTCATAACGTGGGCGCATATCCAACAAGACGACCCGCCCGGCGACCATCACACGACACAAAGAATGCTGACATGTCGTCGGGAAAGGATGCGCCTCAATGCCCACATCATGCTGCCATGTTGTACGCAAAAAGGGATTGGCCGTCGGCGGATCCATCATCCATCCATGCTCGGTACGGATCGCAAGCGTCTGACCATCAGGGGCCATCAGCATCACAGGCCGTGGCACCATCCACGCAGACGCAACACCCAACGCCAACACGAAAATACCGAGGAAACGGGCTCTCCCGCGCCAAAGGCACAAAACCGAAAGCCCGACCATCTCAAGCAAAAGCCCCCAATTCGGCCATGACGGGACAGGCACACTCGCCCCCGGCATATGGGCCATCACATAGGCTAAGAAACGCACACCCTCAACGCCCCATCCCATCAGATGCAGCGCAGGCCCCGCCCAGCCAAACGGGAGCAGCAACAGAACCACCACACCCCACGGCATAATCCATACCGCCATGAGAGGAACAGCTACCATATTCGCTACAACGAACCACGGTTGAAACGCTCCAAAATGGGCCATACTGACCGGTACCGTCGCACAACCTGCAAAGATAGACGTGAGCGCCAACATTCCTATCGGCACCCCGCAACGCGCCCAAAACCAAGAACGCTGCCTGAGCTTTGCTAAAGGTTCCCGCAGCTCATCATAACCCGCAATCAAGGCCATCACGGCCGCCATCGACATTTGAAATGATACATCCCACACGATCGCTGGATGAACCGTCTCCAACCCTATCGCCACGAGAGCCAAAGCCCTCAGGGAGAGAATGCGACGGCCCAACTGAAAAGCGAGCGCGCCATAAAAAGCCATCGCCAACGCACGTAGGCCCGGTATATGACAACCAGTCAGCACGATATAAACTACGCCCACCGCTAAGGCGGCCCCTAAGGCAATTTCTCGACAAGGCCAGAATAAGGCCGCATGTTCAGAACGCAGCAAGAGCATACGCACAGACGCAAAACATAACGCGATGACCAAACCCAGATGGAGACCCGCCACCGCCAACAGATGCGCTAAACCACTCGCCGCAAAGTCTTGCCGTGTTTGAGGCGCCACGGCCCCGGTTTCCCCAGCCAAAACGGCGGCAATCATCGCCCCATTCTGATTAGGAAGAACAGCCATAATCCGCGCTTCTACCGCTTCTCGCCAACGATTCAGCGTGTACTGGGATGAATGAAAGAGAATCACGGGTGCTGACAAAGAAGAACCACTCCCTGCCAAACCTGAGAACCAGTCTTCCCGCTGCATATCCCGCCCGTAAGGCCATACCGGCGCAGGCGGTGTGTGGAAAAGCACCCGAAGACGCACATGATCCCCCGTTGAAGGGAACGATGTTTCATCTTGTTTCAACGTCACACGCACAGCCCGTTGTAACGGAGGCTGCCCCTCATACCACGGGCTTTCAAAACGAACCCGCTGAAGGACGAGACGCACCCGGTCACCCCGCCCATCTCGTGCAGGGACGTGACTGACCTGCGCCACGTCACCTTCTGTCCAGACAGCATAAAGAGGGAGCTCAGGCATCTGTGGCTGATGATGCGCTTGGATCATGGCTAACACAAAACCCATGCTGACACTCAGTAGCGCCGCACCACCAGCCCGCATCGTCAGGCCCCAGAGCGGGTAACGCGACGCGCCTATACTGATCAGAGCACCACACAAGCCGAGCACAACCACCACGACGCACCAAAACCCCGACGGCTCGTGAAGACGGGTAAAATAAGCACTGATGCCAAGTGCCATCCCGAGCGGGAACCAGCATAAAAGCCGCCGCCCTTGCCGCGCCAAAGCGGTCTCACCCCATTGGCGCCATCTTTCCATCAGCGCAGTATACGACCCATTATCATTCTATGTCTCATAGACACACCATCTCTCGCGACTACTGTACACGTAACGAGAAAATTCCCTACCGTGACGCTGTTTATTCTTGGAAGTTACTCATTAATCCCACATATCTCGTATCACGTCATCTTCCTCAACAACGCTTCCTTAATATGACACGGTCACACGACCTCTCTATCGCACTGTCATACACCCCCTCAAAAATAGATGACCTAGCTGGATAATCTATAGAGATTACCTTAGACCTCTTAGGAGAGTTACAAGTTAATCATTCAGTAGAACGATATTGGGGAATCATTTGGTGAAACGGTCATTACTCGCGCTTCCTTTCATGATCGCCCTAACGACCTCGGCAGCGATAAGCCAAAGCTCCCCTCATGACGATCGTCAAAAAATTGCACAGCTTCAAAGTGCTGCTGACCAAGGAGATGCAAGCGCTCAGTTTAATTTAGGGGGCATGTATCTCACTGGCCAAGGTGTCCCTCAAAATAAAACTAAAGCTGCTAAATGGTTCCAAAAAGCTGCTGACCAAGGACATGCCATAGCTCAATTAACTTTGGGGATCATGTATGACACCGGCCAAGGCGTCCCTCAAAATAAAACTAAAGCTGCTGAATGGTTCCAAAAAGCTGCTGACCAAGGACATGCAATAGCTCAATTAACTTTGGGGGCCATGTATGACACTGGCCAAGGCGTCCCTCAAAATAAAACTAAAGCTGCTGAATGGTTCCAAAAAGCTGCTGACCAAGGACATGCAATAGCTCAATTAACTTTGGGGGCCATGTATGACACTGGCCAAGGCGTCCCTCAAAATAAAACTAAAGCTGCCGAATGGTTCCAAAAAGCCGCCGACCAGGGCAATGCAATAGCTCAATTAAATTTAGGGGTCATGTATGACACCGGCCTAGGCGTCCCTCAAAATAAAACTAAAGCTGCTGAATGGTTCCAAAAAGCTGCTAGCCAAGGACACGCAAAAGCCCAGTTTCAATTAGGCTTCATGTACCACACCGGCCAAGGTGTCCCCAAAAACGATACCAAAGCCGCTGAATGGTTCCAAAAAGCCGCCGACCAAGGAAATGCAATAGCTCAATTAAATTTGGGGGTCATGTATGACGCCGGCCTAGGCGTCCCTCAGAACAAAACCAAAGCTGTTGCATGGCTCCAAAAGGCTGCTGACCAAGGAGATAAAAACGCTCTGAAAGCTCTGCGAATTCTTTCTCGTTGAGCCTGTGCATGGTTGAGCAGCAATAAGGCGCTTTCCATGGCTGTTGGCCTACACGACAAGCGCCCCTTCAACGCTGGCCTTGCCCCGTCACGTCACGTCGTTACCTTGGTCTCTGTCTCTCTGTGGCTTATGCGCCCTCTAGCCACAGATACAGCCTTCCTCGTTGTTCCTTTTTATAAGACAATAGCGAGGACGTAACGAGCGTGCTATAAAGCGTTTTTATGAAGATCCGTACTCGCTTTGCCCCTTCGCCGACAGGTCTGCTCCATATCGGGAATGCCCGCGCGGCCCTGTTTAATTACCTCTATGCCCGCCATCATGGTGGCGAATTCCTCTTGCGCATTGAGGACACAGACCGCGAACGGTCCACACAACAAGCCGTTGATGTCCTGTTCGACGGTCTCAAATGGATGGGCCTTGATTGGGACGGCGAACCCGTTTTTCAGTCCACACGTCAAGGGCGTCATGCTGAGGTCGTTCAGCAACTGCTCCAAAAAGGCCAGGCCTATCGATGCTACTGCACAGCTGAAGAGCTGACCGCTATGCGTGAAAAGGCGCGTGCTGAAAAGCGCCCACCCCGTTATGATGGCACGTGGCGTGATCGTGATCCGTCTGAAGCCCCCGAAGGGGCGCCTTTCACCGTTCGTCTCAAAGCACCTAAAGACGGTGAAACGATTATTCATGACCATGTTCAGGGCGATGTGCGCGTTGCCAATTCGGAAATGGATGATCTCATCATTCTCCGCTCCGATGGCACGCCGACCTACTTGCTCGCTGTGGTGGTCGATGACCATGATATGGAGATTAGCCATGTCATGCGCGGTGATGACCACCTCACCAACACCTTCCGCCAAGCAATGATCTACCGCGCAATGGGCTGGGATCTTCCCGAATTTGCCCATCTTCCCCTCATTCACGGGCCTGATGGTGCCAAGCTTTCCAAACGTCACGGCGCTCAATCAGTGGTGGATTTCCGTGAGGAAGGCTTCCTACCAGAAGCACTCAATAATTACCTGCTCCGCCTCGGCTGGGGACATGGGGACGAGGAAGTTCTGTCCCGCGAAGAACAGATTAAACTCTTCGACTTTGATGGGATTGGCCGCTCACCATCACGGATGGATTACGTCAAGCTCAACCATCTCAACGGCATCTGGCTCCGCCGTGCTGATGATGCCCGGTTGACCGACCTTGTCCTAGAGCGCCTCGCTCAACGTGATGATCTTGAGCTCAATGACGCCGTACGGGCTCGTGTGGCCGCTCTGATGCCTGGGCTTAAAGAACGTGCGAAGAACATGGTTGAGCTGGCCAATAATGCGGCTTTTGCAGGCCTTCGCCTTCCACTCACCTTCACACCAAAAGCCCAAAAGCTCCTTGGTGAAGACGGGCAAGCGGTGCTTAAAGGTATGGAAGAACGTCTTGGTGCTCTTGAATCCTTCACTCCAGAAGCGATCGACAGCACTTTGCGGGCCTATGCACAGGAGCACGAGCTGAAACTCGGAGCCGTTGCTCAGCCACTACGCGCTGCGATGACCGGCACCACGACCTCACCAGGGATTGACCTCACCTTGGCTGCTTTAGGTAAGGATGAAGTTCTTGCCCGTATTCGGAGTGCTCTAACGTGAGGACCGTACGACGCCATAACGCCCATCTCCTCGGTATTGAGGGGATGGATGCCAGCGACATCACCCCTTTTTTAGACCTCGCTGAAAGCTACGCCTTACTCAGCCGCTCACGGACAGCGCCGCGCGATGTTCTGCAAGGGCGCACGGTGATTAATCTGTTTTTTGAAAACAGCACCCGCACTCGCACAAGCTTTGAGCTTGCTGGGAAACGTCTTGGCGCTGATGTGGTTAATATGTCTGTTGCCACAAGCTCCGTTAGCAAGGGCGAAACCCTGCTTGATACAGCGTCAACGCTCAATGCCATGCATTGTGACCTCTTGGTCGTTCGTCATGACCAATCAGGGGCACCTGCGCTTCTCTCCCAGAAGGTCGAGGCCAGCGTGGTCAATGCTGGCGATGGCATGCACGAGCATCCCACACAAGCCCTGTTGGATGCTTTGACGATTCGCCGTCATTTTGGCCGCCTTGACGGGCTCACCATCGCTATTTGTGGGGATGTCGCGCATAGCCGCGTCGTACGCTCAAACATTCACCTTCTACGTGCTATGGGCAGCAACATTCGCCTCGCAGGGCCGCCAACGCTTCTCCCCTCTGCGTTGGGTGAGCTTGATGGTGTGACCCTCTATCACGATATGGACGAAGCCCTCACAGGGGTGGACGTCGCGATGTGCCTCCGTGTCCAGCGCGAGCGTATGGGAGGTGGCCTTGTGCCCAGCGCACGAGAATATTTTGCCCTCTTCGGTCTGGATCGCCGCCGCCTCGGGCTTGCTCAACCAAACGCATTGGTGATGCACCCAGGGCCGATGAATCGTGGGATTGAGATCGCCTCTGACGTGGCTGATTCGCCACAAAGTGTCATTTCTGAACAGGTCGAAATGGGTGTTGCCGTACGCATGGCCGTACTCGACCGTCTTTCACGGATGCAAACCCCCTCATGACAAGTCTTGTCTTTGAAAATGTCCGCCTGATTGATCCTGCTTCTGGGCGTGATTCCCTTGGCCGCCTTGTGGTGGAAAATGGCGTAATCGTCGGCCATGATAGCCACGAGGCCCCCAAAGGGGCCCGCGTGATTGACGGTAAAGGCGCTGTGTTATGCCCAGGCCTCGTTGATATGCGCGTTACCCTTGGTGAACCTGGGTCAGAATATCGTGAGACAATCCAATCTGGCGCGGAAGCAGCCGTCGCTGGAGGCATCACCTCCCTCGCCGTTCTGCCCGATACCGACCCGTCGATTGATACACCGTCACTCGTCCATCATATCCGCAGACGTGGGGAAGAAACGGGCATGGTAGCCCTTCATCCCTACGGGGCGCTCACACGCGGCTGTGAAGGCAAGGAAATGGCGGAGTTTGGCTTGCTCAAACAAGCAGGAGCCATTGCCTTTACCGATGGGGCTCGTGCCTTGGGCAATGCCAAGCAAATGCGCAATATTTTAGCGTATTCGCGCTTTTTAGATGCCCTCATCGTGCTTCACCCAGAGGAACCCTCCTTAGCGCGTGGAGGATGTGCGACAGGGAGCGCTTTAGCCGTTCGTCTTGGGCTGCCACAAATCCCCGCAGCAGCAGAGGCGATGATGGTCACCCGTGACCTCCGACTCGCTGAAATGACCGGTGCACGCGTGCATTTTGCTCATGTCTCGACGGGAGAAGCCCTAGAGCTTATCCGTCAGGCCAAAGCGCGCAATGTTCGTGTCACGTGCGACACCGCGCCGCCTTACTTTGCCATGACGGAAGAAGATATTGGCGATTTCCGTACCTATGCCAAATTCTCCCCGCCGTTGCGCCAAGAGCAAGACCGTCAGGCTGTGTTTGATGCACTCGCTGATGGCACGATTGACGTCGTGGCATCTGACCATATGCCAGCCGATGCTGATGATAAGCGTCTTCCCTTTGCTCATGCACGCGCCGGTGGGACGGGCATGACAACTCTGCTAGGGGTAACGCTCTCATCCGGTCTGCCTATTATGGACGCCCTGCGCCTGCTCACGAGTGCTCCTGCGCGCCTCCTCGGCCTTGAAGCCGGCACGCTGGCTGTTGGTCGTGACGCTGACCTCTGCCTCTTTGATCCCAATGAAACCTGGACTGTCACCGCAGGCTCTATGCCAGGCTGTGCACAAAACACCCCATTTGATGGGCGTGAGCTCAAAGGGCACGTCTTGCGAACCTTCCGTCGTGGGCAAGAAGTCTATACCACGCCTTCCCTCGCCCAAGGGAAGACGGCATGACGTTGACCTCTCTTCAACAATGGCTGTTTCATCCACCTCTGGTGCTGATCATCGCCATCGCCGCTTATGGGCTTGGCAGTATTCCCTTTGGGGTGCTGCTCACAGCCCTTTCGGGAGAAGGGGATATTCGCCGTATTGGTTCTGGCAATATTGGCGCAACGAATGTTTTGCGGACAGGCCGTAAGGGCATCGCCGCTGCCACCCTATTTCTAGACGCCCTAAAAGGGCTTGTTGCTGTTCTGCTGGCAGAAGCACTCTGTGCTCAAGGAACGCAGCTCGCCATGGGTGTTGCAGCCGTCGCCGCCTTGGTCGGTCATTGCTTCCCTCTTTGGCTCGGCTTCAAGGGCGGCAAGGGAGTCGCTACGGGAATTGGTATTTTCTGGGCGCTCTGCTGGCCTGTTGGCCTCATCAGCACGCTGCTCTGGCTGTTTGGTGTGCTTTTCAGCCGTATTTCATCAGTAGGAGCATTGCTCGCTTTTATCGCAGCCCCACTCCTCATGCCAGCTTTGAGTATGCAGCCCGTCTCATCGCCTCTTCCCCTTGCGGTAGACCTCATGTCCTTGTTGGTTCTACTGAGACATTTCGGCAATATTGTGCGCCTCCTCCAAGGTGTTGAACCTCGTGTGGGCTCATCAAAAACTCCAAAGGAATAACCCTTTTCCTTAACGATAACGGGACTGCTATGACCCCCTCTGATCTGCCTTCTGCCTCATCTTCCACAGGCTCTGCTGAACGAGTCGCGATGATCAGATTGGCACGAACGGCGGGGATTGGCCCGGTTAATTTCTCAAGGCTTTTAGCAACCTACGGCACTGCCCTTCGCACATTAGAGGCCCTCCCTCACCGCGTTCAGCGCACAGGGCGCCCCATGCCCGACATTCCCACCATCAGCGAAATTGAGGACGAAATCGCCCGCCTCGCCCAGCAAGGGGCGCGTCACCTCCTACGCTCTGACCCGGACTATCCTCTGCTACTCACCCATGTGCCAGACGCGCCTCCTCTGCTTTTTGCCCGTGGTCATATTGACCGTTTATCACTAAGTTCTGTAGGGATCGTTGGGGCACGCAATGCCTCCACAGCGGGCTTAAGACTGGCAGAAAGTATCGCAGCAGAGCTCGCCGCTGATAACCTCTGCATTGTGTCAGGTCTTGCACGCGGAATTGATGCAGCTGCTCATCAAGGCGCCCTCCATCGCGGCTTAACAGTAGCCGCTATTGCCGGCGGGTTAGACTGCCCCTATCCGCCTGAACATGCCAAGCTCCACCACGACATTGCTGAACGTGGCTGCCTGATCACCGAAGCTCCGCCGGGCACGATGCCACAAGCACGACATTTCCCACGGCGGAACCGTCTCATTGCCGGGCTCACACAAGGCTGTTTGGTCATTGAAGCCGCTGAACGATCTGGCACCCTCATTACGGCTCGTTTAGCAGAATCATATTTACGCATGGTTTTTGCCACGCCGGGCTCTCCACTTGATCCACGCTCCCGTGGCGGCAACCGACTGATTCGGCAAGGCTGTGTTCTCGTCGAATCGGCTTCTGACATCCTCACAGACCTTCCCCGCCATCTTCCAGCGCGCCAGCCCGCTCCTTGGACGCATGACAGCACATCAGACACTCCGCTCTTTCAAACGGTAAAAGAATCACCTCCGACGGTTCGTCAGTCTTCTCCTCAACCCTGCAATGAGAAAAAACCTCGCGCCTCACAAAAAGAACAAGAAAGTCAAGAAAATGAGGCAATTCCTGATGAGATGTCCCCCTCAACCCCTCGTGAACATCTCCTAACACTCCTCTCAATCACCCCAATGCCAGTTGACGAGATTGTGTCACGCTGTCAGTTCTCCGTCTCAACCGTAGCAACTGCACTGAGTGAGTTGGAGCTAGACGGTATTATCGAACGTCTCCCAGGTGGGCGCGTGGCACGCCTTCCAGAGATAACGCCTTAACCTTTCAGAGGACGGATGATGGCAGTGACGAACGTTGTGGTCGTGGAAAGCCCCGCTAAAGCCAAAACAATCAACCGCTACCTTGGTAGTGACTATACCGTCATCGCCTCATTCGGCCATGTGCGCGACCTCCCCCCTAAAGATGGCAGTGTCCGCCCCGATGAAAATTTTGCCATGTCTTGGCAGACCGATGAGCGTGGCACCAAGCAAATTGCCACCATCGCTAAAGCCATCAAAGGCGCTAAGACCCTCATCCTCGCCACTGACCCCGACCGTGAGGGGGAGGCAATTTCATGGCATGTCCGTAGTGCACTTTCTGAGAAAAAACTTCTCAAAAACATCGACGTGCAGCGCGTTACTTTTAACGAAATTACAAAAAAAGCTATTGCCACTGCCATGGCGGCCCCACGGGACTTAGACCAACCGCTGATTGACGCGTATCTCGCTCGTCGTGCGTTGGACTATCTCGTCGGCTTTACGCTTTCCCCCGTTTTGTGGCGCAAACTTCCCGGTAGCCGCAGTGCTGGGCGTGTGCAATCTGTTGCCCTACGCCTCATTTGCGAACGTGAAGCGGAAATTGAAGTTTTTAAACCGCGTGAATATTGGTCTATCGATGGGCTCTTCTCCACACCTCAAAAAGCTGAGTTCAAAGCACGCCTGACCCATCTTGCTGGTCGTAAGCTGGAACAATTTGACCTCTCTAATGAGGCCAGCGCTGTTCAAGCCCGTGAAGCTGTGAAAAATGCCGCCTTTGGTGTTGCCAAAATTGAGCGTAAACGCACAAAGCGGAACCCGGCACCGCCCTTTACAACCTCCACATTGCAGCAGGAAGCCTCTCGTAAACTTGGCATGAGCGCGCAAGTTACCATGCGTACGGCCCAGCAACTTTATGAAGGTGTGGATCTAAACGGGGAAACAATCGGGCTGATTACCTATATGCGTACCGATGGCGTCACCATGGCAGCAGAAGCCGTGCAGGCCATTCGTGCCCATATCAGCCAAAGCTTTGGGGAGCGCTACTGCCCGGCGAAACCACGTGCCTACAGCACGAAAGCCAAAAACGCTCAGGAAGCCCACGAAGCCATCCGCCCGACAGATGCTACACGCACACCGGCCCAAGTCGCTTCTGCTCTGACACCAGACCAACGCCGTCTTTATGAGCTGGTCTGGAAACGTGCAGTGGCGTCTCAGATGCAATCGGCCGAGATTGATCAAACAGCTGTAATGCTTAGCGAACCAACAGATCAGATTCGCCTCCGCGCAACAGGTTCTATCATCGCCTTTGATGGCTTCCTCACCCTTTATATAGAAGGACGTGACGATAGCAGCGATGACGACCAGACGCGTTTGCTACCGGCCATGAATGAAGGTGATGCCCTCTCCACAGGGGCTGTCACAGCTGACCAACATTTCACTCAGCCGCCACCGCGCTTTTCTGAAGCTTCTTTGGTCAAAAAGATGGAAGAGATCGGCATTGGCCGACCCTCTACCTATGCCTCTATTTTGGGTGTGCTGCGCGACCGAAACTATGTCCGCCTTGAGAGCCGCCGTTTTATGCCCGAGGATCGCGGGCGTCTTGTCACGGCTTTCCTCACCTCATTCTTTGAACGCTATGTCGATACGGGCTTTACCGCGTCTCTCGAAGAGCAACTTGATGAGATTTCTGGTGGTCGTGAAGACTGGCATAGCGTCATGTCGTCTTTCTGGAATGATTTTTCAGCCACCGTTGATAAAACGAAAGACCTGAAAATCTCCGATGTGATTGACGCACTGGATGAAGACCTAGGCAACCACTTCTTCCCCCCACGTGAAGACGGCCATGACCCTCGCCGCTGCCCATCATGTGAGACAGGCCGACTTGGCCTTAAACTAGGGCGTCATGGTGCTTTCCTAGGATGTTCGAATTATCCAGAATGCCGCGTCACACGCCCTCTTGCCATTGACGATGGTAGTCAGGATGATTCGCTTAAAGACGGCGTCCGTGTTCTCGGTCAAGACCCTGAAACAGGCGACGATATTACCCTCCGTCGTGGGCCATATGGGCTCTACCTCCAAAGGGGCGAGCCTGACCCTGATAATAAAAAGATCAAGCCAAAGCGCTCGACGATCCCTAAAACGCTCTCCAGCGAGACCATCACACTTGATGACGCTGTAGGACTTCTCTCCTTACCACGCCTCCTAGGCAATCACCCTGAAACGGGAGAAAAAGTTGAAGCAGGGCTTGGTCGCTTTGGGCCCTACGTTAAAATGGGCAGCATCTACGGAACCTTAGGGAAGGATGACAATGTCCTCACCATTGGGATGGATCAAGCGGTCAGTGCGCTCGCACGTAAACTCGCTTCCATCCGCACATTGGGGACTCATCCTAAAGACGAAGAAAACGTCATGGTACGCAAAGGACGCTTTGGCCCTTACGTGCAGCATGGCCAAACGGTCGCAACGCTTCCTAAAGACCGTTCAATGGATGACGTCACGTTAGACGAAGCATTGACCCTTCTTGAAGAAAAGGGAAAACCGCTCAAAGGTGGCACACGCAAAAAGGCGGCCAAAACAACAAAAACCGCTACAACCCGTAAAAAGGCGAGTAGCAGCACAACGCCCCGCAAGAAAGCAACGTCATCATCAAAGCGCACAACGACCACTAAAAGTCGCGCAACAAAAAAAACACCTTAAAAACAGGAAAGACACACTTTCTGTTAAAAAGACTGAGGCTACATCTTCTATTGATGTAGCCTCATTGCCATGAGCAGCCCACATCCTCATACTCTTGACATATTATCCATTGGTATCTGACCTTATGAGGAGCAGAGCTATCATAATGGCGTACCGTCTCTATCCAGTAGCCAACGGGCTGTAACGGACTTCCTATGATTGCGTCATCATTCCGCTTTGCACGCTTCCGCTTACGACGTTATCCATCTCCTAAACACACATTGATGGCCCTTATTGTCGCAGGTGTTTTAATCACATCACCTGTAGGTGTGGCTCAACCACCTATCAGCCGCTCTCCTGCGAACAATCCTCCCTCACCAACCGAAGCAAGCCACAACTCACCTCCTCTGCAAGACAGTTTTTCTGAAACCGATTATGTACGCAACATTCTTGCATCGGCTCTAAGTTTCATCGCCCCCCGCACGTTACATGCTCATTCTATGAGAGAACTGGCCTTATGGGGACTGGATGGAATTCTTACCATTGATCCAGCTCTTTCTGTCACAACAACAACCTCTCCCTCCAGCCCAGGCCGCCCTGAGACTTTTGTTCTACATGCTCGCAATCAAATTCTTTTGACACGCCCCTTGCCTCACGATGACGACCGTATGCTGTGGATCGATCTCATTTTGGACGTTATTCAAAACAGCTGGCCCCACAGCGCTCCTCTAAGAGCGGCTGGGAGCAACGGCATTATTACGCACTTCTTCGCTACTCTTTTCCACAATATAGATCCTTA
Source organism: Saccharibacter floricola DSM 15669 (assembly GCF_000378165.1). Classification (GTDB taxonomy): domain Bacteria; phylum Pseudomonadota; class Alphaproteobacteria; order Acetobacterales; family Acetobacteraceae; genus Saccharibacter; species Saccharibacter floricola. Next base: position 68,036 of record NZ_KB899336.1, read on the forward strand.
TTCGCGCTATATTCCTCCCCAGAATATCCAGCAAATAAACCCCAATAAACGAGATAAAGACGCGTCTATTGGGCTAACACTCGCTCGTCATCAAGAAGTATCTTACCCCACCATCAGCAACGTTAACGTCAATGGCGATGCTTGGGCTCAAGGAATTAGTGCGGGGCAAAGCCTTATTGCCGTTAATGGCCACAATGTGCGGCGCGTTCCCTTAGCAACCCTAACCCATTGGCTCGTCGGTCCATCCGGCAGCCCAATAACCATTACCGTTAGGGCACCTTCAGGAGACGAGCAAACCTTTTCCCTTAACCGTGCTTATCTCCCTCAAGAGACGGTTTTCTTGAGTGCCTATGGACCCTATCCCATTCTACGCATCACTCAATTTTCTGATCATACAGCCGATGAAGTCAGTCAGTATATTTCAGCATTAACGGATAATAACGACGTCTCTGACCAAGAGGGAGATCCCCCCTCTTCTTCTACTCAAAAGCATTTACCCGGTTTGATCTTAGACCTCCGAGGCAACCACGGCGGGGTGCTCCAACAAGCTGTTGTGACGGCAGCACTGCTCCTTAACCAGGGGGTCATCACGACAACAGAGGGGCGCTATCGAGCGGCCAATCATATTTGGGCCATCCAAGGAGGTGATCTGACCGATAACGCTCCTTTGGCTATTCTCGTTGACGGCCAAACTGCGAGTGCCTCAGAGGTTCTAGCCTCCGCCCTTGCTGACCACCATCGTGCAGTTATTATTGGGAGCAGCACATATGGGAAAGGTCTGGTTCAAATAGCTGGAGAACTCCCCAACCAGGGGCGGATTCTCGTCAGCTGGGGACGAAATATCGCCCCTCTCGGTTGGCCGATACAGACATTAGGTCTCTTCCCACAGGTTTGCATGACACGACCTAATCTTACCGCCCAAATTTCTACGCTTGAACATGGCCGTTCATTAGAACAAGATGCTCTCTATCAAGCACGCTCGCAGCGCACACCTCTCTCCGCTTACAAAGCCAGTGCTATCCGAGCCCAATGCCCGGCTAGAAACGGAACTGAGAGTGATATCAGTGCTGCAGCACAGCTTTTAACATCACAAGCAGCGTATCAAGCAGCTGTACAGAGTGTCCCGGTCGATCTCCCTTATCCTCCTGCACCTCATTTCTAAAGGACAAAATTTATGTTTGGACTGAAGAGCGGTTTTTGGATTCGCGCAACCATGCGTAAGCTCAATGATGAAGGAACACCCGCTCTGATTGTCCAGAAGGGAGATGAAGACGCCGGAAGTATCTTCATTACTCTGACTGATCCTTCAGGCAGTCGTGTCATCTTACAAGAACAAGGCACATCATGGAGACGACATGAGTTCGACCATGATGAGACGCAAAGTGCCCCCGAAAAAGCCGATTTGTATCTAGAGCGGCAAAAACGTTACGATCCTGACTTATGGATTATTGAAGTCGATGTAAAAAACTGCGCTGACCCATTTGAAAAATCGCTTGGGTCACGTAAAGACATCGACATATAAATAGCTCGGTTCCCCATGCTATTTTCTCAATATACATTGCACTTCCGTGCAGTTTCAGCGAAAAGAATACCGTCTGTCTGGTTGGAGAGTAATCACATGATACAACGCACCACCGTCATGGCTCTGTTAGCACGTAGCGGGTTAGCAGCAAGCATGTCTGTGCTAGCCTTTGGCTTTGCTCATGCTCAGCCTGTCCGTGGGCTGTACGTTTCTGGTGCGGGTGGGGCAAGCTTTAATCAGGCTCAGCGGGTCAACCCTCATACACGCCTCTTCCCACGGGGACGGGATGAGTATGATGCTGGCTATACAGGCCTTGGAAGCATCGGTTGGGGGCTTGATAATGGTTTCCGCGTTGAAATTGAGGGGAACTACCGCAAGAATCGCTACTCTGGATTCCACGGCGCCAACATTCCGATGACAACGAGCGGCCATCAGCAAAAATATGGTGTCATGGCCAATGCGTTCTTCGATATGGATATCGGACAAAACTGGATTTATCCCTATTTCGGGGCTGGTCTAGGCTATGGTTGGCAGTCCATGAACACTAACCTACGCGGAACGCAGCATAATTATAATCAACATGTCGGCAGCACAGCTGGCGGGTTTGCTTATCAAGCTATGTTAGGTGCCTCCCTCCCTGTGCCATGGGTTGTCGGTCTGTCCACAACGGTTGAATATCGCTTTTATACGATTGCTGGTCGCCATCGACACAATGCAAGCGCATCGGGAGATCTTGCTCTCGTTAATGGTGGAACGGGTGACAGCGTAAGTGGTCGTCGTGGCTCACGCACAGATTTTAATCACTCTTTGATGCTGGGACTCCGTTATGAATTTAACCCAGCTCCCCCTCCTCCTAAGGTTGCCCCTACAACGGCTGCCCCCGCCCCAACACCTGTGCGGACGTACCTTGTCTTCTTCGATTGGGACTCCAGTACATTAAGCGATCGGGCCCGCGCTATTGTCGCAACAGCCGCACGTAACTCAACATCAGCGCAATTCACGCGTATCCATATTAATGGCCATACAGATAGCTCTGGCAGCCTCACGGCACGTGGAAGAAACTTTAACCAAGCACTCTCCCTACGTCGTGCTAATAGCGTAAAAGCCGAGCTTGTCCGCGATGGTATTGCCTCAGGCCTCATTGCAGTAAAAGGCTATGGCAGTAGTCAGCCCCTCATCCCTACAGCCAATGGCGCACGTGAAGCACAAAACCGCCGCGTTGAAATTGACTTTCAATAAGAGAATAGCCGGAACAGCTTAATCGCAATCACCATAAAAAAGGCCGGGGACTATCCCGGCCTTTTTTATCATCACACGCTCACATTAATGATGAACGCGCGCCTTCCGATAACGTGACGTTGCTTTACGCACAGCATGCGTAGAGGAGGTCTTTTGTTTGGAAGGCACCACCGCAGCTTTAGAAGGTGCTGCCGCTACGGGAGCTGCTTTAGGTGCCGTCACTCCCACAGCCTCTACTTTGACCTTAACGGTCAACTCGCGCCGAGGCTGAGCATGCTCTGAAATCAGCTCCACGCCGAATTGATCCGTTCCATCATACGCTGTAACCGGCGTATAGCGGATATAGGTGCGGCCATCATAATTATAGAGAAATGCCTTGCCATGCTCAGGCGGTGCATTCACCCCAAAAGACGCATAGCTTCCACCGCCTTCTTTACTCACTGAGACAGCACAAGCCCCTTCACCACTCCCAACGGTCATATCCACACTCAACGCACCATTAGGCGCCGTCTGGAGGGGAGCAACCTGACAAAGAGACGATATTTTGTCATACGCAAAAGGGTTAGGAGCCGAGGCAACCTGTGGCAAAACAGGCTGTTGGGCACAACCGGAAAGAGACAGGAGAGCGGCGCCCAGCGTCCCCGCACCTAAAATAGAACCTCGCAAATGCACGTTCAACTCCAGAAAAAAACGGGGAAGACTTAAGCAGACTTCACCCTGTCATCAGGCATAAAAGAAAAGAAGAGGATAGGCTCTCTTGGCGTGAAAGAGAATGTCACGAAACGAATTTTCTTTCTTATACGATGCCTTCTTTAAGAAACTCATGATATACGCGAAAGACTTGTCAGTGGGAGTTTGCCGAATGCCTGTTTCCTGTCGCTCTTTTTCTTTCCGTTCTTTCGGGGCCACGCTTGCTATTTTTAGCGTCCTTGTTGGGAGTCCTTCAGCCCGTGCTGCTGCCTGCCACCCCTCCAATGATATTCATGCGGCCTTCAACCTTGAAGGGCTGAAATCTGAGCTGATGGTCACGGCCCTGTCTTGCAAAACGCAAAGCCGCTATAATGAGTTCGTGGGGCATTTCCGCCCTCTTCTCAATAAAGCTGAAAAACGAATCGAAACCTATTTCCACAGCACGTATGGCCGCCAAGGGGATCGCAAACGTGATGATTACATCACCCAACTTGCCGATGTACAATCCCTAGGAGGGCTAAAATCTGGCACTGTTTTCTGCGATCAGCGCGTACCTATGTTTGATGAGCTCGCCGCGTTAGACACGGCAGACGATCTCTCCCATTATGCTGAGGCCAAAGACATCGCGCAGCCTGCTTCTTACGAAAGCTGCACCGCTCCACGCCCTGCCGTGCGCAGCCGCCACGGCCGCACCGCTCATCATAAATAACACGCTTTACATGCTATAGCGGAGGGTGGCAGGAAACATAGAGCACTCATATGTTCACGCAGGGAGTAGCTCTTCACCGCCCCTCCGCCGATGCCCTCCACCGTAACGCCGAAAGCTTGACTCTATGACCGATTATGGCGCTCAGGATATTGAAGTTCTAGAAGGACTAGAACCTGTCCGTCGCCGTCCTGGCATGTATATTGGTGGCACTGATGATAATGCCTATCATCACTTGGCCTCCGAAATTATTGATAATGCGATGGATGAGGCTGTCGCAGGTCATGCCACCTCTATTGAGGTCGTGTTAGAAGACGCGCATACCCTTATGGTGCATGACAATGGCCGCGGAATCCCCACGGATCCTCATCCGCGTTTCCCAGGGAAATCAGCTCTCGAAGTTATTTTCACCACCCTTCATGCCGGTGGAAAATTCTCGGGAAAGTCATACGAGACCTCTGGCGGGCTGCACGGTGTTGGAAGCTCTGTAGTCAACGCCCTCTCCGAACGACTTGAGGTAGAAGTAACGCGCGATCGCACACGCTTTCGTCAGCTTTTTTCCCGTGGACTGCCGACCTCTGACCTTGAGACAAGCAAGGCTCCTGCACGCCAACGCGGCACGACCGTTCGTTTCCAGCCAGACCCTGAGATTTTCGGTAAACAAGCTTTCTCCGCTATCCGGCTCTATCGCTTATGCAAAAATAAAGCAGCCCTTTTCCGTGGAGTGACGATTCGGTGGTCTTGCAACCCTGATCTTTTAAAAGGGGACGATACCCCGCCCAAAGAAGACGTCATCCATTACCCCAATGGGTTAGCCGACGCTCTGCGCGCGGAGATTAACAATGAAAACACACTTCTCACCCCTCTCTGGGCTGGAGAAGCGGATCTTCCCCGCACAGCTGATGGTAAAACAGGCGGACGCGTGGAGTGGGCCGTTGCTTTTCTTGATCGTGGCACCAGCGGCCTAACATCCTACTGCAACACGATTCCAACCCCCCAAGGGGGCACGCATGAAAACGGACTACGCGCCGCGCTCGTAAAGGGCTTCCGTCATTGGGGAGACCAGCGCAAAATTCGTCGTTCAGCTGCCATCACAGCAGAAGATGTGCTGGGGACGATTAATGCGAAACTCTCCGTCTTTATTCGTGACCCGCAATTTCAGGGCCAAACAAAAGACCGCCTCACGACACAAGAAGCCAGCCGCCTTGTTGAAGGGGCTCTGCGCGACAGAATCGACCATTGGCTCGGTGGGAATCCACAGCAGGCTGATGCTCTTGTCGGCTATATTGTTGAGCGTGCCGAAGAACGTTTACGCCGACGTGAGAATAAAGAAACGTCCCGCAAAAGTGCGACCCGTAAGCTCCGCCTGCCCGGCAAGCTGACCGACTGCAGCCGCACGAATGCTCATGATACCGAAATTTTCCTTGTCGAAGGGGAATCCGCTGGTGGGTCTGCCCGTCAAGCACGCGACCGTGAAACGCAAGCTGTTCTCCCTCTGAGGGGGAAAATCCTCAATGTGGCGTCGGCTACAGCAGAAAAGCTTCATGCCAACCAAGAACTTCGTGACCTTATCGAAGCATTAGGGTGCGGCATTGGGAAACAGCTTAATCTAGATCGCCTCCGTTATGGCCGCATCATCATCATGACCGATGCCGATGTGGACGGGGCCCATATTGCCAGCTTGCTGATGACATTTTTCTATCGGGAAATGCCCGAGCTCGTGCGCGATGGCCATCTCTTTTTGGCACAACCGCCGCTTTACCGTCTCACACATGGGGGCAAAACCGTTTATGCGATGAACGACCAAGACCGTGTTCGCCGCTTGAAAACGGACTTCAAACCCAATGCAAAGGTTGAGATTTCCCGCTTTAAAGGCTTGGGAGAAATGCCCGTTTCTGACCTTAAAGAAACGACCATGAACCCAGCGCGCCGCACGTTGCTCCGTGTCACGATCCCGCCTGAAGACAACCTCCTCACACGCGACCGGATTGAGAGCCTCATGGGGCGTAAGCCCGAGCTGCGCTTCCGCTTTATTCAAGAGCATGCGGATTCGGTAGAGCTTCTTGATATCTAAACCCATAGGTCGATGGGAGAGTTTCTCCTATCGACCTATAGAAACTCCGCCTAAAAACGTACCGTCATAGGGTCTTCCCCCATCCGTCCATCAGCCCGGTCAAGAGACGCCATTTGGGCCATTTCTTCATGGTTTAGCTGAAAGTCAAAAACAGCAATATTTTCAGCCATCCGCTGTGGATGAACAGATTTTGGAATCACGACCAGATCATTCTGCACGTGCCAACGCAAAATAATCTGAGCCGGACTTTTGCTATGTCTCTTGGCGATCTCACCAATGACAGGATTATCCAAAATCGCCCCTTTGCCCAGAGGGCGCCACGCTTCCGTTTGAATATGATGCTTTAAATGAAACTCCCTCAGCGCTTTTTGCTGGAAATAGGGGTGAAGCTCAATCTGGTTGAGCACCGGAACCTCACCCGTTTCCCCGATAATCCGTTCAAGATGTTCCTCTGCAAAATTAGAGACGCCGATCGAACGCACGCGCCCCTCTTTCTTGAGATGAATCAACGCCTTCCACGTCTCAACATACTGTCCTTGATGGGGCATCGGCCAATGGATCAAATAAAAATCAATCACATCACGACGCAATAAGTGCGCGCTATGATCAAATGCACGCAGTGCCGCATCATAACCTTGATCGTCATTCCATAGCTTGGTGGTCACACAAACATCAGGATGGTGTTCCAAACCTTCACCAACGCCAGCTTCATTTTTATACAAGCGCGCTGTATCGACAGCACGATATCCCAAAGAAATCGCCTTACGCACGACATCTGCCGTTTGATCCTCTGGGGTTTGCCACACACCAAGCCCAATTTGAGGGATAGAATGACCATCATGCAACGGAATACGGGGGATAGAATGCTCTGTCATGATCATCTCCTTCATCATCAGATACAGGGCTACGCTACGCATTCCCTCTGTCAGAATGAAGGCAAATGACACTAAAGGCTTTTTCATTATCGCGCTGTGCCGCTCTTTTCTTGCCTCTTCCATGAGCTGCCCCTTATAACAACACGCACGATGATGGTCTCATGACACCGAATACTAAGGGAAAAAACGGCATGTCTCACAACAGGGATCCACACACACCAGCTGTACCCAATAACGCTGTCTCTTTCTTCCATATAGAAACAGCCCATGAGGCCCATCTCGCTGTAAAGCTTGATAATGGCCAGCTTTATAATGCCCGTTATCCAAATAATTCTGGCTTTACGCCACTTATTGCCATGAAGATCGAGGCCATCCCCGGCTACCTCTTCCTCACAACAGGTCCAGGGCAGAAGCAGCCGCAAATCTGGCTTGAACACTTCACAGCTCGCGGCACGGCCTTAAGTATTGTGTCCCGCGTCAGTGGTGACCAAGGGCAGTTTGTCGCACTTGAAGACCCTGCACGTCCTGGCAAATATATGACCACCCGCCCGTTTCATGACGGCAAAACAGAAAACCCAGTTGTCGGAGACTGTCACCATGTGATGCGATGGGAAGAATATAGCCTGATTCCCATTCAGGGCACGGATCATCTCCACCATATCGCACAAGCGATTACGGGCCTTTTCCGTCGTAGTCTCACAGCGACTGCATGTGTTTCCTTTATTGAAGAGTATCAAGGTGATGCCCTTCTCCCCGCTTTGGATAGCCTCCTGCCCATCATACGATGGAATGTTATAGAACGCGTCGGTGAGCGGCTCCTCCATGATCGTGCGCTTCGCCAAAAGCTCGCCTCTCACATGCCGCCTAACATATGGCTGGAGAAAGCCTTCCCACAACTCGCCACGTGGGAGCAAAAACGCTGGGCCCATGCAGGCCGCTCTATTAGTCCTTTCCCAACCCCGCAAAAAATACATTCTCCTGAAGAAGACTCTTTCCTTGCTGACAGTGGCGCGGATGGTTCTTTTGCGGGCCTCCTGCACGCACTTACCCATGCCGCCCGTCGCACGATTGAACCGCAACGTCGCGTTTGCATGCTTACCACCATGCGTAATGAAGGGCTCTATCTCCTTGAATGGATCGCCTATCATCGCACGCTCGGTGTCGAGCATTTCTTCATCTACAGTAATGACAATACCGATAAGTCCGAAGCCCTCCTTGCTGAACTCGCTGAGGAAGGACTTATTACATGGATCGACAACCCAACAGCCGCAGGCACAAGTCCACAATTTAAGGCCTATGGTCATGCCCTTAATGTTCTGCCTGATATTCTAAATTTCCAATGGTGCTTCATTATGGATGGGGACGAGTTCATCACGCTTGACCCCAAAGCGTATCCATCCTTACACGACTATCTTGACTGGATTGACCATTGGCAAACCGATGCACTCGCTATTAATTGGCGCTTCATTGGCTCGCGCAAAAACGACAATGGTCTCGCTGATCTTGCTAAGCCCCTCACCCAGCGCAATTTCCGCATTATTGGCAATGGGGCCATTGGTGAAGGTTGGCGCTTAGTTAAATCAGCGTGCCGCCCTAACAGAACTCTCCATTCTCGCCCTCACCATCCGGTCTGGAACCCTGTAACGCCCTATATGTTCCGCCTCACCAATGGCGACCGGCATGAATACCAGCATCCTCCTGCTGGTTTCCCTCATGACCCTGCTTTTGCCGATGAAGGGCATTTCGACCGTATTTCCATCTCCCATTATTACTTTAAATCAATCGCTGAATGGACATGGAAACATGCGCGTAATAGCGGAGCTGATGCGAAGAAAGACCTCGACACAAGCCGCTATACCAACCAATGGGCGAATGCCTTTGGCTTGCAAGCCAAAGACCCACAGCATGAACGCAATGTATGGATGATGGATCGACAGGAGGCTCTGCGACAAGAACTCGACCAGCTTCGCACCAATCCTACCATCTGCGCTGCAGAAAGCGCTATCCGCGCTTCATTAAGCGACCAGATTCATGACCTCTGGGCCCAAATCCACGCCCATAAGGTCTTTAGTAACATTGATGCTGAGTGGCGGTTCATTCTTCAAGACCTTGAGTTGGAAATGAAAGACCGTATCCCACCCGTCGCGTGAACGGCACGTTCTTGAACCTACAAAAAAGGAGGGGAATTCCCCTCCTTTTTCATACCTTCTGAGGATGTTCTCAGAACTTATAACTGATTTTACCTGTTCCACCGCTCGTTGTCAGGTGGTTACCATATTGGCCGATATAATCCAGTTGTACTGTTAGATCACGCGCGAGATGAGCGGACACTCCCGTGTTCACCACGGCCGTATCTGCAGAGATAGGCGTTCCTATCACACTCATATCATATCCAACGCCGCCACCTGCTTGATTAAAGCGCTCTCGCGCCGTCCCACGCAACGCACCAAAGGCCCGACGATAAGCGAGACTTCCGTGCGTCGAGAAAACCACAGAACCAAGGTCAAAGGACGATGCCGCTTTTAAGCCAACAGTCGAATATCCTAGGTTGCTTTGCTGTCCACGAACGTTAAGAGCCGTTAGACCCCCATGCTCCCGAAAAGCCCCTTGCTGGTAGCTGACATAGGTCATTCTCGCAAAAGGCTCCAGCTCAAGAGCAGACCCGCCCAGCTTCGCTACAAAACGATAGCCCGTCTCTGCATAAGCCTGCGCTGTTCCTGCTAGGCTTGTTGACTTCGTATGATCCGAAAAACCCGGAATTGTAATACGGCGGTTGGTCTGTAGCACATTCCACGTATAGTCCGCGCCCATCTTCAGAGTAATGCGCGCTGTTGGCGTAATGCCCCCAACGCCCCATGACGTCCCCCCGTACACACCGAGAGAAGCATTGTTGGCATAACCTGAGGAGCGGCGTGATCCCCCATTAGAGAACATAGACCGTCCATAAGCCAGCAATCCACCAACACGCCATCCGTGCACGTCAGTATCCGCCCCCATAATCCATCCAACAGCATTCTGATTTAGGTGAGCTGCATTCAGGTAGTTTGAACCACTGCCACTATTACCCCCTCGTGACCCATATACTTGCCCCCACACGGTAACACGATGGTTAGGATCAACGCCTCCAGGCTTTTGTTCTGTTCCTCCTGTTGGGCACAAACGCAACGTATCATCAATGCAATCCAACCGATTAATCGACGCATCACGGAGATAAAAACTATCATTCACCATGGCTGTCTTCGTACTGCCATAGATCTCACCAGACAAAGCATTGAGCGCATTATGCGCTTCCGGCGTCTTTAGATTAACGATAGCATCCCCCAAAGCGCCACCACCATGCGTTGCAGCCACCATTTGTCCTAAACCTGTTGCAGCGGCACTCTCATTGCGTGTCTCAGCTTGGAGATGAAAGTTAGGCACTTGTGGCGTTGGCGTTGGCGTTGGCGTTGGCGTTGGCGTTGGCGTTGGCGTTGGCGGATTATTGCCGCTATTGCCACCAGAACCACCCGTATTATTACTCCCGTTTCCGGTTTCATTATGTGTGTGACTACCATTATTCGTAGCCCCGCCATCATTGGGCTTGGGGTTCGTGCCGCCACCAGTGTTCGACGAACCATTATGATTGCCATCGTCAGGCTTGCTGTTCGTGCCGCCACCAGTGTTCGACGAACCATTATGAT
>NZ_KB899336.1:79091-228694 GCF_000378165.1 Saccharibacter floricola DSM 15669
CCGCCACCAGTGTTCGATGAACCATTATGATTGCCATCATCAGGCTTGGGGTTCGTACCGGAGCCACGCACATCAGCAACCGTCACCTGAGCATTAGTTGCCGTATACGTAAGTTCAGGCTTTAAATACGGATACGCCCCCTGAACATTAGATTGATACCCCCCAAAATGGGTCAGAAGACCGCCACTAGCCTGCACGAGATTATAAACGTTACCACTTTGCATGGGGCGGTTATCGAGCACATTAAACGATGCCTTTGCTCCGCTTAAATCGGCCTTCCCTGACACGAGGACGTTATCCGCATTTCCATCTTTCGCTTCTGCATAGAACGTCGATCCATTCGACATGGTGAGGTTCCCATTGACACGCAGAGTGCCAATCGCATGCGCCCCATCACTGTTCCCTGGTGCTAGTGTCCCAGAGACCGTCGTGTTGCCTCCCACAGTTCCATTACCAGAAAGTGTGGCTCCCTGAGCGACCGACATGGATGAGGTTTTCTCATCACCTAGAGTGTTATTGACCACCATCGTGCCCGCTTGCACAGAGGTATTCCCGCCAAAGCTGCGACCATCCCCTGTATAATACAGAGCACCACTTCCGGTCTTATCAAACTCTCCCTGCCCCTTTAGGGTGCTCTGTAATGTATTGGCAGATGTCTCTGCGGCGTCATTCTCCGTCGCTCCATCTTGAGCGATATTGAGCTTACCATTTTGTTGAACATCAATAGTACCAGACCCGAAGCTTCCCCCCGTACCAGACAACCCTGCAGTTGGAGCAACCGTTATAAGCTCGGCATTTCTTAAGTTACTATCAACGGCCATAATCCCCTCTTGGACCGTTGCATTCCCGGTGAAAGCACTGCCATCCCCGGCATAATGCAGAGTTCCACTGCCTGTTTTTTTAAAATCTCCCTGTCCTTTAAGTGTTGTCTTGAGCGTATCGGTTGACGTTGTATGGTCTGCCTCTGTACTCGCATTATTCTGTGCAAGTGACGCAAACAGCGATGTGTTGGCTATATTACTCCGTGTCATTAAACGCGATAATGACACACTGTGTAGAGCTGAAGAACTCTTCCTCAAACGTGACACTTCAAGTGTATTGGTCGCAACGTTATTACTTTTTACGGGATTTGTTGCTGCGCTTTCTGTCGGTGCTCCCTGAGCAACTGTCAGCGTCGCGTTCTTTTGAACATCTACAACGCCAGAGCCAAAGCTATTCGTTGTGCCAGCAAGACCAGCCCCCTGAGAGACGGTGATGAGCCCTGCATTCCGGAGGTTCCCATCAACGGCCATGCTCCCAGATTGAACATTCGCTGTTCCCGTAAAGCCGCTGCCATCAGCAGCGTAATGCAACGCTCCATCGCCGGTTTTATTAAAGAGACCCTCACCCTTTAAGACCGTTTGCGATGTATTCGCTGCACTCCCAGCATCAGAAGACGAGGGCGAGAGATCAAAGCTCGCGTTCTTTTGAACATCCACAACACCAGAGCCAAAGCTATTCGTTGTGCCAGAAAGACCAGCCCCCTGAGAAACAGTGATGAGCCCTGCATTCCGAAGGTTCCCATCAACAGCCATGCTCCCAGATTGAACGTTCGCTGTTCCCGTAAAGCCGCTGCCATCAGCAGCATAATGCAACGCTCCATCTCCGGTTTTGTTAAAGAGACCCTCGCCTGTTAAATGCGTTTTGAAACTATTTTTTTCATTAGCACTGTCTGATGTCCCATTATTTGAAGAAACAGACTGGTTAAGGTCAAGCCTTCCATCTTTCTTTAAATCTATTGTACCGGAACCAAAACTTCCCACCGTTCCAGCAAGCCCTGCGCCCTGCGCGACCGTTATTAATGGTGTATTTTTTAACGTGCTCTGCACCACCATCATACCAGCTTGAACGTTCGCATTTCCTGAGAAACCAGCGCTATCGCCATTATAATACGCGGTACCAGCGCCCGTTTTATTAAGATCGCCCTGCCCTGTTAGAACAGCTTTAAAGGTATTAGACGCGCTCGGACTATCTGATGCTGCGGCCGCAGGAGCAGCCTGGGAAAGCTCAAAAACCGCGCCTTTTTGCACATCTATTCGACCAGAACCAAAACTACCTCCAGCACCGGATAAAACAGCTCCCTGTAAAACAGAGATTAGCGGCGCACCATTTAGGTTACCACTAACGGCCATCGTTCCCGCTTGCACGGTAGTATTGCCCGCAAACCCACTGCCATCACCTGTATAATACAGTGTACCACTGCCGGTTTTATTAAAATCACCTTGTCCCTTAAGAACAGATTTCAAGGTATTTGCTTCTGTCTGTCCATCAGGCGATGACGAATGATTGTCTGGTTTTGTTTGATCAATGGTAAACTTAGCACCCTGTTGTACATCTACGGTTCCAGAGCCAAAGCTCCCTCCGCTTCCGTACAGCCCGGCCTTTGGAGCAATGGAGATGACTGACGCGCCACTTAGATTGCCATAAACCACCATAGCCCCAGCTTGCACAGTGGCATTACCAGAAAAACCGCTTCCGTCTCCCGTGTAATACAATGTGCCATTACCACGTTTATCAAACTCACCTTGACCGGTAAGATTGTTACTTAAACTATTTGTTGATTTGGGCGTGTCAGCAGGAGTTTGCACATCCTGACCCACAGACGTCTCTTGATCTACATCCAGCTTAGCATTTTTCTGGACGTTAATCGTTCCCGTTCCAAAACTACCAGCTGTTCCAGAAATCTGGCCTTGTTCAATATCTGTCCCACCAGAATATGTATTTTGGCCTTTGCCAGAAAGATAACCTTCATTCGCTGCATTTCCTGTGGCTAATGCCCCTACGGTCAACGTTCCTTCTGATGTCTTCTTTAATCCACCCGTTCCTGTTAATTGACCGGCAAGGACAATATTATGTTTATTTGTATCAATTGTTGAAAATATAGTGTCATTCGTCTTTTGAAAATTCAAATCCATTGAGGCGTATAAATCACCTCCAATAGCCTGAAGAGTGCCTCCATTTAAGGAAAAAGTCCCACGTTGGCCAAGTGACGTATTGTTGAAATTAACAATAGCATCATGAGAAGCATCCGCTCCTTGACCCAAAACTTGTAAAATACCGCCTTCGTTAAGATTCACATCACCATGTACGGCTCCAGCATTGGGAACACCATTTTGCTCCGGCGCCCCCAAAGTCACCTTAGACGTTGTGATAACCCCACCACGGTCAATATTAACTGTGCCGTTACCACGAGAGTTAACCCATAAAGCTAAGTTGCTACTTGATGCATTTAAAAGAGAATACCCATCTTGGGCTGTTTTATCCTCTTTCAAGCCAACAAGAAGCTGAGCGGCCTTATTGGCGCTATCTCCACCTCCAACCGTTAACGTGCCGTTCCCTGCAACAATGCCATTCCAAAAATTATTACCAAAACCCGCAAACCCTAATGTCACAAGCGGGGCAGAAAGCATCGCGCCATTTGTAATAGAAACCGTCCCTTGGACCTTTCCAAGTCCGCCTTCTAAGTCTTGTTTAGCCGCATCGGTTAAAGCTGCGGCACCACCTGCGGCGTATTCCCCACCACGCACAAACCAATCAGCAGAAGCCACACCAAGTAAGCTATTAACCGTTACCTTTGTTCCTGGTCCCGATACATTGATAATGCCATCGGTTGGCTGATGTCCGCTTGCTTTATCCGTTGTCGTGATGCCAGCTTGCAAATCACGGAATACCGTCATTTGAGTACCGTTTGTGATATTTAACGTAGCAGGCTGTGCTGACGTGGTCCCAATCCAAACCAAGTTTCCTTCAACACTTGGCGCATGATCAAGCGTAAGAGTGCCATTATCAATAATAAGACCGGAGCTTTGGTACTTAGCTTGGTTTGCCGTTATCGTACCAGAAAAGGTACTCTCAAAAGGCTTCCCATCAATGCCCCCCGCAGGCCGCAAATCAATCTGCGCAGAATCACCCAAGATAACAGTACCGCTGCCTCTCAAGCCCCCTAATGCGACACCACTGCTGGAAAGTGCCGTATTACGCCATCCATTACTGCCACTGACGTCAAGGACACCACCACTATCAACCTCTGCATATGATGTATTGGGTAATGTTCCATTCGTTGTTTGTATTAGATTTGTTTCATTCCCTTTATCATCATATGTGTTCGCATTCCCAACAATACGCAACGTACCTTGTTTAACAATTGTCGCACCACCTTGATAATTAACGCAATTATATGATGGTGAGCATAAGCGAGATTCATTACTTACAAGCTCTGTTATACCAGGCCCATCCTGGACAAGGTTAATATTTGAGCCACTATCATAAATCACACCACCATGATCAGCCTGTTTCAAAACTGTTCCGGCAGCCGGTGAATAGGTCACTGTCGAACCATCATTTGTGACATAAGGGGGATCTGATGGAAGAGCTTGTGCCTCGTTCAACGTTAGGAAAGCACCACCCACCCCAGCATATAAGCAGAGATACGATGTCGACATTAACAGTCGGTACATGCGTCGCTGAGAGGGCATCCTATACTCTCCTATTTTTACTATTAAACAACAGCTATCCAACAAGGATTAGACACAATATAGATCTTATAATTGATATCTATGCCAATATCGCTACTAAATCAATATTATTTATTCTCATAGAAAGAGGAAATATAAAAACAAGACTGAAATGTAATAAACTATTAAACTTTACACTCTTGTTCTTGCATGAGATTCTTATTATTAATCCCCTTATGATACAAAATATCTCTATAATCGTTGAAGAATAGAAATTTACTCCCTCTATCATGATCCGCGAGTCTAACCCCTCTGTGATAAGACGCATTCTCCATATTGATATGGATGCCTTTTACGCCTCCATCGAACAACGCGATGACCCCACTTTACGCCAGCGCCCCGTTGCGGTGGGGCGGTCTGAAGCACGTGGTGTCGTCGCCGCTGCCAGTTACGAAGCGCGCCGCTATGGGGTTCGCTCAGCTATGCCATCACGCACAGCGCAGCGCCTCTGTCCTGATTTGATTTTTATTCCACCACACCCAGAAAAATACCGCGCTGTTTCAGCACAAATACACGCTATTTTTTCTCGCTACACGCCTCTCATTCAACCACTAGCCCTTGATGAAGCTGCTCTTGACGTCACTGATTACCTCGGGAACTTTGGCTCAGCCACTGCCATTGCAGAAGCTATTCGACGCGATATTGCCCAACAAACTCAACTGACCGCTTCAGCTGGCGTCTCTTATAATCGCTTCCTCGCCAAACTCGCTTCTGACCAAAACAAACCCAACGGCCTTTTCGTCATCACCCCAAAGCAAGGGCCCGCTTTTGCCGCCTCCCTTCCTGTAGAAGCCTTCCATGGGATCGGCCCTGCAACAACGGCAAAGATGCATGCTTTAGGCGTTCGTACTGGAGCTGATCTTAAGCGTTGCTCTATGGAGCTCTTACGTGCCCATTTTGGGAGTGCAGCTTCCTTTTACTATTATATTGCCCGCGGTATTGATCACCGCCCCGTCGAACCCCATCGCCCACGCAAATCTATCGGCAATGAAACGACATTCAGTCAAGACAGTAATGACCTCCCAACACTTCTCACAATCCTTGAGAAACTCACCGTTAAAGTTTGGGAATCTTGCCTACAACGCAAACTAACAGGCTGTACAGTAACGGTTAAAATACGAACAAACGACTTCCAAACCAGCACGCGCGCTCGAACACTGCACGATCCCATTAATAATCAGCACATGCTTTTTGTCGCAGGAAAACATATTTTAGAAAGCTTCTTCCCACTTCCACGCCCCGTCCGACTGCTCGGCATTACCGTCTCAGGGTTAGTGCCACAAGACAAGGCGGATACACAGCTCCGCCTGTCTTTCCTTGATCCCTCTTAAGCGCTTTTAACAAGACGCCGCCAACGCCTGCCCAACACGCACAGTTCGTGCAATATTTTCCGCAGAACGACGCACATTCTCTCGTGCCTCTTTTAAAGCCTCCTCCAATGAACAGGGCCGCTGCACCGCAGGGAAAAAGGCATCAATCCCCTCATCATAAACTGCTTCAGCCCCTACTTTCACTCCCCCAGCTAAAGCGATCACCGGCTTTCCGTGTGCTTTTGCCAAGCGTGCAATCCCAACAGGCACCTTGCCGCTTGCTGTCTGACGATCAAGCGATCCCTCACCCGTAATCACAAGATCTACTGTTTTAAAAACGTCATCCAGCTTCATCTGTTTCGCAATAAGGTCGATCCCCGGTTGAAAATGTGCGTCTGTGAACGACATTAACCCCGCCCCAAAACCACCAGCAGCCCCAGCCCCTGATCGTTCTGCAATTTGTCGACCCGTATCACGTTCAATCAATTGTGCGTAATGACGTAGCCCTGCTTCAAGCCGCTCAATATCCGAAGCACTCGCACCTTTTTGCGGGCCAAAAACATGCGACGCCCCAGAAGGGCCTAGTAGAGGATTAGTCACATCGCAGGCACAATCAAGTTGTGTTTCTTTCAAGCGCTCATCTAGACCAGACATATCGATATGATCCAAATCCGCCAGAGCAGCCCCACCAACGGGAAGCATACGCCCATCACGCTGGTAAAATTTCACACCCAACGCTTGAGCAAAGCCAGCACCACCATCATTGGTCGCACTTCCGCCCAGACCAAGAACAATATGGCGATACCCATGATCCAGAGCAGCACGCACAAGCTCCCCCACACCATATGTCGTGGTGCACAATGGATTGCGTTTCTGAGGAGGTAATGTGCCTAATCCAGCTGTTTCTGCCATATCAATAACAGCCGTTTTATTATCTCCCGTCACACCAAAAGAGGCTGTTACAGGCTGTCCTAAGACGCCACTCACCTTTTGCTTGACCAAACGCCCCTGTGTCGCCTCAACAAGAGCCTGAATTGTTCCTTCACCACCATCCGCAATCGGAAATGATACATACTCAGCAGCAGGGAAAATCGTTCGGAAGCCACGCTCAACTTCACGAGAAACTTCCAACGAGGAGAGGCTTTCTTTAAATGAATCACAGATAAGAGCAATTTTCATGATCTAGTCATCCCACACAAAAATAACGTTGGTAATAAAACTCGAGTAACCATAGACACAAAAATTTGCAGATTTCAGGGTTATTATGAAAAATAAAATTACCCGTTTTTTACACATGCATGAAAAATATCGTCTCATAACTCTTCATGGCACGCGCTCCTTCCTAACTCCTAGGAACTAACTCAAAATATGAGAAATCTCCATTCTTCCATTCATCCTTTGTATGATAAATAAGATCATACTTTCTGTAAGGATAAGAGGCTTCTTTGCGCATAATAAACCGATAGAATGATAGTAACTCCGCTCCAAAAACATCGAAAAAATACCGCTTCGCCCCATAAGAAGCTGTATGTTTTTCCAATATTTTTTCTAAACCGAAAATCAACAGCGTAGATGACAGCAACCCGACTTTCTCTTTTGCGGCCTGCACTGTTTGCATATTTGGAAAGTCATATTGAGGGGGGCCAGCTATCCTCCCATGCTCTGTATCAACGCGCGTAAACTCAAGCCAGTAGCATCCCTCACCATCTTTAATATCAGAGCGTTTCTTTATTTGCTCCCATAAAGCCGGCATCATACAGAACTCAGCGCGTTGGAATACAGCACCAAAAAATATTCCACTATACCAGAAAGGCAAAGCTTGCTTTACATCACTCGAAAAAGGGTAAAAATCTCCCATAAGAAATAAGTCTTTTGGTACATCAATCCGCTTCATCAACGGCCCCTTCGTAGATTTTATTCAGCTAAGACTATTTGCCCATCTGCAGTTTCCTGCTCGGCGCAATCTCCCGCAACAATCTCGAGAACCAAAATATATTTTCTCATGAATGTAGAGGGTTTCCGCTTCGGCAAACGCAAAACAGCATGGCCGTTCGTCCAACGATAAGGCCCCGCCTCTCGTTTAAACCAACCGGGCAAATGATCTGACGTTAGATGGTCGGTCAGAGCAATTTCTCGTCCTCCTTCCCAGAGAGAAATCATGCCGATTAACCGCCCAAGGTAACGTCGGTCATCAACAAATGGCCCTTCCACCTCACTCGGCTGCGACACATTTGAGCACAACCACAATGCCGATCCCGCTTCATCAGGGATAGGAAAATATAAAAAGCGACCGCGCTTCCTCACCGGGCCTATGCGGCGACCATCTTCTAACTCAAGATAGACACCACTCTCTTTCCCATCATCCTTTTGGGCTTCACTTATAGTTTCTGAAATATGTTTCACAGAATGCTGCTGCAAAAGAACCGCTCGAGCTTCCAGCTTGTGATAAAGAGGTTCCACAAAGCTACGCTCAACGGCAAGCGGGAAAGCAGAATCCCGCCCCCATTCAAGCCTCCGACACGAACTCATGTCCACAGTCGGCCCTTGGAGAAGCTCATGATCCCCAGGAACAGGCTGCCAAGCTCCATCAACGCCTTGCTGAAAAAACGTGTCTGTATCCAGCCAACTCTCGGTCAGCGTATTATTTGCCCAGATGACATCGTGAGAGTCGAGTTCAATGTGATGATAGTCATACTCTTTGCAACGCTCATCATAGCGAATGCTCTCACCATTCACCAACATCCGTGCCGGAACAAAATGCCCATCAAAATAAAAGCAATGTTCTGCTGTTACACGCAAGTCCTGCGACGGCACACCTACAGAAAAGGCATTCTTAACAATCAGAATAGGCCACCCCGCGAAAGAAGACGAACGATCTGTTTCCACACAGACATGACGCCTCAATACACGCGTGACCGGCCGTGTTCCTGCAAGACTTCCTTCTGCATCTCCAACGCAGACACGATCCCCAACTTGGATAGACTCAATAAGTTTATCACCCCCTTCTGTACGTATTAATGTACCAGAGAGGAAGCACGAATACATATAGCTTGGGGCACCTCCAACTGCACCAGAATGAATAACATCTTCAATCGTATCGTGATTTCTAGACATCGCGTCCCAAAAACCCGGTGGTAGGTTGGTATATTGAAACCCTCCTGCACCATTAGGATTAATGACGTCGCCAGACAGCGTCGGCGTTATGCCATAACTTAGAAAAGCAGCAACAAAGGCTGGGTAATTACCACTCCCACTGTCCCCTGTCGTCATGTTCACTGTCTGGGAAAAGGTTGCTTTGTCATCATCTGAAACATCAGGACTATTCATCACGGCTGTATAAAGCTGAAATGGATCGAACGTCTTCTTATAATCGATTGGACTTGATGTAACGACGTAAACAGCTTTTTTTTGAGCAGTAGTCATATTAATGGTTGGCGTAGCCGTTGCACCAGATGAAGCGACACCTGGGTTCAACGCTTTCACAACCGTATAGTTATTCCCGTCTGGCGTATGATACTGCGATACAAGAGACACTTGAGTAGGCACCAAATTATTTGATGCTATATTATTTGCAGCGGCATTTGTAATAGTGTCATACCCGTGCTGCTGCATCAGTGTATTCAGCTGAGGACTAATCGTCTGCCACTGAAAGCCATTCGGACCGTACGTAAAAGTACTGTCACCAACGTTCAGGCCCTTCATACTACTCATTTTATACGTCGACGTCACACCATAAGTATGCCCATCAGACTGCATTGAGATGTCAAGATGAGTAGGTGTCAACGTTCCCAATTTACTTGCCCAGTGCCCACCAATCATTGCTGGCTCAATTAACGTCCGGCCACCTTCCTGAGCACCGTAATAAAAATACTCTCCTTGGTAATTAGGGTCTGTAACGGGGGATTCAATCACATTACTTGCCCAATGGAACCCTGAAAAAGGGTCATATCCATAACCGCCGCCGCCTGCCACTTGGTCATTAGACGTACCGCGCCCTGCAGTACTGGCACTAGGGCCACCCTGCCCTCCATAAGTCGCCGTATCACTCAACCACGGAGCATTTCTAACTGGTGACTGAGACGAACTGTGATTGTCTAAGTCAATACTAAAATGCTTAGGAGGAGATCCATCAGGGGGATAAGTGTTTCCAAAGATATTGTAATTAGTCACAATACACCCACTTTCTTCCGATAATATCGGAAGATAAAATACTAATACACGTCAAATATATGAAAATATAACCACTCTGTCAATTAGTGGTTCCCTGCGAGAATAATGAGCACCCGCAGCGATATTCAATTATGTGGGGAGTTGTGTCTAACCTGGTGGAGGGAGTTGGATTCGAACCAACGTAGGCGTACGCCAGCGGATTTACAGTCCGCCCCCTTTAGCCACTCGGGCATCCCTCCAAAAGGTTGAGTGCTTGATAGTAGGCATTATGCGCTCTGTCAATGCATCTTCTATCAGATTATAAAGAAATCATGGCTAAGAAATCATCGCGCACACGTCTCTCCGTTCCTCCCTCTCAGAACCTTTCCCGTAATCGTTCTGGACGAGGGCCCGACATCCCCAAAAAGGGCAAACCCTCTGCTGGCAATGGCTATTGGATTTATGGCATTCACGCTGTTGAGGCCGCTCTCAACAACCCTAACCGCACCATTTACGAACTCCTTGCCACAAGGGAAGCCGCATCCTCCCTTCCATATAACAGCAAGCACCAACCAACCTTTGTCGCACGCGAGCAGCTTGACGCCCTTTGCGGCCGCGATGCCGTTCATCAAGGCGTTTGCCTTCGTGTTGAACCCCTCACCCCACTCATTATTGCCGAAGCTCTTGAACGCCCCGGCCCTATTTTAGTGCTGGATCAAGTGACAGACCCACGCAATATCGGTGCTATTTTACGCTCCGCTGCCGCATTGGGGGCCGCCGCTGTTCTTGTCCAAGACCGCAACACACCACCCGAAACAGGAACGATGGCCAAAGCCGCGTCAGGTGGGCTCGACATCGTGCCTCTCATTCGTGAAACGAATCTCTCTCGCGCTTTAGCAGGACTGCAACGTGCAGGGTTATGGGTTGTTGGTTTGGATGCAGGCGGCCAACGTTTAAGCCGCGAGACACTTGGCAATCGCCGCGTTGCTCTTGTTCTGGGCGCAGAAGGGGCTGGTTTACGACGCCTTACGCGTGAAACGTGCGATGAAATCGCCTCTATTTATATGTCGGGCCCTATGGAGAGCCTTAATGTCTCCAACGCTTCCGCCGTCGCGCTGTATGAGCTTACACGTCCGATCACATCATCTTAAACAACAAAAGCGGCCCCTTCTTTCCGGGGCCGCTTCGCTTATAGGCATCTTTCCTAAGGCAAAAGATTACTGCGCCGTTGGATAGTCTGTATATCCTTTTCCACCATGCCAAGCGCCATACCAGGTGCTGATATCGCCTTCATTAAGTGGAAGATTCTTTTCCAAACGCTCCACAAGATCCGGATTAGCAATATAATCACGTCCGAAGCTAATAGCGTCAGCAGATCCTTCTGCAACCGCCGCTTTCGCGTCTTCTGGTGAGTAATCCTGATTCAGCACCAATGGTCGCTTAAAGACTTTACGAATCTCTGGAGAGAGTTTCGGCTGATCTGTCGGCGCTTCCATCTGGAATGTGCTCTGGGAGCTTGATTCACGTAGTTCCAACCAAGCAACACCAAGGTCTTGTAGCATCTGTGCGGCTGGCACAAAAACCGTCTCCGGCTTGCTATCCATCGCCCCCTGAATTTCACCATTAGGTGAGAGACGCACACCAACACGATCCGCCCCAATCGCTGCGATAGCGCTCTCTGTCACTTCCCGTAGGAAGCGCAGCCGCTTCTCCGGTGTTCCACCATACTCATCTTCACGGTGATTTGTGCCATCGCGGAGGAACTCATCAACAAGATAGCCATTAGCCCCGTGAATTTGCACACCATCAAAGCCGGCCTCAATGGCATTACGCGCCGCTTGGCCGAAATCTTTCACGATTTCATGAATCTCATCAACGCTCAGAGCACGCGCCTCTTCATACGACTTTTTACCATCATAGGTATGCGTATATCCTGGTGCCGTGGAGGGTGACGGCGCAACCGGCTGCTCACCTGTAACAGACGAATGGACAAGACGGCCCATATGCCAAATCTGGCAAACAATCTTGCCGCCCTTTGCGTGCACGGCCTCTGTAATAGGCTTCCATGCCTCGATCTGCTCTTTCGTCCAAATGCCTGGTGCGTAAATCCACCCCATTGCTTGACGTGAAATAGCCGTCGCCTCTGAGATAATTACCCCTGCATTGGCACGTTGGGCATAATATTCCGCCATGATCGACGTTGGTAAACCGTCCTTATCCGCACGTGCACGTGTCAGCGGCGCCATGAACACACGATTTTTAGCGTCAACTGCCCCTAATGAAATCGGATCAAATAATGTTGGCATCTCTCGTACCTCCTGAACCACTTATCCAGCAGCGTTCCTTTTGATAAAAAGAAATCGTGCAGGCGGGCTTATAGTTCGATATATATCGAACAATTAGACCATTGCACTCTGATGTCAAGAGAGAGATAACGCCTTTCATGGCCAATACGTATACACATCCCGACCCTCAAGAGCTTGATCTGATCAGCGTTCTGCGCGCCATTGCTGATCCTGTGCGCCTAGAACTGATTCAACATTTACATCAACTCGGAGAGGCTAATTGCAGCACACTTCTCGGCTCACGCCCTAAATCGAGCATGTCTCACCATTTCCAAGTGCTACGCGAAAATGGCATCCTTCATACACGCATTGATGGCGTTAATCACCGAAACACCCTCCGCCTTAACGAACTGGAAGAACGTTTCCCCGGCTTGATGAACGCCATCTTAGCA
This sequence comes from Saccharibacter floricola DSM 15669, assembly GCF_000378165.1. Lineage (GTDB taxonomy): Bacteria > Pseudomonadota > Alphaproteobacteria > Acetobacterales > Acetobacteraceae > Saccharibacter > Saccharibacter floricola. Next base: position 91,841 of record NZ_KB899336.1, read on the forward strand.
GCCTCTTCAAGGGGCTCCTGACCCTAGGTCAAATTCCGCTACGATTCGCGCTTGTTCAGGCACCCAAAGCACAACACGACCGCCCCCTTGAGGAGCCATCAATGTTACGGCTAGCGTCCCATCAGAGCGAGGAACAACAGCGCGGATCTGCTCTTCACCATGCCGAGGAAAAGTCAGCATAGCTGGCATCGTCGGAAGAGAAGCTACAGCCCCTGTCTCTGCATGAGCAGCCGCGTGCTCTGAGTGCGGATGCATCATGCGACTTACGATAACCCATAGCAAAGCAACTGTGCCAATAATAATCAGCACTCCCATAAAGATCACGAGCCCTGTGAGCCATTTTGGTGTCGAAAATTGCTGATTCGATTCGCCGTTTGGCCCGCTCTCAGCTAAACCCTGTTCTATGTCTGATGCTCCCATTTCTGATTCCTTCTCTGATACAACAGAAACGTCCTTCTCTTTCCGTGTAACGGCAGAGCAGGCCGGTCAACGCGCGGATCGCGTCCTTGCCGACGCTATCGGCACGCTTTCCCGCTCCCGGGTCAAGGCTTTGATTGAAGGCGGGCACTTCCAGTGCGATTCTGTAACACGCAAAGATCCCTCCCTCACGCTGCGTGAAGGCATGCTCCTCCAACTAATTCAACCTGCAGCAAAACCTGCACGTCCGATCGCAGAAGATATCCCGCTTTCTATTCTTTATGAAGATCGTGACCTGATTGTTCTTGATAAACCCGCAGGTCTGGTCGTTCACCCTGCCCCTGGCAACGAAACAGGAACACTCGTGAACGCTTTGCTCGGCCATTGCGGCCCCGATTTTGAAGGAATCGGCGGGGAAAAACGCCCAGGAATCGTGCATCGACTCGATAAAGATACGTCCGGTGTTATGGTTGTTGCTAAAACACCTCTGGCCCATGAAGCTCTCTCTAACGCCTTTGCTAACCGTGACATTCAACGTGTCTACCACGCCTTAGCGTGGGGGCTGCTCCCAGCAGAGGGCTCGTTTGAAGGCGCTATCGGACGCGATAAACGTGACCGGAAACGGATGACCGTCGTAAAACAAGGCGGAAAATATGCTTTGACACATTTCAAAACAAAAACTACTTTTCATAACGCTGTTTCTTTGGTTGAATGCCGTCTCGCAACAGGACGCACTCACCAGATCCGGGTGCATCTTTCCCAAGCGGGACATCCATTACTAGGCGACCCCACCTATCTACGCCGCATTCCTGCTGCAGCACGTTCTTTACCATCACCATTACGTGAAGCTGGGTTAGACTTCCCTCGTCAGGCTCTCCACGCGGCGACTCTAGGGTTTTATCATCCGCGGCATGGCAATTTTCTCCATTTTGAGACCCCATTTCCGCAAGATTTACAGGAGCTTACATCAATTATGGCAAAAAAATGATAGATTGAGCTTTAATTTGTGTTTGACTTATATAGGAAAACCTATTAGAAATTTAAGAAGTCTAGTTGATTAGACGCATCGCTAGAACGGATGTTCTTCTCCTTCATACCCTTCTCTTCCAATGGGGTGGGGTCTGGATGGAGCTCAGATCCTCACCTATTTGCGTCATTATTTGGAGAGTGAAGCATTCCACCTCTTACTGAATCAGCAAATTTCACTAAGAACGCTTCGCCATCTAAGCGCAAGGAGTCGAAACTTATGAAGTCTCCAATTGCTATTCCTTCCGTAGGGCCAGAAAACAACCTGTCCCGCTATCTACAGGAAATTCGTCGTTTCCCTCTGCTCACAGCTGAGGAAGAACTGGATTTGTCACGCCGCTGGCGCAAGAGCGAAGATCGTAAAGCAGCCCATCGACTTGTGACATCGCATCTGCGCTTAGTGGCGAAGATCGCTATGAGCTATCGTGGGTATGGATTGCCTGTAAGCGAGCTTATTAGCGAAGGCAATATTGGGGTTATGCAGGCCGTGCGCCGTTTTGACCCAGAACGCGGCTTCCGCTTGGCAACCTATGCAATGTGGTGGATTCGCGCCGCTATGCAGGAATATATTCTGCACAGCTGGTCACTCGTTAAAATGGGGACGACCGCTGCACAGAAAAAATTATTCTTCAATCTGCGTCGTCTTAAAGGCCAAATGCAGGCCTTTGATGAAGGAGACCTCAAGCCAGAACAGGTACAGCACGTCTCGAAAACACTTGGTGTGCCAGAACATGACGTTGTTTCTATGAATCAGCGCCTATCCTCTCCTGATCATAGCCTAAATGCCCCTCTTCGTGCTGATGGCGAGCGGGAATGGCAAGACTGGCTTGTTGACGATCAAGAAAGCCAAGAGGAAACACTCGCAAAATCTGAAGAACTCAATGGTCGCAAAGCTCTTCTTGCTGAAGCCATGAAGAACTTGAATGATCGTGAGCGACATATTTTGACGGAACGTCGCCTTAAAGAAGACCCTTCCACATTGGAAGAGCTCTCACATCAGTATCATGTTTCTCGTGAGCGGATTCGTCAGATTGAAGCACGCGCTATGGAGAAAATCCAAAAAGCGATGGCCTCTGCTGTTGAAGCACGGCGCCGTGAGCAAGGACTCGCGGCTTGAAACAAGGCACTTTTGAACAAAAAACAAAAGGCCTCAGAAAATTCTGGGGCCTTTTTTATGCTTTCAACATTGAACACAACGCATCACTAAGACAGATAGTATAAATTTCCTCACTCAATCACACTCTTCTCATACATCTCACTGATAAAAAAAGGGAAGAAGGCTTTTCAGCCTTCTCCCCTTTTCTCGCAAAAGAAGAAACGTGCTTCTTACTTAGCGCGCAGCACCTCAACACCTGGAAGCACTTTACCTTCCAGCCATTCGAGGAATGCACCACCAGCCGTGGAAACATAGCTCATCTTTGTATCGACACCTGCATGACGTAGTGCAGAGACTGTATCCCCACCGCCAGCAACCGTCAGAAGCTTACCTTCTTGCGTTAATTTAGCCGCTGCACGAGCAACTTCTACCGTTGCACGGTCGAAAGGCTCAATTTCGAAAGCACCTAGAGGACCATTCCAGACAAGTGTCTTCAATGTCTCTAAACGTTTTGAAATAAGCTCAGCCGTTTTTGGCCCTGCATCAAGAATCATAGTGTCATCAGGCACCTGATCCACAGGAACGACAGAGGATTCAGCCCCGGCTTTAAATTCACGCGACACAACAGCGTCAACTGGCAGAACCAAGTCGCAGCCTTTTTCCTTAGCACGAGCAGCGATTGTACGAGCTGTCTCGTGCATATCGCCTTCTTGCAAGGACTTACCAACCTTAACGCCTTCTGCCGCAAGGAAAGTATTGGCCATGGCACCGCCAATGAACAGCACATCCACGCGATCCAGAACGTTACCGATCAGATCAAGCTTCGTGGAAATCTTGGAACCACCGATCACAGCCCCGACAGGACGCTTCGGATTTTCCAGCGCTGCAGACAGAGCCTTCAGTTCAGCTTCCATCAAGCGACCAGCATACGCTGGCAGCAGACGCGCCACACCTTCTGTAGAAGCATGAGCACGATGAGCTGCTGAGAACGCATCATCCACATAAAGGTCGCCATTAGCAGCGAGCTCTTTGGAAAATGTTGGGTCGTTCTTTTCTTCGCCTTCATGGAAACGTGTGTTCTCTAAAAGAACAACATCACCATCTTGAAGCTTACCGACAGCATTTGCCGCTTCTGAACCGATGCAATCCTTCGCAAAAGCGACAGGACGTCCCAAAAGCTTAGCAAGACGTTCACCCACAGGTGCCAAAGACATCTCTGGAACGACTTTGCCTTTAGGGCGAGCAAAATGGCTCAGAAGGACGACTTTAGCGCCCTTCTCAACCAATTCACGAATTGTCGGCAGAACGCGCTCAATACGGGTTGTATCCGTGATCTTCCCGTCATGCATTGGCACATTCAGGTCGGCACGAAGAAGTACGCGTTTACCGCGTACCTCCACATCATTAAGCGTGCGAAAAGCCATAATTAGAGGCTCCCGAACAGTGCTGCCGTGTCAGCCATACGGTTTGAGAAACCCCATTCGTTATCATACCAAGCGCAGATACGAACAAGCTTACCGCCATCCACCATAGCTGTCTGTGTAGCATCGAAGGTTGAGGAGTATGGCACATGATTGAAGTCGTGGCTGACCAGAGCTTCAGTGTTGTAACCAAGGATACCCTTCAAGCGACCTTCAGAAGCTTCCTTCAGAGCCGCATTCACTTCGTCAACAGAACCTGGAAGGTTCTTCGGCACGAAGTCGAGAGACACGAGGGAAACGTTTGGTGTTGGAACACGGATTGCCGTGCCATCCAGACGACCTTGCAGCTGTGGCAGAACCAAGCCAACAGCACGAGCAGCGCCTGTTGATGTTGGAATGATGTTCATCGCTGCAGCACGTGCACGACGTGGGTCTTTGTGCAGTGTATCAATGGTGCGCTGATCACCCGTGTAAGAGTGGATCGTCACCATGTAACCACGCTCAATACCGAACTTCTCATCCAGAACAGAAGCCACTGGGGACAGACAGTTCGTGGTGCAAGACGCGTTAGAAATGATTTTCATATCTGGCGTCAGTGCATCGTTGTTCACACCGAACACGATGGTTGCATCAGCATCTTTACCTGGTGCAGAAATCACGACACGCTTTGCGCCAGCTTTCAGCAGAGCAGAAGCCTTTTCACGTGATGTGAAGAGCCCCGTGCACTCCATAGCAACATCAACGCCCTGCAGCGGAACTTCTTCAGGGTTACGGTGTGATGTCACCTTGATAGGGCCAATTGTACGACCTGCATGAGTTTTGATCAGCAGATTACCATCGACAACTTCGACCTCAGCTGGCAGACGGCCATGCACAGTGTCATATTTTAGGAGGTGCGCATTCGCCTCCACAGAACCGAGATCATTGATCAGTACCGGCTCTACGTCAGTACGCCCGCTCTCGATAATACCACGTAGCGCTAGACGTCCGATACGCCCGAACCCGTTGATTGCAATTTTAACGGCCATTGGTCGGTTCCTCCGATTAAACTTGGAACTAAAGACAGCACTATCCATAGCACCACTGCAACGAAGCGACAGGGGGGTAACGTAAGTTTTTCATGCATAGCCGCTTCCCTCTTGCTTAACCCTCTACTTCCTGTAAGAATTTCGTGTACTATGGCTAGTTCTGAAAAATTTTTCCCTCGGTGCGTCTCTCTCCTCACTCTTCCCCTCCTTTTTTCGTTGGTAGGGCTTGGGTTTCAGGGCTGCGCCCCGCTTGACCAGCGCACGTTCGACCCTAATGCAGGAAAACCACCCCATGTGCAGGTTGCGCAGCCCATGCCACCTAAAAAACAGCCCCCTTTCTTGCAGGTTGTAGAAGGTACACCGGAAAGCGATTATGCTGGGCCCATCGAGAAGGCCACAAAAATAGCGCTGAATCGTAAACCGAATGTTCTTTTCATCGTACAGGGCATAGCACCTATGCAAAACACGCCGGACAAACAGGCTCAGACTCTAAACAATCTAACGCAAAATCTTGCTGTACCCGTCACAAACCATATCGTGGCCGCCGGTGCACGCCCTGTCCAAATTGATATGCGAGTCACTACAGATCCTACCGCTCACCAAGCTATGGTACGCGTCAATGTCCGATAATCGTCCTTCTGCTGCCTGCGCCGTCCTCGTTCGTAATGCACAAACAACTATCCTAGAGTGGCTGTCTTGGCATCTTGCCCTTGGTTTTCAGCGCATCTTCGTTATCGACGCTGGCTCCCATGATGCAACAGAACGGCTTGTCCAACCCTTAACCCAAGACTGGCCCATTACGTGGGACGCACCAGAACTACCAGCCGACTTCTCCCCTGAAGAGCGCCGTTCAACACTCACCCGTCATGCACTAAGCCGCATGATTGGCGAGGAAGAATGGGTCACCGTTTTAGATGCTGATGAATATCTTGTCCCTGATACAGATCTGTCCACTTTACTAGAACATAGCGGGAATGCGGCAGGAATCGCCCTCAATTGGTGTGTTTATGGCACATCAGGGCATCGACAGAGGCCACGTGGCTCCCTCATTGGCACGTATTCATACCGTGCTCATGAAGCGTTACCAGACCATGGGTTCACGCGTCTGTTGGTTCGGAGCTCATATCTCACATCTCCCGATCACCAGACAGACCCTGAGACTTTAGACATTCCTGCCGAGCGATTGGTCACACCTAATGGAACAGTCGTGCAGGAAGGAGACCGTTCTCCACATTGGGAAGGTGGACGAATCTCTCATTTTATCTGCCCAGCCACGCACGACGCTGCAACGCTTCCTCCATCATTACGGCTGCATTTCGACCGTAATGACGTGCATGATCCTGCCCCTGCGTCATTGATTGCGGCAGCTCGTCATCATTTTAATGCATTATCGCGCACGCTCTTCAACGCTGGCACACAGGCTTTGCGGGCCATGGCGTTACGAGCAGCAGAAACGCAAAAACCACCCCAACCAGATCCCGATCTTGATTTGCCCGATCGCGCCCAACGGCCTGGGTTCTTCTATGAAAGAATGCGCCCGTCACGCAAAGATCAGCTGCTGCTCGTCCCACAAGCAGCGCCTCCCTATGGGATTACACGGGCTTTTCTTCTGCGTTCAGCAGGGGGCGCCTTGTTAGAAGCTGATCCTGCGGGGTCTCATCGGCCTGTGGTCGCCTTTATACAAGAGCAAAATCCGCGGCTCCTTTCATTAGTCGCCCGTGATGAGCGCGACTTCACTCTAGGAGATATTCCCTGCCCTTATGGCATAGCGACAGTGCTGTCACGCCGTACACATCGTCCAGAAATCTTCTCTCTCCCAGAAGAAGCAGGACATGGCGAAACGCTTTTTGAGGCCGTTCCTCTCCCAGAGATGGCCCCACCAGATTTTCTCCCTCTGCCGCCTCTAGACCGACGACAAGGGCTCAGCCTGAACGGCTTGCTAACATGGCTAGAAACACATCCTGAGGCACGCCCTCAAGATATACAGCGCACTATCTGCCTCCTTCCTCATGAAGAGGCACTGCAACTCGGGCAGAATATCCCCGAGTTGATCCCTTTTTTACCATAACAAGAAGATCATAGGTGCAGCACGACGGATGACCGAAACACACTACCTATCGGACATCTGTCGGTGCACATGACAAGACCGCACCTAAGGCCTGTACACCGATAAGGCTGTGCGGCTTCCTATGGTCATAAGCCGTATCAATGATATGTGCCCTAGAAACAACGATCTCATCAGCAGAATGAAGCTGTTTCCTTACGACCTTCTATCCGCCAGCTATGCCAGCCGGATGCAAGACAGACCGTCTGAACCATGACCCGATTGTGACATTGTCTCGCTATATCAAGAGTCTTGTAGAACTCTACTCACAGCGTTAATCGGCCGCGACGAGCAAGAATATGTTCACTCAGCACTGAACGATCATTCCTACGCAAGCGACCAAATTTTAAGACATAGAGAAGTTAAGACACCCTATCTACGCGCCCATATGAGTCCAATCAGAGCACTCCTGAACGCCAGGCGATAAACGCAACAGCGTCGAAACCCACAAGCAATAATGCTCCGATCACCATTCCAGTCATCACAGCTTTCGTTGTGCCCTGTCGCGCAGATTTTTCAGGCAGATCGGTGAGACGAGCAAGACTGGTACGTAATGCGCTAAGCTCTTCCTCTCGGGCACGCTCTTCCTCACGCCTTTCCCAGTATTGAGCACTTTCTTGGCGAATATACCGCCCAGCTTCTAGGGGAGATGCAAAGGCGTGATCAACGATATGCTGAGCAATCGTGCCACGTTGCTCTTCAATACGCAGCTCTGTTTCATCCGAATCATGCTGAAAAGCCAAAAGTCGGCACGCCTGAGAAAATGCCAGTGTTTTCAACACAGTTACATCCTCAAGCGTTGTTATAGACCCCTCAGCGGCAACCAACAGCACGATGTCCTCTTCTGCATGATGAATATGCCGCGCGAGTCGAGCGGCATCATCGATAGGAAGAGCCAGACGATGCACCGCTTCAGGGCGCCAAAAGCCACCAAAATGACGGCATAAACCTTCTAATGATTGAGCTGAAACCCCAATACCAATAACCAAAAGCGTCGCATCTCCACGATATGGGAAGGCATGCCGCCCTGATGGAAGGTCGCGCAATAAGCTTTGAACCGTATGAGCAGATGGGGAATTGAGACGCATACCGTGCTCGTGAGCACATAAGGTAAGCACTTCTAAACGTGCAACCAGATGATCCCGCACCAAACGCGCCCGCATAAAACCGGTTGCGCGTACGAGATCTCCTGGGCGAAGGCCGCTTTCATCAAGTACTGGAAGCGGCACCTCAAGGCGGATTTCAATTCCACCTTGTTGATCGATAAGAGGAAGTGATTCATGACGGCGCCATGTATCAGGCGGCACCTCTCCTAAACGACCAATAACAGTTAGAGGAATACTCCACTCATCAAAACGTGCACAGATGTCATTCAAACGTCGATCAAACAAGGTCTGAAATCGTGCTGGTGTCACGACCGCGAGAGACTTAACGTCTCTCGCTTCTATCGAAGCAGGTCGTGTACGTTTTGAAAAAGCTTCCATACTCCTCTTGATAGCATCAGCACTTAACGCTCGCTACTACCTCCAATCGGCGTATTCCGATGATGGAACAGAGCAGCAACAGCAATGATACTAAGAGCCACGAGACCAATCCCAGCTTCAAGGCGTGTTTCCGGCATCCACGCCATAGCAACGACGATACATGCGAAAAGCACGCAAGCAAGATAGGGAGCAAAACGCCCTTCTGGGTTGCTCTTAATCCGGGCTGCAACAATGAGAAAGTTATTAAACAACATCAGCACACCTGTCAGACTCAGCATAACAAAATATACTTCATCGTGAGACAAGGTCGATGCAAGGACGACGAGCACACCACCAACGAAGCAAGCGACCACAGCACGGCGAGGAAGCTGGCTTTTTGGATCAACCTTCAAAAAGAATTTTGGCCCATCACCACGCTCTGACATCTCAAAAAGAATACGTGACGTCACATAAAGAGCGGAGTTGAGTGAGGACAGCACCGCTGTCAGGATCACAATCCATACAAACTCACCGGCAAAAGGAATACCAACTTGGTGCAACACATCAAGGAATGGAGAATTCCCCGCATTCAGCGTTGTCCATGGGCGCATGGCCAGTACGAGAGCAATCGAGACAAGGAAAAAGCCTGCAATACGTACCGCAATCGTACGTGTAATACGCACAATATTCCCATCTGGATCGTCCGACTCAAGAGCAGCAACGGTGACAATCTCACTGCCATTCATAGAGAAGAAGATGGTTGGCACAACAGCCAAAACGGCTAGCCAGCCTTTAGGAACCAATCCACCGAAGTCAAAGATATTGTGATGGATCGGCACAGCAGGTCCTAAGCCCAAGGCTCCACGGATAATGACCCAAAGTGTAATAACAACGAAAACGCCAATAGCGATTAATTTAATGAGCGAGAACCAGTACTCAAACTCGCCATACCCCTTAACAGACATCAGGTTAATGGCTGTCATAATCGCCAGAACAATAATTTCTAGCGTCACAACAGGGATGGCAATGCCATAGGGCAGTAAGAAGTCGTGGATCATATTAGCGCCAAACAGCACCTCTGCACCCAAAACGACAACCCATGTGAGCCAATATGCCCAACCCGCTAGAAAGCCAATACGCTCTCCAAGATGATTACGAATTTGGGTCATGAACGACCCACTCTCACGACCACCCTGTAGAGCAAGATCACGAATAGACAAATTGATCAAATAGACCAACAAGCCTGAAATAATATAGGATATGAAAACGGCAGGACCCGTCTTCAGAATAGCAGCCGCGGCTCCAATAAAGAAGCCTGCCCCTACCATCCCTCCTAAAGAGATCATCAAAATGTGACGAGCGCTTAGCGATGACGCCAGCTTTTCTTGATTCGCCATAGCATCTTCCTTTTTCCTCTATTCCGGAAAAATATAGCAGCCATGCGCGCAACACATAAGTGGGTTGACGGCGCAAATCTGCTCCGTCCTCCAAAATCTACCCAAAATAACCGGCCAGAGCCTGAAGGTCGGTATCAATCAGAAATCAATATCCTCTGAATGCGGCAAAAACTGCCTCATACGTCTCGGGCTTAAAGCCGACCCACACACCACGTTCCGTAGTAACGACAGGACGGCGGATCACCGTAGGGTTAGCTAGCATTAGATGTATAGCCTTTCCTTCGTTAAGGCTTTGCTTGTCTTCCGCCGGCAACTGACGAAAAGTCATGCTCGAACGATTAAGAAGCTTTTCCCATCCTACTAATCTGATCCATCTTGTCAAAGTTTCTTGATCGAAACCATCTTTCCTAAGATCATGGAAACGATACATGACATGATGATCATCAAGCCATTGCATGGATTTTTTAACGGTTGAACAGTTTCGAATCCCGTAAAGGGTTACAGTACAGCCCATGAAACCTTTTCTTTCGAAGAGACATAGTACGACAAGGTACTTTCTCTCCCGGTACGACCCGCAGGTTTGTTTTGACCATATTGGAACACAGAACCTCTTCTTTACAAGGCTCTAGCACAACAAAGCTAGAATAATGACAACGCGATCGTATCATATGCCAAAGAAGAAGAACGGCCAGTTATCACAAAAGTGTAGAATGATCATCATCCTACATTAATCCTTAAACCATACACCACGCGTAACATGTGGTGACATGGTGCTGCTGGCGAGGATTGAACTCGCGACCTCTCCCTTACCAAGGGAGTGCTCTACCACTGAGCTACAGCAGCATGTGTTCCTTGGCGGGCTTCCTAGCCTGTTCTAGCCCGCCATGCAAGCCCCTTAATCGTCACGATACACTTTTTCGTGTCTTTCATGACGCTCTTGAGCCTCTAACGACAAGGTAGCAATCGGGCGTGCTTCAAGCCGCTGAAGCCCAATTGGCTCCCCAGTTTCTTCGCAATAGCCGTAGCTCCCGTCTTCTATACGAGCGAGCGCCATATCAATTTTTACGATAAGTTTGCGGGCACGATCTCGCGTACGCAGTTCAAAAGCGCGATCTGTTTCCACGGTAGCACGATCCGTCATATCGGCTTCGTGAATACCACCCTCTGAAAGGCTTGCTAACGTATCACCCGCTTCTCTTAGCAACTCTCCCCGCCAATGCAAAAGCTTCTGGCGGAAATACTCTAGCTGCCGTTCATTCATGAATTCTTCACTATCGGATGGACGATAATCTGGCGAGAGCGTGATCATGCGCAATTCCCTGTCCTGGACGCATCACCATCACCTCACCGCTCTACCATTGAACGATACAAGAGAAGGTGATCGCTTGGATGTATATCGTCCAACGTCCTTTTCGCCAAGGGCTTGCTCGCCAATTAAGGCGCAAAAATCATGGTAAAAGCCAAAGACTGGCCAACCGCACTCTAATTTTGTGCTAATAAGCGCCGACTTGCACGCACACGAACGACGCGGCGGCGCTCCATATCCAACACCTCAAACAACCATCCTGAAAAGACGACCTTATCACCTTTGGCCGGTACACGTCTGAGCAATGCCATAATCGCCCCCCCAAGCGTGTGATAGGTCGCCGAGTCAGGCAATGGTGGGATGTCCAACTTAGACGATACCTCATCAGCGGGCATAACCCCGTCTAATACATACTCCTCCACGCCTTCTTCACGCCTCAACGGCTGAAGAGGCGCAGATTCTGCGCTATCATCCCCAATAATGGCCTCAAACACGTCTGAAGGGGTCACAATCCCTTCAAAAGACCCATATTCATCCAGCACAAAGACAATACCTAAAGAGATCCCCTTCAGGCGCTCAATCATTCCTTGAGCGGTTAAGCTATCTGGAATAACGGGCGGAGTTCTCAACACAGCATCAATCGCCACAGGGAGGCCTAATAGAAGGCGATCCATAATGTCTTTGGCTAAAATAACCCCAACCGGATGATCCACATCGCCATCACACACCACAATCCGCCCATAAGAAGACTGACGAAGTTTGCGCACAATGGTTTCTTGAGAGGCACGGCGGTCGATCCAAAAAAGATCATTTCGCGGCGTCATAATTGCCCGCACCGGACGATCTGCTAGACGAAGCAAACGCTCAATAATCGCCCGCTCTTCTGTCTCCAGAATACCGGCACGCATCCCTTCGGCCAAGACAGCACGTAGCTCCTCTTCCGTCACACTTTCACGCGCTAGCGGGCCAATCCCCATCAATCGTAAAACACATGAAGACGCTTGGCTAAGAAGCCAAACGATCGGTTTGGTAATCCATGCCAACACAACCAAAAAGCGAGACAAGCGAATCGCGATCATTTCAGGACGTTGCAGAGCGATCTGCTTTGGTACCAGCTCCCCAAAAACCAGCATGGCACAGGTAATAAGCGCAACAACAAGGCCTATGGAAAGCTCATCAGCAAAGGGCCGCAACACACCAATGGTGCTAATCCAACGACGCACATGCTCTTCAATTTGGCTTCCCCCAAACGCCCCCTCCACGATGGAGACTAAGGTCATCCCAATTTGCACTGTAGGGAGGAAATTATGAGGCCGTTCAGCCAGTTTTAAAGCCTGCTCAGCACCAGGAACACCCGCACGCGACAGATGAAGCAAACGCGGCTTTTTAGCGGATATTAAAGCCAGTTCCCCCGTGGCAAAAACACCATTGAGAACAATCAGGAGAATAACCGTAAGTAAAGGGATGACCATGGATGGGAAGCCTAGCAGATAAAGTGATCATACACCTTATCTGCTCGCTTATATGCTCCTTTTATTCAGCTGCAGAAGACTTCTGGGATTCAACATCCTTACCATTGACCCGCACACGTGGCCCACGGCTTGGCTTGCCCTTTGTTTCCAGACGTTCCATCTGCTCAGAAACTTGGGCATCGTAACCGTATTCTGCTGGGCGCTGATGAGCCAAAGAAATTTCAGGAGCCATCGGCTTCTCAGTCTCTGGCCCTGTGAGAGCAACCTTAATGAAGTGCCAAGGACGTTTCACCGCATCCATCACAGCGGTTGCCTCGTAACCTGAGTGCACCATGCAGTCAGCGCATTTCTCATACGCGCCTGTGCCATAGTCATCCCAAGCTGTGTCTTCCATCAGCTCTTTAAAGGTTTTAGCGTAGCCTTCACCGAGCAGATAGCAAGGACGTTGCCACCCAAAGACGGTCCGCAATGGCTTCCCCCAAGGGGTGCATTTGTAATTCTCATTCCCCGCTAAGAAGTTGAGAAAGAGCGGAGACTGCGTAAAGCGCCATTTCTTCCCTTTCCCGTAACGGAAAATATCACGGAATAACGTCTTGGTTTTCTGACGGTTTAAGAAATGCTCTTGGTCAGGTGCACGCTCGTACGCATAACCCGGAGCCGTCATGACGCCATCAACGCCCATTTCCATCACTGAGTCAAAGAAATCAGCTGCCTTTTTAGGGTCAACTCCATCAAAGAACGTGCAGTTAATGGAAATGCGGAAACCTTTAGATTTCGCTAAACGAATCGCAGCAACAGCGCGCTCATACACACCATCTTGGCAGACAGACGAATCATGCATTTGCTGATCGCCGTCCAAATGAACATCCCATGAGAAAAACGGAGAAGGCTTATAATCCTTCAGCTTTTTCTCAAGAAGCAGCGCATTCGTGCACAGATAAACGTATTTTTTACGCTCAACCAGCCCTTCTACAATTTGAGGCATTTCTTTGTGCAGCAGCGGCTCCCCACCAGCGATGGCGATAATAGGAGCACCCGCTTCAGCATCAGCATCCAAACATTCTTGCAAGCTCATACGCTGGTTAAGAATTTTTGCTGGATAATCAATTTTACCACAGCCCGCGCAAGCCAGATTGCAGCGGAACAGCGGCTCAAGCATCAACACGAGCGGGTAACGCTTACGCCCTGTCAGATGCTGCTTGAGAACGTACCGTCCAACTCGGACAGCCTGCATTAAGGGTACGGCCATTATAATCCTCTGATCACTCTCTAGGGTTGCACTCCGGCGCACCCCGGATCTTTATGCTTAACCTCACGTAACGACCGAGCGGGAAAATCGCACCTCCAGTCACATTCCCCAGCACTCGCTGAAGCCGGACCAGGTGCAGCCACGCGTCACCGACTACGGTAAACGCCACGTAATATGGAGATGCTATACAATCTCGAGGATCGGTCCTTCAATGTCTTATCGCCATATTCTTGCAATAACTGTATCATATCTAACACAGCCCTAGACGTTACTGCCCTTTAGGAGCAGCTTAGTGAGGAGAACCCCTTGCGAAAAATCCTACTTAGGAGGAAGAGCATGTGCATGATTCGTTGTTTAATGACTGACACTATCCGTTCAACCCTACTTGCCAGTAGCCTTTTGGTGGCAGCAAGCGTGCCATTTTACCTGACCGCACCTCAAGCAGAAGCTGCGGCCACTGTGAACAACGCAGCACCGAACGCAGCTGTACAGACACTTTATGACGCTCTGCAACGCGCCCAATCTCGCGCAGGCATTCCAGAACGGCGCGCCATTATCGCTCCGGCTGTCGATCAAGCCTTTGACCTCAACGCAATTCTGCGCCGCTCTATCGGCTTGCGCTATGACCGTTTGAGTGATGGGGAGCGTGCCCAGCTGCTCGGAGCCTTCCGAACATTCACGATCGCGCGCTATGCAGCAACCTTTAAGCCTGGCTCGGAAGCCGCTTTTTCCGTTACCGCCGGCACAGACCCCAACCCAACGGGCGGTGTGATCCTTCATACCTCTCTCCGCGGGAAATCAGACCCAGCAAGCGAAGCAACGCCCATTGACTATGTGATGACACAAACCCCACAAGGTTGGCGTATTACAGACGTTCTCCTTGACGGACATATTAGCCAGGTAGGGGCTCAACGCTCTGATTTTAAAACCATTTTCGGACAAGGCGGAGCACGCGGTCTCGCTCAGTCCCTAACGACTAAGGCTGATAATTTCTTACATGAATAAGACCGCTCATGCCACACAGCACTGCCTTCTCAAACAAGGCAGTGCTGCTTATCTTCACTTTATAGCGCCTCGTTGCCTTTATAGTTCCAAATCAGGATAGCGTTGCGCCATGCTGCCATTTCTTTCGTCTGTATCGTTCATCAGTGGTGCCTTATCTGTTGCTGGGCAATGTCAGAGCCTTTTAGGCTCTGTTTTGCTTTCCCGCTTTGTTCACCTCCGCAACAGAGAAGAACACTCTGCGCCATTTAAAACAGACGATCACGCAGCCTCTTGGCCCAAAATTAGTGTTCTCAAACCCCTTCATGGGGACGAACCTCTCCTTGAGGAGGCGCTAGAAAGCTTCTTCAAGCAAGATTATCCAGAATATGAGCTTGTATTTGGTGTTCAGCGCACTGACGACCCAGCACTTGCCGTTATCGAACGCCTCCGCACACGTTATCCGGCCCAGCCTGTTTTTGTTGTATGCGATTCGACCGATCATGGCCCTAACCGTAAGGTTGGTAATCTCATCAATATGCAGCAGGCCTGCCATCATGATGTCTTTGTTATTTCAGACTCAGATATTCATGTGGAGCCTCAGTATCTGCGCCATATCGCGTCAACCTTGCTCCAGTCCGAAACACAGCTTGTGACCACTTTGTACGCGGGCCTACCTGCAAGCACACAACTGGCACGTCTCTTTGGGGCGCATAGTATCAACGCCAATTTTCTCCCCGGTGTGATGATGTCCCGCCTTTTAGGACGGCAAGACTGTTTGGGAGCCACCATGGCCCTCACCCGCCAACGTCTTGACGAAGTCGGCGGTTTTACATCTCTTGTGGCCCATATTGCCGATGATTCAGAACTGGGAAATCGTATTCTCCGCCAACAAGGGACCATTGCCCTGGCCCCTACCTTATGTCTCACCACCGTAGCGGAAAATAATTTTCGTGAGCTTATTAGCCACGAAATTCGTTGGGGACGTACAGTGCGCAGCATTGAACCAGTTGGTTATGCCTGCTCTTCTCTGCAACTTCCCCTTTTTTGGGCTACTCTTTGTGTCGCCTTTGCCCCAACCTCCCCTCTATCGTGGGGCCTCTTCATCGGGGGATGGCTTTTGCGCAGCTTCACAACGCAGCACACAGCCCGTTTGACGAAATGCTCTCTTCCCGGCATTTTCCCGTATCTCGTTTTGCGTGATTGGCTTTCTGCCGCCGTGATGCTTGCCAGTGCATGTGGCTCACGCGTTGCATGGCGCGGCCGAACAGTCCATATCACTCGCAACACAACGCACACATCGTCGCGTCGTCATACACACACACCACCCGACCCTTCCTCTCCGACCGTCAACGGACCCGGCGTCGACAGGTCAGACATCAACAGGAGCGTCCGATCATGATGAGAACTCTTTTCCTTCAGCCCCCGTCATTTGATGGATTCGATGGCGGGGCGGGGTCACGTTATCAAGCTAAACGTGAAATTCGCTCTTTCTGGTATCCAACATGGCTCGCACAGCCTGCCGCACTCGTTCCGGGTTCTCGTCTTATTGACGCTCCACCGGCCAAGATGGGCATGGGGCCCATTCTTGAGGATGTGAAAAATCGTGATCTGGTGATCATGCATACCTCCACACCCTCGTTTAATTCCGACGTACGCGTTGCACGCATGCTCAAGGACGTTAATCCGAAGCTTAAAATTGGGATGGTCGGTGCAAAAGTCGCCGTGCAACCCAATGAGAGCCTTGCCCAGGGTGAACCGATTGATTTCGTCGCGCGTAATGAGTTCGACTTCACCATTAAGGACATTGCTGAAGGCAAGCCGTTTGCTGAAGTGGACGGGATCACATGGCGCAATGATGATGGCGAGATCATCACCAATAAGGATCGTGAGATCATTGAAGATATGGACTGCCTGCCCTTCGTGACAGAAGTCTATAAGCGTGACCTCAAGATTGAAGACTACTTCATCGGCTATCTCAAGCACCCCTATATCTCCATCTATACAGGGCGTGGTTGTAAGTCACGCTGCTCTTTCTGCCTGTGGCCGCAAACGGTTGGTGGGCACCGTTACCGCACGCGCAGCCCAGAGCATGTCGCAGCAGAAATTCGCCTCGCGAAGCAATATTTCCCGCAGGTCAAAGAATTCTTCTTTGATGATGACACCTTCACCGATGACCTTCCACGTGCAGAAGCTATTGCCCGTGAACTTGGGAAGATGAACATCACATGGTCTTGTAACGCAAAGGCCAATGTGCCTTACAAGACCTTGAAAATTCTACGTGATAACGGGCTGCGCCTTCTTCTTGTTGGGTATGAAAGCGGCAATCAGCAAATCCTTCACAACATTAAGAAGGGGATGCGCATTGAGGTTGCCCGTGAGTTTACTGAAAACTGTCGCAAACTCGGGATCAAGATTCACGGAACCTTCATTGTTGGCCTTCCGGGGGAAACACAGGAGACAATCCGCGAATCGATCAATTTTGCTAAAGAGATCAACCCACATACCCTTCAGGTTTCTCTCGCAGCACCCTATCCGGGCACGTTGCTGCATAAGCAAGCAACAGAAAATGGTTGGTTCAATGAATCTGAAGCTGAGCTGATTGATGATGACGGTGTGCAGATCGCACCACTGCATTATCCTCACCTCTCTCATGAAGAAATCTTCAAAAGTGTTGAGACCTTCTATCGGGAATTCTATTTCCGTCCATCCAAGATCTTCTCCATTCTCAATGAGATGATCCGTGACCCACAAATGATGAAACGTCGCTTGCGTGAAGGTGTGGAGTTCTTCCAATTCCTGCGCCAACGTCACACATCCTAAAAGGCGCGGCGTTACCTCACGTCTCACCATGATAAAGGGGGGATGGCTGTCAGCCTTCCCCCTTTTTTAGCGCTTTGATGAACGAGTTCTCCAATGGCTTCTTCCCCGCTTTCCCCCCGTCGCGCCATCATTTCAGCCGATGATTTCGGTATGAGTTATGAGGTTAACGAAGCCATTGAATGCGCTCATCGTAACGGTGTGCTCACCACGACCAGTCTCATGGTCGCTGCACCCGCTGCTGAAGATGCGCTTAGGCGGGCACGCCGCCTTCCCTCTCTCAAGGTCGGCCTGCATCTTGTCACGATTGAAGGGGATTCAGTCTTAAAGCTGCCTGCTATTACGGATGACGATGGGTGGTTTGGCCGCGACCAGCTCAAGCTCGGGGTAGAGTATTTTTTCTCTCCACGCGCACGTTCTGCCATGAAACGCGAGATTGAGGCACAGTTCCGCGCCTTTTCACGTACGGGAATCCCTCTTGATCACGCGAATGCTCATAAGCATATGCACCTCCACCCCACTATTGGACGGATGCTAATTGAAACAGGACAGGTGCATGGCCTTAAAGCAGTACGCACCCCTGCTGAACCCGCCGCACCTTTGGGGATGCAGACCTCCATAGGAGACCGCGCCCTCTGGTACTGGACGCATTTGCTCCGTGCTCAGATTCGTCACGCAAAGATGAAAACGAACGACTCATGCTTTGGCTTGCGTTGGTCTGGCCATATGACCCCACAACGCATTCAAAGCCTCATTCCCCGCCTTCCTGCCGGAGTGAGTGAAATTTACTTTCATCCCGCAACCGCACAAAATGCCTCAATGGCAGCACTCATGCCTGGCTATGATCAGGAAGGGGAACTTGCCGCATTGCTCGCCCCCCAAACGCGGGAGCTTCTTGAGCAACACAGCATTCAGCCCATCGGCTGGAGTGACCTTTAAACGCTCAGGTCAAAAGATTCATCGGGACGAGCCCCTAGGCGGGTAATCACCGCTCCTGCTGCTTTATTGCCCAGATCCACACATTCTGGCAGCGTTTTGTCACGGCTATAACCCGCAAGGAAACCCGCCGCAAACGCATCGCCCGCTCCCGTTGTATCGACAACATTCACCGGCTGTGTAGGCACGTCATGGCGCTCCTGCCCCGTTTGCACAACGGCACCATCTGCACCACGTGTTACCACCACCAGCGCAACATCCTGAGCCGCCCGCTTAAGCGCCTCATCAAAAGATTCGGTTTCATAAAGGGCTAGAATTTCAGCTTCATTCGCAAAAAGAATATCAATCGACTCTTTTACCAAACGACGGAATGCTGCGTGATGACGCTGAATGCAAAAACTATCAGACAACGTTAAGGCTGTTTTACGCCCTGCTTTATGCGCAAGCTCTGCTGCGCGATAAAACGCCTCTTGTGCATGTGGCCGATCAAAGAGATATCCTTCCAGATACGTCACGGCAGACTGAGCGACAATGTCTTCCTGCACATCGCTCGGTGTGAATTCAACGCAGGCTCCCAGATAGGTAAACATGGTGCGTTGCCCATCAGGCGTCACCAACACGATACAACGCGCTGTTGGAATCTCCTCTTGCCCATCCGTTTTTTTCAGCGGATAAGACGGGAAGGCAATGCTCTGTGCGTGCATATCACGGGTGAAATCATCACCAGCGTGATCATCTGCGACCTTGCCCAAATAAGCTGTCTGAGTTCCCATCCGTGCGGCAACAACGGCCGTGTTGGCAGCAGACCCCCCACCAGATACATGCTCAATAGACACGCGTTGTTGAATTTTTGCCATCGTCTCTGTGTCAATGAGCGTCATACTGCCAGCTGTTGCCCCGAGCTCTGTGATAACATTCGCATCAACAGAGGCCAGCATATCAACAATGGCATTACCCACACATAAAAGATCATAACGTGCTGGTTGAGCAGGATGAGACATAAGCGTTCCACTTTATCTGAGAGAATAAGGAATAAGCCGCACCATACCGCCCCCATCGGTCAAATCAACGGATAAGGAGCGAATGAGCCGAAAAGATCACCATAAGCTCGGAAAAACTCTTTTCTATCACGAGAGTCGCTTGTCGCACCCTACAAGACGCGTATAAGATTTTCTTCACCTATCCTGTCTATAAGTGAATCCATTCATCATCTTATCAGGATATCACTCTGGATCTCGTCCATCTTCTTTCCATTACCCCATAAGCATGGGGGACATATAGCGAGGTAGCCTTGCTTACACCTTCTTCTCAGAACGATAGCTCTACGTCCCACAGTTCTGGGGACTCCACCCCGCAACACCCTACGACTCCACGGAGCTCAGGCTCCTTACGAAATGCTAGAGATAATATGTCCCTCTCGACATCCCGCTCTCCGTCCTTAGCGGCACGTGCTCGTCAACGTCCGTCCGACCTCCACCATGATGGGCGCCCTAAACATAATTTCTCCCGCACGCTCGTCATCCATCGTGGCATACATATTCAAGGGGTCGTCCAAGACGTTGAAAAACTAGTCGTGGAAGGCACGATGGAAACCGACCATTTAACAGCCAAAGAACTCGTCATCGCCCATGGCGGCCGCTTCCAAGGCACAGCTGATATTGAAGTCGCTGAAATTTCTGGAATTCTTGACGGTGAACTCACCGCCAAAGCGAGTCTACAAGTCTGTGCGACAGGACGCCTCAACGGCAATGCAGCTTGTCGTCGTCTGCAGGTCGAAGATGGTGGTGAGATCAGCGGCAAGATTGAAATGCTCTCAACCATTCCTCAAACCAAAATCTCCAAAGAAGATGAGACTGACAACGAGCACGAAAGTCAGGAGTAATTAAAAAGCCGCCCTTGAAAGGGCGGCTTTTCCATCGTACCGTTCTAAGCTTACGTCTAATGACGTCGATCGCGAATCTTTACATACGCAACAGCCGCATGCTCTGCACAATAAGGCTTTCCTGGTAAAGGCGTTGCCCCGCAAAAGTGAAACCCTGGCGTGCCCGGATCACCATGCGGCCATTGGCACGATGGGCCACGGCGCGTTGCACGATCCATCGCTTCCCGCACACGACGAGGCGGCGCCATCTTCCGTGGTGGTGCAACCGGACGTGTCGGCTCAGTCGACGCTGTCGTTGCCCGTGATGCAGCTGGTTTTGTAGGGGCAGCCCCTTTCTCACCGGAAACAGCCGCTGGAGAGGAAGGCGCTTCCTTAGCAGCAGAGACCTTTTTCTCCTCAGAAGACGGAGCACTCTTGCCGCCTTCTAAAGGCAAGCTTGCAGTTTCTTGCGATGTTTTCTTTTTACGTGATGTTGTGCTCCGCTTGCGTGGAGGCGTGCTCCCATCCTCAGAAGAGCGATTACGAATAGGCGACGGACGGGGAGGAAGCTCCAGACGATGCGCCTTCCCAACAACAGCATTCTTCGTAATGGAAAGCTGACGGCCAATCTCAGCCGTCGATAACCCCTGACTCCATAAATCCCGAAGTCTGGCGATCAGTTCCTCTGTCCATTCCATAGCCTTCGGCTCCTCTCCCACTTAATGATTGATCTCACAATGATCGCACATCGTAAGACATCGTCCTATAATACCACAAAGCAGGCCCTATATCTGTTAACACTTTGATACCTGCTCTTTTAAAAACGCGCTACGATGCTTCCTCTACATGAAGCTTCCCCTCACAGATAGAGAGAGAAACCTCTCCGGCAAGGAGAGAAAGGGCTTCTTGCCCAAAAACATCGCGACGCCAACCATGGAGAACAGGCAGTTCCGTCTCTCCTAGCGCTAAACGCTCTAAGTCATCACTCGTCGCCACCAAACGAGCTGCCACACGATGTGTTTCACAACGGGCACTCAGTAACACCTTCAAAAGCGCCACAACACCCGGTGCAGGGCGCGGACGTTCTGAGCGTTTTTTATACGGCACCGCTGGGAGGTCTTCCTCAGGAACAGCCTCGCCAATCTCAATAGCCTCAAGAAGTTCGTGGCCTAACGCACCAGCAGCAAACTCTGCACTGATCCCACGAATACGCGCCAAGCCCTTCGCATGTCGAGGTTTAACGGCTGCGATTTCCAGCAAACTTTCGTCCCGCACCAAACGCTGCCGTGGGAGATCCACGCGCTGGGCGGCTAGCTCACGCCACGCGGCCAGCTCACGTAAAATCGCAAGAACACGACGGTTATGCGTACGAGCCTTCAGCTTCTCCCACAAACGGCGTGGATCAGGACGAAAGGTCTTTTCCTCGCCCAAAATAGCTTGCTCAGCTTCCACCCAATGCACGCGTTCCTGCGCTTTGAGCTGGTCACGCAGCTGACGATACACATCACGCAAATGCGTTACATCAGCACTGGCATAAGCTATTTGTGCAGGGGTAAGAGGCCGGGCCGCCCAATCGCTAAAGCGATGGGTTTTATCAATAGATTGTCCCGTGATCGACCCAACGAGACTGTCATAACCAATTTGTTCGCCAAAACCAGCGACCATTGCCGCAATTTGCGTGTCAAAAACATTGACCGGCAAACGCCCAAAAAGATGAAGAAAAATCTCCAGATCCTGCCGTGCGGCGTGAAACACCTTTGTGCACGTTGGTTCAGCCAAAAGCTCTGCCAAAGGCGCTAGATCGATACCAGGGGCGCACGCATCAATAATCGCGACGTCCTCTTCACCCCCGAGCTGCACCAAACACAGCTTAGGCCAGTAGGTTTTCTCACGCACAAACTCAGTATCAATCGTCACAAAAGGTTCATGACGAAGCTTCTCACATAAAGACGCAACGGCCTCTGATGTGGTGATCATAACAGGGGCAGGGAAAGCAGGACGTTTTGACATAGCTCTTCTTCTACACTGTCATGGCCCATCTGACCACGCTCTCCTCTCTTTGATCCTCACAGAATCTTGAGAAAAAGACAGCCCCTGCAGAAGAAAGTCTCCTACCTCCCCGAATAAAAGCCCCAACGCATGTGCCCATTAGTCTCATAGGCTGTGCGTCTTCCCTCTTTTATGCGCAGTTTTTATCAATCCATGCTTTAAGCTGGCTTTTTGGCAAAGCTCCAGTTTGTTGAGCAACCAAATTACCATCCTTGAAGAGCATCATTGTCGGAATGCTGCGCACGCCAAACTTAGTTGGCGTTTCAGGGTTCGCATCGATATCTACCTTAGCAACCCGCACACGCCCCTTATAATCCGCGCCAATTTCCTCAAGCGCTGGTGCTACCATTTTGCAGGGACCGCACCATTCTGCCCAGAAATCCACCAGAACATACCCATCAGCTTTTAAAACATCTGCTTCAAAACCCTGATCGGTCACCGCAACGGTATTCTCGCTCATTACAACCATCCTTTTCAATTCAGCGTCTCACGATCTGGTGAGACTTAAAGATATTGGGCTAGTTGTAAAAAAGACAACCGCTATAGTCCACTATCCTGTTCACAGAGACGGCGGCTCTAACAAACTACGTGGGAGTTCATCCACCTGCGGCCCTTCTGTCCATACGAGAAAACAGCGAATCTCTTTATCTGGATAGACCTGCGCCATAACCGCACGATAGGCCGCCATCTGACGCAGATAAGCCGATGGTGTTTGTGTCACCTCACGTGGAGGCCGTCGACCCGTCTTATAATCACACAACCAAACCGCGTCATCTTCAAGGCAGAAACGGTCTACTTTCCCCAAGACCACCTGCCCCTCTTGCCCAACAGCCCCTTTCATCACACCAGAAATCGCCTGTTCTGAGCGACTATGAGGGCCAAAAAGCGGCTCTAAACGCGGTTCATTCAGCACAGCAAGAATGTGCTCGCATAGCTGGCTCACATCCTCTTTTTCCAACTTCCATGCTGGGCGTGAAAGCCAATGATACGCCTTCTGTGCGCGTTCCTGCACGGGCATCTCTGGGAGAAGCTGTAATAACCGATGCACCAGCCGCCCCCGTTGCATCGCCTTTTGGCGGCTTACCGTCCCATCAGACTTTAAAGGCCGCTCTTTAGCGTTCCCTTGCACGACATCCAATGGGGAACGTGCCGCAGGAGAAGGCCCAAACTCAGCACCATCCGGGCGACTCGGTGTTAGAGGTCGCGCTAACGCATCCTCTTGTGGTGCAGGCTCTGCCCGCCAATCTGGCGCCTGCCCCATCCATGACGGCACTATAATCGGTGCCTGATGCGGAGTTGAGGTTTTTTGGGGAGGCGACGTTTCCGTGCAACGCTCTTCAAGGGACAAAAGAGTACCTGACCATCCTCCCTCAAACGCCGTTTCTTGCACATTCTCAAGCTGAGCGAAGCCTTGTCGGCATTGTTCATACCAGCTGGTCTCCCCAACGGCACCACGAGCAGGCTCCCAACCGCAGATAACCAGCATATCACTCGCACGCGTTAACGCGACATAGAGAAGGCGGTTCTTCTCCGCGCGTGACTTTTCTGCTGCCTCTTGAGTGATTTGTGCGGTTCGCTGTGTGCCCATCTCTTTCTTCCGTGGTACCCAGAGGGGAACATCCATCCCCCCCTCATGGGGCCAGAGCACGTCACGGTCTCTCTCAGTCGTGGACGTCGTATCCGGCAGCACCACTAAACGGGCTTGCAGTCCCTTAGAGCCATGCACGGTCATAATCCGCACCGCATCCACGTCACTTTCTGGCTCACGACGTGAGGTCGTCTCACTCGCCTCCAACCATTGCAAAAACCCTTGCAATGACGGCGCGTGCTGCATCTCATAATTCAGCGCAGCGTTCAGAAGTTCATCAACAGGCTCTGCTGCTTCCGGCCCTAAACGGGCTAAAAGCCGGGCCCGCCCTCCTTGGGCGCCAAGTGCTTGAACCAATATCTGATAGGGCGTGTCATAATCCACACGGCGATAAAGAGCAGACAGATTCTCCCAAGCGGAACGCCATTCCGCCCGTTCAGAATGACGCTCACGCAACAACGACCATAACGATGTTCCCCCTGAGCCCAGCGCTGCTTTCTTTCGGTCATGCGTCGCCAGATCCATCAGGGAATCATCGCTCAGCCCCCCTAATGGGGATGTCAGCACACTGGCCACACTCAGATCATCTTGAGGAAGCAGCAAAGCGGCACAAAGCGTCATCAAATCCCGCACGGCAACCTGCTCGGTCAAACCAGATCGAATAAAGCTTGCGACGGGAACCTGGCGGGTCTTCAACGCACGAATAAAAGCCCGCAAGAAGGTTGAGCGCTTGGGCACCAACACCAAAACATCCCCTGCTCGTAATGGCGGCTTCCCCGGCTGAGGTGAACGACCAATCTGCGTGCTGATCCATTCTGCCAGAGACTCGGCTAAACGCTGCGGCGCACTACGCTTATCACTATTGCGCAAAGGTGCCCGCCAAGGGCTGCTCTCCTCATCTGTATTAGGGTTTCCTCCCTCATCTTTGGCGGGCACACATGGCCAAAGCTCCACCCGCCCTCCTTGACCAGGGCGGGCAGAAACATGCTCTTCCAATGTCTTTGTACCAGCTTCGCGCAGTCCGTATGCTGCTATGTCCTGCTGAAACACCCCATCCACGACGCTCAAAACAGGAGCGACCGACCGGAAGGAGACTTTCAATGTCGGTTCACGCCATAACAGGCCAGCACTTGTCACGCGTCGCGCAAACTCCTTCCGCCATTTATGAAATTGTTCCGGCTCTGCCCCCTGAAAGCTATAGATGGACTGCTTAAAGTCCCCCACCGCGAAGATCGTGCGTGGCCGTGGTGTGTCCTCATGCCGCCCTTCACCAGAGAAAAAATCGCTGGTCAGAGCCCCTGCAATCTCCCATTGCAACGCCGATGTATCTTGCACCTCATCAAGAAGAAGATGGTCAATCCCGCCATCAAGCTTATACATCACCCACGCAGCACCGGGGTCACGCAACAAATCCCGCGTGTGGGCAATAAGGTCATTATAATCGACTAAACCACGCTGGGTCTTTTCCTTCTGAAACCGCGACAAGACAGGAGCAGAGAGGCCCAACAAAGCCTGATTTACCTGCAAGAGCTGTTGAGCTCGGATCAGCTCTCGCAACTCTAACTGACGTTGTGCTTCTTGCTCCAACGCTTCCACCAACCCCGGGGCCAAAGGCTGAGCCGCTTTTGCAACAATACTACCCATTTTACGAGGCGTTCCCTTGTCAGTCAGCAAAAGCCCCAACAACACGCCGTGCACCCGCTCTTCTACAGGAGTGGCCAGCCAGTCCAGAAACTGCTGGCCTTTCTTCCGCCCAGCGTCTGACATTTTGGGCCATGCTGCTTTGAGCCCTTCCCGAATCGCCTCCTCATTAGGCAAGCACACAGCCTCGCACTCGACCGTCTCTGCGTCTTCATCCCCAGCCTTGAGCAAACGACGATACGCCGCAATCACCTGCTGCGGACGCTGGTTCCATAGCGTCACAAGTGGCTGAAGACGCGCGATCTTCTCATTAAACCCGGTGACACGTTCCACGACATCACTAAAGGTTGCGACACTCGCAAGGCCCTGCGCATGTGCCGGGTGAAGGCTAAGCTCTTGCTCCAACGCCTGGCGGAGAGCAAGGGCGCTGTCAGTTTCTTCCATCAACGCAAAATGCGGGTCTAATGCTGCTTCTAGCGGGAAGCGCCTGAGCAAAGACTGACAGAACGCATGGATCGTCTCCACGCGCAGCCCACCGGGAAGATCCAATACCTTAAGAAACAAGCTCCGAGCCCGCGCTCGTGTATGCTCCGTATCAGGGACATCCAGCGCCCGTAATTCCTGCCCCAGCTTTTCTGGCTCCAACGATACCCAGCGCCCGAGCCGGTCTTGCAAGCGGTTCGCCATCTCCGCCGCCGCGGCTTTCGTGTATGTTAAGCACAAAATACGCGCCGGATCAGAGCCTTCCAGCAGCACGCGCTCTCCCTCTGGAGTAATGTCCTCCAGCGGCAACATCAAACGCAAAAGCCGGTCAATAAGCAGCTTCGTCTTCCCAGACCCTGCTGAGGCTGACACAAAAACAGACGCACGCGGGTCTGACGCTTCCCGCTGTACCTTATCGGCCTGTGCAATGGCCTCCTGTTGGCGGCGTTGCGTTGCTGTCAGGCTTTGGCTCATGCGTCATCCTCCGTTGCTGACAAGCGCCATTCATCCACACGCGCAAGCTGTGCATAATCAGTGTATCGTGGCACATGCCCAGCCCAAGGCTGAGAGCGATAAGGCCGTGACGGTGTGTCATAGTCCGTCAACAACGCCCGTAACTGCTCTAAGGCCCCCTCAACAAGCTCTGATAAGTTCACCTTACTTTTCGAAGAGGGGACTTCCTTCACTTCTCCCGGCGTTGCCCCGCCGCTTAGTTTCCAATAGAGAAGTTGCGTTACCTGCGCAGGGGGGAGCGACTCAAACGCCCCTCGTCCTAACAAAGCGGCCTCAAGCACCATTTGGGAAGCCCAGCCTAAAACAACATCTGTGCCCGTTGGAGGAGAGCCGGTTTTGTAATCATACACGCGTGCTGTCATCTCTTCCCCTTCATCGCCTGGCTCCAGATCAATACGGTCTGCGCGTCCAGCAACCGTGAACGCACCACCAGGGAGATCAGGGAAACGATACTGTGTCGTCACTTCAGTATGAGACGTGACAGACACCTCCCCCTGACAACGCCCTTCTTCTTGTTGAGCTACCCAATCCGCAATACGGGCTAGGCGCGGACGCCACCACGCCTGAAGCGCCGGACGAATCGCTGCTTCTTCCAACACGTCATCGCACAAACTGCGCAAAATAGGCGCTGCCTTCTGAGGCCATGCCGCAGGATAACGACGAAACATACGCTCCAACGCGCTATGAACGATCATCCCATAATCAGCATGCTCCACCCCCTCTTCCAAAGGAGAGAGCGCTTTAAGACGGAGAACATAGCGTGCATAAATCGCATATGGATCTGTTTTGAGGGTATCAATCGCCGTAATACTCAAACGCCGTGGTCGGAGAGCCAAAGGCGGGCAAGGTTCTGGCGGAGAAACCGGACAAGCATCTCCTGCAGGCTGATCCAGCTGCTCTTGCCAAAACAGAGCGGGATGCTCCGGCAGAGCAGAACCGTCGCCCCGCCCCGCTAAGAACGCCAAAAGCCGTACCAACCAACGTGCCGGCACAGCTGGGCCGCCCTCTCGCCGCTGCGACCGTGACAAGATGACATTATCTGCAGCTAACGCCGCCATCGCAAAGTCGTGCGCACTCGCGCCAATCTGCCGCTCAGGTGAGAATAGCCCGACACGCTGGCGCATAGGGCGGCTCATCCACGGCCCAGAATCCGGCGCGGGTGGCCACACTGTCTCGTTCAGGCCACCCAAGATCACAGTATCAAAGGCCAAGAGGCGCGCCTCCAGCACCCCGTAAATAGAAATCCGTGGATGGGCCAGCTCCACCCCTCCTTGATGGCCTCGCAACCCTGTCAGGGACTTCCCCGCCATCGAAACGGTTAAGAAGCCCTCAAGCGCCCTAACCGGCTGAGATGGCAGGTCTTTCGTGTAGGTCAGCAGCTCCACAAGATGCTGAGAAAGCATCGCGCCATCATCACCTTGCCACAGTCGTACCCCGGGTGGGTCTGCCTCTTCCGAGCTGCCCTCACCCTCTACAGAAGCGAGGGTTTGGGCACTCGTAATCAGCGCCTCCAGCAAATCCGGTACGGCAACCTTGCCGTTGAGGGACAAAAGCGGCGTAAGAGCGCTCTCCAGTCGGTCTAAAAACGCCATCAGCACAACAGCTGGCGATGCATCTTCCTCAGACGACATCTTATCCTGCAGTGCACCATAATGTTGCACCGCAGCTCGCAGCCCTGCCATACCCGGTGCGGGAGCAGGTCCACGCAGCACGGCACGCTCGAGAAGGCGCGCTAGAATACGGCATTGCCCCGGTGTCATCCCCAAGGCTGCAAGCGGGTGCTTTAAAACGGACAATAAGGCAACAGGAGAAAGCTCATCGCTGACACAAGCCGCGATCAGCCGTAAAAACACCGCTCCCGGCGTTCTGACCAACGGCTCACCCGCACTATCATCAGCGTGGATACCAAAACGCACAAGCTCACTGCGTACACGCTGGGCTAAAGCGCGATCCGGCGTCACGAGCGCCGCACTCTTCCCCGGTTGGGACGCCACATCACGCAAAATCAAAGCGATGGTTTGCGCCTCTTGCTGTGAATCATCAGCAGTGAGCAAGCTTAGCCCCGCACAGTCTTCCTCCCCCGTGCGTTCTCCCCAACGGGAAATACCTTGCTCAGGCAGCAATACCGTGCGCATCAGTGCCTCTCGCCCCGGACGCTTCGGTACCCCCCATTGTTCAATCTCTGCACGACGAACACCTACATGAGCCAAAAACTCACGAAACAAAGCTTGGGGATGTGTCTCTGTTAGACGTTCCCATAGGTTTTCAGGGAGTGCGCAATCCACCCCTTGCAAAACCACCACACCGCGCGGCAACGCCGCAACGGCCTCCAGCACCGTAGCGACCCCAGCAGACCCATCGACAAACCCAACAGCCCATACAGGATGCTGCGGCGGGTTCTCCTGCCACGCCTTTGCCTGTGCGGCCAGCAAAGCCACCTGACGAGCGATCAGGTTACTCAGCCCTTCTTCTGCCAACCATTGAGGCCAGAAGTCCGTCACAATTTGCAAAAACAGCAGGGTCTTTTGCCAATGGTCCGCAAAATCTTCCACGACCGCATGAGGAAGCGTCTCGCTCAACGAGATACCGCGGCGTTCGGCCTCATCCATCAACTCTGCGAGGGCTTGCGCTAAGGGCCAGACACGCTCAATCGTGCCGCCATCCTCTTGCCCAGCCCCCATATGAAAGAGCGGGGCCTTAACAATAAGCTGTGCCAGAATAGCCAACCGGCGCGTTGGCTCTACTGCGGGGGCTAGCCCTTCTTCCAACCGCATGGAAAAAAGCGCCTCACCATCCACATCCCCTAACGCCACAATTGACGGCAGCAAAGCCGCCCGCCCGTCCAACACACGCAAAAACGCTTCCATCAAAGACCGCGCGGCGCGGCGCCCTGGCACTAAGATGGTGCCAACGCTGCCGCTTTCTGTGCCGTCTTTCTCCCCTTGAAGACCAATACGCTCCAGCCAGTTCAGCGCTACATGGTCTAAAAAGGGCAAGGAAGCAGGGATCGTTGCAATACTCATACCCCAACCCCTTCAAGGCGTTCTGCGTCCCACCCGGTGAGCATTAAACGACGCTCCTCCTCGCCCTCACCATAAGCAAGGGTGAGATGAAGAGCATTGGGAGGAAGATGATCTTCCGCACGTTCAGGCCATTCAACCAGCATAATGCCGTCACAGGCTTCGTCCCAGTCCAGCTCATACAGCCCTTCAGGGCCTGATAAACGCCACAAATCATAATGGAATACGGGCCCAGCAGGGGTGTCATAAGGCTGCACCAATGCAAAGCTTGGGCTTGGCACATCCAAAGTGGGGTCTTGCGCAAGGGCCTGCAGAAAAGCCCGGGCGAACGTGCTTTTTCCAGCTCCTAACCCACCCGACAACGCAAAACAGTCCCCTAAACGCACCCGCTCAGCGAGTTGTTGTGCCAAGCGTGCCGTGTGAGCTGGGGAAGACAGCGTGATGAGCATAGAGACCAACCATTCTTCTCATGGCTTATGAGCCATATCGCGCAAAACATACGGTAAAATACCGCCATGGCGGACATAGGCCAGCTCATCATCTGTATCAACACAACAAGTCAGGCTTACCTGTTGTTGTGTCCCGTCCTCGGAGGTGATCGTCATCGTGATTGTTCCACGTGGAACAACACGCTCCAACCCTTGAAGCGTCACGCACTCCGCCCCTGTCAGGCCCAACGTTCGGCGTGTCACACCTTGAGGGAAAGTGAGCGGGATAACACCCATTCCGACGAGGTTGGCCCGGTGAATACGCTCAAAGCTCTCGGCAATCACCGCCTTCACACCCAACAAGGCTGGGCCTTTCGCCGCCCAGTCGCGTGACGAGCCCATGCCGTATTCTTTCCCGCCAATCACGACAAGCGGAACAGCACGCTGGCGATAAATCTCAGATGCCTCGAAAATACTCATCTGCTCCCGATCAGGGAAAAGACGCGTCACCCCGCCTTCTGTGCCGGGAGCACTTTCATTTTTGAGCCGAATATTGGCAAAAGTCCCCCGCACCATCACGCGGTCATTCCCGCGCCGGGCGCCGTAGGAGTTGAAATCCACCTCCGCAACGCCTTGCTCCCGCAGATACTGTCCTGCTGGAGAGGTCGGCGCGATCGCCCCCGCTGGGGAAATATGATCTGTCGTAATATTATCACCCAACAACGCCAAAATACGCGCATCCTTTATATCACGCAGCGGCGCAATCTCAGGAGACAAATCGGTAAAATAAGGCGGGTTATGGATATAGGTTGAGCGCTCATCCCACGGATAAGTCGCCATCCCTTTTGCCACCGGGACATTCTGCCAGTCTCTCGTACCACGCGTTACTGTCTGGTAACGCTTACGAAAATCCTCACGATGCAAAGCAGAACCGAGAAGTTCCGCGATTTCCGCACGGCTTGGCCATAAATCTGCAAGCGTGACAGGCCTTCCCTCCCCATCATGCCCCAATACGGCCTGAGTAATGTCTTCATCCATACGCCCCAACAGGGCATACGCCACCACTAATGGAGGAGACGCGAGATAATTCGCTTTCACATAAGGGGAAATCCGACCCTCAAAGTTCCGATTGCCTGACAGAACAGAGGCGACCACAAGGTCATGCTCTGTAATGGCCTGACAAACCTCCTCCGCCAAAGGCCCGGAATTGCCAATACAGGTTGTGCAGCCATAACCGACCGTCTGAAACCCCAACGCGTCTAAGTCTTCATCCAGTCCGGCACGTTTCAGATAATCCGTCACAACACGAGAGCCCGGCGCCAATGACGTCTTCACCCATGGTTTAGGCGTCAGCCCCAAGGCTCGTGCTTTCCTTGCGACCAGCCCCGCTGCAAGCAAAAGCTCGGGGTTGGATGTACTTGTGCAGGACGTGATCGCGGCAATGACGATGGCACCATCTGTCAAACGGTAGGATTCGCCCGCAACAGGAACCCCCACATCAGCCCGCTCTTTTTCCTTGGACCCCCCTTCTTGTAAGAAGCGTTCAAAGGCCGTCCCTGCTTCTGTCAGCGCTATCCTGTCTTGTGGACGGCGTGGCCCAGCGATAGAGGACACAATCTCTGACAAATTAATGGACAACGTATCGGTAAAGGTCGGTTCTGGTGCCTCTGGCTCATGCCACAACCCTTGTTGGCGCTGATAGGCTTCCACCAATGCAACATGCTCTTGGGAACGACCCGTCTGATACAAATACTCCACCGTTTTACGATCAACGGGGAAGAAACCTACCGTGGCACCATATTCCGGTGCCATATTCGCGATCGTTGCACGATCAGCAACCGGTAATGCCGCTAAAGCAGGCCCAAAGAACTCAACAAAACGCCCAACGACACCTTTAGCCCGCAATTTTTGAGTGATGGTCAGCACGAGATCCGTTGCGGTTGTGCCCTCAGGCAAATGCCCTTCTAAACGCACACCGATCACCTCAGGGATCACCATCGTCCCCGTTTGACCCAGCATCGCCGCTTCAGCCTCAATGCCCCCAACACCCCAGCCGAGCACGCCAAGACCATTAATCATGGTGGTATGAGAATCCGTGCCAAACACGCTATCGGGGTAAAGAAGATGGTGTCCCTCGGCGTCTGCTGCCTCACACACAACGGGCGCTAGATATTCCAAATTAACCTGATGGCAGATGCCCGCTCCCGGTGGCACAACACGAAAACGGTCAAAGGCTTCCTGCCCCCATCGCAAAAAAGCGTAACGCTCTCGGTTCCGCTCAAATTCACGCGTCATATTCTGCGCTAAAGCGTCTTCTTCACCCGACACATCTACTTGCACAGAATGATCAATCACGAGATCAACCGGCACACGCGGATTCACCTTTTGTGGTTCTGCCCCTAACGCCACCATACCGTCACGCATCGCCGCAAGATCCACAACTGCTGGAACACCAGTGAAATCTTGCATTAAAATCCGTGATGGACAAAACGGCACATCATACTCTGTTTTGCCCCGTTTCACCCAGTCTTCAAATCCATGCAGCGCTGCTACTCCGCCATGGCGAACGCTGTTTTCCAACAAAATCTTCAGCGATGTCGGCAAACGTTCCAAACCTTTGGAACTTTGAAGAAGAGCGGGAATACTGAGCGTGCGATAACGCGCGCCATTGACCGAAAGTTCACCCCAATAAGGACGCGTCGTTGAAGCTACCATGGGCGATCTCCTTAGTTTTTCAGTGCAGACAGTAACGCCTCTGTGAAAGCTTTCGTGCCCGCTTGGCCGCCAAGATCCACCGTTCGCACGCCCTGTTGAACCAACACCTCTTCTATCGCACGATCCAACGTTTGCGCGAGGTCTGCTCGGCCCACATGCACCAACATCAACGATGCCGCGCTCAGCAACGCAACGGGATTCGCCTTATCCTGACCAGCAATATCAGGGGCTGACCCATGAACGGCTTCAAAAATAGCCATCTTCTCACCAATATTCGCCCCCGGTGCCATACCAAGACCACCGACTAGGCCCGCCGTGAGGTCAGACAGAATATCGCCGAACAAATTGGTCGTCACAATCACATCATAGGCTTCTGGGCGAATGACAAGCTCCATCGCGCACGCATCAACGATACGCTCATCACACGCCACACGCCCTGCGTATTCAGCCGCAACGCGCCGCCCTTCATGAAGGAAAAGTCCGCTGAGTTTCTTTAGGATATTGGCTTTATGTACTAAGGTTACTTTTTTGCGCCCATGCTGCAACGCATATTCAAAAGCATGGCGCACAATACGGCGACACTCCGCGCGCGTATTAAACCCCGCCCCATATGCCACGGCTTCTGGGTCATCTGCGACAGGCATATAATGCTCCATCGCCGCATAAAGCCCCTCAATATTTTCCCGCACCACGACGAGATCGACCCCTTCATAGCGCTCCCCGGGAAGGCGGGTCTTTGTCGGGCGGATATTAGCATACAAGCCAAACATCTGACGCAATGTCACATTAATGGAGCGAAACCCTTCCCCAATCGGCGTCGTCAACGGCCCTTTGAGCGCTAGGCCCGTGCGACGCAAACTCTCGAGCGTTTTTGGGGGCAAAACCTCACCGGTGGCCTCGTAGGCACCAACTCCGGCATGCTGTGGATCCCACACAAAAGGAGTGCCAAGCGCGTCTAGCACCTCAATGGTCGCTTGGGTGATCTCAGGACCAATGCCATCACCAGGAATAAGTGTTGCTGGGATTTTTTTGGTCATGAGACATCTCCTCCATTCTCATTACGAGGTGTTAAACTGTGAAGGGTGGAAAGCCCTTCTGTCAATTCTCAATCCAACTAACGGAGTTCATAAACAAATGATGTATGTTTATGATGTGTAAAAATACTACTCCCATGACCAAAAAATGCTTATGAGGGAACATCATGACCTATACAGCTTCTTCCCTCACGACAGATATCGCCATTATTGGCGCTGGACCAACCGCTCTCTTCGCTGCTTTTGAAGCCCGTATGTTGCGCCTTGATTGTGTGCTGATGGATGTTCTGGAAAGTGTCGGCGGCCAATGTGCCGCGCTCTACCCCGAGAAACCCATCTACGACATCCCCGCCCATCCTTCCATCACGGGGGGGGATCTGATTACGGCATTAGAAGCACAAATCTCTCCCTTTGATATTCCGCGTTTGCTCGGCAGCCGCGTCAGTAGTCTTCAAGGGGAAAGCGGCGCTTTCATCTTAAAAAATGACCGTGGCGATACGGTTCACGCCAAAGCCGTTATTATCGCAGCCGGTGCAGGAGCGTTCGGGCCTAATCGCCCCCCTCTCGACGGGTTAGAGACGTACGAGCAGAGCCAAGCTGTGCAATATTATGTCAAAAAACGCTCTGACTTTAGCGGGAAGAAAGTCGTCATTGCTGGCGGAGGCGACTCCGCACTTGATTGGGCCTTATCGCTCTCCGATGTGGCAGACCATATTTATCTGCTCCACCGGCGCGACCGCTTTCGTGGGGCCCCAGAAACATTAGCTCAAGTCGAGGCAAAAGTACGTAACGGGAAGATTGAGAAAGTAGTGCCCTATCAGCTCCATGCCCTCCATGGCGAGCAAGGCACCCTCCATCATGTTGAAGTTGCCACAATGAAAGGTGAGAATCGTCACCTTGAAGCCGATGCGCTTCTCCCCTTCTACGGTCTTTCAACCGACCTCGGCCCCATTGCTCAATGGGGCATTCAGACCCATCGCAGCACAATTCCCGTTCATCACGCGACGTTAGAGACGAGCATTCCCGGTATTTTTGCTATTGGTGATGTGGCCAGTTATCCGGGAAAGATGAAGCTCATTTTACAGGGTTTCTCAGAGGCCGCTATGGCTATGCACGCCGCTCACCCCATTGCACGGCCTGACACAGCTCTTCGTTTTGAACATTCCACAAGCTTAGGCAAACCCGGCACGCCATAACCCTCTCTCTTCTGAGAACAGGTTTATAAGAAAACGGGCTGCTTCTAGTAAGAAGGCGGCCCGTTTTCTTATTGGTGCGTCAATCACTCACCCGACGGTATCTAAAAACACAACCTGTGACGCCCCACCTTCAACAAGCGTTTCAATCGCTTTGTTAAACAGCTTCCCGTGTTCTGTGCTCATATGGGCCTTAAAAGCGTCTTCGTCTCGGTAGCTTTCTTCCACATGGAAAGACTGCGGGTCGTCCTCGCGGCTATAGACCACAAAGCGCACACAGCCCGGCTCAGCCCGCACATTATCGGCCAAGGCCGTGAGCAAGCTTGCCACTTTTTCACGACATTCTGGCAGAGCTCTCATCGTGGCATAAAGATTTTTAGACATCACAGCATTCCTTCTACGAACCTATCCGCAGCCTACGACTGTCAGAGGGCATTTACTCGTTTACTATAGGGTGCATGTCTTTGGCGTAAAGGCAAAGAAAAAGGCCGGATAAACCGGCCTTTCCCCAAACGTCTTTTACGCTTTCTTCCCGCGAGCGACGCGTTTGCGCTCATGGGGATCAAGATAGCGTTTACGCAGACGAATAGCAGAAGGTGTAACCTCCACAAGCTCATCATCTTCAATGTAAGAAATCGCTTGTTCCAAGCTCATCTTACGTGGTGGAACCAGCTGAAGAGACTCATCTTTACCAGAAGCACGCATGTTGGTGAGTTTCTTCTCACGCACACCGTTCACTTCAAGGTCATTCTCACGGGAATGTTCCCCGATAATCATGCCGGTATAGACTTTCTCACCAGCATCAACGAAGAGCGAACCACGATCTTGCAGTGAGAACAGAGCGTAGGTCGTCGTTGTGCCATCTTCCGCAGAAATCAGCGACCCATTGCGGCGTCCCTCGATATGTCCAGCATAAGCTTGGTAAGAATGGAACAAACGGTTCATCAAACCAGAGCCACGCGTATCGGTCAGGAACTCACCGTGATAACCAATCAGCCCGCGTGATGGGATCAAGAAGCTCAGACGAACTTTGTCACCACCAGATGGACGCATATCCTGCATCACACCCTTACGCAGAGACATCTTCTCCACAACCACGCCAGAATAAGGCTCGTCCACATCGACGATCACCTCTTCATAAGGCTCCTCACGCTCGCCTGTTTCTTCGTTTTCACGGAACAGGACGCGTGGGCGACCAATGGTCAGCTCAAAGCCTTCACGACGCATCGTTTCAATCAACACGCCCAGCTGAAGCTCACCACGCCCAGCCACTTCAAACGCTTCGCTCTCAGGGCTTTCCGTCACCTTAATGGCCACGTTGCCTTCAATCTCTTTAAAGAGACGATCGCGAATTTGACGTGATGTCACCTTCTTGCCTTCACGACCGCCCAGAGGGCCATCATTGATGCGGAAGGTCATCGACAAGGTTGGCGGATCAACCGGTGTGGATGGCAACGGTTCATTAACCGATGGCTCAGCCAACGTATCAGGAATGGTAGCCTCAGACAGACCAGCAATCGCGACAATGTCACCAGCCTTCGCTTCGTCCACAGCCACACGTTCTAGGCCACGGAAGGAAAGAAGCTTAGTAACGCGGCCGCTTTCAACAATGGTTCCATCACGGCGAATAGCCCGGATTGGGTCATTCACCTTCAGCTTACCCTGCTCGATACGACCGGTGAGAATACGCCCTAGGAAGTTATCACTTTCCAAAATGGTAGATACCATCGCGAAAGGCTTATTCTCATCCAAACCCGGGCCCGGCACATGGCGCAGAACCAAGTCGAACAGAGGCTTAAGATCTTTCTTCGGCCCGTCGAGCTCTTCATCAGCCCAACCTTGACGACCAGACGCGTAGAGCATCGGGAAGTCCAGCTGCTCATCATCAGCACCAAGGGAAGCAAACAGATCGAAGATTTCATTATGAACTTCGTCAGGCCGCGCATCACCGCGATCCACCTTGTTCACAACAACGATCGGACGAATCCCACGTGCAAGCGCTTTGCCCAGCACGAACTTCGTCTGTGGCAGAGCCCCTTCAGCAGCGTCCACGAGGATCACAGCCCCGTCCACCATGCTAAGGATACGCTCAACCTCACCACCGAAGTCAGCGTGGCCTGGGGTATCAATAATGTTTAGGCGGGTATTATCCCACACAACGGACGTGCACTTCGCAAGGATGGTAATCCCGCGTTCACGTTCTAAGTCGTTGCTATCCATCGCACGTTCATCAACGTGCTGATTTTCGCGAAACGACCCCGACTGCTGGAGGAGCTGGTCAACCAGCGTAGTTTTCCCATGATCGACATGGGCAATAATGGCAATGTTACGAATGTCCATGCGATCTTCCAGAGAGCGACAAATTGAGACAGAATGTAGCGTCTTCTGCACCGAATTTGCTTATTTTGCAAACCGGTTCATCATTTTTCTTATATTTTGTGGTATCATCATCATGACTAAACGCACGCCTCAGGGCCCTAAAGCCCCCGGCACAGACGCACTAAGCCAGCTTGGCCAACCAACAACGAACCCGACCAGTCCAGAAGAAGCGACTCTAGAACGTGTCCCCTCTCCCCATCAAGGGAAACGCTATGTCGTGCGCTTTACTGCGCCGGAATTTACCTCACTCTGCCCTGTCACGGGGCAACCAGACTTCGCTCATATCGTCATCGACTATATTCCGCGCCAATGGATTGTAGAGAGCAAATCCCTCAAGCTCTATCTCACCAGCTTTCGCAATCACGGCGCTTTCCATGAAGATTGCTCCGTCGCGATCGCCTCACGCCTTGTGGAACTTCTTGACCCTGAATGGCTGCGAATCGGTGCCTATTGGTATCCACGCGGTGGCATCCCTATTGATGTCTTTTGGCAAACCGGCGCTCCACCTGAAGATGTGTGGATTCCCTCTCAAGACGTACCCGGTTATCGTGGACGCGGCTAAGACTGCACCCGGTGGGGAAGCCTTTATGCCTCCCCACCCCCCTTCTTAGAAACCAACCGTTATATCTCCACCAAAGAGAATCCGTCCCCTGCGTGAAAAATCTGCAAAAGGACGCGTATTGTTCAACGAACGGTCAAAGCGAATCTCAGGGCGAATCTGAAGCAACTTTACATGATGGCCTACATGGGGACGCCAAACAGCATTGAGAGAAAAATCCCCATACGTGGTGGGTGGTGCATTATACACACGTGCAGGAAGGCCTAAAAGAGCATGCGCATATCCTTGGTCATCAGGATATTGAGCAACGAGCAACCCTGTACTATCGCGATACACTTCCCCACGTGCATTGAACGTCAACGTAGAGGTTGCCGCGTAAGCGCCCCACACAACACCGCTCCACGTATTCGCATGCAGCCCTTCGTCGTGAAGCTGATTGACCTCCCCTGTCAGGCTCCATTTGGGGGAGATTTGCCATGTCGCATTAAGATCATTCCAGAAACGCTGCGCTGAATGAGCCCGCTCTGTCCCCAAAAGACGTCGCGCATCCTCCGGCCCGACACGCAAAAGATAGGTAAACGACACCGCACCACCCGCCAAAGAAGAGCCGCTAAACCCTACATAACCAGCCGGCTCCCCATTATTATTGCCCTTTCCAAAAGACATCTGATTGCCCGCATCAATACCGAACAAGACGGCATATTGATCTGTCACATGCCATTGGAAATATCCCCCTACATGTTCAAATGGGTTTGAATATTGGGCAGTATAAGACATGGAGTAAAAAGCACGACTCGCCGGGTTTAAGACCTCCACCCCCATAGGGGATGATAAAATTCCGATCTGCCCATCTAGCCCATTTTTAGTGAGCCACGGCATATGCACAGCAACATTCGCCACTGTTGGCGTAAGCTGGTTTCTATTATTCATCCAACGGTCAGAAATGCCAGAGATGATATAAGAGCGCGCATCCGCCCCGTAAATAATTTGCAGATTCACGCCCAGCCCATATCCATCTCCGATAGGATCCACAGGCTTTGTCACTGTCAAAGCAATCTGATTAAGAAGAGGCTGACCGCTATAGGAGGGAAGAAGCTGGCCAAAATTCTGGCCATTCTTGGGGTGCCCAGAATTCCCCATGGCACCACCTTCAGCTTGCAACCCCACATCAATATCTGACAACCAACTTTTAGACGATGACGAAGATACGCCCTCTCCTCTTGCCTCAGGCACGCCTAAAAAGGTACAGCCAACAATCAAGAGGAGAGCTCCCCCTCGACAATAAAACATAAAGGACGATGTCGAGAGAGCATGCACGCCATATAACCTTTCGATAACGTTACGTTATCAGAAAGTTATACCAGCTTCCATGTCAAAGAGAAGCACATCTTTGTAGCGGCTTGTCGCCCCTGGTCGCCAGTAATACTGAAAGCCTGGACGGATCAAAAGCCAACGTGCTGGACGATAGCCATAGTTCAGCTCAAGAGCACTTTCAGTGCCAGGCCTGTACAGGTCTTTATAGCCACTATTTTGCATCCCTCTAACCCAGTGACTCAACTTAGGGTTGATCCAGATAATCTTACCGCCCAAGCTGATCGTATCATCAGGCCGCCCCGGAAAGGTCCCTTTCCGCACTAAACCAAGCGTCATCAGATAGGGTGCGACCGCCGTGCGTGGATCGCCCCACGTAAAGGAGCCAAAAAAGGCCGTTGAACGCCGAGGGTCATTTTCGTCACGCTCCAGCATGCGGTCAAACTGAAACCACCCACCAAAGCGCCCTCTCACTTTAGGAGACTGCACATTCTGCGCGAGCTGTGCTGGCACTCCATACGACTTCAACTGAGAATAGACATCATGAACTTCGGTTGTGTCCCAATAGCCACCAATCTTCACATTTGTTTGAAGGGGGCCACTGTAATCGTCTTTACCGCCCTGATGCCAACCAAGTTGAAACGGCAAGAACATACCCGTCGCACCACCAAGGCCAAGATTCCATGCGCGTCTGCGCTCTGTAATCCTCGGGTCAACACTATATGCCCCAAACTGTATGAGATAATGATCATTCCCGGCTGGATAAAATTTTACCCAAGCACCAGGATAAGCACTTGGATAAAATCCATACCCCGAGTTCATCGCAATCGATTGCGGCATACCGCAAAGACCATTATTTTGGAATTGGCAGTATAAATTCCCGCCCCAATAAGTAGATGACTGCTCAAAGTCATTTTCTGTATTGATCTCACCAACTTCGGTATCAACGTACTTATTCCAAACCATTTCCCATGAAAGCTGTGTTAAATGGCTATACTCACCCGCTCCGTAAATTTCCTGAGGACTATTCACCACAGGAAGAGCATTACCTAACCCCGCCCCTCGTCGATCAGTCATCATAAAATGGATCATCCCAAGGGAAAGACCCGTCATTTTCTTAAAATCAATATCAACATTAAACGCAAATTCATCGGCATAACGTCCAGCACGTGCACGCCCCCCTGTGGCATTGGCTGATGTATCCTCAAAATAGCGCCCACCCATTGAGACCCCATGATCTTGAAGGTAAGAACGCCATCCCATGGGATCCCCAAAGACACCATCTTGCTCAAGCCAATTATCAAAACTTGGTGGAAGCAAGGTGGTTTGACGCTTTGACGCAGGGCGCCCCCCCTTCCCAAAATAGGGAGCCATCAGAATGCTTGGCATCGGATAGCTGCTTTCCGGCAAAAAACCACTATTAAAATCGGCTTCATCTGCTGGATGATAAGGCTGAAGCAAAGTAGAACGGCGCAGCTGTGTCGGTCTCGCCTTATACGTACGCCCTGACGAGGCAGCATCCTGGTGCGCGCTATCGGGCGAAGAAGCGTTTTGAGCATTCGCCGTCGTACAGAACGCTAGGGAGACGAGCAGCGCTCGCCCAATCATCTTCCAGCAATCACCGTTCATAAACACGCCGTTCTTACTTCTCGTTCTAACTTCCCCACCCAGATACTTCATTTACAGCCACAAACACCAGCCCCTCATAAAAAAGTCTTGAAATTTCTATAATTCAGTACCATCTGAAATCTTTTATTTACAACATTTAAAATTCTTTTCATGGTAGCCTTCTAGACGTTTCACAAATGGGAAAATTCCTAACAACACAAGACACATAATCCCGGCACCGACACTTAATTTTGCAAATAGCGGTGCGTAGAACGTCGCACTAATCACATGCTGCTCGGCACCCTCAGGAAGAGCAGCAAGATTGGCCACCAAACCACCTCCATACATCCCTACTCCCCAAAGCAGGTAGAGCGCTCCCATAAGCAAAGCACTGATACGAGCCGGTGCATAGCGCGCGATAATCGCAAGGCCTAGCCCCATCGTCAGCAGTTCCCCAAGGGACATTGCTCCATAAGCGAACACCATCACCCACGGTGAAACCTGCCCCTGTGCTGTAGAAGCTTCCCACCACAAAACACAGCATGCTATCCCGACACAGACATACCCTAAAATAATCTTAGCAGGGAACGAGACATCACGTCCTGTTCGAGCGCTTCGCTGGTACAGCCATGCCAAGATCGGGCTCAACGCCATGACCCAAAGCGGGTTCAATGCTTGGAACTGACCTGCCGACATTGTGAAGATCGGCCATGCCCCCAGCGTATAGGTGCCAGACACGGCACGAAGCGCAAACAACGTCAGAGAGCTTTGCTGTTGTTGGTAAAAGACCAAATACGCCATGGTTTCCACGCTCAACACATAGCTCAAAAATAACCCGGCTTTCTCGTGAGGTTGCACCTGCTTATAAAGCCATCCCCACAGCAAGATAAGCGCTACACTCAGGATGATGACGCAAAAACGGATGACCGACGGACTCGCCATCAACCACACAGAACCGGCCCAAAGCGCTAAAAACCCTAGGGCACCGGCTGCTAAAGCACGCTTCGTAGGCGCAGGACGCGATATCTCCGCAGCCAAACTCGGCAGGCTTTGCTTTCTCAACGTGAAAAATCGTCCAATCCACCGCGAGCACAAGGCATAATAGGTCAGCCCAATCAACAGCCCCAAAGAACACAGACCAAACGCAACGGCAGAACCATAAAATTGCTGCAGCCAAGGAACCAACAACATAGAGATGGTTGAGCCGACATTGACCGCCATGTAGTACAGCGTGAATGCTGCATCAAGCGCCGTTCCATCCCCTGCATAGATCTGCTTCACCAACGCTCCAGCATTAGGCTTAAACAGGCCACTCGCCAGCGCAATAAGCGTCAACGCTGGGAGGAAAAGAACCGGGTGGTGTAGAGAAATAGCCAGTAGACCATAGCCCAATGTGAGGCCAATCGCCCCACCCACAAGAGTGGGCCGTGTTCCCAACCATTGATCCCCAACCACACCACCAAGCACAGGCAGGGAGTACATAAGAAGCCCTAAGGCCCCCTGCATGAGGTTTACGTGCGTATCGCTCATGCGCAGATGCTGAACCATAAAAATGGTCAGCACCGCCTGCATGCCATAATAACCAAAGCGCTCCCAAAGCTCGATGGCTAATACGACAGAGAAGGCACGCCGCCGAGCAGGTCGCAAAGGAAGGGGATAAGGCTCAGACATAAAGAAGGCCATTTTGTAACAGGTTAGAAACGAAAATCCCTTCCTAGCGTAAATTTTATCCGCCGGCGAGACGTAATCCGTGCAAGGTCACGATAGCGTGGAAGCCAACCACAACAAAAACGACGACAAAGAGGGTAGCAAGAAAGGCCCCGATAAGATCTTGGCGGCGCAGCCATCTCACCCACGCCCCCCACCGAACAGACAGCTTCACCACGTCTGCGCCCCTTTCTTACGCTGCATCATCTCCATGACTATCCTGTCGCAAAAGCGCTTCAAGCTCGGGGCTTGGCTCACCAATAACAACACGCAGCGTCGCAAACAAATCACCAGCGGCCTGACGACTCGTTTCAGCGATTCCGCGCCCGCGCAAACGCAAGACTGTGCCACTGTCTGAATGCGGCTTAACTGTAATTGCCACCGTGCCTTTTGGTGTTCTTACATGCACTTTCCCGCCCAGGACGGCCGTTTTCAGATCCACATCAACCGTAACACGAAGATTGCGCCCTTCCCGCGTATAATAAGAATCAGGGGCCACAAACACTTTCAAGAGCACATCACCGGCAGGACCTGGCTGGCCATCACGGCCTGGACGGCCGGGAGCGCCTTTGCCACGCAGACGCAATGTCTGACCGTCTTCAATCCCAGCAGGGATCCTCACGGTCACCTGTCGTCCCTCGCCGATACTCAACTCACGCTGCGTTCCTAACGCTGCATCGGTAAAGGAAATGCGCAACTCGCCTTGCAGGTCTCCACCGCGTTGCGGGCCCCCGCCGCCTCCAAAGCCACCACCGAACATGCTTGAAAAAATATCGCCGAGATCTTCTTGGTTAAAGC
The DNA here is from genome assembly GCF_000378165.1 of Saccharibacter floricola DSM 15669. Classification (GTDB taxonomy): domain Bacteria; phylum Pseudomonadota; class Alphaproteobacteria; order Acetobacterales; family Acetobacteraceae; genus Saccharibacter; species Saccharibacter floricola. The sequence goes on from NZ_KB899336.1 coordinate 135,444, forward strand.
CTCCTTGCCCACCAAAACCAGCGCCAGGGCCACCACCAAACCCACCACCAGCATGACCAAAGGGAGCACGCTCATTGCCATCAGCGTCAATCTCACCCCGGTCAAAACGAGCACGCTTTTCCTTATCCCCAACAATCTCGTAGGCCTTACTAACAGCCTTGAAGCGTTCCTCTGCCTTCGGGTTATCTGGGTTACGGTCTGGGTGGTACTGTTTCACCAGCTTCCGATAAGCGCTGCGAATATCTTTCTCGGATGCCGTCTTGCTTACACCAAGGGTCTTATAAGGATCGCTCATTTCTTATCCATATCCTTCAGATTACCATCATCAAGCAGGTCAATCAGCACGGCAAGCAGCTCACCACGTGAAAACCCAGTCTCAACCCCCTGCTGTAAAAGCGTCTGCAGCCTTGGCTCCAGAAAATCTCTGGCGGAATATGGTTCTGCTCCCGGCATTATAATCTCCCTATCTCCAAAATGTGGGGTGTCTTTGCGTGTGCGTCAATAGAGAGAGAAAACGAGAGGCTCTCTTCAGCATCAATCCACTTTATCTTTTGCCATCCTCGCACTTCATATACAGTGCAACGACTATGTTTATGTCTCACCCTCCCCAACAACTTAATCCATCTCCTCCCACACGTCGTCTCATCATTACAGGAAGCGATGCCCGCTACTTCCCTGTCATGGAAGAGCTCATCGCCTCTATTCGCTGTTTCCCCGAAGCGCACCAAATCGCTATCGGCTGTATTGATGGCGGCCTCACCCCCACCCAAATTCACACTCTTGAAGCACAAGGGATCCCGGTCCGAGCGCCGCATATTCCCAAAGGCATATCCGCACGCGCCCTCAAGAAACGACCAAGCCTCGTGATTGGCCTCTCCAAACTTTGGCTTAATCGCCTTTTCCCCGACTATGACACGCTGCTCTGGCTTGATGCGGACGCCTGGGTGCAAGAAAGTTCTGCACTAGAATTGCTCTTTAGTGCAGCTGAGGGAACCACGCCGGCCCTCGCCATGATTCCTGAGCTTTTTGCCCATAAGCCATTCCGCCTTCGCTGGACTCCGTTCAATCTCGCGCAAATACGCTCCATTCTCTATAAGAACGCAACATTAGCGCGCCTTTCACGACGCATTCGACGTCATGTTGCCGTGCGTCCTACATTGAATGGTGGGATTTTTGCGCTCTCACGCCACGCCCCTCATTGGAACACTCTTCAACAATGGCAGGGAACCATCCTAAAACACGGGAAGATTTTCAGCTCCGATCAACTCGCACTCTCTCTTTGTGCGCATGTTGATGGCCTCCCCACAGAACTCCTACCTGCACGCTGCAACTATCTCGGCCCATGGTTTTTCAATAGCCAAACGGGCTTATTGTGCGAACATACGTACCCACATTTGCCTGCGGGGATTATTCATCTTGCCGGATACGATGCGATGCGCCTCGACCCTAAAGCCACAACAACCGTTATTGATGAAACTGGCGCAAAAAGGCAGATGAATTTGCGCTTTAGCAGCATCATCTCACCGTCTAACACCAGATGACTACGGGGCATCACCTGCGATAACCTGCACTATAGGCAACAACATCCACCCTATAGAGAGTAATGGTGCCTCCTTATTCCCAACTAAGAGCCGCTGTCACTCCGTAAAAAAAGCGAAAGTAATACGGTCATGCCGATCTAAACAAAGCCACCGGACACGCGCTGAGGAACTAACGCGTGAAAGCCCTCAGCAGCATGCTCTGATTGCCCCGTTCAATAGGCAGACGAGCGTCAGCAAGTTCGCGCCCTTGCCAACCGGCCCCCATCGCAACGTAAAGCGTAATGGCATCGGTCAGACGTTTCCCATGAGCTTTCACAGCGTCATCTTGCACCGTCAACGCTGTTTGTTCAGAATCCAACACATTGAGATAGCCCGTCAAACCAGCCCCAAAAAGCTGCTGCGCTCGATCACGCGCTAAACGCGCCTGACTCGCAGCTTCTTCCTGCTGGTGTACATATTCATTATCCTGATGCCAGTCATCCAGCCCATCTTCCACTTCGCGAAAGGCATTCAAAACAACCTGCCGATACTGCAAACGGCTTGCCTCAGCTTCAGCACGCGCCTCTGCAATCTGCGCACTATATTTCCCCCCATGAAGAACCGGCAAAGACATCATCATCATGATATTCCAGCTCATTCCACCAAGCTGGAAAGCCTGATACATCGCCGATGCATTCGGGTTGAAATTGAGCGGGATATTAAAGTTTGGGTAAAGCTGAGCAACAGCCACCCCGATATGAGCCGTACTTTCAGCATAACGCCGCTCCGCCTCACGAATATCAGGACGATTAGCCAACACCATCGACGGAATCGTCGAAGGGAACGTAGGCACCCTGGGAAGGGGGCGACGCTCTTCAAGCTCTGGCTCTAACGTGCCGGGCATTTCGCCCATTAACGTCGCAATCGCATGAATCATGCGCTCTTGTTGAGCATGAAGCGGAGGAAGACGCGCACGCTCTGTATGCTCTTCTGTCCGAGCCTGCGCAATCGCTAAGGTATTGCCCACACCATTAGCATACAGCCGCTCCACCATATTCGTGCTTGAATGTGCTGTGCGGATCGCATTCTCAGTCACAGCAAGGCGGCTCTGAATGGTTCGTAATTCAATATAGTCGCTGACAAGTTGGCTCAACAATGAAATCAGCAAACCACGCCTTGCCTCAATCGTTTCCTCAACAGCACGTTTACGTTGCTGAACTTGACGAGCAATGCGCCCAAAAACGTCAATTTCCCAACTGGCCCGTGCACCATAAGTCAAAACAGAAGCTTGAGGATGATTTGTGGGATTTCCGGGCCGGATAGGCCAGTTATCCACATTAATGGAATAGCGACTATCCCCACCGCCGGCATTGGCATCAAGCTGCGGATACCAATCAGCCTGCGCTTGACGTCTGAGCGCTTGTTCACTCCAAATATGCTGCGTGGCTGCTTGCAAATCGTAATTTCCCGCAATCGTCCGCTCTACAAGACGATTGAGGGTAGGGTCGTTAAACTGCCCCCACCATTCTTTTAACGATTTCTCAGTAGCAGCGATTTCCTCTTTCGTCGCCGGATGAGGCTGACTCGTAAATTTCTTAGGAAGAGCAATTTTGTCTGGCTTGTAATTTGGCCCCACCATACATGAGGAAAGTAAACAACAGCCAGAAATTAAGAGGGCAAGGGTACGTCTCATATTACAAGTGATTCTGCAGCCATGTTGTCAGCAGACCGCTCCCCCCTCTCTTCGCTTCTCCCGCTGCTACAGTCGCTGTCATACCAGCAGACAAAATCAGATCTGGCGGAACATCATCAAACTCAATACGGACAGGAATACGCTGTGCTAAACGCACCCATGTAAAGATCGGGCTTACATCTGGCAGACCAAGCTTATCAGAGACACCGTTCGCATCATTAATACCACGCCCAATGCTAATAACATGTCCCTTGAGAACCCGGCGATACCCCATCAACTTGATACGGGCAACATCCCCAACATGCACACCGTGCATCTTGGTTTCTTCAAAATAGCCATTAACCCAATAGCTATGCGCATCAATGACAGCCATACGCGGCTGACCAGCCTCAACATAATCGCCAATTCGCAAGTTAAGGTTTGTGATGTAACCATCAACAGCCGCGTAAACGGTCGAACGTTGTAAATTCAAAATGGCTGTATCAAGATCCGACTTGGCTTCCTCTACACGAGCGCGACGCGTCTCCATCTCAGAATTAAAGTTGTCTTGCTCTTCACGAGAGACAACACCACCCAAGCCTTTACGGCGACGAGCGTTGGAAACACTCAGTTTATAATCTTCCGTCACCCCCAATAAGCGGGCTTGCGCTTCATCAATTTTGAGGCGGAAACGCAGTGGATCAATTGTAAATAATGGATCCCCGCGATGAACAAACTGGTTATCAATAACGGGAACAGAAACAACCGTCCCTGATACTTCAGGTGCCGCGTTCACTACATAAACACGAACACGCCCATCACGTGTCCATGGATCTAGGACATAAATATCCCATACAACGTAGCCAAGCCCCGCTGCCAAGCAGAGGATGAGACATGTTAACAATGGACGCAAGAAGCGGCGAAGCCATATCATAAGGCCGCCTCCCCGCTAAACATACAACACCAGGAGGCAAAGCACACAAACATATAACGCAATCTCAAAAAGGGCGACGTGCCAGAACCATCCTAAAGCTCCAATCCTCCACAACAAAAAACGGAGCATCAAAGTCACGAAAACGGCAACGACAGCATAAATAGCGATTGGCGAGACAAAAATACCAAAGAGATTAACTTCAGCAAGCATTACACATCCCTCTGACCTCCGTCGCAATGACGAATTACATGGTCTGCTAACACTTGTGCCACGCTTCTCCCCAATCCTTAATAAATAGGGCTGATTCCTTTTCATCAGAATCAGCCAAGTCAGTAAGCAGAGGGTAACGAATTAGACGACTATTGACCAGCCTGATCTAGAAACAGAAAAGGCACTTTCCCCCTTCTAGATGAGGGAAAGTGCCTCTCCATTCCTTCAAAAAAGGCAGAATAAAGCAATTATTCGCACGTCCGCCCTTTTATTGCGAGGATTTATCACCTTTGCGTGATGCTGGCATAATCCTCGCACCATCTATCTGCCCCAACGGCCCTCGCTCTCTCTTACGACTTCTTACGTGAGAAGAGGGAACGAACAATCTTGAAAGCCTGACCTCCTGCATAACGGCCAACCGGCCCGTTCAGCACACCTAAGACCGTTGACAGCGCAAAAGCTTGCTTCAGCTCCTGAACTTTCCGATCACGCTCCATCCGTGCTTTTTCTTCTGCCACACCAGGCCTACGCGACAGGGAAGCAAGAATAACAAAAATCAGCACAAAGAGCAGATCAACACCCAAGACACACAAGGCTGAATAGAAAGGCCCTAAATGACAAAATGTCAGGAAAAGAGCCCACAAAACCCCGTGGAAGGACAGCGCGGCAAACCCCAAAAATACCAACGCAACAATTGCAAAAGCAGCACGCAATCCGTAGCGCTTTGCACAATGTCCGATAATCTGCCCTTGAGCAGAAAGAACCTCTTGACCAACTTCAACAGGACTACTCATGGCGCATCTATAACCTCTTTATGAAGAAAACAGACTTACAAACATAAAGAAGATCACCGAAAGAGAAAAGCCTTTCTCTCTTTTAATGCAAAAACCATATACTCTCCTTATTGAAATAAATAATAATTTTATAAAAAATGGCCTATTAGATTCCTAATTTTCTTATAATCCTTTAAATTTCTTATTAAATATGAGAAAATAATACCAAAATTCTTATTGCGGTATCCCTTCCCCATATTTGAGGATGTTTTTTAGAATACCCCCATACTTTTCTGCAATAAATCTTGCTAACTCCACAAAATACTCTAGAGTTTACTTTTATCATTTCCATCTACTATGCTGCCTTATGCTCCCCTATTCTAAAAAATATTATCAACTTCTTCATTTTCAAAAGAGGATTATAGCACGCTTTATAGGGAGCTTTCTCAGTTTAGCATCACCGTCTTATTGTGCTGTAGGTGTAGCAGGCTACACATCGCCCGTGCTCATTGATGGAACACCGCCTGTCCTAGGCTGTGACGATAGGGGCTTTCAGCCTCTATCGTCCCCTAAAAACTCCGGTCAACCTACCGGGCATGCTGAAGATATTTTAGTATGGGATCAAGCGCGTTTAGATACACCGCCAAAATGGCAAGATTTGTGGGATGTGGTTCAACTCCCCGGGCAAAGAGCTCTCCCCAAAAGCGCACGTCTTACCCTTGAAATCGCGCTTCTTTCTGATGGAGTGCCCCCACAACGTATTTACGAGACCCTTGCCACATCACGCGGCGTCGCCCATGCTTTCCATCGTCTTGACCAATTACGCCCCTATATCGTGTGGTGGGATAGTCCTTCTAAAGCACGAGACTTGATGAAAAAGAAGGCTTTTCTGATGGGCGTCACACCTCGTAAAAGCATGGTACCATCAGCGAGAACATCTAATTCCTCTCTTTTTATGAGCGGAACCACATACACGCTTTATACAACACAATTTGGGAAAAATCCGTGGGAAACAAACGCTGTAGATACCTCCCAAAACGTACCAATCTCTGATAAAACACTTGAAATTGACAACCATTTCTGGACGGTTCATGCACCTATGCTAGAAGCACGTTTCGCAGCATGGCTTCGCCGTTAAACTCTCTTCTTCATCGCCCCTAACGATACTGGACTCCATGACTTCTACCGCGCCCTTTTGGCAAACCACTTCCCTTGATGACATGACAACGGAACAATGGGAGTCTCTTTGCGACGGTTGCGGGCGTTGCTGTCTTGATAAATTACGTGACGACGAAACAGACGCCATTATCTGGACAAACGTTTCATGCCGCCTTCTAGACGGACATAGCTGCCTCTGCTCGGACTATCATCGTCGCCATCGCCGCGTGTCTGAGTGCATCACCCTCACGCTGTCTATCCTCCGCGAAGCAGATTGGCTCCCCCCTAGCTGCGCCTATCGCCTCCTCCGTGATGGGTTTGACCTACCAGACTGGCACCCGCTGCGCAGCGGTACGCATGAAACAGTCCATAAAGTGGGCGCATCGGTCCGTGACCGTTGCATCAATGAGCGCGATGCCGGAATGCTCGAAGACCATGAGGTTGACTGGCCAGGTGAATGGCCAGAGCATGCTCCACCCTGTACAGCCCCCCTGTCGTCCGACACGTAAGCTGCTTGTTTATGTTCGCCCCTCCGGTCATTTGGAAGAACGCACCACGCGCTAAGCGGCTCTCACTTCGTATTGATATACAGAGCAAAGCTGTGGTGATCACTCTTCCCCCTCGCGCAAGCCGGAAACAGGGTATCGCACTTTTACACAGCCAAGCTCATTGGGTCAGCGAAGCTCTCGCAGCCCTTCCTGCTTCTGCTCTGGAAAGAAATCACGTGCTGTTGCACGGGTGCTTCTACCGGCTTCAGCACTCTACAGGCAACGAGACGACACTCACCGCCGACACTTTTCTCCTCGGTGGTGAATGTTTGGAAGACAAACAGCGTCTTCTCAAGGACTTTGTGCATCAGCAAGCCAAAGTGACCTTACCGGCTCTTATTGACCATTACGGTCGCATCATGGACCAAAAACCACAGAAAATTACTCTGCGTGATACAAAAAGCCGTTGGGGCAGCTGCACGCGACAAGGACGCCTCATGCTCAACTGGCGCCTTATTATGGCGCCGGACGACATTGCTCGCTATGTGATCGTTCACGAGCTTGCTCATATGACACATTTCAATCATAGCCCTGCCTTTTGGGCTCATGTGGATCGTTTTTGCCCTGATGGAAAAAAAGGACGGCTTAAAGCAGAAAAATATCTTCGTCAGAATGGTATTCTTCTTATGCGTATGGTATGAGGCTTTCAACTTCTGGTGTTGCGCGCTTGGCGGAATGGTAGACGCACGAGACTTAAAATCTCGGGTCCGTAAGGACGTGCGGGTTCAAGTCCCGCAGTGCGCACCAGAAGCGATCCCCCAATAAAACCGTTCTCTTTGGCATACATCTGCTATCAGGCCACACCTAGATAATGCCTATATTAAGATAATGCTTCTTATTCTCATCTATCCATTCTATCATAGGAGGCCTTCTGCTTTCTCCCATTGATAGGGTTCTGCTTCTTCATGGCACTGACACGCTTTCTGTCCTTCTTCCGCCGTTCACAGAAAGACAATATCCCTACTCCATTGCCGAATTCCATTCAGGACATTTACCAAAAAGCAGCGAATGGTCATGTTCTTGAGCAAGTTTTATGGGGAAAGACCCTTCTCAACAGCCAATATGTAACACCCGATCATAAAAAGGCCTATGACTGGTTCACCATCGCCGCTCAGGCCCATTATGGCCCAGCGCATAATATGCTTGGCCGTTGCGCCCAATTTGGCTGGGGATGTCCACTGGATCTACCTACAGCCGTTCAACATTATCGCCGCGCTGCTGAGCTTAACGATTTATGGGGCATATATAATTTAGCGATCTGCACGATGCGTGGGCTGGGGACACTAAAAAACATGAAAGAAGCCTTCACGCTTTTTCACCGTGCCGCCCATAAAGGGCACCCCAAATCCATGAATCTTCTCGCCCGTTTCATAGAAGAAGGATGGGAAACACCGCGTGACCCTCGCGCCGCTTTAGACTGGTACCGCCGTTCAGCAGAGGGGGGTGATTATCGGGGGCAGCATAATTATGCAACGATTTTACTCTCTCAGAACCGTCCTCAAGAGGCGCTGTCACTCTGGCAGCGCGCCGTGCATGACGCCACACCTGATATTCTTCTCGCCATGGAGCGTGAACTCAGCCGCCCCCACGCCCCCAAAGACCCCGAGTTAAAGGCGCTTCTGGACGAAAAACTTACGATCCTGCGTGCACAGCAGGAAAACGCAGCGTCTTCTTAACCATGATGATGGCACGCGACCCACTGGGCCTCACCTTCCGTGTAATGTTCTTTCTTCCACACAGGTAAGCGCTGTTTGATCGCATCAATAATAAAACGGCATGCCTGAAAGGCTGCCTCACGATGAGGGGCCGACACACCGATCCATACAGCCATATCCCCTATATCCAACATTCCAGAACGATGCATCGCAGACGCCGCTGAAATCTCAAACCGTTCCATCGCTTCTTCTAAGATAGCCGCCCCTTCTTTGCGTGCTAGAGCCTCATACACCTGATATTCCAACGCTTTTACGGCACGCCCGTGATTATGGTTGCGCACCCATCCTTCAAAAGCACAATACCCCCCTGCCTCTGCTAAACGCAGCGCTTGCTTCAAAGGGGTTATATCCATCTCTTGAGCCGCAATGACAAAACGTATTGCCATGGTTTTAACCTCCCGTCACGGGAGGAATGAACACCACCATATCTCCCTCATGAGGCACCTCATCCCATGAAGCAAACGCATCATTCACCGCCACACGAAGCTGATCACGCTCTAATGGGAACTGATAATCACGCCTGACCTGCTCATAAAGCGTGCCGAGACTAATCGCTTCAATGTCCCGCTCTTCACGCGTGCACCCTGCTAGATCGCGCAGTTGAGCGAAATATTCTAAGGTAATCCGCATCAGGCATCCTTTCCCATCTGTGCCAGAGCCGCTGCGCGATCCGCCTGACTATTCGCATTGTTCACATGATTCGCGTTCAGCGTATCCAACAGCGCACTCTCCTGCTTTATCAGAGCCCGGCGTGGGCATACGTGCCCTTGGGCAACGTACTCCGACAATGCCGCCAGCATAGGCGGTGTCCAGATCGCACACAAAGGCTCGGGGAGGCCATTCTCTGCGTTCCGATACGCAAGAGAACGAGAAGGAGATAGACGCCACTGATCACATAAATGCGCCAAACAGGCCTGATCTATAAATGGCAAATCACACGCCAAGACCAGCCAATTCGCTTTGGGGAACGCACGATAAGCAGCCAAAATCCCCGCTGCTGGCCCCGTAACGGTTCCATCGTCAACAAGGCAAGAAAAACGCGCCCTTACGCTCTCATGGCGCTGTTCAGGCCGTATAGAAACGAAAGACTGCTGCACGTAAGGCGCCACCACCTCCATAAGATAATCAAGATGGGGCTTTCCATGGTAAGACAGCAGCGCTTTATCAGACCCCATCCGCGTGCTCTGTCCGCCTGCTAGGACAAGGCCGTAAAGACCCTCACTCATACATTCTCTCGTTGAAAATCACGTTTCCCGCCGGCTTTTTGCAGCAACCGCACCTCATGAATCTCAATGTCATGGCTCAGCGCCTTGCACATATCATAGACCGTCAAAGCTGCGACAGAAGCTCCCGTTAGCGCTTCCATCTCCACCCCTGTTCGGCCATGGCATGATACATGACATTGAACAACAACATCGTCCCCCTCAACATGCAATTCAACCTGACAACCATTCAGCGGCAATGTATGACAAAGCGGAATAAGCTGCGGCGTCGCCTTTACACCCATCACCCCAGCAATTTGCGCAACCGTCAAAACCGCGCCTTTCTTGGTCATAAAGCCTTGGTCACGCAACTGTTGCGCGCATTCAGCGGGGAAGCGAATACGCGCTTGCGCCGTAGCATGACGGGAGGTCACGTCTTTTTGGCCAACATCGACCATATGCGGATTCTGATTATGAGGATCAACATGATTTAATATGGTCATTTCAGCCCCCGATATAATTCATCTCAACACGTTGCGAGGCAGACTTCTGCCCATCAAGCCCTGCGCGCTTCTCACTGTAGCGGTCTGAACGCCGCTGCCATAACGTATGCAGAACCTCCTCCACAGCATCAGGCCCTCCATGACGCACGACCGAACGGAGATCCTTCCCTTCCTGAGCAAAAAGACATGTATAAAACCGACCATCTGACGATAACCGCGCGCGTGTACATGTCCCACAAAAAGGCATCGTGACAGAGGCAATAATGCCCACCTCACGATCAGTCCCACGATAGCGATAACGCGTCGCCACTTCGCCTTCATAACGCAGGTCTATACGCTCAAGGGGGCCATTTTGTTCAAGCAAAGCATAGATCTCATCAGCCGTCACAACCTCATGACGCTGCCACCCATTGCGCGTTCCCACATCCATATATTCGATAAACCTTGTGTTCATCTGACGCGCCGCCCCATAAGCCGCAAGTTTGGGAACCTCACGCTCATTCACACCCCGCTGCACAACGCTGTTGATCTTCACACCATCAGGGAACTGAGCCTGACAAGCCGCTTCAATCCCGCTCAGCACATGCTCAACATGCCCACGACCGCCACTCATATGAGAAAAAATCACAGAGTCTAACGCGTCCAAGCTAACCGTTACACGCCGCAACCCCGCCCTTTGCAACGGTTTTGCTAGCTGTGGAAGCAGCACCCCATTGGTTGTCAGCGCTAAGTCCTCCACTCCTTCCAAAGCTGCCAAGGCTTCAACAAGCTCCAGCAACTGTGGATGCAGCAGGGGCTCCCCACCTGTCAGGCGAATTTTACGCACACCCAGCCGCACAGCACTGCGCGCAATCGTGACCATCTCCGCCACGCTCAAGCGCTCATTAGAGGCGAGGAAACGAAACCCATCGGGATAGTCCGTCTCCGGCATGCAATACGGACAACGGAATGGACAGCGATCAATAATCGACAGTCTTAAATCCCGCCACGCACGACCGTACTGATCCCGTATGACTACGCCCATGGATAAAAAGGAACGCGCGTCCCAGCGAACGCCTCTCCTTCTCCCGGTGAAAGCTCGACAATCCCACCAGTCTGAGGCAACCCCATAAAATCCCCCGAGGTCGGCATAGGGAAAGGCTGGGCCTCTCCGCCTCTCACCTGCACCGGCACAAAACGCGTCCGCTGTGCCAAACGTGGCACGGGGGCCGTTAACGACAACGATACAACCTCGCCCACCGCGCGCTTAGCCGCTTGATCCAACAACGGCAGCACGTAACGCGCCATACACACCATGGCCGATACAGGATTTCCCGGCAAACCAACGACACGTTGCCCCGCGGAACCATAACCAAACCATAGCGGCCCACCAGGACGTTGTAAGACTTTATAAAAAACGCACTGTACCCCGATATGCTCTAAAGCACGCGGCACATAGTCAAAGGCCCCCATCGAAACCCCACCACTGAGCAAGACCACATCATAACGCGCTATAATGTCCCCAAGCACAGCACATGTCTCATCATACGCATCCTTTAGCGTACGATGTTCAAGCATCGAAAAGCCGTGCAGCTGCAACATCCCCATGATCGCATAATAATTTGACCGCCGCACCTGCCAAGGCTGGACAGGCTCATCCACCTCCACCAGCTCATCACCCGTTGTCACAACACAAACAGAAGGCTCACGGCTGACCAGCGGCGTCGCCACCCCGTTCGCCGCTAAAACGGCCAAAGAGGGGCCATCCAACTTCTGCCCCTCGCATAAAAGAACGTCTCCTTGCGTGCGGTCAGATGCTTGAGGATGAATGAACGCACCCTGAGCAGGGAGCTCGTCTCCCATAAAAAAGACCTGATCATCCACCCGGCGAATCTGCTCAACAGGAATGATACAATTCGCCCCTATAGGCAGTACAGAGCCTGTCGTGACCTCCCAGCAAAAAGCGCCCTCGGGCAGTTCACGCGGTGGTTCCCCAGCCCGTTGCATCCCCAAAACATGAAGTGGGAAAGCAGCCCCTACTCTTAGAGCAATGCCATCCATCATCACACGGTCATAAGGCGGTTGATCGCGCTCTGCTCTGACCTTCTGTCGCAAGACCCGTCCACGTGCGCGATGTAATGGCACAGGCTCACACCCGAAATCACCCGCATGCCGCATCACAGCCTTATGCGCCTCTGTTACGGTGATGAGAGCCATAGCTATCCTCTTTTTAATCCTCAGTGCCGTCCCTTTTAAATAAGAGCCCAGCGCCCACAATCAACAGCTGATACAAATGCAGAGCCCTTCCTTTGCCGTCTCTCCTCCGCCTGCTTCTATCTTTGCCGCTACAGGACTATTGCCGCAAAACCTCGCTCTTATTGTAGCGAGCCCCTCCTCACAAACATCGACAATCAGTCAGGCAGAAAGCCATAGGAGAGAAGAGTATCAACAATACAGAGCACGTTCCCAAAAGCGAGGCTTTACTAACGCTGGCCACATAAAAAAGGGCCTTCATTATCGAAGACCCTTTCCCATCACGCACTCCCTCTATCTCTCACTAAAAAACAGAGAGGGAACACTCTATGACAGTCCTCCCTTCCTTTAAGAAGGAGGCGTTATGTTAAGTGCCCAAGCGGCATCTTGATTGCGCTCCGGCGTATCCGCCAGAACATAGCCCTCATCAGACAGCATGCGCGTCATATAATGGCGATTATAGAAAAAGCAGTAAAATAACTGCCAAAATCCGCCCGTAATCGCCGTTAAAACGGCATGGAGGACAGCGACCAAAATCTCACCGCGAATAAGCGGTACCAAAAAGCCGAAAAAGAGATACGTCCAGCTAAAACCGATATAACCCTTCCGCGTTATACCAGATGCAGTATTACGAATCAGAACTCTCTCTGCCATGAAGCCGTCCCTTTATTGCTCACACTGTTACGTGGTGGACCCAATGAAACGAATCCTCCGCCTCACCACGTTGCACGTTACTCAAGGCTTCACGCAAGCGTAAAGCAACAGGGCCGGCCGTTTTCCCATCACCAAAGCGTGCTTCATCGCCTGAAGCGCGGTGGAAAGACCCGATAGGAGACACCACCGCAGCCGTGCCACACGCAAATGCTTCGACGATCTCACCTGAGGCAGCGCCTGCAAACACATCATCAATAGCGATGGGCTCCTCACGCATCGTCAGGCCCATCTTACGGCCCAGCTTGAGCAAGCTATCGCGTGTAATGCCACGCAAAATGGCTCCGCTCAGCGGTGGTGTCACCACAGAACCATCTTTATGAACGAACATGACATTCATGCCGCCCATTTCATCCACATAACGCCGCTCACGGGCATCAAGGAACAGAACTTGGTCACAGCCTTTCTCAGCAGCTTCTTGCTGAGGGACAAGGCTAGACGCGTAATTGCCGCCACATTTTGCTTCACCCGTTCCACCAATTGCCGCACGGGTATACTCATCCGACACCCACACAGACACACAGCCAGAGCTGAAATAAGCACCAACGGGACTTGCCAACAGCACAAATAAATATTCGTTCGCGCGCTTCACACCCAAAAACACTTCATTAGAAATCATGAAAGGACGTAGATAAAGGCTCTGGTCACTTCCCTGAGGAACCCAGTCCCGATCAACTTTAAGAAGATTTTCAATAGCACCCATAAAGAGATCTTCAGGCAATTCCGCCATTGCCAAACGACGGGCCGATGCCGCAAAACGGGCAGCGTTCGCTCCAGGACGGAACAGAGTAATATCCCCATTTTTCCCGCGATAAGCTTTCAGCCCCTCAAAAATCTCCTGCCCATAATGCAAAACCGTTGAGGCTGGATCAATCGACAATGGCCCCCGTGGCACCACCTTTGCATCATGCCATCCCTGACCTTCAACATAGCGAATAACCACCATATGATCGGTAAACACACGACCAAATTTTGGGTCTTTAAGGAGTGCTTCCCGTTGATCAGCCGGAGTAGGAGTGGAGGTCTTTTCGATGTGGAAGTCAGCCATGACGTAAGATTCCTAAAGAAAATAGGGCATTTAACGCAATAATACTTTCCTTGCTCTGACACAAGTTTTCCCACAAAAAAACCCCCGCTGCATAACGCAGACGGGGGTTTTCCGTAGCGGCTTCCAAGCCACCAAACGTCGAAAAATTAACGCTTGGAGAACTGGAAGGAACGGCGGGCTTTAGCCTTACCGTATTTCTTACGCTCAACCACACGACTATCGCGGGTGAGAAAGCCAGCCGCCTTCAGGACGCGGCGTAGCTCTGGCTCATAATGAGCCAACGCACGGGACAAACCGTGACGCACAGCACCAGCCTGACCAGACAGACCGCCACCAGTAACCGTGCAATACACGTCAAACTGGTTGTAACGATCCACCAGCAGGAATGGCTGAGTGATCAGCATACGCAGCACAGGGCGTGCGAAATATGTTGTGACCGGACGACCGTTCACAATGATATCGCCTTTACCTGGCTTGATCCATACGCGAGCAATAGCGTCCTTACGACGACCCGTCGCATAGGAACGGCCTTGTGCATCACGCTTGGCTTCATAAACCGGTGCAGCATTTGTAGTAACAGGAGCAGCGCTAGCAAGATCCTGCAGCGTGCCGGTACGCTCGGCGGAGCGCTCTTGAGTCTCTGACATGATCAGGCCTTACGACTTGCGTTGTACAGTGTTCTTGCGGTTCATAGCGGCAACATCCAGTGTCACAGGCTTTTGGCCATCGTGAGGATGTTCTGTTCCCGCATAAACGTACAAGTGCTTCATCTGAGCGCGCTGTAATGGGCCGCGTGAGATCATACGCTCAACAGCTTTCTCCACCACGTGGCCAGGGTTTTTCCCTTCCAGACGTTGGCGAATGCTGCGCTCCTTCACCCCACCAGGATGACCGGTGTGATAATGGAACAGCTTCTGACCGACTTTATTGCCTGTCAGAACAATTTTGTCTGCGTTGATCACAATAACAGCATCACCAGCATCCACATGTGGTGTGTACTGAGGCTTATGTTTACCGCGCAGACGGTTAGCGATGATGGTAGCGAGACGACCCAAGACCAGCCCTTCGGCATCGATCAGGATCCAATTTCTCGTCACCTCCGCAGGTTTCAACGAAACTGTGGTCTTCATTAATGACGTTTCCAACTTGAGGCGCCGCGAACATCGCCGCACCGGGAAAAGCTTTCCTCGCCTCCCTCCTCATTGTCAGAGAATCAAGGCATAAGAAAAGACATAAGATAGGGCGCGTTATCGCGAGAGATGACGATAAGGTCAAGTGTTTTTTATAAACAGAGTTGAAGTGTTTTTGGCTAAAAACTGCTACTTATTGTAGTGCGGTATTATGTTACCGCACTATTTTCTATCAACAAATCACTCGATTGATCATTTTTTGCCACAATCATGCTCCCAACAGAGGCTTGCCCCCATCAAAGTGGATGATATGGTGGCCCTCTTTCCCGTTTTAGGCCCTCCCAGTCAGAAGATGCGCCCTTTCAAAGAAGACACACCGTGAAAAGACCTTGGCTGACGACTTCTTTAACAGCCCTTATCCTCTGTGCGGCTGGTATTGGACTTTATCGTGAGGCGTCTCATGCGCTAACCCATATCCTCACACGGTTTCAGGAAACGCTGCCTGCTGGCAGTCATTTCACCTACCGCAGCGCCTCCCCTTCCCTCCTCATTGGCGGCGCAACACTCCATGATGTGACGTTTCACAGCCCAACGATTACCTTCCACGCTGCTCAAGTTCGTTTAGGACACCCTCATTTTCTCCACGATGGTAGCATCGGCATGGCAAGCCTTCAGCTCGATTCTGCTGATTATCGCGGCCCTTCACTTAATTTGCATGCCGCCAAGGCTATTTTCCGTCATCTTCTTATCCCGTCTCCCCCCAAGGCTGCACTCCATACAGACCTCACAACCGTCAGCACGCATTCACTTGCCGCTATTCTCTCCTTCAACCCGCAACATCTCTCATCGTTGCGCTTTGGCCGAACCCATGTTGAAGGGCTTGATTTCACGTTCCCGCCTCAACAACCCTTCTTTTCTCCTGCTCTTCACCTCACACATATCACGGTGGAAACCCTCACGTTGGAAGGCTATGGCGTCGGGTCTCGCGTTCTCACAGATATCAAAAATGTGTCTTTGTCCTTGTCGCTGTCCTCGAAGAGCACATCTACTTGGCCCACGCTTCTTTCCGATATGCTGTGCCCTCCAGATATGACGAACAGTGCAGCCATCCCTCTTACACTCACGTTGGAGAGATTTTATGCTCGTAATGGCCATCATCATTGGCTCCAGAGCAATTCATCTCACATTGAAGAAGCATTATCCCAAGCATTCCAGCGTGATCCTCTCCAAAATTTGTGGGAAAGCCCCGGCTCTCTGTGGCTCCATCACCTTGCGCTCACCATTGGAAACCCAGAAAATGGCAGTGTCTTTCGGCTCGACCACCTGAACCTGACACGTAAGAATGACCTCTCAGCAGCCCTCCATACAGAAGGCGAGCTTCAAGGCATTCATCTACGCCCTGCTGGCGGACGACATTTTACCATGTCAATCAATGGTCAAAAGACGCTCTTACAGTTCATAGAAAACAGCCATAAAGATGATAAAGGATGGGATAACGCTTTCACCTCCCATCTTACGGTTCCTTCTCTTGGGCATGTAGCGCTGGACGCACATACACACCTTCCAGCAAAAAACCCTTTGCATACGGCCATGGATCGAGAGAGTTTTGCCCAGAATGCTCTTATGACAAACGCTACTATCACCCTTAAAGGCGAACGGCTTCTCGATCTCTGGCCACATCTCGCTCATATCAACGCATCCGTAGAGGAACGTGCGCATTTCCGTGAAGATCTCATCCATGCGCTAGAACAGGCAATCAGCGCGCGTCCGCTCTTCACACCTATGATGGATTATGTGCTCACTCCTAAAGACCGCACATTAACGGTTGGTTTTGGCACCCTGTCGATTGATGATCTCATCCATCTCCCACTCACAGGCCCCACCAATGCCGTGCTAGACCGCGCGCATATTACCTCTGTCACGGTGCATTAATGAACCCTTCAGCGCCCGTCGCCGTCATTGGGGCCAATGGCCGCACAGGCCGAGCTTTGTGCCGCACTCTTCTAAGAGCACACATCCCCCTCATTGCCTGCACGCGCTCACCTGAGCAAGTGCGCAAAAACCTCGCCCATTTTCCTCAGCACGCCGTTACCGTCCGCTCTCTTGAGCTGCACGACAGTCAAAATGTTCGAGATGCATTACGAGATGGGGCCTTTATTATCACTACGGCCCATGCACGCCACTTGCCCACCCTTCTCCATGCGTCAAAAGCCCCAATCGTTGCACTCGGAAGCACCCGTAAAAACACCCACTGGCCCGATGACCATGCCCGTGGTGTTCTTCTTGGTGAACGCGCCCTGCAGAATGACCCGCGCCCTTCCATCATCTTACACCCAACGATGATTTATGGTGCAGAGGGTGAAAATAACGTGCAACGCCTCACCAAACTTCTGCGTTTTCTTCCCGTCATCCCACTTCCCAATCATGGGCGCGCGCTCGTGCAACCGATTGACCAAGAGGATGTCATACGCTGCCTTTATGCCGCTTTGGAGCTTTTACGCAAACGCAACATCACGGGGCCAGAAAGTATCACAATCGCAGGAGCGGAATGCCTATCGTACCGGGATTTTATCACAAAGATTATGCAGCATGCAGGCTTAAAACCGCGCCCGATTCTCTCTTTACCGGCTTCCTTCTTAATGCGGATGGCCCAGCTCACGGCGTTCATTCCCGCTTTACCGACCATTACACCGCCTGAAATCCGGCGTTTGTTGGAAGATAAAGACACTGATATCACCATTATGACCACACGACTTGGCGTGCAGCCCATCAGCTTTGACGAAGGACTGAAGCGTCTTTTTCAATAAGCTTAATTTTTAAGGGGGAATGCTGGGGCGAATGATGGGACTCGAACCCACGACCACCGGTACCACAAACCGGCGCTCTACCAACTGAGCTACATCCGCCATACAGCGAGGCAAGTTCTATTAAATCCTCACCCTTACGTCCAGCCCCTAAATGATAAATTTTCAACAAAATATCATTCCACCATCCCATCCTTTATCTTCACAGCGTCTTGAGAAGCTTTTATACCACAAGAAGAATTGCCGCCCCGGGCCGGAATACGGTGTGCATCTGTCCTTAATTGATCACCACTTACCCGTATTACAGAAGGGTCATCACATATGGCATCCGCCACATCTTACGTCCAAGAATGGACACAACGCCCGGTGAAGGAAATTCTCGCCGGGATGGTGGGGACATTTGCCCTCATTCCTGAGGTCATTGCCTTTTCCTACATTGCCGGGGTGTCACCGGCCGTCTCCCTCTTCGCCTCCTTTGTTATCTCCGTCTCCATTGCGTTTTTAGGGGGGCGCCCGGGTATGATTTCCGGCGGGGCAGGGTCCGTCGCACTTGTCATGGCGCCCCTCGTCCATACGCACGGTGTGCAGTATATGCTACTAGCGACCCTTATGGCCGGGGCCTTTCAGGTTATTTTCGGGCTCTGCAAGCTACAATCTGTCATGCGCTTTGTTTCAAGCGAAGTACGCACAGGCTTTGTAAATGCGCTCGCGATACTGATCTTCTCCGCTCAAGTGCCGCAAATGCTGGGCGTAACATGGCATACGTACTTGCTCATCGCGATTGGTTTGGTGATTATCTACCTCGTCCCACGCGTCTTTAGCGCCATCCCCTCACCTCTCATCTGCATTATCGCGCTAACAGCCATTACAGTCTTCCACCCTATGCCTGTGCGCACTGTGGCGGATCTTGGAGAGCTGCCCACGGGCCTGCCACATCTCACCCTCCCCCATATCCCCCTGACATGGCAGACCATCTCAGTCATTTTCCCCTATGCCTTAGCGGCTGCGGCTGTTGGCCTGCTGGAATCCCTCATGACAGCTTCTGTCGTCGATGACATGACCGACACACACGGAAAGCCACAGCGCGAATGCACAGGCTTAGGCTTGTCCAACATCTTCGTTGGGCTTTTTGGGGGCATTGCCGGCTGCGGCATGATTGGCCAGACCGTTGGTAACCTGCGCTATGGTGGGCGTGGGCGGCTCTCCACCTTTACCGCTGGGGCATTTTTGCTGCTCCTGATGGTTGCCTTACATTCATGGATTGCCCGCGTACCCATGGCCGCTCTCGTTGCTGTGATGATCATGGTCTCTATCAGCACCTTTGCATGGGACAGCTTAAGTGGGCTCATCCGCCAGCCTAAATTGTCGAGCTTTGTCATGATCGCGACCGTCATCGTCGTTGTGCTAACGCATGATCTCGCCGCTGGCGTGGTCGTTGGCGTCCTGCTGTCAGGTGTTTTCTTCGCATGGCGTACAGCAAAACTGGTTCAAGTCACCCCGGCTCGGGATGGTGGAGTGCTCACCTACTCTATCAGTGGGGAAGTCTTCTTCGCATCAGCCGACCTTATTCCCAGCTCTGTTGACTACCTGACCGATGCCCCAACCGTGGTATTTGACCTCACCCACGCTCGGTTCTGGGACGTTACCTCTGTGCAAGCGATGGAAAAGACCATTGATAAGCTCCGCCGACATGATCGTAAGGTGATCATCGAAGGGCTTAACGCACTTCATCATTCGATTTTTAACAAACAATCGGATGAACAAACGCTTCGCACTTAACCGATGATATTAAGCCAGTCTTTCTCTTTGGAAGACTGGCTCCATGAATAGAATGACCATGCCCTAACCAACTGACACAATCTGGCATGTTCTAACCGGTTTTACCCCTTACCCACCGTGATATGTCACCTTGAAAGGGAGGGCACAAATGCGTCGTTACGATTGACGCTATGGCCAATGGGAGCAGATAAAAGACCTGCTGCCCAATAGGGAGAGACACGTTGGAAGCACGACTTCGGACAATCAGCTCTCCGTGAAGGCCGTGCTGTATCGCTATCACGCCAGCATCCTATAGCTTGATCTGACTATTGATTATGACAATAAAACTATGATGCTCAATAGCACAATTATCCAAGCCCATCAGCACAGCGCTGGAGCCCCTAAAAAAAGGGGATCAGGTGGACTGAACACTTAAATTTACACAGTCTGCAATGCACTGAACAACCCGGAAAAATATTTCATCACACTGGAGCACGCTGCACATATCAATCCAAAGACTTTTATTGCCGACAAGCTCCATGACATAGATCAGTTGATCGCCCAACTGACACAATGTGGAGTGATTTCGGTTATTCCCCTCAAACACCAGAGAACAACATCATCTGTCTTCCAACAGTCAAAATGTTTGAGCGACCTCTCCAAGCCTTTGCTCTCCGGCTCGGTCATCCCTAAAACCGAAGTACGTTTTCAGCGTCACTCGACACGGGGGGGAGCCTCTCTATGTGAAACTCTCCCGCTTAAAGGCTATTATGGTATAAAAAACACCACCCACAAAAGCAGCAAAACCTGACGCTACCATAGCGAGGCAGCCTAACCACGATCTACATCCTCTTCACCCGAACTTTACCCGATCGGAAAAGATACAAAACACCGCTCGGTAGTATGGGCCAATGCGCTTCTTAATCAGTCGCGTTAGCCACATTTTCTAAGGGAAAAGTCGGATAAACACGTTTAAAGCGTTCACGGTTCACAGATGTTAAACGCACAATCAGCGTAATCGCCTCGTCACTATCGGCACGCTCAATGACCTCACCATGATCGTACAGCCATGCCATCGCCGCTCCATCCGTGACAGCAAGAGACGTCCGCACGACTTCCATAGAGCGTGTCATGAACTGATCCAGCGCTTCAAGAAGATCAGGCAGCCCCTCCTTCGTCAGCGCAGAAACAACAACCGCACCTTCACGTTTGGGAATCGCTGTCGTACCCCCCAAAAGGTCAGCCTTGTTCATCACCTCAATCACACGCTCTGGCCAATGGCTATCCAACATCCCGTCTTTGGCCATATCATCCAACACAGAGAGCACATCATCACGCTGTGCATTGCTTTCAGGATGAGCTGCATCACGCACATGCAAGATAATATCAGCTTCTGCCACTTCTTCGAGTGTCGCACGAAACGCGGCAATCAACTCCGTGGGAAGCTCACTGATAAAGCCCACCGTGTCAGAAAGAATAACATGCCGTCCTGAAGGAAGCGTCAGCCCACGCATCGTCGGGTCCAGCGTTGCAAAAAGCTGGTCTTGCGCGTGAACTTCAGCCCCTGTGATCGTATTAAACAGCGTGGACTTTCCTGCATTCGTGTAACCAACCAACGCAACAATGGGGAAAGGAACACGCCGCCGTGCCGACCGATGCAACCCACGTGTGCGGCGCACCTGCTCTAGCTCTTTACGGAGTTTTACCAAACGCTCATCAAGCATCCGGCGGTCGGCTTCCATCTGGGTTTCCCCTGGGCCGCCCATAAAGCCAAACCCACCACGCTGACGCTCCAAATGCGTCCAAAGCCGCACGAGTCGTGAGCGTTGGTATTCCAGATGAGCCAGCTCGACTTGCAGCACACCTTCCCGCGTGGCCGCCCGTGCACCAAAAATATCGAGAATAAGCCCCGTTCGATCCACGACCTTACAGCCAAGCTCATTTTCTAAATTACGCTGCTGTACAGGAGATAACCGCGAATCAACAACGACAACGCCAATATTCTCGGCCTTGACCTCATCACAGAGCTGCTCCAGCTGCCCCGCCCCCAAAAGCGTCGCCGGACGCCGTGTTCGCAGTGGGAAAATTGTTGTGTAGGCAATCTCAAGCCCAATAGAGGCTGCTAACCCAACGGCTTCTTCAAGGCGTGACTGTGCGGCACGCGGATTACTATAGGCTCCCGTTTTCTCAACAGGGAGGACAACGGCCGCAACCGTTGGAGCGCGTGCTGTTTCTTTTGGCTGACGTCTCACAAACTTTCCACACCTTCCTCAGCACCATCAATCAACTCTTGAGTAAAATCAGGCATCGACGCCACGGGCATGATGGTACTAACGGCATGTTTATAGACAAGCTGCACATGGCCATCGCGCCGCAAAACCAGCGTACGATCATCAAACAGAGCAATAACCCCCTGAAGCTTCACACCATTCACGAGGAAAACCGTGACCGATTCCTCACATTGACGCAAATGCTCCAAAAAGGCCTGTTGTACAGAACCAGACAGTGATGACGACATAAAGACTTCGTTTCCCCTATCGCCCTTAGCGTTCAGCCGAAGCAGATTGAGCGCCATTATTGCGCTCTTCTTGCGTAACGCCAAGCTGCTTGAGTTTGCGATGCAACGCGCTACGCTCCATGCACACAAAATTAGCCGTTCGGCTAATATTGCCGCCAAAACGCATCAGCTGCACCTGTAAATATTGTGTTTCGAATTTATCGCGCGCTTCCCGTAATGGCAGACTCATCACATCAGCCTCCGCATTCAGACGTGTCATGGACGGGGCTCCCTTACGCACCATCTCAGGCAACATATCCGCACGGATAGGGTCTGTATGGTTCGCACTCCCACTTGGAGCCATGATCAGCATACGTTCCATCAAATTACGCAATTCACGAATATTGCCGGGCCATTCATAGGTTTGCAAACTCGCGAGCGCATCAACAGAAAGCTCACGCTTAGGCAGACCAGAACTCTCCGCACAGCTTTCAAGAAAATAGCGCGCAAGAGCTGGAATATCCTCAGGCCGTTCTGCCAATGAAGGCACCTTCAACGGCACAACCGCTAAGCGATAATATAAATCTTCGCGGAAACGCCGTGCTTCAATTTCTTCCTGCAAATCACGGCTTGTCGTCGCGATAACGCGCACATCAGCCTTCACGCTATGAGTGCCACCTAAACGCTCAAAGGTACGGATTTGCAGAGCACGCACGATCTTTCCCTGCGTCTCCAACGGCATATCCGCAACTTCATCAAGCAACAAGGTGCCACGGTGCGCACGCTCGAGCACGCCACGACGTGTCGGCTGGCCTTCTTTCCCCTCCACCCCAAAGAGCTCTTCTTCAAAATGGTCAGGGGCCAAGGTTGCGCAATTCAGCACCACAAAAGGTTCATCAGAGCGCTTAGACTGCGCATGAATCATCCGCGCAGCCACTTCTTTCCCTGCCCCAGCAGGCCCACTCACTAACACGCGTGAATTTGTCGGGGCTACGCGTGAAATTTGCTGACGCAACGCGGCCATCAAACCACTATTGCCCATCAATGTCATTTGTGCCCCGGCACGCAAACGAAGCTCAGCATTTTCCTGCTTTAAACGCGCCGCTTCAAGGGCTCGCTGCACAATGACCAAGAGACGATCAGACTGAAATGGCTTTTCAATAAAATCGTAGGCCCCTTCATGAAGGCTAGAAACAGCCGTTTCAATCGTGCCATGTCCTGAAATCATCAAAATGGGCACGTTGGGCTCTTCTTCCTTGAAGAGCTTAAGCAGCTCTATCCCATCTAGCTTTGAATTTTGTAACCAAATATCAAGGATAACAAGTGAAGGCCTGTAGTCACGAAACAGTGCAATCGCCTCATCGGACTGCGCTGCACTCTGGGTACTATAGCCCTCATCCTCCAAAATTCCCTCAAGGAGAAAACGGATATCGGGCTCATCATCGACAATCAGAATCTCATGTTCCATCTGATATCCTCACGATCCGTTACACTCCTCTGCAATATTATCGTCTTCCACCAGCGGCAAACAGAGTGTGACAAGCGTTCCTTGCTGGCTCTCCCCGAACTGGTCGTCATCATTGGACCGGCCCCCCTCACGACGATCCGTAAAAGTGATCCGGCCACCGTGAGCGTCCATGATCCGATGAACAATGGCAAGCCCTAGGCCCGTACCTTTTGGCTTATGGGTTACATAAGGCTCAATCAGCCGATGGCGTTCACCAGATGGCAAACCAATACCATTATCACTCACGCCAATGACGGCTTCTTTATCGTTCACCTTCAACGATAAAACAATCTCCCCAATACACGGCCGCGTATCATCTATTTTGCGCCCTGTCATCGTGATCGCATCTGCTGCATTTTGCAAAAGATTAGTCAAACACTGCCCGATAAGGCGCCGGTCACACAAGACCATGACCCCTTTCGCCTCAAGCCCTTCTGTTCGATAGAGAATGTCAGGATGGGCATGGCGCTGCAAAATAGGTGCCTCTTGGCATAAACGCACAAGATCATACCGCGCCAATTCAGCTTGAGGCATACGCGCAAAAGACGAGAACTCATCAACCATGCGCCCAATATCGCCCACTTGGCGGATAATCGTCGCCACAAGCTGGTTATACGTATCAGGATCACTTGTGATTTCCTTTTGAAAGCGCCGCCGCAACCTTTCGGCTGAAAGTTGGATGGGCGTTAACGGATTTTTTATTTCATGAGCAATCCGTCGTGCAACATCCGCCCATGCTGCCTTGCGCTGCGCCACTTGGAGCACCGTGATATCGTCAAAAGTGACGACATAACCATCAATATCACGCTCCCCTTTCTCCGTCGCCACACGGACAAGAAGCGTGCGGCCAGCACGCGCGCCCCCGCCTTCACCCGGGCCGCCAGGAGCTTGTGCCCCTTCCGTGTCAATCTGCACTTCAGCGGTATGTTCACGCTCAGGCACATGTTGTACGGCCTCTAACAACGATGCAAATTCGGGCACACACTCTACGAGTGCCCGGCCAATATACTGTTGTAGGTCACGCTGTAAGATCACCGAAGCTGCACGATTGGGCAGCTCCACCATCTGCCGGGTATCCAGCCCAATCACCCCTGCGGACACACCTGAGAGCACCGCTTCTGTAAAACGCCGCCGCTCGTTGATCTGATCATAAGCCTTCATAAGCTCTGAACGCTGGCCTGCGAGCTGGTCTGTCATGCGGTTAAACGCCCAAGACAGCGTTTTAACCTCATCATCGCGCTCAGTTGGCACGCCTTCAATCGGCACGCGCGCCTCTAGGTCTCCACGTGCAATACGACGCGCCGCAATAATCAGTCGGCTCAGCGGATGAGCAATACGGTTCGCCAAAGCAAGGCCCGTTAGCATACCAACAGCGAGCACCAACAACCCCATCAGTGCCAAAATGAGGATGAGGGTTACCTGCGTTTTATTCCTGTTTCGCATCATACGCTGGTAATTATGCACCAACGTATTTGTACGCTGCATATGACGCATAATGTCTGGATCAACCGGACGTGTAATGACAAGAACAAGCCCCGAGCTTTCCCCCAGCGATACCACCGCCCTCACCACATGAGAGTCAGGCTGATCCAAGATGGCGACATCCCCCGCTTTCACCATCGCAATGACTGACCGTGAAGGAAGCGCAAGCTGAGGGGATCCCTCCTTCCCCACGAACAACCCACCCGTGGCGATCACTTTATCGGATAAAGGGTCAAAAATAATGGCATCGCTCAACCCACGTTCTGTCACTTCATCTTCTAGAAGCGTTTGAAGCCGGGAAGGCGCATGGAAAAGATCCGTCCCATGCGCAAAAAACTCATCATTTTGGATCGTCAACAAGGTGTTAGCGAGTGCAAAGGCTTCCGTGCGTGTGTTCTCATTATGCTCACGCAAATAACCCGCAGCGACCGAGCGCGCTTCGCTCAATGCCGTATTCACACGATTGGAAAACCAAATCTCCACACCATAATGGAAAAAGAGTGCCGATAATGCCCCAACCATCAACGTGGGTGCCACGGCAATCACACCAAACAGCGTCACAAGGCGGACATGCAGCCTCGCTCCTGCCATGCCCATCCGTCTCTCGGCTTGCATTCGCCCAATCTGGCCAATAGCCGCCGCACCGATCAACAATAAGGTGATGAAGTCCAGAAGGAATAGAAGGGCCTGCACCTGTGGAATATGCGCCACCGACATACCACTCGCGAGCACCCAGAAGGTGGTCAACGCTAAAAAAAGCGCCAAAACGGTAAGCGACACAATGCCATCGGCACTGACAAGCCGAGCGAGGAAGCGCCGTATCCACCGTGTCGAACGCCTCATCGTATCATCCCCCCTTCGGTAGACTGATCCCTAGGTCTCGAATACGCTTCCGCAGCGTATTGCGATTAACACCCAGTAAAGAAGCAGCACGCAACTGATTGCCGCCTGTATGATGAAGCACCATAGAAATTAACGGCTTCTCTACCGCCCCGACCACTTGCGCATGCAGCATGCACCCACCTGCTTCAAGACCAGCCTCCACATAGCTACGCATCGCAGGCTCCAATACAGAAGAAAGGCCGGGGCTGCCTTTATGATCAGGCAAAGCGCGTACCGCTTTAATCCGCTCTGGGCCCAAACGCTGACTGGCCGTTAACCCCTCTAACCAATGATGGAGCGGCTCTTCTAACTGACCATCACGCAATAAGAGACCATGGTCATAACGGCTGGCCACCATCAGGCGAACATCATGATCTCGGCTTAAGAGCAGATCAGCAACACGCTTCTGTAGCTCTGTGGTCAGGCAATCCAACTCATCAATCAGCAACGTGCCGCCCTGCGCTTGCTCCACCCAGCCCGTCACCTCTCTTGAGCCAAATAAATACTCACTCCGCAACGCTTGCGGGATTGACGTCAGCTGTGCCTCAATAAAAGCTGCCCGTGCACGCGCACTATGAGCATGCAGCTTACGGGCCACTTCCAGACGCTCAATCCGACTCGTTCCGTAAAGAAAAAGCGTCTTCATCAGAGCACCCCGCTCTGTTCACGCAAAATAAGCCAGCAACCCACCGTCAATAGACCTAACCAATTAGGCCGCATGACGCGCCGCCGTTCCTTCACGATCGCGCACAAAACCCGCGGCAATTAACGTATCGTAGAACTGCGTCAAATGCTCCACAACCTCCGGGGCGGAACTCATATGATTGACAGCCGCACGAAAAGCAGCAGACCCCGGGAGACCCGCAGAATACCAGGACACATGTTTACGCGCGAGACGAAGGCCAGGATGCTCCCCAAAATGATCCAGCATCATTTGGTAATGCTTCAGCACAATATGTTTTTCTGTTGCCAGATCGGGGTCCGGCACATCCTGTCCTGTACGGAGGGACTGCACAAGCTGGGCAGGGAACCACGGCCTTCCATAACACCCACGACCAACCATCACGCCATCCGCTCCAGATTGTGTCAGCGCTTCACGCGCATCGGCAATACTGGTGATGTCACCATTGACGATCACGGGGAGATCCATGGCCTCTTTCACTAACCGCACAAAAGCCCAATCGGCCGTGCCATTATAGAACATCTGCCGTGTTCGACCATGCACCGTGATCATGCGAATCCCACATTCCTGCGCGATCTTCGCTAAACGCGGCGCATTCAGATTGGTGTGATCCCAGCCCATCCGCATCTTCAGCGTTACCGGCACATCCACCGCTTTCACTGTCGCTTCAAGAAGGCGAGCGGTCAGGGCTTCATCACGCATAAGGGAAGAGCCCGCCATTTGACCGATAGCCACCTTTTTCACAGGGCAACCGACGTTAATATCAATCACATCAGCCCCACCATCGACAGCAATCCGGGCAGCTTGCGCCATCGCCTCGGGGTCACATCCAGCAAGCTGCACAGCATTAAGCCCGTCTTTTCCAGCTGTGCGCGCCATACGCATCGTATTCTCATTTTCACGAATCATCGCCCAAGAGGCGATCATTTCCGACACGACGAGACCAGCGCCGAGCTCACGCGCAAGACGACGAAATGGAAGGTCTGTTACACCAGACATAGGGGCAAGAATAACCGGATCCTCAATCACCTTGCCGCCACCCAAAGAAATCGGCGGCAGGGAGAAAAGAGGAGTAGAAGCAGAGCCCGGCTCTACCTGAACAGAAGACGATGGGAAGGAAATGGCATTCATAGGCCGCCTAATTTAGCGCCCCCCCTGCAAAAGCGCAACAAATCCCCACGTTCGTTCAGCCTTTTTTCAACACAGATATCCGAGAGGCCATCCCCTGAATTTCCTGCTTATGACGCGCCATTCCTTCGGGCGTGATCACAAACCGCCCATTCTCTCTCTGACGCGCAAAACCACGCTCAACAAGACGATCTAGGCAAGGACGATCTTTAAGAGGCTGTCTAAAATCTGGAAGCTGAGCTCCCGCAGGTGCAGCCGCAGGCCGCCCTCCATCACCACTCAGCCACAGACGATGCAGCGCGGAGCGGCAGCAGGTTTCAAGATAGGGATCATCCCAACTCATGCTATCTCTACCTTTTGAAATTCGTTACACTGAACAAGAAGGCTGGGCGCCGCCAAAGAACGTGGTGCGGCGATAGCGGGTTGTAAAGTCAAAGGAAACTTCATGATGATTGATACCAGTACGATCGCAAGTTGGGTGCTCCGCCACGTTAATCCTGAGCTCGCTCATGAAATCGCTGTCCATTCCATTCGCTCGGGCTTTGCAGGGAGCGCCCCTGCCGATGACCCTGCTTTAACCACCACAGCTCTTGGCCATTCTTTCTCCAACCCTATTGGTCTCGCAGCGGGGTTCGATAAAAATGCGCGCGCCGTTCGAGGTCTCGCCAAACTTGGCTTCAGCCATATTGAAACCGGGACTGTGACACCTCGTCCTCAGCCTGGCAATCCACGCCCTCGTCTTTTCCGCCTTCCAGAAGATGGAGCGATTATTAATCGTATGGGCTTTAACAGCTGTGGGATTGATCGTTTTTGCCAAAATCTCTCCCTCCTCTACCGCCCCGCTAGCGACGGCACCGTTCAGGCCGCGACGGCCCCCATCGGCATTAATCTTGGGATTAACAAAACCGGCTCAGCTCCGTTGAAAGACTACCCCGCTCTTGTCGGCCGGGTAAAAAACTATGCTGATTACATCACCATCAATCTTTCATCCCCCAACACACCAGGTCTGCGTGACCTACAAGGGTCTGATACGATCAGCCGCCTTCTTGATGCTATTAAGCAAGCTCACCCTGACCATCCCCCTCTCCTCGTCAAACTTGCGCCAGATCTCAGCGACGATTCGTACCGACCAATCGTTAATGCAGCCATTAATAGCGGGGCCAATGGTTTAATTCTCACCAACACAACCCTTGCGCGCCCCAAAAGCCTCACCTCCTCTCATGCTCTTGAAACAGGCGGCCTCTCTGGTGCACCCCTTAAGGCACGTTCCAGTGATGTCTTACGGCTTGTCTCTCAACTTGCCCATGGGCAACTCACCTTGATTTCCTCGGGGGGCATCACGACAGGACGTGATATTCTTGATCGCCTCAAAATGGGGGCAAGCTTGGTTCAAATCTATACAGCCTTTATTTATGAAGGCCCCGCCGCTCTTGTACGGTTGAAAAAGGAACTCCTAGAAGCCATGCGTGCTGATAATATTTCCTCTCTTGCTGAGCTCACGCCCTATTCTAAGCGTTAAAGCCAACACGATACCTTAACCCGCGAGGCCGTAATATGGGGAAACATCCCGTACCCTGCGGCTTCCATCTCAGAGAAAATACCATTATTATGACGATCTGTGCGGGTTATCATTTTTGCCGAACCCGCCAGCTTCAACGCCCTTAGCCACCTTTAGCAATGGAGAATGGTACGCCTCATGAAAACTGCTCTGGTCGGGATTATCCGCAATGAGGCAAGTGACCTTCTCGCTTGGATAGGCTGGCATGCCCTACTTGGAGTAGATACATTCGTACTCTTCGATGATGGGTCTGATGACGGCACACGCGCCCTCTTAAAGGCTGCCTCCGTGCAGCATGATATCCGTGTGTTTTTCATTAATGAACTGCACGGAACCTCATGGAAACCCCAGCAGCCTGTTTATTGGGAGCGCCAAAGAATCGTCTATATGGATGCCCTTCACGCACTCAAAGAAAGTGTGGATTGGGTCGGTTTCCTTGATACAGACGAATATCTAGCCCTGCACCGGCACGATACGCTGAAAAATTTCCTTCGTAGTTTTGGCCCCGATGTCGGTGCTGTCGGTATTCATTGGTGCCTTTATGGCAGTAGCGGGCACATCACCCGTCCCGACATGCCTCCCTTTTATGCCTATACACGCCACAGCACAGAAGATAACCCCGTTAATCGGCACATTAAGACCTTTTTGCGCCCACAATGCTGGAATGGCGAGTGGGAAAATGCCTACGCTTTCCCCCTTAAAGAAGGCCGTTATGTTGATCCTGACGGGCGTGACCTGAGCTGGGGTGCTCAGGTTGGCATGACAGAAGCACTGCCTGATTGGGCCACAGCGCGTATCATGCATTTTCGTGTGCGAAGCCTAGAGCATTTTGTCGAGCGCGCACGCCGTCGGCGTGATAGCCGCCTTACCTTGGCGGATTTTAACGAAGATGACTGCAATGACAGCCAAGATAGCCGCCATCAAGGACGCACACCTCTTGTACTTGACTGGATGCGGAAAACCGTTTTTCAGGGGGTTGGAGAGGCGCTCAATAACCTCCCATTACCAGCCTCCAGACCAGAGCAGATCTCCGTCGCACGGCCTCAGCCACCTTATAACCTTGCTGTTTCACGCCTTATACCGTGGAATAATGACAAGCTGGAGATTCACGGCTCACGTGTTTGCTCACAAGGTCTGGCTAAAAACAATACGGGCCTCTTTGTTTTACACACCGCTTCTATGCCCCATCAGGGTTTCCTCTTCGCACTTGATCTCAAGGATAATATCCTCGACTTCTCCATTTTGGCGGATAGTCGCTTAACAGGTTTTCTAGGCTACAATCTTGTTCCAACCGAAAGAGCTGATCACGTTGCTTTACAACAAATAGGGGGAATGAGCCGCCGCCACGCATACCTCACCACAGTGCCCGGCGAACCCCTCATTGCGGATCGGCCTGTTCCCCATTTATGGGAAACGTTCAGCCTTGCTCCTGCATATGCGGCCCCTGATGGACGCTCATGGAATGAGCTTTCATTCATACGGTTACTGGAAAACACTCTGCGCCATCCGGTCACTCTCGGTACCATCGCCCATATGGCCCACAAAGATCGGCTAGCCACGATCCGCCTTCTTCCGCTCCTATACAATGTTCTCTCAGAAGACGATCAAAAATATCTGGCAGCTCAGCTTGGCCCCTTTGCGCCCTTTGTCTTGTAAACATACGCTGTCATCCACCGTATAAAAAACCCCCTCTCTTCATATGGAAGAGAGGGGTTTTTTATGTCGGGAATAGTGAAAAGCCTTCTAAGAAGCCTTAACGCCCCAATTTACGAAGTTTCACACCTTTCATCAGGCGCTCTTCAATCACTGCCAGCGCCATACCCTTTGTTTCTGGAACTAATAGGATAGTCAAAATAAGGAAGAGTGCATTCAACGCCCCTACCAACCAGAATGTGCCTGCTGCCCCCAACGTTTCCATCAATGTGAGTGCACTCAAACCAACGATCATATTGGTGACCCAGTTCGTCAACGTGGACGCAGCCA
The DNA here is from genome assembly GCF_000378165.1 of Saccharibacter floricola DSM 15669. Lineage (GTDB taxonomy): Bacteria > Pseudomonadota > Alphaproteobacteria > Acetobacterales > Acetobacteraceae > Saccharibacter > Saccharibacter floricola. The sequence continues at coordinate 167,081 of NZ_KB899336.1, forward strand.
TACCAAAATCACGTCCGCCTATAGGCTGAATCTCAGAACACAAGACCCACATCAACGGCCCCGCCGACATCGCATGTCCTGCACAGAAAACCATCAGCACAAAAACTGCCGCCATCTGCGCACCGCTGGAGCCCATACCAGAATGGAGCAAGCAGCCTAAAACAACCATGGCGATCGCCATCACCGTAAAACCGACATACAGGATGGGTTTACGTCCCCAACGATCGACCAGACCAACAGCCACAAAGGTGGCAAACATGTTGACCATCCCGATAATGGCCGTGCACCATACTTGGGACTGCGTATCGAACTTCGCATATTCCAAAATTTTCGGCGCATAAAACATCACAATATTGATGCCAGCAAATTGCTGCATCGCCTGCAGCATAATGCCCAAGCCGACCGAACGACGAAAATTGGAATTCGTCCGGAAGAGCTTCCAACCATCCTGCTTGGTTTCAAGTTGCAGACGAATGGCCTGAATCTCTTTCGCCGCTTCCAACGGGTCATTGCGCAGATCCAACATGATCTGCCGGGCCTCTCTGTGACGCCCCTGCATCACCAACCAACGTGGACTATAGGGAAGGAAGAGCACCCCAATCAAAAAGAGCGCCGCAGGGAAGGCCGCTACCCCGAACATCCAGCGCCAGTCACCACTATAAGAAAAATACGTATCAGATAAAAACGCGACAAAAATACCCACTGTCAGCATCAACTGATAGGTGGAAACCATCGCTCCACGGGAATCCTCACTCGCAATTTCAGACAAATATAATGGTGCCGTAAAGGCCGATAGCCCAACAGCAACCCCCATCACGACACGAAAGGCAATCATCGAGGGGATAGACCAGCTTAAAGCACAGCCTGCCGCTCCAACAGCGAAGACAGCAGCACCCAAGATAAGAGCGCGTTTTCGGCCCATATGATGAGACAGCCATCCCGCGCTAACAGACCCAACAGCCGCGCCGGCCATCATTGAGCTCACCACCCAAGAAAGGGCCAAGGTGGAAGCATGAAATTGCTTACCAAAAAAAGCGAGCGCCCCTGACACCACGCCGATATCAATCCCTGACATCAGCCCAGCGAGAGCCGCAACAACACCAATGGCTAAAATTTTAAAGCGTGTCGGATCAAAAAACGATGTTGAATCGTCTTCCATACCCTCCGCAGGTGTTACACCCTGTCCTTGACGGGCCTCTTCTTCAACCATGATTTTGGTTAGACCTTTCCTCTAAACAACGGCTCGAAGGTTATTATGGAAACGCTTCTCATACGATCCGTAATAACCTTCCCCCTGCTTATTTCCCTAATTGACGCAGCTTAACGCCACTCATCAGGCGTTTCTCAATTGTTTCTAACGAGACATCTTTTGTTTCTGGCACAAAGAGATAGATGAGAATAATAGCAAGAGCGTTAAAACTCGCAAATACCCAGAATGTATTAGAGCTGCCAAGCTCTTCGAGCATTGTCAAAAAGGTCGTCCCAATAAACAGGTTGCTCAACATATTGGTACCCGTCGAAATCGAAATACCAAGATTACGCCCGGCATTAGGCTGAATTTCAGAGCAAATCACCCACATCAGCGGCCCAGCCGACATCGCAAACCCACCGACGAACACAATAATGAGCGCCAACGCAGAGAGCTGAAGCGCCAAAGAACTCGGCCCGACATAGAGAATAACTGCAAGAATAGCCATGCTTAACGCCATGCTTGCATACCCCATATAAAGAATAGGTTTACGTCCCCAGCGGTCAGAATAACCAATCGCTACAAACGTCATCAGCACGTTAACGAGGCCAATCAGAGCGGTGCACCACATTTGCGCCGTGAGATCAAAATGTGCGGCTTCTAAGATGCGCGGGGCATAATACATGATGATATTAATACCAGCGAATTGCTGCATAATTTGCAACAACATACCAAGCCCAACAGAACGCCGAAAGTTGGAATTCCTGCGTAAAAGCTTCCAACCTTCTTGTTTTGTTTGAAGCTGTTCATCTATAGCCTCCAACTCACGTTGGGCAGAAGACGACGTATCACGCAGATTGGTCATTACTTCAAAAGCATGTTCCCAATGACCACGCATCACAAGCCAACGCGGGCTTTGTGGAAGGAACAAAAAAGCCCCTAAGAAAAGTACAGCTGGAATAGCCTCAACAATCAACATCGTCCGCCATGCTCCCGACGGAGACAGCCAACTATTGGAGAAGAAAGCCAGAAAAATCCCGATCGTTTTCAGCAACTGATAGGTAGAAACCATTGCCCCACGCTGCTCTTTACGGGCAATTTCCGACAAATATTGAGGGGTTGTAAAATCGGACAGCCCCATACCTAAACCAACCAGCACACGGCAAGCAATCATCGACGCAACAGACCAACTTGCAGCCGACCCGAAAGCACCAACAGCAAACAAAAATGCAGCAATAGTTAATGTATATTTACGCCCTAGATGGTTACAGAGCGTACCACCTGTTAGGGCCCCAATCGTTGCCCCCACCAACATGCCACCAACAACCCACTCAAGTAAGCCTGTTGAGACATGGAATTGCGTGCCAAATGGCTTCAGCACGCCTGAAATAACACCAATGTCCAGCCCACACATGAGGCCAGCAAGTGATGCTATAAGACAAACAGCAAGCACACGGCGGCGCGCTACTTTATTAACGTGACCCTCTGCCGGTGCGTCGGGAGCAGTAACCTCCTGATCCGATACAGTTTTCATAAAGGGAATGCTCCTATTTTATGAGCGCTCTTTAGGCAGTTCCCTGCATTTACCACAAAAAGCACTTTTAACTAAGCTAATAGATCAGTCGCTCTTGTCATAAACAAGGCAACATCCCCCCTGTTCCAGCGCCAATCACCGGATAACAGAGCGAAGCGTCCCGACCTCTCGACCACGCCAATTCAGCTGCTTCCGCGCACTCCAACGATCGAGAAACGCCTCATCTTCTCCTGAATGACAAAGGCTCTTCTGACCAAAGCGCTTCAACAACGCTGTTAATGCTAACTCCGCCGCACGCGCTCCACCATCTTCAGCCTTCACGACAATGCCCAAGCCTTCTTCTGGTAGAGCCGCGACCATAATGCCTTCAGCACCCATTTTCACAAAGGCACGCTCACCAAAACGCTCCATAATCGCGGTATCATAACGCCCAGTGCCCGCCACCATATATGGATGCGCCGCCACAGCCCGGCGCAGACGAGCCGCCCCCTCTGCGTAGGCATCCGATAGGCCATCGCCCGTGCCAAAACGGGCCAACCCTTGGGCCAATGCTCGATAAGGCACGGCATAAGTCGGCAATGAGCATCCATCCATCCCGCGATTTTCTGCGCGATGAGGCACCCCAATCACCTGTTCTAGTGAAGCGGTCACACGTTTTTGTATCTCATGCTCCGGATCTACATAGCCTGTCGGGTCTATCCCTTGATCACACGAAAGGCAGACCATCCCTGCATGTTTCCCCGAGCAGGTATTATGCAAACAACATGGAGCTGTATGGCCTTGCGCCATCCATTGCCCAGCTGCAGGCATATAACTCGGCCAATGAGCACCACATTCAAGCGCTGTTTCATCGCGCCCAACACGAGCTAACATAGAAGCCGCCAAACGCGTATGGGCCTCCTCCCCTCCGTGAGACGCGCAACTTAAGGCAAGCGCATCATCACCGAGTTTCAAACGATCCGCCGCTCCGCTTGCGACCAATTCAAGCGCTAAAAAAGCTTTGACGGTAGAGCGTGGAAAAAGCAAAGACTCCGCATCACCACATGACCAGACAAGACGGCCCGCCGTATCGACGACAACGGCACGCCCATAATGACGCGACTCAACCCGTCCTCCACGTGTTGCCTCTGCCAATAAGCCCATATCCATCTTTTTATCGGTCATGATCGCTATCTTTCCCATGATGAGAGGTATCGCCGTCTGGAAGAGACACCGCACATTCCGCACAGAGTCCCTCAATTTCTACCGTTGCCGCTTCTGCTTGGAAGCCTCTTCCACGCGCAGAAGACAGCAAAACAGCCGCCACAACATCTTGCTCCAGCTCTTCCACACAACGACATTGGCGACAAATTAAGAACTGCGCACGATGCACGCCCCATGTTCCGTGCTCACGACACCCACTCTGGCAATCCAGCGCGTGATGGCATCCTACAAAAGCACTCAGGCGCTCAATCCGATGAACCAGCCCATACTCAAGAAGGAACTCTAACGCTCGGTACACGGTGGGAGGAACCGCACGTGGCTGCAACGTGCGTAAACGCGCTAAAAGATCATACGCACCTGAAGCCTGTTTTTCAGACAATACCAAGCCTAGAACTTGCCGCCGTGTTTTCGTCAAACGCTGCCCATGCTGACGGCACCATTGCTCGGCCTCATCTAACCGCCGTATCACCGATGCGGAAAAAACGACCTCTTCCCCGCCATGATCCTGAGCAGGCTGCCCAGCCTTTTGTGCCATGCGTGTTTCCTTCATGCCCTTTTAATCACGCTGAGACGCTGTGCCTTCCTCCGGGGCCACCGCCCAACGCCATGACGCTAATCCTTGCCGCGCTAACTCACGGTGCAACACCATAATCGGCACATGCTCAGCCTCTACAGGCTTTTCTCGTTGTGCCAAATCATGTGCCAAAGCTTCCACAAGCGTCACGGAACGATGGCGCCCACCACTACAGCCAATCGCAATAGTGACGTATTTTTTCCCCTCTTCCACAAAGCGCGGAAGCACCAACGATACCAAGCCTAAAACATGATCATAAAATGGCTTATAAAAGGGGTCTTCCTTCACATAATCAGCGACCACTTTCTCCAACCCCGTACGGGGGCGAAGAGCCTCATCATAATGTGGGTTCCGCAGAAAACGAGCATCGAGCACAATATCAGCTTCTCGTGGCAAACCGGCCGGGTATGCAAAAGACATGAGAACGACGGAAAGGTCATTATCCGCATGCCCGCCAAACCGTGCCGTAATGAGTTGCCGCAATTCAGGTAAAGGAAGGTCTGACGTATCCACCACAAGGTCTGCTTCAGAGCGCAATGGGGCGAGCAGCTTGGCTTCCTGCTCTAGCCCTGTCACGACGCTTCCACCACTGACAAGCGGATGACGCCGGCGCGTTGCCGTAAAACGACGCAGAAGAATATCATATTCAGCGGTCGCATAGAGAAGATGCACGACACTATCTGATTGCGCCCGCAACCACGAGACACGCTCCAGCACACGTTGTGCCTCAAAGCCACGGCTTCTGACATCAATGCCAATCGCGAGCCGCTTCCCTGCCCGAGAAATAAGCGCATCAAAAAGATCTAATGGCGGATTATCAACAACCTCATACCCAAGATCTTCCAACATGCGCAGAATAGACGCCTTCCCTGCACCTGAAAGACCCGTTACGAGCAAAATATGCCGAAGAGTCTGCTCTGTCATGATAGACATCCCAGTCCTCTGCGATCATATCGCTCTGCGCACCCTGCCATCATGTCAGAAGCCCTTTCCAAGACGACATACGTGCCCGACTGATCGTCACCCCCAACAACGCGGCAAGTGGATGATAAATCGAGCACCATTGACCTCTCTCCCTCCCTCTGAAGAAGATGACACAGCATAGCGATTTTCTGCATAAAGATCACCTCCTAATACACGCACGATCTGGCGGCTAATGGCCAGCCCTAACCCAGAATGCTGCCCAAAATCTTCCGTTCCCGGGCGTTCGGAGTAAAAACGCTCAAAAATATTCTCAATCTTAGCAGGCGGAATGCCCGGGCCTTCATCTTCAATCACAATCTCAACAAAAGATGTTTTGCTCGCCTTCTTCCCCCTACGAGAAACATCACTTTGTTGGGGGTTTTCACTCCCGCACACCCGCACCGCAATCGTAACCACCCCTTTTTCTGGCGAGAAAGACAACGCGTTATTGATCAAATTACGCAACACCTGCACCAGTCGGTCTTCTACCGCCCGCAAGCATAATTTACGTCCCTTTTTATCGGTCTTCAGGCGTAAGATCGGGTCTGTATCGCGCCGGGTCGTTTGGTGCATCTCCACCAACACGTTCAGCAAGGGGACAATTTCCACACAACCGCGCTGGCCACGGCGCAAATCTCCTTCAACACGACTTGCATCTGAAATATCAGCAATAAGTCGCTCTAAGCGCCCCACATCGCCACTCACAATGTTCAAAAGCCGCTCGCGTGCAGCGGCGTCATGAATACGTGGCAATGTTTCTAAGGCCGAACGGATCGACGAAAGCGGGTTTTTAAGCTCGTGACTTACCTCAGCTGCAAAGCGCTCCGTGTCGTCCAGCCGCGCCCATAACGCCAATGTGCTAATCCGCAATGCCCGTGCTAAAGTGCCGATCTCGTCTTTTCTGTTCAAAAGACTTTGCGGCACACAATCCGCTCTTCCCTTCCCTGGTTCACGCATGTCATGCGACGTTTTCACCAAACGCCGCAATGGCCGCGCAATGGTTGATGAGAGATAAAGTGAGAGCAGAACCGTCAAGCACAAAGACAGCAGCAGCAGCGATAGAATGGAAGAACGCACCGCAAACAAAGAACGGTCAATCTCTGGAGCATGCCGCGTGAGTTGAATCTCACCAATCGTCGCATTGCTGTCTGCTATAATCGGCTCCACCACCGTAATTACAAGCTCGTGTGTATCCGTCCTGCGAATATAGGGGGGCATCTCTACTTGCGTCGGCATTGACGATGATGAGCCTGCTAATGCAGCATCATCTGTGGAATTATCAAGAGGAACAGGCCCAGCGCTGGACGTAAGAGGCAAGCGCAGCAACACCCACGCATAAAACATATCGAAAATATTATCGCGCGGCGGAGACCAGCGCTCAGGGCGCCCCGGAACCACGACACCACCCCGATCAAGGGGGAAATCACGCCGACTATCAACCAGCAAATGTCCATCCGGGCTATACAGACGTGCATGAGCGTTCAAGCTGGAATTCATCAGACTAGCCAATAAGGGGCTCGCCAAAGACGCTTCCAGCGCCACCTCATGACGATCACCACGACGAACAGCCGACTCCCCTAGTGCTCCTGCATAAATATGCGCCTGCTCACGCAAAGCCGTCACATCTGCTTCTAACAAACTGGCTTGGAATTGATTGATATAGAGCAGCATCCCCGCCAACAGCATGAGCGGGACAATGTTCACCAACAGAACACGCACAAGTAAGGGCGATACTTGCCGAGGGGAACGTAACCAGCGAGGGAAAAGACGCCGTACCGTCATAATAAACGGCCCTCCAGAGCGAGGTCGGCATCTAAAACGCCCCTCTTTTGCAATTTAATGACGAACATAGACCGGCAGGATAGACAAATCAGGACGCAATATCGCGATAACGATAGCCAACGCCATAAAGCGTTTCGATCTGATTGAAATCCTCATCTACCTGACGGAATTTCTTCCTTACACGCTTGATATGACTATCAATTGTCCGGTCATCAACATAGATACTATCACCGTACGCGGCATCAATCAGTTGATCGCGTGATTTCACAAGGCCAGGCCGCACGACCAGTGCCTTAACCAGCAAAAATTCCGTTACCGTCAGGGCGACTTCCTTGTCGTTCCACAAGCATTGATGCCGTGCTTCATCCAACGCCAACGGCCCACGCACAAGAATCGACCGCCCCGCCGTGCTGTCCCCCGTCACCTCAGCCTGACTGACTTCATGACGTCGCAACAAAGCACGGATCCGCTCAACAAGCAGACGGAGCGAAAAAGGTTTAGTAATATAATCATCCGCCCCAAGACGCAGCCCCATCAACTGGTCCATTTCTTCGTCTTTAGAGGTTAAGAAAATAACAGGCATATTAGAGCGTGTCCGCAAACGCTTGAGCAGCTCTATGCCATCCATACGGGGCATTTTGACGTCTAAAATCGCTAATGAGACAGGACGAGATAACAGACCCTGCAAGGCGCTCTCACCATCCGTATAGGTATGCACCCCATAACCTTCCGCCTCTAGTGCCATTTGCACAGACGCTAAAATGTTACGATCATCATCCACTAACGTGATAATAGGCGCTCCGCTCGCACGCCCATGCTGTTCGTCAGAATTTGGCATTTTTATGGGGTCTCCTAACATAATCAAACACAATATATATTTTAAAAGCACGCATTAAGAGATCACCCGTAGCATGAAAGCGCCTCAGACCAAATATCCCCTCAAGAGCTGTTTTTAGCCTTCCTCTCCCATCGCTGTATGGCATATTCCTCTTGCTTTCAGGCTCATCATCATTATGTCCTCTACGAAGGAAGGGTCATCCTGAAGGCCCATTTAAAAGGCACAAAACGCAATAGGGTCATATTATGACAGAACAAAATCCTCATACAGAAACAGACGAAACTGCTGGCGCACGCGCCGCTGCAGAGGCTGCCGCAGCTCTTGATGAGCAAAAAGAAGGCGAAAAGCCTGCAGCTGATGCCTCACCAGAGGAGCGTATTGCGGCTCTGGAAGCAGAAGTCGAAGAGATGAAAAACCGCTGGCTCCGCTCTGAAGCAGATAATCAAAACCTGCGGACACGTGCGAAGCGCGATCTTGATGATGCCCGTCAATATGCCGTGCAAAAATTTGCACGCGATGTTGTCGAAGCAGCAGAGAATCTTCAACGCGGCGTTGCCTCTCTCCCCGAACCTAAAGAAGGGGAAGATAAAATCATCACCAGCATTCGCGAAGGGCTAGAAGGTACGGAGCGTTCCTTCCTTTCCATCCTTGAGCGCAACGGGATCACCCGTCAGGATGCTACAGGCCAGGCTTTCGATGCCAACCTTCACCAAGCAATGCAAGAAGTTGAATCGCCTGACCATGCTCCAGGCCATGTTGTTCAAGCATGGACACCAACATGGATGCTCAAAGACCGCTTGCTGAAGCCCGCTATGGTTTTGGTTGCTAATGGTGATTCCAAGGGCAAAAAACCCGAGTAATCCCTTTTAAACGTTATGAAAGGCGGAGACGTTGGCCCATATCCTCGTCATTAAGCACGGTGCTTTAGGGGATTTCTGTCAGGCCTTTAGTGCTTTTGCCACGCTCCGCCATCATTTCCCCTCAGATCATCTCACGTTACTCACCAGCAGCCCGTATCGCGCCTTGGCTGAATGCTCGCCGTGGTTTGATGACGTGCTGGTGGACGATCGCCCGTCATGGACGCATTGGCGTCATCATATGTGGATTCGCCAGCTTCTCCGCCGCGTCGATAAGGTTATTGACCTCCAAAACTCCGGTCGCACACAGTCCTATTTCCGCCTTGCTGGACGACCTGCTTGGTCGGGACAGCATGCGAAGAGTGACAACGCTCATACCAATCCGCAGCGCCGTGCCATGCACGGCCTAGCACGCCAAAACGACCAGCTCCGCACGGCCGGCCTCACGCCCCTGCCACGTCATGTCCCCGATTGGCTTATAGCTGAAGGGCCCGCTCTCCCCCGTCCCTATGCTGTTCTCGTCCCCGGGGCAGCCGCCCATCGCCCAGCAAAGCGCTGGCCTGTCCGCCGTTTTGCTACACTCGTCCAATGGCTTGTTGAGCAGGGCATACAGCCTGTCATCGTCGGCGATGCTGCACAGCACGGGTTAGGCTCCTTCATCTGCAACACCGTGCCAAGCGCGCACGACCTAACTGGCCGGACATCTTTGCCAGAACTCGCCGGCCTGCTCCATCGTGCGGCTTTCGCGGTCGGGAATGATACGGGACCTATGCATATGGCCGCCACAATGGACTGCCCCAGCCTCACTCTTTTCTCCCATGACAGTGACCCACGCCGTTGTGCACCATTATCTCTCACACCGGGCTATAGCCGCTCTCTTGTGACGCGTGACCTGGCCACCCTTTCAGCCGAGCGCGTGTGCCGCTACCTTCAAGACTGGACATTCCCCTTACTTAATCTTGAGCCGCAACAGAAAAGCGTGCAAAATATCTTAATGATCGGCTAGACTACGCCGCTTGTGAGGAAACTTCCGACCTCCTCGCCCATTTTTATCGATAACATCCTCAACCAAGGAGCGCCTTCATGCCTGCCATTACGTTGCCCGATGGAAGTATCCGAACCTTCGACGGGACAGTAACTGGCACGACGATTGCCAGCTCCATTGGTGCCGGCCTCGCCCGTGCAGCTCTTGCCATGGAGGTTGATGGGAAGCTTGTCGATATCGCAACGCCCATCGAAAACGACGCACAGGTGCGTTTCATCACACGTAAGGACGATGAAGCCCTTGAGATGATTCGTCATGATGCGGCCCACGTTCTTGCAGAAGCTGTGCAAACCCTGTGGCCAGAAACGCAGGTCACCATTGGGCCAAGCATTAAAGACGGCTTTTATTACGATTTTGCGCGCGACAAGCCTTTCACACCCGATGATTTTGCCGCCATTGAAAAGAAAATGGCCGAACTCATCACCAAGGACACCGACTTTACCCGTGAAGTCTGGGATCGCGATGAAGCCATCCGTTTTTTTGAAAAAAATGGGGAACATTTTAAAGCGGAATTAATTCGCGATCTCCCCGAAGATGAGGTCATCTCCATCTACCGTCAGGGGGAATGGCTGGATCTCTGCCGTGGCCCTCATCTGCGCAGCACAGCCGATGTTGGTAACGCCTTTAAACTAATGCGCGTAGCAGGAGCCTATTGGCGCGGTGACCATCGCAACCCCATGCTGACCCGTATTTACGGCACGGCATGGCGCGATAAGAAAGAGCTGAAGGCCTATTTACAGCGCCTAGAAGAGGCCGAAAAGCGCGACCATCGCCGCATTGGCCGTGATATGGACCTCTTCCATATTCAAGAAGAAGCGGTAGGGCAGATTTTCTGGCATCAAAAGGGCTGGCGCCTTTACTCCACCGTGCAAGATTATATGCGCCGCATTCAAGAGCGCTATGAGTACCAAGAAGTGCGCACGCCACAGCTGGTTGACCGCGCTCTTTGGGAAGCCTCAGGCCATTGGGATAAATATCGCGAGCATATGTTCATCGCCACAGTGGAAGATGAAGATAAAACCCTCGCGCTCAAGCCCATGAACTGCCCCTGCCATGTGCAGATTTTCCGCCACGGGCTACGCTCTTACCGCGAGCTTCCTTTGCGTATGGCAGAATTCGGCGCTTGCCATCGTTACGAACCCTCAGGCTCTTTACACGGCATTATGCGTGTGCGCGGCTTTACCCAAGACGACGCCCATATCTTCTGCACGGATGATCAAATTGCCGAGGAAACCGCTCGTTTCGTCACGATGCTCGGCGAAGTATATAAAGATTTCGGCTTTGAAAGCTTCCGCGTTAAATTCTCCGATCGTCCTGAAACACGCGCTGGGTCTGACGAGGTATGGGATCGCGCTGAAGGCTCTCTCAAACGCGCGTGCGAGATGGTCGGCGTCGACTATGAGCTTAACCCCGGCGAAGGGGCTTTCTACGGCCCTAAATTAGAGTTCGTCTTGACCGATGCTATTGGTCGTGACTGGCAGTGCGGCACCCTTCAGGTGGATTACGTCTTGCCGGAGCGTCTGGATGCTTCTTACATTGGCGAAGATAGCGCCCGCCATCGCCCCGTCATGCTTCACCGCGCTATTTTGGGAAGTTTTGAGCGCTTTTTGGGCATTCTTATCGAGCAATATGCTGGGAAATTCCCGCTCTGGCTGGCCCCCACACAAGTCGTTGTCGCCAGCATTGTAACCGATGCTGCGGATTACGCTCGTGACGTGGCCCAACAGCTCCGTCAGGCAGGCCTGCATGTTGAAACCGATACACGCAATGAGAAAATCAATGCGAAAGTACGTGAGCATAGCTTAGCGCGCGTGCCCGTGATTCTTGTCGTTGGTCGCCGTGAAGCAGAGGAGCAAACTGTTAGTATGCGCCGCCTTGGCGACCAAGCTCAGAAGGTTATGCCACTTGCAGAAGCCGTCACAACCTTAAGCTCTGAAGCATTAGCTCCAGATATTGCTCGCAAAAAGAATGCACTAAAGCCTTAATCAGTCTCCCTCATAGCCCTTGCACCGTTGTCGTAGCAGGGCTATGAATCGTAGAGAATTGTAATACCCTGCTTGGAGTCTTTCTGAACAGGGACGACATAGTGACAGGAGTTGACCATAGCTAGACCGCCGTTTAACGCCGCCCCTCAACGTGATGGGCCGCGCGTCAATGAAGAGATCCGAGTGCCGCAGGTTCGTGTCATCGACGCTGATGGCGAAATGATTGGTATCATGCCGACCCGTGACGCCCTGTCGCGTGCTTTCTCTGCCGGGCTCGATCTTCTAGAAATCAGCCCGACGGCTGAACCTCCCGTAGCTAAAATTCTCGACTACGGTAAGTTTAAGTACGAACAGCAGAAAAAGCGCAACGAAGCGCGCAAAAAGCAAAAGGTCATTGAGATCAAGGAAGTTAAGGTGCGCCCAGGCACGGGTGAACATGACTTCATGACCAAGGCCAAAGCCGTACAGTCGTTTCTTGAAGATGGTGATAAAGTGAAGGTTTCTCTTCGCTTTAAAGGCCGCGAAGTCGCCCATCAGGATCTTGGCTACAAGATGATGGAGCGTATCCGTGAAGCTACCGCGGATATTGCTAAAGCTGAGCAGCGCCCTCGTCTTGAAAACCGCCAAATGATTATGATCTTGGCCCCGACAAAGACACGGGAAACAAAATAACCCTCCATTCTGCGCCTTCTCTCTGAATGAGGCGCTCTATCGCGGGTATTTAAAAACCCCTGCCACATCAGACTGGCAGGGGTTTTTTCTTATCCTGGGAAATGCCCCAAAAGCCGGCTTACAGCCGCACACGTAGCACTTTGGTTGAGCGTATAGAAATGAAAATGATCTACCCCCTCATCCAGTAATTTTTGGCACATACGGTCAGTCATCACCGCAGCAAGATGCGTGCGTACCGCCACGTCATCTTCTAACCCAGCAAAAAGATGACGTAAGTCTTGAGGAACCGACGCGCCGCACATTTCAGCAAAACCCCAAGCCTGTGCAGGATTGCTCAGTGGCAAAATACCCGGCACCACCGGTTTGGTCATGTTATGGGCGGCTAAACGATCACGAAAACGCAAGAAACGATCGGCTTGGAAAAAGAACTGCGTAATCGCCCGATCTGCTCCCGCATCGAATTTACGCTTCAAGTTATCAAGGTCAGCTTCCGGGCTTTGAGCTTCTGGATGTGTTTCTGGATAAGCCGCAACGGAAATCTCAAAAGGAGCAATTTTTTTCAGCCCCGCAACCAGCTCAGCCGCATTCCGGTAGCCTTGTGGATGCGGCTCAAACGACCGTGATTTGCCCTCAACTGGCCGTGGATCACCACGCAGCGCCACAATATGACGCACGCCACTGTCCCAATAAGCCCGCGCTACGTCATCCACTTCACCCTTGGACGCATCAACACAAGTCAAATGACCGGCCATTGGTACAGAAACAAGCCCAACCATATCACGCAGTGTTTTAAGTGTACGCTCCTGCGTGCTTCCACCCGCACCATAGGTCACGGACATAAATTTAGGGTCCAGCCCTGCAAGAGTTTGCGCTGTTTGCAGCAGCTTAGCGGCACCCTTTTCCGTTTTAGCGGGAAAGAACTCGAATGAAATCTTAGGCATGCTACCGGTCTTCCTTTACATAAGCGCTCGTTGCGTCTCCTGAAAATTAGTTCAATCATGATCGGAAAAGAGAACCCTCAAAGCAGTACCCGCTGCCACTCCCTTCAGGGCTCTCACTCAGATTATATGTCCGCCTTTACGACGCCGTTGAACGAAGCTGACCAAGCCATAATTTGACCGTCAGCTCTCCTTCCAACGCCTCGGTTAAGACAAGGTCAAAGCCCGCTGCTTTAAACCACTCAGCCATCTGCTCATCACGAAACCCCAAATAAACGTGTGCATCACGCATCCGAAGCTCTTCTCGTTGATGAGCAGCGAAATCGACCAGCAAGAACTGTCCATCCGGCGCTAAAATACGCGCAGCTTCCGCAATCACCGCTGCAGGATGCTGCGCATACCGCAAGGCTTGATGCATAATGGCCAAATCAGCAGCATTTTCAGCCATTGGCAGGGCATAAAAATTCCCCTGACGGAGCTTAATCCCCTCACCAGAAGCCGTCTGTATATGCTCCAACTTCGCCCGGGCTAAACGCAACATAGAAGGGCTGCGGTCAAAACCAACCGCACTCCGGGCAGTCCCTGCCAGCAGCTCCAACATCCGTCCCGTTCCGGTACCAATATCCACGAGGCAATTCTTAAGCGAATCACCCAGTACCTGGCCAATAGCGGCTTCGACCTCCTTTTCCGACACATGCAAGGAGCGAATCGCATCCCACTCCGCTGCATGAACTTCAAACCAATCCTCTGCGGCCCCCATGCGCACATTACGCACGGCCTGAAGACGCTGCCGATCCGCTCGTACTAAGTCATCCTCCGCTTCCGATTCGGCTGGATGCCACTGATCCAGCGCCGCAAAAACGGGGTCGAGGTCTTTTTGCGCCCCTAAGGCCAAAAAAACCCAGCTCCCTTCTTTGCGACGCACCACGAGTTCTGCCTCAGCCAAGACTTTAACATGGCGAGACACACGCGGCTGGCTTTGACCCAGAACCTGGGCCAATTCCCCCACAGAAAGCTCCATCTCACGCAGAAGACGTAAGATTCTTAAACGAGTCGGCTCAGCAAGAGCCTGAAAAATGATAAGCGCACGATCCATAAGGGAGTATATATAACGACTTCATTATATGCGCAATAGGCTATTGACAGTTTTTAGGGAGCCTGTCAGTGCTTAATGCAGTCACGGTCGTGAAACGATTTTTTGGGAGTCACTTCACCGACCAAGACCCGACACACCCCTGTCGGTTCAGTATGGTTTTACAGGGCAAACGCCCTCCCTCTCTGTTCCGTTTCTCCCTACGGAGCGGAGCGGGAGGTGCCCTTTTCCTGCTGGCCGCTACGCCATGAGGCACACATAAATGACTGTACAAGTTGCCACACTGGGCTTCCCTCGCATTGGGGCCCGCCGTGAACTTAAAAAAGCCCTTGAAAGTTTCTGGGCTGGAACCAGCACGAAAGCTGACCTTCACCAAGCGGCAGAACATCTCCGCGCTGAAGCATGGTCTCGCCAGAAGGCCCAAGGTGCGGACATCATTCCGTCAAACGACTTTTCTTTTTACGATCATGTGCTGGATACCAGCGCGATGGTTGGTGCCGTTCCTGAAATTTACGGGAAAGTTGACGGCAATGTTGACCTCACCACCTATTTCGCCATGGCACGCGGTCGTCAGGTAAAAGGTGAGTCTCACGAAGACTGTGGTTGTGGCAAACACAGCCATAGCAGCGATGTTCCTGCTGCTGAGATGACGAAATGGTTCGACACGAATTATCATTATCTCGTGCCGGAATTCAGCGCTGACCAGACATTCCGCCTTTCCTCAACCAAAATCATTGATGAATATCGTGAAGCGAAGGAACAAGGCCATGATACGCGCCCCGTTCTCCTCGGCCCGGTCAGCTTCCTCCTTTTGGGTAAAGGGCGTGATGCCTCCCTTAACCGGCTCGACCTTCTGGGCTCTTTGCTGCCTGTTTACGCGGACGTGCTCACTAAGCTTCACGAAGCCGGTGCACAATGGGTCCAAATTGACGAACCTGCACTCGTTCTAGACCTTGAAGACGCCACACAGGCCGCTTTCAAGCAAGCTTACCAGAGCCTCACTCAAGCGGTTCCCGCTATTAAGCTTCTGCTGACCACCTATTTCGGTGGGTTAGGCCATAATCTAGATACCGCTCTGAGCTTGCCTGTGCACGGCCTGCATCTGGATCTCGTCCGCGCTCCAGAGCAGTTGGACACTGTTTTGAGCAAGGCGCATCCAGACCTGCTTCTGTCGCTCGGTGTGATTGACGGACGTAATATTTGGCGTGCTGACCTCAACGCGATTTTAGATCGTCTTGAGCCTATTGCAGCCAAACGTGATATCATTATTGCTCCATCATGCTCGCTTCTGCACACCCCGATTGATCTGGAACGCGAAACCACGCTTGATCCAGAGGTAAAATCTTGGCTGGCCTTTGCTGTCCAAAAGATTGGCGAACTCTCCACCCTCGCAAAAGCTCTCAATCAAGGACGCGATGCGGTGCGTGCAGCCCTTGACGAGTCAGCAGCTGCTGTGAAGAGCCGCAAGAACTCTGTTCGTATTCACAATACGGCCGTTAAAGAGCGCGCTGCTCAAAAAGATGCGTCTTTAGCAAAACGCCTCTCTCCCTTCCCCGTGCGTCAAAAAGCCCAAGAAGAAGCGCTTCATCTACCGCTCTTCCCAACCACAACGATTGGCTCCTTCCCACAAACGAAGGAAGTCCGTCAGGCACGCGCCAAGCACGCTAAAAAAGAAATCAGCACCGCTGATTACGAAGCGTTCTTGAAAGAACAAACCGCTTCTGCGATCAAATGGCAGGAAGAAACCGGCCTTGATGTGCTGGTTCATGGTGAGTTCGAACGTAACGACATGGTGCAGTATTTTGGGGAGCAGCTCTCCGGCTTTGTCTTCACCAAACACGCATGGGTGCAGTCTTATGGTTCTCGCTATGTGCGTCCGCCCATC
Organism: Saccharibacter floricola DSM 15669; assembly: GCF_000378165.1. Lineage (GTDB taxonomy): Bacteria > Pseudomonadota > Alphaproteobacteria > Acetobacterales > Acetobacteraceae > Saccharibacter > Saccharibacter floricola. Next base: position 183,639 of record NZ_KB899336.1, read on the forward strand.
ATTTATGGAGATGTCACACGCCCAGCACCCATGACGCTGGATTGGTGGAAATATGCACAATCCTGCACGCAGAAGCCTCTAAAAGGCATGCTGACCGGCCCTGTCACCATCTTGAACTGGTCTTTTGTGCGGGACGATCAGCCACGTTCTGAAACATGCCGCCAGATTGCTTTTGCCATCCGTGATGAAGTGCAAGACCTTGAAAAAGCAGGCTGCCCTGTCATTCAGATTGACGAAGCTGCTCTGCGTGAAGGCTTGCCACTACGCCGCCAAGACTGGAAAACCTACTTAGATTGGGCCGTCGAGAGCTTCCGCATTACCTCTAGCGGTGTGCAGGATAAAACCCAGATTCACACCCATATGTGCTATTCGGAGTTCAATGACATCATTGAATCCATCGCTGCAATGGATGCTGATGTGATCTCCATTGAGACAGCGCGCTCTAAGATGGAGCTTCTGGAAGCCTTTACCGACCATCACTACCCAGCCGAAATTGGCCCGGGCGTGTATGACATTCACTCACCGCGTATTCCAACCGTAAGCGAAATGGCAGATCTGCTAGTCGCAGCAGAAAAGAAAGTCAGCCGTCGCCAACTTTGGGTTAACCCAGATTGCGGTCTGAAAACCCGCCGTTGGGAAGAAGTTCGCCCAGCGATTGCAAACCTTGTTGCAGCAGCGCGTGAACTCCGTGGCTAATACCGCTTCTCCTTTTTAAAAAGGAGAAGGAGGCAGGGCGGCCAACATCCTCCCTGCCTCCCAGTTGCTCACGTGCAGGCCATAGAAGTCGCGATAAAAAGCCACGATCCGATCCATCATCGCGCCTTCATCACTATGGCCTGCCGTGACAATCTGTTTAGCCCAGTCCAGTTGAAGCAACAATTCCGGGCCGTAACGGTCCCACAGAAACAACCCAGCGGGATTACGATAAACACGATGATTCTGCACCGCGCGTAAACGCGATAAAATAGGGTGAGATTGGAAAAAATCGTGCTCTGGAGCCGACGCTGGAATAATAATCAGGTCAGGGTTCCACATCACAATCTGTTCAGCTGTGACCTCACGATGATTTCCCGAAAGAGAAGCCGCGTTTTGCCCTCCAGCTGCTCGTATCCATTGGTCAATAATCGTTTGTCGCCCATCAACTTTAAGCGGCTTTAACGATGCCATATGTAAAAGACGCGGCCCATGCGGTGATGGAACACACTGCGTTAATGCATGACGTAACGCCCGCTCATAAGCACGCGCACGCCGGAAAGCGAGCGGTGTACTGATCAGAGATGCCGTTTCTCTCACGCAATGCAGCACCCCTTCCATGTCTGAAAATCCGAGCGTTACAGCACGTAAGCCTTGCTGACGAAAAACATTACTCTGCCCTATCTCTGTTTCAGGAAGAAATAAGAGATCCGTCTTGAGCGACAACAAAGCTTCAGCATTAAGTGCGCGCGGTTGCAGCCGTGCAAGCTTGCGAAATTGGGGGAAAAAATGAAACATCCACGGTGTCGTTTCCGGCCGCGCTGCCGTGGCTACAAGGCGATCTTGCGCTCCAAGCAACACAAGAAAAGCCGTGTGCGCATACCATGCATCTGCAATAAAACGCGGTGACGGTTGCTGTTGCTGCTCCTTCTCCGCAGAGAAAGCAGAATCTATACCTTGGAATACGGTACAGAAAGCCGCGCTCTTATAAAACATGGCACGCCGCGTCAGCATTTCCCTACCCACAAACGACGTCCTGTGCATCAACGCCTAACCACCCCTAATGTTGGGATCGTTGAGTGCTTTTCGAGGTGTCCTGCGAAGAAGAAGGCTGTGTAGGCAACGCTCCACCATCGTGAGAAGATGACGAGGACGGCACAACGGACGCCTGTGATGTCGACGTCGATGCCCCATTATCTTGATGAGATGACGCAGAGGCCTTCACTGGTGCGGATGAAGACGTTCCTCCAGCATGCTGTTGAACGGGAGTAGCAGCTTTAGGCTGCACATCACGCGATGAGCCCCCTGCTGGCTCTGTCTTGGAATGGTCTACAGACTCACTCACAACACGACATGAAACCGACATATCATCACGATCAACCCGAGAGAATGTCGCTTCATCCCCTTGTGTCGCCCATGAATAGCGATCGGCCACATATTTAGCCCCAGACCCCGATATGACATTCGCCATGGCCAGCATATTTCCGTCCACGGGGAGCACAGCCAGCGCTGTCATATCCGCATTAAGATACGACACCATAAAATGCCCGCCTTCAGGGAGAGATTTAAGCAAGTCTTTCCCTCCATGCTCATCTTTCTTATCGTTATCTGTGCAATGATAGATCACATCCTGACGGTTCGAGGCTTCACCATGATGAAGCGGCACCATCATCACCCCATTAGGCGAGCTCTTCTCCTGATGGGCAGAGGACTGTTGGGCAGAGGACTGTTGGGCAGAGGACTGTTGGGCAGAGGACTGTTGGGCAGCATAAGCGCATCCAGCACTTCCCACCAGAAGAGCAAGCCCCATAGGTGCACAACCCATCAAAAATGGTGCTTTCATACGTCCCCTTTTCACTTATCCCAGCTTCCATCACTATGGCGGTACACACCCAGCTGAGAGATCATATCGGCCCAAGCCTGAGCTTTACGCGCTTCATCACACTGATCGGGAGCATGGCTATTGGCAAAAATCATCCGCGCATCCGCAGCACTCGCCGCCCCGTAATTGGTAAAGAGCACGCGAAACTCAAGATTGGGATAACGCGCAGCAATGGCGTCAACCAATCGTTTAAAATCAGGCACACGCGTATGAGAAGGGCGATGGCTCCCTTCATAATGAAGCGTCTCCTGCCAATCGCGCACAAAGAGCACACGCTGTGTCCCATCGCAAAGCTGGTCAAGCTGTGCCAGATAACTCTGATATTCCTGCTTAAGGCGCCCCAGCTGACTATGGAACAGCTCGACACTCGCCCGCTCACCGGGGGGAATATCCAAGCAATTATGATAGACAATCAGACTATCGCGACAGCGCAACGCATCGTGATAGCCATAGAGACAATTGGTCGAGAAAAGATCGCGAAAATCCGTCTCAAATAAAGCAATCAAACTGTGAAAAGGCGCCATAAAGCCGTCAAAAAGCCGCGACCCCGTTTCACCAAAAACCTGCTCTAAATACTGGGAGATTTTCTCACTTCCACCCAACGAAACAACCGCATCAAAACCGTTATCACTCGGCTGTGTTGCAGGTGTTGGACGATTCAAAGCAGCTTCCATTTCTTCGCGAAATAGAAACATCTGCTCATCAGAGCGCCATGGGGCCCGATAAAGCAGCTCATGTTGAATCTGCCGATGCAGCTCAACATTGCGGTGCACACATTCCGGTGTTCCATGCGATTCAGACGGCAATGTCTCCAGCCCGCCACGCAAAAAGAACACTTGGCCCCGTTCCGGCGTTCTAAATTGTGGCAAACCACCATACCCCGCTCTTAGAAAGCGATGTGTATGCTCCACATGTTCTTCACCATATTTCTCGAAGCGAACCTCAAGATAGCCGACAAAATCAAGCGCGCGTGCATGATAACCGACACAATACGCTTGATGCATCGGCGCAATGTAAGGATCAGCCGCGGTACCAGCACCTGAAGAAACGTCGTTATCAATCTCAAGCGTAATTTCAGGCATATGATTGATATGGCCATAGGCCTCAACAGCCTCAATCCACTGTTTTTCCCACCCGAACACGCATGGGCGACAATCATCTTCAAACACTAAGATAACATCGCACTGCTTTTCTTCTTTAAGCCACCAGATCGCCCGGTTACGGTTCCAAGCGATCCCGCGATTATCACCGGTTATGTAAGGGACGTGCAGACGCTCCAGCAAAGATGGCGTACCATCATGGGAGCCATCATCAGCAACGACCAACTCAAAAGGATGTTGGGTAAAGGTGCGCAGTGCTTCCACACATTGCCGCACAGTATCCTTCCGATTGTAGGTGATGACCCCAATACCAAGCTTTATGGCCACGCTTCACTCCCATAACGACCAGTTATGCCCTCATCAGTCCTCAGACCTAACATGTTTACCGAGCAGCCGCACGTCTCTGAAACGCCCCTTTCCAAGAAGACGCATTTTGTGTTTTCGGCGGACGCGGCTGGCAGGCCATAAAATAAAGCCCAATGACAAAAATCACTAAGGATACAAAGTCCAGATCATTCCAGAGCTCATCACCTGATGGTTCACTCACTAAGCACCAACCACTATAGAGCACAAACCCAATCCCTATAACGCGCAAACTCCGCATCATAGGGCGCAAAGGGTTCATCATATCCGGGCGAACAAGAGTGCGATAACGCTGAAAACCGAGGAATAAGACAAGACTGCACAGAAAGCCCAAAACAGACTGCACAACAAGATTGACGCTCACACGATAAAAAAGAAAAGGCACAACAATAGACGCTCCCTGAAAAATCAGAGAACCAAGTTGAAAGCTCATTCCCACCGACCAAGACGACCATCCTGCGGGCAGGCGGTCTGCTATCGGTTGGAAAATACCATCAAGCAAAGCACTATCAGCACGACGAATCGTCTCTTGCACACTCACTCTTATTTATCCTTTCCACTCATTTCATGGGGTTTCAGCCATAGACAAAGACGGCGTCAAGCTTTTTACTCAGTTGTACGTTTTTCTTTGACCCACCACTGACGCGCTCATTGCTGGAGGTTGCATGTTCCCCTCTCTTTCCCGTCTGTCACGATGGACGCTCCTTAGTGCGTCCATTCTCGCCTCTCCGTCACTCGCTTGGGCTCAGCAAACCCCGTCTTCAACACCCACCGCGCCTTCTAGCTCTCCAGATACAGTAGCTCCCCTACGCGCAACGCTGCCCAATGGACTACGCGTTGTCATCGTGCGTAACCGTCTCGCACCCGTTGTGCAAACCATGCTGAATTATGAAGTTGGCTCCGCTAATGCGCCCGCTGGCTTCCCCGGTACAGCCCATGCGCTTGAACATATGATGTTCAATGGCTCGCACACCCTCTCGCGTGATCAACTTTCAACACTCAGCGCACGGCTCGGCAATGAAGATAACGCTGACACCACCTCTGATGTCACACAATATTATTTCACAGCTCCTGCATCTGACCTTGATATCCTGCTCCGTATTGAAGCAGGCCGTATGGAAGGGCTCACTCTCGATGCTAAAGAATGGGCCCATGAAAAGGGCGCTATCGAGCAGGAGGTCTCACGCGATCTTTCCAGCCCTATCTATCGCTATATGTCCCAAGTACGAAGCATTCTCTACAAAAATACGCCGTATGAATATGATGCTCTCGGAACGCGCCCCTCTTTTGATGCGACCAACACACATACGCTACGCCATTTTTACCAAGACTGGTATGCCCCTAATAATGCCGTCCTCATCATTGTAGGCGATGTAGACCCGCAAGAAACCCTTGCCCATGTGCAACGGGCTTTTGGTCGCATTCCTCCACACGCTCTTCCAGCACGCCCCACCATTAAACCACAATCGGTCACGGCCAAAGACCTCCAACTTCCCACCGATTTACCAATCGGCCTCACAACCATGGCATGGCGGATGCCGAGCCAGCGTGACCCACGTTATGCCGCCGCTACGTTACTCTCCGATGTCTTAGCAAGCGAACGTGGACAGCTTTTTGCCCTCGTGCCCCAAGGCCAAGCCCTTGAAACAGGCTTCATGTACTCCCCAGAAGCACAAGGAGGCATTGCCACGGCCTATGCAGGCTTCCCTAAAGGCAGCAATCCCGCAGCCCTTAAAGCGGCAATGGCGCGTATTTTAGAGGATTACCGCCAACATGGCCTTCCAGAAGAGCTGATTGAAGCAGCACGACAACGCGAAATTGCGGCTCTGGAATTTAACGCCAACAGTATTTCAGGCTTAGCAGAGAGCTGGTCACAAGCCGTAGCAATACAACATCTTAACAGCCCAGAAGATATGATCGCCGCGTTCCGTTCTGTGCGTAAAAGCGACATTGACGCCCTCGCTCGCCAATGGCTGAACCCTAAAAATGCGGTTAGCGCAACACTCACCCCTAGTGATTCCGGCAAACCCATTGCTGATAAGGGCTTTGGTGGAACAGAAACTCTGACCTCTCCCCCTAGCCGTGCGGTCACCTTGCCCGACTGGGCCCAGAAAGCCTTGGCTCGGTTAACCCTTCCGCCCAATGCCCCTCAACCTGTCAGCACGGTCTTGCCCAATGGGTTACGTCTGCTTGTTCAGCCTGAGCATGTCAGTCATACGGTTGAGCTTTTTGGCACCATTCGGCAAAATCCTGCTTTAGAGCAACCTCATGGGAAGGAAGGAGTTGCAGGACTAACCGATTCTCTCTTCCTTTACGGAAGCCACAGCCACGACCGACTTGCTCTCGCAAGCGCGCTTGACGCTCTGTCAGCCGATGAGAACGCCGGTTCATCCTTCAGCCTCAGCGCATTAAGCTCCAAATTCCATGATGGGCTCACATTGTTAGCTGACCATGAACGTGACCCAGCCTTCCCGCAAAAAGCATTCGACATTACACGCGAGCAAGAAGCACAAGCCCAATTCGGAACCTTACAATCTCCGGGCTATCATTTCGGCCGTGCCGTACGCCGTGCGCTTGTCCCCCCAACAGACCCCACCTTGCGTGAAGCGTCACCGGCGGGCATTCGCGCTCTCACACGGGATGATGTCCTTGCTTATTATCGCACGACCTACCGTCCAGACCTGACGACAATTGTCGTCATCGGTGATATTACGCCTGAAAAAGCACGTGCTGAAATTGAACGAACCTTTGGCTCGTGGAAAGCGACGGGACCAAAACCACAGCTTGATCTCCCCAGCCTTCCTGAAAGTAAGCCCTCTCAAGCTGTGATTGCCGACCCCGGCCGCTCACAAGATAAAGTCACACTGGCTGAAACCTTGGCCCTGACCGTTCAACATCCAGACCGCCATGCGCTTGCTGTTGGGAATGAAATTCTTGGTGATGGTTTTTCATCACGTCTTATGCAAGACCTCCGCGTACGCACCGGCTATGTTTACGGTGTTGGTAGCGGCATTAGCTATTCCCGCACGCGCACAAGCTTCTCCATTACCTTCGGTGCAGACCCTTCTAAAGTCAGCAAAGCACAGAAACGCGCCCTTGAGGATGTCCAATCCCTCCGCACAACCCCTGTCTCAGCCGAAACACTCGACCTCGCAAAAGCAACCTTGCTACGCGGCCAACCGATGGGACGAGCAAGCTTTAGCAGTCTTGCTGGCACATGGCTTGGGCTGATCTCCCTTGACCTACCTCTTGATACACCAGACCAATCAGCGCGTGCCATTTATACAATGACACCACAACACGTGCAGGAAGCCTTCTCTCGTTGGGTACGCCCTGCCGATATGGCACGCATTATTCTTGGGCCAAAGCCACAATAACGCTCCCATCAAAAAAGCCTTCCCACATTTTGTGGGAAGGCTCCATCAACGCTTAAAACTCACAAACCATTACGACGGTTGAGGCAATAATTTCTCACTCTGTAAATACTCAACTACACGTTGAAGCCGATGTTTATAGAGATGTTCCTTCTGCGTACGCTCCTGAGCTTTCCGTGCCATCGCCAAACGCTTTTCATCATCATAAAGATATGTATCAATCAACGTTTCAAAATCCCGTCGATTTGAAAACACAGGGATCTCGTCCGCCCCATAATAACGGCGCAATTCATACGTCTCTTCATGAAATGCTTGGAAGGCCCCCGCAAGAGCCGCCTCAAACGTACGTGGGCCCGGCGTTGAAGGCGCAATCATAAAGCGTTTATTCTCAAAATGCAGAGAACGGCCTAAGTTCAGCACAATCTTCGACCGGCTATAGAGCTCAATCAGCTCCTTCTTTTCAATACGGGCATCGGAAAAGCCAATCCCCATATCTCCCCATCCCGGGCCAATAAAGCGCGTATTCAGCTTTTCCAGGACAGGCATGAGATTACGCGCAACTTCTTTACGCGAACTAAAGGCCACACCGCAGAAAAGCACATCAATCGTTTTTTCAGTACGATCATTAAACGGCACATAATGCAATTTAGGACAAGCGCCCAGCGGTAGATGCACCACCCGATCACGCTGATAAAAATGATGCCCCCAGCGATCGCAAGAGAAAATCACATCGAAATCATAAGCGATTTGATAGTTCGCATCCTGCTCATAGGGGTCTTCCGTTGCCCAAAACGCTGTCGTCGCGCCATGTTTCTTCGCCTCACGGGACACTTCTCCATAGTACGTGCTCTCAGGCAAATAAGACCCCATCGCAAAAACCAGCACAGGCTTTAATAGACGGATTGATGCAGCAGCTGAGGAAATATCAACAGAGGTGACGTTACCCTCACCAAAGCAGGCTTCAAGACCATCTTTAATCGTCTTGCGCACCTGCGCATTCGCGTGGCTTTCATAGCGTCCACCACTGCACAATAAAACATGCCCCATGGCTTTAGGCCCTGTCTCTGCTGTCATATGCTTACTTCCCGCCTCATCAAGTCCGTGCCGTCAACCGGTTAAATCGTCCGCCTCTTTTTGGTCAAGCAAAAGAAGCTGTCATGATATCCGCTAGGCGTTTCTTAAAAGCAGCTGGATCAACATCCCGCTTTACCGACGCTAAGGCACCCTCTCTAAGATGATGCCACAAATCCCGATCATCATACAGTCTTCTCACCGCAGACGCGAAATGCTCAGGAGCCTCTGAAGAAGCCGTCAGCAAGGCCTCTCCATTAGCCCACCCCACCTGTTCACCCAAGAGGGACGTCGCCACAATCGGAAGACCATAAGCTGCCGCTTCATGGAGCTTAAAGGGTAGACCACCAGCAAAACGCGTCGGTGCGACAAAAACACGATGTCGATCAAACAACGGTGCCAAATCCTCAACCGCGCCTATAATATCCACGCGCGGATGCCGCGCAAGAGGTGTCATATCCACCCAAGGGGGCACATACCCCGCAATGCGTAACACGACATCATCAGCCAGGCCATCAAGATGGGGCATCACCTCCCTGACAAACCACATCATACTGTCATAATTCGGTGATGTTTCACTGTGCATCGCCCCTAAGAAGAGGATATCCTTACGCTCTTCAAAAGACCGTACCGTTGGATGCGGCTTCATGCTATGGCCTAATACGGACACATTGGGATAGCCAGCCCGCCGAACAAGTGCTGCATCTTGCTCAGTAACCGCAACAACCTGCTGGCAATAATGCGCGCTTTGAAGCTCTTCTTTTAAAAGCGTATCAAGACTTTCCCGAGGCTCTTTACCGTCAACAATTTTTTCTTGCAAAAGTGTCCGTGGCGCTGCCACCACCTCTGTATCCAGCACCGATCCACACCGGAAGAGAAACCGGCTAGCTTCGCTCAAAATAGGCAATAAACGCGTCATATTATGTGTGCGGCCAATCCAGAGAAGATCATAATAGCCAGCACGCTCTTCTAGAAAATGCCCCAGCGTGGACATATCCTGCTCGCAAGCCAGCTCAACAGTCTCTGGGAATTCCCGATACAGAAGGAAGCTTTCCTCCTGAACGGGAAGAACCGGATAAACGGTAACATGATACCCCAACGCTACCATAGCGCAGATAATATCGTTGGATCGCACATAACCCGACCCTAACCCCCGCAAAGGCATACGATCTTCAATAAACAAGACGCGCTTACGGTCAGAACGGCGACGCTCACGCCCAAGCAGCGCATTACGCACATGGGGCGGCTGCTGATGGCGCAAAAACTCCTGATGTGTCTGGGCAAATACACGCCAATGTTTCTGGATCAGGTTATGAGAGCCGGCATGACCTGAGCTTCCAAATTCGAGATGCTCAACCACAACGGAGGGGTCATACACTATCCGCGCGCCAATCTGTCCTAAGCGGACGCATAGATCTGTATCTTCAAAATAAGCTGGAAGGTAGCGTTTATCATACCCTCCTAAACGCCGTACCAGCCCTGTCCGCACGAGCAAAAAGGCTGCCGAACCGTAATCAACCTCTCGGACAAAATTCGCTTCTGGCAAATTAGGATCATCTTGGCGGCGATAGCCATAAGTCGCACCATCGCGCCAAATAATAGAGCCCGCCTCCTGCAAATAAAGATTTGAGCGTATAAGTTTCGCGGCAACAGCGCCCGTTTCCTCATGCTTATAAAGACGTTCCAACGCATGTGGCAGAGCATCTGGATACAATCTTAGATCATTATTCAGGTATAAAATGGCGGGGGCTTTTACATAGGCCAGCCCCACATTACACCCCGTCAAATAACCGATATTGGCACGAGAACGTATAATATCCGCCCCATGAACAAGCTTATCAATCTGAGATGTTTCATCAGAAGAGCCTGAATCGACTAAGATCAGCTGGATCGACCCACGGTAGTTCGCCCGTAAGGATAAAAGGGCCTGCATGGTCAGAGCAATTTGATTATGCACCACCATAATCACACTGACTTCCGGCATCCCCTGCACGCTAAAATCAAGCGGAGAGCGCGCCGTACTCGCCAACAACGCCTCGGCTTCTCGTTTAAAAAGAACGCGTGACTGGCTCTCCTCAATTTCGGGCGCATTCTCTCCCGTTGGGCCAGCATAGCCCTGACGTTCAGCCACAAAACGCGCAAATGCACTGTCAAACAGTCCATTGTCACATTGGGAACGCACAAGGAGATTACGGCTATACGCGGCTAACTCAATCCCTTCTTCTGGAACACGCCCCTCATGAGCACCATAGTAGACAAAATGCTCATAGCCGTTACGAAATTTTCCCGCTTCTAGCGTGGGAAGAATATCGGGAGAATGTTCAAGATAGTATTCTTCGCAGAAGAAAGGCAGCGGATTGTAACGCCGTGGCGTGTCATTCGTAAAATAATGATGCAGGGCGTTCGCATAACGTCCCTCCTCAATCCCTCGCTGCACATCCGGGTAAGTCTGCCCATACCAAACCGGATCAAAATACCATGAAATAGGCGCAGCATCAGCTATTATAGACGGTAACACAAGCCAAGACGCCAGCAATCCTTCATCCCCGAAATAATCCGGGTACCGCGCCGCCATGTCACGGCAAAGGCGTATGTCCACAAAGGGGCTCCCTTGGAAGCCGCGCCTTTCGCCAATTTCTAGGTAATGATCATACCCGTTCCACAGGCCGTCTTTTTGCAAAGAAAACTCTGTTAAGGATGGATGGCGCCGCCGGTAATAATGCTCGTCAAACAGCCAATGCGGCGCGTAGGTTTTATACCCTTCTGCACAATAATGCTCAAAACCAGACCGCCATGTCTGGTTGATAAGGGCACGATGAACATCGCTATGAGTGTCGCGATACCAGACTTCATCAAAATACCGGTTGGGGGAGTGCCCATACAGGCACCCCACCTCCCGATAGAAGAGTTCAGGATCATCATAGCCCTTCTCTTCCATCCAAGAGGTAACTTCCGGGTAGCGCAACACATACCACGCACGCTCAAAGATCAACCAGCGCGGCTGACGAGCACCTCTTGGGTCTTCAGACGAGCTAGATGACATAGACATAGCCGACTTAACGCTCCATCAGCTGCAAGATAAGCGACCTCATACGGTCTTCCTGCTTATCAGACGTTTTTTTACGGTCTACCTCGACAACGCGTCCCTTCGTCAAAGTTGCCCGCAACTCTGTCACTGTCACGCCGTACAGATCACCGGCAATATTAACCAACGCAATGCGCCATGTCCCGTCCATTTTATCAACCTGCCCCTGCCAAGGCCGGAGCACTTCATGGAAGCCAGAGCACAATGGTGCATCACGATGGACAACCTGAACATCATTCCGGGCAAAACGTTCCGTTGCAAAGAGGCCGATTTCATCGTCCTTCTCATGCACCATTGCCACAAAAATCTGCCCTGACCGCGTGAGTCCTTCTAGGAAGCTCCATCCGCGGATAAAGAGCGCTCCTTGGTCATGATCAGACGCTCCCTCGGCCCCCATGATCTCAAACGTATCAATAAAGTGCGTCAACTGTCCGCGCTCATACGGATAGAACGCCCCTGCTGGGAAACGCGACAAACGAATACCACGCAGCAGATTGTCGCTTTTTAACAAGCGGCGGAAATCACTCAAGATAACGTCATTAGAAGGCGGAGAGGTATAAACCTGCTCAATCTTACTGCCCTTAACCTCCACACCATGAGAAAGAAGCTGGAAGGCAGCGCGGCCATTAATGATGTTAATAAGCCCAATACGATAACGCCCTTCACACCATTTACCACGCAAAGCAGCCTGCGCTGAAAAACCCGAACGACGCGGCACATTCGCACCGAACAAGTTAGAAATATCTGACCGTATCTCGCGTTGAGCCTGCATAAAGATGAGCGGACCATCGGGATCGTCACTCACAAGAACGACGTAAATCTGCCCAGACGTACTCACATCCGGCAAGAAGGTCCAACCACGGATATGGAACTCATCCGCAGCCTTAAAGCGCTTCTCATACCCCTCAGAAAGCACACAATGGCAGATGTCATCCACGTAGCATTGAGCCCCCTGGATAGCGAACCAGTCAATAATCTGGGGAGGCAAACCAATCGACAGGTCACGCGAAATGGGAGGATCAAAAATATGCCGTGGGGGCGCTTGGTGCCGCCATGATGCAATCGGCAGAATATGAAGTTGCCCCACATCAAGCTGAAGCTCAGACACACCCATACTGCGACGTGGTGCAATACGACGATACAGCTCAAGCAGGCCTTTGCCGTATTCTTTCTCATGCGTCCACAGCTTCGGTGAAATGGCCTCCATCATCTTCTTACGAAGAGAATCTGATGACCGCAGCAATTCAAGCCGTTCTAGGACAATATCAGGACGGCTCACGGGCACTTTAAAGCCATTGACACCATCGGTCACACGGTCACCCAAACCGCCAATATCGGTCACAATCGGCACAAGCCCATGCTGCCATGCTTCTGAAAGCGAAATACAGTAGGTTTCGGGCCAGATGGACAGCGCTAAGGAGACGTCCGCCTGCTGCAATACACTGGTATTACCAATATCATAACGTCCATGCACCGTAACATCAGAACGCTTCATCTGGTCAAAAACCCCCTGATATTCAGGGTGGATATAACCAAAGATATGGAAGTGAAAATGCCCCGGACGCGCGGCCTCAATGAGAGCGAGAATAGTGTCTGCTCCCTTTGTCCGTAAAAAGTTCCCAACGATCGCCACACTCAATGGGCGCCCATCAAGAGGCTTATAAGCCTTTGGCGTAACCGGAACCGTCGTTTCAGGGCTCGGGATTCCGTTCACGACACTCAGTTTTTGATCCAAAATCGGATAAACTGAATGCATCAAATCGCGCGAATACGGCGTCCCGAACATAATCGCATCAATATGATGCAACATACGGTCGATAAAGGCACGACGCGTCTGCTCCCCACCATATTCCACGCCTTCTGCGACCTTGAGCATAACATCCATCGCCAAGACAGAGGTGAACTCACCCTCCACATGGCGCAAATCCTGATTAAGGAGGTTATAACGCGATGAAATAAGCCAGAAATCATGGGCAGAGAAGACAACGCCCGTACCATTCGCTTTCGCGATTAACGGCAAGGAAAGCGCATGATGGCCCAAATGCTGGAAATGCACGATGTCAATATTATACTGGCTAATGACGCTGGAGAACATGCCCTCCTCAGCCGCATCACACACGACATCTTGCCAAGGCTGCTCTGTAATATCAAAACGCTCAAGCTCTTGCCCAGCAGCACTCAGCAAGCGGCAAAAATTACCGCGTCTCAACCAATAGAAAAATTCGACATCGCGCCCTAAGAGCGAACATAGACCGCGCTGGTAAACTTCAACGCCGCCCCATTCCTGCTCATGGATCGTGGAGTGTGTGCACATCAGCACACGCAAGCGATGACGCCGCTCTACCAGAGGAATTGTCTGGTTTTTACGACGAGAGAAGTTCGCTTTCGTAATATCGCGCATCTGCTCAAGGCGATGCTCATAAAGATGCTGCTTTAATGCACTTTTTTGAGACGTCTGCGCAGCACGGCGACGAGCAGCCTTATTATTGAGAAGCCGTGAAACAGCCTCAACCACCTCGTCAGGATCATGAGCTAAGCTAAAACCATCGAGGCTTTTGAAATGCTCCATATCCATTCCAGGAGCCGCTTCGACAACTTGAGCGGTTCCTGCCAGAGCAAGTTCAAAAAAGCGAGGCCCAGGTGCTGTCGCCTGACTGACATCGCCATGACTTGCATAATCACGAAACATGGTCAGCGTCACAGCACTGACATTGGCGAAATCGACAAAAGCCTCATGACTGACTGGCCGCTGCAACGCCAAGGCTGAAATATCATCTGGGAGGGGAGGAAGATATTCATTGCCCGGGCAAATCAGCTTCAGACGTGCCTCAGGGAAGGCGGCAATAACACGCCGCAAAGTCTGTACGCGATTAGGCCACATCGTGCCGGCAAAAAACAGATCATACTCAAAAGAGTCGGCCGGCTGAATAGGCCGCTCATGCAACCAACGACTTGCCGCTAGAGGAAGATAATGCCCTTTGTTTTGATATGCTGAAACACAGGATGGATCATTGGTGAAGATATGATCAAATAGAGGCCCTGCTTCGACGTTAAAGTCCTTCATAAACGGATCTTCAAACGTCCATAAGATCATGGTCTTAAAAGCTGGACGCACACGCCGGATCAACGCCGTATTGAGACGCTGCCCATCAATACATAGCAGCGTGTCGTGCTCCCCTGCCGCTGCAAGCTCCCCCAAACTCATATTATCTGCAACAACAATATTGTCCTTGCCGAAAAGGAGCTCCGCAGCCTGCCTAATAGCAAGGGTAAGATATGAGTTGGGGTTATGTGTGTAGTTGGTATTATAGATAATAGCCATCATTCCCCCCGAGCACGACGGCTCATCTTATGTCCCACGTCCTTTAGCAAAAGCGCTCTTCTATGGCCATAGAACCATAGACAGCCCTCTTCTGCTCTCTGAGCGTATTTTGATCATTTATCGCAAAGAAAGGGCGGTCTTATAAAAGACCGCCCTTTCTCGCAAGTCTAGAGTATTCTGAGAAGCATTTTTCTTTCCAGAACTCTCTAAATTTTAGTCGTCTGTGCTACGACGACGGATTGCAGCACCCAGGATATCACCCAAAGATGCACCAGAATCCGACGAACCGTATTCACTGATCGCTTGCTTGTCTTCTTCGACCTCACGACCACGGATGGTCAGGGCCAGCTTGCGAGAAGCACGATCCAGGCTCACGACCTTAGCATCAACCTTCTCACCAACAGCAAAGCGCTCTGGGCGTTGCTCAGCCTTATCACGGGCCAGCTCACCACGACGGATGAAGCCAGTTAGAACATCGTCCACCTTCACTTCGATCCCGTTGCTCTGAACTGCCGTCACAACGCTGGTAACAATGTCACCCTTGTGGATACGAGCCAGAATGTCTGCAGCAGGGTCTTCCTGAAGCTGTTTAATACCAAGGGAGATACGCTCCTTCTCAGCATCAACATCCAGAACCTTCGCCTGAACCACCTGCCCCTTTTCATAACGGGACATCATGACTTCGCCTGGCTCATCCCATGATAGGTCAGACATGTGAACCATGCCGTCAATATCAGCAGACAGACCGATGAAGAGACCGAATTCAGTGATGTTACGGATCTCACCTTCGATGACCGAACCCACCTTGTGCTCTTCAGCAAACTGCTCCCATGGGTTGCGCTGAACTTGCTTCAGACCCAAGGAAATACGGCGTTTCGCACTGTCCACATCCAGAACCATGACTTCCACTTCCTGAGAAGTTGCCACGATCTTACCTGGATGGACGTTCTTCTTCGTCCAGGACATTTCAGAAACGTGCACCAGACCTTCAACGCCTGGTTCCAGCTCAACAAACGCACCGTAATCGGTAATGTTCGTCACGCGACCTGTGAAGCGAGCATTGACCGGATATTTAACGGAAACATTCTCCCATGGATCAGCTTCAAGCTGCTTCATACCAAGGGAAATACGCTGTGTTTCGGAGTTAAAGCGAATCACCTGCACGCGCACTGGCTGACCGATCTGAAGAGCTTCAGATGGGTGGTTAATCCGCTTCCAAGCGATATCCGTCACGTGCAACAGGCCGTCAACGCCGCCGAGATCCACAAAGGCACCGTAATCGGTGATGTTCTTGACCACACCGTCAAGAATCATGCCTTCCTTCAGACCCTGGATCAGCTCAGAACGCTGCTCAGCACGAGTCTCTTCAAGAACGGCACGACGGGAAACAACGATGTTACCACGTGCACGATCCATCTTTAGAATCTGGAAAGGCTGTGGCTGCCCCATCAGTGGGCCAACATCACGCACTGGGCGAATATCAACCTGGCTACCAGGCAAGAAGGCCATAGCCCCACCGAGATCCACGGTGAAACCACCCTTCACACGGCCATAAATGGTGCCGTTCACGCGCTGGTTGTTCGCAAAAGCACCTTCCAGAGCAGTCCATGCCTCTTCGCGGCGTGCCTTCTCACGAGAAAGAACGATACAACCGTCACGATCTTCGTAACGTTCAATATACAGTTCCAGAACATCACCCGGCTTAACATCCGGCGTCACACCTGGCGGACCGAATTCACGCAGAGCAACGCGCCCTTCGCTCTTCAGACCAACGTCAACAATCGCGTGATCATCTGTCAGACGAACAATACGGCCACGGACAACGGAACCATCAAAGCCCGTATCGCTACCGAGTGTTTCGTCAAGAAGAGCAGCAAAATCTTCTGTTTCGTGATTCGGTGTATTCTGAGTGGCAGAAGCCATGTAATTCAATATTCCAGGGTCGTTAACCCGATCAGGCCAAGACCCGTGCTTTGCGCCGCCCATTCTGCAACGAGGATAAAACGACGTCTCCCCTCACCTCGTAGCCAAGCGAGAGTTCATCTAAAAACCAATAAGGCCCGCTTCATTCACAGAAGCGGGGCTTGCCACGGCACGGCTACATACACGTGACATAGACTTGGCGGGCACCCTACGATATCTTCTAGAAAGATAAAAGCGCTAAATGACAAACTTAAATCAATACTTAAAATGACAATGTATCTTTGTCATAAATTGATGTTATTTCGTTCTTTCCGCAATCTATTCAATATATCTTTTGATATAAAAACAAACCAAACTGATGTTATTGCCAATGAAAATATTATTCCTATATTTATAGAGATGACATCACCATAAAAGCGAATATTTATGTGATTGTTAACAGAATTCTCTTCATCCACAGCATCACAAATTTGGAAAAAAGAGATCAATAACGCCATCATTGATGACATAATGGCCGTATAAAAACGATAGCGCTTTCTTTGGGATGAACGCCCCAATGATTGGCGATAAACACGCCACGCCCACAAGCCATCAAGTGTGTCCATAAGAATCATGCCGGCCGCAAAAAGGCACGGCAGAAGAAGCACACGCCACACAGACACACCCTGCATGGACTGTGTAGCCGACACCCCCAGAACGCCAATTTCTGTTGTCGTATCAAACCCTAGCGCGAATAAAAGACCCAGAAGATAGAGCCCCCATCGTCGAGCTGAGAAGCGCCGAATAACGCCCTGACACTGGCGAACACCCCAAGGTATTGACTTATGAGGATCACGCCAGCCGTCAAGCAAGGTCGCACTCCCCGCCAGGAGCAAAAACGCCGTCGAGACGATCGTCCCGACAATCGCCCAACGCGCCATATAATGATGAATGTGCTGCTGTAAGCCATGACCAAGACAGAACACCAGCACACACATGCCCACAACGATCGTCGAATGGCCCAGCGAAAAAAACAGCCCAGCACTCGCAGACCCACCACGCCGATGCGCGTCCAGGCGGAGAGCACTATCAATACTCGCAAGATGGTCTGCATCCAAAGCGTGGCGTATCCCGGTTCCATACGCCAAAGCGGCAATCCCGAGCAGAACGGGCTGGCTTTTGAGAAGCCACCCGGCGAGCCCCCATAAGACAAGAGTACCGGTAACAGGCCCTACCAGCCACCAGAGCTGGGACCTCGCCTTCTCAGCACGCTCCGCCCTTACCACAGAAGCATCATCTTAGGCTCGCCGTTCCTGCAAAAGCGTGAGAACACGATCCAACACCGACTCTGCATCCATATGGTCTGTAAGAATTTGCACAGCATTATCCGCTGGCTTCAAAGGCGAGACCTCCCGCGATGCATCTTGCTCATCCCGTGCGACAATCGCCGCGACTTCTTGAGCCAACAACTCAGCGTCCTGACAATCCTCACCATGCCGTTGGCGATAACGCCGCTGTGCTCTTACCTCAGGAGAGGCCGTAATAAACAGCTTCAGATCGGCATCGGGAAAGACAACCGTCCCAATGTCACGACCATCAACTACGGCACCATGAACCCGTCCAACAGAACGCTGTCGTTCAAGCAGCGCCTCCCGCACTGCTGGCTGGCGTGCTACGAGAGAGGCTGCACGGTCAACCTCAGGAACACGGAGATCATCACGTTCCAGATCAGCGGGCTCAATCGCCTTCGCATGTTGCTCGCCCTGCAAAACAGGGTCTTCCCCATGATCTAAAACGCGCCGTGCAACAGCGCGATAGAGCAATCCGGTATCCAGATAAGGTAGAGCCAAGCGCTCTGCCAACGCCTTTGCCAAAGTGCCTTTACCTGCCGCTGCAGGCCCATCTACCGCAATAATCAACCGACGTGATCCCGTCATACCGTAATCCCTGCGCCTAGCGTATTCATCAAATCCACAAATCCGGGGAAGCTTGTTTCAATAAAAGCCGTATCATCAATGGATACGGGCTTTTGCGCAGCCAAGCCCAGCACAATCGCACTCATCGCTAAGCGATGATCCATATGGGAGAGCACCTGCCCACCACCAGGAAGAGACGGCTGCCCCTCAATGATCAAATCATCACCCTCAACATGCACCCGTGCACCATTGACCTCAAGCAACGCAACCGTTGACGCCAGACGGTCACTTTCCTTCACCCGTAGCTCAGCCAATCCTTGCAAACGGGATGTCCCTTCAGCAAAGGCACACGCCACCGCCAAGATCGGATATTCATCAATCATGGACGGCACACGCTCTGGAGGCACCGTTACGCCTTTCAGCGTCCCGGCACGAACATGGAGGTCTCCCACAGACTCACCACCTTCAATCCGCTCATTGAGAATCTCAAGAGAGGCTCCCATTTCTTGCAGGCTGATAAACAGCCCTGTCCGCAACGGATTAAGCCCCACACCCTCAATCACGCAATCAGAGCCCGGCACCAGCAAAGCCGCCACCAGTGGGAAAGAAGCAGAAGAAGGATCTCCCGGAACCACCACATCACGCGCCGTCAGTGTTGCAGGGCCCTGAAGGCTAATCGTGCGCCCGCCACCTTCAAGCGGCGATACCTGCACATCCACACCAAAATGCTGAAGCATATTCTCGGTATGGTCACGCGATAAGATGGGCTCTTCCACCACTGTTGTACCCTGGCAATTGAGCCCAGAAAGCAACACAGCTGACTTCACCTGTGCAGACGCAACTGGAAGACGATACTGCAAAGGTTTGCCAGCCCCCGTCCCTTGCACAGCGAGAGGCAGCCTCTGCCCTTCCCGTGTCAAGAACTGCGCCCCCGTTTCCGACAAAGGCGCGGTTACGCGCTTCATCGGGCGCGATCGCAACGACGAATCACCACTCATCACACTCATAATGGGGTGCGTTGCCAGCAGACCCGTTAAAAGACGCGCTGCCGTGCCAGAATTGCCCATGTCCAAGACATCGCTTGGCTCTTTGAGCTGCCCAACCCCGCAGCCTTCAACGCGCCAAGTCGTCTCACCACGCGTAATCTTCGCACCAAGCTGGCGAAGTGCGCCGGCTGTACACAGCACGTCCTCACCTTCCAAAAGGCCAGAAATCTGCGTTGTGCCTTGCGCAAGAGCAGCAAACATCAACGAACGATGGCTGATAGACTTATCTCCTGGCACATGGACACGGCCACAAAGCCCAGCAGGAGAAGCGGAAACAGTAAGGGGACGGTGTTGGGCGGTCATAAGGGTCCTTCATCACGGAGGGATTGCGATGGTATCAATCTACTCACAAGAAAGTGGACTTTAACCATTGCCAGCAAAAGCGAAAAGAGAGAAACATTTGACAGGCCCCGCCTGAAGTGGCATGGGCCCCAATACTTCTTCCTTTAGCGTGGCATGGCAGGCTTTCAACATTATGGCAAAACCTGAACTTGGTTTAAAACGGACATGTGTCGATTGTAACGCACGTTTTTATGATCTTAACCGCGTTCCGGCCGTATGCCCGAAATGTGGGACAACACAGCCCTCTAACCTCTCCCGTCTCCAACAGCACGAAGAGGCCCTTCCTAACGAGAAGGAAAAAGAGCTGGATCAAAACGAGCATGAGAATGACGTCGATCTCGACACCGCTGGTGACGATGATGACGATGTGATTTCTCCCGACGATGATCTGGATGACGACGACATCAGCAATGATATTGAAGTCACCACTGACAAAGACGATCGCGACGATTCGTAAACGTCTTTGGAGGAGTCCTCTCCTCCCCGCGCTGGTGCGCCTTTTCTTACAAGGCGCACTGAAGCGCACTTTTTCTGGGATAAGCAACACACCATTCTATCGTCTTGGGTGTTCTTTCCTCCTCCCGTTTCTCTGTTACGGCGTATTCGGCATGGCTCCCGCTTCTGCCCATGACCAAGGCCAAAAGTTACGCACGCTTCTCCTAGAGCGTGACAGCGCAACGGCAAGCTTACAGAGCTTCTGCAAAACACCCATTCACGCTGTCTTACTCCATGACCACAGCATTCCCGATAGCGCATTAATCGCCTCACTCAATCTGAGTGCCACCAGCGATGCCGCTATTACCATACGTCATGTGCAGCTTATGTGTGGCTCAACGCTCCTCTCGGAAGCCTGGAATGCCTACGTACCCAATCGCCTCACCCCCATTGCGCGCGCACGCCTAGCTGACAAACACACACCCTTTGGCCGAGCTGTCGGAAGTGCCACATTCTGGCGTGAAAGGCTCAGTAGCCGTGTGACGGGCCTCCCTGCTGGTTTTATTCTCGAAAACAGGGCTCTTTTGCACCGCCATACCGATAGTCTTCCTATCGCTGCCGTGCTTGAACGCTACACAAAAGACGCCCTACCACGTTAAGCTTGTGGAAGCCTTTATCCCCAGTCGCAAGACTATAGAACGCTGCCAATAAGCACGCACGGCCACTCTGCAAGAAAAGCACCGTACTAAAACTCTGGTAAAACAACCCTCTTTCAGCGAGGAGGTGACCAATTGAGATGCTGCCCACTATCAAGGGCAATCATCTGCCCCGTTATAGACGGTGTCGCTATCAAAAAACGTGCTGTTTGAGCGACTTCCTGAGGGGTCGCTCCATGATGAAGAGGCGTATTGTGGCACATCTGTGCAAAATGCTCATCAGACTGCCCCTCAGCCGGCAAGACAGGGCCGGGGCCGATCGCATTGACGCGAATCCGTGGGGCAAAGCCCAGCGCCATGCTTTGTGTCAAACTCCACAGCGCAGAGCGTGACACCGTGTAGCTGACAAAATGTTGCGTCAGATTCCACACACGTTGATCTAACATATGGAGAATCACCCCCTCTGATGCAGGCGGTAACGCCTCTGCCATTGCTTGAGAGAGGACAAAGGGCGCACGCAAGTTAGGCTCCATATGCTGATCCCAACTGGCGCGTGTCACCTCACCAAACTCATCCCGCCGAAAAACGGAGGCATTGTTAATCAGCACACCAACCGGCCCCAACCGGTCATGCACATCTGCCATCAGCGGTAATAAAGCGTCCTCTTGGGCGAGATCCGCCTGTACGACACAGCCCTTTCCCCCAATAGCCTGTAAAAGCTCTTGGGCCTGCTCAACACTGTGATGGCAATGAATCGCGACACTAAACCCTTCCCGCGCCAGCATAGCCACCATCGCACGTCCCAAACGCCGTGCACCTCCCGTCACAAGAGCAACGCGAGGAATGGTCGTGGGGAATGATCCCATCATGTTTCAAGCCTACGTCGTGCCATCAGAGCAGCCGCAAGGGTTCCATCATCCATGCCCTCCAATGCGCCGCCCATAGGCACGCCTTGGCCAAGGCGACTAACCGTCACACCTGTTTCAGCGAGTTGATGATGCAACCAATGCGCCGTCGTTGCGCCTTCAACCGTCGCCCCTAGAGCCAAAACGACTTCTCTCACACCGCCGCCATCAACACGTTCCAGCAGGCCACGCGTGTTCAAATCATCTGGGCCACGCCCTGAAAGAGCCGATAACGTACCACCAAGCACATGATACAGGCCCTTATGCACCCCAGCGCGCTCAAGAGCCCATAAATCCCCGACGGTCTCAACCACACAAATCACGCTTTGATCACGCTCATCGTCTGAACAAATCACGCATGGATTCTGGCTGTCGAGATTTCCACATGTCGAGCAGGTGCGAATCGTCTGTGCAGCATCACCCATGACGGCCATCAGAGGCTTAAGCCGTGTTTCTGGCTCCTGCAACAACGCTAAAGCAGCCCGACGCGCTGAGCGTGGCCCAAGCCCGGGCAGACGTGCCAAACGGGCAATCAACGCTTCAATCTCTGGGCTTGACCACACGCGCAACGTCCCTCCTTAGAAAGGCAGATCCATACCAGGGGGGAGCTTCAAGCCACCTGTCACCTGACGCATTTCTTCTTCACTGATGGATTCAGATTTTTTCTTAGCGTCTTCATGAGCCGCAATGATCAAATCTTGAACGGTGTCGGCATCTTCTGGATCCAACAATTTTGGATCAATGGTCAGGTTCTTCAATACACCTTTACCTGTCAGCGTTAGGCGCACGAGCCCTGCTCCTGCCTCACCTTCCACTTCAAGCTTGGAAAGCTTTTCCTGAACTTCTTTCATGCGGGCCTGCATTTGCGTGGCCTGCTTCATCATTCCAGCAAGATTTTTCATCAGAGTTCCTGTTTGTTAATCTAAATCGTCTTCACTAATGGATTCGGCATCAATCGGTGCAAAATCCAAATCAGGCGGACCATCCTCTCCTAAGGGCGTTGTCGGTTCAGGCGGCAAACCGTACTCATCAAGAGAATGGTCTGTCACCTCACCGATTGTCGCCCCCGGAAAAGTCGTCAGCATCGCCTTCACCAAAGGAGACTGCGCTGCTTTATCACGATTGAGCGCAACAACCTTCTCCCCTTGCTCATCAAGGCTCGGCTCCCCCTGTTCCTGCGATGGCTCCACGCGCCATTGTCCAGGATAGAGACGCTCAAGCAACATACTTAGCTCACGCAGAGCCCGACGGCACACTTTGCTATCATCAATACGCACGGCCAACAGAGGCGGGCCAAACTGCACGAGATGCGCTTCAAAGCGTAAAATACCATGCAGCCAAGGGTCGTTATGTTCTTTCTTAACGAGCTGAACCATTTCGCGCCAGCTGCGCGGCATTGATACGGGGAAAGATGAAGATTGGGGCTCTGAGGAAGAAGCTCTCGTCGTCTCCCGATATTCCTCACCCTCCACCAACACACCATCACGCGCCACAACGCGCAACGCTGCCCGGGGCGGTGTTGGTGCCTGTTGTGGCTGAGCGGGTGACTGTACCGCACGCGGCTGGGCCAACGCAGCGGTACCTCCCGACGACGCAACCGACATAGGCGAAGCACCCTGCGCTGAAGCATTTCCTGCTCCCTGCGTTGGTGCGCTTGGCCTCTCTGGTGGGGCATCTCCCCCGGTGCGTTGCTGTAACTGGCGAATAATCCGCTCTGGTGTCGGGAGCAAACTGGCATGACAGAGGCGAATAAGCACCATTTCGGCTGCTTGCCGACGGTCGGGCGCCATATCGACTTCCGCTATCCCCTTCAGCAAAAGCTGCCACGCACGACTCAGCACACTCACAGAGAGACGGTCGGCTAACGCTCCACCACGTACGCGCTCCATCTCCGACAGTTCCATCCCTTCACGGAGCTTAGGGAGGGCTTTGATGCGGGAAAGCAAATGAAGCACGTCCATTACATCACCCAGCAACACGCCCAAATCACCCCCGCGCGCATAGGCATGGTCGGCAATTTTAAGCGCTTTCGCGACATCGCCTTCCATCGCGGCATCTAGAAGGTCAAACACCATGCCGCGATCAGCCAAACCGAGCATATCCGCGACAGAAGCCGCATCACTCGCGCCTTGAGCAATCGCCTGATCGAGCAAAGAAAGCCCATCTCGCACAGACCCATCAGCAGCGCGTGCGATGAGCGCGAGGGCTTCCGGCGCAAAGCTGGCCCCTTCTTTGACCGCAATCCCACCAAAATGCTCGACCAACTGAGCTTGCGGCACACGGTGGAGATCAAAGCGCTGACAACGAGAGAGCACTGTGACCGGCACCTTGCGCAGCTCTGTCGTAGCAAAAATGAAGGTGACCTGCGCTGGGGGTTCTTCCAGCGTTTTAAGCAACGCATTAAAGGCATTGCGGGACAACATATGCACTTCGTCAATGACGAAAACTTTCATCCGCGCTTGCATCGGACGGAAACGAGAGGCCTCAATAATCTCCCGCACATCATCCACGCCTGTACGCGATGCCGCGTCCATCTCCAAAACGTCAGGATGTCGATCCGCTAAAATGGCCCGGCAATTCGGACAAACACCGCATGGCTCAGAGGTCGGGCCGCCGTTACCGTCTGGCCCTACGCAATTAAGAGCACGCGCGATAATACGAGCCGTCGTCGTTTTGCCAACCCCACGCACCCCTGTCAGCATGAAAGCATGCGCTACACGCCCAACCTCAAAAGCCCGGCGCACAATACGCACGAGGCTCTCTTGGCCGATCAGATCATCAAAAGTTTGAGGGCGATATTTACGAGCGAGAACCTGATAGGGCTTTTTTTCATCCACGGGCGCCGTCTGAGGTGCCGGTGCAGGCTCATCACCAAAAAAACCACCACCTTCATCAGGTGGCAAGGGAAGATCGTCATCAGTCAAAGGGGTAACGCCTCCTCCCACGAAGAGGAATGTGGCAGGCCCTGCCGGGTTATGCCGCACAGATTGCGAGCAGGGGCACAAGGGCCTCACTCTGTCTCATCGGTGGAAGACCGGACACCTGACCCAGTATAATCTTACTACGGCTGCTTCCTTCCGGACCTGACCGAGTTCGCAAGTCAACCGTCCAGGGCCGATCTCCCAACGCGCTTCTAGCACAAATAGGGGGGATTAAAGCAAGCCCCCTTAAACGACTTATTGTCCAACGGCACCACCACCGGGATGACGAGGGTCTGCCACTCCATATACACGCCCTGTGGGAGGGCCGCTCAGACGTGGGCTACCAATGACAATATCCTCAGCAATCCCCCATGGGCGATGGGGCACAAAATGGTAGCCTTCATGCGTGAGGGTTTGGCGAACGGCGTCAGATAACGCGCCTTCTTCCATCTCCACCCCATCAGGCATCCATTGTTCGTGCAAACGTGGGAGATCCACCGCTTGTCGCAAGTCCAACCCGTAATCCACCATTCCTGTCAGGGCTGAGAGAATAATCGTCGGAATGCGAGACCCGCCGGGGCTCCCCAGCACTAAGACAACATGTCCGTCTTTGCTCACCACACTCGGTGCCATAGACGAAAGCGGTGTTTTCCCGGGTGCAATCGCATTCGCTTCTGACCCAACAATCCCGAACATATTAGGCTCACCGGGCTTAATGGCGAAATCATCCATCTCGTCATTCATCCAGATACCCGTACGGCCACCCATCACGCCCGCACCAAACCACCCATCAAGCGTGTAGGTCGTCGACACAGCCATACCGTCACGATCCACGACGGAGAACTGGGTTGTCTCATGTTTTTCTGAAGACGGTGTTGCACCCGCCTTTTGTTCTGACTGAGGGAGCGCAACCCCAACTTGAAGCTGCGCAGACGATAGAGCGCGATCACGCGGAATCGCTTCCCGCACCTGCTGCGCATACTGTGGGTCTAGGAAATGAGCGACAGGGTTTTGAACAAAAGCAGGGTCCCCAAGGTCGCGTCGGTCGGAATATGCATGGCGCATCGCCTCAATCTCACGCTGCACAGCAGGGGCTGTGTGCAGTCCAAGGCGACCCAGATCATCTCCTGACAGAATTGTCAGCATTTCACACAAAGCGACACCGCCCCCGCTAGGCGGAGGTGCTGTCTCTATGAGATACCCACGATAAGAACAACGCAGCGGCTCCATGAGGCGAATACGGTAGGTCAGCAGATCCGCTTTGCTTAAAATGCCACCACTTTCTTGGCTCGCTCGAAGAATCTCATCTCCGATAGGCCCCGCATAAAAGGCGTCCTCACCATCACGCGCAATAAGCGCTAAGCTTTGCGCTAAGTGAGGCTGCACAAGCCGATCACCCACCTGAAGGGAAGAACCATCAGGACGTAAAAAGATCGACCGCGCTTCTGGGGAGTGACGGAAATAGCCGGTGGATGTATTCAACAACTCCACATCACCCTCTTCAAGAGTGAAACCGTTCCGGGCGAGTTCAATGGCTGGGGCCATATCTTGCGCACGGCTTAACCGTCCCCAGCGCTGACGCACCCCTTCAAGCCCCGCTACCGTTCCAGGAACCGCAACAGCCTTCCACCCTTGGGTCGACTGCCCAGGCACCACATGCCCGGAAGCATCCAGATACATCGTTGCCGTTGCTCGCTCT
This sequence comes from Saccharibacter floricola DSM 15669, assembly GCF_000378165.1. Taxonomy (GTDB): domain Bacteria; phylum Pseudomonadota; class Alphaproteobacteria; order Acetobacterales; family Acetobacteraceae; genus Saccharibacter; species Saccharibacter floricola. The sequence goes on from NZ_KB899336.1 coordinate 210,351, forward strand.
GATGCACGTTCACGGAAGTCAATAAAGACTGTCTTCCCATGCGCAGGACGCAGGGTCATAAAGCCACCGCCGCCCAAATTGCCCGCTGCCGGATACACGACAGCCAGCGCATAGCCTGTTGCCACGGCGGCATCTGCAGCATTTCCGCCTTGCTTAAGAACCCGCGCGCCTGCCTCCGACGCTAAATGCTGCGCAGAGACGACCATCCCATGCGGAGCGGATGCCAGAACGCCCGGGCGCACGTTGTCTGGCCCATAAGCCAGCGGGTCATGTGCAGCACTAAGAGAGGCGGCAAGAGCTACTCCCCCCGTCCCGCTTAACCCACACAAAGCACTCCCCAACAAACAAGCATAAACACGCTTCCGCATAGGTTATTCCTTCTCGCTTAGCTTCAACTTAAAGAGGGAAACACCCCTTATTTATAAGGCGGTTTCGTATAACCTTGAGGAGAAAGGGTGAAAATTTCATACCCATCTTCTGTCACACCCAGCTGATGCTCAAACTGAGCGGATAAAGAACGATCACGTGTCACAGCTGTCCAGCCATCAGCCAGAGTCTTCACATCAGGCTTACCGATGTTCAGCATAGGCTCAATGGTAAACACCATCCCGGGCTTTAAAACAGTTCCCGTCCCTGGACGACCAAAATGGAGCACGGATGGTGCCTCGTGGAAACCACGCCCAATGCCGTGACCACAGAAATCTTCCACCACACCTAAGCGCTGTTTTTCAGCAAATGTCTGGATAGCATGGCCAATGTCCCCCAGCGTCGCCCCTGGTTTAACCTGCTCAATCCCAAGCATAAGAGATTTATAGGTCGCATCAATTAGTTTTTGTGCTTTGATAGGTATTTTCTTGCCAACAGTATACATCCGTGACGAATCACCATACCAGCCATCAAGAATGGACGTCACGTCAATATTAACGATGTCGCCTTCTTTAAGCGTTCTCTCTCCTGGAATACCGTGGCACACAACATGATTGATCGAAATGCAGCATGATTTTGGAAAGCCATGATAATTCAGCGGTGCAGGGGTGGCCCCATGTTCCAGCGTAAAATCATGCACACGCTGATTAAGTTCCTCTGTCGTCACGCCAGGCTGTACATAGTCCGTAATCATATCCAGCGTCTTTGCCGCCAGCTGACCAACCGTGCGCAAATGCCGGAAATCATCCTGAGAATAAAATTGTATACCACGTTCGTTATGAGAAGCCATGAATCCGTATTATCCTAACATCACTCAATGATTAGGGTAACAAGATGCGTCCGCTCCCCCGCCAACGCAAGAGAAGACATGTACTTCCACGCTTCTTCCCTCAAATCCGCCATGTTGATCAGGCCGCTTTAAGAACGATGATGTCCACGATGTGACACGCTGGTACGATGGGTCACACGCCCATGCAAAACACGCGGACGGTAAGACACGAGAACGACGCGGTGTCTGTGCCCACCAAAATGAGGCACCGTACGCCGCCCCCAGCGGCGGGTATGCCCAGAAGCCACAAGAGATGGTGACTTTAACAAGGGTTGCGGCGCCTGACCTTCCGCCTCAAATCCCCTATTAAGCATCGCAATCATGGTATTATTCCGCTGCGTGTTACTCTCTGCCCCCATCACCACACCAATGAGGCGAATGCGACCTTGTCGCGCAGAGCTTACGAGATTATGCCCCGCAAGATCCGTAAACCCCGTTTTAAGGCCGTCGGCACCCGCATAGAGCTTGAGCATCGGATTATGATTCGCAATAATACGACGGTGGAAAACAAACTGCTCTGTCGAAAAATAAGAATAATACTGCGGATAGTCCGTCATCAGATGCCGGGCGAGTCGGGCGAGATCACGCGCCGTCGTCACCTGGTCAGGATCAGGCAAGCCAGAAGCATTTTGGAAGGTCGTATTACTCATGCCCAAACGCCGTGCCTGGCTGGTCATGTACGCCGCAAAACGCGTCTCATCCCCACCACCTAGAAACTCCCCTAACGTGCATGCTGCATCATTAGCGGATTTTGTAACAAGAGCGAGTATCCCTTGCTCAACGGTCAGAAAACTGCCTGGCCGCATGCCGAGCTTAGACGGCTTTTGCAAAGATGCATGAATAGATACAGGCATTCTTTGCCCTAGCGTAATGCGCCCCTGCTCGAGTGCCTGAAACGTCAGATACAAGGTCATCATCTTCGTCAACGACGCCGGATAACGCTGCAAGTCTGCGTCCGTCTCTGACAGCACAGCCCCCGTGTGCGCATCCATCACAAAACCGGAAAGATGACCCACATACTGCGCCCGAGCCGTGCCGCTCGCAAAGAGAGTTAATCCCAAAGAGAAGAGCAAAGCAAAACAACGCATAAGGGGCATGAGAATGATCAGCCTATGTGATAAATGACGAAAGCTGTAGAAAATAGGGATTGAAGGATTATAGAATCCCATACGCTTCTTCCATTAGTAGAATCACGATTACAGGCCTGTCCATAAAAATTTCCATTTTCTGGCCGTTTCCCTGCCCTGTTCTCCTTCCGATCGAGGGCTCTTTTGTATGATCCCCCTTCTCAAACGCGCAAGAACTGCCCATAGTCTTCTCTATATAAAAGTTCCAGCGCACGTATCATCGTCGCTCATAGAGCATGTTGAGGCTCACCCAGCACTGAGGAGACCATTATGGGACAGGCAGAACGGATTGGCGCCGTACGCGATGAAACGCTTACCAGCCGAAAAACAGACCTGGCCCATCCTTCAATGTATAAGGTCATCATGCTCAATGACGACTATACGCCTATGGACTTTGTCATAGAGGTTCTAGAGCGTTTTTTTGGCAAAGCACGCCAAGAGGCAACCGCCATCATGCTTGAAATACACAATAAAGGCAGCAGCGTTTGCGGTATTTTCACCTATGAAGTGGCAGAAACAAAGGTGAGTCAGGTGATGGATCTCGCACGACAAAACCAACACCCTCTCCAATGTACTCTTGAGAAGGCGTAGCAGACGCGCCACATTACATGTTCGTTTCTTTATTTTCGTCTGTCTGACCCTTGCTCACTATAGGGAGCGCTCTATGCTGTCCTCCACACTTGAACAGACGCTTCAGCGTGCACTCGTTTTCGCTGGACAATACCAGCATGAATACATCACTTTGGAGCACCTCCTCCTTGCCCTCTGTGATGATAGCGATGCGGTAGCCGTCTTGGAGGCTTGCCGGGTTGATCGCACCCAGTTGCAACGTGACCTTACCGACTTCCTAGAGCACGACCTCCAAGCTCTGCAGCGGTCTGACCTCAGCGATCCACCTCAACCGACATCCGCTTTTCAACGTGTCATTCAACGCGCAGCCATCCATATCCAAAGTGCAGGACAGCCAACGATGAATGGCGGGAATGTGCTGGTGGCGTTTTTTGCAGAACGTGAGAGCCATGCGGTCTTCTTCCTCCAAAACCTTGGTATGACACGCCTTGATGCGATCCATGCCATGGCGCAAGAGGAACCACGCAGCACGTATCAGCGTTCCACCCGTGGAGCGCGCGCGCATACAGCCGACCCCGATGCGACACCGAAGGGCGAACCCAAAGACGACAAGCATGACGCGCTTGATACCTATTGCGTAAACCTCAACGACCGTGCACGTGCTAACAGCATTGACCCCCTCATTGGACGTGAAGCAGAGGTTGAACGCCTCGTTCAAATTCTCTGCCGTCGTACTAAAAACAACCCTCTGATGGTCGGAGACCCTGGTGTCGGGAAAACTGCCATTGTGGAAGGATTAGCAGGGCGTATTATTGCCAAAAAAGTTCCTGCTATCCTCAAAAAATCCACAATTTATAGTCTTGATTTAGGAAGCCTCTTAGCGGGCACGCGCTACCGTGGAGATTTTGAAGAACGCCTTAAAGCGATCGTCAATGAACTTGAAAAAACACCCAATGCTGTCTTGTTCATTGACGAAATCCATATGCTCGTCGGTGCAGGAGCCACAACAAACGGCGCTATGGATGCGTCTAACCTCCTTAAACCCGCTTTAGCGGCTGGAAAACTGCGCTGCATCGGGTCGACGACCTATTCTGAATATCGTCAACATTTCGAGAAAGACCATGCCCTTACCCGGCGCTTTCAGAAAATCGACGTTGCAGAACCCTCAGAGAAAGACAGCATACGGATCTTACGCGGGCTGAAAAGTCGCTACGAGGCGCATCATGATATCCGCTATACCGATGCCGCTATTAGAGGTGCTGTAACCCTTTCTGCGCGTTATATTCATGACCGAAACCTGCCCGATAAAGCGATCGACTTAATTGACGAGGCTGGGGCCGCTTGCCGCTTATTACCCCCTCATCGCAAAAGACAGACAATTGGCCTGAAAGATATCGAAGCCACGGTTGCTCGCATTGCCCAGATCCCGCCGCGTCATATGTCTAAAGATGACCGTTCAACGCTTCGGCATTTATCGTCAGATTTACGCAAGGCTGTCTTTGGCCAACAAACAGCCATTGATGCCCTCTCTTCGGCCATCATGCTGTCACGCGCAGGCTTACGAGATGGTGAAAAAACAATCGGTAGCTACCTTTTCTCTGGCCCAACCGGCGTCGGCAAAACAGAGGCAGCACGTCAGCTCGCATCCTCACTCAATATCAAGCTCATTCGCTTTGATATGTCAGAATATATGGAGCCTCATTCGATCTCACGTCTGATCGGCACGCCACCTGGCTATGTCGGTTTTGAGCAAGGGGGGCTGCTGACGGAAGCTGTCCATCAGAACCCACATGCTGTTCTTCTGCTTGATGAGATCGAAAAAGCCCATCCCGATCTCTTTAATATCCTGCTGCAAGTCATGGATCACGGCAAACTGACCGACCATACGGGGAAAGTAGTCGATTTCCGGAATGTAGTCCTCATCATGACCACAAATGCAGGCGCAGCCGATCTCTCCAAAGAGGCTATCGGGTTTGGACGCACCAAACGTTCTGGCGATGATGAAGAAGCGATCAAACGGCTTTTCTCACCAGAATTCCGCAATCGGTTGGATGCGATTGTTCCTTTCGCTCCGCTCTCACCTGAGATTGTGCAACATATTGTCAGCAAGTTCATTGAACAACTGAGAACATTGTTGAACGCGAAAAAAGTCACGTTGGAACTGACAAAAAAGGCTTCTCAATGGTTAGGTGAAAACGGCTATGATCGCCTTAACGGAGCGCGACCTCTGGGGCGTCTTATCCAAGAAAAAATCAAAAAGCCTCTTGCTGAAGAACTCCTCTTTGGCAAGCTCACCGAGGGAGGGCATGTTCGCATTGACGTCAAGGAGGACGCACTCACCTTTAGCTACCCAGCCCCCCATCACGACAAGAGTGAGACGCATAAAAAACGCGACCTCACCCCGGCTTAACCAACAACTTACTGATAGGACTGGCCGTTAACGGCAACGAAACCTGCCCACGGCCAGTTACGGCTTGTCCCGTGATGGGTCCAATCTACACCTTGACGACGCGGGCCATCGTAATAATAGCGCCCCTGCACCTCGACATGGTCACCCACCTTTACCCATGGCCATGAAGGGGCGTGCATTTCATCCAGATTTGACACGACACGAACGGGCTCTCCTGAGCCGACGCTCATCATGAAATAACCATGCCATCCACTCCGACTACGACGCGCACGGAACACTTTTGTGACCTGACCACACATATGCTCAGGCAGATCACTATGCAGACCATAAGCCGTACGATGGTAAGAAAACTGCTGCGCAAATGCGCTCTGGTCTCTTAGAAAATGCGCATTATCACATTGTGTCGGCATGACCGCACCAGCGGGCGGCCCTGCTAAGGCCTCTCCCGGCATGGCCAAGGCCAAACCAACCAAACTTAAAACCGCCAATGACGGATGAAAGAGACGCATAATAGCTTCCTTACTCACGTAAATGCCTTTCCCCACTCTTGAGGCAGGACTATCCTTATAGGGCATGAAGGTAAAAAAATCCGTAGGAGATCAATCCCAATGAATGCGCAAATACTCTCATCTTTTCGCAACCTGATCAAAAAAGAACCATCCTCCCAAGGCCCCGCCTTTGCAGATACACATCCTGATTTTGAGATTATCGCTCTTGGAACACGCAGCGGTGTGATTGATGGCAACCTCACCTCATACATGGTTCGCCCTCTTGGCCGTAATGAAGCCGTCTTATGTGATGCAGGCACCTTAGGGCATGGGCTGAAAATCGCTGAGCAAAAAGGCTCGCTAGACGATATTCCTATTATGCCCGACTCTTCGTTAAGCCGTGCCGGACATGTGCTAAAACAAACCGTTCGCGCCTATCTCATCAGCCACCCTCATTTAGACCATATCGCAGGACTAGTCTTAGCCTCCCCCGATGATACGCCCAAACCCATTTACGGCCTCCCCAGTACATTAAACGCTCTATCCTCCCATCTCTTCAATAATGAGATATGGGGTAATCAAGGGAACCGTGGTGCAGAACCAGCCATTGGCAAATATAGCTATCAGGACATGGAGAGCGGCGTCGCGCAGACAATCGCCAAAAGTGATCTGACCATTCGCGCTTGGCCTCTTAAACATGGCCCTATGACCTCAACGGCTTTCCTTATCGAAACCAACGGAAAAGCTGTGCTCTATCTCGGTGATACAGAAGCAGACAAGCCTGAAAATGGGGAACAAAAACTGCACGAGCTGTGGGAAGCCATCGCTCCCCTTGTAAAAGAACAACGCCTAAAAGCGATCGTGATGGAAGCCACCTATACCAACGACCATCCTGAAAATGCCCTCGCTGGTCACATGACCCCAGAGCATGTTCTCCAAAGCTTACGTGATCTCGCGTTAGTCTGTGGAGGGCGTCATTATGTACGCGGCCTTAAAGTGCTGATCACGCATGTAAAAGAAACATTCCACATGACGGAAAACCCCGTCACCCATATTGCCCGTGAGCTTAATGATGGAAACGATATGGGGATTTACTTCCTTATGGCTAAACAAGGTGAGAGTTACCTTGTCTAAAATCAACATCCGTATTCGTTAAAAGAACATTCTTAATCAATGATGGGCTTACCCCCATTATTGATTAAATCGATCTCAATTATCAAAATAACTAAAAATTTATGTGGAAATAATAATTGACTTTACTCCTGCCGGGATATGTCTAGAATTTAGGAACATATTTTCCAATAATCCCCTGCTGTCGGAGATATATGATGGCTAACTATGATGTGACCATTATTGGTGCCGGGTTCTCAGGCCTAACGCTTGCTTATCAACTTCTCCAGACTGTCGGCCCTATTAACATTGCTCTTATTAATGATGAAACCTTCCCCGTTCATGACGCTGCCCATAAAGTAGGTGAATCTCTCAACGAAGTCGGTGGGCTGTACCTTTCATATATTCTAAAGTTACATGACTATATGGAAGACAATCATTTTAAAAAAATGGGAATGCGCTTTTTCAGGGAAAATAACGGATCTTTTTTTGAAATGGGGCCTACTGCTTTCCCTCCTAATGATTCATTTCATTTCCAACGAGGGAAATTCGAAAACGACCTTCATTCAATGTTGAAAGAAAAAGTAACTTTTTTCAACAATCATAAATTCGTCGATTTTTCTGACGAAACAACACACAAAAACATTCTTTTTATCGACAAAGAAGGAAACGAGAAAAAACTCACGACACAATGGCTTATTGATGCCTCTGGCATGAAGAAGGTCCTGTCAAAAAAATTCGATATTACACGCAAACTCCCAATTTCACATTCATCCGTGTGGGTTCGTTTTGCGGGGTTCGTTAATGTCAGTGATATCTATCTTGATGATGGAAAAACACCCTTTAGCCATGCCGAAAGAGAACGTAGCTCTATTCACGTTGAGGGACTAGGATACTGGATCTGGATACTCCCTCTTTCTGAGAATACAACGAGCCTTGGGATCGTGTTTGATGAAAAGATGTACTCATTTGATGACTTCTCATCACAAGAAAAAATGATGTCTTGGTTAGAAAAGAACGAGAGTCTCCTGGGTTCTTATCTACGTAAAAAGAATTTCGATGTTCTAGATTTTAAAATTCTTCGGAAATTTGCAACACTTTCCGATTACGCGACCTCTAAAAACCGGTGGGCCCTTACAGGAGATGCCTATGGCTTTTGGGATCCTTATTATTCAGGAGGTTTCGATGTAATCGCTTTTCAAAATACAATGCTTACACAAAATATTAAAAGTGACCTAAAAGGAATGAATATAAACCGTAAGATACATAATAATAATATCCTTATTTCTTCTCTTATGGAATTAATGGAACATATGTTTGATGGCATGTATACACTTAAGAACGATTGGTATTATCTGACTGTGAAATACTGCATTGATAGTGTTACATACTTTGGTAGCTTTTGTAGCATTATGAGAAATATGGACTTCTCAGATGATAATTTAGTCGAGAATGTTATCTCTCTTGTAAGAGAAATTATCTCTATTTATTCTGATATTGCTGCTTTCTTAAAAAGTGATGCGTTCAACAATCTCACATATGAGGCTCCATCTCATCTTCTCTTACATCCAACATTATTTAGCACCACTAATATGAATATTAATTCACCTAATGGAGATAAAAACAAACTCATCAATGCCCTTAAGAAACATATAAATATCATGAAATTTCAATATTATTATCTTCTAAAAGGGCATGATTATATAGAACTCTTACACTCATCTATTTATGATAGAATTTCGAGTGATACAGATATCGCTTCCTACGCAGATAATCCCCTTTCTCTACTACAAGAGAAAGGTTAAAATGAGTCATACTCTGTATAGAAGATCTTTTCTAGCATTTGGCAGTCTCTTCTTAGGAGGTGGATGTAGCTCTCTTGCACGTCCACACCTCCCTCAGAGCATCACAATCGACCGCTATACGCTTGACAAAATTCGTGCGCTCACCGCTATTCATCAGGAGAATTGCGGTAGCATTAGCCGTTTAGCTGTTATGTCAGAGGCTCTACTAGAAACACCATATCTCGCTGATCGCCTTATTGGCTCTGCAACACGTCCTGAAGAATTCGTTGTTGATTTGAGAGGAGTAGATTGTCTTTCATTTTTAGAATATGTGACGGCATTAAGTCAGAGCAGCTCGCTTGACGGCTTTCTTTTAGCTTTGCTCCACACACGCTATAGCAACGAGATCATTTCGTTTCCTACACGACGGAATTTCTTTAGCGATTGGGCTCATGCGCACCCTTTTTTAGCGCAAGATATAACACCGTCTCTTTCTTCTAAGGTTGTTACCGTCACAAAATATCTCAACCAAAAAGCCGACGGCTCGCTATATTTGCCAGGGATCTCGGTCAAAAAACGGCGCATCTCTTATCTTCCGAGCACGGCACTTCCCAGCGCTCTCCCCCTTTTAAAGACGGGGGATTTAATCGGAATCTATAGCGGATTACCTGGTCTTGATGTGAGCCATACGGGCTTTGCGATTTGGCGATCTGGTCAATTATTTTTCCGAAATGCGTCCTCACTGAAACGCAATCGTTGTGTTGTTGATACGCCACTGAACGAATATGTGCATGGAAAAATCGGACTTGTTGTTTTACGTCCTTCACAACACAAATCGTGTTTTTCTTAGACCCCACTTACAAAAGATTTAACCCAGAGTCTTATTGCGGCGAGATGGAAAACCCCCATGCAGGATAATGCCATTTTGTCGTAGCGTGCTGCGATACGTCGCTCCTGCTTGAGCTTATTTAAACCATACACTCCGTGCGGTTGCGATCCCTATCACGCTGCCGGTCTATTTTCTGTGGAGCGCTCGTCTTTAGCGGAAACTATCGCTGTTATACCGTCACTCAACCCGTAGAGCCTTAGAGTTTGGCACTGGAACACCATCAGAGCGTCTATGGTTTTATAGTTCGAGACCTGTCCTCCGGTAAGAACGAACCCGAGAGGACGTCCTTAATGATCATATGGGGCGTGGACGTTGCCCATAAAGCCGCCGCGTGATCGACCAAAAGCCTCCCAATGAGCCCTCCTTTTCACCAGTGGCCGGTAAAGTGGTTACGAACCACAGCCGTCGGTCAAGCCCAAGTCTATCAAGGTCTGCAGCAGAGCGCCCCACACGCCCTGTTCAACCCAACGACGAAACCTACAGCGACGGGGTTCCACTTGCCGTAACAATCATGCCTATCTCGCCATAGGCAGACCAACACGCAAAACATAAAGCATGCCGTTTAGAAACAAGCGACGACTCTCCAGAAGAACACGCCCAACGGCCACGATCAGAAGGCAAAAGAGTGACAATCATCGCCCGCTTCTCGTCCGATACGTCACCACGCATTCGAAAGTTTTTGTCAACGCGACCTAAGCCCTGTACCTCGCAGAAAATATACCGGACTCTAGCCTCATTATGGATCAAGCCCGCATCTATCTTTTCCTTCAGGAAAAGAAAATCTTATATCTGCGTAGCCGCTTTTTCCCTCGGCAAACACTCCCCTCATCACGATTGAAGAAGCATTTCCGCAAGCCTATCAAGATGTGCTTTATACCGCTCCCAGTCAGGCATGACTCGTTTGAGCAGAGCCCAAAACTCTGGGCCGTGATGATGTTCCTTGATGTGACAGAGCTCGTGAAAAATAACATAGTCAATGCATTTCCGTGGGGCCTTCACTAGATGTGGGTTAAGTGTCACCGCTCCATCGGGCGAGCAATTTCCCCATTGCATCTGCATGACCTGGATTTTGAGCACGGGGGGTGTAGCCACCCACAATGTAGATGGCAAAAGAGCCGCAAGGCGTTTGTGAAACACCTCCTGCGCCCGGGTAAAGTACCATAACTCCAGCAACTTTCGGACACGTAATGGCTGGGGCTTGTGTACAGACACCTCAAGGCGCCCGCGCAACAAACGCACATTCTCTGGCTTTTCAGGCTGATGGTGGACTTTCAGAAGATGCCGCCGCCCGAGATAAAAGTAGCTCTCCCCGCTCACATAATCCCGCTTAATGGCGTACTGTTGCACTGTTTTAAAGTCTCGCAGTTTCTGCCAAATCCAGCGGGCCTTCTTCTGCAGCGTACGGTCAAGGGCATCCTCTGTTGTGCCATCGGGCACAAGGGCTTGAACACTCAAGTCAGGTTGCACTTTGAGGCGGAGCTTCGTTCCCGTGCGTGCAAGCGGGACGCATGTGATACGGATTACCTCCCCGCCATAATGCACCACTCTCTCATCCATATGAGCTGTGATGTTCCGTGGCCGAACCCGCCCGCATAATCTGAGTGACAAATGTGCTGATATCGGTAATTTTATCGACCCCAAAGCCTTTCTTCTGCCCGATTGGAAACAACAAACTGATAAGCTCTTGCGCAACAATTCTTTCCATATCGGAACGACTAAGCGAATTTTCCCGCACAGCTTTATGCACAATCTGATCAATCTTAAACGCCACATCGACCCATTCTTGGCGGTCATCATCTGTCATCGACGCGTTAAAGACTTTCAGGAAAACACCATAATATGCCTGAGCATGACGGTTCCCCTCAAAAACAGGTGGAATCTCGCTCAATGTGCGCTCTGAAACCTGCTCTTCAAACTCCTGAAAAAGCATAAGCTGCTTTAAGGGATGATCGAACAGCTCTTCTGCTTCTTGAATCACCTTACGCAAAAGGGCCGAGAAAGCTTCCTGTGCATACGGGTCATCCTGCATCTCATGGTCGATTATTTTGGTGATGCGGGTACGGATCAGATCGGTTTCATTCCGTGTTTTCTCATCGCTCCAGTTTTCGGGCGGAGTGTCTTCCGGCACTTTACCCATCTTACCAACGGCATACACACCCTTAGGGTCATGCACCTGCACACCGGCCACATGCCGATCCAGCAATTTTTTAATCTTCTCAGCATACTGGTCAAAATCTACGGTTTCGCCCATATCCCGAAGAATAACCTGCCGTAAGCTGCTCATCTGCTTAAGGGTTTCTTTGTATGTCGTGCGGTCAGCTTCTGTGAAGCTTGTATCCTCAAAGAATGACACAGATTGTAAAGCGACTTTGAGACAATTGGTAAAAGCCGTCAAAGCCTCGAAGAAATCATCCCGCCGCTTTACGTTCACATCAACCGTGCGGCCATCTTCCTCCTTCATGCTCGGCACCAACAGGGCACGCAGTTGCTCTGGGTCGCGCTTATTTTTCACGCTCGCAAAAATATCCCATAACGCCTTATGCAGGGCAGGAAGTTCCCGATATTCGCTGCTTATCTGGCTGTATAGCCCCTCAATATCCTGCGGATCATACCCTCCGACCGTATCAGCGAGCTTGTCATAATGAGCGAGCGTCGTGTCGAGTTCTGCCAAAATACCGCGATAATCAATCAGAAGACCGTGCTTCTTCTCGTCATGCAAACGGTTCACACGGGCAATGGCCTGCAAAAGATTATGCTGTTTCAAAGGTTTATCAATATACAAAACGGCATTCTTCGGCTCATCGAACCCCGTTAAGAGCTTATCGACCACAATAATCAACTTGAGATCTGGGTCTTCAGCAAAACGCTCAATCACAGCGCGGGTATATTCCTCCTCGCTCTGTTTGCCGACCGTCTTATTCCACCATTCCTGAACTTCCGGTTGTGCGCGCTCATCCACCTCCGTATGACCCTCGCGCGTGTCAGGCGGGCTCATGACGATGGCACTCTCGAAAAGCCCAACATCATCCAGATAATTCTTATACCGAATAGCCGAGACCTTGCTATCACAGGCCAGCATGCCTTTGAGGTCTTTATCAATATTATTATCAAAATGGGTCGCCAAATCCATCGCGATCAAGCGAATACGGTCATCAGCCTTATAAACCTGATTAGCACGGGCAAAGCGTCTTTTAAGATCGGAGACTTGCTGGTCTGTCAGCCCTTGCGTAATACGATCAAACCACGCATCAATTGCCCGCTCATTAACCGACAAATCAGGCTTGCGTTCCTCATATAAAAGCGGCGTTACCGTACCATCCGCGACAGCCTGTTTCATCGTATATGAATGGATGATCTTCCCAAAGCGTTGCGTCGTCTTGCTCCCCTTCAACAAGGGCGTGCCCGTAAACGCAATAAAGGCGGCATTGGGCAAAGCATGCTTCATACGGGCATGACTCTCCCCGCCCTGACTACGATGCCCCTCATCCACCAGCACAATCATATCCGCACTATCATTATGGCATTCAGGCAAGCTCGTCGCGGTATAGAACTTGTGAATGAGCGAGAAGATAATCCGCTCTTGCCCATGCCCGATCTGTTGCGCCAAACGACGGCCCGACGTCGCGAGAGAAGCCGCTCTATCTTTCTTCCCTGACAACTCTCCACCGCTGGCAAAGGTGCTGCTAAGCTGCCGCTCAAGGTCTTTTCGGTCTGTCACGACAAGAATGCGGCATTGCTTGAGGTCATCATCCAAAACCAACGCACGGCTTAGAAAAACCATTGTGAAAGACTTGCCCGACCCTGTTGTATGCCACACAACGCCGCTTTCACGCCCACCATCGGGCCGGCGGGTCTTGATGCGCTCTAACAGCCGCTTGATGCCAAAGACTTGTTGATACCGGGCAACGACCTTTCCTTTGTGACGATCGAACAAAGTAAAAAAACGCACCATCTCCAACAAGCGTTCAGGCGACAGCACACCGATCAAGAGCCGATCTTGCTCTGTCACCGCCAAGGGGTGCGCTGACCATTCCTCAAACCATGCCCGATCAGCCGGTTTACGCTCAGCAAACAGAACGTCTTTTTGTTCCGCAGAAAGCGGCGTGTTTTTGAGCGCCTCCATCTGCTTTTCGGTATTATCTTCCTCTTTCCAGCTCGCCCAAAATTTCTGCGGCGTGCCACATGTGCCATAACAGCCCTCCTGCCCCGTGATGGACAGAAGAAGCTGACTATACGCAAAAAGATTCGGGATTTCGTCAGCCCGTTGATTGCGCAGAGATTGGGAAATACCATCAAAAATCGGCGGCCCCTTGCCCGCCTTAGCATCGGGCCGCTTAGCCTCAATCACCGCCAGCGGAAGCCCATTAACAAAGCACACACAGTCTGGGCGACGCATCTGCGTCCCATCGGTGCGCAAAACGCTAAACTCTTCAGTGAACGTAAAGCTGTTATTGTCCAGATTCTGCCAATCAATCAGCGCAATCGTTGGGGTAGCCTTGCGCCCATTGATAAACTCCGTCACCGCAATGCCGAAGAGCAGATGGGTCGTCATTTTCTCATTGGCATCACGCAAGCCCGACACAAAATCAGGATGCGTCACGATAGAGACGAGCCGCTCGATCGCCCCATCTGACAGGCGGTGTTCTTGTCCCTCAAAGATAAAGCGGCGCTTTTTCAGCTCCACCCGCAGCAGATCGTCCAACACAACGGCACGATGCCGCCTACCCCGCAACGCCAATGCCTCAGAAGGCGGCAAAAACCGCCAACCAAGCGTACTCAGCAAGGCCAGTGCTGGTAGTTTTGCGCTATACTCCTCCTGAAATTTCAGGCCCCCCGTCATGCTGACACCTCCGCATCAACAACCACCCGCCGCTTGCCCGTCAGCAATTGCTGCATCAACGCTTTCTTTTCCCGACGCAACCGCTCCAGATCCGCTTTAATAGCGGTTATTTCATCGTCTGCCGTCGTCAAAACCGCCGCAATGGCTTTTTGTTCGGGAAGGGAGGGAGGAATCCTAATTTCTTGTTTAAGAACCTCTTTTCTCCCTAAGCCCAACTGAGCAGTCCCATTTGCCTTTCGTAATAAGGACTTATTTATTTCATATGAATTAATTAAAAAATGAATAAAACCACTATAACAATCATGGATATGAAGCGCGTAAACGTGGTCACTCATGACATATAAATTATTATGAGCAATAATAGCTGTCTTTCCTATGATATTCCCTCCACCGATATCATCTTTTGGCATAATTAAAGTACCTTTTTCTAAAACATCACCGTCATGATGCGTTTTTTTTGTGCACTTTAATTTTCCTTGTCGGTCAACAGAACCCATGTCTACAATAAAACGTTCGCCATCTTTAGAAAAATATTTTGCTTTAGATACTGACGTTCTTATATTAGCAATGTCAGAGATTTTTACTCTTTCCCACTCCCCAACAAACCCCGGAAGGCGTTTTTTGGCGGTAAGGAGTTGCTGCATGAGGGATTTTTTCTGCTGCTGGCTGTTAGCCAGAAGCTTCTCCGTCCCCTCAATCGCCCGATCCCACGTCGATAAAATAGCCGCTATCTTCTTCTGTTCAGGAAGGGGGGGGAGAGAAATGGGAAAACTAAGGAAAGAATCGGTATCAATACTTTCAACAGTTGTTCCTTCTTTTTGACAGGATTTTAAAATAATTTTTTCGAAACACATTATATAATTATATATATATTCCGAGATTATGTTTTTATTATCTGGCAATACCTTAATGTCTTGATTGACTGTGAAAGGAACCTCCACAATAGCAACCGGTAGTTTCTTCCTCAAGATACCACTTCGCGTTACAACTACAATTGAACCTGATGGATAAAGTCGATTTTTATTTTCTTGTATTGCCACCTGTGTAATATAATCTTCTGTAGAAAATATTTTTCCTGTAATCATATCTTTAGGGGAAACCCAAGGGATAGTTCCATTACTCCAAAAACTATCATTTGCCTTGGAGGGCGTCTTTCCCCCCGCCCACTTTCCAATTAATCCAAGATTGCTTAATTTCCACCCCTCAGGAAGCATAACCAAGCTCCTTCAAATAAGCGTCCATTTGTGCTTCCAAGGTTGCTAGCTCTGCCTTAATCTCAACCCGCTCTGCCCGCACGGCTTCTAAGTCAATCTCTTCCTCTTCTTCAAACGTATCAACATAACGTGGAATATTGAGGTTATAGTCGTTCTCTTTAATCTCTTCCACTGTTGCGCAATAGGCGTATTTGTCCACATTGGTACGGCTGCGGTAGGTCTCCACAATCTTTGTGATATTCTCTTCACTTAAAATATTCTGGTTCTTGCCCGCGGTAAATTCGCGGCTTGCATCAATAAACAGAACATCGTTCGCCTTGCGGCCTTTACGGAAAAGTAAAATCGCCGCTGGGATACCCGTGCCGAAGAACAATTTTGGGGGCAAACCAATAACAGCATCCAGCATATTTTCTTCGATGAGCTTTTGCCGAATTTTTCCCTCAGCACTCCCCCTGAACAACACACCATGCGGCACCACGACCCCCATGCGTCCCGTGCGATTTTTAAGTATGGTCAGCATATGAAGGATGAAAGCATAATCCCCCTTCGTTTTAGGCGGAATACCCCGTGCAAAGCGATGATGCACATCACTCGCCGCCTCCTCATGCCCCCATTTATCCAAGCTGAAGGGTGGGTTTGCCGTCACCACATCAAAGTGCATAAGATGGCCATTATCATCAAGGAGCTTCGGGTTGCGAATGGTATCACCCCATTCAATCCGATGATTATTCTCCCCATGCAGAAACATATTCATCTTTGCAAAAGACCATGTAGAACCAATCGCCTCTTGCCCGAACAGCGCGTAATTCTTGCTGCCTTCATGGTGACGCGTAATCTGGCGGCCACATTTCATCAACAAAGAGGCCGAACCACAGGCGGGGTCACAAATGGTTTCCCCCGGCTGTGGGTTCAACAAACGAGCCAGCACCTCACTCACTTCCGGCGGGGTATAAAACTCACCAGCTTTCTGCCCACCACTGGCCGCAAAATTCTTAATCAGATACTCGTAGGCATTCCCAATCACGTCCATCGTGCCCACCCGAGAGGGATGTAAGTTCAGCTCGGGCTTGTGGAAATCTTCCAGCAAATGACGCAGAATGGTATTCTTTTGTTTCTCATCCCCCAATTTATCAGAATTGAACGTAATATCTTGGAAGACGCTTTTCCCCGCATCTTTCAGCTTATCATCGTTAGCTTCTTCAATCGCGTGTAAGGCTTTATCAATGCGCTCACCATTGCCAGGAGTGTTGCGCTCTTTATACAATGTGTAAAAATCCGTCCCCTTAGGCAACACAAAGCGTTCTTTCTTAAGCATCGCTTCAATCGCTTCAGGATTATCGCCAAATTGCTTTTTATAAACGTCGTAATGGTCTTGCCATACGTCTGAAATATATTTGAGGAACAACATCGTCAGTACATAATCCCGATACGTATCCGGGCTCACCGTCCCGCGGAACGTATCGCAGGCACTCCAAAGCGTTCTGTTAATAGCGTCTTGTGAAATCTGGTCAGTCACGATGCTTGGAATCCTGTTCAAATCCTATTCAGAGACAGAAGGATTATACTAGCCTGCTCTATATTGACCAGAGTAGGTTACCTGAAGGAACACAAGCATCTCAGAAAGATATCCTTTTCTATCCGTAACGCGGAAATCTTCTGAGGAGGGTGACACCCCCCATCTACATCGCCACAAATAGGAAAACGACGTTATGAAGCACAACACTCTAGGTTTTGTTGACAAATGATGGTATCCAGATTTTCATGGCTGCGATGTTGAGAAAGGTGAGAAAGGATTTTCGTGTTTTGTCATACCGTGTGGCGATACGACGAAATTGCTTTAGTTTATTGAACATACGCTCACTATGATTGCGATCCCTATAACCATGGATGTCGTAAGGAATGCTCTTTTTACGGTTTGATCGTGGTGGGATAACGGGCAGAACCACCTGGAAAAGCAAGGTTTCTCGTATGTTATCACGATCATACCCCTTGTCGACCAGAAATCGACGAGGAGCTGCGGCAGGTAGTTCTATTAAGGACGCAGCACCAGAAGTGTCCGAAACGTCACCACCTGTCAGTGTGAAGCCAAGAGGGTGCCCTTGATCGTCTGCACGGGCGTGGACTTTGCTCGTAAATCCGCCGCGGCTGCGACCAAAACCCTCCTTATATGTCCCCCTTTTGCGCCAGCGGCCTGGCTGTGGGCCCGAACAACGGTGCTATCCATCATATGTTGCCAATCATCCGCGCTCAGGCGGCAAAAGCTCACCAATAATCGCCCATTCTGCGTCTGTTAAATCACCGCACATACGCTCTCTCCTTTCCAACGAGAAGAAGTGCATCATATTCAAAAATATTTTTTGTCAACAGCTCCTAGCCAAGACAGGAGCCATTCTCTGACGCGCAAGTATAATGTCAGAAGTTTTAAGAGAGACGACGATTTCCTTGCCTAAACGTTTCTACTATTCGTGTGAGCTACGGACACGGAGATAGAGACGATTGGGCTGTCGGCTCACGTCAGGAGTATTGCGCTGCAGAGAGACGCAGCTAGTCTCTGAAGTGATTAGAGAGATGTAATTTTATGGGGTATTGGATGCGGGGGTAGGATTTGAACCTACGACCTTCAGGTTATGAGCCTGACGAGCTACCGGGCTGCTCCA